>DASXDM010000028.1:0-159776 GCA_036490655.1 Verrucomicrobiia bacterium | reverse complement strand
TGGGTTTGCTTCGAATTGATGGACAGAGAAGTGGGATTATTTGTTTAGTTATTTTGGAGTTCGAAGTCAACGGGCGAATGGTAACCCAGCGCGCTATGGGAGCGCTGGCGATTATAAAACACTTCGATGTAATCGAAGATTTGGGTGCGGGCCTCTCTGCGAGTGAGGAAATCACAGCGGTAAATGAGTTCGAGTTTGAGGGTGCTCCAGAAGCTTTCCATGGTGGCATTGTCGTAACAGTTGCCTTTTCGGCTCATGGAAGGGACCAACCCGGCGGCGTTGAGTGTCCGGCGGTAATCGCCGCTGGCGTATTGGACGCCGCGGTCCGAATGGAGGAGCAAATGGGCGGGTGGGTTGCGCTGGAGGAGCGCCATGGCCAGAGCTTTTAAAACCAGGGCCGTGTCGAGGCGCTCACTCATGGCCCAGCCGACGATCCTGCGGCTGTAAAGGTCGAGGAGGGCGGCCAGATAAAGCCAGCCTTCCCGGGTTTCGATGTAGGTGATATCGGCGACCCAAAGTTGATTGGGGGCGGTGGCCTTGGGTGCGTGGGCCAGGCGATTGGGTGCGATGGGTTGATCGTGGTGGCTGTCGGTCGTCTGGACGCGATAGCGACCCTTCTGGCGACCCCACAGACCGGCGGCGTGCATGAGGCGGGCCACACGGTTGCGACCGTGATGACAACCTTGTTGGCGCAACGCCTCGACGATCCGCGGACTGCCGTAAGTTTGCCGGCTCTGGCCATGAATCATTTTGATCTGCTGGGCCAGAGCGTGGTTTTCCACTGCGCGCGGGCGAGGCGAGATCCGCCGCTTTTGCCAGGCGTAATAACCGCTGGGCGAGACGGCCAGAGTGGCGCAGAGTGCCAGGATCGGGTAATCGTTTTTCATGGCTTCAATCCGTTGATAGCGTTCGAGGATGGTTCGGAGAGAATGCCCAACGTTTTTTTTAATATGTCCCGCTGCTCCCGCAGGTGCCGATTGTCGCGCAACGCCGCCTCGAGTTGGGCTTGGAGACCCGCCAGCGACCCGGGCTTCGCCCCGGCACCCGCCTTCCCCCCAGCGGTCGCCGGGGCGAAGATCTTCTTCCAGGCATAAAGCCGATTGGCCTTGAGGCCCAGTTCCTGGGCGATGACTGCCGCCGACTTGCCGCTGGCAAGCCAGTGGTTGAGCGCTTCGCGCTTGAAGGTTTCGTCGAATTTACGACGGGTTTTGACAGTGGTTTCTTTGATGGTGCTAATCATATACGGCTCTCCCACTTCTCTGTCCATCAATTCGAAGCAACCTCAGACTACCTTCTTATGGGTGCATGGATTTGCCGTCAGAGGTGTAGGGAAAAGAGAAGTCAGGGACTCGTGGAACTCGCCCCTCCGAAATCTTAGTTTAGGGCTCGCGGAACTCGTCTTTCCGAAACTTTACAAATTTGGCTGGCGAAAGGGTGTTGGACGTTTTACGTAAGATTCTGCCGCACAACTTTTTAAGACGATTTTAATCTGAGTTTCCGGTTGCGCATGGGGTTTTTCGAGTCCACATTGCTTTTCATTTCGTTAATGAAATTGATTTGATATGAAACAACGAAAATTGGGAATACAAGGGTTGAAAGTTTCTGCATTGGGCCTTGGCTGTATGGGGATGTCTGAATTTTATGGCTCACGCGATGATCATGAATCCATCGCCACGATCCATCGGGCCATCGATTTGGGGATCACTTTTCTCGATACGGCAGATATGTATGGCGTCGGAGAGAATGAGCGCCTGATCGGGCGCGCGATCAAAGGCCGCCGACGCCAGGTCGTGCTGGCGACCAAGTTCGGCAATGTGCGCGATGAAAAGGGAAATTTTCTCGGGGTCAATGGCCGGCCCGAATATGTCCGCCAAAGTTGCGATGCGAGCCTGTTGCGGCTTGGCGTGGAGCAGATCGACTTGTATTACCAGCATCGGGTGGATCCGCAGGTGCCCATCGAGGAAACCATCGGCGCGATGGGGGAATTGGTGCGCACGGGCAAGGTAAAATATCTCGGCATGTCCGAAGCGGCAGCGGCGACGCTGCGCCGGGCAATGAAGGTGCATCCCATCAGCGTGTTGCAAACGGAATATTCTCTTTGGTCACGCGAGGTGGAGGCGGAAATCCTGCCGACCTGCCGCGAACTGGGCATCGGTTTCGTGCCTTATAGTCCGCTGGGCCGCGGTTTTCTCACGGGGCATTTCAAAAAGATCGAAGATTTGCCGGAGGGCGACCGGCGGCATATTTTCCCGCGCTTTCAGCCTGAAAATTTCGATGCGAACCTGAAGCTGGCCGCGCAAATCGAATCGCTGGCCCGGCGCAAGAAATGTACCACGGCGCAACTGGCGCTGGCCTGGATCCTTGCGCAGGGCGAAGATATCGTTCCCATCCCGGGCACAAAGCGGCGGAAATATCTTGAGGATAATGTGGGGGCGGTGCAGGTGGAACTGACGGAATCGGAGCGGGAAGAGATTTCATCCGCCGCGCCGCCTGGCGCCGCCGCCGGCCTGCGGTATCACGAGCAAGCGATGCAAGCGGTGAACCGGTAGAAAGGAAGTTGGGAACATTCAACGCTCAACATTCAACATCGAAGGAAAGCTACGAATTGGATAAATATCTGGGAAACGAATGAGCGAATTGATGGCTAAAATTCTGGCCGGCAAACGGGAGCGCCGCAAACGACTTGCCGCCCTGCCATTTGCCGAAAAACTCGCGTTGGTTGAGAAAATGCGCGATCGCAGTCTGCTCATCGCCGGCAGTCCGTTGCGCCAACGAAGTCTTCGCCGGCGGGTCACTCATTCATAAATGTTTGGCGTCCTTTCTTTGAACAAAAACCTCCCGCTCTGGTCGGCTATTGGATAAGATGAGCGTCCTTTTCATGAATACCAAATGGAGTTTTAGATTGATCGCCCTGGCCTGTGCGGTGATGCCGGCAGCTTTGCCGGCTTGGGCCGATGACACCAATTATGCCGGCGCGCAATGGAGTCTGGTGGATGCACCACAAGTCCTGGCGGCAGCGGCCCAGATCACGCCAGATAAATATGCCAATTGCGATTCCGCAGTGGTGGAGGAAAAGAGCATGCGCGATTACCGGGTCGATGGCACGGGGGCGTGCCAGGATGAAACATTCACGAAAGTGCTGACTGAAAAAGGCAAACGCGAAAGCCGCGAGTTTTCCCTTTCCTACATGCGTCCCTACACATCGGTCGATGTGCCGAAGCTGGAAGTGATCAAGCCGGACGGCACGGTGGTGCCGGTGGATGTGGCGGCAAATTCCAAGGACGCGATCGATGACAGCCAGATGGCGGAGAATATATATGATCCGAACATGCGCGTCTTCACGATCAACATCCCGCAATTGGACGTGGGCGACATTGTCCATGTGGTCGCGCGCGAAACGATTCTTCGCTCCATCATGCCGGCGGAATACGATGAGGAAAATATTTTTGAAGGCACGAGTTACATCCGGCATTGGTCGTACGAGGTGCATACCCCGGCGAGCCTGCCGCTGGTAAGCATCGGGTTACGCGCGGAGATCCCGGGAACGGTCACGAGCACTACCCAAACCAACGGCGATTCGGTGGTTTATCATTGGGAGATCAACAATGTCCCGGAGATGTTCGATGAGCCGAATATGCCTCCGTATGATGAAGTGTTGCAGCGGTTATTTGTCAGCACGGTGCCGGCCTGGCAGGACATCTCGAAATGGAATTGGAACCTGAACAAGCCACACCTGGACATGACGACGCCCAAGATGAAGGAGACCGTCGCCAAGTTGACCGCCAACCAGCCGACGGACATGGACAAGGTGAAGGCGCTTTTCTATTTCGTCTCGAATAAAATCCATTACATGGGGGTGACGACGGAAACGAACCGGCCGGGATTCGAGCCGCACGACGTCTGCATCACTTTTGAGAAGCAATATGGTGTTTGCCGCGATAAGGCCGCCCTGCTGGTGGAAATGTTGCGACTGGCGGGATTCAACGCGTATCCAACATTGATCAGTATCGGCTCGAAGCGCGATGTCCTGGTGCCGCAACTCGACTTCAACCACGAGATAGTCACGGTGGAATTAACGAAGGGGCACTATACCTTGATGGATCCGACGGATGAGAACACCCGGGACCTTCTGCCGTCACAGGATTGCAATCGCAGTTATCTGGTCTGCAAGCCGGAGGGAGAGACGTTGCTGACGAGTCCAGTCCCGCCGGCGGATAAACATATGTTGCTCGTGACCACCACCGGCACGCTGGATGCCAATGGGACGCTCGCGGCCACTTCCGAGATGTCGTTCCAGGGGGTGAATGACGATGCCTATCGGAATGCGTTCGCCCAGATGCGTCCGGACGAGGAGAAGCGATTTTTTGAAGGACGCCTCAAGGAAGCGATCCCCGGTTTCAACCTGACTTCCCTGACGATCACGCCGGAAAATATCCGGGACACATCCGCGCCATTGCATGCGGAATTAAAATACACTGCCAGCGGATTGACCGCGAACGGCGGGGACAAATCCATCGTCAGCCTGCCGTGGATCGCCAAGGACCTGGGGGTGGCCAACCGGCTCCTGCTGCAAGTGGTGGGCCTGGCGAGCAGAAAATATCCGCTCAATACCGAAGTGACGTGCGGGGTGCGCGAAGAGATATCGTTGAAATTGACGGGCGGATTTGCCGCGCCGGTGTCCATCCCGCAATTCGCCTCCCTCGATGACGACAGCGTCGCATACAACGAGAAGGTGGCGGTGACCAACGACACATTGGATTGCTCACGCGAATTCATCCTGAAGACGGTCGAGTTTTCCCCGGAGGAATATCTTCAGCTCAAGCAGGCGCTGGCAGACATGGATTATGGCTGGCGCAAGAGCCTGATCATGGGGCTGAATTCAAAGAACGTGGGCGAAGCGATGACCGCGGCGAACAGCGCCGCCACGCCGCCGGTGAATTCGAATGCGGAAATCCTTTACAGCCATAAGACACTGGAGGTGAAGGACGCGCATACGGCGGTCTATGACGTCAAATATTCGAAGCGCATCCTGACTTACGACGGCACAATCAGTGAGTCCGAGGTGAAGATCAATTACAATCCGGCCTGGGGAGACGTGAAGATCATCCGCGCGGTGGTGACCCCATCAACCGGCCCGAAGCAGGAGGTTTCCGCCGAAGAAATCAACCGGATGGACCAGGGATGGAACGCCGGCGCCAGCCGCTATAGCGGCGGGAAAGTGCTCGTGGCCAGCCTTCCCGGAATGGACGTCGGCTCCGTGATCGAGGTGGAGTACCAGGTCACGATGCATGACATGCCGTATCTGTCCGATTTTGAATCGTTTCAATTTCCCGAGACGTTGAATGAGAAAACTTTCACGATTTCTGTGCCGGACAAGATCAAAGTCCAGGCGATGACGAGCGGCGCACCGGGCATCATCGCTGGAACCGATAAGGCATCGGGAGGAACCCGGTCAATTGTTTGGGAGGCCACGAATGTCCCCGCGCTGCCATCGGAGGAAGAATTGCCGCCGCAATGGAACTATGATTCGGGCGTGGAGTATTATATCGGCAACATCGGGGATTATTGGACGACACTTTATTCGGCGATGCTGGCGCATTCGCAAAAATCCACAAAGGCGGCCGCGCTCGCGCATCAGTTGACTGCGTCCACGAAGACAAAATTGGACGCGGTAAAGGCCATCCGCGATTTCATCGCCCAAAACATCCGCAGCGCCGGGCCTTCCTTCACTGAATTGCCGTTGAGCGAGCTTTCCGATGCCGATACGACGCTCTCCGACGGCTACGGCCATGATGCGGACCGGGCCATTCTCTTTTACGCGATGCTTTCCTCGATCGGCTTCCAGCCGGAATTTGTCATGGCCTCAGGTTTGCCGCCGGTGAAGGGCATCAAAAACATCGCCGGCTCATTTCCGCTGCCGGATGATTTCCAGACGGCGCTGGTCAGGATTTCCGTGGACGGGGACGATTACTACCTGAACGATTCCGACCAGTATTCGCAACTGGGCACGACCGGGTTCAACGGCAAGCTGGCCATCGAACTGGCCGGCCAAAAAATGGGAATCATCCACGCCGCCAAAAATTGCGCTGACAAAGTGGAGACCGATTACGCGGTCGCGCTTTCGCCCGGCGGCAAAGCGCAGATCAAGGTCTCAAAGTATTTCTATGGCCAGGACTATAACGGCGCCCATAAATATTTTGCCGAGTTGCCGCCGGAGGAGCGCAACCATTATTTCCAGGAAGCGGTTTCACGCGTGGCGCAGGGCGCCAAAGCTGTCAGCGGCCTGACGACGCGTTTCGACACGTACCCGGGGATGGAAGAGTTCACCGTGGAATTGGACAATTTTGCCGTGGTGGATGGAAATTATTTCTATTTCAACCTGCCGTTCACGCCGTCATTCTTCAACACGGCTGCCGGCCAGCGCTCGCTGCCCTTGTTTATCGCAGATGCGAATGAGAACGTCCTTCGCGCGGAGATCGGATTGCCGCCGGGTTATCGCCAGACCGAAATCCTGCCGAAGAGCGAGAAATTCATGACGCCCGGAGGCTCACAGGTGAAAATCACCCAAAAGAGCGAGGATGGGAAGTGCGTGATCACGGATGATTTTATCATGGCCCCAGCGGTCATTGCCCCGCAGGATTATCCGAAGTTGCTGGATATCCAGTCTGCCCTGGGAGAAAAATCGGAGAAGATCTTTTTGCTGGAGCGGGAATGAGAGCGGAAGGCAGAAAAACATTCAACATTTAACATTCAACGCCGAACATCGAAGGAATGGAGTAATTTTCTATCCCTGAGCGTTCGATGTTGAATATTTCCGTTATTTTCCTTTGAGCACTTCCATGCCGACGAGGCAGACGTCGTCTTCAAATTCGTGGTTGAGGGCAAAGGTGCGGACGGCGTCGAGCAGTTGGTCGAACAAAGGGCTGGCGGGTTGGTCGATGAGTTCTTTGACGTCGGCCAGCAAGCGTTGTTGTGAATAGAGTTCCTCATTCGCCCCCTGGACTTCATAGAGACCATCGGTAAAAAGCATCGCCAGATCGCCGGCCTTGAGTTGGACTTCGGTGGTTTCATAGGGCGGGTCGTCGAACAGGCCCAACGCAGGCTGGCCGTGGCCGGAAACATTGGCGAGCGCGCGCACTGTGTTATCTGACCGGCGAACGAGCAACGGCTTGGGATGGCCGGCATTGGCAAAGCGCATGAGGCCGGTCTGCCAATTGGCGGTGAGATAAAAGGCCGTGGTGAGCATGGGCGAACCGGTGGTTTTCAGGATATTGAACAGGTCCGAATTGAGTTTGCGCAAGAACATGCCCGGATCGCGGGCGAGGGGCTTTAACTCCTCGGCCAGCGCGCGGATCATGGCCGTGACGAGCGCGGCGCGAACGCCATGGCCGGTCACATCGCAGATCAATACGCCCGCTTCATCCTCCGAAAGCGCGCTTACGCTGAAAAAATCGCCACTGACGGCTTCGGCGGGCTGATAGCGGTGGGTGAATTGAAAAGCGCTTTGTTCCGGGGAAACATTAGGCGGAAAAACAGGGTACTGCTGGGGGAGCATCGTGAGCTGGATCTCGCGCGCCATGCGCAGGTTGTCCTCGAGGAGCATGTTTTTTGCGCGCAACTCTTCGCGACTGCGCGTGATCTCGGCGGTGGCGCGGCGGATCTGGTTTTCGGCGATCTTCCGGTCGGTGATGTCCTCGACGGTCCCTTCGTAATAAACGACTTTGCCATTCAAATCGCGGACGGCGCGGCAATTCTCCGAGATCCAGATGATGGTATCGTCTTTGCGATAGATCCTGGATTCAAAACCGCTCAACGTGTCGTTGCGCTGCATCATCCGGACGAATTCCTCGCGCCGGCCTTCCTCGACGTACAATCGGCGGGCGATATCGGTGATGCTGGCCATCAATTCCGCCGGAGATTCGTAACCGTAAATACGGGCCAGGGCGATGTTGGCCAACAGATAATGTCCATCCGGGGTGGTGCGGAAAATACCTTCCACGAGATGGTCGAAGACGCCGTAATAATTTTCCTTTTCCTCGATCAACGCGACGCGTTCCGCCTGGCGCTCGATCGCGCCGCGAATGGCATGGAGGAGCGCCGGGGCATCCAGCTTGATGGTGGACAAACAATCCTGGGCGCCGGCATGGACCGCTTCGGCAGTGAGGCGGTCGTCATAATTGACGCCGACCACGACGATCGGCAGGCGGGGGGCCTGGACGGCCAACAGGGTGAGTAAATCCAGGCCGTCCTTTTCTTCGGCAATCTCGAAGACGGCGGCATCGACAGGGGTCAGGGCCATTTGGGTGAGGGCGGCGTTGACGGTTGGCGCGGTGGAGTAAGCGACCTTTCCATTTTCATGGAAGAGGGCGCCGATGCCGCGAGCCAATTGCTCGTCAAGACCGATGAACAAGAGTTTTAGCGGGGCCGCTTCAATCGTCACTTCCCAGCAAGGATACAATTTTGCAGCGCAGTCGCAAGCGAGGAGCGCAAAGCGATTCGCGCTTTCCAAAGCCGCGGCGGCGATTTATGCTGTTTTACCTGAAAAAATGCCGAGTGTTTTCATAAAAACCTATGGATGCCAGATGAATGAGCGCGACAGCGAGGCGGTGGCCGCGCAGCTCGTTGCCCGGGGCTATTCGCTGGCGCCCACGGAAAGCGTTGCGGACGTGGTGTTGCTCAACACCTGCAGTGTGCGGGATCTTGCCGAACAAAAGGCGGTGAATAAGATGAAAACGCTCGCGGGCCAGGCCAATAAGCAGCGCCGCGGCCAAATCCTCGGTTTCATGGGCTGCATGGCGCAGAGCCGCGGCCAGGAGCTGATCGATCGGCTGCCGGACGTGGACCTGGTCATCGGCACGCAAAAATTTCATCGCACCGCGGATTATCTGGATGAGATCATTTCGGGGGCGCGTGAAAAGATTGTGGACGTCGAGGGTGAAAAAAACAGCGAAGCGACCATCCGCGAGCATCTGCTCAATGGGAAGTCCAAAAAGTCGGTGACGGCGTTTGTCAGCATCATGCAGGGGTGCAACCAGTATTGCACATTTTGCATCGTGCCGTATACGCGGGGAGAGGAGCGCAGCCGCACAATCCCTGACATCGTGGGCGAATGCCGCGAACTGGCGTCCGGGGGAGTGAGGGAGATAACGTTACTGGGGCAGATCGTGACGAGTTACGGCAAACGCGAGATCGCGGCGCAAAACGGCAAATCGGCGTTCGTTCAATTGCTGGAAGCCGTCCATGAGATCGAAGGGATCGAGCGCATCCGATTCACTTCGCCGCATCCGAAAGGTTATGGGGATGACCTGGTGGAAGCTTATGCACGTTTGCCGAAACTTTGCGAGAGCGCGCATCTTCCGCTGCAGAGCGGCAGCGACCGGCTCCTGAAATTGATGCATCGCGGTTACACGCGCGAAAGATTCGCGGGCATCATCAAAAAATTACGCGCGGCGAAGCCGGAGATCGGGATCACCACGGACATCATCGTGGGTTTCCCCGGGGAGACGGAGCAGGATTTTGAGGAGACCCTTTCGCTGGCGCATGAAGTGGAATTCGACAACGCTTTTATTTTTAAATATTCACCGCGCCGGGACACGCCGGCGGCCGAAATGCCGGACCAGGTGCCGCAAAAAATCCGCGAGGAGCGGAATCATATCCTGTTGCAAACGATCAACGGGATCGCCGGGGAGAAATACAAACAATTTGTGGGGCGGCAAACGCAAATCCTCGTGGAGGGGCCCAGCAAAAAAAATCCGGCGCGGATGACCGGGCGGACGCGCTGCAACAAGATCGTGGTATTCGACGGCGATGAACGTCATCGGGGAGAGATCATGGATGTCAAAGTGACGCGGTCGGGGCTGTTCACGTTGTACGGCGACCCGGCGATCGTGAATCTGTGAGAAGGCGGCGGGGAACCAACGTCTCAAAAATACTCTGTCAGGCCATCGTACCCATGGGCGACGGGGATGGTACAGCCGACGCGGTTGAGTAATTGCCGGGTCAGGTTCAATTTTCCTTCAAGGAACCGGTCGTCGTGCATGGGATCGTGATGAGTGACAATCCAACGGCGAACCGCCGAAAATTTTGCGAGCAGGCAAATATTGGAAACGGAGGAATGCCCCCACGCAATCTTTTGGGGATATTCCCCGTTGGTATATTGCGCTTCATGGATCAGGACGTCGGTGCCGGAAAGAAACTCGATGATTTTTTGATAGGGCGCCACCTGCTCATGTTCGGCGGTAATCCCATCCGGCGAGCCGATATAGCCTTCCAGAAATTCGTTGTCCGGGACCCAGGCGATAGTTTTGCCGCCGACATCGATCTTATAGCCGACAGTGGCGCCGGGGTGGTTCGTAAATTCCCAAGTGACGCTCGCACCATCCAACTGGACGGGTTCGTGGCCCAGTTGGATGAAATTCAAAGAGGCGCGCATATTTTCCATTTGGACCGGGAAATAATCGCGGTCAAGCTGGCCGGAAAACACGGATTTCAAATCTTTGCCGAATCCTTTAACGGCATAGACGGTGATGTTGAAAGAAGGATCGTAGGTGGGGATGAAGAACGGAAAGCCCTGGATATGGTCCCAATGGGTATGAGTGATGAACAGATGGACCGTGCGGATCTTCGATTTCATCAATTCCAATCCCAGGTCGCGGATGCCGGAACCGGCATCGAAAATCCAAACGGCATCTCCCGAGGTGATGGCCATGCAGGAGGTCTGCCCGCCGTGGCGCAAAAAGGGCGCGCCGGGCGTGGGCATGGAGCCGCGGGTGCCCCACAGGGTCATGCATTTTGTCCCGACCTGGAGTTGCGGGTGGAACGCTTCGCCGGCGGCCTCGCGGATGCGGCGGCGCTCCGTGGAAGTATTCGGTTCGGAATGCGACCTAAAAAATCCATTGACCATCTCTGCCAGGGCGGGAATCGTGAACGGCTTGATCAAAAAATCATAGGCGCCCAGCGCCGCCATCTGCGCTTGTTCCGCTTCAAAACTTTTGGCGGTGCAAATGATGACGCCGGTTTTTTGCGTATGGGGGTCAGCGCGGAGTTGCTTGAGCACTTCCATGCCGTGCATTTTGGGCATCATGATGTCGAGAATGACGAGGTCCGGCCGGAGCGCGCGCGCCATTTGCAGGCATTGTTCGCCATCCTCCGCGAGCGCCACGGAATAGCCCATCTGTTCCAGACCGCTGATCATCTTGTGGGAGATCACTTTGAGATCCTCGGCGACGAGCACGGAACCTTTTGAGGAGGGGGTAGTCATAATCAGGGGGTGGGGAGGCGCGGCGAGCCGAGGAACAGCTGCAGTTGGTGATCAAGCTTTTCCAATTCAGAGACCAACGCCGCGACGCGCGATGCCAGATCGCGGTCATCCCCGGCATGAGCGGAGAATTCGAGTTTGCGGCTCAATTCGTAAGCGTTCGCGGCGTGTAATTCACCCAAAGCGCCTTTCAATGCGTGCGCGGCCTCTTCGACTCCCTTCAGGTCATTTTTTTGGGAGGCGTCCTTCAAGGCGGCGACCAGGCGCGGCGAATCATGTTTCATGAACAATCCGATCACCTCGCGCACCAGGGCGGGGTCATGGCCGAGGCTTTCCTGGAAGCCCGCGCGGTCAAAAGTCAAAAGTTCAGTTTTCTCTTCCGATTTGCTTTCCTTGTTTGGGCCGGCGGATGGATCATTTTTTTTGCCCTCTACAAACAGGTCAGGGATGACGTGACCCATCGCGGCGACCAATTGATGGTAGCGGATGGGCTTGGTGACATATTCATCCATGCCCGCGGCCACACAATTCTCGCGGTCGCCCGCCATGGCATTGGCCGTCATGGCAATGATCGGCACATGCGTTCCGGTGGATTTCTCGCGCGCGCGGATCGCCGTCGTCGCTTCCAGGCCGCTCATTTTGGGCATTTGCATGTCCATCAGGACCAGGTCAAATTTTCCATTTTCGACCGCGGCGACGGCCAGCTCGCCGTTATCCGCGATGGAGACATGATGTCCCCAGGATTCCAGGTTGATGGCCGCCAGACGCTGGTTGGTGACGTTATCCTCGGCGAGCAGGATGTGCAGCGGCCGTTGTCTGGCGATATTATCATCGGCCCCTGCCCGTGGACGTGAAGCCCCCTTTTTATGGCCAAAAACATTGGCGATCACGTCAAACAAGGCGGATTGCTTCACGGGTTTGGTCAGGTGCGCATCGACGCCCAATTCGCGGCAACGTTCGGCATCATCTGCGCGGCCCGAGGAGGTCAGCATGATGATTTTGCTGTTTTTATGGGCGGCGTCCTGCCGCAGCCATTGCGCCAGTTCAAAGCCATCGGCGCCGGGCATGTTGGCATCGGTGATCACGAGAGAGAAGCCGTGTTGACTCCGTTTTTTGGCCTCGGCCATCGCCTCGAAAGCGTTGGTCGCCTTGATGACGTTCATGCCCCAACTGGTCAACATTTCGTCCAGGATGATGCGATTGGTGGGGTTGTCGTCCACTGCCAACACCTGCAGATCGCTCAGCCCGACGGGGGGTTCAGGGGGGCCATCGGCCAGCGGTTTGCCGATGCCAAACTGCACAAAAAATGTGAAGGTGGTGCCCTTGCCCAATTCACTTTCCACGTCGATCCGGCCGCCCATGAGTGAAACCATCTGCAGGGTGATGGCCAGGCCCAGGCCGGTGCCGCCAAATTCGCGGGTGACTGAGGTGTCGGCCTGCTCAAACGCCTGGAATAGTTTTGCGCGATGTTCGGGCGCGATGCCGATGCCAGTATCTTTGACGGCAAAACGGAGCGAGGCGTCGGATGGGCCGACCTGTTCCAGGGCGACTTCCACGATGACTTCACCCTGCCTGGTGAATTTCACGGCGTTGCCGATCAGGTTGAACATGATTTGCCGCAGGCGATGCGGATCGCCGATGAGCGCATCGGGCACATTGGGATGGACGTGCAGGCTCAACTCGAGGTTTTTGGCGTGCGCGCGCACGGCGAGGGTCTGCATGACGTCGCCGAGCGAATCGCGCAAGTCGAAGCCGACCTGTTCCAGCGTGACTTTGCCGGCTTCAATCTTGGAAAAATCCAAAATGTCGTTCAGCAATGCCAGCAGGGCTTCGGCTGAATTCCTGACGGTCTCCAGATACTCGCGCTGCACGGGCGTGAGGCGGGTGTTCAGCGTCAATTCCGTCATGCCGATGATCGCATTCATCGGCGTGCGGATCTCGTGACTCATGGTTGCCAGCAGTCGGGATTTGGCCTGGGTCGCCTCCGAAAGCTTGTCATTGAGGCCCATCAATTCTTTATTGGTATCCAACAATTTTTGGCGGGCCTCGCGCACCGCTTCCATCATGGACCCAAAAGCGCGGCCCAACTCGCCCACCTCATCGCGCCGCCGGCCAATGGCGACGGAGGTGTCCAGGTTGCCGGTCGCCAATTCCCTGGCGGTGCCGACCAGGCTGCCGAGCGGAGAGGTGATATCGCGAACGATCGCAAATCCGATCAGCGACACGAGCAGGAGGCCCAATCCCGCCCAGATCAACGTATGCGTCACGCCACTTTGAAATCTGTCGATGCGCAATTGCAGCAAATTCTGGATAGAGGCCGAGAGGGTGGATTCCATCTGGAAGAGCGTGGAAAGTTGTTTTTGCACTTCACCGCCGGCTTCGGCGCCGGGGAGCGCCTGAGCCTGGGCATCGAGCACTTGTTGAAGCGAGGCAGCAGCGGCGGCTTGCGGCAACGCCAATTTTGCGGGCAGGGCCGGGTTGTAATTATACACCTTTTTGAGAGCGACATTGATCTCGTCCTGGATATCTCCCGTCAGGGTGGAGAGGCGGTGGAGTTGTTGCGCGCGTTCCGAGATGTTGATGCCGGTGGCTCCTTCGCGGGTCAAAGTCCATGATTGCGCCAGCCATTCCGTCAGCTTGGGCCCTTTGAACACCATGACGTCCATCAGATAATAAGTGTCGATGTCGGGATCGAGCGTAAGATTGGAGGTGTCGCCGACATCGGCGATGAAGGCCAGAGCGTCGCTGATGATCCTGGTGCTGCGGTCAAAGGCTTCGTCCGGCGAGGGATAACCGGTCTGTTGGATCCATTCCTGGCATTCCGCCTTGAGCATTTGCCATTCAACGGTCGCATGCAAAATATTGCTGAGCCGGGCATCCACCGCATCCACGGCCTGGATGTCCTGCCTGATTTCAGCCGCATTGTCCGCGAGTTGGGCGGTGAGTGGATTTTGCGGGGTCGCGAGGCAGGTCAATTCCCGCCGTTCCTGCAAGGCGGGGAGCAACTTCAGCAACGGCGCGCAATATTCCAGCCCGCGGCTTTCCTGGACGGCGAATTGGACGCCGAGGGTATTGACCGAATTGATGAGCTTATAAGTGACGACCGCGAATGGAATCATGAAAACGATGCCCATCAGGGTGAGCTTCTGCCCGATCTTGAGATGCCTGATCACTGAAAATGGATTTATGCGTTGCATGCTGTGGAATGCTCTCAACTCCAATTCTATTATCGCTCTTATGCCAAAACTATAAGCAACTGTAAATAATGCAGTTTCGAAATTATTTTCCGGCCGGGGCGTTGGTCTGACTGCTATTCCCGGTGAAGATATTTTCAACGCCCCGGATGGGATGCAGCGGAAAGAGCAACAGTTTTGGCAAAACGTAGAGCGGCTGATATTTCGGGTCATCCAGGTTGCCGGTGACCTTGTAGACAAACAGCTTGGTGACCGGGGTGAACACCATGC
Source organism: Verrucomicrobiia bacterium (assembly GCA_036490655.1). Taxonomy (GTDB): domain Bacteria; phylum Verrucomicrobiota; class Verrucomicrobiia; order Limisphaerales; family UBA11358; genus UBA11358. Next base: position 145,055 of record DASXDM010000028.1, on the reverse strand, counting down.
TGATGACCGGGCCGACGCCCGGGACGTTATGCAGCAACTGCGCGGTGACGCGCGCATTGACATTCTGTTTCAAATCCACGGTGCCGTTATAGAGCAAACGGCTGGCGCTGGCGTTGATCTGCAGGGTGTCGGAAAAGATGACACCGTTCGTCATCAGAAAATCCCCTCCGGCATCGGTCGCGCGAATGTTTCCCAGGCCGGGCGTGACCTGGTTCAGGGCGCTCGAAAAGAAACCGAAGATCTTGAAATCCCAAAGCAACCCGTTCCGCAAATCAGCATGGCCGTATCCATCGGCCGTCTGCGAGTCCTGGGTGCTGGCATGGGTGACAACGATATTTCCGCTAAACGCCCCCTGGAGGTGATTGGTGGGGGTCGAGAGATCGGACATGAGTCCGTGCAGATCCACATTCGTAAAGATGATCAGGCAATTATAATCCGCGCCTTCATGCGGTACTTTGAAATCAAAGTCCGCGCCCCCGCTGCCGCTGCCGCCGTATAATTGGCCGGTGAGGTTGGTCAAAATCAAATGTTGCCCAAGCCAATGGATGGTGCCGGTCACGGTGGTGGCCCGGAATTTATGGGTCTCAAACGGCGCGCCACGGATGACATCGAACCGCAAATCGGGATCTTCCCGCCCATTGGCATCGCCCAACGGGGCGCACCCGTTGATCAGGGCGGTGGGCGGCTGCAAAAAATGAAAGGGGGCGATCGCCTCGGCGGTTTTCGGCCCGATGATGATCGCCACCGCCTGCGGCTCCGCGGTGCTATAACCGTTTTTGATCCAGATCAATCGTTTATTGAAATCGAGGATGGCGTGGTCCGCGGTCATCGTCTCCTGTCCGCGCCAGACCCGGGGGCTAAAAAATGATAACAACCGGTTGGTGTACGAAAAATCACCGGCGACGTTGTCGACGTGCTGTTCGTGGATGGCAAAGTTTGTCCAAGCCAAATGGCCGGTGGCATAAAGGCTGTCCAGGCTGTCGAGCCGGCCGGACATCTCCGCCGAAAGATACACCGGTTCGGCGTTCGTGAAATTGTGGAGGACGCGCGCGGCATTGGTGGGCGGCAAAAATGAATTCAAACTTTCCGGGTCAAAGGCGCCTTGAATTTTGCAGTGAAAACTTTTCGTGGCGTCGTCTTCGCTGCCACTGGCTTCGAGCCGCGTCATCGATTGATTGAAGGCCAATGACGGGAGCTGCCAGACCAGGTTGGAATAGGAAAATTGCGCTGCCAGGGAATCAACGGTCACTTCCTGGATGGCGCCGTTCGTGAAGGCAAGATTGCCATTCAACTGAACGGTCGGTTGCACCGCCGCGCGCCAATCCACATCGAGATTGGTCCAGGCGGGAAGGGTCAGCGCCCCGGCGACGAGCAATTGCGGCGGTTGTGTCCAGGAAAATTTCGCGAACTGCCGGCGGGCTTGTTCGGTAAGGAACGGGTCCAGCACATGCGGGTCAAAGGCCGAAGAGTTCGTAAAGGTGAACGCGCGCGTAAAGACGTCCAGGCGCGCCTGGGCGTCCAGTTGTCCGTTACCCAATGCGGCGGACAGGTTCGTGACGGCCAGGACGGGCGCATTCCAAAAGCCCGCGGCGGAGACGGACTGCGCTTCGATCATCGGAGATCTCCAACCGGCCAGCCGCATTGCCCACTCGAGGCGGAAGGGCAGGGCATTGGTCCAGAAATCCAGCGAGGCATCGGATCGAGCGGGCGCATTGGTGGGGGCGGTGAGCCTGGCGTTGAGTTGAAATTGCGAGGCGTCTCCCCACGCGGTTTGCGCGGACGGTACGGTGGCGATCAACGCAAGATCAAAGGTGTGGATGTCCCGGGCATCGCCCTGGACGTTGAGAGCCAGCATGGCCGGTCCCGTGAAATGGATTTTCTGCAATGACTCGGAAAATTTTTGCAATTGTTCGCGCACGGTGCGGGCATTGCCGGTTTTTTTGCCATGGAAAATTTCCCATTGGGACAGTTCCCGCCCGTTGGCCACCTGGCCGGATAACCCGAGTTGGATGCCATCGAACCCTGCTTTGAAATTGTTGAGCACCCAGACATCGTTGGTGGGCAGTTCCAGGTCGGTCTGGATATTCGTGAGAGACAGCACGTTGGTGTCCGATAATGGCAGGATAAAATCGCCATTGCGGACGAGCAGGCCGTCCAATTGCAATCGACGATGCCACGCGGCGCGGTAATTTATTTCCAGGGCGATCTGTTGCGCGGAGGCGAACGGACTTTGCGGTCCGTTGCTTTGGCCGACATGGACATTCTCCGCCACCAATCCGCGGGAGAGGGTCAGGCGCATCCGGGAAAATTCCAGGTCCACTCCATGTTGATGAAGAGCCCCGACCAGCCGGTCAGTCACAAATTTTGGCAGGCCGACCCGGTCGAACCAAATGCCGGCGCACAAAGCGGCGAGGACCGCGACGAGCACCGCTCGGCGAAGCCAACGGAGGCAGATGCGGCATGGGCGCCAGATCGCTGGTTGCATGTGGCAATATGTTCGCTGGAAAAGCGTTGAAACTCAAGGCGCAGCGCAACGGCAGGCGTGAGTGTCATCTTATGCCGTACAAAACAACCCGCATGAATATGTATTGAAGTTGGGCTTGAAATTGCTTCCAGACGGCAATGGTTGAAAACAGCGCGGTTTACATGATAAATGGTGGAAAAAAAATTCAGAACCTTGGTTCGATTTTTTCCAGCCAGCGCAATTGTCAACACAACGGGTGATTGTGAATATGGTGAACAACTTTTCGTCAAAAGCTTTTGCCAGTTTAGGGAAAATTTGTAAAAGTCTAAATCCGGTGATGGTTAGTCCAAAAATTAAAAGCAATTTGTGTTCAGATCACGATCAGATGTTTTTTGCTCTTAAGAGGAACATTTATGTTTCATAAACGTCACACCCTGAATCGAAAAGTTGTAGTAAGATTTTACCTTTAAAAAATGATTCGAAATTCCGAGATCGGGAGCAAGCGGGCGTTTACATTGATTGAACTTTTAGTCGTTATCGGGATCATAGCGGTTCTTGCCGCTATTTTGCTTCCAGCGCTTGCCGCTGCGAAGGACCGTGCGCAAACGATCCATTGCGTCAATAACATGCGGCAGTGGGGCACGGCCTTCATAATGTACTCGTCGGATAACCGGGAGGTCGTGCCCGAGGAAGGAAACACCGGGAACTCCATTGGCGCTTCGGGAACCGCGACGACTGCCGACAATGTTGATTATGCCTGGTATAACTGCGTGGCTCCCTCGATCAACCAGCCGAGATTGATTGTTCTATATGGCGGCTTTAGCAACCCGAAGAATCCTCCGCTTCCCACCACCGCATCAATTTATGCCTGCCCGACTTGTGCGGCTCCGGTGACCGGGGCACCAATCGGTTATTCCTCTCCACCGGATGTAAATAAGGCATTTTTTATGTATGGGGAAAATTCCCGGATCTGTGTCAATTTCGGGACAATTGCCGCCGGGAAGGCGCAGCAGACCCGGTTGAGCGGAATAAAAATGCCATCGCAGACGGTATTCATGGCTGAAAACGACCCGAATTCGCTCAATGGGCAGCCTTCGATTCCAGTATCCGGGTCGGTAGTAACGGCGTTTTACGCCACGGCGCGGCATGCGCACAAGACTTTGGGAAATTTGGCGATGGCTGACGGCAGCACCATTTCGGCGAGGACCAATGATTTTTGGGAAGACCAGAACACGGCGAACGGAGGTGCGGCCGGCACTGGAGCGCTCGAATGGAGCATTCCCCGCAAGATTTATTGGTATCCATCGCCGACGACACTTAACTGATACATAACGTAACACTGATTTAACACCCGAAGAAAATAATCGTGATAGACTTTGCACAAATTGTGAAAAACGAAAGAAGGCAAAATATGAAAATAAAAAACACCCTGACCACCCTAAAAAAACTATCCGCACTGATTGCTCCCGCTATTTTCAGTGCCTTCATCATCCCGGCGCACGCGGCACCCTTCATCGCCGGCAACCTCGCGGTGATGCAGGCCGGCGATGGTTCAGCAGCATTGTCGGGAGCCGCCGCCCCTCAATTTGTCCTGGAATACCTTCCATCGACCGCCAGCCAAAGCGGCCCGGTGCAGACGATCGCGATACCCACCAATGGCGCGACCCGCCTGACGATTGGAGGCAGCTCCACCTCTGAGGGGCATATCGCGCGTTCGACGGATGGCAGCATTGTCGTTTTTCAGGGATATGATACCAATGCGGGGCCATCTGCTCCGGGCAGTGGTACTGCCGCGACAACGCCGCGTTATGTGGGACAATTGGATGCCAACGGAAATTACACGCGGACTGCTGCTGGCGGTGCCACGGAATTCACGACTGGGAGTATCCGCAGCACTATTTCTGACGGCGCGAATTATTGGATGAGCGGCTCTGGTTCCTCTGCGGGTGAAGGAATATGGTATTCGGCGGGCGGGGCAACTCCCGTAGCAATAACAACCGGCGCAAATACTCGTGTGACGAGAATTTTCAACGGCAAACTTTATTATACGACGTCGACGGCACTTTCAGGCTATTCGAGCGTTCCCACGGCGACCGCCACGGCGACCGCAACGGGAATCAGCGGATCGAGCCTCTACGAGTTTGCTTTCAATCCGGCGGGCAATGTTGCTTATGTTTGTGATGACAGCGCAGTTGGTTCTTCTGTTGGCGGGATTGCGAAATGGACGAATAACGGCACTACCTGGGTCAAGGCCTTCACATTTGGGTCGTCGGCCAACACCGCATCAAATGGTTTAACGGCGGGATGCCGGGGGATGGTTGTGGATTTCAGCGGCGCCAATCCGGTGATTTACGCGACGACGGCGGACACGTTAACAAAGTTGATCAAAATCACTGATACATCTGCATTCACGGCAACGAGTGATAGTGCCGACCAGGCGACGACTTTGGCAGTTGCTCCCAACTCCACCGTTGCTTTCCGCGGCGTGGCTTTTGTCCCGCCCAGTTCTTCAACCGGCACCGCGCCAGCGATCACCGGGATCAGTCCGACGAGCGTCACGAACAGTCCCGGCACCAACGTGAGCTTCACCTTGAGTGGTGGCGTCGGTTATCCGACTGCCGCCGGTTTTTGGTACAAAATTGTCGGTTCCACGACGAATTTAGTTTCCGGCCAGACGAATGCGATCCTTGCCTTGACCAATGTGCAAGCGTCCGATACCGCACAATATTTTGCGATCCTGACCAACGCGTCGGGTTCAGCCACCAGCAGCATTGTTTCATTGACGGTGATTGCCAAACCGACCATCACGGGAATTTCGCCGACGAGCGCTACGAACAGCGCGGGGACTACATTAACATTCACGCTGACCTCAACCCCGGGCAGCCCGCCGGCCAGCAATTTCTGGTATCAAATCGTTGGTTCAACCACGAATCTGATTTCCGGCGCCACTTCCGCAAGCCTGACATTGTCGAATCTGCTGGGAGCAAACTCGGGTGGTTATTTTGCGATCCTGACCAACGCGTCGGGTTCAGCGACCAGCGCAGTGGCAACTTTGACGGTCATCGATCCGATCCTGGTAGTTGAGCCTTCGAGTGTCCAAGGGCTGTTGGATGGGACGGCGCAATTTTCCGTAACGGCAGCGGGAACGACGCCCTTTGCCTACCAATGGTATTATTCGGATACCAACGGCAACATTATCGCCCCGGTAAGCGACGGTGCTTTGGGTGGCTCGGTCATCTCGGGCGCCACTTCCAATCTTTTGACGATTGCCAATCTGCAATCGATTGATGTGACCAATTTCATGGTCATCGCCACTAATAATTATGGCGCAGTGACCAGTTCTGTGGCTTCGTTCCTTTCAAGTTCGGTCACGGGAACATTACCCGCAACCCAGGGGATGTTGGCGCTGTGGGATTTTGACGGCACGCAATTCACCAACACCGCCATCAATCCGAACAGCATCATCAGCCCGGCTCCGTTCATCGGCTACGGAACCGCGTCGGCGGTCGGCTCTTGTTTGGTTCCTGGAACGTCGCCCTTCTCCGGTGCGACAGATCCCGATGACATCGGATTTGTCCCGGGTCTGGGTTATGAATTCACTCCGTTCGGTTTCGAGCAGCCGTCGCCGAACTTTTCATGGGGGACGGAAGATTATCCGGTGGATGGCACCAATAAGGTGAACGGCGTGCAATTCAACACGAGCACGGTTGGGGCAAGGAACATCCATGTCACCTATGATGGCCGTGTGTCCTCCACCGCCAGCGAATATTTCCGGCTGCAATACACCACCAATGGGACCGACTGGGTGGATTATCCGGCCAGCTCCAGCTTTAGCGGCCTGTCATCCACAACCGGTAATGGTGGCTACTATACCTTTAACTATAACCTCGTGGGCTTCCCGGGGGTGGACAATAACCCCAATTTCGGCGTCCGCGTGGTGTCGGAATATGAAAGCTCAGCCACTTACGGAATTGGAACCACAAATTATTGGGTTGCCGTCGCCAACAACTATGTTTCAGGCGCTTCCGGAAATAATGCGGCCGGCACAGTGACCTATGACCTGGTGGCCATCACGGGGGATGCGATCACGAATAACAATGTGCCGCCAACCCTGGGCGCCTTTGCCAATATGCCATTTGAAAGCGTATCCGGAGATACCAATGGAACTTTCATGGGATACGTCACGAACATGGTGGATACCAATGTGCTGGTGATTCCTTTCACCGCGAGTTCTTCCCAGATGCCGGCAAGCAAACTGACGTTTAGCGTGCAGTCACTCGATACGGTATCGGCGGGAGGCTTTGGACGGACAATCAATCCGCAATTCAACGTCGTGAATACCGGCGGCAATAACTTTACCCTGAGCATCAATTTCGCGGGTAACTTTATTCCGGATCCGATGGATGCCGCCCCCATCCTGTTGACGGTCACTGATACGAACGGGCTGTCGGCGTCGAGCTGGTTCCTGTTGACGGCCGCTGCGATCAATCAGCCTCCGACCAATTCGCTGACGCTGGTCCAGGCGACCAATATGCTGGCCAACACTTCACTGTCTATTCCGTTTACGGTTGGCAGCAGCACCAACAATCCCAACTCTAACTTCACGTTTACGGTCACGTCAGATAATAACACCGTGATCCCGAGCGGGAACATTGTCATCAGTGGGAATACAAATACGGGTAACCTGGTCCTGACCATCACTCCCGCCGCCAATGAAGTGGGTAATACGGTGATCAGTATCGCCGTGGATGATAACAACTCGTCTGAGCCGCGCACAACGACGGCAAACATAGCTTGTGTGGTCCGGCCAAACACTAATGTGGTGGCAGTTGACTACTTCAACTACGACACCTTTAGCGGGGCGCTGGATACTGTCGGTGCTCCCTATTGGACGCATTTGAGCGGAAACACCGGGGGATTGCAGGTCGGTAATGGAGCAGCCACTATTTCGGACGGGGACACCGAAAACATGGAGGCCCAGCTCCTGGGCAGTCCTTACACGACCAATAATGTTGTGAATAAGGTCCTGTATTATAGTTGCACAATCGATATGACCACGCTGCCTTACACCAATGGCTCATATGTCATCGCCTTCAACGATGGATCCGGCGTTACGGCGGACGTTGAAGGGTTGCTCGTGGCAACGACCAATGGCGCGGCGGCGGGTGATTATCGTTTGGGTATCGACAACATCGTTGGGGCAACCGGCGCAAATGCGCAGTTATTCCCGGTTGACCTGGTGCCTGACACCACGAATGTCGTAGTCGTAGCATTGAATCTGGCTAATGGGTTTTCCACCCTCTGGGTCAATCCGACCAACCAGGCCTCGCAGAGTGTGAGTGATAACACGCCGGCGGCCTCCCAGACAAATCTGTTTAACATCTCTGAAATCGAACTCCGTGAATCGGGCACGTCGGAAGGGGTTATGAGTGTGGCCAGACTCACGGTGGGCACGGCGTTTAGCAGTGTGTTTTATCCGCCGCAGGCCAATCCCGACACCTTCGGGATCACGGAAAACAGCAGCGGCAATGTGTTGAGCCCGGTTCTGAATGACGGTGGATCGGAGTTGACCATCACCAGCGTCAGCCCGGATGCCAACGGCACGGCCACTGTCAGTAACGGGACGAATATCATCTATAGTGCCACGAACACGGATTATACCGGCGCGGCCTCGGTGGGTTATACCGTCACGGATGATCTGGGTGAGACGAGCAGCTCGACGATCACCCTGAACATCACCAACATCCCGCCGCTGGCCAATCCAGCCACTTATAGCGTTACGGAAAACAGCGCCAACGACGCGTTCAATGTGTTGACCAATGATGTTCTCGAAACATCGGGCGGCACCCTGGGCCTCGTCAGCGCGAGCGAGACCGATGGCAACGGAACGGCGACGAAGAGCGGAAACAACGTGATCTTCACACCGACGGCCAACTTCGTGGGCACGGCGACTATCAATTATACGATCACCGATAATATCGGCGGGACGAGTAGTTCCACGATCACGGTGAATGTTTCAAACGTGACCTCCATCCCGGTGAGCGCCGCATTGGTATCCAACGGAAGTCTGGTGCTGACCTGGGCGAACCCGGCATTCAGTCTGCAGACGACGACCAATCTGCTGACGCCGTGGATCACGGTGGTGGGCGCCACCAGCCCTTACACCAATATGATCAACGGCAACACCAATGCCGCCTTCTTCCGGCTGGTGCATTGACCGGAGTTAAATTGAATCGCGAGGGCGGCCGGCAACGGCCGCCCTTTTTGATTTAGTTCGTTTCTTTTCTGGACGCCGGTAACGTAGATTGACACTGTGAACGCATGATTGCCGAGCCTGCCATCGCCAAAGCGACATCTAAAGGGCGAGGCGGCTGGTTCGGAATTTTTTTGCCAGCCCCGGCGATCACCCCCCTCACCGACCCGGGAGAGATCGCTGCCAAATATCGCATCTGGCAGATCCGCGTCCTGATATTTTCCCTTCTGGGTTATGCGACTTTTTATTTTGTGCGGCTGAATCTCAGCGTCGCCATGCCATTTATGGGGCAGCAACTGGGCATCACCAAAGAGCAGTTGGGACTATTTTTAACGTTGCATGGGGTCATTTACGGCATCTCCAAATTTGGCAACGGCTTTCTCGCCGACCGGGCCAACGCGGCTGTTTTCATGTCCACCGCGTTGCTTGCCTCTGCATTGCTCAATGTGTGGTTCGGGGTGAGTTCCACGGTTCTTATGTTCGGGATCATCTGGATGTTCAACGGTTGGTTCCAGGGCATGGGTTTTCCGCCTTGCGCACGCCTGATGGCCAATTGGTTTCCCCCAAAAGAATTCGCGACAAAATTTTCCATCTGGAACACGTCTCACAATATCGGCAGCATCGGGGTGGTCCTGCTTTGCGGATTTCTGGTGAGCGGGATCGCATTTGCCGCCAACTGGCGGCTTTGTTTTTTTGTTCCAGCGGTCATCGCGATAACGGTGGCGGTGTTGATTTGGTTCATGATGCCGGACACGCCGCCCTCGGTGGGATTGCCTGAGCTTGAAGGCACGCACGTTGAGCTACCCGCGGAAAAATCCCATGAAAATTTCAAGGCGTTTCTATGGCAGCAGGTCTTCAGCAACAAATTCATCTGGCTGCTTTCAGCGGCAAACTTTTTTGTCTATGCCATCCGCTACGCTGTATTCAATTGGGGGCCGACGATGTTGTTGGAAGCCAAACACATCAAAATCATGCACGCCGCGGGCATGATCTCAGGATTTGAAGCGTTTGGCGCGATGGGCGCGTTATTGGGCGGGTGGGCGACGGATCGTTTCCTGGGAGGTCGCGCCGGACGCGCATGTGTCGTCTATATGGCGCTCGCCGGTGTTTCTCTCTTCCTGTTTTGGAAAATTCCCGCGCAGTCCGAATGGCTGACCACCGGCCTGCTTTGCGCCACAGGTTTTTTTGTCTATGGTCCCCAATGCCTGCTCGCGATCGCTTGCGTTAAACTGGCGACCAAGCGCGCCGCGGCGACGGCAGTCGGCCTGACCAGCATTTTTGGTTACGCCAGCACCACGCTTTCCGGCTGGGGAATGGGCAAGCTGGTCCAAACCTATGGTTGGAACGCGGGTTTCGGGTGTTTGATATTTTGCGCCGCGGCCGGAACCGTTTTATTCATCCTTGCGTGGCCGGCGAAGCCACATGGTTATAAGGAATGATTTATTCCCCGATGATTTTTACCAGCACGCGCTTTCGCCGCCGGCCATCGAATTCCCCGTAAAAAATCTGTTCCCATGGGCCAAGGTCTAATTTGCCTCTAGTAATGGCCACGACGACTTCGCGTCCCATGATCTGCCGCTTCATATGGGCATCGGCATTATCTTCGCCTGTGCGGTTATGGCGGTATTGGGAAGTGGGCGCGTGGGGGGCGAGTTTCTCCAGCCAATCATCGTAGTCCGCGATCAGTCCATCTTCGGCGTCATTGATATAGACGCTGGCGGTGATGTGCATGGCGTTGACCAGACAAAGGCCTTCTTTGATGCCGCTCTTATGCACCAATTGAGCCACGGTTTCGGTGATGTTGAGATAATCGCGGCGGCGCGGCGTCTCGAACCACAGATGTTCGGTGAGGCTTTTCACCCGCTTTAGACCGCGGCGGCGATGGCATCGCCCATCTCGCGGGTGCCAATCTTTCGCGATCCGGTTTCGGCAGGGTTAAAGATATCGCCGGTGCGATGGCCTGATTCAATGGCCCGCTGCACGGCTGACTCAACCGCGGCGGCGGCGTCATTCAAGCCGAAGCTATGGCGCAGCATCAAGGCCGATGAAAGGATTTGCGCGATGGGATTGGCGAGATTTTTTCCGGCGATATCCGGCGCAGTGCCACCGGCAGGTTCATAAAAACCAAAGACCTGGTCACCGCTGCCTGCTCCCAGGCTGGCGCTGGGCAGCATTCCCAGGGAACCGCCAAGGGCGGCGGCTTCATCGCTCAAAATATCACCGAACATGTTTTCACAGAGCATCACGTCGAATTGAGTGGGCCGCAAAACCAGTTGCATGGCCGCGTTATCGACGAATTGATGTTCCAGGGCGAGGTCCGGGTAATTTTTGGCAACACGAGTCACGACGTCGCGCCAGAGCACGCCGTTTTCCAGGACATTGGCTTTGTCGATGCTCGTCACTTTTTTACGGCGAAGTTTGGCGGCTTTGAAGGCGACGTGCGCGATGCGCTCAATTTCCGGCGTGGTATAGACCATGGTATCGATCGCGCGGGCAGATCCGCCGCCGAGGTCCTCGGTTTTCTTGGGCTGGCCAAAATACATTCCGCCGGTCAATTCGCGCACGACGAGAATATCAATGCCCTCGCCCTGGCGATCCTTCGCCAAGGGGCAGGCATGGGCCAGGGCTTTTGGCAATTTCACCGGACGGAGATTTGCGAACAGGCCGAATTCCTTCCGGATGCGCAACAGGGCGGCGCGTTCGGGGCGTTCTTCCTTGGGGATCGTCGGGTCGCGGTCGGGCAGGCCCACCGAGCCGAACAGGATGGCGTCCGAGTTTTTACAGAGCGCGAGGGTGGAGTCCGGCAAGGCTTTGCCGGCGGCATCGATCCCGGCCCAACCGACGGGCGCTTCGGTGACTTCGAGTTTGAAGCCGGATTTCTTTTCCACGGCGCGCAAGACTTTGATCGCTTCGCGCATGACTTCGGGGCCGATGCCGTCGCCCGCTAATGCTGCCACTTTTAATGTTTTCATTTGGGACAGCAATTTTAGATTGTTGCCACGGTCTGACAATGGAATTTTGCATTCGACATTCGCCATCCGGCATTTGAAATTCTACGGATGGTTTTGCCTTATAAAGCTGCGACGTTGCTTTATTGCTTCAATGAGCGCGATGAAGTGTTATTGCTGGAGCGTACCCAGGAGCCGAACCGGGGCCGATGGAGCCCCTGCGGGGGCAAATTAAAGACCGAGATCGGCGAGTCGCCGTATGTTTGCGCCTGCCGCGAAGCCAGGGAGGAAATGGGGCTGGAATTTGCGATTTCGGAATTGCAACTGGCCGGCCTCATCAGTGAGCATGGTTACCAGGGCCAAACCCATTGGCTGATGTTCTTGTTCGAGGTAAAACGAAAAATAACGGCGGTCCCGGCTCCGTGCCCGGAGGGGCGGTTTGAATTCTTCCGGCGCGACCAGATCGATTCATTATATATCGCCCAAACGGACCGTGAGCAGATTTGGCCGTGGTTTTGGAAATTTCGCGGCGGCTTTTTTGCAGCCCACTGCCATTGCCATCCGGACGGCAGAAACGATTGGAGTTTAGAGGAATTTTTTTATGGACGAACCGATCATTGACCTGCAGAGCGACGACCATTTCATGAGCGAGGCCCTGCGCCAGGCCGCCCGGGCATATGAGTTTGGCGAAGTGCCGGTGGGCGCGGTGATTGTGCGGGAGGGACGAGTCATTGCGCGCGCTTATAACCAGGTGGAGATGCTCAAAGATGCCACTGCTCATGCTGAAATGCTTGCCCTCACCCAGGCGGAAGCTGCCGTCGGGGACTGGCGATTGACCGATTGCACGCTCTATGTCACCAAGGAGCCATGTCCGATGTGCGCGGGGGCCATTGTTCATACCCGTTTGGCGCGTGTCGTTTTCGGGGCGTTCGATGCCAAAGGCGGCGCCGCTGGAAGCGCCTTAAATTTACTGCAATTTCCAACCTTAAATCACCATTGTGAGATCACGCGCGGCGTTCGGGATGCGGAATGCTCGAGCCTCTTGCGCAGTTTTTTCCAGGAACAACGCCAAAAATAAAACGAGGCACCCTTGCGGATGCCTCGTTGGTGCGTTGAAAACTTAGATCACGGAAAGTTGTAATAGGCACCAACCGTGTCGCCACCAGGAAGACCATTGGTCGCCTGGATCATGGCCTGACGCAGGCCGTTCACAGTCACCTGGGCGCAGCTACCATCGGTCAAACCGATATTGCCCTGGCCAAGATGCAAATCTTGCGCGGACCAGGCCCAAGTCGCTGACGAGCCGCCGGCCGTAAGGTTAAAGATTTGAAATGCATCTGCGAACATCACAGTAGAAGGAGCCGGGTTATTGGCGGTCGTTCCCGTGGTGCCGATGTTACGGTCACCGAAGGCGACCATGCCGGGATATGCCTCATTGGCATCGCCACCGACAAAATAGCTGATGTAGGCATCACCGAAAGTGGTGTTGTTAAAATTAGTGGCATAGGTTCCCGTATGAGTGGTGGGAGGAGCACCAGTGGTCGGAACGATGCCAGGCGCAGCGGCATTGGGGTTGTTATCAGATGTGCAATACAGAATTTTCGGCGTGGCCAACTGATTTGACGCCACCTGGAACAAGGAATAGGGGGAATAAGTGCCCGAAAAGGTACCGGCAGGATCCGTGGCATAGCTGTACACATATTCCTTGCCGCCACCGGTGGTGGTGGAAACCGCCATGGGCAGCTGGTCACCATTGTCACCTTCCCAGATTTTGAACCCAAGATACGTTTCCTTGAGGTTGTTGACGCAATTAATGCGTTGGGCTTTGCGTTTAGCTGCGGCAAGCGCCGGCAGCAACATGGCCGCCAAAATGGCGATGATCGCGATCACGACGAGCAATTCGATCAGCGTGAAAGCTCTTTTCTGGTTCAGGATTTTTTTCATACGTTACTAGTTTTCTTGTTTTTTGTTCAGGTGACGGTCTGCAGACTCTACATGAATCACGCATGCTGTCAACGGCTTTGTAAAAGCATTAAGCATTGTCGATGCCAATAAATTATTTCCATAAATTCAGTCTATTGTGGGACATTTTTAAACCTGTTTTCTGTTAATCCGGCCTTTGGGGTGAAATTTTCACGCATAACGCGTGAAAATCACGCCTCGTCGTCTGTTAAGGATTTCGACAACAATTTTTGATTTTCTTAAAACTTGAAACTTGAAACTCAAAACTTGAGACTGGGCGGATGTCCGAAGCCCGAGAAAATGTGTTCATGGAAAAAATCGTGTCCCTGTGCAAGCGGCGCGGTTTTATTTTCCAGTCATCGGAAATTTATGGCGGCATCAATGGTTTTTGGGATTATGGCCCGATGGGAGTGGAATTGCGCAAAAATATTCGCGATTGCTGGTGGAAAGACATGGTGCGCAGCCGTGACGACGTGGTCGGGCTTGAATCCGCGATCATCATGCACCCAAAAGTCTGGGAGGCCTCCGGACATGTGGGTGGATTCAACGACCCGATGGTGGATTGCAAAGTATCCAAACAACGTTTTCGCGCGGACCAACTTTTTTTTGCGGCGGTCAACATCGATGGAAAAGTCGCCGGTTATGTCAGCGCACTGGAAAGCGAAAAGACGGCCGAAGAACTCCAGGAAAAGGCCGAGTCATTCAAGCGCAAGAAGGCGATCCAGGGAAAATTGGAGCCGGTGCAGCCGCGTGATTTTACCGGGGCCACGCCGGAGGAGATCGCCTTGGTGCCTTCACCCGCCACGGGCGAACCGGGCAGCCTGACCCCCCCGCGGGCTTTCAACATGATGCTGCAAACCTATATCGGCGCGTTGCGTGATGAATCCGCCGTAGCCTACCTGCGGCCGGAAACGGCGCAGGGCATGTTCGTTGATTTCAAGGCAATGGTGGACACGGGCCGCGTGAAAATCCCCTTTGGGATCGCCCAAATCGGAAAATCATTCCGCAACGAAATCACGCCGCGCAATTTCATTTTCCGCAGCCGTGAATTTGAGCAGATGGAGATGGAGTATTTCATCAGCGATGAAGATGATTGGGCCAAATGGCACCGTTATTGGATCGACTGGTGCCGCGATTGGTTGATCGCCGCGGGGATCCCGGCAGCGCAACTTTCCGAATATAATCATCCCAGGGAAAAGTTGTCGCACTATTCGCGGGGCACGACGGACATCATGTTCCAGTTCCCGTTCGGCGTGCAGGAGCTTTGGGGAATCGCCGCGCGGGGGAATTACGACCTGTCGCAGCACGCCAAATTCAGCGGAGTGCCCATGGAATATTTCGACGATGTGGCCAAGCGGAAGTATGTGCCGCACGTTATCGAGCCGGCAGTGGGCGTAGATCGCATCATGCTGGCGATTTTGTGCAGCGCCTATTGCGAAGACGAAGCGCCTGACGAAAAGGGAAAAATGGAATCGCGGGTGGTGTTGCGCTTTGCTCCCCGCATCGCGCCGATCAAGTGCGCCATTTTTCCATTATTGAAAAACAAACCGGAACTGGTCGCCAAGGCGAAGCAGGTCCGCGATCTGTTGCGTCCGCACATGAATGTTTTTTATGACGAAGCCGGCGCGATCGGCCGCCGTTATCGCCGTCAGGACGAGATTGGGACACCGTTTGGCGTGACCATCGACTTTGACACCCTGGGTGAGAAAGGGGACCAGTTGAAGGACACCGTGACCTTGCGCGACCGCGACACGATGAAACAGGAGCGCGTGGCGATCGGTGAACTTTTGGAATGGTTATTGGTCAAAATCCGTTGATGGCTGAAAAATCAAAGACTCCTGTTTCGAAGAAACCCGCCCCGACCTTATATTTTATCGTTGCGATAAAATTGGTCAAGGGAGTGGCGTTATTGTTGACGTCGGCAAGCATCTTTTCGCTGGCGGGACAGGATTTGAGCGGTCTTTTCGACCAGTTTATCCGCTGGATCCATCTTGACCCGGAAAATCGTTTCTTCAATAACTTCAGCGATTGGCTGACGACGGTCACCCCGACCAACATGCGGGTGCTGGCGACCGGCACGATGTTATATGGATTATTTTTGCTGGTCGGCGGCACGGGGCTCGCATTTCGGGCAAAATGGGCCATTTGGCTGGCCATTGGCGAGTCGGCGTTCTTTATCCCGATAGAAATATACGAATTGGTCCGCCGAATGAGCCGCCATGTGGCGGAGACTGCGGATTCAACTTCCCATATGGCCTATCCCAAAGTCGGATTGCTCCTGGTTCTCATCCTGAACGTCCTGATTGTTTGGTATTTGACGAAGAACCGCCATCGGCTTTTCCGGCATCATTGATGATGTCACACAGATTTTACTTGCCTTTCCGCAAGGAAAAGCTTATTTAACTGGCACAATTTGAATTGCCGAATGGCAATTTCCTGGATGTTAAAAAATATAGTCATGCCACAACCAACGAGGGTGTCTTGAGTCGCCCTTTTCCTCCACGTCATTCACCATCCGCTTCGTTTGTCCGGGTCAACGGCAAAATCCGCGCCCGCGAAGTGCGGATCATCAAGGATGATAAGCAGCTGGGAATCTTTCCCCTGAACGAAGCGTTGAACCTGGCGCGCCAGCACGGGGTGGACCTGGTCGAGATTTCTCCCAATGCCACGCCGCCCGTCTGCCGACTGGTGGATTTTGGAAAATTCCGTTACGAACAGGCCAAACGCGAAAAGGAATCGCGAAAGCACCAGCACGCCACGACGGTGAAGGAAGTGCAGTTAAGCCCGCGCATTGATCCGCATGACCTTGGCATCAAGATCACGCATGCGATCGGTTTCCTCTGTGAAGATATGAAGGTGAAGATCGCGCTCAAGTTCCGCGGCCGTGAAATGGCCCATACGGAGATCGGGTTTGAGGTCATCAAAGATTTCCTGGAAAAACTTTCTCCCTACGGACATCCCGATTTCGAGCCCAAGCTGATCGGCAAAGGTATCAATGCGATGATCAGCCCGCTGCCCCGGAATAAGCGCGCCAAAAGTCCCATCAAAGCGGAGGAGAACGATGCGCCGGAAAAACCCCCAAAGGAGCATGCTCCCTCACCGGCCAAACACAAAGTTCCCGTGGCCGATGAGCACAAGCCCGGGGCGTTTGCGAATAATCCTTTTGCCAAGCTGGACGTGAAATAGTTGGGATGGGATTGCGGACCTGGAAAATGCTCTAAGACCATTCACTGGCAGTTGTTCCCTGGAGAGTCCATTCCCGCACCAATTCCGGAAACCGGCAATCGGTGCAGATCGCGTCCGAATGCTCGCAGAAATCGCGGACGATTTGCATCAGGCCTTGTTGGGCCGTGACGGTTTTCAGGATTCCGGCAGAAGAAGTTCCCAGGAGACGCTGGCGCGCCAGCTTTAAGATCGAATTATCCTCCGCTGCGGGCCATAACGAATATCTGTGCTCCACTTCGCGCTGGATCTTATCATTGCCCCCTTCTTTGGCGCGGATCCATAACCAGGGGAGGATGACGTTGACGGCCAGGTCGGTGACCCGGGCTTCACCCAGCAATGGCTGCGGCTTTTTCAATCGCGCGGATTTAAAAGTCCAATGCCACGACCAGAACTCATCGCGTTCGACCTGGAGAATTTCATGGAGAGAGGCCAAAAGTTTTTTGTCCGGAATCCTGGCGGTGATCCATTTCTCGATTTCTGAAATCAAACTTTTGCCGGCCAGCCAGTGTGCCGCCAGGGCCAGCCGCCGTTGGGGATGGTTGGGCGGGCGCAAGCCATGAAATTTCCAAAGGGCGCGCGGCAAAATAAAATCGGCGTATCCATCGCGTTCACGCCACCAGGTATCCCACGCGCGCCGCAAATAAGTGTCCGGGTTCCCCTCCGCCCGCGGGAGCTGGTCGGGCAACAAGCCGCCGATCCCGAGCAATCGCACTTGAAATTGGAACGCGGAATCTGCGCCATGGCCAAACTGTGGTTTCGTTTCTGCGAGAGTTTGCATGGGCCAGACGTTGTGTTTATAGCCCAGGGCGCGGAACAGGTTCTCCCAAAGCGTTTGCTCCCAACCGGCATTTTTCGCGCGGGCGCGAAACTGCGCCGCCTTGTTTTCAAACCGGACGCGCGCCGCCTGGTCCAGCAATTCGGCCAGTTGGGTCGCGTCCAGCTCGTTCAACGGGGCGCAACATTTGCCGCGTAAATTCCCGGGCAGCGAGCGCAATGATTCCTTTTCAAGGGACAAAGCCAATTCTGCCAGCGAGGCATCCAAATATTTGCTTAACGGCAGGACGGTGGGATGTTGCGCGCTGCGCCGCTGGCCTTCCTCTTCCCAGATAACGTGGAGGAGGACATTTTTGAAGTTCGGGTTCTGATCATGGCCGTGGGCGCGCCATCCGTTGATATGCAAATCGATCTCCACGTCGCCGGAACGGGGCGGGTCGCCGCCGATCTGCAGGACGGCCCCGCGAAAATCCGGCCCTCCTTCGACGCTGGCAAATCCGGGGTGCAAAATGCGGATGGGGCGGCCATCGGCCGTTTTTAATTCGCCGCGCTGCAGGCGCTGGTTTTGCCAGATGGCCTGGAGCAATCGTTCGGCCGGAAAATTTTCATCGCGTAGAAAGTTTTCCCGGCAGCCCTGTTCCCGAAGGCGGGCATAAAAATTTTCTGGGGCCATGCGAATTTGCTTTTGGGGTTTTGCCGGCCCAAAGTCAAGCCCGCAAAATTTGAACGCAACCAATCTGAAATCTGCCTGTTTAATAAAAGAGCGATTGCTCATGATGGAATTTTTCAGCTAAACTTCCATAGTCTGATGATTGAAGTCTCACATTTGACAAAACGCTACGCGGGACGGACGGCGATCAGTGATATCTCCTTTTCGGTCGCGCGCGGCGAGATTGTCGGGTTGCTCGGCCCCAATGGGGCGGGGAAGAGCACGACCATGCGTATTTTGTCCTGTTTTATGCCGGCGACCAGCGGTTCGGCGCGGGTGGCGGGCTACGACGTTTTTCACCAGTCCGAAGAAGTGCGGCGGCGCATCGGTTACATGCCGGAAAACAATCCGCTTTATACGGAAATGCGCGTCCGCGAGTACCTGAAATTTCGCGCCCGGCTCAAGGGATTGGGCTGGCGCAAGTCCCGCGAGCGCGTCACGACGGTCATGGAACAGTGCGGGCTGGAAGAGGTCAGCCGCCGGGTGATCGGGCAACTTTCAAAAGGTTATCGCCAGCGCGTGGGGCTGGCGGATGCGCTGGTGAATGAGCCGGAGCTGATCATTTTGGATGAGCCGACCATCGGCCTTGACCCGCATCAGATCCGGTCGGTCCGGCAGTTGATCAAAAATCTCGCGGGCAAACACACCGTTTTGATCTCAACTCACATTTTGCCGGAAGCCGAAATGATGTGCAGCCGCATGTTGATCATGTACGACGGGAAAATCCTTGCCTCCGACACCCCGGAAAACCTGCAGCGGCAGATGGCCGGCAACAGCAAGGTCATCGCCGAAATCGCGGCGCCGGCGGAAAGCTTGCGGGAGTGCTGGACCCAAATGCCGGAAGTTGAGCAATTCGATGTCTCGGCGAGCGAGGGTGAATTTCAACGGTGCGCGCTCACGCCGCGCGATGGATTGGACCTGCGCCCGATCGTTTTTGCGATGGCCAAGGAACGGGGCTGGGTGGTCAGGGAATTGACACGCAACCGACATACGCTGGAGGACATCTATGTGCAGATCACACGTCCGGACGAGGAGGAAGAGATCGAATGAAGATTTTTTGGGCCCTCATGCGGCGGGAATTATCGGCGTTTTTCTTTTCTTTGACCGGTTATGTGGTCATCGCCGCGGTGACCTTTTTGACCGGCTTGATCTTTAAAGTGTTGATCGAAAGCCTTGGGGGCAATCCCTTTCCGATGCCGGTCACGCAACTTTTTTTCCAAACCTTTCTTTTTTGGATGATTTTGCCGCTCGTCACGCCGATCATCACGATGAGGATCTTTGCATTGGAAAAATTTTCCGGGACATTTGAGACCCTGATGACCACCCCGGTCAGTGACATGCAGGTGGTGGCCGCCAAATTCTCCGCCGCACTGGTTTTTTATATGGTGATGTGGCTGCCATTATTGGGAGGGTTGCTGATCGTGCGGCATTTTGCGAACCAGCCCGGGGCCATCGATGCCGGCGACCTGGGCGGGTTATACCTCGGTCTCTTTCTGGTCGGCGGATTATTCCTCTCCATCGGATGTTTCGCCTCGGCGCTGACCCGCAGCCAAATGGTGGCGGCGGTTTTGAGCCTTGCCCTGGGCCTGAGCGTCATCCTGGTGAGTTATCTGTCGAACCAGGCATCGCTGACGGGATGGCAGGCGCAAGTACTTTACTTTTTTGATTTGCAGTCGCAGGTCAACGATTTCGTGCGCGGGGTGATTGACACGCGCACAGTCATCTTTTACGTCAGCCTGATGTCGCTCTTTCTCTTTTTAACCTTGCGGGTGGTGGAAAGCCGCCGCTGGAAATGACGATGCCCGACGAACCTACACCTAAGATCAGCTTTTCTTCCGCCCGCCGATGGCGGATCGGTTTTGACGTGGCGCTGCGGACCGCTTTGGTGCTGGCCATTGTCGTCATGGCGAATTTCATCAGCGCCAGATTTTATCACCGCTTCTTTCTCAGTTCAGATACCCGTCTGAAGCTGTCCTCGCATACCATCGATGTGCTCCAGTCCCTGACCAACCATATCAACGTCACGCTCTATTACGACCAGAGCGATGAGATGTTTTCCACGATCAAAGCTTTGCTCAACGAATATCATCTTGCCGACCCGAATATCTCGGTGCAGACCGTTGATTACGTCCGCAATCCTGCTGACGCCCAAAAAACCAAGGAACAATACCAGCTCCCGGACGGGGATGAAGATTTGGTCATTTTTGACAACAACGGTGTCTTCCGCGTCATTCCCGGCGACGCACTCCTCGATCAAAAGATCGTAGCGACCGGGAAAAGGGAAAAGGATGGCAAAATTGATTTTCGGCGTAAGCCGATCGCTTTCAATGGTGAAATGATGTTCACCACTTTTTTGCTCGCCGTCACGAATCCCAAACCTTTTAAGGCCTATTATCTGGTGGACGATGGGGAACCTGCCATCACTGACGACAATAGTGACATGGGGTATTATAAATTCGCCACCGAGATCGCGCAGAATGACATCGTTATTCAACCCCTGTCATTGAGTGGGAGCGGCTCGATTCCGGACGATTGCGATCTGCTCATTTTCGCCGGGGCGCATGGCCGGTTGCCCTCGCTTGAAATTCAAAAGATTGACCAATATCTCTCCCAGGGCGGACGTCTGTTTGCGCTTTTTAACGAATATTCCATCAACGACCCGACGGGATTAGAACCCGTTTTGCAGCGTTGGGGTGTCAATATCGGTTCTGATTGGGTTCAAGACTTGCAGAATTCTCCTTCCGAAAATGGCAAGGACATCATCGTCAGCAGTTTTTCGAAACATCCCGTCGTCAATCCCCTCACAGGTTCCAGCCTTTATATGATCCTGCCCCGTCCGGTGAGCCGGGTCGATTTTGAGAATCCACCGCCCAATGCGCCGGAAGTGGATGAGCTGGCCTATTCCGGGCAGCAGGCCACGCTTTCCCATGGGTCAGCCAATTCTCCGCAGGCTTATCCGCTCATGGTGGCGGTTGAGCAAAAACCCGTTCCCGGCATCAGCAATCCCCGTGGACTCACGCGTATTATTGTCGCCGGCGATTCGTTCGCCTTTGGCAATAAATGCATCGAAAATGTGGAAAACCGGGATTTTGTCGGCTACGCCGTGAATTGGTTATTGGGTGAGACGCAAATGCTCGCGGGCATCGGACCTAAACCCGTCACGGAATATACGTTGGTGATGACCCGCCAACAGCATGTAGCCATCCGCTGGTTGTTGCTGGGCGCGTTGCCCGGCGGAGTATTGTTATTGGGCGGACTGGTCTGGCTGGTGCGGAGAAAATAATGAATTCAAAAACCACAGGAGTCTGGTTCGTGATCGCCGCGGGGCTGGCGGCATTCATCTTCGTTTACCTGCATTATTTTTCCCAGGTGGCCGCAGGACCTTTCGCCATCCTGCCCCATTTGCGCGCCGAGGCCGTGACCAGCATCCAGATCATTCCCACGGGCCAATTGGAAATCCGGGCGGACCATACCAACGACGATTGGATGCTCACCAAGCCGGTTGTCTATCCGGCCCAATCCGCCGCCGTGGAAGCGCTCCTGGACACGCTTCAAAAACTTTCACCGGCCTTAAAGATCAGCGCCGCTGAATTGCAGAATAATAATTCCGAGAAAGAGTATGGTTTTGATACTCCGCAAACCACCATCTTCATCGATACGCCGGACAACCAATGGCAATTGCTCGTCGGCAACAAGACCGCTCCCGGCAACCAGGTCTATCTCAAGATCATCGGCGGCGATGGCGCTTATGTGGCGGATTCGGCATGGCTCAAATTGATCCCCCAATCCGCCGAGGTGTGGCGCGACACCTCCCTGGCCAGTGCCGGACAGAACTTCGATTGGATCATCATCACCAATGGCGCAAACGCCGTCGAATTGCATGTGGATCCCCAGACGCATCTCTGGCGCATGATCCGCCCCTTGCCCGCCCGCGCAGATTCCGCGCGCATCGCCGATGCCTTGCAACACCTTCAAACGGCGCAAGTCACCCAATTCATCACGGATGATTCGAATGCGGATTTGACGCGGTATGGTTTGCAACCGGCCAGTCTCAACCTGTGGCTTGGCGAGGGCACGAATTTTCTGTCGGCAATCGATATCGGCAAATCCCCGGCAAACGATGGGACCCAGGTTTATGCCCGGCGCGAAGGCTGGAACACGATCTTTACCACGGCCGGGGCGCCCCTGGCGCCATGGTCCGGCACCATGGGCGATTTTCGCGACCGGAATTTGTTTGAATTGACCTCGCCTGTCGCCGAAATCGATGTCACCGGGCCGAATCATTTCATCCTCCAACAAGGGGCCGGCACCAACGATTGGAGAATCGCCGGTGAAAAATTTCCCGCAGATCCCGGGACCGTCCTGGAATCCATCCAGGCGCTGGCCGGCTTGCAGATTGAACGGTTCGTCAAAGATGTCGTGACCAAACCCGATTTGCAAACTTATGGGCTGGCCACACCGCAATGCGAGATCACGCTGCGCTCCGCGACCAGCCAGAGCGCCAGCGACACCAACGCTATTTTGGCCCAATTGTTTTTTGGCGGATCGGTCAGCAATGAAGTTTTCGTCCGCCGGTCGGATGAAAATTTTATTTATGCCATCACTGCGGATGACTACAACAAATTATTCGGCGACGGCGGTATTTTGTCGTCCGACTGGGTATTCCGGGACAAGCACATTTGGAGCTTCAATATGCCTGAGGTCGCGCAGGTCACCCTCCAGCAAAATGGCAAGACCCGCACGCTGATCCATGATGCCGCCAACAAATGGTCATTGGCGGCCGATTCCACGGGCCTGGTTACGGGGCGCAATATCGAACAGGCGGTGCAGCAACTGGGCAATCTGACCGCTGACGGTTGGGTGATGCGCAATTTCACCGATCCCACGCAATTTGGCATCAAGCCCGAGAGCCTGCAAATCACCGTGGAATTGAAGAGTGGCGAAAAAGATACAGTGACTTTTGGCGCGCCGATCTCCAACGGTGATAGTGGGGCCCTGGCCACCGTGACCCTGGATGGTGAAAAGTGGGCGTTGGTTTTTCCGGCGATACCTTATCAGTATGTTTTGAATTTCCTGACCATTCCCCAGAATGGAATGTGAGGCGGCAAGGATGGAGTCAAACCGGGCGGACGCGGCGCTTATTGCCCAAAGAACTTCTGGATTTCGCCAATGACTTCGATAAAGCGGTCAACTTCCGCCCTGGTATTATAAAAATAGAAGCTTGCCCGGGCAGTGGATTCCACGCCCAGTTTGTGCATGAGCGGCTGGGTGCAATGATGGCCGCCGCGCAAGGCCACTCCTGCCTGGTCGGCGAGCGTCACCACATCATGCGCATGGACCTCCTTCAGGAGAAAACTTACCAGCCCGGCGCGTTGAGGGGAATTCAACCCCGGCCCGAACAGGCGGATGTTTTTTAGCGCGGCCAGTTTTTCATACGCATAATGCGCCAGTTCCTGGTCATGCTTCCAGATATTCGCGCGGCCGATGGCATCCAGGTAATCCATCGCGGCGTGCAATCCGATCGGGCCGGAAATATCCGGCGTGCCGGCTTCGAAACGATGCGGCGCAGGCTTGAATTCCGTCTTGTCATAGCCGACGGATAAGATCATTTCTCCGCCACCCTGATACGGCGGCATGGCTTCCAGCAATTCTGCGCGCCCCCCCAAGACACCGATGCCGGTCGGCCCGCAAATTTTGTGGCCGGAGAACGCAAAGAAATCACAACCGATCTGTTGGACGTCCACGGGACAATGCCCGGCGCTCTGCGCGCCGTCCACCAGCGTGACGATGCCCCTCTGGCGCGCGCGGGCGCACAACTCAGCGACCGGATTCACCGTGCCCAATGAATTGGAGATGTGGACCATCGAGAAGATCTTGACCTGTTTGGTCAGCAACGAATCCAGTTTGCCCATGTCGAGCAAGCCTTCGTCGCCAGTGATCGGCACGTAGGAAATCTTTGCGCCGGTGCGCTTCGCCAGCAATTGCCACGGCACCAGATTGCTGTGATGTTCCATCTCCGTGAGCAAAATCACGTCGCCGGCCTTCAGGTTTTTGGCGCCCCAGGAACCCGCCACGAGGTTGATGCCCTCGGTCGTTCCCCGCGTGAAAATGATCTCTTCGGCGCTCTTCGCATTGATGAATTTGGCTGAGCGGGTTCGCGCCGCTTCAAAGGCAGCCGTGGCGCGATTGCTCAATTCATGGATGCCGCGATGGACATTGGCATTGTCGTGTTCGTAATAATGCTGCAACGCGGTGAGGACGGTGCGCGGTTTTTGCGAGGTGGCCGCATTATCGAAATAGATCAACGGCTTGCCATGCACCTTCTGGTCGAGGATGGGGAAATCTTTTCGCAGGGCGGCCCAATCGATTGTTTTAGCGGAACTCATCGAAGAAATTTAACCACAGATTTACACGCTCTGTATATCTAAATCAGAACCCCAATAAAATAGCAGAAACCCTAGTGAAACCAAGCCGGATTTGCCATTGCTTGCCATTATTTTTCGTAACTTTCTTGCACTTTTGCTGATAGTCTGGCTGACACTGCCAGTATGCAAAACCTAAACTTGGGGCGGGACTCGAATCCGTGAAAGACAGAGATTTTTCTAATTCAAATCTGGTTGATTTGGCATTCCTGTGTTAATCCACATAATGAAGTAATCCTTTCCAACGATATTGCGCATTGTCTCCGGCCACTTAGGGAATTGGCTTTTCTTAATATCCCGAATATACAATGGAACGTGAATTGCATTTGTCCATCCATTCACTGCCACATTGCCAATGCTCCCATCTTGATAAATCTCAAGTCTAAGATAAAACGTGGTGCCAACAGGACAATTCGTAAACGCTGCATTGTTAAGTTTCCCCAAAATTTCGTAAGTATAATTTCTGCATTCCGGCACTTCGAGCAGCCGGTCATTCATTACCACGGCTTCTTGCCGGTCTGCATTCAATGAACTTCCTTGCAAGTGCTGCTGATCTTTCTGTTGCACCATTTTTATGTCTGGCGAGGGCAAGATGGTGGTTGGTATTTGCTTAAAACTCCCGCCTTCACAACCGCAAACAGCAAGCATGATTAAGGCGGCAAAATAAGAATTTGCCCGGCCCACGGGTGATTTTCGGAGTGCGGCTGCGGTCATAAGTTTATGAAAACTGACCAGCAATTTTCTGTCAAAGCCAATCGGCGAAAAAAGGGGAAGGGGGACGGTACGCTGCAAGGTGTATTTCGTTTTCATAATTGGTTTGCTTGAATCGAGCAACCAGTCCCGCTTCCACCGCGTGAGTGAAAGCAAGCAGTGGCTAAGTTTCAGCGAGTTTTGGGCAGTAGAGGCGAATAGTCCCATGACTCTCCGCTTTACTGGCAGTTTCGCTGACAATGGCCGTCCATCCGGTCAAGAAACACTGTGTTTATGCGGGTTTTAACAACTTGAACACGGATGGACACGGATAAAATCCGTATCGATCCAGGCCGGGATCACATCAAGCCCAATTGTAATTTGGCGGCCTCGGTCATCATGCTTTGGTTCCACGGCGGGTCCCAGACCAGCTCGACGTTCGCTTCGTCAATGGGCTCCAGGGAAAGCAGTTTATTCTGCACGTCCTGGGCGAGCACGGGTCCCATGCCGCAGCCGGGGGCGGTCAAAGTCATTTTCACATCGGCCTTATAGCTGCTTTCACCGGCAGGCGTGAGATGGCAATCGTAGATCAATCCCAGGTCCACGACATTGACGGGAATTTCCGGATCGTAACAGGTCTTGAGCGCGTCCCAGATCTGTTTTTCCAATTGCTCCTGCGAAATTGGGCCGGCGGGGCCGGAAACAGTCGTCGCGGGCGCGGATTTGATCTCCAGGCCCAGGGCATCAGCGTCCTTGCCGTCGATGCGGAACATGTTGCCGTTGACGATGACGGTGTAACTGCCGCCGAGCGATTGTGTGACATAAGCCTGGCCGCCCTTTTGGAGGGTGACCTTGGTGCCGACGGGAACCACCGAGGCTTCCACGTCGCGCGTCAAAATTTTTGCTTCATTTGGATTCATAAGCTCAATTTAATTTCTCTCCTATCATCGCCGCAATATGGCGCGAAATCAATCAGGTCTCTTCGTTTTCGGTGCTGACGGGTTTGTTCCCGCCGTTCAATGCCGCCATCACCGCGTGCCAGGACAGGATGGCGCATTTCACGCGCGCGGGATATTTATGGACTCCGGCGAACACCGCGAGTTTGCCCACATCGCCCTGAAATTTTCCGGTCATGACCATGTCATGGACCTGGCCGAACATCTTTTCCACGTCACCTTTGGTTTTGCCCCTGGCAAATTCGGTCAAGAGCGACGCCGAGGCCTTGGAGATGCAGCAGCCCGAACCGACAAAGCTGATGTCTTTGATCTGATCGCCTTCGAGCGCCAGGAACAGTTTCAACTGGTCGCCGCACAACGGATTGTGTCCCTGCGCGGAGCAAGTGGCCTGCGGCATTTCATGGAAATTCCGCGGCTGCTTGCAGTGGTCAAGGATGACCTGCTGATAGAGATCGTTGATATCGTCGAACATGGCCGTTAATGGAATGACTAATGACTAAATCCTAATGACTAAAGAATGACGAAGCACAAAAGCAAACTACCAGCGCCATCCGTCATTTGGACATTTATGCATTCGTTGGTCATTCGTTATTATGGTTTAGTCATTTCGCGCGAGCGATGGATTCGCTTCCAGCCGGTCCCAGACGATCTTGTCCAATTCATCGCGAATCGGGGCGCACTTCACGCGCTCGACAATCTCGCCCGCAAAGGCATGGATCAACATCCGCCGCGCGGTCTTTTCAGGGATGCCGCGAGCGCGCAGATAAAAAATACTTTCGTCGTTCAATTGTCCGATCGTGGCGCCGTGGGTGCATTTCACATCGTCCGCATAGATCTCTAATTGCGGTTTGGTGTCCGCAGTCGCGTCGTCGGAGAGCAAAAGATTTTTGTTCGTCTGTTTCGCGTCCGTTTTCTGGGCGATGGAATGCACATAAATGCGGCCGTGAAAGACGCCCTTCGATTTGCCATCCAAAATGCCGTTGAAATATTCATGGCTCGCGCAATGCGGTTGCGCATGTTCCACGATCATATGATGGTCGGCCAATTGCTCGGCTTTGGTCAGGTAAAGTCCGTTCAAGACGCATTCCAAACCCTCGCCGGCGAGCTTCGTGCGGATGTTATTGCGGGACAATTTCGCCCCCAGCGCAAAGGAATGGACGTTGACATTGCTGGCCCGTCCAAATTCACCGGCGATGGTGGCGATATGGAACGCATCCGCCGATTCATCCTGCAATTTCACATATTCGATCGCGGCGTTATCGCCCGCAACAATCTCGGTGACTGCGTTTGTGAAATAAACCGTGTTCCCCGCGTTCAGATAGCTTTCAACGATCGTCGCTTTGGTGTTCGCTTCGGCGATGACGAGATTGCGCGGTTGGATCGTCTCGCCCGCTTGTTTGGCGGAGGAGATATAGATCAATTGGACCGGTTCGGCGATCTCCGTGCCGCGTGGAATAAAAATGAATGCGCCGTCGGTGAAGAACGCCTGGTTCAGCGCCGCAAATGAATTGCCCGCCGTTGGGGTCAGTTTGCCGAGATGTTTTTCGATGAGCGCCGAATCGCTGGCGAGGGCCGCCGAGAGACTTTCCACACGCACTCCGCCGGGGACGGATTTCAGCGATGATAATTTGGCTGAGAAAAAGCCGTTGACGAACACCAGGCGATTGCCCGGCAATTTGGTGAACGCCGCTTCACTCAAAAGGCGGCTTTCCGCGCCATTGGCGGCGACGTTCCCGGCCGGTTGGACCGGGAGTTTTTCAAGAGGCGCGACATTGGTGAAACGCCAGTCCTCATTGTGCAACGTCGGGAAACCCTGTTCGGCAAAAGCCGCGCGGCCGGCCTGGCGCAGCGGCGTGAGCCAGCCGGTTTGGGGCATCGATTTTACGTCTCCAAACCGTTTCAGAATGGGTTCAACTGCGCTGTTAGA
Source organism: Verrucomicrobiia bacterium (assembly GCA_036490655.1). Taxonomy (GTDB): domain Bacteria; phylum Verrucomicrobiota; class Verrucomicrobiia; order Limisphaerales; family UBA11358; genus UBA11358. The sequence continues at coordinate 116,725 of DASXDM010000028.1, read as the reverse complement.
ATGGTCTTGCGTCATAGCTTCCTGTCAAACGCATAGTTTCCCATGCAATCGGCTCCTGCGCAATTTAAAAACCTGCCAAAACCGCTAATGAACGCTAATCGACGCGAATCATCGGCGGGGCGGGGTTGCCGCTGAGAACCGATTTTTATTGTCCATTTTTCCATAGTGTTAAACGTTACTTCGCGCAATGTGGGATAACTGTGAAATACCCAACGACGGCAGATGAGATGCGCGCTTCGCGCGGCTTCGCAAATGGCGGCTGTCGTGAGGGCTTGATACTCGGGGTGGCGTCCGTCTTCGCTTCGCTTCGACGCGACTTACCCCGGGCTAATATCTGTCACCTCTTCGGGGTTTTGATTTAGGGCTCGACAGAGTCTCGCCCCACCGGGAAAAAATAGCTCGCAAGTATCCATCTTCGCCAAGGCTATGGCGGGACAAGCACTCGCCCCACCAGCGGCAATCAGTGGGATTGATCGGCTTTGGCGACTTCCACCGCAAAGGCGTAATCCGCGCCAAACATATTTGAGCGGAAAATGATATACTTCATATCGGGTGTGAAACTTGGGTTGGGTTCCAGGCGATAGTTTTGTTTGGACATGTTGACGAGTTTTTCCGATTCCAAATAACCGCCTTTGATCAGGTTTGTGCCCAGCGTATGGCCGCTTTCAAACGTCACGGGATGGAACAGAAAAATCCAGGGGGCGCGGTTGCCGCCATCACCGCAAAAAAGTTTGCCGTCGGGAGAGGAATTGTCGTGGATGGATGACTGGTCAAGATTGTAGTGCAGCCAAACGCGTTTGCCGGTCTTCACATTGTAACTGGCGATCCAATCGCCGGTCTGGCCGCGATCAAAATGCAATTGATAGAAGACGGTTTCGCCATCGGCGCCCCACCATTCGTGGCCGGCCTGCTCCATTTCCATGGTGCGTTGATGGACCAATTGGTTGCCGGAACCATCGGTGCGAATGATCCAGATGCGGTCCACTTCCTGCCAGTTGCCCTCATGGCAGTACATCAGCAAGGTGGGGTCCGTGGGAGAGAATTGCAGATGATTCAACCAGTCGTGGCTATGTTGGATCAGGTTTTTGATCTCACCGGTCCGCAGGTCGATCGTGAACATGGTCACCGGCAGTTTGGCCGCGAGGCGTTTGGCCATCATTTCTCCCTTGTCCGCCGGTTCGCCGAGATTGGTGTCGCTCATCCGGCCCAACTTCACGGTGCCATCATAGGCGCCGCCGTCATTGGCATCGCCCTCGATGTAGGTGCCGCCGCCGAGCGTTTCGTCGGCGTTAATAGCGCTTACGCTGGCGCGGCGCGGGAGATCGGCGAGTTTGCGGCTCACTCCGGTATCAAGATTGACACACCAAAGAGTGCTTAAAAATGGATCATCCGTTTCGCGAGTGTAGTAAAGGGTGGCGGATCTATGCCCAACAATAATGGTGTGGACTTTGCCGGTGACAACTTCGGTCGATTGCAACGTTCCCAAATCGAGGACGGAAATGCCATCGGGGGTGGTGTAGGCCATCTTTTTGCCATCCGGCGTATAACTGTTGTCGTTGAAATAGAAGCTGTCCGAGCCAGGCTCGCGCGTGAGACGGATGATGCGATGACCGGTATCGGGATCGATCCAACTGGTTGGCGGCGTTTGGGCGAAAACGGATAAGGCTGAAAAGAGTGATAACAAAACGGCGATGAGCTTCATGCGTCTATTTCACGGCGTTAAAGAGGGAGGGTCAAATGCAAAAATTGGCGATGGGGCAGCGGTTCTTTTGGTCATGCTGCGGTAGATTGCGCTATTAATCCTCAATATGCGCCTTGCGTCAATGTCCATATCACCAGACAAATCCTTGCCAATTGCAGGGAAAAATCCTATAAGAATGAAGTCATGTCTTCTGGGGATAAAATCATCAAAGCCGCGACTTTTTGGGCAAAGATTTGCGGGGGATGGTTTGCCTTAATGAGTGGTGGAATTTCAGCCTTCTTTGGGTTGTGCGGGTTTTTATCAACCGGGCATGACCGCAAGATTTATGTATTTACAGCGTTCGCTGCAACATGGGCTTTGGCAATCAAAGCTATTTGGAAAAACTTTCAATTAGAGCGAACCGAGCTTGAGGTCGAGTTTATTAATCCAAAAGAAATGGATGTAAATTATTATCATTGGCCTTTGCGCGTCAAGGTCTCCCACACCAATCCAGTGAATACTATTACAAATGTTAAGGTTTTCATCGAAAAGATTGAATGCCGGCAGTTGGAGGATTCAGCCTATTGGCTGCCAGTAAAGAAAGCTATATTCCCAATTTATTTGCCGGAATTTGGGTGTGCAGACAATCTTAAATCTCACAATTTAGCTCCAAAACCATATAGAAAAACATTCGATGTACTCATGGTTAGGGCGAATTATAGCAAGTCCATGCTTTGCATTTGTCCCCTAAAACAGCATTCAGGACAAAGGGATTATTATTCCGATTGTGAACTTCAACTCACACAGACAGAATTTCCCACCGGAACGGCAAAAATCATAATCACCCTACAAGTGACCGCCGATGAGGTGAAAACTCTTTCCAAAACCGTTTCTGCCGAAATTTCAATTTATGTTTTCAAACCGGGGGCTGATGTCGCTTTTGACCCGATCTCTCTCCCGCGTTGGGTTGAACTGATTAACGAGCCGCGTTAATTAGTGCGCTTCGTGCCCATGTGTCAAGCGCAGCCTAATGTAGCATGACTGTCCTTTTTGGCTTCGTTTTCGCTCAGTCATAGGCCCGAGAGGGCATACTCCTTCGCTCACGCCTTGCCAAAACACCAAAACTACTCGCTGCCGTATCAATAAAACTGTGCCGCAAATGAGATGCGCGCTTCGCGCGGCTTCGCAAATGGCGGCTGTCGTGAGGGCTTGATATCCGGGGTGGCGTCCGTCTTCGCTTCGCTTCGACGCGACTTACCCCGGGCTAATATCTGTCACCCCTGCGGGGTTTTGATTTAGGGCTCGACAGAGTCTCGCCCCACCGGGAGAAAAGTATCCGTTTTTGCCAAGGCCAGGGCGGGACAAGCGACCCTCCGAACAGGCGGCGCGTAACGGAGTGCGCGCCCTACCACAAGCGGTTCCCCGTTGAGGGGAGAGGAGGTAGCCTGCGCGCGTGCCATTCCATAATGAAGTGGGTGGGGTCATGGAATGGGCTTTCTCGTCATTCGCCACTCGTTATACTGGCGCTGTGAAATTGTCAGGAAAACCCTGTCTGTTGCTGCTCCCCATCCTCGCGTTTGTGTGGGCGGTTTGGTTTTTTGGGCTGACGAAGTCTCTTGACCGGTCTTTTTTTGATCGCTGTACGGTCGCGACGGAGAAATCATTTCAGGCGCCCACCAATGGCGTGCTGGTGTTGATCGACGAAGCGTCGTTGAAGGAGATTGGGCAGCGATATTCCGTGCGCTGGCCGTGGCCGCGTTCCCTGTTTGGCGCGCTGATCGCGTCGCTCCACCAGGCGGGCGCAAAGAAGATCGTGATGGATTTCGAGTTTTTTGAGCCGTCCGAAGATTCGATGCAGGATGATGTTTTGGCGGCTTATTCGGCGGCCTGCCCGGAGACGATTCTTGGATACTCTCGAATCAGCTCTCCCACAAACGGGCCCCCGCAAATCAAAACTCCGATTTTCTGGCCGGATACATTTCAAAAACAATATCCGCAATTCGCCGTCCAATCGCGGATGGGACTGGTTGATTTTACGCCGGACAGCGACGGCGTCTATCGTCATTATCCGATGCACGGTTCGCTGGCTGCGCAGGCGACGGTTCACATTCCGGAACAAACCAATTCCCTGCTGCGCTGGTACGGTGGATTAAACCAATTGCCGACGAACGCAGTTCTATCCGCCGCGCCGTTCGTTGTTTTGGGCGTTAAACTCCAGGAGGATTTGCGCGACAAGAAATTTGACGAGACTGATCCGGCTAGCATCGAGCGCGGCCTGGCGACGCTGTCACCGCTGGAGGGGTCGATCGCGGCGCTGGTCAGGGACAAGGTCGTGTTTGTCGGCGCAAATGCATCCGGCACGGTGGATCTGAAGGCGACGCCGGTGGGGAAGATCGAACCGGGGGTGCTGGTGAATTACACCGCCTGGGCAAATGCGGAGCAAAACTGTTTCATCCAGCCATTTTCCGCGTTGGGAAACCTGTTCCTCAGCGCGCTGCTGGCTTTTGCGGTAATCCTTGTCGGCTGGCGATATACGAGCGCGGCGGCGCTGGCCGGAATCGCCGCGTTGCTGATTGCGCTGCTGTTGGCGGGAAGCTTTGCGGCTTTTCGCGCCGGGATTTTCTTCGCGCCGACCACGGCAATCTTTGGGATCTTTTTCGCCGCGCTCACCAGCGCGGTCCACAACTTCTGGCGCGAGAGCGCGCGGAAACGGGAGATCCAGGGCATCTTCGGCAGTTACGTTTCGAAGGAAGTCGTCGAAAAACTTTTGAAAAATCCCGAGGCCATCAAGCTCGGCGGCGAAAAAAAGGAGCTGACGGTTTTCTTTTCGGACCTGGCGGGTTTCACGGACCTGTCGGAAAAAATTTCGCCGGAGGAATTGGTGCAAGTCGTCAACCGTTACCTGGCCGCGATGACGGATTTTATTTTGGACAACGGGGGCTATGTGGACAAATACATCGGCGATGCGGTGATGGGTGTTTTTGGCAGCCCCGAGCCTTTGGAAAATCACGCGGCGGCGGCATGCCGCGCTGCGATCGCCTGCCGCAATTGGATGGCGACGGCGTTTCAGGACGCGCCGGTGAAGCTGCACGCGCGCATCGGCCTCAACACGGGGCCGATGATCGTGGGCAACGTCGGTTCGGAGCGGAAGAAAAATTTCACGGTGCTGGGGGATGCGGTGAACCTGGCTTCGCGGTTGGAAGCGGCGAACAAGGACGTGGGCACGATTCTTTTGATCGGCGAAGACACGGAGCGCATGGCTCGCGGCAAATTTGTGACGCGTCCGATCGCGCGATTGCGCGTCAAAGGAAAGTTGCAGCCGAACCAGGTTTATGAGTTGATCTGCGAGGCCGGCGACGCGAGCGTGGAGGAATCAAGCTTCGTTGCGGCCTACCGCGCCGGCTACGGGCATTATTTGAAACGCGAATTCGCCGCGGCCAGGGAACATTTTCTTCGGGCAAAAACAATGAGGCCCGACGACAAAATGACGCAATGCTACCTTGACAATTTGGCCGAATTTGAGCATCAACAACCAGCAGCGGATTGGGACGGGGTATTAATCCTGAAGAGCAAATGAAACCAAAAGTCATTCCAATTTTGTTTGTCTGCGTGATTTGCGCGACACTCTCCGTTGGCTTTGAAGCCGGCAAAACGGCGTTCACCACGCATTACGAGACCGCGCTGCTGGAAGAGCCGCAGCCGCTGGCGAAATCCGTTGCCACCCTGCCATTTGCCGCCAGCGTCAACATCACCGCGTTGCAAGGCCATTGGGCGCAAGTTTCGAGCACCAATGGCAGCGGCTGGATTTATCTCGGAAATCTTGCCGGGACAAAGCCGTTCGAGAACAACAGCGTTGCGGGTCTGCAAACCAGCGCCAGCGCGACGACCGCCAGCGTGGCCGCTCGCCCGCTCGACAATGTGACGGCGCAATACGACGACCAGGAAGGACTTGGCAAAGCGGCTGACGATGTGAAATGGCTGGAGAGCCAAAGCGACGCCATCAGTAATTCAATCGTCGTCGACTATCTCAAGGCAAACAAGAAGGGGGAATACCAATGAAAAAATTTGCGACCCTTGGTTTGTTGCTGCTGGCCTTTGGCGCCTTTGCGCAATTCGGCGGGTTTTTCAAGAACCTGCAAAGCAATACGAACACCCAAAACAATGGCAATGGCGGAGGCCAATTAGCCGGGTTTTTCAAAATCGGGCAGGATGCCGGCAATGTTTTGAAAGGGGCGAATGGCATCGGTTTGCAGGAGGAAGAGACCATCGGCAATTCCGTGGCCGTCCAAATCGTCTCGCGCTACGGCGGGCTGGTCCGCGACCCGGTGATCACGCGCCGCGTCAATCTCATCGGCAAATCGCTCGCCCGCTCTTGTGAACGGCCGGAATTGAATTTTCATTTTGGCGTTTTGAACTCGCCCACCGTGAATGCTTTTTCCGCGCCCGGCGGTTATGTGTTCATCACCCGCGGACTTTATGACCTGATCCAAAACGACGACGAGCTGGGCGGAGTTCTCGGCCATGAGATCGAGCACGTGGCCAAAAAACACGCGTTGAAGATCATCGCGCGCGGTGAATTTCTTCAGGGCGTCGCGGGCTTGACGTCCGATGCCGGGGCCGTCGGCGGGAAACGCGATTTGACCCAGTACTCGCAGTCGGTCGGCCAGCTTTCTAATTTGATCATCGAAAAGGGCTTTGATCCGCAGACCGAATACATCGCGGATGCGTCCGGCTCGCAACTGGCTGCGACGGTCGGCTACGCGCCGGACGGCTTGAGGCAATGCCTGCAGGAATTGCAGAAACATGAAACGGCAGGGGCCACCTTTTTTCCGACCCATCCGCCGCTGCAAGACCGCATCACCAAACTTCAGGCGAACGAAACGGCGAGAAATTGATATTTCAGTTTTTGCGGCCAAAGATTCCTTCGCTATTCAGAATTCAAAAGAATCAACATGGCTTTCTAATTTGTGAATTTCCTTTTCGAGTCGATCTAGCGCTTTGGACCATCCAATCCGGCAGCACTCGGATTCTGTCAAAGAAAATTTGCGCTCCCAAAATGCATTCGCGAATTTGATCCCTTGAATGGGATAGGGCGAATTCCAGTCTTGATTTCTATGCCACGACGATCCTCCGTTACGAACGACTTGATACCCTAGTTGTTTGAAGTGAGCTGCAACATTGAAACGATGTAATTCAAACCATGAGTTGTTTACAAACCATGTTCGGTTCCAAAGCATCACACATAAAGAAAAGTATGGTTGTTCATGCAATTTCCCAACACCCGGTTGGTTCAATCCTACAACGATTCGGCGGCAAGAAAGTTCATTGAACAAAGAGGCCCAACTTGCTTTCCCGAGATGCAATTCGTATGGCGCATTTCCATACTTGCTCAAAGTGCCATCCCATTTTAACAACCGCTTTTGAAGATCGTTGTAAAAACTCACCAAAACAGAATTATTTTCTGAAAGTGCATGACAATCTTGGGGGATGGTTCTTTGCTGGGAAATCGGTCGAATGTAAGTACCGATAGAAGAATTTAGGTCCTTTAACGAAGAAACAAATTGTTTGAATTTCAAGATGTTGCCAAATTCGCGTGTAAAGTGTGCCAACAACTCGGACCAAAGAATTCGTCGGATGCCAAGATGTTGGAGGAATGGTTCATTGTCATTTCGACAATTTGCTCTCTTAAACCGGTTGACTAGACCCACGACATAAACGCTCTCTCGTTGCGAACGAAAAAAATCACCATATTTGATGTACTGCCCAACCTGTTCGATGGCGTCCACCTTCACCTCAATGCATAAAATTGCTTTTGCTGATGAGATTACTAAATCAGCGCGAGATCCACCGAAACACCTGACTTCAGATGTAATCTCCAAATCATAAATGCCCCGAAATTCTGTGGGTGTGTTTTTCTGAAAAATCAACCGTAAAAGGGAATCCAATGGGCGGCGATCAATGCTCTGTAAGAAATGCGCTAGCAAATCCCGGGCACGTTCTTCGACTGCGCTAGATTTACGACTCATAGATTCTAAACGACACCACATGAAGAGAAAACGGTTGCGCAAAACATTGCCATACACAAAAATGTATTACCACTTAAAATCTCCCCTCGAATTCCAGAAATTGAGCGTTGCTTTCTGAAATGTCCGCACGAATTGATTTTCCCTTCGCGCCGTGCGATGGCATTTTATCGGTTCAATGCTTTCGCAAGAAACAATTTTGGAAGCGCTGAAGGCCATCAAGTATCCCGGCTTTTCGCGCGATATCGTTTCCTTTGGCCTGGTCAAAGAAATCTCCATCGCCAACGGCGCGGTCAGTATCTCCATGCTGTTGACCTCGGCCAATCCCGAGGCAGCGCAACAGATCAAAGCCGAGGCGGAAGGCATCTTGAAACAATTGCCGGAGGTCAGCCGTGTTTTCGTTGAAGTAAAAATGCCCACGGGCCAGGACGCGCCGCAAAGTACGTTTTCAAACCAGGCCAAAGTTCCCGGTGTCAAGAAGGTCATCGCCATTGCCAGCGGCAAGGGTGGGGTGGGTAAATCCACCTGCTCGGCCAATCTCGCCTGCGCCCTGAAACATCTCGGCGCCAAAGTGGGCCTGCTCGATTGCGATATCTACGGCCCCAGCATTCCGTTGATGATGGGCATCCATGAGAAACCGACGGTCAGTGCCAGCGAACAGCTTGTGCCGCCTCTCGCGCATGGCATCAAGATCATGAGCATCGGGCTATTGCTGACGGATGACCAGCCGGTGATCTGGCGCGGGCCGATGATCACCAAGACCATCCAGCAATTCCTGCTGGCCGTCGAATGGGGCGATCTCGATTTTCTGCTGGTGGACCTGCCGCCGGGAACCGGTGATGCCCAACTTTCCCTCTGCCAGACCGTGCCGCTGGATGGCGGCGTCATCATAACGACTCCGCAGGAGGCATCGCTCGGAGTGGTGCGCAAAGGAATCGCGATGTTCCACAAGGTCCACGTGCCGATCCTTGGCATCGTGGAGAACATGAGTTTTTTCACCGCGCCCAACGGTGATCGGGTCGAAATTTTCGGCCATGGCGGCGGCAAGGATGAAGCCACGCGGCAGAAGGTTCCGTTCCTGGGCGAGGTGCCAATTTTTATCGAGATCCGCGAGGCGGGTGACCGGGGCACCCCCATCGTGGTGGCAGCGCCAAATCATCCGGCAGGGAAAGCATTCATTGAGATCGCGCAAAAGTTGATAAAAATGTGAAGAGTTTGTAAATAACTCCGGCTCATCCCGTTGCACATTTCTGTTGCAATCCTGACACAAAAGTTTACCTTATTAGCACAGGTTACCATATGTCGAACGTTGTAAAAGAATCATCGTCGGCTAATGATTTGTTGAAGAATTCCTCGCTATATCGCGAGTTCCAGGCTGAGCGTGAGGAAATCTTAAGGCATAAGTGGCTCGAATCAGAGAAGGCCGGTCGTGACATCGGCTTCGAGCATGCCCTGACGGATTGGATCATCAAGCATCGCTCAGCGTGGCGCAAAGCACGCCAGGCGGCGGCAACAAATTAAGTCGAATTGCTCCTTTAACGCGGCCCTGTGAGGTCGCGAAGGAAAATGAATACGAAGCGCATCACGCGAATCGCCTCTGCCCCGACGCGGAGCGGGTTCGCGATTTTTATTTTAAGCTTTCCGTCCCCCTCGCTTTTTAATCCTTCAAGGTCCGTGTCGGAGATAAGAAAAGGAATTTCACATGCCTGAATCCACGACCATCATGGATGCCGGGGCGATCCAACGCGCCCTCGCGCGCATTGCGCACGAGATCGCCGAGCGCAACGAAAATAGCGCCGACGTCGTGTTGGTGGGGATTCCCGCCGGAGGCGTGCCGCTCGCCAGCCGCGTTGAAAAAGCCCTTTCCGAGATCTGGAAACATCCGGTGCCGATGGGCACCCTGGATGTCTCCATGCATCGCGATGACCTGGACCGCCGCGCCGCGCCGAAGATTCATCCGACCGTCATGCCCTTCGATGTCACCGGCAAAACTGTTGTGCTGGTGGATGATGTTTTATTCAGCGGCCGGACCATCCGCGCGGCGATGGATGCGCTGAATGATTTCGGGCGGCCCAAAAAAATCCAACTGGCCGTGCTGGTCGATCGCGGGCATCGCGAATTGCCGATCAAGGCCGATTTTGTGGGAAAAAATGTGCCGACGGCCCCGGAGGAGAAGATCCACGTGCGCATCGGCGAAAATGACGAGGTGGTTTTGGAGAAAAAACTTTAGACGGAATTAACAGAATGAACCGGACTATTTTAAAAACGACGGATAGGTTCGGATTTGATCCCGGGTATTTTGTTGATCGTTTGTGATTTTATGGCCTGGACGAAAAAACATCTGCTGGATATCGAGTCTCTGACCGCCGGGGAGATCATCGCCGTGCTGGATACGGCGCAGGCTTTCAAAGCCGTGGGTGAGCGCGCCATCAAAAAAGTGCCCGCCCTGCGCGGCAAGACGGTCGTGAATCTCTTTGTGGAGCCTTCCACGCGCACCCGCATCAGTTTTGAACTGGCCGAGCAACGGTTGAGCGCGGACGTCATCAACTTTTCCGCCGAAGCCTCTTCTTTTAAGAAAGGCGAGACGCTCAAGGACACGGCGTTGAATCTCCAGGCGCTGAATGCGGATTTCATCGTCATCCGGCATAGCGCCAGCGGCGCGCCGCATTTTCTTTCGCGGGTGATCGGCGCCCACGTCATCAATGCCGGCGACGGCGCGCATGAGCATCCCACGCAGGCGTTGCTGGATGCCTTCACCATCCGCGAGCATAAGGGAAAGATCGAGGGCCTGAATGTGACCATCCTCGGCGACATCCTTTACAGCCGCGTGGCCCGGTCAAATATCTGGGCGCTCACCAAACTGGGCGCGCGGGTGACCCTTTGCGGGCCGTCCACGCTCGTGCCCAAAGTTTTTGAGCAGATGGGCTGCCGCGTGACTTATGACATGGATGATGCCATCCGTGAGGCAGACATCATCCATCTGCTGCGCATCCAGCATGAGCGCCAGCGCAAGACGATGTTCCCCAGCATCGGTGAATATACGCAGCTTTTTGGCCTGAACAAAGCGCGCCTCGCGCGCACGAAGCCCGATGCGCTCATCATGCATCCGGGCCCCATCAATCGCGGTGTGGAGATCGACAGCCAGATCGCCGATTGCGACCGGTCCTTGATTTTGGAACAGGTGACGAACGGCCTGGCCGTGCGCATGGCGGTGCTCTTCCTGCTGAACGGCGGCAAAGGTCCGCTCGAAGTGGCGTAAATCAGGTGACCCCGATCAAACCCCGATCGGGTGCCACGCGGTCTTGAATTCAACGGTATCGAGAATCCGGTAAGGGTCTTCCGTTTTCGAAGAAAACCAATCGGTCGCGGCGTGGTTTGAATAACGTTTCAAATTGATGGCCATGCCGCCTTTCAATTTTACGCTCAATCCGGCATCTCCCGCGCCATCCACGATCGCATTCACATCCATGTGCGAGGTGATGTGCGGTACCAGTTCGGCGCGTTTGCCCAGGAGGAGGTTCACCACACCGCCCGGCAAATCGCTGGTCGCCAGGATTTCCGCGAACGTCCCGGCGGGGAGCGGAAATTTTTCCGACGCGATCACAATGGCCGCGTTGCCGCTCAAGATCACCGGGGCGATCAAGGTGACGAGCGCCAGCAGCGAAGGTTCGTCCGGCGCCAGCACGACGACGACTCCGGTCGGCTCCGGCGTCGTGAAATTGAAATGAGAGGAGGCGACGGGGTTGACGCTGCCGAAAATCTGCTGGTATTTGTCCGTCCAACCCGCGTAATGCACCAGCCGGTCGATGGCGAGCGTCACTTCGCGGTTCGCGGTTGCGGCGCTGACATTGGTTGAGCGTGCGATTTCATTGGCCAATTCGCCGGCGCGATTTTGCAGCATTTCGGCGGCGCGATATAAGATTTGCCCCCGGTTATAGGCCGTGGCCTTGGCCCAGCCGTCGAAGGCCGCGCGGGCGGCGGTGACGGCGTCGCGGAAATCCTTGCGCGACGCGTACGAAATATTATCGAGATGCACGCCTTTGGCGGATTTAGCGGGCAGATAGCGGCCGCTTTCGCTCCGCGGAAATTTTCCGCCGATGTACAGTTTGTAAGTTTTTTTGACTTCGAGTCGAGTGCTCATATCACTTTTTCTTTCCGGGCCAGATGAGTTGCGCCACGCCAAGAATCAGCAGCAGCAGGCCGCCGATGCGCAGATACATGGCGCGATCCGTGGGCGCGCCGGTGAAAATCTGTTGAACTTGCGAGCCGAATGAATTGGCGATGTCATGGCTCCAAACCAGCAGGGAGATGCCGATGACGAGGCAAATGATTCCGGTGATTCTTTGCATAAATTAAATTTGATTCAACCGCCCTTGCGTTTCACGAATCCGATCAGCAGCAACAAAACCACCGCCCCCACAAAGGCGCAAATCAGTTGGCCGAGAAGATTCATCGGCATGATTCCCAGCAGGCCGAACAAAAATCCCCCGAGCAGCGCACCGATGACGCCGACGATGAGATTTCCGATCAGGCCGAAGCCATGGCCTTTGACCACTGCGCCGGCCAGAAATCCGGCGACCAGTCCGATGAGAATAAACCAGATCCAGTTCATATGAGGTGATCTCCTTGTTTGTATCGATTGACGGCAACGTTGTTCATTTTTCCTTTAAGCCAATTTGCAATACGCGGCCAGTCCCTGCAAGCCGCCTTCGCGGCCAAAGCCGCTTTCCTTGTAGCCGCCAAACGGGCTCGTGGGATCGAACTTGTTGTACGTGTTCGCCCAGACCACTCCGGCGCGCAGTTTGTTGACCAGCTTGAAAATCTTGCTGCCTTTGTCCGTCCATACGCCGGCGCTGAGGCCGTAGGGCGTGTTGTTCGCGCGCTCGAAGGCTTCCTCCGGCGTGCGGAACGTCATCACGCTCAAGACGGGCCCGAAGATCTCCTCCTGCGCCACGCGATGTGCGTGCGTGACCCCGGTGAGGAACGTTGGGGGAAACCAATAACCTTTGGCGGGCAGCGGGCAACTGGATTGCGTCAATTGCGCGCCCTCGTCCACGCCGCTTTGCACCAGGTCGCGGATTTTTTTCAACTGCGGCCTGGAATTGATCGCGCCGATATCGGTGTTTTTATCGAGCGGATCACCGACTCTCAAGGTCTGGATGCGGTCGCGCAGTTTTTTGATGACCGTCCCATAGATCCCTTCCTGCACGAACAGCCGCGAACCGGCGCAACAAACGTGGCCCTGGTTGAAATAGATCCCCGTGATGACGCCTTCGATGGCCTGGTCGATGGGCGCGTCCTCGAACAAAATGTTCGCCGCTTTGCCGCCCAATTCCAGCGTGAGTTTTTTCTTTGTGCCGGCGACGGCTTGCGCGATCCGTTTTCCGACCTCCGTGGAGCCGGTGAACGCGAGTTTGTCGATGCCCGGATGATTGACAAGGGCCACGCCCGTCTCGCCCGCGCCGGTGACGATGTTCACCACGCCTTCGGGCAATCCTGCTTCCTGGAAAATCTGCGCCAGCCGCATGGCCGTGATCGAGGTGGTCTCCGCAGGCTTGAGCACGACGGTGTTGCCGCAGGCGAGGGCCGGCGCGATTTTCCACGCGGCCATCAGCAACGGAAAATTCCACGGGATGATCTGTCCCACGACACCGAGCGATTGTGGTGTTTTTCCGGGGAAGGCATATTTCAATTTGTCCGCCCAGCCCGCGTGATAAAAGAAGTGGGCGGCCACGAGCGGCAAGTCCACGTCGCGGCTTTCCTTGATGGTCTTGCCGCCATCCATCGTTTCGAGCACGGCCAATTCGCGCGATTTTTCCTGGATGATGCGCGCGATGCGGTAAAGGTATTTGCCGCGCTCGCGTCCCGGCATCTTGCTCCAGACCTTGTCGTAGGCGCGTCGCGCAGATTTGACCGCTTTGTCCACGTCCGACGCATCGCCCAGCGCGATTTCAGTCAGCTTCTCCTCGGTGGCCGGGTTGATGGAGGGAAAATATTTTCCGGAATGCGGCTTTACGAACTTTCCATCGATGAACAATTCATGCCGCGGCGCGATGGCATAGCTCTTCGAATCCTCCGGCGCAGGCGCATAAACCCATTTATCACCGAAATTCAACCGGCGCTCACGCAACGGCACGACCGGCTGCGCTGAGATGGCGACGGCGCGTTTCGCCGAAAGTTTTACGGGCTTCAGTTTAGATTTCATAACAATTTAAATTCGAGCTTCCTTTGCTCCAATGGAAGACGCGCCGAAAGTTTGGAGCCGGATTCCCTCTCCCCCTTGGGGGAGAGGGTTAGGGTGAGGGGGACAGGCTTTGGTAAAAACCCAACAGTTTCCTGCATGCGGCCAGTCCGTTCCATCAATGCATGCCAGATTTCAAATCGCACCGCTTCAAGTTCACCATTCAACTTATGATTCCAAAAGCGCAGTACCTTGATGCCTTGTTTTGCTAAAAACCGGTTTCGCTTTTCGTCTTTGGCCCGCTGATCTGGGAAACCATGTCCACCGCCATCCAGTTCAACCGCTAATTTTGCGATTGTGCAGTAGAAATCGATAAAGTAAATGCCACAAGGATATTGTCGCCGAAATTTGAATTCGGCGAAACGATGGTCGCGCAACAGACGCCACAGGCGCTTTTCGGCATCAGTGGATTTCTTGCGGAGATGGCGGGCAAAACCGAGGGCTTTGGCGGTGCGGGTGCGGAGCTTGCCATATTTCGGCCAACGCCCCCTCACCCCATCCCTCTCCCCCGATGGGGTAGAGGGTGACCGCTCACCGCGTGAAGTGGATTTTTGCCGGTTCATTCTTTTGCAACTATGCACTTGGCCAAAAATTTCAAGAGCTTCATTTTCATAACAGGTTATGGTTTAGGCTCCGACTCCTTTTTCCAAGGGATGGCCTGTTGGAGGTTTGGGCCGGACCTCCTCTCCCCCTTGGGGGAGAGGGTTGGGGTGAGGGGGATAGACTGCGACAAATGCCAGCAGTTCTCTCTAAGGATATGACCGATTTCAATTTGGTTTTCATCACGGCAGCGAAAAATATTCCGCGCTTTGATAATGGCCGTCCGCGTTTTTGGCGATTTGCATCAGCAGATCATTGACCAATGTGCTTGCGCCGAAGCGGAACAGGTCGGGCGTGAGCCAATCGTCCCCGAGAGTTTCCTTGACCATCACCAGCCAGGCGAGCGCCTGTTTGGAGGTGCGGATGCCGCCCGCCGGCTTCATGCCGATCCGGATGCCGGTCGCAAAAAAATAGTCCCGGATGGCTTCGAGCATCACCAGGGTGACCGGCAGCGTGGCGGCGGGCGAAACTTTGCCGGTGCTGGTCTTGATGAAATCCGCTCCCGCCTGCATGGCGATTTCGCTGGCAAGCCGGACGTTGTCGTAGGTGACCAGTTCGCCGGTTTCAAGGATGACTTTCAGATGCGCCGGGCCGCAGGCTTCCCGGGTGGCGGCGATCTCATCATAAACTTTGGCATGGTCGCCCGCCAGGAAGGCGCAACGATCGATGACCATGTCGATCTCATCCGCGCCGTCCGCCACGGTGCGCCGGACCTCTTCGAGCTTGGTGCGCAAAGGATATTGGCCGCTGGGAAAACCGGTGGCGACCGCCGCAATATGCACTGGCGAATGATCGCCGAGAAATTTGCGCGCGTACCGGGTCATGTTGGGATAAACGCAAACGGCAGCGCAGGGTGGCACGTTATATCTGGCTTCGGCGGGGGTGAGGGCTTTGCGGCAGAGATAAGCCACTTTGCCGGGCGTGTCCTTGCCTTCCAGCGTGGTGAGATCGCACATGGCCACGGCCATTTTCAGCCCGGCCAGCTTGGCGGAAGTCTTGATGCTGCGTTTGGTGAATGACGCGGCGCGTTCCTCCACCATCACAGCGTCAACCGTTGGAACGGAAAGACGAGATCTAAACGATGAATGACGGGTTGGGAAAGCGGGTCCTTCCTTCGTCAGTGCGGACACTTTCATATTTAACCGTGATTTTGAAGGCGAAAGCCTGTGGCGTCAATGCGGTTTCCTAAATTGGTTGCGGTGAAGAAAAGCGCGACCGGTAAGCCAAGCTAAACCACTAAAAATAAGTCCAAAGCCGATAAGAACACTAATATCTATAATCTGATTCTGTCGCATTTCCAAGGCCCTCATTTCTGAAGTGGGGTCTTGAAATGGAACACCTGCGCCAGAGACGCCTGCATAAATAAGTGCGCAAAAAAACACCATCAGGCCAGCAATCCAAAACAAATGCGGGAGATTTTTTTTCACAGCAGCTTTATCTGCGCGCGCTCTTGCGCCAGGGTCTCCGTCAGGCTGGCGACGCGACCGCTACGGCGCTCGATGATGTGTTTGTCCATAGCGGGATCAAAGGGCACCGGATAGTTTCCGTCATAGCACGCCATGCAGAACGAGTTGTGCGGCAGGCCCGTCGCTTTGACGAGGCCGTCCTGGGATAAATAGTGCAGCGAATCGGCGTTGAGATATTTCCGGATCTCTTCCAGCGAATAGTTCGCGGCCATCAATTTGCTGCGGTCCGGGAAATCGATGCCATACACGCACGGATTCATGTGGGGCGGACAACTTACGAGCACATGCACTTCCTTTGCGCCGGCCTCTTTCAAATTGTTCACGCGCGTCTTGCAGGTGGTGCCGCGCACGATGGAATCGTCAACGACCACGACCCGTTTGCCCTTCACCAATTCGCCGATGAGGTTCAACTTCACGCGCACGTTGAAATCACGGATCAACTGCGACGGCTGCAAAAAGCTGCGCCCGACATAGTGATTGCGGACGAAGGCCATCTCATAAGGGATGCCAGATTCCAGTGAATAACCCAGCGCGGCGCAATTGCCGCTGTCCGGCACAGGCACGACCACATCGGCCTGGATGGGAAATTCGCGCGCCAATTCACGGCCCATTTCCACGCGCACTTTATAGACGTTGCGGTCCGCGATGGTGCTGTCCGGCCGCGCAAAATAGACATACTCAAAGATGCAGAAAGCGCGGCGGGTCTGTTCGGGAAATGCCTGGATGCTTTGCAGGCCGTGCTCGTTGATGATGACGATTTCGCCGGGCTCGACATCGCGGATGAATTTCGCATGGATCAGGTCAAAGGCACAGGTCTCGCTGGCGAGCACGTAGGAGTCCCCGAGCTTGCCGATGCTCAACGGCCGGAAACCGAACGGGTCGCGCGCGCCGATCAATTCCTTTTCCGTCATGATGACGAGCGAGAAGGCGCCCTCGATCTTGCGCAACGTATGGACAAACGGATTTTTGCTGCCATTGGCATCCGGCTGCGCGAGCAGGTGCAAAATGATCTCGCTGTCGACGGTGGTCTGGAAGATGGAGCCTTTGGCCTCCAGCTCATCGCGCAATTTTGCCGCATTGGTGAGGTTCCCGTTGTGCGCAATGGCGATCTGGCCGCGCGCGCAATCCACCGTCAACGGCTGGGCGTTCTTCAATTGTGAAGAGCCGGTGGTCGAATAGCGCGTATGGCCGACGGCCATGTTGCCGACCAATTGATGCAGGATTTCACCGTCAAAAATCTGGGGGACGAGGCCCATGCCGCGGTGGGCGCGGAAATTTTTCCCATCGCTGGTGACGATGCCGGCGCTTTCCTGGCCGCGATGTTGCAGCGCGTAGAGACCGTAGTAGGTCAACTCGGCGGAGTTCGGATGGCCGAAAATGCCGAAGACACCGCAATAATGTTTGGGATAATTTTGCATCGAACTCGCATCAAACTGGTTCACGCCTACGCGTTATTCTCGCAGAAAAAAATCACCCGCGCAACAGGTAGTGTCCAAAAATCGAAATCACGGGACTGCCGAAATGGCAGAGATACCCCGGGTGGCAGATCATCCTTTCCTTCGGCGCATCCGGGATATCTATCCCTGATCAAGTCTGGTCATTGAGCGCGTGCTTTCCCGGTGATATTCCAAATTCAGAAATAATGGCCCTCTTATCCGCGGCGCCGGTGATCTGATTCTGCACCAACCCATTATTAAAGTAGATGAGGGTGGGAATGGAATGGATATGATAGTGCGCGGCTAGATTTGGGTTTTCGTCCACATTGACCTTGGCGATTTTGATCCGGCCCGCGTGTTCTGCGGCGATTTCGTCGAGGGCAGGCGCGAGAGTTTTACCTGGACCCTGCGATGCGGCCCAAAAGTCCACCAGGACAGGACGATCTGATTTGAGAACTTCGGTTTCAAAATCCGCTTCGTTGACTTCAGTGATCGGTTTCATCTTTGTTCCTGGTCATTTATTGGAAGTCGCGTTGGCGAAAATTTCCCGCTCATCCCAGCCGCCTCCCAGGGCTTTGATAAGTTGAACCGAGGCAATGAGCCGCTGGCCGACGAGTTGAGTGTTGGCGCGTTCGGCGGACAAGGCATCGCGATTGGCGTCCACGACTTCGATATAGCTTACGATGCCGGAACGGTAACGATCCGTGGCCAGGTCAGCCGCGCGCCGGGCATTTTTCACAGCCTGTTCCTGGGCGCTGTCCTGGTCCGCCAGATGACGAATGTCGGAAAGACTGTTTTCCACGTCACCAAACGCGACCAGCACTTGCTGGCGGTAATTGGCCACCACCTCGTCATAGGCGGCCCACGCGTGTTTGTAATTCGCCCGATTCCGGCCACCTGCAAAGATCGGCAGGGAAAGACTCGGCCCGATGGACCAGGTGCGGCTGTTCCAGTTAAACAGGGAGTCCACATCGCCGCTCAAGTAACCGCCGGAACCGGTCAGGGTAAGGACGGGAAAGAAGGCGGCCCTGGCCACGCCGATTTTGGCGTTGGCAGAGGCCAGCTGGCGTTCAGCGGCGGCGACGTCAGGGCGGCGTTGCAACAAATCGGCCGGCAGGCCCGCAGGGATTTGTGGCAACTGCGGTCGCCAACCGGGCATGGTGAACCCGGCCAGTTTGAAGGACGTCGGGTCCTGGCCGGCGAGGATGGCGATCGCATTTTCCAATTCATCCCGGCGTTGCGCGAGGGCGGCCATCTCGGCCTGGGTGGTGGCGAGTTGTGTCTGTGCCTGGGCGATTTCGAGGTCACTGCCGATACCGCCGTTGTAGCGGCTCTGCGTCAGTTTTACCTGTTCCTTCCACAAGTCCACGGTGCCGGCGACGGTGGCGATCTCGGCGTCCAGCGAGCGCAGGGCAAAATAATTCTGTGCGACGTCAGTTTGAAGGGTGAGTTGCACATTGTAGAATTCCGCCAGCGATGCCTGGGCATCGGCGCGCGCGCTTTGGAAGCTGCGGCGCACGCGGCCCCACAGATCCACTTCATAGCTCAGATCCAGCGGCGTGTTGAAAGTATTGGCCGTTATGTTTCCAAAACTGGGGTCCGCATTGGGCGAATAACGCTGGCGCGTATAATTCGGGTCGAAACCAAGGGCGGGTAACAATTCGCCGCGGGCAATCCGGGCTGTGGCGCGCGCCTGGTCAACGCGCGCAACCGCCGCTTTGAGTTCCTGGTTGGCCTGCAATGCTTCTGTTTCCAGCGAGTCCAGGTTTGTGTCGCCGAAAATCTCCCACCATTCTCCTTTGGGCACATTATCCAGCGGCTCGCCTTCCTTCCAGTTGCCATATTCTGCTGCCTTGTAGCCGGCTGGAACAGAATTGGTCGGCGGTCGGTAATCGGGACCGACGGTCAAAATGCCTGCCCTGGCCGTTGCGGCTCCGATCAACAATCCAGCCAGGACAATGGCCGTTGTTCCCAAGGTAGAGCCGGGTGATAAGCTTTTCGGGGCGGCCACGGTCTTTTTCTTAAAGCCCAATTTCATCAATGTGACGTAAAAAACCGGCGTCAAGAACAAGCCGAACAGGGTTACGCCAATCATCCCGGAAAACACGGCGATCCCCATCGCCTGACGCATTTCCGCGCCGGCGCCTTTGGAAACGACGAGCGGAAAGACACCCGCGATGAAGGCGATCGAGGTCATCAAGATCGGACGCAGGCGCAAGCGGCAGGCCTCGATGGCTGCGTCCACCGGCGATAGGCCTTCGTCTTGTTTTATCTTTGCGAACTCGACGATGAGGATCGCGTTTTTGCAGGCGAGGCCAACGAGCACGATCAAACCGATCTGGGTAAAGATATTATTGTCGCCGCCTTTGAGCCAGACGCCGGTGATGGCGAACAGCAAACACATCGGCACTATCAAAATAATGGCGAGCGGCAGGCGAAAGCTTTCGTAGAGCGCTGCCAGCACAAGAAATACCAGCAGGATGCAGAAGGGTCCTACGTAAATCGTTGTATTGCCGGCGAGGATGCGTTGGTAGGTCAAGTCGGTCCATTCGTAATCCATGCCGCGTGGCAGGTTTTGACTGGCGAGTTTCGCCATGGCCGCTTCCGCCTGGCCGGAACTGAAACCCGGCGCGGGGCCACCATTGATCTCTGCCGCCGGATAACCGTTGTAGCGCATCACGCGCGCCGGGCCGTGTGTTTCAGTCACTTTCACGACCGCCCCCAGGGGGATCATTTCGCCCTTGTCGTTGCGCGTTTTTAACCGGGTGATATCATCTGGCTGTTCGCGAAAATGTGAGTCCGCCTGGGCGATCACTTCATAAGTGCGGCCGAACTGGTTGAAATCGTTCACATACAGCGAACCCAGGTAGATTTGCAGCGTCTCAAACAGATTTTGCAGCGGGATGCCTTCCGTCTTGGCTTTGACCCGGTCTACGTCCGCGTCCAGTTGCGGTACATTGACATTGAATGTTGAAAACACGCCGGCCAGTCCAAGTCCCGGATCCTGATAGCTCTTGCCCATGATGTTCTGGACGTTCTGGTAGAGGGCGTCGTAACCGAGGCCGGCGCGGTCTTCCACATAAAGCTTGAAACCGCCGATTGTGCCAAGCCCCATGACTGCCGGCGGCATGACCGTCAACACATACGCATCCTGGATCCCGGAAAATTTCTGGTTCAGGGCGGCAGCGATCGCGGGACCGCTCAAGTCCTTTGTGGTGCGTTCTTCGAAGGGTTTCAACGTGAAGAAAACGATTCCGGCATCGGACGCGACGCTGAAACCGCTGATGCTCAATCCGGGAAATGCCACCGCCGCCTGTACCCCGGGCTGTTTTAGGCCGATGTCCGACATATGGCGGATGACGGCCTCAGTGCGCTCGAGCGAAGCGCCTTCGGGCAGTTGCGCGAACGCGACCAGATATTGTTTGTCCTGCGTGGGCACGAAGCCGGTGGGAACTTTATGGAAGCTCCAGCCGGTCAACAACACGAGCCCGCCATAAAGGACCAGCGCGATAACACTTTTACGCAACACCCCCGTGACCCCGGCGGAATATTTGACTCCCGCCCAAGCGAACACGCGGTTGAACGGATGGAAAAACCAGCCGAACAATTTCTCCATCCCCCGTGACAGCCAGTCTTTGGGCTCATGATGACCTTTCAACAGCACCGCGCACAAAGCCGGCGAAAGCGTCAGCGAATTGAAAGCGGAGATCACCGTTGAGATGGCAATGGTGATTGCGAACTGTTTATAAAACTGGCCGCTCAGTCCGCTGATGAAGGCGGTGGGGATAAAGACGGCGCATAACACCATCGCCGTCGCTACGATCGGTCCCGTGACCTCCCGCATCGCCTGTCGGGCGGCGTCGAGCGACGACAATCCGCGGGCGATGTTACGCTCGACATTTTCGACCACGACAATCGCGTCGTCGACCACGATGCCGATGGCCAGCACGAGTCCAAAGAGTGACAATGCGTTGATGCTGAACCCGACCGCCAACATCACTGTCAGTGCGCCGATGAGCGACACCGGCACGGCCGCCAGCGGAATGATGGCCGCGCGCCAGGTTTGCAGGAAGATGATGACAACGATGACGACCAGCAGGATGGCCTCGCACAAGGTATGCACGACCGCTTCAATCGAATGACGCACGAAGACCGTCGGGTCATAAACGACTGAATAGTCCAGGCCTTCCGGAAAATTTTTCTTCAATTGTTCCATGGTCTTGCGGACGTTCCTGGAAAGTTCCAGCGCATTGGCGCCCGGCGATTCAAAAATAGGAAGGGCCACGGCCGTCTTGTTATTCAGCAACGAACGCAAGGAGTAACTGCCTGCGCCCAGCTCGATCCGCGCGACGTCTTTGAGCAGGACGTTTTCGCCGTTCGCGCCCACTTTCACCACGATGTTCCCGAACTCCCCGGTGGAAATGAGACGGCCTTTGACATTCACCTCCATCTCAAAATTCACCGGCTGGTCCACCGGCGGTGCGCCGATGATGCCACCCGCCACTTGCACGTTTTGTTCGCGGATCGCGTTGACGACATCACTGGCGGTCAGATTTCGGGCGGCCAGCTTGTCCGGGTTCAGCCAGATGCGCATGGCATAATCACCCGAGCCAAACACTTCGACGTCACCCGCACCGGGAATGCGCGCCAGGACGTCCTTCACCTGCAATGTTGCGTAGTTGCGGATATAGATCTCGTCATAGCGGCTGTCGGGCGAAAACAGGTGGACCACCATCGTCAGATCGGGTGATTGTTTGGTGGTGGTGACGCCGAGATCGCGTACTTCCTCCGGCAATTTTGGCAGCGCCTGCGACACCCGGTTCTGGACCTGCTCCTGTGCCGTGTCGATGTCAGTGCCGAGCTTGAATGTCACCGTCACCGTCAACACGCCGTCGGCCGTTGCCTGGGAAAACATGTACAGCGAGCCTTCCACCCCGTTGATCGCCTGCTCCAAAGGAGAGGCCACTGTCTCGGCAATGGTTTCCGGTGTGGCGCCCGGATACGTGGCGCGCACCACGATCGTTGGCGGCACCACTTCGGGATACTCGCTGATGGGCAGCTTGAACATCGCCAGCAACCCCATCACAAAAATGGCGATGGACAACACCCCGGCAAAAATCGGCCGTTTGATAAAGAAATCTGAAAAGTTCATAGGGATCGAATGGTTCGGAATTGATGCGCGTTCAGCGCGCCGCGATTGTGTGGCCGGGTTTTTGGGCGGCCACTTCGGTCTCCGGCGTCACCGGCATTCCCGGGCGTACCCGTTCCAAGCCGTCAACGAGGATCTCTTCTCCAGGCTTCAAGCCTGATTCGACAACGCGTTTCCCGTCGATGGTTGCCCCCAGATCGACGGCCTGATAAGCCACCGTGTTGGACGCCGTCAAGGTGAAGACGAATTTTTGCGATTGGTCAGTGCCGATGGCGCGCTCGTCAACCAACAGGGCCGGATGCCGGTCGCTCAGGGGAATGCGGATTCGCGCAAACAATCCAGGGACAATCTGTCCGTCGCCGTTGGAAAAAACGGCCCGGACCAGGATGCTGCCCGTGCCGGGGTTAAGCTGGTTGTCCAATGATTCTACATAACCTTCATGCCCGGAACTCACTTCATCGGCGAGTTGCAATTCCACGGGAATCTGTCCATCCGCATTCGTTTCCATTTTTTTGGCGGCTACCAGACTGTTGAATTTGAGCAGCGAATTTTCATCCATGTCCGCATACACATAAACCGGACCAACGGAGACAACGGTCGTGAGCAACGACGCCGCGCCGGCGGTTCCACTGATGTAATTTCCTTCGGTCAACAAAGCGCGACTGACCCGGCCGTCGATCGGCGCGCGCACTTGGGTAAATTCCAGGTCCAGCTTCGCCGAATCCAGGTTTGCCTTCGCCTCTTCGTAGCGGGCTTTGCGCTCTCCGGCCTCCTCCGCCGAAATGGCGTTGTTTTGAAGCAATTGTTCGGTGCGATCGAATTCGCTCTTCGCCTCATTGTATTCGGCCTGCCGCTGGTCGAACACCGCCTGGTAGGGCCGCGGATCGATGACAAACAAAATGTCGCCTTTTTTCACCAGTTGCCCGGACTGGAACCGCACTTCCTGGACATAGCCGGAAACACGCGGACGGATTTCGACGGAATCAACCGGTGCTGTATGTCCGGTGAATTCACCCCACTCGACAATCTCCCTTTGTTCGACCGGCGCCACGGTCACGGATGGCTGGGGCGGCGGCGACGACTGCGCCTGTGCGCGGCTGCACCCGGCGACAAACCCGGCGATAGCTCCTAACGCGAGGGTGACTAGGATCAAATTGATAAAATTGCGTTTCATAGTTTAAAAATGGATGGATGGTTGATATTTAAAACTCGATTACGCCGCTAATGCCTCGGGCGATGTTTCCCGAAGCAAAGACTGCTGGCGTGTTTGCCACTGGGCGGCACTTTGGATTTTCTCGGTGGCCAGCAATGGGAAAATCAAATGCGGATAATCCGTCTGCCAGGCCAAGGCATCAGCTTCCCCGATGGCCAGTTGGAGTAACTGCTCATGAGCCTGGAACGTGTCGCGGAACTCGGCTGTGATATTATTTTTTGCGCGTTCGATTTGCGCAGCCAACTTTTGGCTATACGCGAGGCACACGCCTGCAAACGATTTGTCATTTGTCGGATTTTGTGAGGTCGTTGTCGTATTCATAATCTTCAATTTTAATAGTTGACTGTATAGTAAAGTATGTCGTTAAAAAAAATCAAACGGTTGCCAGCGCGCCGTCCTTCACGCCAAGTAAACTAAAAACGCCCGTTGCCATTTTGCTCAAGAGTCCAACGTCATTCTTGATCCGCGCCTGCATCAACATTCCTTCGTAGTAGGCCATCACCATCTGGGCTTTTGTCGACGGATCACACGCCGGAACGTCTCCGCTCGCAATCCCGTCACGAATGGCCGACTCGATATATTTGCGCTTGTAATCAAGGATGGATTGGATCTTTTTCTGCAGCGTGTCATCCTGTGTGCAAACTTCGCTGCCCAGGCTAAACTGCGGGCAACCCAGCACGCGCCCATACTTGGCCTTCATGTCGCACTGGAATTTATAGCTGAAATCGCAGTATTTCTGCAAACGATCAAGCGGCGGAATCGTCGCGGAGAACATTCTGTCAACTTCAGCCTGCATCGACTGCCAGCTCGAACCGAGCGCTTCCACGGCGAGTTCCGATTTAGAATTAAAAAAATAATAGAAACTGCCTTTCTTGACGCCCGCTCTTTCGCAGATCTGGTCGATCGTCGTGCTGCCGTAGGAACCCGTCCATATCAGTTCCAATACGGCATCCATCAACTTCACTTTGGCTTCACTTACACGGCCCATAAATTTTGTTTAACTTACTTGATTCAGCTTTATTGCTCAATCACGAGTTCAATTTAGCAAAGTTTACTAAACAGTCAACTATTATTTTGAACAATTTATATGTTATCCAAAAATATTCGTAAGTTATTAAATAAAAACAGGTTGTAAAAATTATACGGATTGCAGTGTTAAATTAACTGCGAATTGGAGCCGCCGCGCACGACTCACAACCCGGAGTTTTTACATGCCCGCACGCGGTGTCGGCAAGAAACTGTCCGTTTTTTATGGGATTCCGATACTCCACGGTAACAAGTTTGTAAGGCTGTCTCATGGATTTGGGAATACGAGTGGCTTCAATCTTTCCACCAATTCCTCCGGCACGCGTTTCGGTTTTTCATCCCGGCCGGTGCAAACGTGGAGCGTCTCCGCTTTCAGGATCAGTTTGCCCGCCTGGTTCATGATCCGGTGGCCGAAATTGACGCGGACTTTCTCGGCGAGAGTCGGCCAGACCTCGATGGCGAGCAAATCGTCATATCGCGCGGGAGCTTTGTAGCGCAGTTTCGCTTCCACGACCGGAAAAATACAATCCCGCTCCTGCAATTCCAGGACGGTGGTCCCCAATGAGCGCAGGAATTCGCCGCGGGCGGCTTCCAGCAGGTCGAGGTAGCGGGAGTGGTAGATATGGTTGCCGACGGTGCATTCGGCATAGGAGACACGATGCGTATGGCGGAACATCCGGCGCATTCTGGGGCGGCTGGCCGCCGGTGAAAAGATGAAAGTTGGGCAGTCAGGCAGATAGAAGGGGCGCATCTTGACTCTGCCCCTGGAGGGACGAGTTGGTAGCGGAGCGCGGGTCGGTGACCCGCAGCAATTATCAAATTTCAACCTGCCTTAATTTTCAATATGCTTCTGCCCTGACGAAGTTGCTGCGGCTCACCGGGCCGCGCGCCGGGGCAATGCCGGGATGCGCCCGATAAAATTTTTGGCGTTTATATCGCTATTTACCGGCCAATTGCGGGCGATAAAATTTCGTTTGCGCGAATGCGTTTTGCAGTTATGTTGCATCGTAATTCGCTGCAAGCAGTTTGCTTGCATATCGATGGTTTTATTGTAAAATAAGTCAAATCATGGCCGTAACCAAAGTCAGCTCGACGGTTCATTTCGTTTCCCGGCGTTCCGCGGTAAGTGGTCGCCCCGGTTCCGATAACGGACACTGGATCCCCAATACCGATGTGTATGTGACGGACGCAGGGATCGTCGTCAAAGTCGAACTGCCCGGCATGAAGAGTGAGAACCTCGAGATCACCGTCGAAGACAACCACCTGCGAGTTGCCGGGAACCGCCCGGACGGTTGCCGCCCGCCGCATTGCAGTTTTTTGGTGATGGAAATTTCTTATGGCCCATTTGAGACGGATTTGGAGTTGCCACCGGGATACGATTTGGGCCAGGCCAAGGCGGTCTATGTGAATGGGTTCCTCCGGATCGACGTGCCGAAAGCCCGTCTTTCACAGTCCAAGACCACCAAGGTCCCGGTCGCCGAAGGAAATTAAGCCGCAGTGAATCTTTTCGGGGGCGGCAGCATCTAACAATTGATGGGTTTGATTTGCGATGACGCGCAGTTGCGCATTCATAGACTTTTTAAATACCATCGAATGAAACCAAATGATATCCCACGATATCAAAGGCCATAATACCTGGTAAGCGACATGAGCTCGTCTGAAACAGAGTTTGTCAGCATCCTTGGCGCCGCCGAGAGGGCGGAGTCGCCTTCGCGCATCTCTTCGCGCTCCCTCCCGGAGATCCTGCCTATTCTTGGCCTTTCAGACATTGTGATTTTCCCGGGGGCCGTCGTGCCCCTGCTCGTGGAGACCGGCCCGAGCCTCAAGTTGATCGACGATATTGTCACGGGCGACCGTTTGTTCGGCGCGGTCCTCCAGCGCAAACCGGATGTGATCGAACCGGCGCCGGCGGATTTATATGAGGTCGGCTGCGTGGCGCGCCTCGCCAAGATGGTGAAGTTTCCCGACGGCACCGCGCGAATGCTGGTGGAGGGCCTCTGGCGCATCAAAGTCAAAGATTTTACGGTGCCCCAGCCCTACTTGCGCGCCGGCTATGAATTGCTCCGCGATGAGACGGAGGATTCCATTGAGTTGCAGGCGATGCTGCGCAATGCGCACAAGCAATTCGAGGAGATCGCCAAAATGTCCGCCGCCCTGCCGGAGCAGGTCAAGATCGCCGCGCTGAATACCGAGCACCCCGGCCACTTCGCCGACTTGATCGCCGCGAACCTGAACCTGACCCTGGACGACCGCCAGAAGCTGCTTGAAACCATTTCCGTCCGCGAACGGTTGCAGATACTTTTGCCGCTGCTCAAGCGGGAGCAGGAGGTCCTGACCTTAAGCTCGAAAATCCAGAATGACGTCGCCTCGACCATCGCCAAGAGCCAGCGGGATTTTTTCCTGCGCGAACAATTGCGGGCCATCCAGCGGGAATTGGGCGAAGGGGATGCGGGTTCGAATGAGATCAAGACGCTTCGCGACAAGATCGACCTGACGATCATGCCCGACGAGGCGCGCAAGGCCGCCCTCCAGGAGGTTGAGCGCCTGTTGCTAACGCCGCCGGCCGCCGCCGAATATTCCGTGGCGCGGAATTATCTGGACTGGATCCTCTCGCTGCCGTGGGAAAGGATCACCGAGGATAAATTGGACCTGAAAGAGGCGGAGAAGATCCTGAACGAGCAACATTTCGGCCTGACCAAGATCAAGGACCGGTTGCTGGAATTTCTCGCGGTGATCCAGCGCCGCCGCCAGATCAAAGGCCCCATCCTATGCCTCGTCGGCCCGCCGGGCGTCGGGAAAACTTCGCTGGGCAAGAGTGTGGCCGACGCGCTCGGCAGAAAATTTGCCCGCATTTCGCTGGGCGGCATGCGCGATGAGGCGGAAATCCGCGGCCATCGCCGCACGTACGTGGGCGCCATGCCCGGCCGCATCATCCAGACCCTTCGCCGGGTCGAGAGCCGGAACCCGGTGATTTTGCTCGATGAATTGGACAAGGTCGGCGCGGATTTCCGCGGCGACCCCGCCGCCGCACTGCTGGAAGTGCTGGACCCGGCGCAAAACAATTCGTTCACCGATCATTATTTGGACCTGCCGTTCGATTTGTCGCGGGTGTTGTTCATCGCCACGGCCAACTGGCTTGATCCCATCCATCCGGCGTTGCGCGACCGGCTCGAAGTCATCGAATTGCCGAGCTATACGGAAACGGAAAAGCTGGAGATCGCCAAACGCTATCTCATCCCGCGCCAGCTCGAAGAGCACGGCCTGACGAAGCACGACCTGAAGCTGACGGACGCGACGCTGCGGAAATTGGTCCGCGAATACACGCGCGAAGCCGGTGTGCGCCAGCTCGAACGGGAGATCGCCGCGCTTGCGCGCAAGGCCGCCCGCAAGATCGTTTCGCGCAACGGCTCGGCCACGCCGATCAAATTGGAGGTTGAGGAGTTGGAGAAATTGCTCGGCCACGCGCCTTTTATCGAGGAGACCGCGGAAAAGATCACGGAATACGGCATCTCCACGGGATTGGCCTGGACCCCGGCGGGTGGCGACATCCTGTTCATTGAAGCCACGCGGATGCGCGGGCGCGGCAGTCTGATCCTGACGGGTTCGCTCGGCGAAGTGATGAAGGAAAGCGCTCAGACCGCCGTCAGTTATCTGCGGTCGCAGTCCAAAAAGCTCGATATCGATTTCAGTGATTACGGGAAATACGACCTGCACATCCACGTGCCCGCCGGAGCGACGCCGAAGGATGGCCCGAGCGCCGGGGTGGCGATCGTGGCGGCGCTGGGTTCGCTGCTGGCCAAACGGCGGGTGCGTTCCGACACGGCCATGACCGGGGAGATCAGCCTGCGCGGACGCGTGCTGCGCGTGGGCGGGGTGAAGGAGAAAGTCCTCGCCGCCCAGCGATATGGCCTGAAGCAGGTGATTTTGCCGGAGGGCAACAAAACGGATTGGCTGGAAGTGCCGGCGGAAACGCGGAAAAAACTCAAAGTCCATTTCGTCCGGCAGATCTCGGAAATCTTCCCCCTGGCGCTGGTGGCCAGATGAAAATTCTCTCCCAGGGTGGGGCGAGCATCCTCGAGCCGCATTCTGCGTCACATATTTTCGGCTTACGAGGACGCTCTGGCGTTTCAACAAAAGCTGTGGCCGCTATTTCAAAAGCGCTGAACAAAATTCCGCGAGGTCCTGGAGTGCGCCAGTCCTCTGGCGCCTTCCATGAAGGCGTGTTTCGGAAAGGGAAAGAGAGGGTTTTCAAACGCCTTTCACCGGCGAAAACAAAGCGGCAGAGGACTGCCGCAGTCCAAAACGCCAGCGACTGCGAGGGCGCGAATCGAAATTCCGCGAGGTCTTGGAGTGCGGTGGCTGTGACACCGCTTTTGAATCGCTCCAGCCCCTCCAAATCAGTTTTGTTGTTTCTCGCCGCCATGATTATGTTGTACGCTGCTACGGCCCTGGCGCAAACCACGAATAGTCCGTCAGACGCGCAAGGACAACAGCTGGTGCAGAAAATTTTAGC
Source organism: Verrucomicrobiia bacterium (assembly GCA_036490655.1). Lineage (GTDB taxonomy): Bacteria > Verrucomicrobiota > Verrucomicrobiia > Limisphaerales > UBA11358 > UBA11358. The sequence goes on along the minus strand of DASXDM010000028.1, from coordinate 87,377 downwards.
ACAACAACCTGATCAGGATGTCACCAATACAGGAGTGCTGCAAATCCGGGGTGCGAACGGAACGTTAAAGGACCTGACCATCACATTCGAAATCATAATGACCCACACGAATTGGTCGGCTATCTACAAAGCAACCGTCACGAGTCGAGCCGGCTTTCCGGTGGGTGAAGAGCTTACTATTGTGCACATTATTGGGCAGACTAATGATTACGATACCGAGGTGTTACATACCGGAATATCCAACTTTTTTGATCCATCATCATCTGATACGGAAGCTTTTGCCGGTTCTGACTTTTGGAATTGCGACCTTGGCCTGGAATTTTTTCATTGGCCGGACCAAAAAATCATCAAGAAAGAATTCATGCGCGGGCGCGGTTGCATGGTTTTGGAAAGCACCAATCCCAATCCTTCGCCCAATGGTTATTCCCGCGTGGATTCGTGGATCGACGAGGAAACGCTGGGCATCGTCCATGCCGAGGCCTACGACGCGAGCGGTAAATTGCTGAAGATCTTCGACCCGAAATCGTTCAAGAAAGTGAACGGCCAATGGGAATTGCAGGACATGGAGATACGCAACGTGCAGACGAAGTCACGGACGCGGATCGAGTTTGACCTGAAAGCGGATTGACAATCCGCGCAACGGGCGGCAAAGTTCAACTCAGTGGGTATGAGCAAAAAGTTCCATCTTCAATTTCTGGTCGGCTGCATCTGTTTCGGCCTCGGCGCAAGCGGTTTAGCCCAAACCAATGCCATTTCCCCGCCCGGCGCCACGAACGCCACCACACAAAACGCCTTGCTGCAGATCCAGGACCAGCTTCACGACGCGCAATTGGCCATCGCCGATACCCGCGCCAAAGACGAGGCCGATGCGGCGACCAATACCGCGATCCTGACCGCGCGGATCCTCTCTCTGGAACAGGCCGTCGCCAGCCAGCGCGACAGCGAAGCCGATGCGGCCCGCAGAACGCAACAGATGACGATGATCCTGGCCGTGGCGTTCGCGCTGATCGGGTTCGGCGCTTTTCTGCTGGTGTTTTATTTTCAATGGCGCGCCTTCTCGCAGTTCTCGGAGATCACCGCCCGGCAATTGGCGCTGCAATCCGCCAGCCCGTCGCTCGTTGGCGCGGCGGGTGAATTGGCGGCCGGCCTTTCCGGGCCGGCGCGCGCCACTGTGGAGACTTCCAACACACGGTTGCTGACGCTGGTGGAACGATTGGAAAAGAAGGTGGTGGAGATGGAACAATCTGCGCGCGGCCAATTGCCCGCAGCGGCGCCCGTGGCCGCGGAACAAAATGGCCGTGAGACCCTCGAGGATCGTCCCCTCGAATTGGAGCAAAAAACGCACAACGGGCATAATGGACATGATGGGCAAGGCATTCAAAACGGCCATGGGGAGCAGGATGAGGCTTCCGTCCGCGTGGCCAGCCTGCTGGCCGACGGGCAAACTTTGCTCAACGCCGAGCAGCCGGAGAATGCTTTGAAATTATTTGAAGAAGCGCTGATCCTGGATGGACACAACGCCGACGCGCTTATCAAAAAGGCCGGGGCGCTGGAACGCATGCATCGCATCGATGAGGCCATTACCTGCTATAACCGCGCGATCGAATTGGACAATACGGCCACGATGGCATGGTTGCAGAAAGGCGGATTATATAACCGTCTGGCGCGCTACGACGAAGCGATGCAATGCTATGAAAAGGCTTTGCAGGCGCAGGGAACGCCGGGGTGAGACGTTAGCAAGGCACCCGATTTTTTCAATCGCCTCTTACAACCGCTCTTAATTAAAATCGACACGTTTGCGTTCAGCTTCGAGTTGTTGGCGCATCATCTCGATCTTCATCTTCTCTGCTGATTAGCTTCTCGCTTACGATTTTCAGGTGAGCAGCCGGGGATCAAACGTGAACGGCGCGGCCTTACCGATGGAGATTTTCTTGAAGTCGGGATGGACCGGGTTAAGGAGAAAATTGGTTTCGCCAGTGATAACACTGGGCAGGGCTAGAATTGCCGAACGTGCGGTTTTCACCCAAACGTCGCCGATTTGTTGTGCGATGGGTGGTGGTGGCTCAAGGTTCCATCCGGCCGGCAGATTTTTCACCGGGAACAGTTCGACCCACGCATCGTCAAACTGGATTGGAATGGCGAGGTACTTGGAGGTCACCGGCAATTTCAAATGCACCAGAGTTTCCAGTGCGGCCAGGGATTTGGTGGAACTGACATAGACCACGCGCACACTGGCAGAGTTCCAGCGGCCGCCATAAAGCCGTGCGCCTTCACCCTCAAAAGCCCTGGCGATCTGTTTCTCTTTAACGATGCGCCAGGCCTGAGACATCAGGAATAGACCCCGTATTCGATGCGGCCAAGGAGGTTTTCAACTTCGCGCGCGCCTACTTCGGTCTCGGCATATTCAAGCGGCACGGCGCCGCCCAGGCCAAATTGGGGTGAACTCAACCATTGGCGGGCGTTGGCCTCGGATTCCATGACTTCAACGGCGCGCCCCATCAGCCTGGCATAACGCACAACCCGGTCGGACTCGGCTTGATCCAGTCGCCCCTGTGTTTTGCGGCGATGGAGGGTTGCTTTGGAAATGCCAAGCATGGGGACCAGTTTGTCCATCGGCACCTCCAGGGTATCTTGCAGCGCTTTCAATTCATCTACCGGCAATCCCACCCGAAGCACCTCGATGAGTTTGGTTGAGGTGAAGCTGCTGGCCTTGTTTTTGACGCCCGGGCCATGGACACAATAACTGACCACGCCCGACAAAGTTTTTTTGAGTCCGGCCGGCCCAGCCCGGCGGCGGTCAACTGGCCGAACGGTGATCTTCTTCAACGATGCTTTGGCCAAGGATTCGCTCATATGATACTTTTAATAGTCTCATTTGATGATTGTGTCAACTTAATTGAATCAATTAAAGTCGACGCGTCTGCGTTCGGCTTCGAGTTGCTGGCGCATCATCTCGATTTTCATCTTCAACAATTCGCGATTTTTTTTGGTGCGCGGATGATCTTAGATTTTCGAATACTCCGATGGCAGGCTACGCGTCATTGATTAAAAATGTCAAACGATGCTCAGTCAGCTACTTGCAGTGAAAGACGTCCGCCACCTGTTCCTTCTCCCCTCAACGGGGAGAAGGTAAGGATGAGGGGTGAGACGTTAGCGGGGCATCCGATTTTTTCAATCGTGTTAGCAATCGAGCTTGCTGTTTCGGCTGTTGATTTTCCGGATGCGGAGCGCGCTGCTGTAAATCCACCCAGATCATTGGATTCATCGTCTTGGAGTTTTAGGGCGGCAACGGAGTGAATTTAAGCTCCTCTTTCATGCTCACCCCTCACCTTTAATTCCTCTCCCCGTTGAGGGGAGAGGATGCCTTTCGAACGGGCTTGGACTTTCGAAAGCTTCAATCGCAGCCGACACCTATACGATTTACTTGTGATGAAAGCGCCCGAAACCTGTTCCTTCTCCCCTCAACGGGGAGAAGGCAAGGATGAGGGGTGAGACGTTAGCGAGGCACCCGATTTTTTCAATCGCCTCTTACCACACCCATCTTAATTAAAATCGACGCGTCTGCGTTCGGCTTCGAGTTGCTGGCGCATCATCTCGATCTTCATCTTGAGCAGTTCGCGATTCTCTTCGGTGCGCACGGCCAATTCTTTTTCCAACTGTTGGATCTGGCCTTCATAAGTGCGCAGCCGTTCCTGGAGCGGGGTCTGCAAATTGTCCAGGCGCCGCACGAGGTCGGCGATCTCCGTCGTGGCGAGCTGTTGCACGGAAAGCATTTCGCGCCGTTGCGCAGCCAACTCCTGCACGAGCGCTTCCTTGACGGCCTGGGCCAGTTGGGGCGCAAATTCGGAAGGCACCACCGATTGAATGGCGGATGGGTTGACGGGTTGATTTTTTTCCACGCGGGCGACAATTGCAGTAGCGGGAACAGTCCTGGCGATGGCGCGCCGTTGCCGGAGGGCGAGCCAGATGATGGAAAGGGAAATGGCGGAGATCACCGCACATGCGGCGCCCAGCCATTCATTGCGGATATGGATCTCCCGCTCCTGGCGCTGGGCGAGCAGGGTCTGCTCCCGCATCGCCGCGGCCTGGTCGCGCGCGTACTGGGCAACGGTCTGGGCCAGGTCGCGTTGCTGCTGCGCTTCCTGTTGTTGCTGCTGGGCGAGGGCGGCCTGCTCTTTTTCGTGCTGGGCCTGTTCGGCTTCCTGCTGTTCCTGCGTGCGTTCGGCGGCGATCTGCCGGCTCAAGACGCCCGGCATCAATTTTTCATTCAATTCATCGAGCGCGGCCTTCGTTTTGAGATCAATCTTTTCGCCATGGCGAACGATGATCTGCCCGGCGTCAAAATGATCGTCCACAACCAGGCCGGCGATGGCGCGGTCGCGCGCGGTCCGGGTAAGATTTTTGTCCGGCAGGCAATTCGGTTTTAACATTTCCACCATCGCCCGCGCGAACAACTGGTCGTCCTGGGAAAATTCACTGCGCAATTCCGCGCGGGCCTGCGAGAGGGTGATGAGGCTTGCCGAGGTGATGATTTCCGCGCGGGAGGCGTCGTCGAGCGACGGTCGGTCGTTGGGGGTCTTGACCGGGAACAGTTGCGCCGTATCCCCGAGCACAAAAGTCAGCTCGCCATCAGGCCGCACAGGTTGCTCCATCGCCTGCAGCAATAACTTCAGGAACCCGTTTTCTTCGATGGAACCGCTCCGGCCTTCCGCCCAGGTCTGCGCGAGGGTAGCAGTGACCGGAAAATTTTTGTTTTTGGCATCAAAGGCGGTCACAAAATAACCAAAATCCGGGGAGGCAATGGTTCCGTTCGTCAACGGCGTTTGATGAAACGTATTCAGGAGATCGGTGGCGAAAGCCGTCCGGGTGGCGGCGAAACTGTCCACAAACTGCGTCGCCACTTCATTGGTGGCATTGGAATAATATTCAAAGATCGCCGGCGTTTTCAGCGCTTCAGACGATTTCAAAGCCGCAGTCGCCTGGGGATCGATGACATCGAGTACGACCGGCGTGGAGATGTCCGTGTCCGCGACGTCACCAATCTGGTAAGCCGCCGGATCTTTGGCCTGGGCGGAAAGGGAAAGAAACGCAACGGCGCTGGCGATTATGGCGCTGGCGAATTTCACCATAAATATGATTTCTGTTCGCCAAGCATGGTGTCGCCGTCCCAGAGCGTGACGCGCCAGGCGACCAGGGTGCCAATATTTTTATAATCCGTGCCGCCGATCTTGAGTGAAGTCCAATGACGGGAGGTTGTCAGCATTAGGTTGGTTTCGAGGGTGGTGGCCGTTGGCAGCGCGTTGGTGCTGACGCCCCGCAATTCGGCGCGCAAACTGACTTGTTCATTTGTGGCCGGCTGGGCCGTCCACAGGATATCCACGCGCAACGCCGAAACTTCAGCGGGGTGGTTCCGCAAATGCGCCTGGTAGGCGTCACGATCGAAAAGGCTGGGCGAGATCGCGTCCACACCGTTCGTATCGAGAAAGAGCGGGAGGACTTTGATGACGCGGCCATCGGGGCCGGAGGCAAATACCGGCAACGAGACGAGGGCGAGGAAAAGCGCCAGCGCCAGCCGCATGAAATGTTTGTGATCCGCCACTCACGCCATCGTAAATCGGGGATGGCCAATCGTAAACCAGTTATTTGTCCTGGTAGAAATTCACGATATCAACGTTGGCGCCGCGCTGGAAAATAATGGCATGGAAGGTACGCGTGTCCGGGCCGATGGTGGCGGTGATATCCACCCTGAAAGTGTAGCTCATCACCGAGCAATAACGCCCGATCTGTGCGGCGACCGCCGGGCTGACGCCGGCGGCCTGGATTTGCCCAACGTTTTTGAACGACGGGTCGTCGGAATCGTTGTTTTCGCCCTGCCGATATTGGATGATATTAGTGGCCATGCTGCCGTCCACGCCCGGAATGATCTGCAGGACATAGGCATCGGCGGTGTTGATGTTGATTTGGCCGGACGAAAAGGGCGTGAACACATTGGTCAGTCCAAAAGGATAATCCGGTGGCGCCCCCTGGTCGGCTGAATTGGCGAAGCCCAACTGGTGCTGGAAGGGCGACGGCGGAACATTGGAAGGGCTGCCGCCAAAAAAGATTTCCGGATGTTCTGAGATGCCGCGCACGAGCAGCAATTCGCTCATATCATCGATTGGTCCTTCCTTGCAGTTATAAGGTGGATTGAGACTTTGATAATAATCATTCTTGGCCCCGGCGATCCGGGGTGAATCCCCGGGCTGCACCCAATCCTGGATCGAATCGGAGATGATCGACATATCATCCGCATCCACACCCATGACGGTCAATGCCTGTTGCAGGACGGGGGTGGGGGCCACATTGATATTCGCATATCGCTCGAGGTCTGTGATGGAGTAGGTGAACGCCGAGCCATCGACGAAGTGCCAGGACTGCGGGAAACTTTCCAACATGCTGTTCGTTTCATTGGGGCCGGCCTCGCCTGTTGCCCACCATTGGTTCAGGGAGCGGTACTGCTCGTTGGGGATCCTGGCTTCCATCGCCAGCCCATAACACGCGTGTTCGGCGGCCGAACGCGCCAGCCAGATCATCTTTTGATCGTCGTTCGCGGTCGTCGCCAGGCGGGTCTCCACCTTCATGGAGATGGACAGCGTCGCCGCCAGGGTCGCCAAAACAAAGATCGCCAGCATCACAATGATGAGCGCAAAGCCGCCGCGAAAATTCTTTTGGTGGGACATTTTCATCGGCCACCCCCCGTGGAGATTGATCGTCCTCCAAGGTTCAAGTTGAGATTGGGAGCAGAACCGTTGTTACCGCCGCTGGGCACCTGGACCACGGTGGGCATCATTTCCGCCGGGGGAGCGATGACGCGCGAGATGGAAAAGGTGGGCGCCGAATTATCAAGGTTGTCAGAATTTCTGCCGAGCACCAGGTCCACCTTGATCAGCGGCGGGATCGAATTGGTCGTGTCCCATTCATCGACCCAATTCTGGGCGTTGGTGTCCCAGCATTCCACGGAGAATTTTCGCACGTTCCGCGCCAGGACCACCGGGAAGGCCTGCTCATCCGAGTCCATGCCCGTCAGGATTGGATATTGGCGCATGACGAGGTCTTTCTCATTGGCATTTTCAGCAAAGGCATTATCCGGATTGGGCGGGGGTTCGACATTAAAGATGAGGCGGCGCACGCTGAACCGCTCATACCTGCCTCCGCGCGGAAACCCCTCCGGCAACCGGGAAGTGAAACTCAACAAAGAGGATTCGCCGTTCGAAACGATAAAACTATAATATTGCGGGGAGGCCTGGAACGACTGGATGGTGGTCAGGGAATCTTCGATGGTATGGATGGCAACGCGTTGCCGCTGCACTTGCGCCGCGGCCAGCATTGCCGTTCGCGAGCTGTTCAGGATCAAAAACCACGTCGAGTAGATCACCGCGACCACCATGCTGAAAATGGCGACGGAGATCATCACTTCGATCAAAGTGAAAGCCAAAGGGCGGGGCGGCCGTTGCCGGCGATTTTGGTGACGGGTATTCATCTGGCCACCGTTGCTCCATCCATGCTGCCTGCCGGCGATAAAGGTTTATAAAACAGATAACCCGCCTCCGAGATAACCGCGCCCGTATCACGCCGTTTGAGGACAATATCCACTTGATAAAATTTGTTGGTGTTGACTTCCGCCACGACCGAGGACCAGTCGTAGTTTTGGAAATCGTCGCCTAAAAAGTCACTGAGATTGCCCTCATACTCTCCTTCGATGAGCTGATTGGTTGGCGCATAAACATCGGCGGCCACCAGGCCCGTGTCCACCATCGGCCGTTGCAAACGCCGCGCCTCCTCGAGCGATTGCGAGACCAGCGCCAGGATCGCGAAAGTGGCCGTGCAAAAGGCGATGACGGCAAACATCACTTCCAGCAGGGTAAACCCGCGCGCTTTGGTTGGGAGACGGGTTTTCATCGGATTGCTCCCACGGAAGTCAGCGAGGTGATCGGGTCCAGGGTGATCTTGCGCGATTGATCGGCTGACTGGAGCGCCAGGATCATCTCATCGCAGGTGCCATTGGGGAAAAACCGGACATAGGCTATATCCGCCTGGTCAAAATCCATCAAATTGATGGACAACATTTTGACAACGATACTCGGGTCGAATTCGATCGCGTTGGATGCTGTTTGCCCGGGCCCGGCGGGCATCGTGCCCGTGCCCCCGCCTTCGATCTCAATTTTGCGGACCACCGGATGAAAATCGACGACCACGGTCTTATTCTGCTGGATCGCCTGCGCGCGGGCGTTGAAGCAGATGCGCGTGACGTCATTGACCGCTCTGCGCATCGGCTCCTGGCGCATCGTTGAAAGAATCGAGGGGACACCCATCGCCGCGATCAACCCGATGATGCCGACCACCATCATCAATTCGAGCAAGGTAAAACCCGGCACAAGGCCCGTGGCCCGTGACGTTTTGCGCAAATTCTTCATGGTCCTTGCCCCGCGCCGCTGCCGATGTTTGAGACCATGGAGAACATGGCTGAAAGGACTGCGGCGAGCAAAAAGCCCACGATGGCCGCTATGCCGATGATCAAGAGCGGTTCGATCACATTCATCATCACGCGCAACGCCAGGTTCAATTCGTTTTCGTAAGTCTCGGCCACGTTGTTGAGCGCATCGGAGACATTGCCGGTTTCCTCGCCGATCTTGACCAGGTCCACCATCAGTCGCGGAAAAACTTTGCTGGCGGCCAGCGGTTGCGCCAGCGATTTGCCGTCCGTCACCGCTTCCCGTGTCCGGGCGGTGGCTTCCTTAATGATGATATTGGGAACGACCTGCTCGGTGATCTTGAGCGCAGTCAACACCGGCACGCCATTTTTCAGCAAGGTGCAGAGCGTGCGCGCAAATTGACCGTAAAGGTTCAAACAGACGACCTTGCCGATGACCGGGGCTTTCATCTTCCACTGGTCGATGGCGCGCCGGCCCGTATCGGTGGTTTGAAATCGCTTGAAGAGAATGATGGCGGTCACGGCCAACAAGACCAACAACCACCAAAAATGTTGGAAGAAATTGCTGATATTGATCAAAAGCACCGTGATGGCCGGCAGATGGGTGAAACCCGAGCTGCCGAAGATCGAGATGAATTTGGGCAGCACAAACGAGAGAAAGAAAATGATCATGCCGATGCCCACCGTGATGACGATGGCCGGGTACACCAGCGCCGAGCTGACCTTGGCTTGCAATTGCGCGAATTTTTCGAAGTGGTCCGCCATGCGCCGGAGCACATCCACCAGCGCGCCGCTCTGCTCGCCCGCCTTGACCATGTTCACGTAGAGTTCCGAGAACACGCGCGGTTGCCGCGCCATGGCGTCGGACAAACTGCGGCCCTCCGTCACCTCCTGCTTCAGATCGCGGCTGACCTGGGATGGAATCCCTTTCGTTTCCAGGTAGGTCATGCTGTTGAGCGCGGTGGACAGCGGCATGCCCGATTGCAAGAGGTTCGCCAATTGCTGGGTGAAGGTGGACAGCTCCTGCAGCTTGGGCTTGCGCTTCTTTTGGAATTGCGCCCGGAGCGTCGGCGGCAACAAGGACATCCAATCGGTTTTTTGCCCGTTCCGTTGCGCGCTTGGCGCGACGGCTTTGCCCGTGTCCACGGCGATGGGAAAGAGGCCCAGACGCTCGATCTGCGCCACGGCGGCGGGACGGTCCATGACTTCCAGGACGCCCTCCACCAATTCGCCGGAACGTTTGCGCGCCTTGTAGGAAAACTGAGGCATAAAATGTTAAACATTGAAAACCGTTGAGGGCCAAAAGTTTCAAAATCTTCTTGAAATACAGCGGTTGGAAAGTGGAAATCGGCTTGACGCGCGGAACGATTTCAATTGCACTGTCCCTCGTATGAAAATGAAAACAATTGCGGGATTGGCCGGGCTGGGAATCATCATTTTGACCGGCGGTTGCGTCGGCACCGTCGCCGGCACTCATTCGCGGGCAGTCAGTTGGGGCCAGGACAGCGTCTATGGCCGTTATGACCGCTCGGTGGACCAGGTTTACCAGGCGTCCGTGCAGGTGGTGCAAACCGACGGCACGTTGATCACCGAATACGTGCCGCACGACGACACCAATACCGTGCGCTCACTTTACGGCAAGGTCAACAACGAGAATGTCTGGGTCCGCGTCGAAGGCATTGATCCGCAGGTCACCCAGGTGACCGTGCAGGCGCGCAGCAAATGGGGCACCAAGGATTTGGACCTGGTCCATGAATTGGAAAAGGAAATCGCGCTACAACTGGCGCGGTGAGAAAAACCGGTCGCCCTTCAGCCCGATATTTTGTTCGTATTCGCCGAGCGTTTTGCCCTGCGGCCCATCCTGCTGGCCTTTGATTTCCAGCTTGAGAATGCTTAGCCGCCGGCGGGCGATCTCTGCCACCGGCAAGTCGGGAAACAGTTCGATGATTTTTTCCAGCGTCGGGCGGACGGTTTCAAAATCCGCCCCGCCATGGATCTGTAAATCGGTCAGCAGATTCAACCAATGCGCCACTTTCCTGGGGGGCTGGTTCGGCTGTTCGGCCAATTGCACCAATTCATGGGCTGCGAGGTCGAGGCGATGATGATGCCGGGCGTAAAGGATGGCCAGGCGCTCGCGCACCTCGGCATCGAGCGGGTGTTGTTCCAGGTGCTTGACCAGCTCTTCGGTCAATTTATCCGGGTCGGCCTCTTCAGGAATGATCTCGCGGATGCTTTGGCGCAACCCGGCGCTGGTAAGGCCGGCGGGCACCGCCACCGGTCGCCGGTCCTGCGCGGAGAGAAGGACTTTTTGCGTTCCCCCCAGATGCGCGATGCGCAATGCCGCGGCGTTGGAATATTGCGAGTCGGGAAATTTTTCAATGATGCGTTCCAGCGCAGTGCGGGCGGAATCCACATCGTTATTGATTTTTATATACCAGTCGGCCACCTGGGTCAGGGACGCGGCGATCTGTGGCTGCGGCGCGTTTTCCCACTCGCAAAAATGGGTCAAGGTCACTTCCGCTGACGGCACATCCTTCATGTCCTCAGCCTGGATGGTCGCCAGCAACAATGTGCCCTCGTAGTCGTTGGGAAATTTTGACAGTTGGGTCCGGATCTCCACGATGGCTTCGAGCGGGCGGCTCAATTTCCGTTTGGTCAGGGCGATGGAATAAAACGGTTTGGGTTCCACCTCCACGGTGCCGCCGTCAAAGAGAGAAGACAGCGGGTCGGCGATGAGACCAATGATGCTATGCCGCCAGGTGATGAACATAACAACGCCAACGATCAACATTTTAAACATACTGTAAATCGTGTCGTAACTGCCGAGTGTTCCGGCATCGGCTTGTCTAAAACCCGGAACGACATATTTGATGACATACAATAGTGTCAGGGCCGTCACGATCCACTTGACGAGCAGTCGTGGGCGCTCGGGGCTGCGTTTGAAGGAAAACCATAAAAGCCATCCGATAAAAGCAATCCCGAATGCTTGTAAAACCATGCTCAACACGGTTTGTAGGGTGTGAATCATGCCTTGCCGCAAACTCGTCCTGTCAGCATCCAAACGCAAGCAAAATCAGGCAGTTCCTTATTCAAAATAAAAAGTCGTTGCTGAATGAAGCTTTCACTGGAAAACTCTGAATCATGTCAGACGCGCTGAACAAAAAAGACATTCGCTGGGTGCAACGCTTTCAAAACTTCAAGGGCGCTTTCCATCAATTGGCCAGCGCAGTAAAGTTGGCGCAGGAGCGCGACTTGTCTGATTTGGAGCAGCAGGGTTTGATTCAAGCCTTTGAATTCACCCACGAATTGGCATGGAACACATTAAAGGATTTTCTGGAATCGCGTGGCACGGTAAATCTCTTTGGCTCAAAAGACGCCACGCGGACGGCGTTCACGGCTGGATTGATTGAGAATGGCACGGTCTGGATGGAGATGATTGATAGCCGCAACAAATCCACACATACTTACAATTGTACCACTGCCGAAGCCATTGCCAAAGCGATCACTTCCAGTTACCTGCTGGAGTTCGAGAAGTTCCAGACGAAATTCATTGAGCTGGAACGAAAGGAAAAATGAGCACCCATCACGGACTGGCCGAAGCGACTGTGGTGCAAATTCATGAAGTGTTCGCCCGCTTCCCGGAAGTTGAAAAGGCAATGCTTTATGGTTCACGCGCGAAAGGGAATTTCAAGCCGGGTTCGGATGTTGACCTCACGCTGCTGGGCGCGAACGTAACCCACAAAACCTTAAGCCGGATTCAAGGAGAGCTGGAGGATGGGCTGCTGCCTTATCGCTTTGATATTTCCATTTTTGCCGAGCTCACTCACGCCGACCTTATCGAACATATCCGGCGAGCCGGTGTGGTATTTTACGAAAAGAAACCCGTAGTGGGCATGGACCATTAGCAAGTGGATGAGGTTAAGGTGTGTACCGGAACGGCTTGGACATCTCGAAGGTGTTTGGCAGATGCCGGATTTCGCTGACCTTGCCGTCGGCCAACAACACTTCCACGATATCGAAACGGATTTTCACCGGCGGATTTTTGACGAGCCGGAGATAATCCAGCGCGCATTGCGAGAGCCGCCGTCGCCGGGCCGCATTGACTGCGGCTGCCGGACGCGTCCATTCCTCTGACGAACGGGTTTTGACTTCGGTGAACACCAGGCAATCCTGGTCGCGGAAAATCAGGTCCATTTCGCCGCGCCGGGAGCGAAAATTGGCGGTCAGGAATTTCAATCCCGCGTGTTGGAGGAACTTCTTTGCCGCGCGTTCGCCCAAATTGCCGCGGCGCAAGTGCTCGGGCTGGATCCTGCCGGTGATTCGCGCCCGTAGTTTTTCCAGCAAACTCATTGCTCAAAAAGCTCCAGCTCCTTCGGTTTGATCGGCGAGAAACTTTTGCGATGGATCGCGCACGGGCCCAGTTTTTCAATGGCTGCAAGATGTTGGGGCGTCGCATAGCCTTTATGCCCGCCAAGTCCGTAGCCGGGAAATTGTTGGTCCAGTTCGCGCATGGTGCGGTCGCGCGTGACTTTGGCCAGGACGCTCGCGGCGGCAATGGAATAACTGCGCGCATCACCCTGCGTCAGCGCGGTTTGACGATACGGCAGCCATTTGATCCTGATTCCGTCAACGAGAACGTGATCCGGGCGCGGCTGCAATTGATCCAGCGCCCGGTTCATTCCCTGCCATGCCGCCTGTCGGATATTGATGCGGTCGATGGTCTCGACATCCACGCTCACGATGGCAAAGCGGATTTCGGGGAACGACACGATGCGCCCGTAGAATTTCTCCCGCTCCTCTTCCGCCAGTTGTTTGGAATCATTCAAGCCCCGCAATTTTGAGGGAAGCCCCGTTTCCAGCCAGCTTTTGGGGAAGACCACGGCGGCAGCCACGACCGGCCCGGCCAGCGGTCCGCAACCGGCCTCATCCACGCCGGCGACATGGGAGAGACCCTGTTGCCACAGCTCGCGCTCATGGGCCAGGCGATTCCAGAATTTTGCCACGCCGCCAGAATCGTATTTTTTCGGAGACGGTCAAAGCAAACTTGTAGAACTTATTCACAATTGTATCCCTCGCCGGCCCGACCCACTACCGGTTGGGATTTTGCGGGGGAAAGGGCGGGATTGGCGGGGGTAGCGGATGCTTTTATGTATTGACATTTTCATGGGATTTATTAAGAATTCTTAATCTGTTCAAAAAACGGGTTGGTGTCAAAAAAGACAGATGTCAGTAACCAAAGAGCAACTAGAATCGACATTCAGTGAATCTGCTGATGCAGTCCCTCCCACTTGATTTTTGAACGTCCATGTTATGAGCCAAGCAAGATTATTCGTCGGGAACCTCTCGTATCAAACCGGAGAAAATGACCTGCAGGATTACTTCGCCCAGGTCGGCGCGGTAAAGGCCTTGAACTTGATGATGGACCGCGTCACCGGCAAGTCGCGCGGTTTTGCGTTCGTGGAATTTTCGACGCCGGAAGAGGCGCAGAAAGCCATCGAACAGTTTCACAACAAGGACTTTCAGGGACGCGCCATCACCGTCAATGTCGCCCGCCCGCGTGAAGAACGCGCGCCGCGCGGGGACCGTCCTGATTTCCGCGGCGGCGGAGATCGTGGCGAGCGCCGTGAGCGGTATTAAGTCCGCCCCTGGCATTTAGATTTTACGACCGTCCGGATGCTCTCCGGCCGCTTTTCTTTCAAAGATTTTTTTAGAATTGAGTTTGACACCCGCTTTGGCCCGTTTATCTTAAATTTATAATAATTTATGGCCGACGTTCCTCCTAATGTTCCCGGCGCGCCTATGGGCGCGGAACCGATGAAAAAAACCACCGGCAAGGTCCAGCCTAAGAAGGAGACCGTCCGGATCAATTTGCCTCCCAAGCCGTCCGCCGCGCCGACAATCAAGCTGCCCACATTGCCCCCCGGCGGGCCGACCGGCGCTCCCTCGGCTGCGTCTCGTCCCGGCGCGACGACCGCCCCGCGCATTGCCACGCCGCCCGCGACCGCTGCGGCCGCGCCTCGCGCTGGCACTGCCGCACCCGCCGCTGCCGCCCCGCGCCCCGCGCGCGCTCCCAGTGCTGCAGCGACCGTCGGCACGCTGGACACAATTTTGGCGATCGCCGCCATGGTGATGGCCCTGGGCGCCATCGGCACCACCGTTTGGATGATGATGATGCTGAACCAAATCATCAGCCAAAATTCCTAAACTAAAAAAGGATAACTAAGTCGATTTATGGCTTCTCCCTTGATCGTTACGCTTACACAGGAAAATTTTTCACAAAACGTCCTGGAATCGCAGTCGCCCGTCCTGGTGGATTTTTGGGCGGAATGGTGCGGTCCCTGCAAAATGATCGCGCCCCTGCTCGATGAATTGGCCGACGAATACAACGGCAAGGTCAAGATCGGCAAGGTCAATGTGGACGAACAGCAATCCCTCGCCGCCCAATTTGGGGTCCGCGCGATCCCGACGTTGTTGATCTTCAACAAAGGCCAGATCGCCGAGCAAATGGTGGGGGCCAAGGGCAAGCGCGATCTCAAGGCCAGCCTCGACCGCCTTGCGGCATAGGTGGCCAGGGGGAATTGATAGCCGCCGCCGCGAGTTGAGATTTAGCCTGTCCTCATCCATCTCCTCCCTGGCGAGGGATCAAGTTACCAACCCAGAGTCATTTCCCGGCGAGTACCAGGCCCGCGCCAATTATGTCGGTTTGCTTTTTAACCGGTAAAAGAAAACATCATTTTATTCATGAGGACATGGAAAATAATTTTATTAAGTGCGGTTTGGCTTGGACTGGCTGCCGGTGTGGAGGCGCAATTTAGCTATTTCACCAATAACGGGGCCGTTACCATCACGGGTTACACTGGAACGAATAGCAACATCACCATTCCTGACACGATTAACGGTCTTCCAGTGGTTGATATCAGTTTTTTCAACTCTTCCGATAGTTTTACCAATATCACGATTCCCCAGAGTGTGACCAATATCGCCAGCGGGTCGTTTTCTCGGGCCAGCTTGGTTTCGATCATCGTGGATAATCAAAACGCCTATTACAGCAGCTCCAATGGGTTCCTTTTTGACAAGCACCAGGCGGTTCTGATCGAGGCTCCCCCCGCTGGAGTGACCGGCAGTTACATCATTCCCACGAATGTCGTAAACATCGGTGAGAGTGCGTTTTCGATCTGCACAGAATTGACCGGTATCACGATTCCCCAGAGCGTGACCAACATCGGCAATTACGCGTTCGAGGATTCCGGCCTGACTAATGTGGTGATAGGCGACGGCGTTCTCAACATCGGCAGCGGAGCCTTTGAGTCCTGCCCAAACATGGTGGCCATCACAGTGAATGACGGAAATTTGTATTACAGCAGCAGCAACGGGGTGTTATTCGATCAGCCGCAATTAACGCTGATTCAGGCGCCGGCCAGATTTGCCGGCAGCTTCGCGATTCCAGCCGGGGTGACCAGCATCAGCGCCAGCGCGTTTTCCGAGTGCCGCAGTTTGACGGGCATCACCGTGCCTGACAGTGTCACCAACATCGGCAGTGACGCGTTTAGTGGCTGCATCGGTTTGACCAATCTCACGATGGGCGCCAATGTCATGACCATTGGCGATTCTGCTTTCGATGATTGTTCAGGGTTAATCAATCTTGCCATCCCGAACAGGGTGGTCAGCCTTGGGATCGGCGCATTTGAAGACTGCAGCGGCCTGACAAACATGACCTTGGGCACGAATGTCCTCAACCTCGGCGCCGATGCGTTCGGTTATTGCTCGGGTTTAACGGAATTACTGGTCCCTGACAGTGTCACCAACATTGGAAGCAGTGCTCTGATCTCCTGTGGAAGCTTGACCAATATTGTATTGGGAAACAGAGTCGCCCTCATCGGCAACGATGCGTTGCAAAACTGCGCCCGGTTGACTGAGATCACTATCCCCGCCAGCGTGACCAACATCGGCAGCGACGTTTTTTCCAGTTGTTCGAGTTTGACCGCAATCAACGTGGACGCACAAAACACCCTTTACCGCAGCGCCAATGGCGTTCTTTTCGACAAGCCTCAAGCCACGCTCATCCAGGTTCCCGGCGGATTTGTTGGAACTTATGCAATTCCTGATAGTGTTACCAATGTCGATGATGGGGCCCTGGCGGGTTGCGTGCGCTTGACTGCCATTACCGTTGGTGCACAGAACACGTATTTCACTGCAACTAACGGCGTATTATTTGATAAACTTCAAACCACCCTTATCCAATTTCCAGGCGGCGACAGCGGCAGCTACACGGTTCCTGTTGGAGTCGCCCATTTGGGCATCACCGCCTTCGCCGGATGCTCCAATCTCACCAGCATTTTGATTCCATCCGGTGTCACCAACGTGGGGATTTCCGCCTTTGCCAACTGCCCTCGGGCAGGAATTTATTTTCAAGGAAATGCCCCCTTGATCACCTCCGCTGGTCCATTCAACATTCCAGCTTTCGGCTTCAGCCTGAATAACGCATATAACCCCAACTCGGAAGCGGTCTATTATCTGCCGGGCACGACAGGATGGGGCGCAACTTTTGATGAAATTACGGCGTACCTTTGGGCGCCACCCTATGTCTGCACCCCTGCGAGCAACTCAATCGCTATCAGTGGGTTCATTGGCTCCGGCAGTTCCATCATCATTCCCGATGTGATCGAGGGTCTGCCCGTTACTGGCATTGCCAACGGGGCATTCGATAACGCGGCTGGCGTAGGGCTCACCAATATCGTTCTTGGCGCCAATGTCGCGACGATTGGAAATTACGCGTTTGCGGCCTGTGATAATTTAACCAGCATAATCATTCCCGATAGTGTTACCAATCTGGGCAGTGGCGTGTTCGCTTTTTGTGACAACCTCACCAGCGTTTATTTCCAGGGCAACGCCCCCGGCGCCGGTTCCGATCTGTTTTTTCAATGGTCTGGGTTTCCGATCTTTCCCCCCATCTTTGAACCGATCTATGAGCCGCCCACGCCGGCAACGGTCTATTATTTGCCGGGCACTACGGGATGGGGGACAACTTTTAGCGGGCAGCCAGCGCTGCTTTGGAATCCGGCCGCCCAGGCCGGCGGTCCAGACTTCGGAAAAAATGCCAATGGGTTCGGATTCAACATCACTGGAACGAGTAATCTGATGGTCGTGGTGGAAGCCTCCACAAATCTTATCAACTGGCAGCCGGTCCAAACGATCACGCTGACGACCGGGTCAGCCTATTTCAGCGATCCACAATGGACAAATTATCCGGGCCGTTATTATCGGTTCCGTTCCCCATAATTAAATGGAAAGGGCCGGGACGCCCCGCCCCCCAAAAGGCAAGCGAGGTTCGATTTCCGATAAAGAGCGACAGGTTTTGAAGATTTGATTTGTAATTTCCTCCCGTTCCGGCTTTCGTGATTCCATGATTATCACGCCTGGCATGCTCAAGCGGCGAGCCGAACTCTACCATCAGCTCGGCACAATGATCACCGCGGGCGTTCCCTTGATCCAGGCCCTGGAAATGACGGAACGAAATCCGGCCTTGCGTGGTTCGAGAAAATCCATTTCTACGCTCATCGAAAAATTGAAATCCGGCATGACTTTTACCGATAGCATGGCCGCCGAACATGGCTGGTTGCCGGAGTTTGATATGGCCCTTTTGTCCACCGGCGAACAGTCCGGGCGGCTGGATGTCAGTTTCAAGCGCCTGGCCGATTATTACGCGACCCGCGCCCAAATCATCCGCGACACGATTTCTGATCTGATCATCACCATGGCCACCCTTCATGTTTTCCTTCTCGTCTTTCCCCTGGGATATTTGATCGGAATGGCAAAGGGCATCATGGAAAACAATTTTTCTGAATGTCTGCCGTTCATCATCGAAAAAATTGTCGTGTTCGGTTCAATGTACGGCGTTGCCTTTTTTTTGATTTTCGCCGGCCAGGGAAATCGTGGCGAACGCTGGCGCGCCATGATTGAATCGCTGGCGCAAATGGTCCCGCTCTTGCGGACGGCTCAAAAATACCTCGCGCTCTCCCGGCTGGCGGGGTCGCTTGAGGCGCTGATCAGCGCGGGCGTTTCGATCATTAAGAGCTGGGAGCTGGCGGGGCCGGCCAGCGGTTCCCCGCGGATAAAATACGAGATTTCCCGGTGGAAGCCGGATTTGGAAAATGGCAAAACTCCCGCGGAGGTTGTCCAGGGCACCCCGTATTTTCCGGAAATGTTCATGAACCTTTATCACACCGGGGAAACCAGCGGCAAACTGGATGAAACGCTCGCCCGGCTGCAGGCCTATTACCACGAGGAAGGGTTTCGCACGCTCCGCATGTTTACCCGGATCATGAACGGAATGATTTACGGGGTCATTGTCATGTTAGTCGCGTACAATGTCATCCATTTTTACGTGGGTTACTTTAATTCCGCAGTGAACGCTTTTTGATCCATGACCATCGCTGATCTTTTGGGAAATGAAGAGTTGCGCCGCCGGGAATTTCCCGTCGCGCGCGAAAAAGTCTTTTTGGCGCACGCCGGCGTTTGCCCGCTGCCACGTCGCGTGGCGGAGGCCGTCGCCGATTGCGCGGCCAAAGCCACGCTCGGCGACCAGGAGGAATTCATGCTCTCGCGGCTGGACGACGCCCGGAAACTCGGCGCCCAACTGTTGAACTGCCAGCCGGATGAGATCGCCCTCGTCGGTCCCACCTCGCTCGCCTTGAGCTTTGTCGCCGCCGGCCTGAAACTTCGCCGTGGCGATAACGTCCTCATTTACCACGACGATTATCCCTCGAATGTTTATCCCTGGATGGCCCTGGCCGGGCAGGGCGTGCAAGTCCGCCTGCTCAATACCCGCGGCCTGGGCGTCATCCGCCCCAGGGATGTCCTGGGACAGGTCGATGAAGACACCAAACTCGTGGCGCTGGCCTCCTGCCATTTCATCAGCGGTTTTCGGATTGAGGTCCCGGAGATCGGGAAAATGTTGCGCGACCGCGGCATCCTGTTCTGCCTCGATGCCATCCAGACGCTGGGCGCGTTTCCGACCACCGTTGAGCACGTCGATTTCCTCGCGGCCGACGCGCACAAATGGCTGCTGGGTCCCTGTGGCGCGGGCCTGTTTTATGTGCGCAAGGAAAACCAGGAAAAACTGACGCCGCCCGTCTATGGCTGGCACAACGTCCGGAATCCCAATTTCGTCGCGCAAGAGCAGATCGTTTTCCGCCAGGGCGCCGTGAAATACGAAGCCGGCACGCAAAATCTGCTCGGCGTGGTCGGGTTGATTGCGGCCATGGAAACGGCGTTGGAACTTGGCGTTGAGAACATTGCCGCCGAATTGTTGCGCAAACGCGACTGGCTGGTTCCGGAATTGCAGAAGCGTGGTTTCACCGTCTTGAACGCCGACACGAAACCGAACGCCGGCGGGATCACGTCATTCTTTAACGCAAAAAAAGATATGGCCGCTTTGCATAAGAAGTTATCGGAAGCGGGGATTCTCGCGTCATTGCGGACGGACCGGAGCGGGAAAAACTACCTGCGTTTTTCGCCGCACTTTTACAATACAGATGCGGAATTGCAACGCGCGGTGGAGCTGCTGTGAATTAAGTTACGCCTTCCGCAAACCTGCCGATTCCCATCGGGCATTAGAACGTTTAAGAAAACTGTCGTCTCGAAAAGCCCGTCTCAAAATTCCGCGAGGTTGTGGACTGCGGCAGTCCTCTGCCGCTTTCCTTTCGCCAATGGGATGTGCGTGAAAATTGTTCATACCACCGGCAAATACATGGAACGGGCATAACGGATGCCTAGTGCAAGCCCAGGGAGCTTTCTACGTACTCAAACCGGAACCAGACGATGGTTTGTTCGGATGGCACCGCATTGGGATCGTAAGGCTGGTGCCGGATTGTAAGTTCGGCAATGTAATATTGTGCTGTGGGATCATATTCATTGGGTTGCAGCGACGGCATTGAATTTGGTGGAAGGGTCAAAATGGGTAAATCATAATTTACACCCGGTGCTATGGCTTGTTGGCCTCCGTAAGCATTGGAGTAAAAAATGGCCCAATGAAAACTTAATGAGGCATTGCTGAAAGAGCGCGGGTCAACGCTGGCAGATGCGTCAAAGCTATTTGTGGAGGGCGCGTATAAAGTCTGTATATCACACATGATGCTAGTATCGTCAGGTGCAACGCCGCATGGGATTTGACCATAACCCCCGCCCGAGTCCTCATCTGCCAGTGGCAGGGTGTCGCGAAACGTTATCAGAGAAGGTAGAAGTGATGCGGCGTGTAAATACACCACGGGAACTACTGGCGGGCCGGCCGGGGAAAGACGGTAGAAGCGCGCGGCATCCATCGTGACATTGGTCAGGGTCAATTCCCCCTGGATGGGCATCGTTTCCTCGCTCACGCTGGTCCAGTTCGTCGAGTCAAGGTTGGTCACATATTGCACGCAGTAATCGGGATAGGACGCCGGCCAATAAAGGGAGACCTGGCCCGGCGACCAACTGGCCGTCAACGTCAAGGGCAGAGACATGGACACCTTCGCATCATCGATCAAACCAACAAAGCCGGCGGTGCCATCGCTCCATCCTCCCACGTTCAGGTATTCCGTGGGCGGATTGGGAGCCACATCGGAGACGGCGTTGGTCTGCCCATTGACCAGAAACATGGCGACACCATTGCTGCAAACGAGCGCCAGATGCGTCCAGGCATTCGTGACCACCGGTGCGGACCCCAGATCGGTAAGGCCGTTAAGATTTGCCGCGAAGGTGTTCCCTTCCTGCAAAAATCCCCAGCCATCCAAATCATTTATCCCAAGATTGTCGGGAGCAAAATCATATTCGCCATTGCCGTCGTAGAAAATCGTGGCATTAATCGAATCTGATTCGGGATAGACCCACACCTCGGCGGTGAAATTGGTCACGAAGAAGGCGGAGGCCAGCCCGTAATCCGCACCGTCGAATTGCAATGACAGGCTGGAGTTGGTATCGCCAGCGGGGGAGTTGGATGAATACAGCGCACCGCCCACGAGCAGGAGATTGTTGATGCCCGCGCTGTCGAGTGAGTTGGTGGCCACGACGCCATTGGCTGCGCCCGGATCGGCTCCACCGCATTCATAATTTAAAACGTCGGCGCGTGCGGCAACCATCGAGACGACAAGAAAGGCGAGAATCGGCAGGAATGCTTTAAAGAGGGGCTTCATTTCAAAGTGAAGAAAAAGCCATTTCCCATTGCGCCTTTTCTCACTCGTAAGCGAGTATGGCTTAAAGAATTATAAAGTCAATGCTTTGTCATTCGCGTCTGGCGGCCCGTGATTCCGGCGCGCTTCCTCAAGGTCAACAAGCTCTCCGCCGGGGACGTTACCCATGAATCAGCCACCCTCCATCACCGCCGGCCGAAACTGGCCCCTGAGGTTCATGGGGGAGAAGGTGCTCTTCTTACCGCATCAACTGCTTCTCAAGATAGTGGACCACTTGCCGGACGTTCGCATCCACTTCCATGCGGTCTTTGACCAGTCGGCAGGCGTGCAACACGGTGCCGTGGTCGCGTCCGCCAAAGGCTTCCCCAATGGTGTTGAGCGAGCTTTCCGTCAATTGGCGTGAGAGGAACATGGCGATCTGCCGGGGAAACGCGATGTTTTCCGGGCGGCGTTTGCTGGTCATGTCGGCCAGGCGGATGTCAAAATGTTCGGCCACCTTTTTCTGGATGACCTCGATGCTGATGGAGAACCGGCCTTCCTCATGCAGGATTTCCCGGAGCAGGCTTTCGACGACCTCGATCGATAATTTCTTTCCGGTCAGCGAAGCGTAGGACGCCACGCGGATCAGCGCGCCTTCCAGGCGGCGGACGTTCGTGCGGATGCGGTTCGCCAAAAAGTTGAGGATGTCCTCCTGCAACGTCACGCCCATGATCTGGGCTTTCTTTTGCAGGATGGCCAGCCGCATCTCGATATCCGGCGGCTGCAGGTCCGTGACCAGGCCCCATTCAAAACGCGAGACCAGCCGGTGTTCCAACCCCTGGATTTCACTGGCCGGGCGGTCGCAGGTGAGCACAATCTGTTTATGCCCCTCGTGCAACGCATTGAACGTATGGAAAAATTCCTCCTGGATCCGTTCCTTGCCGGCCAGAAATTGGATGTCGTCGATCAACAGCACATCCGTCTGGCGATACTTCTTGCGGAAAGTGGCCAGCTTGTTGTTCTGGATGCCGTCGATATATTCGTTCGTGAATTTCTCGGAGGAAACGTAGGCCACGCGCGCGTTCTTTTTCGTCCCCGAAACGTGCTGGCCGATCGCGTGCAACAGGTGGGTCTTGCCTAAACCGACGCCGCCATACAGGAAGAGCGGGTTATAGGATTTTCCCGGCGCCTGGGCCACGGCTAAGGCCGCGGCGTACGCAAAATTGTTGTTATTGCCGACGACAAACGTGTCGAAAGTGTTCTTGGGGTTGAAATGGATATCCGCCGCGATCGCCCGTTCATGGCTGTGGTCTGCCGCCTTGCTCTTGGGAGCCGGAGCTTCCGGAGCGATGGTTGCGCCGCCCGGGGCCACCTTGAACTTGATCTGCAACTGCTTCCCGGCGGCAACCGTCAAGGCATCCTGCAACAGGCTGATGTAGTTGTCCCGGAGCCAGACTTCGCTGAATTCATTCGGGGTTTCCAGGGTGACATGGCTCCCGTCCATCGCACAGGCGCGCAAGGGGGCGAACCACATGCTGAAAGTGTCCTTGTTTAACCTTGACCGGAGTTGTTCCTGTGCTGAATTCCAAATTTTTTCCGCTGAAAGTTGTGTTTGCATCCGTCAAAAATCCGTATTTCAAGCCGTTTATTCACCTGGTCAAAACCAGCATGAATTCATTGTTTTTCCGTATTTCAACTGGCAAAGAGCTTTTTTGCAAATTCAAAATGACACCGGCATTCGCTCAATTTGCCAAAGATTATTTAGCTTTCTAACTAAATCGTTGGTTTATAACTGTTTACACTTAAAAACTTCTGTCACCGCTCCTGACCGCTCTGCTCGATCAAATTTCCCAATAAGAATTTTATCGGTGCAGACTTTTTTACCAAACTGACAAAAAGTTACGAGGACAAGATGTTACTTCTTGTTCACGAGTTATTCACACCCCGTTCACCCGGATGTCACCTGCCTCTGGAACCCTCTCCCGCACGACCGAACTTGATGCCATGAAACGCGAAACAAGTCAATCCGAATTGGACGGCAAAAGGACGGTGGCGCGTCTCATCAGAGGCGATGGTAGGTCGCGTCACTCCGTGCGCGCCGGGCAAGGCCTGTCCGTTCCAGCGCCGGCGGCGCGATCTATTTGTGGAAAGCGGCACCGCATTATTTAAAGCCCCGTCAGGGGCGATCTATTCTGCAAGGGCAGCAGGGAGATTCCGGCTGCTCGATCCAGGCCGGGATCGCGAGATAAAACGGGTGTCCGGCGGGAAACCGGCAGTCCGCGTTTAATGAGGGTGGGGAGATTAATTATATTTACTTATACTTTACACAATAAGGTTGACAGCAATAAGTCATTATGATTAATTGTCCATGTTGCGAGGCGGAAGTGGAGACACTGAAGCAGATCGCACAAATTGATCTTTGAAGTTTTTTTAAAATTTTTCGGTTACGCATTCATGTAACAAATGCAAACCGGAGTTCTCCGTGTTCCCACGTTGTTACTCTCAAATTCCCCGGGCCCTTTGGTCATCTCCTGACTGTCTGGCCCGGTTTTTTCTTTTTATACCCTCTGCTCTTCATGGCACCTGCGGTTCCTCAATAAAATCGCGCTTGCCATTTTTAGCGCTGCGGCCCAGCTTTGAATCGTTAGACCGCAACGACTATCATATCAGGAAAATGCCAGAAAACGACTCACAACCGGAAGTCCCGGTGGCGCTCCTTTCGGAGGCACTACTTGAGTTGCGCGCGGCCCGCGGTAATTTTCGGGCAACTCGTGAGGCTGTGATTCATTACTTCACGACCGGTTTCGCTGGCGGTTTTTTAGCCGGTCCATTACTACAGTGGTTATTCTTTTGGCCGAATGAGCAACAGTCTGTTTTCTCGCAGGTCGGTTATTCAGCCAAAGAGAGCCGTGAGTTTTTGGAGATACTCAGGGAGAAGCATTCGGCACAAGAGTTGGGTTTGAAAAACGACCAAATGCCGCCTGCCACCGCACCGGATCCAACAGTGGATTAAATTCACCCTTGCCGTTTTTTGCGCCATAGCACAGGTTTGGGGCGCTGGACGTATTCGCATCATGAAAAAATATGTCATCGCTTTTGTTGTGATGGGTGCAATTATTTTTCTCTCTCGTGTTCCAGACATGATTCATGCCAGGCATGTTCGACCAGTCGTTCCTACCTGGTATGCCGTGAATACAGCAGCACTTCAGCTGGGCATGGGCGAGTCGTTCACGAACAGTTATCCAGACCTTTACCATCTTTTTGTTTATTCCAATTGTTACACGATTTCAGGCGCCGTTTATCAGTGCGTTGTGGCAGCCGATTCTTGGGATTATCACAGCCGCAGTAATTTGCTGGCATTTACGACCAATGGAGTCTATCTGTTGATTGACAGTCACGGAGCGCAGAAGATGAGTGATTTGCATGACTTGCAAGCATATTGTAAATGAGCCATGCGCCTGACCCCGCGCTGGGATCCAATGTGGGCGAAATTTCAAACCGATACACAATCGCTAGGCGGGCAGCGTCCTGATTCCATCTTCTTCCTGCTTCGGGTGGAACGGGCAACCTGCCCGTTGCGGTCGGCAACTTGCCGACCCCCTCTACCTTCCACTACAGTCTTATGCCTTCTATTTTTTTATTCTGCCCATTCTGTTAATTCTGTCTAAAGTTTATGGTCAATTAGCACACGCCTGGCAGGGCACCCTTCATTGACACTGCTTTTCTTCATTGTTAACGTCTCCACTTCTTAAATGGCGACTGATTACAAAAATACGCTCAATTTGCCGCGCACGGACTTCCCCATGAAGGCCGACCTCGTGACGCGCGAGCCGGAGCGCCTCGAAAAATGGCAGGCGGCCAACCTATACGCCAAAATCCAGGAATCGCGCAAAAGCGCCGCGAAGTTCGTTTTGCATGACGGGCCGCCGTTCGCCAATGGCGATGTCCACATCGGCACGGCATTGAACAAGACCCTCAAGGACATCGTCATCAAATATAAGAGCCTGCGCGGGTTTAGCGCCCCCTATGTGCCCGGCTGGGATTGCCACGGCCTGCCGATCGAGTTCAAAGTTTCCCAGGAAATGCGCAAGGCCGGCGATACCTCGGCGGACGCCGTCACCATCCGCAATGCGTGCGAGGCTTATGCCCGCAGGTTTATCGATCTCCAACGTGTTCAATTCAAACGACTTGGCGTGCTGGGCGATTGGGACAATCCGTATCTGACCCTGAACAAGGAATACGAGGCGGACGAATTGCGGATGTTTGCGGATATTGTCACTCAGGGATTTGTGTATCGCGGCAAAAAACCGGTGTACTGGAGCATCCCGTGTCGCACCGCGCTGGCCGAGGCGGAAGTGGAATATCACGACCACGTCAGCCAAAGCGTTTACGTGAAATTCCCCGTGGTTGGACGCGAAAAAACTTTCGTGGTGATCTGGACGACCACGCCGTGGACCTTGCCCGCCAACCTGGCCATCGCTTTCAACAAGGATTTCCAATACATCACGGCGACTGTCGGGGACGAGCATTATATCCTTCATCGCGGATTGCTCGCGGCCGTCGCGGAAAAATGCGGCTGGAAAGATTACGTGCAGAAACCACTGCCGATCGCCGAAATCGCCGCCTTGCAATACCAACATCCGTTCTGCAATCGCACCGGTAAATTGTATCCGGCAGACTTTGTCACCGCCGACACCGGCACAGGCTTTGTGCATATCGCCCCCGGCCACGGTCAGGACGATTATAGTCTGGGACTGAAAGTCGGTTTGCCTGTTTATTCGCCCGTCAACGACGATGGGGCGCTGGCGTACACGAACGATTTGCCGGTGGAGCAACAAATGCCCGCCGAAATGATCGGCAAATCCACACTCTCCAGGCACGGCAAGAGCGACGCGAATGAAGCGGTCCTGCACGAGCTACGCGTGCGCAATGTGTTGTTGCACCAGGAGAATTATCATCACAGCTATCCGCATTGCTGGCGCAGCAAGACGCCCATCATTTTCCGCGCGATGGACCAATGGTTCATCGAGATCGACCATATCGTTTCGGAGGGTCGAGCTCCGCGAGATCCAAATCAAACATTCCGGTCAAGAGTCATTGCCGAGATCGACCGCGTCAATTGGATCCCGGACTGGGGCGTCAACCGTATCAAAGGCGCGGTGCAATCACGTCCGGACTGGTGCATCAGCCGGCAACGTTCATGGGGCGTGCCCATCCCGGCATTTTATGATGCCCAGGGCAATGCCATCCTCGACGCGCAGATCGTGCGGAACGCCGCTGATTTGATCGAGAAGCACGGCTCCAACGTGTGGTTCGAAAAATCGGCTGCAGAGTTGTGGGCGCTCGTGAAACCTGCCGATTGGAAAGGCGCGGAAGCGACGGCCAAATCCAATGATACCCTGGATGTGTGGATCGATTCGGGCAGTTCCTCGCGCGCGGTGATCGCGCGCCGGACGGAGATCGCCGGAAAGGACAAACCGTTCCAGGCGGATATGTATCTGGAAGGCTCGGACCAGCATCGCGGCTGGTTCCAATCCTCATTGCTGCTTTCGCTGGCGGGCAACGGCGCCGCGCCCTTCAAGACCGTCCTGACCCACGGCTTCATGGTGGATGCCGACCGTGAAAAAATTTCCAAGAGCAAGCAGGGCGGGTATGAAAAGCCGCAGACCGCCGAGGCCTATGTCAAGAAATGGGGCGCAGACGTCGTGCGGCTCTGGGTCGCCTCGCAGGATTTCCGAAACGATATCGTGGTGAGCGAAGAACGCGTCAACAAAGTGGGTGAAACCTATCGCGCCATCCGCAATACCCTGCGCTACCAGCTCTCGAACCTTTACGATTATGATCCCGCGAAACATGCCGTGGCGGACGACCAATTGACCGGCCTTGACCGCTGGATCCTGGGGGAATTTTCGAGGCTCGAGAAAGATGTCGTCGAGGCTTATGACAAATTTGAATTCCATGTCGTGTACCAAAAGATCAGCCAGTTCATCGCGGTGGAACTTTCATCGATCTATCACGACGTCATCAAAGACCGGCTTTACACCGACCCGGCGAATGCTGCGCGCCGCCGTTCGACCCAGACGGCCTTGCATCGGCTGGTGGCTGGCCTGTGCCAGATGCTCTCGCCGATCCTCGTGTTCACGGCGGATGAGGCGTGGGAATTTGTGCCCGCGCGGGCCAATTCAGTTCATGAATCGCTTTGGACGCCCAAAGAATTTGTGTTCCTGAAAGACGAACAGGATTCGTGGAAGGCCTTGTTTGAACTGCGCGAACTGGCATTGCCGGTATTGGAAAAGGCGCGGCAATCCAAGGAGATCGGCAAATCGCTGGAAGCCAAACTCATCCTGGCCGGGCCCAGGGCGGCGGCGATGCAATCCAGCGGCGGCACGGATTCATTTCGCGAACTGGCGAACGTCTCGCAATTGGAATTAAAGGGGGCAGGGGACGCGGATCAGGCAGCGGTGGCAAAGGCCGATGGCCAAAAATGCGAGCGTTGCTGGCATTGGGAAACCGACATCGGCCAGAACAGCGATCATCCGACCCTCTGCGGCCGGTGCGTGAAGGCGGTCACGTAGTCAAATTTTACCCATCACGCAAACGCCTCAGTCGCCGGATGCGGTGCCTACTCTTCTTTACTCCCGCGGCTGTCGATCACCTCGACAAAAACCGGGCTGGAAGATTTCCAATAGGCCTGATAGACGTTTCCGAAATCCACGACTGAGTAATTGCTGAAGACATTCACCGTCCACCACCAGCCCGGCTTGAAATTTGTTTGGCCCTGGCCCCAGTCCTCCACCCTGCGATAACCCAAAACATTCGCATTCGAGTGGAGCAACGCGCCGAATTGCACCACGGCGTCATTATTCGAGAGCGCTTCCCACTGTTCCGAGGCGACGACACCATTGGTGTCGGCATGCAGGTAATCTTTGGTCTTGAGGGAAGGGGTCCAGAATTCCAACTGGCGGGTATCACCCAAAATCGTCTGGCTGCCGTTCGCCTGGACCAGGACCGGCAGCCAAAGCCGGCGCGGCGGTTCCGAACGGGCGACCAGGAAGTAAGTGAGGGTGGCGACCACGGCGCCGATGACCAAACAACGCACTAAACCGCACAACTTGCTTGAACAACAGGAGGCGCCTTCGTTCTTTTGAGATTGCTCATTCATGATTTGATTGATTTGTCGGGATTACGGACCGCGGTACGACCTTGTGACGATTGAGAAACTATTCTGCGCGGCCTCTATGTCGAGGAAATAATTGTGACAAATATTGTCTTTACCGTTTCCGCCATTCAATCTTTGGAAGTTCGGCTGCCCGGCACGAAGTTGGGACGGCGCGGTGTCGGATAATCTGCCGCTGCCGGAACCGGAGGAAAGCGGCTTAAGATACCGGCTTGACACTGCTTTCCGGGCGTGGGAAGTTCCCATTATGAATGCAACCTTGCTGGATGACCGCCGCCGGTTGGTGATGCCCCCGGAGCTTCCCGCCAAGTCTGCCGTGACGGTGCAACGCATTGACGCCGACACTTGGATTGTGAAACGTCATCGTCCGCAAAAAAATGTCGTTATGGTGGCCATTCCGATCATCAAGGAACTGCCCGGTGACCCTGAATGGGAAGCCGTCGAAGCCAAACTCACCGCCCGCTGCAATCGCAAAGTGGCGCCCTTTGAAGAGTGAAACCCTTTGATGTTTTTGCCTGGCAGCCACCGGGTTGGGTTGAGCCGCATCCATGTGTGATCGTCTCACATCCATCCCGGGTCACCAACAAGGCGGAGGTCAATGTCGTTGCCTGCTCGTCAAAACGCGCGACGCGCAAAGCCCAGGCCCATGAAGTCATTCTCGACCAGGCGGATGGGCTGGACTGGCCAACCCTATGCAAGTGCGATCTGCTTTATTCCGTGCCCAAATCCGAGTTGAAGCACCGGCGCGGTGAAGTCTCGCCGGCCCGCCGCAAAGTTTTGATCAGAACCATCATTGGCTCGCTTGGCTGGGGTGAGGTCTTGTCTGAGCCTTGATGCAGGATTGAATCAAGCGGACTTACCCATTTGTTTTCCCCCTCGTTTCCTTCGTTCTCTTGCGGCTAAAGTTTACCGCTTCCGCCACTCGGTTTTCGGCGGTTCGGGCAACCCCTGGGCGCGCAGCGCCGTCCGGAAATGGACCTTGGACACCTTGTTCAGTTCGCCCGCGCCGAATTTTTCCACAAATGCCTTCGCTGCCGCGTCCACCGCCGCCGAGGCGCCCTTCGGCAGTTTCATCTGAAATTGGTTTTCCAATCGCGCCATCCCTTTCACAAATTCATCGCGCGCGATGATGGATGCCGCCGCCACCGCCAAATCCTCTTCCGCGCGATGCCGCTGCACAAACTCGATCTCGCGCCCCGCGGCCATCAACGCCTTTTCGATCACAGTCTTGCTCGCCGCAAACTGGTCGCTGATGGCCCGCACCGGCGGCGGATCCATGCGGCCGCGTTGGCCAAGCAGATTTTCGATCACCCGCGCATGGCCCCACGCCAGCATGGCGTTGACCGATTTCATCTTCGCGTAAAGCCGGTTGTAAGCCTCGTTGCCGATGGCTACCGCGTTCACCACGCAGCCGGGAGTCGTGCGGATGGCCTCGGCCAGCGTCCCGATCTTTTTATCGCTGGAAATATTTTTGGAATCGCGGATGCCGAGGTCTTTCCATGAAGCGATGACCTTTTCGTTGATGTAAACGCCCGCGATGCAGAGCGGCCCGAAGAAATCGCCCTTGCCGCTTTCATCCACACCCAGGCGCGGCTTCAGCAATTCGGGATTCAGGACCGTCTCGTAGCCGAGTTTGACCTCCTTGAGAATTTCCGGTTCCAGGACGAACTCCACGAACTCCTGCGTGCCTTTTCCCTGCACCACCAGCTTGCCGCTCTCGTAAAAGACGATATTGCATTTGTCCGATTCGAACGCGAACCGGGCATAGGGCACCGTGCGCGGCTTCCAATCGCGCGCCTTCAAGGCGGCTTCGAGCGCCGACCCCTGTTCGTCGGTGAGCTTGCAGGTATGGATGACCAGCGGTTTCACTAAAAAATCTTAACCACAAAGACGCCAGGGCACAAAGATTTTGCGTGGGGAGCACTTTAAAATGGGGGAAGCGCACGTCTCCCAGCGATCGCAGAT
This sequence comes from Verrucomicrobiia bacterium, assembly GCA_036490655.1. GTDB lineage: Bacteria > Verrucomicrobiota > Verrucomicrobiia > Limisphaerales > UBA11358 > UBA11358. The sequence continues at coordinate 56,620 of DASXDM010000028.1, read as the reverse complement.
TTATGCTTTAGCCACGGAGTGGCGATCGAGAGTAGCCCACGGTGCAACCGTGGGGTGCCGTTAAAGCAATTCAAGCCCCGGACGGGGCGAAAGAAATGGATTTTTGTGATGCGATTTTCTGTCGCCCCGTCCGGGGCTTTTGAATGTGCGGACGAGTGAACCCATAGCTGGCGCTATGGGCTACTATCGCGCGCTGCTTCGCAGCTAAATCCTCGCGGGAGACATCTTTTCATTAACACCCGGCTTCAGCCGGGTGTGAGAGTCTTCACGGGCGAGAGCCGTTTCAACGGCTTACCGGGTCAGGATAAACCGTTGAAACGTTTTTTATCACTCTGGCCTGTGGTCACCGGGCTAAAGCCCGGTGTTAATGAAATTGTGTAGCTTGTTTATTCCTGCACCGGGGTGAGGAGGTCGTTTAACGCTGATTTAAACTTTTTGTTAGTCTATTGTGCGGCTTGATTCCGTCGAAAAATCGGCGGACACTTCAGGTGAACGATGAAACAATTGGGTTGGAATAAACAGCCGATTTACAGCTCATAATTCAGGCGGTAGTAACTGTTTTCATGTATGAACAAGAAAAAGATTAATCAAGGAGGACGTACCGAGTTGCGTAGGGCACTCGAAAGTGTGATTAATCCGCCCACAAAAAAAACTGAGGCCGTTGAGCCGGTCTATTTTTTCCGCTTTTCAGCGACGCTTCGTATCAGTGGTGACGGACTTGATTTTGAGGAGATTTCACGGACACTTGGACTGACGCCAACTCATACACATCAGAAAGGAGAACGGCGGAAGCATGATATGTGGCTTTACAAGGTACCAGTCCCCAGAGAGCAGCCACTCGAAAGTCACATCATGGCACTTTGGGATGCAGTCCGACTGCATATTCCGTATTTGCGCGATCTCAAGCGGAAGTTCCAGGTGGATGTTTTCTGTGGTTATCGCAGTAATAGCGGCACGGCGGGTTTTCAGGTTGGCCATCGATGTCTTGGCCTGTTTTCCAAACTTGAGGTGCCATTCGGAGTTTCAGTTATTATTTCTTAATTATTTGATGAAGCCCACTCTGATACTTCCTCTCTCAACGGTTAATGGCTAAAACACCACACCAGCGTAAAATCTCCGCCATCGTTTCAAGGCAGTTGAACTGGTTCTCCCGAAACGCGCGCGATTTGCCCTGGCGTCGAACCCATGATCCCTACGCTATTTGGGTCTCGGAAATCATGCTGCAACAGACGCAGGTCAAAACCGTCATGCCCTTTTGGGAACGCTGGATGCGTGAGTTGCCCACGATCAAGGCCACCGCCCTGCCCAAACATCAGCAACACATGGCGTGTTAATGACAGGAACAGATTGCGAAGAAGTTGGCGTGATGCCCTTCACTGTTGCATGGCGCGGTAGAATTGCTGGCTGTTGGTGTAGAAATTGCAATCAATGTAAGTATAGGGCTGTGCGGATAATGTGATATTCGTCAGCGTTGTCCAATTGCTGCTGGAGAGGTTTGAAGTGGCTTGAATGAGATAATTTGAACCGGTTAGCCCGTTATTCAGAACGATTTCGGCGAACCTTTTGATGCCCACGTTGGATGATGGTGGGGCGATGGCAATAAAATTGGGGTGAATCAAACCGGAGGCAAAGGTGCTTTGCGTTCCATCCGGTGTGAATTTGTAAATGTTGCCGCTGCCCTCATCTGCTTCATAAAGGTTGGTCGCCGTGTCAAAGGCTAGTCCGTATGGATTGTTCAGGCCGGAGGCAAAAATGACATAATTAGTTGATAGCACACCTCCATTATTGATGAATTTATGAATGCTGTTGCTGCCTAGATCCGCCTCATACAAATTGCCTGCGCTGTCAAAGGCCAGTCCAATTGGATTTGACACGCCGTTAGTGGTGAAGGTGCTCGGAGTTCCATTGGTTGTGAATTCAATGATGTAGCTGTAGATAGGCATAATGGATTGCTGTATGTCGCCATGAAACAAATTGCCTGCATTGTCAAAAGCCAGGCCAAAATCCACCCCGTCGGCAAAGCGGCTCTGGATTCCGTTAGTCGTGAATTCAAAGATTTTCTTGTCGGAGCCAGCGCTGATCACAAATAGATTACCCGCGTGGTCAAAGGCCATTCCCGTCGGATAAGATAGTCCATTGGTAAAAACGCTGCGCATTCCGCTTGAATTAAATCTAAAGATGTTGCCGCTTCCGGCATCAGATTCATACAGATTGCCAGCCGTGTCGAAGACGAGTCCCGCAGGCTGGTTTAATCCCGTGGCAAATGTGCTCTTCATTCCGTTGGGCGTAAATTCATAGATGCTGTTGTTACCGGCATCAGCGATAAAAAGATTTTGCGCGTTGGTGATAATTGTGGAGACGTTCGTCAACATGATGCCTACGGACAACGGGGGGGGCGTCACAATCACCATGCGATTTGTCGCCGCGACATTTCCATGACTGTCGTTCACAGTGTAAGTAAGCGTATAACTGCCGGGGACATTGGTGCTGACCGTGCCGGTGATAATGATTTCGCCGGTTCGATTGCCAGAGACGAGGTCATAGGCCGTCGCGCCGGGATCAACAAAAGCCGTGTTGATAGAATTGGTCAACGGATTCGCGCCCAGCAAGGTGATGACCGGCGGCGTGGTGTCCTGCACTGTCACGGTGAAGGTTTTGTTCGTGGTGCTGCCTGCGGCTGTTGCGGCGACCGTCACTGTAGTAGTGCCGATTGCAAACTGTGAGCCGGAAGGCGTCGGGCTGAACGTCGGCACCGTTGACACAAAATTGCTTGCCGAAGTGTTGAAGAACACCACCGCTCCCGCTGCGCTGGTCGCTTCCACCGTTATGTTTGTCGGCACGGTGATTATGGGCGGGGGAAATGTAAAATTATTGGTCAGCACTGAAAGCGTACTAGAATTCTGACTCTGGCTAATCAAATCTATTTTGCCATCTCCGTTGACATCCGCAGCCGCGACTGAACATGGCCCGTTGACCACAGTTGGCGAGCAAGCAATTACAAAGCCACCACTGCCGTTGTTGGTAAGCACCGAAAGCATATTGGTAAATAGGTTCGCACAAATCAAATCCACCTTGCCGTCACCATTGACATCCGCCGCTATGACACAACTTGGGCCGCTGCCCACGTTATATGTGGCGTTTGAACCAAAAACACCGTTGCCGTTATTGGTCAACACCGTCAATGTGTTCGCATTATAGTTTGCGCTAATCAAATCCACCTTGCCATCCCCGTTGACATCCGCCGCTACAACAAAATACGGAAAGCTCCCGACGGTGAGCGTGGCATTGTTGCCAAAAATGCCACTACCGTTATTCGTCAGCACCTTCATCGTGCTGCCGCCACCAAGCGCGACAATTAAATCCATATAACCGTTGCCATTGACATCCGCCGCGACGACCGAATAAGGCGCACCACCCACGGACGGCGAGGAGGCAGTCACAAAGCCGCCGCTGCCATTATTGGTCAACACAGTCAGCGTGCCACCTCCTTCATTCGCGCAAATTAAATCAGTATAACCGTCACCATTGACATCCGCCGCTGTGACAGAAATAGGATTACTGCCTACGTTGAGCGTGGCATTGGAGCCGAAAATGCCGCTGCCATTGTTAGTCAATACCGTCAGAGTGTTGGCACTCCAATCTGCGCTGATCAAATCCACATAACCATCGCCGTTGACATCTACTGCCGTGACAAACACAGAGCGGCTACCCACGCTATAAGTGGCATTGGAGCCGAAAATGCCACTGCCATTGTTAGTCAACACCGTCAGGTTATTGGTCAGTAAATCTACGCTGATCAAATCCACATTGCCGTCACCATTGACATCCGCCGCTGCGACGAAACCATAGCCATAGCCGTTGCCAGCGACCGGCATTGAGCACAGGACAAAATTGGTGCTTTGCGCGAACGCAGGATCAACAGCGGTGAGCAGGCTCCAAACCGCAGCCACAATCAATGACAGGGTTTTCATGTTCTGATTGTCTTGAAAAAATTTCACTGCTGCATGAGCCGGTAAAAACGATTGGGAATGCCGAGCGCGGAATTTGTCACGGTCATCACCGCGCCATTGCCGGTGAAGTTCGTTAAATTCTGCCAGCTTGAACCGGTCAAAGAATTTAGATATTGCACCGTGTAAGTTTCTCCCAATTCAGACTGAATTGAGATCGTGAAATTCGTGCCGGAGCTTGTTGGCGCAAAAAAAATGGGCGCGGGACGAATCCAAAAACCGCCTTGAATGGAAAAGCGCGCGCTACTCGGCACGGCGGCGAGCGGCTGGGCAATGGTGCTGGCCAATGAAAATCGCGCACTGCTGGTGACCGTCGCGCCGCCGCCCGCCGACACGTCGCGTGTGATGGTGAAGCGCGCGCTGCTTTGGGCGAATGTTGTTTCTGAAAGCGAAACGAAGAGGAGTAGCAAAAAAGTTTTCATTTGGCAATTTCCAATTCATTTGTTTGCGGATGATTTGACGAGGTTTTCCAAATCAGACAATCGCTTTTCCAATTCGTTAATCTTCGCGTCCTTTGCCTTTGCATCCGCTTCAAGTTTTTGGTTCAAGCCCTGAATGGCTGCCAATGCGACACCATCTTCATCCACTGTCGCAATATGCTTGTCATCCATGCCGACATTGAAGGCAGCGTAAAAATCCTGAGCCATCGGCCCGATATGGCGTGTGTTCGCTTCTTTTTTGAAACTCCATTGGGAAATCGGCAGGTTGACAACACGATCCAAAACCGTCTGGCTGTCTATCGGCGTAAAGTTTTCTTTCAAGTTGCGGTCACTGGAGGTGTAATACGCAACGGCGGTAACAGCACCATTGTCGAAAAAGTTGCCGCTTGTGACATTGATTGCAAGGCTTCCACTGCCATTTGTAATATTAATCGCGCCGTTCACGTTCATGCCGCCGTTCAGGTTCAGCCCAGTCCCACCAGGGCCGGCAAGTTTTCCGATGACGACATCGCCCAAGCCATCACTAGAGATAGTCCCCTCATTTTCATTGGTGGGGCCGACCATGAGATTATTAACAACACTGAGATTGTTATTTACTACGAGCCCGTCATTTCCATCGCCGGTGATAGAACCACCATTATTGGCAAATCCGAGTTGTTTGCCTATTACCGTCACGCTGTTAGTAGTGAGACCCATGACCGCTGATCCATTGGCGGAAAAGATAAGATAGATATTACCATTATTTGTGAACACGCTGGCGTTCCAAATTCCGCTGTTCAAACTGTTGGCAGATATGGCACTGGTTGCAGTGGTTGAATTAGCAGCGACGTTTGCAGTAGCGGCATATAACGCATACGGCGCGGGCAACACTTGCACGCGCGGCGAGAGTTCCTGCGCTATACCGCCGTTGGTGACAGTGATGTCTAAATAACGCGCGCTGCCGTTGAAAACATTTCCGAAATCCAAGTTCACGGAAAAAAGTCCGTTGGCAAGCGTCGCGCTCGTCGTGATGGTGCTGCCGATTTGATTGTTGCCGCCAGCGGAATCATAAAGCGAAAAAATCATCGTGTAATTTCCATTGGCGTTCGTGCCATTATCGTGAAGCTGCCCCTGATAAGTGAAGGCCGTTGTGCCTTGCGCGCTGGCGTGGTGGAGGCTGATGGACAATAGAAACAGGACAATCAGAAAGTTGATTCGATTTTTCATAGGATAATTTTCTAATTCTGCGGCATTAAATGGCAATGCCTCTCCTGAACTCGAACACGTTTATAGACCGTGCATAAATTTATTCAAGCTATTTCAAGATGTCATCGCGCACCTCCTCCGACTCCTGTCTTGAACTAATTATGAAACTTATCATGCACCAGGATTTTGCTTCCCCTATCTCCCATCCACCTTTGCTTCCGACTGCGACTGACTTTCGTCTTTGCCGTGCTTCACGGCTTGACCAAACGGCGCACTGTTGCCAGCTTGGACGGGTTTGGTACACAAAGAAAAAAACTGGGCTATGGTTGCCGCTCTGTTCCTGTGGTATGCTGAAAATGCTAGGGATTTGCCCTGGCGGCGCACCCATGATCCCTACGCCATCTGGGTCTCGGAAATCATGCTGCAACAGACGCAGGTCATCACGGTCATCCCGTTTTGGGAACATTGGATGCATGAGTTGCCCACAATCAAAGCCGTCGCCAATGCGAAACCAAATAAAATTCACAAGCTTTGGGAAGGACTTGGCTATTACACCCGTGCGCGAAATCTCCAGAAAGCCGCGCAAACGATTGTCAGGGAGCATGGGGGACAATTCCCAAGCCGTTTCGATGACGTGCTGGCATTGCCGGGAGTCGGCCGCTACACCGCCGGCGCGATCTGCAGCATCGCTTTCAATCAGCCGATGCCAATTCTCGATGGCAATGTCATCCGGGTTTTGACCCGGACCTTTGGCATCGCCAAAGACCCGCGCGAAAAGGAGACCAACCAACTCCTTTGGCAAATCGCCGAAGAACTGGTGCATCGCGCACATGATACGAAGGCAAAGAATGCCTGCTCGCATCTGAACCAATCCCTCATGGAATTGGGCGCATTGATCTGCACGCCGCGAAATCCCCAATGCACCATCTGCCCGGCAAAAAAACTTTGCCTCGCCTTCCGAGAGGATCGCATCGCGGAATTACCCAACACGGGCAAACGTGCTGCGGCAACCGCCCGCCAATTCATCGCCTTTGTCATCGATCGGGACGGGAAATTTCTGGTGCGGCAGCGTCCTGCCGGGGTGGTCAACGCACACTTGTGGGAATTTCCAAACCTCGAGACCAACGGCGAAAAGAAATCTCCAGCAGCCTGTTTTAAGTTGCACTTCGAATTTGCTCCTACGTCACTCGAATCCCTTTGTTCCTTCAAACACTCCATCACGCGTTATCGGATCACGCTCGAAGCTTTCCGGGTGAAATTATCCAAAGATTTAAAGATTCCCGCTGGCACCTGGCAGACGAAGCGGCAATTGGAACGACTGGCCTTCACTTCTGCGCATAAAAAAATTCTGGCACACCTTTAGGGCGTTTGGCTCAGCCCATAGAATGTCACCGGCATCCCCGGCGCAATGCCATTGGTGTAGCTGAAGTCACCGCTCGCGTTGAACACATTGGAGGACAGTTCGGTCCATTGGCTGAACGGTACGGTAAGATTCGTCGTCTCTAAAATAAAACAGGACTTTGTCGGAATGCCATTCGTTGCAGTCAGGACAACATTGGTCCCCATCGTATTGATGAGCAGGACTGGCACAGGGATGGTTGCGACGAAGCCATGAGTCACACTGCTGCTATCCGTGTAATATCCAACGACGCTCGTGCCACTGATGCCCTGGGCAAAAGTGTTAGCGGCGGCGGAAGGGTCCCGCACGGTGGTATAGTTTGAAGTCACCAGGTTGAAGACAAAACCGCTGTCGCTGTAACCGTAATCCGGGTCACCGGCAAACCCGACCACATTGTTGCCGTCGATGCCGTGGACCTGGCAAAAACCGTCTGCAGGACTGCTGATCGGCGTATAAACCGAGTTGCCGGTGCTATAGACGTAAGAGTTGGCGTAGCCGTTCACGTCGGTCCAGAATCCCACGATATTTGTGCCGGAGATGCCATAGGCGATCGTATTGTAATTGGTGGCATATAATCCTCCACTTTCCGAAGTGATCCTGGATGGCGTGGGATTATAAAACGAAGCGTAAGAATATCCGGGTGAGGCTGTGGCCAGGAAGCTGACGGTGTTTCCTTGCCCGACAATCGTCCCGACGACGCTGGTGCCACTGATGCCGAAAGCTTCGGTGCTGCTGGTCCCTTCCGTGACACCGGCCGGATCATCCAGGGCCGTGTAATTGCTCGTGACCATATTGTAAACGAAGCCATAAGTGCCCGAAAAATTGATTTCGTCGCTATAATATCCAACGATGTTGTTGCCGGAAATGCCATAAGCTCCCGTCCCGGATGAACCATTCTTGAAGCCGGCGGGATCATCCAGCGTCGTATAGCTTGTCGTGCCGAGAGTGTGATAAAAGCCATGCCGGCCCGCGTTGTCGAAATAATAGCCGACGACGATTTTGCCGGAGATGCCCTCGACATAGGTGCCATAACCGCTGGATGCGATGGCCAACGGATCATCAATTGAGGTGTAGACGTATTGGGCGTGTGCCTTAGAGACCACCAGTCCCAATAAAGTGATCAGGGAAAATAGACCGCAGCAGGCTCTTATCAATTTCATAAGCGTGGCAAAGTCGTTGGTGAATGCATTGAAGTCAAGGGCTTTACCGGTGTTGTTTCAAGATTTCCATGAGAAGGCCGATGGAAATCAGGCGGGCGGATATGAGGAAAAGGGGTGCAGGGAGTCACATGCCCTGCTACCAAAAAAACTCGCCAGTTCCCCGAAGAAATGTATCCTGTCCGGCCCGTGATTTACTTTGATTACAACGCTACGGCCCCGGTGATACGCGAGGCGCGTGACGCATGGCTGGAGACCACCGAGAAGATCGGTGGTAACCCCTCGTCCATGCACCAGGCGGGAGCGCGGGCGGCGGCGGCGTTGAGCGCGGCGCGAGAGAAGCTCGCCCATTTCATGGATTGCCATCCTTCGGAGATCGTCTGGACGAGTGGAGCCACCGAGGCGAACAACACCGTGATGCATCATTTCGCGCGCACCCTGGATGCGAAGGCGGAAGTATGGATCTCCGGCATGGAACATCCCTGCGTGATGGAATCGGCGCAGCATTATTTCGGCAAACGCCTGAGGTTGATACCAACCACGCCGGATGGAGTCGTCGATATTGACTGGCTCACGACTGAACTTGCGGACAAGCGTCCCGGGCTGGTCGGCGTGATGGTCGCGAATAATGAGACCGGGATCATCCAGCCCTGGCGTGAGATCGGCGCGATTTGCCAGAGCTACGAAGTCCCTTTTTTCACCGACGCCGTCCAATGGCTTGGCAAGATGCCGGCCAAAGATTTGGGGCAATGCGATTTTGTCAGCGGGGCGGCCCACAAATTTGGCGGGCCTCGTGGAGTGGGTTTTTTGAAGATCCCGCGCAAGACCCAGCTCACGCCGTTGTTGCTGGGCGGCAAACAGGAGCGCGGGAACCGCGCCGGCACGGAAAACGTTCCCATCATCGCCGCGATGCTGGCGGCGCTGGAGGCCCGCGAAAAGCAGATCACCCACAGCCAGCATCTTTTGCGCGGCATCTGGCGCGAGAATTTTGAGCGCGAATTTTTGCGGGCGATCCCGGATGCCGTCATCATTGGCGCTAAATCGCCCCGCTTGTGGAACACCGTTTCGGCGCTGATGCCCGACGGCGACCGCAAACATCTTTGGGTGGTCCGCCTGGACAAGGCCGGTTTTGCGGTTTCGACGGGATCGGCCTGTACGACGGGCAAAGAAGAGCCGTCGCATGTGCTGGCGGCGATGGGATTCAAGACAGCGCAGGCCATGCGCGCGGTGCGCTTTAGCGCCGGTTGGGAGACCACGGAAGCCGACTGGGACGTGCTGGCCAAGGCATTGGCCAAACTTCACGGCGAACTGCATCCGGCGAAAGCCTAGGCGCATTTATTGGAATCTGAAACTGGCGGAAGCCTTTTTGATTTGTTACCTTAGGCGGAATGGATACCAAGCGATTGGAAACCAAAGTCGGCCTATTCGTTTTACTCGGGCTGATCCTGCTGGCTATTTTGCTGATTCAATTCAGCAAAGGCACCAGCATCTTCCATGGCACTTACACCGTTTTACTGCACGCGGACAATGTGGGCGGCCTGAAACCCCGGGCGTCAGTCCTGCTGGCGGGCGTGCAAGTCGGCAGCGTTACGGATATCCAATTGGCGCCCGACAGCAAGAGCGTGACGATGTATCTGAGCATCTATAAACAATTCAAGATCTATAGCGACGCGCAATTTGCCATCGAGGAAGCGGGATTTCTGGGAGACCAATACGTGGCCATCCTTCCCACAGACAACAAAGGGAGCGCCCTGACGAACAATTCGTCCGTGAATTGCGAGCCGCCGTTCAACCTGCAGCAAGTGGCCCGGTCGGCGGCCGGCTTCGTCGAGCGCATCGATGATACCGCGAGGAAATTGGATGACTCGGTATCCCAGTTGCAACGGGTGGTTTTGAACGATCAAACGCTGACGAATTTTTCCTTGGCCGTGAACAACATGCGCTCCTTCTCCGAGAACGCCATCGGCACCATCGGTGATATCAATACGCTCATCGCGACCAACGGGGAGCGGGCGGGTTTGGCGGTCAGCAACATGCTTATCTTCTCGAAACAATTGACGCAACTGGCCGGTTCGGCTGATCTCCTGCTGGACACCAACGGGGTGCAACTCACCGCCGCCATGAAGAACATTGAATCGGCAACCGAAACGCTGACCAACCTGATGAATGGCATGCAAGCCGGCCGGGGCCTGGCGGGGACGGTTTTGCAGGATCCGGCGCTCTCATCGAACGTTCAAGCCATCGCCGGCAACCTGGCGGAGACCTCGAGCAACCTGAACCGATTTGGCCTTTGGCATCTTATGTGGCATCATGAAGAGGCGCAGACCAACAGCCTGCCGTCACGAGAATCCGAACAACGACCATGAAACCACTTTGGGTGATCCGCATTTTATTTTTGGCCCTGTGCACCGTCGGCGGCTATGCCTTAAGCCAAATGCGCCCGGAGTTCGTTATCTCTCCGCATAGTGGAACGTTCGGCATGTTCATCGGTTTTGGCTTTGGCGGGCTGCTGATCGCCGTGGATGAAATGGTCAAGGGCTTTTCCTTGCGCGCATTTTCCGCGATCACCTTCGGATTATTGCTGGGGTGGGTGGTGGCGTTCCTGATCGACAACTCCGGCCTGTTTGAAAATGCCGACGACGTGCAGCGCTGGCTGATCCGCCTGGGCTTGTTTTTGGCCTTCGGTTATATCGGCATGGTGCTGGCGATGCGGAGCAATAAGGAGGATTTTTCTCTGATCATCCCGTATGTCCGGTTTTCGCCGCAGAACAAGCCGGACAATCTGTTGTTGATGGACACCAGCGTCATCATTGACGGGCGCATCGCGGACCTGATCGAGACCCGTTTGCTGGAAGGCCTGATCGTGGTGCCGCGTTTCGTCCTGCGTGAGCTCCAGCAGATCGCGGATTCCGCCGATGCCATCCGGCGCGCGCGCGGGAGGCGCGGATTGGAGATGCTCAATCGCATCCAGCGTAATTCCAATATCGAAGTGCGCATCCATGACGGTGATTTTCCCGAGGAAAAGGACGTGGATGCCAAGCTGGTGCGCCTGGCGCGTAACCTGAATGCGAAGCTTTTTACCAATGATTACAACCTGGCCAAGATCGCTTCGCTCCAAAAAGTGCAGTGCATCAACCTCCATGAAGTCTCAAAGAGTTTGAAAACGATCCTGTTGCCGGGCGAGATGCTGCACTTGCGGATCGTCCGCGAAGGCAAAGACAAAGGGCAGGGCATCGGTTATTTGCCGGACGGCACGATGGTGGTCGTCAGCAATGCCCAGCCTTATGTCAATCACCAGGTGGAAGCCGAAGTCCAAACGCTCCTGCAAACCGGTGCGGGCATCATCGTCTTTGCCGACCTGCGAAATGTCATCAAGAGCGATACCGCATTTATCACGCGACCAAGCGCTTGAAAAAAGCCCGGCTCACTTTTTCTTCCGCACCTTGGCGGCCACTTTCAAGCGCAGCGCGTTCAACCGGATGAAACCGGTGGCGTCATCCTGGTTATAGGCCTTCGTGGGGTCCGCTTCCATGGTGGCGATATGCGGATTATACAGGCTCACCGGAGATTTCCGCCCCGTCACGATGATATTGCCCTTGTATAATTTCAGGCGCACCGTGCCGGTGACATTCTTTTGCGAGTCCTCGACAAACGCCTGCAACGCCAGCCGTTCCGGCGCGAACCAATAGCCGTAATAGACCAATTCCGCGTAGCGCGGGATGAGGGTGTCGCGCAGATGCATGACTTCGCGATCCATGGTGAGTGATTCCACCTGGCGATGGGCGAAATGCAGGATGGCTCCGCCCGGGGTTTCGTACACCCCCCGTGATTTCATTCCCACGTACCGGTTTTCGACCATGTCCACACGACCTACGCCGTGTTTGCCGCCGAGTTTGTTCAAGGTTTTCATCACGCCGAGCGGCGAAAGCTTTTTGCCGTTCACCGCCACGCAATTTCCTTTGGCAAATTCCAACTCGACAAATTCCGGCTTGTTCGGCGCGTCCTCGGGAAATACGGAAAGGGTGGTGAAATGCGCCCGGTTCTTCAGGTCAGACGAGTCGAACCACGGATCTTCGAGAATGCCGGCCTCATAAGAAATGTGCAGGAGATTCCGGTCCATCGAGAACGGTTTTTTGGCGCTGGCCTGCACGGGAATCCTGTGTTTGGCGCAATAATCGATCATTTCCTGCCGCCCGGGGAACTGGCTCCGGTAGGAAGCATCACGCCACGGCGCGATGACCTCCAAATCCGGCGCGAGCGTGGCCGCAGTCAGCTCAAAGCGCACCTGGTCGTTGCCCTTGCCGGTTGCCCCATGGGCGATCGCGTCAGCTTTTTCTTTTTTAGCGATCTCGACCATCCTTTTGGCGATGAGGGGGCGGGCGATGCTGGTGCCCAGAAAATATTGGCCTTCATAGATCGCGCCCGCGCGGATCATGGGGAAAATGAAATCCCGGGCGAATTCCTCCTGGAGGTCATCGATGTAGATTTTTTCCGCGCCGGTTTTTTTGGCCTTGGCTTCCAGGCCGGTCAACTCGTCCTCCTGCCCGACATTGGCGCAGAAGGCGATCATTTTGGCGTCGTATTTTTCTTTGATCCACGAGAGCAGCACCGAGGTGTCGAGGCCGCCCGAATAAGCTAGAACAATTTTCATGTGCAGAAATTAAACCGCGAATGGCCGGCGAAAGCAAAGTGGAAATCGCCTACGGTTGCATCCAATTGGTCATGGCGTTGTAGCCGAAGGTCATATCCGTGGGATTAAACGTTTTGTACCACTTGGTATGACCGTCGGCGAACATGATATTCTGGCCTTTGCTGTGGACCTGCCAATATTCCGTGACCGAAGGGTCGGCGGCTCCCCCCACGCAGTTTTGCGTGTAATCGTCTTTGTCCGCGTCCATCGGATCAAAAAGAATCGGCCCGTCCTTGGTCCCGGCGGTGTCGCCGCTCAAGACATAAGCGGAGGGAAATAAAATTTCCGTGCTTTTGACCGGGGCAAATTCGCCCGTGGCAATAAAGGCGGCATTGCAGCCGTTGAAATAATTGAAAGGCCCCTCATAATCTGGCCCCAGGAGCACGTTGGCCGGGCAATTATACGCATTTGTATTACCGACAGCGGAAATGATCTGTTCCATCCAACTGGGTTTTTGTGTGGTGGCATCAGTGCCGCCCCAATAGATCCGACCGGCTGATTCGGGATATAATTCCGCGTTGTCATCCGCGAAGATTTTCATGCCGATGCCGATCTGGTGCAGGTTGGATAAACATTGGGTCGTCCACGCCTTTTGCTTGGCCGATGACAGCGCCGGCAACAACATGGCCGCCAAAATGGCGATGATGGCGATGACCACCAGCAATTCGATCAGCGTGAAGCCATGTGATGGTTTGGACGGGCCGGGTGTCATTGATTCCAACTATACTTACACCGCCGGGAGAGAACAGTTACAAAGAAAATGAAAAATCGGGGATATGTCGAACCGCAAATTGTCCAAAACCGATAGGGAACCAGCTTAATCTTTTTTGGTGTTATTAGATGCGGGAAAAGCGCCAAAAGCTACGCCGAAAGCCACCCCCAGAGCAATCCCCACCCCAATGTTATGTGTTGCGATGCCGAAAACCACCCCAAGGGCTAAACCCATGGAAATACCAAAGCCCATGGTCTGCCCCTGCCGACCGCATTGTTTTTTTATTTCCGGTTCGGGTTTCATAATCTTTTGATGTGCTCACGGACGTCTGACCTCCCAACGTTGAGCTGCGGCGCGGAAAATGACAAGGCAAATACCTGTTTGCGCCAAGTGCGTCCGGCGGGATAACGATTTATTTTCCCGCAAACCTGGCGAACACTTTATTCGCTTCCTCCAGGGTTTCCTTCGAGCCGATGTCATACCAAAGCCCCGGCACCCGCCACGTATAGAACGGGGTGCGGGAATAAAGCCATTGGACGAGGCGGCCCGGCTGGTCCGGGTTGTTGCCTTCGGCGACATATTGGCGGATCAACGGCAACGCTGATTTCGGATAATAATAAAGCGCGATGCCCGTCAACGTGCTGGCCGGATTTTTCGGCTTTTCCTCGAAAAATGTGATGCGTCCCTCGCCGTCAACGGAGATGGAATTGTATTTTTTTATCTGCTCCAGGTCGCCGACGTCGTAGAGCGCCAGCACCGGCGAGTTTCTTTGGCGAATCAATTTTCCGAAATCATCCAGCTTGTCGCTGAACAGGTTGTCGCCGGCCACCACGATCAAATCGTCGTCCACCTTTTGCGATTTAAGGACGTACTCGATGTCGCCGATGGCGCCGAGCTTGTTGCTGTCATCCGTCGAGCCGTCATTGACGACGGTAAAATTGAATTTTGATTTCGTGGCGCGATATTCCTCCGACCATTTTTGGAAGTTCGCGGCGAATTTGGCATTCGTCACCACATAAACGCGGTCGATGTCGCTGATGGGCGCGAGATTGTCCAGCACATGCTCGACCATCGGTTTGCCGGCGACGGGCAACAGCGGTTTAGGCTGGGTCAGGGTGAGCGGATAGAGTCGCGTGGCGTATCCTGCGGCAAGAATGATGACTTTCATTATAAATTATAAGTTCGTCCGGCCCGGGCGGCCGATGCAGCGCGAAAAATTACGCCGGAAGTGGATGCGATTCAAATTATTTTTTGCTCTCAAACAAACTCGGGGCCGACGCATGGGCCAGTTCCTGGCAGCGGGCGTAAATTTCAGACGGGGATTCGCATTGCAACGCAAAATCAGCCAATGCCTGGGCTTCGGTCAGTTTCATCCGCCGGATGATATATTTGACCTGCGCGATGACGGTCGGCGCGGCGCTCAGTTCATCGATGCCCAGCCCGATGAGCAGCGGAGCGAGCACTGGATCGCCGGCGATCTCCCCGCAAACTCCGGCCCAGATGTCATTTTTATGCGCGGCATCCACGGTGGCCTTGATGAGGCGGATGATCGCCGGGTGCGTCGGTTCGTACAGGTGCGAAACGCGCTCGTTGGTGCGGTCGGCGGCGAGGGTGTATTGGATGAGGTCGTTGCTGCCAATGCTGAAAAACTTCGCATGTTTGGCCAGCGAATCAGCGATGAGCGCCGCGGAGGGGATCTCGATCATCGCCCCGATTTTCATCTCCTCGTTGAAGGGAATGTTTTCCGCGCGCAACTCGGCCTTGCATTTCTCGACAAGGGCATTGGCCTGTTTCAATTCGTCGAGGCCGGAGATCATGGGATACATCATCTTCACCTTGCCCGAGGTGCTGGCGCGGAGGATGGCGCGGAGTTGGGCGCGGAACATTTCGGGCTGCGCCAGGCAGAACCGGATGGCGCGCCAGCCCAGGAACGGGTTCATCTCCTTGGCCAGTTGCAGGTGAGACGCAAATTTATCGCCGCCCAGGTCCACGGTGCGGATGATGACCGGTTGCGGTTTTAACGCGGCCGCCACGTCCCGATAGACGGCGTATTGCTCCTCCTCGGTGGGAAGACTTTCGCGGTTGATGAATAAAAATTCTGTGCGAAAAAGGCCGACCCCCTCTGCGCCCTGCGCGATGACCTCTTCCACGTCATCCTGGCTTTCGATATTTGCGGAAAGGATGATGTTTTTTCCATCGAGAGTGACAGCGGGTTGCGTTTTGATCTCCCGGAGCTTCTCTTCGAGCGAGGCCTTGATTTTCGCCAATTGGCCGTATTCGAACAGGGTTTGATCGGTCGGATTGACGATGATGGTTCCGTTATACCCGTCCACCAGCGCGTAATCGCCGTTTTCCAATTCTTCACTGACAGTTTTCAGGCCGACGACGGCGGGAATGCCCAGCGAGCGCGCCATGATGGCCGTGTGCGAGGTCTGTCCGCCGATGTCCGTCGCAAATCCGAGCACGAATTTTTTGTCCAATTGCGCCGTGGTGGAGGGGCTCAGATCATGGCTGATCAAAATGCACGGCTCGTGGATGTGATGCAGATCAAATTCGTTTTTTACGTTGAGGAGATTATCCAGCACGCGCCCGGTGAGGTCGTGCATGTCGGAGGCGCGTTCGCGCAGATATTCATCGTCGGCCGCGGCCAGAACGTCCAGGTAACGCGCGGAGATGGAGTGAAAGGCATACTCGGCATTCACTTTCTTTTCGCGCACCAGGCGGATGACCTCGTCCACCAGCGTGCGGTCTTCCAGCATGAGCAGGTGCGCCTCAAAAATATCGCCTTCCTTTGCGCCCATGCTTTCGATGACCTTGCGCTGCACGTCGGAAATCTGTTTGCGCGTTTGCGCCAGCGCCTTCTCGAATCGCTCAATCTCGGTCGGCAGGGCATCGTCAGGGACTTCGCGCCGGTTGATCAGACGACGGGTGCGATGAAGCACGAGAATTTTCCCGCGGCAGACCCCTGCGGAGACAGGAATTCCCCGGAAAATGCGTTCTCCCTTCGTCTGGGTGGACATCGTGTCTAAGAAATAGCCCAAAGAGGTTAAATTGAAAAGCAAATCCAATCCGAAAAAATCGAATTATCAGGAGACTTACTTTGCCCGCGGATCGAAAAGGGGATAGCGAAAGCGAGCCTGCCCGTCCGCGTCACGGCCCTATCTGTATCTGGTAGAACTGGTTGGGATTCGTGGCGTTGGGATCGGTAAAGGTAAAAGGCATCACCGGCGAGTTCGTCGTGAAGATGGACTGCCAGGTCACCAGATCGGTGGACATCAAGAGAGTGTAATCCGGTCCTTGCGGCCCTGCGATCGCCATGCTGAATTGGCCTTGTCCGAACGAAACATTTCCTCCCGCGCCCGCTGCGCTCACCACTGGATTGGTCAGGGGATTGACGATCACGCTAAAACTATTCGTGGCGCTTAAATTTGCCGGGTCACTATCGAGTGCCAGGACCTGGATGAGATTGGTGGTATTGGCCTGGCTCACTGAGGGACGCCAGTTGAACACGCCGCTCGTCGGGTTGAGCGTGGCATTCGTCGGGAAGGCATTGGCTGCACTGTACGTCAATGAATACGGCGGCACATCTGAGGCCGTGGCGGTATTCGTCACCTGCACGGTCACCCCCGCATTAACCGTTTGGTTGGGCACAGACACGAAAACCGGCGGCGCGCTGGTGATGCCCTGTCCGACAAACGTCACGACGCTTAGGGCGGGAAGCGTATAGGTGAAGGAGCCGTTGGTGACATTGACCGCCGTTTGCGGCGCGAGCGAAAGTGTGGCGGACGTGACCCAGGGCGTCACCGAAGTGGCAATGTAATTCGTCAGGTTGAAAGTTTGAGTCACACTATACGATTGGCTGATATTGACCGCGACAATCGCAAAAGCCGGCGATGCCGAATCCTTGTATGCGCTGACCAAAGCCGAAGCCTGGGATGAGGTCGCATCGATGCGGTAGAAATTTGGGCGCACAAACCGGCTATATTGGCCAAAGACAAACATGCGTTTAGTCGGAGGACTATTTGGATAATCCAATAATCCTCCATTGACGGTGTCAATCAGCCACCAATAATGGTAGGCATTTGCCTGAGCCTGAGTCATAAACAGATAAATTCGCTGCCCATAATAGACGCCATTGGTAATGCTTGGATCATTGCCGGAAAGCATGGCGACTTCCGTTTCCCATAAGGGCTTGCCATAACTATTTTTGACCAAAGAGGACGGCCCATTATTGCCGTCATAATTATGGTCGGCGACGATCCCCACGTCCGCCGCGACATTTGGGTCACTCATGGCCGTTGAGGCAAAACCTTTGGGGTCCGACCAGTTCTGGCTTTCAGGAAGGATGATTTTTGTTGAACCATAACCTTTGGCTGTTAGCGCGTTGAAAAGGTTGGTCGCAAAATCATGGATTTGCGCGCCCGTCCATTGGCATGCATCATACGTATTAACCTCCGCGTCCGGCTCGTTTTGGATGGAAATCGCGTAAAGGTTGATGCCATAGGTGGTTTTCATGCTGGCCACATAGTTGGCAAGCTGGCTGGCATAGTTCAGATTGGTGATATTGTTTCCACTGCCCAGAAAGGTGCCCCCGTTGACAGCATTGGTGATCGGGAGGGTGTCATAAGTATCGTTCGTGCTTTTAAAACCAGTCGGCGGCGTCCACGGTGTGCTCCAAACTCTCGCGCCCCGGGCCTGGGCCATCTGCATGATGGAAGTTTCAACCGTGGTCGGTAATGCGCTTGCCGAAGTCGATCCGGAATTAGCAATGCGATTGCGCAGGAGAGAAAGACCGATGCCATGATAGCTGACCGATAAATAACTGATATTATTGTTCGTGGAAAAGAGCAGGTCGGCTTCAGTTGTGGTCCAACTCCCGTTCCATGCTGACGAAGCGCCGAAGCCGTCGATCCGTTGGTGGACATTATTCCAATCCACCGTGGAGACGCCGCTGATCGGCGGATTCGACACCGTCATGGAAGTATTTGTCGCATAGATCGCCAGCGAAAAATCGCGCGCGCTGATGGCGTTGATCCAGGATTGATTGCGATACGCCGCCCCGCCCGAATACGTGTCGGTTATGCCCCGATACCAATTGATCGGCTGGGTATTGATGACGCCCGTCAATTCAAACGCATACATGTGTCCAGCCTGCAAGATCACCTGGTCCGCGCCCGTGAAATCAAACTCCAGGACTCCATCCGGCTGACTGCTGTAGGTGATGGGAAGACCGGCCCCCGATCCGAAAAGATTACCGTACAAGATGCCCTGCGTATACGGGCTGGGATTGGGAGCTGTCTGGCTGCCCAGGTCATACAAATTCAGAGTGACGTTTGCGCCCGGCCCCGTGCCCTGGCCGGCCGCCGCAACATAAATATCAATCGTCTGCAGGACATAATTCGTGGTGGTGACGGTAAATGTCTCGCTTAAATTGGTGTTCCCTCCGCCGCCATTGAAACCTTCGGCAACGGTGTCGCTGGCCGGATCCGCGACCGTGCTGATGATGGGACTGCCCGGCCAGCTCGTTGCTCCGGGTGAAACATTTTGGACAACATTCACCCCCGCTTGAACTGACGTGACCCATGCGCACAAAATCAGGACGTAAAAAAATGCGTGTTTTATTTTCATGGGGTTGTAAGGCCGGCAACGCTCTGCTTAACCATGTCTGGATGCGGGCATCCCAACAAAAAATGGATTTTCTGCGTAAGGTTTTCTGCTATGCCTCATATCTGCACTTAATCTGCCTGCTTTTGTTTAAAATTCAACCGGCCAACTTGAAAATTGCATGGAAAATCCTCTTAAAACCACATGGAATATTCTCTTATCTGCCAGATGAATCCCTGCGACTTTGCGGATCAATGAATGGAAACACCGCAGCCGCTTGACTGCAACGGGGAGAATCAAACTAGAAATCCTAATTGGACGGACAAACGATCAATGACCGAAGGCAGCTCTTCCCCGGTTAGGCGCGCTCCATGTACTTGCCCGTGCGAGTGTCCACTTTGATCTTTTCGCCGGTCTTGATGAACAGCGGCGCCTGGACGGTGATGCCCGTTTCCAAAATGATCGCCTTTTGCATGTTGTTCGCCGAATCACCACGGATGCCTTCGGGCGCCTCGGTGACCGTGAGAACCACGGAAGAGGGCAATTCAACGGAGACGGCTTTCTCTTCGACAAAGGTCACGGTGATCTGGCCGTTTTCCACGAGAAAATTCTTTGAATCCGCCACGAGTTCGGCCGCCAGCGTCACCGACTCGTAGGTTTCCGGGTCGGTAAAAACGTAATCCGCGCCGTCCTTGTAGCTGTATTCCATCTTCTTGGCGATCATCGGCACCGGTTCGATCTTTTCTGTGGAGCTGAAACGCACATCGGAGGATTTGCCGTTGCGGATGCTGCGGAGGGTGGCCTGGACGAACGCGCGCAGGTTGCCCGGCGTGCGATGCTGCATTTCCAGGACCACGCAGATGTCGCCGTTGTAATTGATTGCCATACCGCGGCGAAGATCGTTTGCTGTTGCCATAAAAAATATAAATGTTGCGCGTAAGAAATTTTGCCAAACGCGAGTCGAAGAAAATACCTGATTTCAGGTCGAACGCAAGTTCGGTTTTCTGTTAATAACCCACCCTTGACATCCCCAACTATTTGTGGGATACAAGTGTCCGACCACAATTAGATGTGGTTTTATGCGTTGTCCCAAGTGCGGTTGCCAGGAAGATAAAGTCATTGATTCTCGCGCCTCGCGTGAAGGCGTCACCATCCGCCGCCGCCGCGAATGTACCAAATGCGGGCACCGGTTCACCACCTATGAGGAAGTCGAGCACGAAGGATTGATGGTGCAGAAGCGCGACGGGCGCCGTGAAGAATTTTCCCGCGAGAAACTCCTCTCCGGCATCAAGAAAGCCTGCCAGAAACGCCCGGTCGCCTTGAAGGCGATGGATGAACTCGTGGACCATGTCGTGGCGGTGGTCACGGAAAAATTTGAAAGCGAAGTGCCGGGCGATTTCATCGGCAAAATGGTCATGGACGGCCTGCGCGAATTGGATGACGTCGCCTATGTGCGGTTTGCGAGCGTCTATCGCCGGTTCGAGGAAGCGACCGATTTCGTGCAGGAAGTAAAAAAATTGGAGGCTGCCAAATGATTGCTCTTAATTCTGATTGTCTGCTCTTTCAACTCAACAGCGGCGAAAGTATCCCGTGCTCCGCGGAAATGATCTGCATCGAGGTCGTCACCGGCTCTGAAAATATGATCGACGCCGAGATGCTTCGCCATGCCGCCGCCTCCGTTTTTCATTATTTCAAGACGGAATTGGCGCGCGAATCCGTCACGGTGGGAGAATTCGCCGCCGCGCTGGAAAAAGTGCTGCGCACACTCGGCCTGACTCTTCGCGCCGCCGGCACGGAATTGCCGCGCGAAATTTCCATCTCCGACCTGCGCATGATCGCGGGCGAATCGGTGGAAAGCCTGGAATTGTTCTTTTACCCGCGGCTGCGCGATGAATTGCGCTGGCAACTGCGCCAATCGCCGCGCGTCCTGCGTTTCCGCGGCCTGCGCGGCTGTGTCAAACAACTGGCCGGCGCGCGCCGCTGGAGCACCCGCTGCGAACAGATGCAGGAACAGATCGTGGGATACCTCCGCAGTTGCCTGACCGCCGAGCCCGAACAAAACGACTGCGCCCTCGTGGTGGAATAGCCAGTAAATCTGGAATGACTAATGAATGTTGCAACGATGAATTCCGAAAGAGCGGAAAATTTTATCATTCGGATTTCGTCATTCTCTAGTCATTCGGATTTAGCAATTAGTCATTTTTGGGTGCGATAACTACGGATTTTGTTAAATCGCTTTCAAAACGGGCATGTAACTAAATGAAGACTCTCTTTGAAAAAATCATCGCGCGCGAAATCCCCGCAGGGGTGGTCTATGAAGATGACCTGGTCCTCGCCATCCGCGACATCAATCCCCAGGCCCCGACCCATGTCATCATTTTTCCCAAGGCAGTGGTGCCGCGCATCGCCGAAGCCAAAGACGGAGATAAAAATTTGCTGGGGCATTTGCTGCTGAAGGCCGGCGAAGTGGCGGCCAAATTGGGATTGAAGGACGGATACCGCCTGGTCATCAATAACGGCCCGAATGGCGGCGAGACCGTGCCGCATCTGCATGTCCACATTCTCGGCGGGCGACACATGGCCTGGCCGCCGGGGTGAATTCGCATTCGTGCAGAGAAGCCGATTGGAAAATCTGATATAGTAAATAGTGAAAAAATTGGCCATCAAAAAATTTTGGCTTTTTAAGACGCCAACGCCTGAAAAGTTTGTTGCACGATACTCCGAATCTGAAAAAGCAGAAATCAAAAGAGTTTTTGAGAAAATCACTAAAAACTATAAAAGTAGGTCGATTATATTATTGGTAATAACTTTTGGATCTCTTGTATTTGCGATGTTGTGCCTCTTAAGACCCGCATCGCCTCTGTGGCTAATTTGGCTCGCGTGGTCCATACTTTTAATCGGAGTAATTTTACAATATTTTTGGCATGGGTTGTATTGCCCTGGATGTCGTATTGTCATGGATCAAGGATTCGGCTCATTTTGTCCTGAATGTGGAGGCAAACTTCTGTTCGAATTTCTGAAGGGAACAAAATGTTGTGACTGTGGAAACAAATTGAGACGAGGCAGGGGGCGGAGTTATAAAATTAAATATTGTTCATTCTGCGGAGTTCAAGTTGATGAAAAAGGTTTTTGACCGCAGTTTTTCTGTATGCCTGTACCACAAGGTCATTGAGTTTCCCAATTACTAAACAAAATTCCTCATAATTTACCAAGTCATTTGAGGCTTTCGCTGTTGTTCTCTTCATGGCCTGGCCGCCGGGGTGAATCAGTGACGCAGTTTAGAATTCGACAGTTCGAATAATCTGAATTAGCTTTGAGCCGTGAATCTGAAAATTGAGGTTGAGCGCGAGGCGGATGGCCGCTGGATTGCCGAAGTCATGGAACTGCCCGGCTGCCTGGCTTATGGGAAAACCCAGGCGGACGCGCTCGCCAAAACCAAGGCGCTCGCATTGCGCGTGCTGGCCGACCGTATGGAACACGGGGAGCCTGTGCCCGCCGGCGACGAATTGTTTTCCATCACATGAGCCAGTGGGGTTCCCGCAAATCGCGGCAGGTTCTCACTGCATTGCTTCGGATCGGCTGGAACATCAAACGTCAACGCGGCACATCGCATCGGATTCTTGCGCGCGAAGGCTGGCCGGATTTTGTTTTCGCATTTCACGATGGTGATGAGATCGGGCCAAAAATGCTTTCTCGCATCGCCAAGCGGACGGGTCTTGAGCCGGAAGATTTATGACATGAATTGGCGCCGGGTGATTTCGAAATCTGCAACCTTGAAAGCACTGGGCGAAAATAACACTTTGTTGTGACAAGGAAAAAGCACAGTTGGAAATTTTCCGAGGGGGGTGGTTATACGTTTGTTGTTTTGTTGTTTTTACCGCTTCTCATCCGTCTGGCAATTCGTTTAGCACATCATAACTTATCGCATTGGACGGAGGTTATAGGGTTGATCTGTTTTCTTTTCCTTCTGGTTGTTGGCTTGTTCCTTCCCGTTGTGACATTATGGAAGGGGCGCCTTTGGAAGCTCCCACGCAGTTGGTATGAGGCTTGTTTCGCGCTTACAATTTTATATTTTTTCTATGCCCTTTTTATTTTTGTTACTGGTTACACGCCTTCAAAGTATGACAGTCATCCAATCCAAAGAGGGGCGGGATTCTATTTAGTTTATTTGGCAATGATTCCCTTGAGCGTAGGACTCGTTGCTTATTGGATTGAAAAAAGAAAATTTAAATAGTCGGCAAAATAAGTCCTTTTATAAATTCTACGACGCTTGAGGCGTTACAAGATTTTCTTCAATACATTGCCCAGCCGTTTGATGCCTTCGCGGATGTTCTTTTCATGACCTGGCCGCCGGGGTGATCAAGTCCCCGGGGTTGCTCCGCCCGAATTGCGGCCTTTGAACAGCTTCTTGATAAAGGCGATCACGGCCACGACTCCGATGATGACAAATTTCTTGGCGGCGAGAATGCCCACCCAAAGCACTTTCAACAGCCCGAATTTTGCGGCCGCGCCCAAAACGCCGCCCGCCACCAGTGCGGCGATTCCATATTTGGCCACCTTGTCCACCTTCGGATCAAAATCTGCATAGCGATTGCCCTCCTTGAAATCGACCATCCCGAGAATTTCCGGGGTTTGCTGGTTGATCTGGTCCAATTGGCCGAGCGCGGACACGGCATCGAGTTCCAGCACACCACGCCGTCCCAAAATCCGGATGCAATAATTCAATGTGTCTTCCGTATCGTCTCCAAATTTGAGGTCCTTGGCCCAATAAAGTTTGTGAGTTGCGGCATCGTAATGCGGCGGCTCGGCCCAGCCGACGAGGGTGATGGGTTGATAGCCCTGGTCCTGGCGGGCCTTGTTATTATCCGAGATCGCTTGCTGCATTTGCTTGAGCTCCTTGTCGTAATTGATGGTGCTCGCATCAGTATCTTTCACATAGCCGTCCTCGGAATACTCGATCGTCACCACCCATGCATTGGAGCTGGCAGGCGTCATGCCGGCGGGGATGAGGAGGCCAAGGGGCTTTTGTGCAGAAGGCGGATTGCCCCAAAGTTTCACCAGCACATTCTCGGCATCGTCGGGGCCCAGATAATTGAAGTCGTTTGGCACATTCAACGTGGCCAGCCCGTCGCGCAGGTTGATCGTTCCCTGCTGATATTTCAGGTTTTTAAGGATGTTGATCATTTCGGCTTCACGATTCGTGTCCTGCGCGCGAACCATGACCGCAATGAAAAAAGTAGCCACCCAGAGGATGAAAAGTTTTGTCTTCATAGGTTTTGAGATTGCTGACTCCCGGCCCGATTACTTTACAAATTTTTTCAGCACGTTGCCCAGCCGTTTGATGCCTTCGCGGATGTTCGTCTCGCTGGCGCTGCCGAAGCTGATGCGCAGCTCATTGACGGCCTTGCGGCGCGCCGGATCATCGGCGTAACACAATTCACCCGGCACATAGAGCACGTCCGCCTTCAGCGCGGCCTGGAAAACTTTCGAATCCATGCCCGCGGAGATCCCGCCGGGCAATCGTGCCCAGAAATAAAGGCCGCCGCCGGATTCCCAGATCTCCACGCCCGCCGGAAAATGTTCCGCGAGGGCCTCCTTCATCACCCGCGCCTTTTGCCCGTAACGTTTTTCGATCTTAGCGACGTGCTTGTCGTACAGGCCGGTCTGGAGCGCGCG
Organism: Verrucomicrobiia bacterium; assembly: GCA_036490655.1. Classification (GTDB taxonomy): domain Bacteria; phylum Verrucomicrobiota; class Verrucomicrobiia; order Limisphaerales; family UBA11358; genus UBA11358. The sequence continues at coordinate 31,750 of DASXDM010000028.1, read as the reverse complement.
CGCAAGGAGCTGTTGCAGCAGATTGGCCGAGCCGAAATCGTGATTGCCCTTGATGCGCTGGACCGCCGTGAACAGCGGCTCCGGCAAAATGCCGAATCCCAGGCGTGCGCCGGGCGCGAACGGTTTGCTGTACGTGCCCGTGTAGATCACCTCTTTATCAGCGCGCGGGAGCATCAGCGCCGAGGGAACATCATCACCGGTGAACCGCAATTCCCGATACGCGGCATCTTCCAGCAGATAAAGCGGGTGGCCGGCGGCGCGCTCGAACTTTTTCAAAAGTTTCAACGCGCCGGATTTCTTTTTGAACGTGGTCAGCGCGCCGGTCGGATTTTGAAAATAAGTGACCAGGTAAAGCGCTTTGACGCGGCGCAATTCACCGGATTTTTTCAATCGCTGCAAAACGGTTTCGAGGTGGGCCAGGTCGATGCCATCGCTATGCAGCTTCACGCCGCGCGCGCGGATGCCGCGGCTTTGCAGGATGCTCAAAAAAACGAAATACGTCGGGTCTTCAACGAGGATGATATCGCCTTCATCGCAAAGTGCTTCGAGCGTCATGTACAACAACTGTTGCGAGCCGCCGGTGATCATCAAACGCCCGGCGGAATGGCTGGCGGCGGCTGGCTTGACGCCGTCCAACTTTTGCAAATGGCGGGCGGTGAGATCGCGCAGATTGTTTTCGCCCGCGGTGATGCCGTATTGCATGGCGGGCTGCCCGATTTTTGGCTCCCGCAGGATTTCGCCGAGCAATTTTCGGGAGAGCTCCGTCGGCAACGTCGGGTTATCGGTGAAACCGGCGGCGAGCGAGATCAATTTTGGCCGCGAAAGCGCGGTTTGCATGAGCCAGGAGATGGGCGGCAGCGCGGTGCGGCGGCCAAGTTTCGATAGTGCCGATGATTTCATGTGAAAAGGTCGGTTAATTTATCAGAAGTTAAGCGGGGCGGGCAAGCTGCGTTTGCTTGTCAATGCCGCCCGCCGAATACGGCCTCGAAGATGACTTCCTTGGTTTTCCAGAGCAGCGCCATGGTGATGGCCAGCGGCGAGAGGCCGAGAAAAAGCATGATCGCCACGGAAAGGCGTTCCACCCATTCCCAATGCTTCTCATCGACATGCAATTGTAATTTAAAATGAACTGCCAGGATGGAGGCCGTTATAAAAATGAACCAGAGCACGAGCAGCCAGCGGTTGAAAGAGGTGAAATCCTTTGTCTCATGCCGCAGCGTTTCATCCGGCAACATCGCGCCGAGCTGTTTGAGGACGGTGTTCAGGTTGAACAGGAACATCAGCGACGAGAGGATGAAAATGAAGATCACCGCGTCGAAATAAAATTGTTCGGACATCTGGTTTTGGAAATAGAAGAACGGGCACAACCCCAGGTTGATGATCGCCAGGAGCTTCGCGCGGTCCAGGGCATTGCGCCAGGGACGTTCCTGTTTCTGGAAATCGCCCATCTGCCACAGGCCATACACCAGCAGGCCGTTGGCGAGGATGGCGGGGATGATCTCGACCGGTTGCAGGAAATCGGCCTTGGCCGTTTCCGCGCAGACGATCAACACGGCCGGCAATCCCCAAAACAACGCGGACAAGCCGCGGGCCAGGCGCCCCAGCGAGCGGAGCAATTCAGGATTGGGCGTAATTTCAGGCATGAAACGAATAGCATGGAGAAAGCAGCGCCGGGAAACAAGTTTAACGAGAGGAAGAACGGTGTGTTAGAGTGCATGACGAATTCTTTTGGATCTGGGATCGGATCTCATTAACACCCCGCTTTAGCGGGGTGTTAATGAGAGTTGGGCTGTTGTTGGCTAAGGCGCGGGTTGTGGTGCGCCGAACGCGCTTTGCCACATTTTTTTATGGTCCAACAGCTGCTCATCTGAAAGATACCAACCAGTGACCGAACCAATCTGCCCCAATGAAAGTTGACGGCTCTCCGGATAAGGCACATTCAAAATATTGGTTTGGCTCATGCTAGAACCGGAAATCGTGCCGACAAATGTAAGTTCCACCCGCCAAGTGGCTGCATTAGAGAATAACGTGATAGCAGAGACGTTTCCCTGAAAATTCCCAAACTGTCCATCGTACCCCGGCATGATGTCTCCATCTTCACTATTAGTATCATCCAAATACTTGATCCGAAAATTTTCTGTGGGTGTTGCCGGAATCAATTTAAGCGCCAGAACCCGTTCTGATGAATGATAAGTCACCTTTGGTTGCTTTTTGCAACCGAATGCGGCGACTGCTAAGACGAGTAAAAAATAAAGCCAGTAATTTTGCTTTTTGCTCATGCGTCTTACGTTCCAAAACTGCCCCTCGCCGTGAAAAATCGCAAGCGAGATTTAATTTAGAAGAAGATGCCGCCCCTCCTTCGGAGCGCGGCTCTGTGAGCCGCAGCAATTACCAAATTCCAACCCGCTTTAATTTCCCCATGCGCATTTTCCTGCGAAGCGGCTGCGGGTCACAGACCCGCGCTCCGCTACCAATCCGCCCCTCCCTAAAAACTCAAATACGTATACGCCTTCAATCCCTTTTCGTAATCGTCGAGCAATCGCATCGCTTCTGACGGCTTCATGCGGTCGGATTTTATCGCTTCATCCATCTGCACTTTCATCAGCCGTTTCAATTCGTTCTCATCGTATTGCACCGCGGCGAGCGATTGGACGATGGTGTTGCCTTCGATGATCTCCTCGATGTAATAGCCGCTCGGCTCATCCGGTTCGAGGAAGACGTGGACCTCGTTGACGCGCCCAAAAAGATTATGCAGGTCGCCCATGATGTCCTGGTACGCGCCCATGAGAAAGAAGCCGATGAAATACGGTTCGGGCATCCCGTTGCCGTTGGAATTCAGTTTGTGCAGCGGCAAGGTGTCGCGCACGTCGCGAAAATCGATGAACTTGTTGATCGCGCCGTCGGAATCGCATGTGATATCCACCAGCGTGGCTTCGCGGGTCGGCCGCTCGTTCAGGCGCATGACCGGCATGATCGGGAATAACTGTCCGAGCGCCCAATGGTCGAGCAATGATTGGAACACGGAAAAATTACAGAGATACTGGTCGCTGAGCGAGTCCTCGAGCTTTTGGATCTCTTCGGGCGCGAACGTCTGGCCTTTGAAACTCTCGACGACATCTCGGCTGATCTCCCAGTAAAGATTTTCGATCTTCGCCTTGTCCGGCAGGTCGAGCACGCCGAGCGTGAACATATGCTGGGCTTCCTCCCGGCGTTCCAGCGCGTCATGGTACGCTTCGAGTTTATTCACCCTGCCGAGGTTCTTTTTGATGTCGCACAGTTCCTTGACCAGCGCGTGTTCGTTCTCGCCGCAGGCGGTGGAAAATTCCGGGCGAATCTTTTCGATCGTGCCAAAAACTTCCACGACCAGCACGCTGTGATGCGCGACGATGGCGCGTCCGCTCTCGCTGATGATGTTCGGATGCGGCACCTTCTCTGCATCGCAGACATGGGCGATGTAATAAACGATGTCGTTGGTGTATTCCTGGAGAGTGTAATTCGTGGAGCTGTCGAAATTCGAGCGGCTGCCGTCGTAATCCACGCCCAGCCCGCCGCCGACATCGATGAATTCGATGGGGAATCCCATCTTGTGCAGCTTCGCGTAAAAGCGCGTCGCCTCCTGCACGGCCTTTTTCACCGTGGAAATGTCAGGCACCTGCGAGCCGATATGGAAATGCAGCAGCTTCAGGCAATGCGAAAGATTTTCGGCCTTCAACATCTCCGTGGCGCTCAACAGCTCCACCGTGCTCAAGCCGAACTTGGCGTTTTCGCCGCCGCTCTCGGCCCATTTGCCCGCGCCTTTGCTCAACAGCCGCGCGCGGATGCCGATCTGCGGTTCCACGCCGCATTGTTTGGAGATGGCGATGATCTGGCGCAGTTCCTCGAGCTTTTCCACCACCATGATGACGCGTTTGCCCAACTTGATCCCCAGCAGCGCCATCTTGATGAAGTCCGCGTCCTTGTAACCGTTGCAGATGATGAGGCAGCCCTGGTGATTTTGCATCGCCAGCCCGGCGAACAGCTCGGGCTTGCTGCCGACTTCCAGGCCGAAATCGTACGGCTTGCCCGCGTCCAGGATCTCCTCCACCACTTCGCGCAATTGGTTCACCTTGATGGGGAACACGCCGCGATATTTTCCCTGGTAATTGAATTCGGCGATGGAATTGCGGAAGGCCGTGTTGATGGCCTCGACGCGATGCCGCAAAATGTCCTGGAACCGGATGAGCAGGGGAAATTTCAAGCCGCGCGCCTTGGCTTCCTCGATGACGTCGGAGATATCCACGGCCACGCCGGCATCCTGTAGCGGGCGCGCGACGACATGTCCGGCATCATTGATGTCAAAATATTTCGCGCCCCAGCGATGGATGTTATACAGCGCGCGTGCCGCTTCGATGTCCCACGGGCGCGCCGTGTCGTTTGAATTGCTCATTTCAGTGATTGCAGGCGATGCGAACTATAAAAAGTCCCGCGCAGAATGCAACAAGTTGAATGAAATTTTTTTGTGACGGGGTGGCGCGGCATATCGGGAGAAATCGCTCTGATTCACCAATCCACGATGCAATCTGTTTTGGTGAATTGCGAACTTTTGGGAGTGTACTGCTGGAATTCGATGTCCACGCCGTTCGGATCTTTGCACCAGCACTGCCAGGTCTGGTCGCAGCCCAGCTTCTTCGGTGTCACTTCCACGCCGTCCTTCTTCAATTTTTTGCTCACCGCCTCGATGTCGTCCACTTCAAAACAGAAATGATGCACCCGCTGCCCGCCGTATTCGGCATTCGGCGCGACCTTGAAAAATTCGATGAACTGCCCCGGGGCGATCTGCAGGTAAAAACCAAATAATTTGCCGTCCTTGTGAAAATCGAAGTGCGGTTTGAACCCGAGCGTATCGCAGTAAAAATCGCGGGTGCGCTTCAGGTCCTTCGTGAAGACACAGAGATGGGCGAGGGCTTTGATCATGGCTTGATTGAACTATAAGATGGCCGAACGAAAAGAAAAAAATCGCGTTGTCCCTTTTCATGGTGGGGCGAGACTCCTGGACGTACTCACCTGATAGGTTACAAACGTTCTCACCTGATGGGTGACACTTTTGGCTGTGCGGTCTCATGGAGCCGAGCGGAGCGAGGCGGAATGAGACCGCATAGCCACCTGATTGAAAGCCCTGAAAGGGCGAACGATATTAGCCCGGGGTCAGGACGCAACCGCGTCCGCCACCCCGGGTTAGCGTCCCCATTGATTTTCCCTCTCCCCTCCTGCTGCGCCGGTGGGGCGAGACTCCGTCGAGCCGAGAATTTCTTCCCGGTAGGGCGAGCGTTTATGGTAGGGCGGGCAGTCCTCTGCCCGCCGTCGGGCGTGCTGGCTCACCCCTCTCCCCTTAACGGTGAGGGATGAGAAAAGAAAAGGCTGACTGGGGTTCAAGGTTTCTCCAGCAACCGCATCAGGCCAATGAAATCATCATCCTGCCATCCGGAGCCCATGCCCTGTTCATAAATTTTCTTGAGGCCGATCGTGGCGGGAAGCGGGAGCGCAGACTCGCCGGCCGTTTCAAGTGCCAGGCGCAAGTCTTTATTCAGGTGCTTGAGGGAAAATTGCGGGGAATAATCGCGCCCGCGCAGTTTCGGCTCCTTGAGATCGGCCAGGCCCGAGTGGGCGATGTTGCGGGACAGCGCCTTGAAATAAGTGTCGTCCGAAATGCCGGACGCGCGGCACAACGCCAGGCTTTCGCACAGGATTTGGCCGATGCCGGCGATGTTCATATTCATCGCCAGTTTCAGCGACGACGCGGAGCCTAGCGGTCCGATATGGAGTAGGGCGCCGGAAAGGGGAGTGAGGACGGGCCGCGCCCGTTCGATGATTTCAGGATCGCCGCCCAGATAATAAACCGTCTTGCGTTGTTCCGCTGCGATCTTGCTTCCGGTGAACGGGGCTTCGAGAAACGCCGCGCCGGTCGCCTGCACCTGTTCCGCGAACGCCTTCGTCCATTTGGCGGAAATGGTGCTCGACTGGATGATCAATTTGCCCGGCCCGAGTTTTGGTTGGATTTGTTCCAGGACAGATTGAACCGCCGGCGGGTCGGCCACGACGATGAAAATGACCTCCGCGCCATCAACGGCCTCGAGGATGGAGGCATGGAAATGCGGAAAATCTTTGGGCGACCGGTTCCAGCAGCGCACATTGTGTCCGTCGGCGATCAAATTTTTCGCCCATGCGCTACCGATGATACCCAATCCTAAAACAGCGATGTTCATAGTGAACCTTTCGTTTTCATAATTTTTAACTGTAGCGCCGTAGGCGCGGCATCATTGTAGAAAATACGCGACCAAAAATCAAAAGCCCCGTTAGGGGCGGCATCTTCCGTGCATAAAATGAAAACATACCGCCAGCCTTCATTCAGTTCAGCCTTTGCGCGTCGCGCAAAATCTGTTTTCATGGGTCATGCCGAAAATTCCGCTCAAGACCCTTGTCGCATATTGTGAAACAATTTTGCGCACCCGTGAAATCCGCGATTTCGATGGCGCCGTGAACGGATTGCAGATGGAGAATTCTGGCGCGGTCACCCGCATCGCCGCCACGGTGGACGCCAGCATCCCGACGATAAAAAAGGCCATTGCTGCAAAAGCGGACCTGCTCATTGTCCATCACGGGCTTTTTTGGAGCGCGCGCCAGCCGTGGACGGGATATAACCACGACCTGCTGCGCCTCCTCATCGAGAATGACCTGGCGATTTACAGCTCGCATCTGCCGCTGGATTTTCATCCCAAACTCGGGAACAACGCGATCCTTTGCGCGCTGCTCGGTTTGAAGGACGCCAAACCGTTTTTATTCTCCCACGGCCAGAATCTGGGATTGAAAGCGCAGGCAAAAATTTCGCGCAACGAATTGGCGAAACGATTGGAGCGCGCCACCGGCGCGCCGGCGAAATTGATTCCCGCCGGGCGCGAGATCTGCGAATACATCGGCGTCTGCACCGGCGGAGCGGGCCAGGAATTGGCGCGGGCGGTGGGCGAAGGCGAAGGAGTGGATATTTACATCACCGGCGAAGGCCCGCACTGGACCTATGCCATGGCGGAGGAATTCGGCGTGAACGTCCTTTACGGCGGCCATTATGCTACGGAGACTTTCGGCGTAAAAGCACTCGCATCGCATCTTTCCAAAAAATTTCGCGTGCCCTGGACGTTCCTGGACCATCCAACGGGCTTGTAACTGATTTGGATTGGGAGGGATCATCAATAGAATTTGATTCCAGCTGGGGTCGTTTGATATAGTGGCACCCGAAAGAAAAATTGGTGTAGGCACTAGTGTCCGAGCGAATTCTTTAACGATTGGCAGTTATGCCATTTCAACAAATTGCTCCAAGAGCCTGTTCCACGGGGAACGGCCGTTGCGAACCAAGTGAAGGTCGTGACTGCGGACGCGCTTTTACATTGATTGAATTGTTGTTGGTCATCGCCATCATCGCCATTTTGGCGGCAATGCTGTTGCCTGCGCTCAGCAAAGCCAAGGAACGGGCGCGCGTGACCCAGTGTATGAATGACATGAAGCAACTCGCAATAGGCTGGGTGACTTACACCGGGGATAACAATGACTGGATCGTCTGCAATTGGATTCCGGCGTCCAATCCCAACCCGCCGTCATGGGCCACCGGCAACGCGTACGGCGGTATCACGGGCATTACCAACGGCCTTCTATTTTCTTATAATCCGTCCGTGGCGATTTATCGGTGTCCGGATGCCTATGTTAACAACGGCAGTATTCCCGCCCGCACGGTCTCAATGGTGACGCGCATCGGCGGAGCGAATACCCAGGATGCCAAGAAATATGGCGTTTGGGATTCTTCGGCATCTGATTTAGGAACGGCCTATCCGATGTATAAGAAATTAACGCAGATTCTCAATCCAGGACCCGCGTCAGCCCTCGTCTTTATTGATGAAAGTGAGAATACCGTGGACGATTGTATTTTTGGAATCAATTGGACGGACTGGAGAAATTCTCCCACAGTTCGCCATTCCAATGGCGCGGCCTTTGGTTTTGCGGATGGACATGTTGAACGCTGGCAATGGGCGGGGCTGCGGACGGATCAAAGTTACAATGTCTATCCGCAAACTCTCGGCTCGTCGAACGACTTGCAGAGAGTGCTAAACGCTGTGGCCTGGCCGTAGTCCCCACGGCGCTGAGTGGTGAGCGGCCTGGATATCAAAATCGGGGGCTTTTGTAATTCGCCGTCTCGGCGGTTTGATGGCGGAACACGTCAAATTTTTCGTCTCGCGCCTGCTTTAAGAAATTGTCCGAGCCGAATGGCGTATTGGTGACCAAGCGGTAAAACGGCTCAGCTGTTCAAAGCGGAATTTCCGCACACTGTCATAATTGTCACTCAACAGCACAGCGGGCAGACGATCTGGTGGCCGGCTGCCGCGAGCGTTTTGACGAACCAATATCCCGTGAACGAAGTGGCGCCAGTGAACAGGATTTTCATTTCAGATGAATTTCCGGGTTAAAGTCCGGCTGATTTTTGTCCTTATCAGAGATCACCACCGGTTCCATCGGCCAGGGGATACTGAATTTTGGGTCATTGTAGCGGATACCGCGTTCACGGTCGGGCGCGTAAAATTCCGTCACCAGATAGAACGCCTCAGTATCCGGTTCCAAGGTGATGAAGCCGTGGGCAAAACCTTTGGGGACATAGATCATAGTGCGGTTTTCCGGATCCAGCCGGAGATGAAATTTTTTTAAAAATGTGGGTGATGCCGGTCGCAAATCAATAATGGCGTCAAAGAGTGCGCCCCGCAGGCAACGAACAATTTTATCCTCGGCTTTCGGGGTGAGTTGGTAATGCATTCCACGCAGGGTCCCGGCGTATTTGCTGACGGAGGTGTTGGCCTGGACAATTTGATGATTCAAACCATGTTGCTGATATTCACGCTCGCAGAAGAATCGTGCGAACCACCCGCGGTCATCGCCACGCTTTTCCAATTCAATGACATAAGCACCCCTGAGGGGAGTTTCGATGAATTTCATAAATCAGGAGCTCGACAGGCGCTTTTTCAACGTGCGCAGGCGGACAAACTGATCACCATCAAAATCTTTCAACGAAAAATTATGGTCGCGATACTTTTTAATCAACTCTTCAAGACCTGTATCCAAATTATATTCAAGGCGGAATCCGGGAAACAGGGAATACAGTTTATCGAACTTAACGCGATAGTTGCGCGGGTCCGGGCCGACTTCGCCGGTATAAATAATTTTGGCGTTGGGCACGAGATGTTGCACGGCGTCTCCGACATCGCGTACTTGGTAGTTTTGATTGTTTGCGCCGATGTTGACTGCTTGATTATGAATCTTTTCGCGTGGCGCCTGGGTAAAGAGAGCGAAGGCGTGGGCGATGTCTTTGCAATGAACGAGGGGTCGCCATGGCGAGCCATCACTCATGATGCGGATGTCACCGCGTGAGATGGCGCAGGCCAGGAGATTGTTGGCTACAAGATCAATTCGCAAATTGGGCGAATGACCATAAGCGGTGGCGTTGCGCAAAAAAGCGGGGGAAAAATTTTTGTCAGCAAGTGGGATGACGTTTTTCTCGGTTTCAACCTTTGAGATCGCATAGGCGGAAACGGGATTGAATTGGGCGTTTTCATCCAAATCCAAGGTTTCGCCTTTGCCATAAACGGAGCAACTGCCCGAAAATAAGAAGCGCGGCACGCCGGCCTTTTTGGCGCGGCGGGCCAACTCGATGGAACCGTCACGGTTCGTATCATAAGTTAATTTTTCATCCAGATCACCCATGGGGTCGTTGGAGATGGCAGCCAGATGACAAATGCAATCAAAGCCTTCCAGGTCGCGTTCGGTGAGTAACCTAAAATCCGCAGAGATGTCTTTGTCTGCGGCGGGGAGAGGTTCCCAGTGACAATGGTCAAAATAGCCAATATCCACTCCGGTGACATGATGCCCAGCTTCCTTCAAAAGATTGATTAAATGAGGACCAATATAGCCGCGGTGGCCGGTGACAAGTACTTTCATCCGTGTATTTTTGCGAACTAAGTTAATCAGGTCAAAGCTTTTCCAGTGATTCTCATATCAATGATTAGGAATTGCCTCTTCGATTTGTCCGGCGGCACCACAATGCCGCCGTCAACGCGCAAAATCGCAGCTCATTTTAGCCAGGGTGGATTTTGGGATTCAGCAAGTTTAGCCAATTGCTCGCGGTCGCGTTGCGTATCCATGCAAGCCCAATAGCCGCGATGCGGGAAGACACTCAATTGACTGTCTCGTGCCAGTTTCACAAGGGGCTCGCGTTCAAGCACGCAACTTTCATCCTGCGAAACGTATTTTAAGAAATCACGATGGAAGAAAAAGTAACCGCCATTGATCCAGTGGTTATCCAAGTCAGGCTTCTCGGAAAATTCGACCGCGTGCCCATTTTTCACTCTGATTTCGCCGAAACGGGATGGTGGGTTCACGCCCAGGACCGTCCCCAATCTTTTCCGGGCCAGGTGATATTTCAACTCCTGTGAGAGATCAGCATCGGTCAGGCCATCGCCGTAGGTGACTGCGAAATGCTTGTGGTTGCCCAGATGTTTGGAAGCCGCGATGGCGATGCGGCTGCCGGTCATGTTTTTTTCGCCGGTGTACGCGAGTGTCACCTCCCAATCAAACTCCTTAGGCGTCTCATGCACCGTAATCTTATTGGTTTTGAGGGCAATTGTGAAATCACTGTTGAGCAGGTGGAAATTGATGAAATAGTCCTTCACAATTTCTGCCCTGAAACCAAGACAGAGTATAAACCGCCGAAATCCATGCCGAGCATAAATTTGCATGACATGCCATAAAATCGGATGCGTGCCGATGGGTACCATCGGCTTTGGGCGGAATTCTGTCTCTTCTTTGATACGGGTACCCAGACCGCCGCAAAGAATAAAAACCGGAACATCAGCCATATTCATACGGTCATTCTGCCGAAACGAGCTGAAGAATGAAAGCGCGAACTTGTCGGCACCACCGCCTTTGAACTAACTTGTAACCGAATGAAATCAGACATTATAACGACAATCCCGATTTACAACGGCGAGAAATTTATCGGGCCTACCCTCGAATCCATTGCGCGGCAGACATTATCGCCGGACCGTGTTATTGTTTTCGACAACTGTTCAACTGACCGAACCGAGGAGATGGTCAAAAACTTTACCGGTATTAGGTGTGAGTTTATCCGTAACCCGACGAACATCGGACTATTTCAGAATTTTAACCGGTGTCTGAAATTGGCCGCTGAAACCCAGTTTCTGCACATCCTTCATGCTGATGATACGATTGAGCCAGAGTTTTACCGGGTGATGACTCAAGCGCTGGATGCCGGCGATGTTCGGGGTTTGGGTTGGTGTTTGGACAGGCGCATTGACGAGAAGAATCAGTTTTTGAGTTTGTCCGGCAAGGTTGACAAAAAAAGAGAGTTACTCGACCGTGACAGTTTTTTAAAACGCAAAGCTGAAATCGGCAACCAGGCGTTTTGCGCGACATTGTTGAAAACAAACCGCCAGGCGGCGCCATGCTCGTTCCCATTGGATTATCCAATATTGGGCGACATGATTTTTTGGGCTGCTTTTGGCTCACATTGCCAAAAAATCATCCACGTTCGTGAAGCTTTGGCAAATTATCGCTGGCATGGAACGAATGAAACAATATTACGCGCTCCCACCATCCAATCGTTAATTCTGGACGAATGGCGAACGATGGAAACGAATGAAATGTTGCGTGGCATAGGATGGAATCTTTTCCGCAAACTGAAACTCAAAGGATTATTGGCGGTTAGATCGGCGATAAAAGCTAAGCGCGTGCGACAAAATGGCGATTTGGACTATTCTATGAGAATTACCAAAGCGGCGCGGGGTTTAACGGGACGTCCGCTATGGATGGCTGGCGAAATTATGGTGGAATTGCGAGATTTTTATTTGTTTACGATTTTACGTCGGGTTCGCCATCCTAAAAATATATACGGGTAATTTTACTGCCATTTGCTATCTTATACGCGTTGATCACGTAATCGCACTATATCCTCTATTGCGGTAACGTTAGCTGTTCGATCAGTGGCTTGGCGTTTTCGCAAAAAGGACGTAGTTCCGCACTGATGGCGACATATGATACCAATATGCGGCGGCGTTCGGCGGCCTCAATTTCTTTCGTTTCAATCCCGGCGGCGCGGTGACCATCGAACCGGCGCGTCCGAATGGCGAATTCATCAATGATCTGTTCGGGCATGTGCTCATGTTCTGGACCGGATTGCAGCGCAACGCCAGTTCGGTGCTTTCCGAGCAGCGCACGAATATTCCCGACAAGCTCGGCATCCTGAAAAAGATGCGCGACCAGGCGCACCAGCTTCGCACAATGGCGGAGAAGGAGAAATTTTCCGTCGAAGCGTTCGGCAAAGTCCTCGACGAGTCGTGGCAGCTCAAGCGCCAGCTTGCCAGCAGCATTTCCTCGTCGAAGATCGACGAATATTACGAGCTGGCCCGCAAGGCGGGTGCGGAAGGCGGCAAGATTTGCGGCGCAGGCAACGGCGGCTTCCTCCTCTTCATCGCCCGGCCGGAAAAGAAAGCGGCCGTGCGCAAGGCCTTGTCACAATTGCTGGAAGTCCCCATCCACTTCGAAGCCCACGGCTCGAAAGTCTTACTGCCATTTGAGCAGTAAATAATGGTAGGGCGTGCAGTCCCTTGCGCGCCGACCGCTGCCTCAGTCGCGAAGCGACGACCGGAAATTAGCCAGCCACATTGTGGCTGGTGATGTCCCCAATAATTTACCGTCCTGAAAGGACGATGGAATATTCTCCCTCTTGCCATTTTTAATCCAGAAAAGTCTTGCATCAAAACCGTGTGGCGGGAAAATCTGACTATACCAGCCATGAAAAAACTTATCACGACCACTCTCACTGTGCTCGCGCTGGCTTTCGCCGGCAGCGCGTTCGCGCAGGACAACCTCACCGGAACCTGGAAGTCGCAATTTGACTCCCAGATCGGTACGCAAAATTACACGTTTGAACTAAAAGCAGATGGAACCAACCTCACCGGCCGGGCCATTGGCCATCGTGAGACCGGCACCAATGACGTGGCCATCACCGACGGCAAAATTGACGGCGATAAAGTCTCCTTCAACGAATCCCTCGTCATCCAGGACAACACCATCGTCGTCGAATACACCGGCACGATTGCCGGCGACCAGTTGAAATTGCACCGCAAAGTAGGCGATCTCGCCGAGTATGACATTGTTGCCAACCGCGCGACCGATGCCGGCGCGGCGAATCCAACAACGACTCTGGGACAAACGGTCGCATTCAGTGTGGCGCCTACTGGAACGGGGCCTCTTAGTTATCAGTGGTATTATAATGGTTCGAATGCCTCCGGCGCCACCAACCTCACGCTGTCATCCCAAAACCCAGTGGACGGCAAATGGCAGGGGCAATTCGATTCCCAGATCGGCACGCAAAATTACACCTTCACTTTCAAAGCGGATGGTACCAACCTCACCGGTCGGGCCTATGGTATCAGGCAGAACGGAACGAACGACGTGGCCATCACCGAAGGCAGCATCGACCAGGATAAAGTTTCCTTTGTCGAGCCGCTTCATTTCAACGACAACGACATCCGCATTGAATATACCGGCTCGATTTCCGGCGATGAGATCAAGCTGCACCGCAAAGTAGGCGATATTGCCGAAGAAGACCTCGTGCTCAAACGGGTCGGCGACCACTGAACTCGTCCTGCTGCCATTTGAGCAATAATCGGAGGGTCGATCTCTGAGAGACCCCAATATTTTTGGCGTTCGATGTTGAGCGTTGGATGCTTGTCGCGCCGGCTCGTCTCGCCATAGCTTCAGCGACGGCGGAAGCCAGGCGAAGGCGGATTGAATGTTGGATGTTTCTGTTACGTATCCCTTCTCCCCCTCGGGGGAGAAGGTTAGGATGAGGGGGCGTCCCTCAATTTTCAGCATTGGATGTTGGATGCTTGTCGCGCCGTAGCCAGGCGAAGGCGGATTGGCTATCGACTATTGGATGTTCGATGTTCGATGTTGGATGTTCGATGTTGGATGTTCGATGTTGGATGTTCGATGTTGGATGTTCGATGTTGGATGTTCGATGTTCGATGTTGGATGTTCGATGTTCGATGTTCGATGTTTCCCCCGGTTACTTCGTGCCTGGATAGGTTATCACAAATTGGCTATAGATAGTGCTGCTGCCGCGAGGCCAATAGACGCCTGCCGCGCCGTAGCCTGGGCGAAGGCTGGAGCCGTCTTGTCTGTAGCCCCGCTAGGGGCGAAATCTATGTAGTAACAAAACCAGAAAATCAAAGCCCCGTAGGGCGCGGCATCTTCTGTCCGTTGAGTTTCATGGCTCCATTGCAGGGTTAGGAGTCATTTTGCGGTATCAAAAATGATTGTCATCGAATCTACCGTGTTATCTTTCAACTCACAGACAAGCCCTAACCTTTGATAGGTTAGGGCCTCAAAACCGCGTGCATTGACCTTTGCTGACGTTGGCTCGCCATACGCCTTTATGACGGCAGCACGACTCGACCCAATTCCAACGCCTTCTTTGGTCTGTAAAGTGCAGTGAGGAGAAACGCTGATTGAACTAACAATTCCTTTAGAGGCTAAAAATGCCAATCCCAACTTTTGATACATCGCCATACAAATTACGCCATTATTAGTCATCGCCAGTTCCGGCTGGCCATATTCCGCAATGACCTGCGGAATCGTTGTGCCTGAATGCAACGAACCAAGAGCGAGTCCCTGCGCATCAGTATTGGGCTCGCTGCGTTTTGAACAACCACCAGTCAGAATTGCCGCCAGAATAACGAACCTTATCAGTGTATGTACCCTCATAAACCGGGAGTGATGCTTAATGATTTTAATCCCGTACTTGGTCCGGATAGGTTATCACAAACTGGCTATAGATAGTGCTGCTGCCGCGAGGCCAATAGACGCCGGCTCCGCCAAAATGATTGGGGGTGATGGTCCCCGACAGAGAGAGTATTTCCTTATCCACATCATTGGCCGCGGTGACTGATATAGTTGTGCCGGTGACTTTCAACGTCATGTGAGTGGTCGTCTTGAAGACGCCGCTCAAAACCTGCTTGTCGTTCAACGGTGACCCGACGCCGTTCACAATCTGGTAAAACTGGAACATACATTTGTTGGCGGACTGCTTTGTTCTCCAAATTCGAAGGGCATAGCCATTCCGTGTGCGCGGATCAAATTTGATGTACATGTCCGCATAAAGGCTGTGCGCATCGTTTTCCACGGGCGATCCCGGGACGGAAAATCCCTGGCCTTCTTTCTCGGAAGCCATCAACAGGTCAACCTGCATGTCTCCGCAATCCGCATCCTGCTGATAGAGGAGATCTCCCGGACCGGTTGGGCGGATGCCATAGCCATACATGTAATTATCGCCGGTCACGACAGCCCAGGTGCCGATGATCGTCCACAGACCACTCACATAAGTACCGTTCGTGTCGGTGACGAAATTTCTGAAATTCAGCGAAACGGTGGTGCGGACGTCTGCTGCCGCGATGGGCGCTGTGCTCACGACCTGCACCGCCGGGCCGGGATCGCTGATGTTGCACTTGGGCTGAACGGTCACTTTCAGATATTTGCTGGCATAACCAGGAGTCAGCGGAAGCGATTTCAATGGCTGATCTCCCCGGCTGACGGCGACCTCTCTCGGATTGGTTCCCGCCGCATCGTCGCAGATATACCAGCTAACAATCGACTGGTCTTCCTTGCCGCCCAGATTGAGTGAGTAATCCACCGTGGCCATTCCATTGGCAGGCGGATTCAGCGTGGGGCCTGCGGTGATTGCCGGCGGATCAATGTATTTAGGCTCCACATAAACATACGCGGTCACATAAACGCCGTTGGTGGCAGTGGCGTGGACGGGGACCCATTCCGCCTGGCGGGTCGTATTTCTGCCCGTCACGACAACGCTCGATCCGGTCGTTTGGCTGAGGGAAACCAGATCGGAATCAGCCGACCACGTGATGGTTTGGTCGGCCCGGGCAGGCGTGACCGTTGCGCTGAAGGTTGCACCTGAATCGCCGGTGCGAATGGACGCCGAACCGCTGGCCAACCTGATCCGATACGGGAGATTGCCCTGGCCGTTAGCATTGTATGTGGCCTTGTCTCCGGCCGGGTCCCAGTCATCGGCCGGCGCGCCGGGCGCCTGCCTGAGAAGGTTCCACGGATTGAACGCCTTGGCTTCCTGTTCAGATAATTCTCGCGAGTAAGTGAAGGCGGGTGCCCCGACGGTGGAGTCGTAGATGACGGCAGGATTGCCGTTGGCGCCCTTATTGTGATACGTCAGGGAAAGCACATTGGGCCTGGGCGCAGCCACGCCCCGCACCCACGCGACATGCGCCCGCGGTGAATCGGCAGGCACCACGCAATTGATCAGCACATCCGGCCGCTCGGCGCCGCGAAACTCGGCCTTGTAGAATCGCATCCCGTTGGTCGCTTCGAACCGGCAATGGATGAAGTCAACGCCCGAGGCCGACATCACGCCGCTGCCGGTCACGAAGACCAGGGTGCAATCCTCCCAGACACTGAGCTGGCCGCCGCCCATCCAATCGTCCGTCCCTTCGATATAAACATTTTTGAAATAGGAACGCGTAGTCCGCAGAAACATTGTGTCCAGCCGGCCCAGGAGCGCCACGTTTTCGCATATCAGTTTGTCCCCCTGCGCCTGGAAAGCCACTCCCTGCGTGATGACCTCCGATTTCTTCTTCAGGTTTTTGCCGGGATCGCCGGGATACTCGTAATCGGCGTTGCAATAATTGATGATCGTCAGATTTTTAACAGTGAACCCATCGGCGTGGACATCGAGGATGTAACCGTCGTCTTCGGAGCCTTGCATCAGCCCGCGATTATCGGCCAGCACCACCGCGCGGCGATTGTTGGTCAGACCCAGCAGGGTGATATAATCCTTGGTGATGCTCAGGCTGGCCCCGCGCGCGGACGGGCCGGGAAGCTGATAAACCCCGGGCATGATGCCGATGACGGTCGGCTTCGCTTCGGTCCCCTCTGGCGCGGCGGCATATGCGGCCTGGAGGGTCTTGAATTTCTTTGCGGCCGGGTCGTCCTGGGTCAGATTGCCATCAACGAGATAGTCGTAGGTCAGCTTGGCCGGATCAATCGAGCGGTCAATCGGTTCGGCGCCGCCGTTCATGCTGTCCTGGGCGGTGGCGGAAATGGCGCCGAGGGCAATCATGCCCAACGCAAGCAAAAGACTGGTAATGAGGTGTTTCAAAGGTGTCCTCGACTTTAACTTGGAGGATGGGTGGGCGCAATCGCTTAATGGAATGCAGACCTTCTCTCCCCGCGACTGCGCGGGGAGAGAAAAGAAGAGAGGGGAAATCATAAACGTTACTTCGCGCAACTTCGCGTTCCCGGTTTGTAAGCCCCGTAAGGTGCGCCATCTTCTGTTCGTTAGGGTGGGGCGATCCCGCAAAGCGGGACGTCGAGCCGTGAAATTTTCTCGGTGGTGGGGCGAGCGTCCTCGCGAGCCATTCCATCTTGGTTTAGGTGGAATCCCGATTTATCGGGACCCGTTGCGGTCGGCAACTTGCCGACCCGCCTGTCTGTAGCCCCGCTAGGGGCGAAATCTATGTAGAAAAAAACCGAAAAGACAAAGCCCCGTAGGGTGCGGCATCTTCTGGCCGTTGCGGTGGGGCGAGCGTCCTCGCGAGCCATTCCATCTTGGTTTAGGTGGAATCCCGATTTATCGGGACCCGTTGCGGTCGGCAACTTGCCGACCCGCCTGTCTGTAGCCCCGCTAGGGGCGAAATCTATGTAGAAAAAAACCGGAAAGACAAAGCCCCGTAGGGTGCGGCATCTTCTGGCCGTTTGAGCGATAGTCTAGTTACCCGGCGGTACCGGCACGGACAGATTGCGGCAGATGGAACGCGCCAGAAATTTTTTGATTTCGTTGTGGCGGGGAATGGCTTCCTTGCGTCCGGTCTGCGGATTTTGCCAGATGGAATGACTGCCGCCTTCACGAAGTGGCACGCAGCCGTGTTGCTGCAAAT
Source organism: Verrucomicrobiia bacterium (assembly GCA_036490655.1). GTDB lineage: Bacteria > Verrucomicrobiota > Verrucomicrobiia > Limisphaerales > UBA11358 > UBA11358. The sequence continues at coordinate 13,697 of DASXDM010000028.1, read as the reverse complement.
GGCCAAGCAAGGCCCGGCGTTTCATGCCAGCACCAGTTCGGTCGTTTCCGCCATGGGGTCAAGCCGGAAAACTTCTTCGCGCTCGGTTTCCAGCAGGAGTAGAATGGCATTCTTGAGATCGGCCAGACATTCCTCCTTGGTCTCACCCTGGCCATTCGCCCCGGGAACTTCCAGGCAAGTTGCCCAAAAGCCGCCCTCGTTCGGTTCGCCGCGATGCACGATGGCCGTCAATTTCTTCATGCTTATATTTTAACCGTTCTGATGACGGAAGCAAGAGCGTCATGCCCTGGCAATAGCGCATCTCATTTTATACGCGGAATGTGTCGCCCCTGACGGGGCTTTCAATTCTACTGAATTGTTTTCTACAAAGATGTCGCGCCTCAATTTCTGTAGAGTCAAGAGTAGGGCATCGGGGGAAATGAAGAATAAAGATTCCGTTTAATCTGTAAAATCTAATTAGCGTTCATTCGCGTCTATTCGCGGTTCAACTCCCTGAATAAACCCCCACAAACGCATCCCAGGCTAACTTCTCATTCCAGTTCGGAAATTGTGATGTCACCGCGTCCTTGTTCACGCGCCGAAGCGGTTCGCTGAAATCTTCCTGCCTGGACAATTCCAATTTGCATTCCCAACCGGTCCGTTGCCGGACTTCTTTCGCGACACGTTGCGCAAATTCGCCCTGCGTCTCGACATAGCCGCTGGGGTTCAGCCTGGCTTCGCCGGATTTCATGGCCGTGACGTGGCCCAAAAATTTCGCATACGCCAGCGCCATCAAGTCCACATGGATGTTGTCGCGCAGATAATCCGGCGTTTTCACTCCGGCCGGTTTGCCTTCCTTCCACATGCGCATCAGATAGGCCGTGAAGCGCGGTTCCTCGAACGGGCCGAACGGATTGGGGATCACGAATTTTCCCAGCGGCACCTGCGCCTCGGCGCAATGATATCGGAACACCTGCCAGGCCAGGCCCTTGGAAAGGCCATAGCCGGAAAATGCGCGCAACGGTTCATCGCCCTTGCCTTCGTCATTCTCAAACACACTGCCGGTCAGCAATACGGCTTTCAGAGCGCCCTTCATCGCCGCCAAAATTTGGCGGAGATTCAGCGTGTTGTTTTGGAGGGCGGCATTGACGTCGAAATCCGCGCTCTTGTAATTCGCCGTCTCGGCGGCGTGATGGCAAAGGACATCGAATTTTTCATCGCGTGCCAATTTCAAAAATGCGTCCGAGCCGAAGGGGGTATTGGGGACGAGACGGCCGAGCGGCTTCAATTTTTCGAAGCGCGTTTTGCGCACACCATCATAATGGTCACCCGCGCCGCGCAGGGGGCAGATGAGTTCGTGGCCCGCGGCGGCGGCCGTTTTGACGAACCAATATCCGGTGAACGAACTGGCGCCGGTGAACAGGATTTTCATTTCAGATGCGTTTCCGGTTTGAAGTCGGGATGGTGCGTATCTTTATCGGAGATGACCATCGGTTCCATCGGCCATTGGATGCCCAGGGCCGGATCGTTGTAACGGATACCGCGCTCATGTTCGGGTGAATAAAATTCGCTCGTGAAGTAAAAGATTTCCGTGTCATCAACGAGAGTCATGAAACTGTTCGCGCAACCCTGCGGCACATGGACCATTTTTCGGTTCTCGGCGGTGAGTTCGACCGCGACATGCTTCAAAAAAGTGGGTGATTCCTGGCGCAGATCGATGACCACGTCGAACAACGCGCCGCGCACGCAGCGGAAGGTCTTGTCCTCGCCCTTGGGCCTGAGCTGATAATGGATGCCGCGCAGGGTGCCGCGCTGGCTGCTCAGGGAATTGTTCATCTGGACGATGCGCGGGTTCAGGCCATGTTGCTGGAATTCGCGTTCGCAAAAGAGGCGCGCAAAGAAACCGCGGTCGTCTCCGCGTTTTTCCAATTCGATGACAAAGACGCCTTTCAGCGGCGTTTCGGTAAATTTCATATCAATGGAGCATTTTCATAAATACTGTAGTCATTCGGAAAGAAATGGAAGAAAAAGAGAAAGCGTAGTGCAGGCTTCCGGGTCTGCTGGATCGCAAGTTTCAAAGCAAACAAAGAGAGTGGCACCCTCATCCCACAGCCGCAACGCGGCGTCCGACAATAGCCCGCAGTTTTAACTGCGGGTAAAACCCGCCAAATGACAAAGTCCCGCAGGGACGGCAGGATTTTGAACTGAAGGTCTTTGCTTCCAACGCTCTATTTCATCTGGGTCAAAACTTTTTCGGTGATTCTTGCGCCGATGGCGAGCGAGGCCGTGGCGGCGGGAGATGGGGCATTGACCACATGGAGGATGCCCGGCGCTTCTTCGAAATGGAAATCCTCCACCAGATTTCCATCCCAGGACATCGCCTGCGCGCGAACGCCGGCGCCGCCAGGTTCCAGATCTTCGGTGCGGATTTCCGGCACCAGTTTTTGCAGGGACCGGCAGAATTCGGCGCGCGAAAGCGACCGGCGGATTTCGTAACCGCAAATGCTCGGGTACTTGGCGAGGAATCGCCAGAGACCGGGAAAAGTGAGCGACTCGGCAAAATCCCGGAGATTGATCGTGCTCCATTTGTAACCTTCGCGGGCAAAAGCGAGCACGGCATTCGGCCCGGCCTCAATGCCGCCATGGATGAGGCGCGTGAAGTGGACGCCCAGGAAGGGAAATTTCGGGTCCGGCACCGGATAGATCAGGTTGCGGACGAGAAATTGGCGCTCTTTTTTCAGGACATAATATTCGCCGCGAAACGGCACGACTTTGGCCGACGGTTTTTGTCCCGAGGCGCTCACCAGCCGGTCGGAATGCAACCCGCCGCAGGTCACCACAAATTTGGATTGGAAATTTCCGGCCGTCGTCTCCAGCGTCCGGCCATCGGGTCCCGGGACAATTTTTTCAACGCGCGCGCCGAGGCGGATCTCGCCGCCGTTTTGCCGGATAAGTTCGCCGAGCTTTTCGCAGACGGCGGGATAATCCACGATGCCTTCCTGCGGCACATGGATGGCCGCGATGCCGGCGGCGTGCGGCTCGATTTCCTTGATCTGTTCCGGGGTCAGTTTGCGAAGCCCTTCTAATCCATTTTCATTGCCGCGTTTCCAGAGATTATCGAGACGGGGCAGTTCGCTTTCCTCCGTGGCGAGGACGATCTTCCCGCATTGCTCATGGGCGATGCCGTGGGTCTGGCAAAAATCGACCATTTGGCGGAGACCTTGCACGGCGCATTGGGCCTTGGCCGAGCCGGGTTTGTAATAGAGACCGGCGTGGAGCACACCGCTGTTGTTGCCGGTCTGGTGCGCGGCGAGTTTGGGTTCCTTTTCCAAAAGCAACAGCCGGGCGCGAGGATTTTGTTCCTTCAACCGATACGCGGTGGCCAGCCCGACAATGCCGCCGCCGACAATGGTCACATCATAAGTCATCTGATCTCACCAAGAGTGGCGAAAAATACGCCCCGATTAAAGCAGGAAAATCCGGAGAATCTCCCTGACAAAAAATGCGGCGCCTTGTAATTTGGCGCGATGAAGCAATGGATTTCCGAATATATGCGCGCTCAACGGGCGGCGCATGATTCCATTCCGGCGGAGGCGGTGGCGGAATTGATCGGAAAAATGAAGCAGGCGCTCAAAGAAGACCGGCAGATCTTTGTGTTCGGCAACGGCGGCAGCGCCAGCAACGCCTCCCATTTTGCGACCGACCTGGGGAAGGGCGCATCCGACCGGCTCAAGACCGGCAAACGTTTTCGCATCCTGGCGCTCAATGACAACGTGAGCTGGATGACGGCCCTGGCCAACGACTGCGCATATGAAGATGTTTTTGCCGGCCAACTGCGGAATTACGGCAAGCCGGGTGATTTTGCGCTGGGCATCAGCGTGAGCGGGAACTCGCCGAATTGTGTGAAAGCGCTGGAATGGGCGAAGCAGAACGGCTTGCGCACGGCGGCGCTGGTCGGCGCCAAACGCGGTCGCATGGCCGAGATCGCCGAGCAGGCCATCGTCATCGCAGACACGCATTATGGTCGGGTGGAAGATGCGCAAATGAGCATCTGCCATCTGCTCTGCTACGCGTTTATCGAAAATCCCACCTGGGCGGAATAAAAAAATCGGCGTGGGCGCAGGGCCTTGGGAAAAATAATGCGTGGCGGGCGAAAACTTTAAAATCTACGGGCGGTCTTGGTCGCGGGACTTTTTCTGGGACGATTCTGGCAAATCATCACTCCACACAAAACCAATCCCACGCAAATGGCCGAGACGGTCACGTAGAAGGGTCTATCGGGAATGGTGAATTGATATTCGACGGTATGCTGTCCGGCGGGAACCAGGACGCCTTGCATGATAAAATTGGCCTTGAAGAGCGGCGCCGGCTGGCCATCGATGGTCACGTGCCAGTTGGGGTCGTAATGGTCGTTCAAAAGAAGGACCGAAGGCGCAACGGCATTGACACTCAAGACAACATGCTTCGGCGCATAGCTTTGAAAGGCGACGGTTCCATTCGTTTCATTGGAGGCAGTCGGACTGGCTCCCGGCAGCGGCGCATCGAGCAGAACAGTTTGGTCAGGATCAAACGAGGGGGCGGCCAGCTTTTTGAGGTTAAGAAAACCATTCGTGCCGGCCTCGCTGAAAATTAGCGAATCCAGCGGGCTTAAACTATTGGTCGAGAAATTTTTCAATTCATCGGCGGTGAGGGCCTGCCAGGTCGTGTAAAGTTTGGCCCGTGGCAGGACGCCGGTGAAGTCAAAGAGCGCGTACGGCCCATTGTCATCGGAATACGCCGTGAGCTCGGACGAATCGCCGTTATATTGCTGGAACTCGGGTTTAAGCCCGATATTGAAACGGCGGGCGATCTGAAAACGATGTTGGGCCGGGTCCAATTGGGCGTTCATCACCTCGAGATAGCCGGCGGGCCCGAGCAAGTAGCGCGTGTTGGTCAACTGCCACCAGCGCGCATAGAGAAACGCCTGGGAGGGGTCTTGCGGCAAAAACATCTGCTCGTAGGCCGTCAAATCAACCGGTGGCCGCGGCATCTGGATGATATCGAGCGATTGGATGTCGTAATATGGGAAGAGGTGCTGCGACCATTCGATGCCATAAAGCCCGCCCAATTCTTCCAGTCCGGGCGGAGGGCTGAAAGGCAGTTGCGCCACGCGATGTTCGTACGGCTGCTGGCGGAGGAAATCCACGACGGGATTGAGCTCGCCGACTTCATATTTCTGTTTGATGTTCCAATGGACGATGAACGGCAGGTCCGCGCGGCCAAGGTCAAAAACGAGGAAGAGGCCCAAAACCGCAGCGGCCCATTTGGCGCGGCGACCGGCGCAATAACCGTTGATGACGATGGCCAGCAGCACCAGCGCGACGGCAAAGAGAAAGAGAAACCAGCCGGCCTGCGCGATGCTGAAGGACGCCACGGCCTTGGCGGTTTCCTCATCCCCGAACCCGCGATATTTCAAATACTGGACGAACGAGGGTTTCATGGAGGCATACATCAGCCAGCCGAAAACGCTCACGCCAAAAATTCCGGCGGCGGCATAGAGCCATTTTTGATCAAAGGTATCTTCCTCTTTCTCGACCCCCTCTTTCACGGGGACATTCGGGGGAACCTCGGCGGCGAGATAACGCTGGCTGATGCCGTGGATGCCGTAAGCAAAAAGAACCGTGATGCCCCATTCGACAAAGACCAAAAATTTTCCAGGATTCCGCATGTAAGAAAAACCGGGGAGATGGAAAAAGACGCGGAAGAACTGGAGTAAAGACGGCTCGAACCGTCCCCACGCCAGCACCAGCGTCACGGCGCTGGTCACGCACCAGAACCAAATGAATTTCTTTTGGACATCGGTGAAAGTGGGGTTCCGCTTGCGGAACAACTGGGCGACGGCCCAGAACGCGACCAGGGCCACGAGGATGCCGCAATAGTAACCGCCGTAGCCAAACCGCATGATGTCTGCAGGCCCTGAAGGCGGATTGTCCCGTGCCCCCGTGTCGAAATAGCGGTCGATTTCAGGGGCGCGTCCCACCCCGCCCCAATACACGCCGCCGGCATAAAGATGTTGCAGGAAGGGCACCGTATTCAACGGCGTGTCCATCCGATAACCGAACAGGCCGGGCACAAAAATGCCGAGAGTTTCCTGCTTGGGCAGGCTCCATTGCGTGGCAAAATCCCAACGGGCGGTTTCGCTTTGCGTGTTCTGTCCCGTGGTGGTGACGCCCTGGATTTGCGTGCTGATCAGGGAGAGAACCGTTTGAGTGGCGATGAAACCCGCGAAGACGGATACAACCGCCACCCGGGCGATGCCATGGCCGATTTTTACACCCACCGGTGCGCTGCTTTCGACAAACGATTTAAAGAAAATATAGAGAGCCACGAAAACGCTGCAGAGCGCGCCGACGTCCGCTGCTTCCATGACATTCATGCCGACACAGAGACCGGCGAGGGCGATGCGCGTCCAGAAAACAATGGCGGCAGGTTCGTCATCATTAGCGGCGACAAGGGCGAGGGCGAGGAAATCGAAACCGAAAGCGATCTGGTCCGAAGCGACCCCCCAGCAGGCGCCGGAGAACAGTTGGGTGTTGAGCATGACCGCCAATGCCCCCAGGGTGGCGGCGAGCGCGGAAAGTTTCAGTTTGCGAAAGAACGCCCACGCGCCCAGGCCCAGGATGAAGAGGGCCGCCGGGGTATAGGTATTAAGAAAACCGAGCGACCCCATCGGTTCTTTGAAGAGACCTTCCCAAAACAATCGGATGAACGAACTGACATTCGGCGCCGTCGATCCAAAGTTTGAGCCGATCGAGTTCAAATCCTGCCAACCGCCTGATAAAATCCCTGGCATCAGGTCCTGTTGTGCGGCAACCTGTCCCAATGGGCCGTCATTGGAAAAAAGGACCATCCCCGATTCAAAGCATTGATAAAAAAGCGCGGCCAAAACGATGGCCAATAATGCCGCGATCAGGATAAAAGCGGGGAATTTGGCATTGGCCGGCCGGCCGGTGGATGATGGTTTACTCATGCAAAAGAGCGCAACAGCATATTTGAAAGGCCGATGCCCTCAAGGAAATTCATCATGGTCAAGACATCAGACACTTGAATCGGGAAAACGTTGAGCGAAATGCGGATTTCGGATAGAAACATGAAAAACCGCCTTTCTCCGCGCCATTTTCAGAAAATGCGTGATTTGGGAATCGGAATGCCTAAAGTGCTGTGATGGCAATTCGAACGACCCCTCGCCCACACTGCCTCGTTTGCGGCAGCGAAGGCCGGATATTGCACGCCGATCTACAGGACAGGATGTTTGCGGTGCCGGGAATCTGGATCTTGAAACAGTGCGATAACCAGGCCTGCGGGTTGTGTTGGCTGGATCCCACGCCCGTGGAGGAAGACATCCCGCAATTTTATGTCAATTATTTCACGCACGAGATCACCGGTTCCAAACAACGGTTTTTGTTGCGCGTGCGTTCATGGCTGTATCGCGGATATTTCCTGGTCACCTCCCTTCCATCCGCGTTCCTTGGTTTGACCGCGGCCCGGGACCGGATTCAGCATATGTATTTGCAGGATAAGCCGCCGGGAAAAGTGCTCGACGTGGGCTGCGGCAGCGGGGTTTTTTTGCATCGGATGTTCAAGCGGGGATGGTCGGCGACGGGCCTGGATTTCGATCCCAAAGCCATCGAAAACGCCCGGATAAAATACGGGACCGATTTGACGGTGATGCACTCGGACCTCGCCGGCGCCAGATTTGCCGATGATTCCTTTGATGCCGTCACCCTGAGCCATGTCATCGAACATGCTCCCGATCCGACCGCGTTGCTGGCGGAATGCCGGCGGGTCCTCAAGCCGGGCGGACGCTGCGTGATCACCACGCCAAACATCCACAGCAGCGGACATAAGAGATTTCAAGACTGCTGGTGGGGATTGGATGCGCCGCGCCATCTGCAAATTTTCTCGTCGGCGGCCTTGCGGGATTGCGCCAAAAAGGCCGGGTTCAGCGATGTCACCGCCAGCACCACGGCGGCCAACGCCGATACTTTTATCGGGGGAAGCTTTGGCTTTGAAGAAGCCAAAGCCACGGGGGATTGTTCTTCCGGAGCCAGGGTGAAAATCAATTTTATTCGCGGAGTGCGGAGTTTGTTGCTTCAATATCGCGAGGCGTTTCAGTTGCGCCGCGACCCCGAATGCGGGGAGGAGTTGGTTTTGATTTGCGAAAAGTGAACCCTGAAAAACAGACGGAACGTCGCCAGTCCATCGCGGCCGTGGTCGTCACTTACCGTCCCGATGCCGCCATTCTTGAGAACGTGCGCCGCATTGCGGAACAGGTTTCGGAGATCATTGTCGTGGACAACGCCACGAATGGCGCGGCGATGCAATGGATCGAGGCCCTCGCGAAGATGCCCGGCGTCAATCTGGTCCGCAATAGCGCCAACCTGGGGATCGCCTCGGCGCTGAACACCGGGGTCCGCCGCGCCCTCCAATCGGGTTGTTCCTGGATCGCCACCTTCGACCAGGACACCGGCATTCCGGAAAATTATTTCGACCGGCTGCTGGAGGTCTATCAAACATGCCCGGACCGGCAAAAAGCCGGGATGGTTGTCCCCGGCGGCTGGACGGAATCCGGCATGCCGGACAAATCCAATGCCCCCGCCGCGCCCGCATGGTCATTTGTCGTGGGAGCCATCGCCTCGGGCAGCTTGATCAAGGCGGAAATTTTTGAGGCGGCAGGATATTATGATGAAACGCTCTTCATCGATTACGTGGACACGGATTTTTGCCTGCGCGTGCAAAAAGGCGGCTTCAAGATCTTAAGCGTGTCGTCCGTTTTCCTGGAACATGAACTGGGACAACAGCAGGCGCGCCGGTTGTTGGGGTTCCCGATCTCCTTCCGCATCCACACCGCCTGGCGCTATTACTACATCTTCCGAAACCGGTTATTGCTTTACCGGCGATATTGGCAGGGGGCGCCCGGCTGGCTTTTGCACGATCTGCGGTGGATGATTTTGGAGTTGGGCCGGATTTTCCTGTTGGAAGACGGGCGAAAACAAAAAATCCACGCAGTGATGCAAGGGATCAAAGATGGATTCGCGAACAAAGCCGGGCGGCATCCAGATTTTCCGCCGCGGGCAGGTTGATGGTAAATAAGTGCAGGCTATAGACTACTGGCCTCTGGCCACCGACTGCCTTTTATTTGACCGGATCAATTTTTATCCGCGCGCCAAAAAGATTCTTGAGGTCTGATATCCTTCCGAATTTGAATCGAAAGAAATGGCCGAGAAACCAAAGATCGCCGTGGCGGCGAAAAGAGCGATTGCGTTTGCGCTGCTCAACAATATGGCGCCGCAACCGCCAGCACTCGGCGAGCGGCTTGAGCAACGCCCAGCGCACAAAGGAAGGCTGTCGGGAAATGATCGCCCCGGCCAGCGCTTCGGCGGTGATCAGCGCCAATTGAGTGAGGACCATGACCAGCAGCGGCCCCTGCGCATTTTTCAGGAGGGTCAGCAATTGGTTCCGGTTGGCGTAGAAACGCCGTTTGCCGCTGGTGCGGTTTTCCACAAAACGATCGCCGGCCGAGGCGGCCTGGTGATGGATCTGGCCGCTCGAGAGCAAAGCTACGGGCTCGCCCGCCACCCAGGCGCGCCACGACAAGTCCATCTCCTCGTTGTACAGAAAGAATTCATCGTCGAAACCCCCGAGCTTTTCAAACAGTTGGCGCTCGAAAAAAAAGAAGGTGCCCACCGAAAAAACTTCAATCGGTTCTTCTTCCAGTTTTAGGGGGATGACATTGCCGAACAGATCAAAGCCCGAGCTTCCCCGGGTTTGGATGGCGTTCGTGTCATAGTCCAGCACCACCGGGCAACCCACGCGCCGGTTCATCGTCCCGGCCTGGGAGCACAATTTTTCCAGGCAATCATTCTCCAGCCAGACATCGGGGTTCAAAAATATAAGATATTTCCCGCGCGCGATCTTTGCGCCGCGATTGCTGCCGCCGCCAAAACCGTGATTGCCGCCGGTCTGCAGGAAAACGCCATTCGGCCACGCGGCCATCTTTTTTTCGCAGATCTCCGCGGATCCATCCGTCGAGGTATTGTCCACCAGGATGATCTCCGTCTGGCCGAAAACAGTTTGCTGCTCCAGCGAGGGGAAAAAGCGGTCGAGCCATTTCAGGCAGTTCCAATTGACGACCACGACGGAAATGAGCGGGGACGCGGTGGCCTTGGCGGTCGGGGGCGATCCTGGCGCGGAAGTGCTCATCCCAAACCTTCCAAAGGTCCCTGTTCTTTTTGGACATGTTCACCGGCCTCCAACCTGCCGTACGCAATTTGGCCTTCAAATAATTGTAAACGTCCTGTTGCTCTTCCCTCTCCCCCTCGGGGGAGAGGGCCAGGGTGAGGGGGTGCTTCCGCTGAATTATCTATCTGTTTGTCCATTTCGCGTCTTTGTCCCTTCCCTTTCATCCAAACGGTATGATCTTCGGTTCGGGAATGGGCATGATGAAGCGGCCGCCTCGTTTTTGGAATTCCGATTCGCGCCGGATGATTTCGGGCGCAAAATTCCAGGCCAGCAACAAGGCGTAGTCCGGTTGGTCCTTCAGCAACATCTCCGGAGAACGGATCGGGATCCACGAGCCGGGCGCGACTTTGTTCTGCTTGAACGGCGTGTTATCGATGATGTAATCGAGTTCTTTCGTCGTGAGGCCGCAGGTATTGAGCAGCGTATTGCCCTTGGCCGAAGCGCCGTAGCCGATGATGCGTTTGCCCTCGGCCTTTAACTTGCGTACCAGCGCGGGCAGGTCGGCGCGGATATGGTTGACGCGTTGGGAAAAACCCAGCCACGTGACCGGCGCCCCCAGCTTCATCTGCGATTCCAGTTCCAGCGCGATGGGCACACTGGAATGGACCGCGCTTTTCGAGGAGCGATGCCGGAGATGGAAAAGGATCGAGCCGCCATGGATCGGATAATGGTCCACGCGCGCGAGCGTGAACCCCGAGTCCTTCACCAGCGCTTCGATCGCGCGCACCGGGATATAAGACAGGTGCTCGTGATAGACCGTGTCGTATTCCGTATGCTCGAAGAAATCCACCAGGTAGGGGACTTCGAAAGCGATCAATGTTTCCTGGTGCGAAATCGTTTCCAATCCCTGGATGAGGTCCTTCAGATCGTCGATATGCGCGAACACATGGCGCCCGAGAATGAGGTCCGCCGTTCCCCACTCGGCCTTGATCTTTTTGGCGTTCTCCGCGTTGAAAAATTCTTTGCGCGTGGGGATGGCCGTGGCGATCGCGATATCCGCGATGTTGGAGGCGGGCTCGATGCCCAGGACCTCGCAGCCCTTTTCTTTGAATTTTTTCAGGAAAATGCCCGTGTTGGAAGCGATCTCCAGGACCTTTGAGCCGGCGCCCAGATGGCCCGCCGCCAGCAGATGGGCGCATTGGCTGTTCAGGTGCGCATCCATCGTGGCCGAAGTGGAGGTCACATAGGCGTAATGCGAATAAAGGATTTTCGGATCCACCGTGTCCGCCAATTGCACCAGCGAACAATCCGGGCACAGCACGACCCGCAACGGCAGGCTCGTGTGATAATTTTTGACCTCGTCCGGCTGCAGAAAATCGTTGGCCAGCGCCGTCTTATCCAGGTCGAGGATAAGCTTGAGATTTTTTGAGCCGCAAGTGCGGCAGGTCTTGCGTTCCTGGATCATGCTTCGGGGGGGTGATAGGGTGAATCAGGGTTTAATTCGTGGCGGATCTCATCCACCGCCTCGCGCCGGCCTTCGCCTTTGAACAGCAGGCTGGTCACCGTGACCACCAGCCCGGCGACATTGCCGGTGTTCCGATACGCATGGACCACGCCGCGGGGAACGTAGATGTGAGACGGCGCGCTCGCGCCCGTCTTGATGACCCAGCCGCGCGCGGCCTTCGCCGAACCCGGACGGTCGTCCCACAGATAAACGCTGAAATCGGATGGACCGGCAAAAGTGAAGTAATCGTCCTGGCCCACATGTTGGTGCGGGCCGCGAGTGATTCCCGGGGACGACCATGATGAACAGGCCATCAGCGGATTGAATCCGGCGGGGATCTCGTCAGCGCGGAACAATTCATGAAGACTGCCCCGCGGATCGTGATAGACCGGCAACGCTTCGACCCGCACGCCGGGCAAACCCGGCACGTCGGCCATCCCGCGCACTTCGATTTGTTGCCAGGCTGTGGACATGGGCGGCCAAACTAACCGAAATCATTTCATCTGCGCGAGCATTTTTCGCAGGCCGACCCGCCAGGAACCAGCCGCATGGCCGATCTGCCTCGATAATTTTTGATTGTCCAACGCCGTATAATCCGGCCGGCACATCGTGGAAGAAAAGAAAGAACTTAAAACCGGCTCAAGCGGAGGAACGGCTGAAATCATCTGGAGATATCTGATCTCCTCCAGGATGGCCTTTGCCCAATCAAACCGGCTGACGCCATTATCGTTAACGGAATGAAAAAGACCGGATGAATGGCTTCGAATCAGGTCAAAAGTCCATTGAGCCAGGTCCGTGGCATAAGTGGGCACTGAAACCTGGTCGGTGGTGGCTTTGATGGGGCGCCCATCATGCGCGGCCTTCAAAATCGTGTGGACGAACGTTTTCATTTGCGTGGGATGCCATCCGAACACCCAACTCGCGCGCAGGACCAGATGCGCGGGCGAAGCTTCGAGCACAGCGCATTCACCGGCCAGTTTGCCGGCGCCGTAATGGTTCAGGGGATTGGGCGTGTCCGTTTCTGAGTAGGGCGATTTCTTTTTGCCGTCGAAAACATAATCAGTGCCGTAATGGACGAGCTGGATCTGTTTGGCGGCGCACATCCTGGCGAGCGTCCCCGGAGCCGTCGCATTGATGGCCCAGGAAAGATCGCGTTCCTGTTCGCAACGATCCACCAGGTTATAGGCGGCGGTATTGATCACCACTTGTGGGGCGATGACCTCGAGCTGGCGCTGCATCTGGGCCGGGGCGGCCAGGTCAAAATCGCGATGCGAAAGAAAATGCAGTTCGCAATTGGCCGGGGCGATTCCGCGCAACGCGAAGGCCAGCAAACCATCACCGCCGGTTACCAGGATTTTGATCATCAGATGGCCGGGGGGTGGCAGACACTTTCCCGCAAATGCGCAACTCCCGCGGCGTGAGACGTATTTACCGCTTTAATCCCGCCGGTGTCAATGCTGCGGGCTGTTCACTATAAGTGTCAATCCTCGGGGAGCCAGAGGTTGAGCTCCCCGATAGGGCGAGGCTCCCGCCGAGCCATCCCCAGGTAGGGCGTGTCACTCCGTGCGCGCCGTTCTTCCTTCTGTCTTTCCCCCCAGGTAGGGCGTGTCACTCCGTGCGCGCCGCTCTTCCTTCTGCCTTTCCCCCCGGTAGGGCGCGTCACTCCGTGCGCGCCGCTCTTCCTTCTGCCTTTCCCCCTAGGTAGGGCGTGTCACTCCGTGCGCGCCGCTCTTCCTTCTGCCTTTCCCCCTAGGTAGGGCGTGTCACTCCGTGCGCGCCGCTCTTTCTTCTGCCTTTCCCCCTGGTGGGGCGAGACTCCTTGTCGCGTCGCAGTCTTGGCGAAGACGGATGCCGAGCCCTGACTAAATTCCTCTCTCCCCACCCGGAACCGGAGGGTTGAGCTCCGCGAGACCCTGAATAAACCCCATAGCCGCATCGCGGCGTCCGAAAATAGCCCGCAGTTTTAACTGCGGATAAAATCCCGACACCGACA
>DASXDM010000027.1:0-16120 GCA_036490655.1 Verrucomicrobiia bacterium | reverse complement strand
CCTCAAGCGATTCAGGAAAGAGGAGCGTTTGGGAGCGGTCCAGACCGGTGCGATGTTTCATGCTTGTTTAAGACGCAGCCCAGGCGTAGAAGTTTCAACAGGATCGGGTTTTCACACAGGCTCGCGCTGGAGCCAACGCCGGTTACGTTTCGCAGTGCGGGATTGACATCGCAGTTCCGGCATGGCTCAGTTCTTGGACGGTAGGCCGCATGAGTACAAGATTGCGCATTGTGATGTTTGGATTTATCAGTGGACTGATTTGGTCGATTGTTCCCGGCCTTATTAGTGGTCTATTCGTTTATTCACTCGACGAGACGGTCACCGTTTTTGCTTCAGGCGCGTTGGCAGGTCTGTTGGTTTCGTTCGCACTTGGAACACTACTCATGAGGTCTAATTTTGGTTCCACACTCGCATTCGGCCTATTGTCACTACCGCTTGGGGCATTTGCATTTGGTGTTTTCGTTTCATTGGTGCAGTGGATAGCCAGAGAATTCACTGGCGTTCCTTATCGTTTCGTCGCCGATGGATTCAGCCCATTCGAGACCGGATTTGACTACGCGGTTTACAGCTTATTTTCCAGCTTTGCTTTTTTTCTGATTCCGCTCGCTATTTTGACGACGTTTATTTTAAGAGCAGTGATTCGTTCGGGCGGAGGTGAAATAATCAATGAAGAACGGCGCGCACAGAGTGACGCGCCCTACCATTGAGGGGCATGGGCCATTGGATCCTGAAAGCACAAAAGAAACATTCAATCCGCCTTCGCCTGGCTTCCGCCGTCGCTGAAGCTATGGCGAGACGAGCCGGTGCGACAAGCATCCAACATCCAATGCCGAAGATTGAGGGACGCCCCTTCATCCTGACCTTCGCCCGAAGGAACAGCGAGAGGACGGTTTTGATTGTATAGAGGCTCTACGACATCATGAGTTCGATACAACTTCTTCTGGACGAGGGCCATCTCATGAGGTAAGAACTCGCGCTAACAATCCGAATGGTGTTTCGGTTCAACACGTGGTGAATTGATGAATTCTTTATTGCATGGCAAATTCGAGCCAATTACGGCGTCAATCGGCCTTATTAAAGCGCCTTTAAGTATCACCACAGAAGATTTTTTAAGATGGGGAAATGAAGCTTTGTTCAAATATGGACAATCCAAAGAAAAGACACCATTACGATGCGGTCTGAATGCAGCATTTAATAACCTCTTGCCATTGGTTCAAGGCAGCATCAATCGGCAACTTTTGTTGGCGATTGGCAGCCAGTGGACTGCATATTTTGACAATGGATGGCGAGGCTCAGATCCAGATGGAGTTGCAGCCGTCATGTCGCGAAGACTCCATACTACAACAATTCGGTTAACGCGAACATGCAATACGCTTCAATCTACGTACGGAAGGGCGCGCGGAACTTATGGGGCCACAATTTTTGAAGTATGGGAAGCCAGTCAAACCAGCCGACGGTCCATTGCGTGTGCGAATGACGGCGGACGGTGGGTTTTTGAGCAGCGTGGTGAACCCTACGCGTTTGAGGATCTTCCCAGGTATCAAAATCGACGACTGGCGGACCGTTTCCCACCGGAACTTTTGGAGAAATATGTCGAACAGTTCGGGGTGAATCCCTTTTCCGAAGCGTCCTATTTGAATGAGCGCAACGAGGTGAGTGGTTTCCTAATCGAAAAAAAGGGCAATCTTCCAAAAACCTTGAAAAATATCGAACTTTCCGAAGCTCGACATGCGTTGGGCTTAGAATGATTTGCCGCAGATAATGGAGGTCTTGTTAAGCCCACTCCCAGGTAAATACTCAGGACCGCTCTGACCTTTTATCAAATCCCTCATTCAAATGTATTTTTGCAGAGCTAACCGAAGATTTATTGCCGGACAGACTTTTGGCAAGTCTTGTTTTACGACTCACAGAAGTTAGGACAGAGGTGAGGAAGTCGTTTAACTGAATTGTCCTGATGCGTTCGTCAGATCCGCTTTTCATCCGCATCGAGGAGATCCACGAAGATTTTGATGTCGTCGCGATGCGCGATCCCCGCGTTTTCCTTGCGCATTTTCAAGCGCGCCACGGCCGCGGCATCGTCGGCTTTTGGGCGGCTCAGCACGTCCTGCCAATGGGCTTCTTTGTCGGCGGCGCTTCGTTTGACATTGTGAAGCACCCAATCACACACCTGGCCGTCACTGATGGAATTCTTCACCACCCCGATCATTTGTTCGTGGGTGACCCCGGCGGCTTTGAGCCAAAAACCGTCAAAAGCCTTGCCAAAATTTTCGGTGTAATCGGAATGCAATTTACCCGCCAGATGCAGGCGGATCTTATCGATGTAACGCGGCAGATAATGCCAGCCATCCATGGTTTCTCTCGGGCTGCGGGGATAGATGATGTCGCTCATGGGGTGATGATAATAATTTTTCCCCAAAAGTCACCATGAGTAATGCGCCGAGTAAGTCACGACCTTTTCCACGTCCGGCTGCACCTGGACCCTGAATTCGATCATCTGCGAATCGGTTTTGGTAAAGTCATCCGAATGGGCGGTGATGTCCCAGTTGTTCCAACGATATAAATGTTCCACGACCCGCACCTCCACCGGCGTCTTCTTGTGATTGCGCAATTTGATCTCGAATGACTCGTCCGCCTGGTGATTGTTATCATCCACATGATAGTTCGTTTGCCGGCGTTCACCGACGATATCGAAGGCGTTGCCGGTATTCAGGCGGATTGTTTCGTCGGCGGGCGTGTGATCAATCTGGTCTTCTCCGACAAATTCCAACTGGCCGTCGGTATCGCGGCGATAGAACCGCAGTTTGCCTTTGGGCAATGCCATTCCCAGATGATTGGTCTTGGAATTCACGAACTCGCGCATGACCCAAACCTTCTTGTTTGATTGGGTGCCGTACCCGGGATTTTGGCGGATGGTCTCATAATCCCAGCCCGGATATTGGGACACGTCCGCGCCGTCATAGACATAGATCGTTTTGGATTTGATGCCTTCCCCATGGACAAATTCCACCTGCTTGGTTTCGCGGTCGCGCAATGTCGTCGGGTTTTCCAGGGAATAAAGATGATATTCGTCGAAGGATTTTTCAGAGACCGGCGGTGGCATGCCACCCACTCCACCGAATCCCATTGCGGCTTGTGCATATACCCTGCGCGGCTGGACTCGGTTCACGTCACCGGCCATCAACTTGATTTTTGCGTTCTCAAAAGTTTTTCCGCTTTGATTATCCAGCGTGATCCAACCGACCAGATCCACGTCGTCGCCTTGCTCCGGTGAAACCAGGTTGTAATCCGCCTCCCAACTGAAACCGTCGCTCAGGTAACCGATCTCCGCGTCAAATTTTCCCGCGTTTGCCGATTGGATGGCCCAGTTCAGTGTCGGCTTGAGGATGGTGTCGTTGCCCAGATCCGGAAACAGGGGCTGCCCCGGCAGGCCAAAGCGCATTTTGCCATCCACTTCGATGATCGGCTGTCCGGCTTCAGAAACCATGTTCATCTGGGCTTGCTGGTATTCTTCACCATACTGTTGCATGGCCGAAGAATGCGGCACATAGCCACTGCGGATGATTTTGCCCTGGATGATTTTTTCCGGCTCCTGGCTGCCGGACGGATTGTTAACTTCAAAATCGATGGTTTTGCCTTCGAACAGGGATAGCAATAAATCCTGGGAGACGGGATCGTTTCGATAATTTTGCTCCAGGATCTGGATCGTATGCCGGCCGGTCGGGTCCCGCAAAATCACCGTGTCCGGCTCGACATGCGCGGTTGCCTCGGAATAACTTACGTTATTCACGCCCGTGTGGAGATCCAGCGGGACAGTGTCGCGGATCACGGCAAAGTTCTCATTGTAAATGGTTAACGCCGGTTCCGCGGAAGCCGACAGCGAGAGGATGGAGAAAAAACCCGCCGGGATCAGTTTCATAGTTTATTTCAATCGATGGTTGTTATTGTATGAGCGCCACGTACAGATAGACGGGATTGTGCGGAAAATGCTTCAAAATATTTTTTGAAAAGAGCATTTTTATCGTATGAGCCGATTTGATTATGACGTGGCGATAATGGGTGGTGGCAGCGCGGGCTACGCGGCGGCGCGGACGGCGGCCGCGGCCCGCCTGAAAACCGTCGTCGTCGAGGGCGGTGAAGAAGTGGGCGGCCTGTGCATCCTGCGCGGGTGCATGCCCACCAAGGCGTTTCTTTATATGGGCGAGGTGGCGCACCTGGTGAAAAATTCCCGGCCCTTTGGCATTCATGCCGGGAAGATCTCCTTCGATTTCAAGAAAGTCATGGCGCGCAAGAATGCGTTGATCAAAGACTTCGCCGATTATCGCGTCCAGCAATTGAACAGCAAAAAATTTCACTTCATCCGCGCCGGCTCAAAATTTTTGGACCCGCACACGTTGCGATTGAGCAATGGCAAACGATTGACGGCAAAAAACTTTGTCATCGCCACCGGCTCGGTGGTGGCCTCATCGCCGCTCTGCCAGTTGAACGATTTGGATTGCCTGACCAGCGACGACGCGCTGACGTTGAAAAAATTACCCCGCTCCCTGATCGTGCTCGGCGGCGGCCCGATCGCCTGTGAGTTCGCGCAATTCTTTTCCCGCTTCGGCGTGAAGGTGACCATGATCCAGCGCAGCCCCCATATCCTCCACGATTTCGATGCGGACGCGGCGGCGGCGATGGAAACAGTTTTTCGCCGCGAAGGCATTGCGTTGTTTACCGGAACTAAGCTGCTGGGCGCGCGAAAAAAAGGGAAACTTAAATCGGTTTCCTTCGAACATGAAGGCAAGACCACTACTGTTTCCGCCGAAAAAATTCTGTTTGCGCTGGGCAGGACTCCCAATACGGCCTCGCTTGGCCTGGAAAACGCCGGGGTCAAAACCGAGCGCAACCGGATCGTGGCCAATGAATTCATGCAGACCAGCGCGCCCCATATTTTTACGGCGGGCGATTGCGCAGGCCCATATGAGATCGTCCACATCGCCATCCACCAGGGCGAGGTCGCCGCGCGCAATATCGCCGCGCCCCGTTCGGCGCGCGTGGATTACCGGTTGTTGATTTCAGTCGTTTTTACCGAACCGCAACTGGCCTATGTCGGGCTGACGGAAAAAGCCGCCGCCGCGCGCGGCGTAAAATTCATTTCCGCGAGCTATCCCTTCAATGACCACGGCAAATCGCTCATCATGAACGCCACCGATGGTTTTGTGAGATTGCTGGCCGATCCGAAGACTGGCGAAATCCTTGGCGGCGAATGCGTCGGCCCGATGGCCGGCGAATTGATCCACGAAATTGTGGCGGCGATGGCCAAACGCATGACGGTGCAGGAACTGGCGGCCATGCCGCATTACCATCCGACATTGGCAGAGATTTGGACCTATCCGGCGGAAGAACTGGCTGAGAAAATTTAGAAACTACTTTTCCAATTCCATTGGCCAATTTGTTTTTTTTCGGAAAAAGGAGGTCTGTTTTTTATCGGCTTTAGGCTACACATCGGGCGTCTGATTACTTCACCGCTGTCATGCTGGCCGTTATCATACCACCTCATCAGTGGCCGGTCAGCGCCAAAGCTGACAGACTTTCTTACGAGCAGGTGAGAATCAGCCGCATCACTGACAGGCAACCCAGCACCAATGCGACGATCACCATCGAACCCATCACATCATTTCGTGCCCGGAGCACGTGATTGACTGGAGCAACGGTGTTTATCGAATGATACACAGCGCTTCGTTTGACTTTGCGTCTTCGCATTTGACTATACTTTAGCATAAAACAGGCCAAGCCGCTTTTAGCTGTTTTTAGCTGGAAAAAAAGAGCTTAAACCCTATGTTTTGACTCAATGGCCAAGCCGCCGTTCATCTTTATTACGCCCAGCATTGAAAAGCATGGTGTCGAATTTCATGACATGTCTTCCAGTCTGTCATGTAAATATGACTTTTCCGTCAGCCAGGCTGGGGGGATACCCGTAAGTATCCCCGCCACCACGGATCGCCAAACGCTGTCAGAAATTGTCGCCCGGGCGGACGGCCTCCTCCTGAGCGGGGGCGATGACATCACCCCCGAGCTTTATGAAACTGGCATGCCCATTGCGATTCGCAAGACGGTATCTTGCACACCCGATGGTGGACGTCGCGATTTGCGCGAATTGATTTTGATCGACGAAGTCTTTCGCCAGCGCAAACCGCTGCTGGCCATTTGCCGGGGACATCAAATGTTGAACATCGCCCTGGGCGGAAAACTCGTCGCCGACATCCGGCGGCAGATTCCCGGCGCGCTCAACCACCAGCGCCTGGACAAGCCCAATGAGATTATCCACGAAGTTCCGTTGACAGCCGATTCATTGCTGGCCAAAATCACCCACAAGCGCATTTTGGGCGTAAACAGCTCGCATCACCAGGCGGTGGTCCGGCCTGCGGAACCCTTGATGGCCACCGCACAGGCGCGGGACGGAATCATTGAAGCGATGGAGTTGCGGCCGGAAGCGGCGCGATTGTTGCCCTTTTTATTGAGTGTCCAATTCCATCCCGAACGGTTGACGGCCCGGCACGCCGAGCATCGCGCGATTTTTTCACGGTTTGTCGCCGCGTGTACGCGGAAGAGAAAAAAATGAAAGCGAAAATTCTGATAGTGGACGATGAGCGGGATTTGCGGGAACTGCTGGCCTCCATCTTGGAGGAATACTACACCGTGGCCCAGGCCGGCAGCGGCGCGGCCTTGCGCCAATGTTTCACGCAAGATCCGCCGGATGTCGTCCTCCTTGACGTCAAATTGCCGGATGCCGATGGCCTGGACCTTTTGCCCCAGATCAAGAAAGCCTGGCCCGAGACTGAAGTCATGGTCCTGAGCGGCCATGGCACCGTGACGATGGCCGTGGAGGCGGGCCGCCGCGGCGCCTATAATTTCCTTACCAAACCTTTCGAGAACGAAAAATTGCTGGCGGACGTAAAATGCGCCGTCGACCGCAAACAGCAGAGCGAGGAGAACGTCACACTGCGCCGCGCCCTGGAGACCATGTCCGGCGCCAATTCACCCATCTTTCGCAGTGCCGCGATGCAGGATGTGATCCGCACCGTGGAACGCGTCGCGCCCAGCGATGCGCCCATCCTGATCACCGGCGAGAGCGGCACGGGCAAGGAAGTCGTCGCCGACCTCGTCCATTCGCTGAGCGCGCGCAACAAAGGGAAGATCATCAAGATCAACTGCGCCGCCTTGCCGCGCGAATTGATCGAGAGTGAACTCTTCGGCTCCGTCAAAGGCGCGTTCACCGGCGCCACCGCCGACCGCGAAGGCCTTTTCCGGCAGGCCGAAGACGGCACGCTGCTGCTGGATGAGATCTCCGAGATGCCCATTGATACCCAGAGCAAATTGCTGCGGGTATTGCAGGACCAGGAAGTGCGGCCGGTCGGCGGCAAAACCACTTACAAAACCAACTGCCGCATCCTCGCCGCCACCAACCGCAAGCCGCAACAAGCCATCAAGGACGGTAAACTGCGCGAGGACTTGTTCTACCGCATCAGCGCGATCGCCGTCCATCTGCCGCCGTTGCGCGAGCGGGCGGACGATATCCCGCCGCTGGCCAATTCATTCCTGAGAAAATTTGCCGCGCAGGCCAATCGCGAGATCCGCGGATTCAGGCCCGCCGCCATCGATCGGCTGACCGCGTTCGACTGGCCGGGCAACGTCCGGCAATTGCAAAATGAGATCCAGCGCGCCGTTTTGCTGTGCGAAGGAGTTGAGGTGGATGCCTCGGACCTTTCCATCGCCTCCACGCCGACGGTGGAGATCTCCGGAGACCTGGATCCGAATTTCACCTTGCTGGAAGGTGTGGAGCGCAACGCCATCATCCAAATGCTCAAAGAAAGCAACGGCAACAAGCTGGAGGCCGCCAAACGCCTCGGCATCGGCCGGCAGACGCTTTACAACAAGATCAAAGCCTACGGTATTGAGGTCTAATCGTTCCCCGATGGGGCGACTCCATCGAGCCGTGACTTTTCGTTCTTTTGTCACTCACCCCTTTTTCGCCGGGCTGGCGCTTTTTCCACCTTTGCCGAACAGCGCTTTATCCAAAGAAAATTTTCCGGCGCCCGTCAGGAACAAGACCACAAATACGCCCAGGTATAAAAATGCCAATTCTCCGGCTTTTATGTCTCCTTTGTGGACCATGGTAAAGGCCACGACCATATTAATCACCAGCACCATCGCCGCGAACCGGGTCACTAATCCCAGGGCCAGTAAAAACGAGCAGACCGCTTCGGCAAAGACCGTCAGCGCGAAACTGGCCTGATGGCCGATGTGGAATGGGTCCAGCCACATCGGCGCCATCTTGTCCCAATGGTTTATTTTATCGTAGCCATGATGCAGGCACATCGTCAGGCCGAACCACAGCCGGAGTGCCAGCAATCCCAAACTGGTCATCATTGAATCGTTACCCGGAGCAAATATTTTTTTCATAGTGATTTGGTGTTTTATTGATGGGAAAGTTCCCCGGTGGGGCGGAGTCCTGGTGGTGTCATAGCCCTGGCGAAGACGGGTGTCGAGCCGGGATTGCGAGCGCCGATGGTTTGAGGCTGCATCTTAAATTTTTTGGATCAGATCGGACGCGCTGAAACGGGCCTTGGGCGCCTTTGCATAGCTGTCATCCGCGGAGCGATACCCCAGCGCGCAGGCCACCACCGTGGAGTACCCGCTGTTCACCAGGTTCAGGACACGGTCATATTCCGCCGGGGTTATCCCTTCCATCGGGCAGGCATCAACCCCCAGCACCGCCGCCGAGGTCATCAGATTACCGAGCGCGATATAAGTCTGCCGCGTCGCCCACTCATGCGCGATTTTTCCGCGGGAACCATGGACGACATCGCCGATCATCATCCCCCGATAAGTGCTTAAAGTATCCGCCGGCCCGCGGACCTCGGCCAGCCGCTGGATCCAACGGTCCACATCCGCCTCGGTCATCCGGGTCCGGGCGGTGAAGACGACAAAATGGGAGCACTCCACCACCTGCTTTTGTTTCCAGGAATGCGCCAGCAATTCCGCGCGTTTTTCCAGGTTCGTCATCACGATGAACTTATACGGCTGCAATCCGTAGGAAGTGGGGGTCAGGATCAAGGCCTGCTCCAGGGCGGCCCAGACATCATCGGGAATTTTTTTGCCGGCATCGAAGCGTTTGGTGGCATACCGCCATTTGAGGGCTTTAAGGAGGTCTCGTGTTTCCATGTTCTTTTGAAAAAATGCCATGTGGCGGCTAAAAATCAATTTTTTAACCGGTGGGGTTCTCCTCATCCGCAGATTCCGCAGATCACACAGATTATACGAGAGGGCATATTCATCAGTTTTCATTCATTTAAATGATTGGATCAAACTGGATCGGGTTGGATTGGGCCGGACTGGCCTGGATTCGTATCGGTGGGTGATGGTTGTGCGGCGGGCAAGGGACTGCCTTTCCTACCTTTTTTTGTTAAAAGTGGTTGGACTGGGCCGGACTGGGCCGGATCAGGTTCGTCCAGGTCATACTGTTTATTGAGGGATTGGAGCGCTTTTTGCGTCTTTTCCAGGGACTGGCCGGAATTGAGGATCTCAATCATCTCAGCCATTTTTCTGCCATGGGCGCCCCCGCCAAAGCCTTCGGCCATGGCTTGCGTCCGCATCGGGGCAGTAAGCATGTCCCGGGCGCGCTCCTTCAGGTCTTCGTCCTGACGTTCGCAATCGGCATCGAATTGACGTTGGACTTCGTCTTCCCGCTGTTCCAGTTCCATTTGGACGCGCTGGGCCTGATGATCTTCATGACGCAATCGCGCTAATTCGCGTAAAATCTCACGAAACCGCTTCCAACGAACCTCCGGATCGGTGATTTCACCCAATTTGGACGCGGCATCAGCCAACTCAGCGGCGAGAATGCTGCCGAGACGGTCACTGATTTTGAGGTCGCCGGCGGCGTGATCCAAATCTCGGGCGTGTTCGGCCAGGCGGTGGACGCGTTCAGTGGTCTCTTCATTCTTCAACCATTCCACGTAGCCGCCTTGTTTCCATTCCGAAAGGTTTTGTTTGGTGATGGGGCGGCTGGCAAAGAGGTCTTCGAGGACTTCCTGCACATCTTCGTCCTGATTAAGCCATGGGACGAGTTTGTTGCCGGGTTCACCGTTCTGAAGACGGCGATTGAGTTGGATGCGAACGTGTTGAGGCAAACGAGCGATTTTTCCGACGCGGGTCATATTCAGTACTTTCCATAAGCACGACGGTTATAAATTTAACTTCATTATTCATCAGTCTCGATGATAGCAGATTGGGGGCGAACGTTAAGTATGAGAGTGGAGCGCGAGGCTCAGGGCGGGCAAAAGCAGAATTAACAGGAGCAAACAGAGAAAACGGAGAGGGATATTAATCTCGATCGGGACGTAATTGCCTGCAAAATTTAGAATAAAAATTTGGCTGCGATTTTTGCGACGCCTGTGTAATCTTTCGCATCGGCGAATTGAATCGTGAACTACCAGGAAATTCTTAACGCACTGTCTGAGGTAACATCCCGTGAGGCAATCGAGTTTCTTCCGCTCGCGCCCGACGCCCGCCCGCTTTCCCCTTACGCGCCGATCCAAAAATACGCGCTCGATTTGAAAAACGGCGCCAAACCTGAAACTGCCGCCGAGGATTTGTTCACGGCTCTTTGCAAAGATGTGTTGGGATTTCAGCCAACCCGGCAGGTAGGCAGCGGAGAAGGCTGGGTGGATTTCATGCTGCCCGAGCGGATGGGTGACCCATTGCCGCTGGAACTTAAACCACTTTTTCAATACGACAAATCGGCGGACAACGTCTGGCGCAACGAAGCCAATCCTAAAAATCATGTTGGCCAGGTTAAAAAATACCTGCGTGACCACGAATATCTGATTCTCACCGATCTCCGTACTGCCTGGTTTTTTAGTGCCCGCGATTTCTTTTTCGACGACAAACCGTTCGCCGAAATGCCGTTTGTGGACTTTTTCAGCCGGTGCCGCGAAAGCCGCAGTGTGCTGGACACTTTGCGACGCGCGGAAGACACGGCGGACAAGCCGGAACTCGAACAGCAATTCTTCGACGACCTTAACATCTGGTTCAACGAATTCGACAAGGTTAAATGGACCCCCGCCGACCAGGCCGCCGAGTCCATCATCCTGCTCATCAACAAGCTCGTTTTTGCCCGCACGATTGAGGATTTTGGGCTGGTTCCGTATCGCTACACGCAGGATGCCTACGCCCGGCACACCCGCGACTGGCAGGCCAAGGGCGCGCATCGCATCGTCCCCAAATTTCTCGACCAATTTGAGGAGTTTTTCGATGAATACTATGACACGGAAATTTTCTCGGCGCGCATTTGGGAGCGCCTCGACAAAGACCCGGCCAACCTCCAGCGTTTTTGTGACAAGTTGAATTTCGTCCTGGGCATCAACACCTGGGACCAGGTTTTCAGCCGTGGCATCGTCCACTACAATTATCGGCGCATTGACGAGGACATCTTTGGCAAGAGCTATGAGATGTTCCTTGCCGCCAATCGCAAAGGTGAAGGCATTTATTACACGCCCGCGCCCATCACCGGGCCGATGGCGAACGCGATAGTCAATTCCCTGGCCGCAAAAATTGTGGATGAAATCTGCGACGCCGTCGGCAGCCAGAAATGTGATTTTGCCCGCGCGGACAAACTTCTCGCGCAACTGGCCGAAATCCGGGTCGCCGATACCGCCTGTGGCAGCGGCGGGTTTCTCATCAAGGTCCTGCGCTCTTTTTGGCAGCAATACCAGCGCATCGATGCCGCCTGCGCCTGGGTCGCCAAAATTCTGAAACCGGACAATGGAGAACTCTATCTTGCCGAATTGCCGCCGAATGTCGAATCCGCGCTCGCCTTCCGCCGCCGCAACAACCTGGACAACCGCCGCGTATTGATTGCGCAAATCCTTCTCCGCCATATTTACGGCGTGGACAAGGATTCCGGCGCGCTCGAAGTCGCCAAGACCAACATCTGGAAGGAAGCCGTCAAACTCTCGCCCGCCGATTACAACTACCGCGAATTGAAGACCGACGTGGTCAAAATCCTGCCGAATCTCGAACTGAATTTTCACTGCGCCGATTCATTGGTGGACGTGGAATTGGAAAAACAGACAACGTGGCTGGCCGATTACCACAAGGCTGAATTGAAAAAACTGTCCGAACTTCGCGACCGGTACATTGCAAATCCGATGCTGCATGAACCGCTGGAAGAAGCGCTCGCCTTGCGCGACAAAATCCGGGCGGATTTCGTCGAGCATTTCCAGGGCGAAAATCTGCCCTGCGAGCCTGCCGGTTTTACGCTTCATTTCTGGCCATGCTGGTTCGCGCCCGATGGCAAGGCGCGAAAGATTTCCGGTTTCGACGGTATCATCGGCAATCCGCCGTGGGAAAATGTAAAACCTGTCGCAAAAGAATTTGCCAAAATCGGAAAGCTCTCCCTTGATCGCGCCGATTTTGACAAATGGTTCAGCGGAAAATTAAAAGAAGACAAAGCTCTTGCTGAACGGTGGAGGGAACATCAGGAATGGTTTGACCGATACAAAGAATATCTTGGTCGCCGTTTCTTCAAACAAGGCACTGGCGATTGGAATCTTTGGAAGCTTTTTATTGAAGGCGATCTGAATCTCATTCGTGATGGCGGGCGGCTTTCGCTACTCGTGCCGTCGGGGTTGCAGACGGATGAGGGTTGTGCTGACTTGCGTCGCTGGGTGACGCATGAAAACACTTTCGAAGAGCTGACTTCCTTTGAAAATCGCGGCTATGACGAAATTGTAAATGGCAAGGAACGAACAAAACATATTTTCCCCGACGTGGACAGCCGCTACAAATTCGGCTTTTTCAAGGTCATCAAAGGTGAAAAACCTTCGGATCAGCATGTCTTTGCAGCGCGATTTTATCTTCACGACCCAAAAGATATTTTTGCCCCGCCAATTCATTATAGTGTTGAAATGGTGCGGCGATTTTCGCCGGAGAATTTTGGCATCATGGAATTTCGCTCTGAGCGTGATTACGAACTTTGCGTCAAAATTCGAGGCAAGCATTCTTTGCTTAAAGATTTAGGGCATCCATTCCGACGCGAATTCCATATCACCGAAGACGCGCATTTCTTTCACAAAGCAGAGGGTAAAAAAGCGTCGGCAGGACAGATGCCGCTTTTTGAAGGCAAAATGATTCATCAATTCGATAATCATTTCACTCCAGCAAATTATTATGTCCTGGAAAAAGAAGCGCGCGAAGAACTGCTGCGCAAAGAGATTTTCCGGCTTGCGCAGATTGTTCGCGAGACTGATGTAAAGACCATTGAGGGCGAAAAAGTTCCGGCCGGGAAAGAAGATCTCGCCAATTTTCTGAATAAGTTATTTAAGCGGAAAAAATTCAAGCTGCATTATGAAGCGCCGCGATTAGTCTATCGAAAAATTGGGAGTTCAACGAATGAGCGCACACTAATTTCTGCGATTGTTGATAGGGAAACATGCCTTGGCGAATCGTTGAATTATTTGACGCCATTCGATTATGAGATTGATAAGAAAGGGAAGCTCGATCAGATTCCCGTTCCCCAAGAAACGATTTATGCGGTGGTTTGTTTGTTGAATTCACTCGTCTTGAATTTTTACATCCGCAGCAAAATCTCAGCGAATGTGAATTTATTTTATCTTTACGAGATGCCCATTCCAAAACTTTCCGGCGTGCAGAAAAAGAAGCTGGCGGATTTTGCCGGGAAACTGTTGAAAAATCCTCGCGAGGTGAAGGAGCGCGCCACGCTGGAAACTTTCATTGCCCGCGAACTTTACGGCCTTTCGTTGGAAGACTGGAAACATCTTACCGGCACGTTCACCTTCGGTAGCGGTGAAACGAAGGCTGAACTGGACGAAATCATCCGTCAGTCGATAGCGCTTTGGGAAATGAAATAAAGAGACCGGATTAAAAGAGAGGGCACGAAGTTTGTGGTGGGCGCGAGGCCAAGGTGAATAGCCAATAACCAATAGCAAATAGCGAAATTAACAGGAGCAAACCGAGATGGGGAGGGGGAATTGAACCGGCATCGCGGCAGCAACGCCCTACCATGAATTTCAGGGATTGACGACCGATTAAGATTAGGATTAGGAGATGAAGTGACAACGCCCGATCATGAATTTCAGGGCTCGACATCCCGCAGCGCGGGATCGCCCTACCTGGAAAACATCCAACATCCAACGTCCAACGTCCAACATCCAACGTCCAACATCCAACGTCCAACGTCCAAGGTCGGCCGGCGAGGTCGTAGCACGACTGGCCATTGCTTGCCCTACCAATGGGGAAATGCAGAATGAAGATGCGGCGCGCACGGAGTGACGCGCCCTACCTGGGGGGAAATGCAGAATGGAGACGCGGCGCGCACGGAGTGACGCGCCCTACCTGGGGGGAAATGCAGAATGGAGACGCGGCGCGCACGTCCGCCTACGCAAAGCTTCGGCGCGACATGGAGTGACGCGCCCTACCTCATTTTCGCATTTCCATTTTGTCAGGCGAATCCTACCTTCGCGGGATGGCTCATCTGCGTATCCGTCGTGCCACGGTGGAAGATCTGGTCGCTTTGCGGGCAATCTGGGCTTCCATGCGGTTGCCGGCGGATGAATTGGAAAAACGGTTGAATGAGTTCCAGGTGGCGGAAGGGCCGGAGGGAACGGTTGTGGGCGCGATCGGGATCCAATGTTCGGGCCAATATGCTCTGCTTTATGGCGAGGGGTTTTCGGATTTTTCGGTGGCGGATGCGGCGCGGGAATTGTTTTGGGACCGCCTGCAAACGTTGGCCGCCAATCATGGGGTGTTCCGGATCTGGACGACGGAAAGTTCGCCGTTTTGGACGCGCTGGGGTTTCCAGCCGGCCAATGCGGAATTGCTAGCGCGCCTGCCGGAGGCATGGAAGGCGACCGGTTCACCCTGGCTGACGTTTCAATTGAAGGATGAAGATGCCGTTGCCGAGGCGCTGAGTACCAAATTTGCGGGGCTTATGGATTCGGAGAAGGCGCAAACGGCGCGGGTCCATGAGCGCGCCAAAATTTTGAGGACGGCCATCACCGTCGCCGGTTTCCTGATTTTTTTTATCTGCGTGGGGGTGGTGATTTATTTGCTGAAACACAGGAATCCGTTTGGGCAATAACTGAAAACTTTAGACAGGATGAACAGAATGGACAGGATTTTGGGAATGCAGAATTAAGAATGAAGAAAATCAGCAGGCCAAAGGCCTGAACCATCGTAGCCGAGGGCAACGCCCTCGGAATGGGATCGCCCGATTATTTGCACCCTGTAGGGGTGCGCCAAGCCAAACATTGAGTTTTTTGGATTGCCCTTTCAGGGCGAATGAAAATCTAATCCTTCCAACCGAGGGCGTTGCCCTCGGCTACGATGGTGTGGCGCTTTCAGCGCGGCCAGATACGGCTCGCGAGGTCGTAGCACGACTGGCCATTGCTCGACGCATCGTTATTGGTGTCGCCCCCTCACCCTCAATCCCTCTCCCCCGATGGGGGCGAGGGAAGTCGGACTGGGGAAATGAGTTCTACAAATATATCGCGCCGACGGCGCTAGCACGGGAAGTTTTGAAATGTGCGGCGCGCACGGAGTGACGCGCCCTACCTGGGGGGAAATGCAGAAGAAAGAGCGGCGCGCATCCCGCAGTCGCGGGACGTCCTGCCTGGAAAAACATCCAACATTCAATGTCCAACGTCCAAGGTCGGCTCGCGAGGTCGTAGCACGACTGGCCATTGATCGACCTATCGTTATTAACGTCGCCCCCTCACCCTCAATCCCTCTCCCCCGAGGGGGGCGAGGGAAGTCGGATCGGGGAAGCGAGTTCTACAAATATGTCGCGCCGACGGCGCTAGCACAGGGAGTTTTGAAATGGGCGGCGCGCATCCCGCAGTCGCGGGACGTCCTGCCATCAATAGACAGGTCCACTTTTTCATTCTGCCGCCCCGGTGGGGCTTTGTCGGTGCCGGGGTTTTATCCGCAGTTAAAACTGCGGGCTATTTTCGGACGCCGCGATGCGGCTATGGGGTTTATTCAGGGTCTCGCGGAGCTCAACCCTCCGGTTCCGGGTGGGGAGAGAGGAATTTAGTCAGGGCTCGACGGAGTCTCGCCC
>DASXDM010000026.1:0-2756 GCA_036490655.1 Verrucomicrobiia bacterium | reverse complement strand
TTGAAGCCCGGGCTGAACGATGAACCATTCATCGTTTGTTCAGCGGCAGAACCCCCGATTTCGAGAACCTGCTGGCCGCCGGACTGCCCATCCGCGATAAACACATTGATGTTGTTACCGTTGGCCTCGACGTTGCCCGCGATAAAGAGATAAAGATAGCCATTATCAACCACGCCATAGACGGCATCCAGTTCTGAGCCACCGCTGGACCGGCCGCTGGTATCCGAGCCATTGT
Organism: Verrucomicrobiia bacterium; assembly: GCA_036490655.1. Taxonomy (GTDB): domain Bacteria; phylum Verrucomicrobiota; class Verrucomicrobiia; order Limisphaerales; family UBA11358; genus UBA11358. Next base: position 2,521 of record DASXDM010000026.1, on the reverse strand, counting down.
CGCCAAATCCAGTATTTATCGTCTGAGTGGTCAATGGACTGCCGTAACCCTCCGAATAATTCAAGGTCCCGTCGACGGGGACCTGGGCCACGGCAGACGCTTCCAGACCGAGAAGGGCGAACAACAAAACCCAGGGCCGGATTTTCCAAAGGGTTTTCATGTGCATCGCCATTCTGGTTACTGGGAGGTGGTTCGCTGTTGCAGCCATGCCAGATCATTTGCCGTGTGCAAGTTATTGTCCGGGCAGGGCGACAACCGCCGGACCGGGGCCTTGCTATTCCCATCGAGCCATTTTTTGAGTTCGACATGGCCGTCGGCAAAAGAAAATCCACCGGCGCCATTGTGAGTGGATGCGGGCACATCAGTCCATACCGCCGATCCACCGGATTGCATCTGCACCGCGAAAAAAGAATCATTGATGCTGTCCGGACATTCGTCCAGCACCACCCACGTGTTGGCCGGGCCAAGCTTAAGATCGCTGGTTTTCAATATCCGCGTCCAGTTGTGGGAAACCTGTCCGGAAATATAGTTGGCGATGTTGCTGACGTCGCCCACAAAACCGTTCATCGAAACACTCCGCACGCGCGGTCCTTTGGCCCCGAGGACGGTATCGGCGGGGCATTTGAAAATACTGACACATTGAGAAACATACGGGCCGAGTTCTCCCTCCGCCAAGAGCAGTGTGTTTGTGTTTTGCAGGTTGGGTTGGATGGCATTATCCCAGGACATGACTCCTGCCACCCACGACTGGAGCGAAGCGCCTGCGCCCGGATTTTCCGGAAACTTTTCATGGTTATCATTCGTGTACATGACGATGGCCAACTGCAACTGTTTCAGGTTGTTGAGACAGTAAATCTGCTGCGCTTTTGCCCGCGCCCGGCTCAGCACCGGCAAGAGCACGGCAGCGATGATTGCGATAATGGCGATCACAACCAGGAGTTCGACCAGCGTAAACGCCCTGCGAATGTTTTTAAGGCGCATTCGGACTGTTGTTGGCGTTTTCCTTCGTCCCTCGTTCCGCCAATGGCGGTGACGAAGCCGCCGGGCGATGAAAAATGCACCACTCGAAACCGTTCAGATGAACGTTTGGCAATGAGACGTCGTCCGAATCGGTCACGCCCGAGATTTTTACGCGGCTAAAACGATCCGGCGTGTCGAGAACCACTTTTCCAGTGACCGGTTGACGAGAAAAGTTGATCAGCACGAGCAAATCATCTTTGTCATCCACGCGGCGAAAGCTGACCAGATGTTTCTCATCAGTATTTTGCACCCATTCCACGGGCGAATCGCAGAGCGCCGGATACTGATGCCGAAGATGAATCAAGTCACGATAGGTGGAACGCCACTCAGGACGCCGGGGAGTTTGCCAGGCGATGCTGATTTTCCTGAACAAGAAGCCTCCGCAGGTTTCGTTGGCGTCGCCAATTTCCATACCATTGTAGAGGAGCGGCACCCCATCCAGGGTAAACATCAGGGCGGAGGCGGCGAGGGCACCCTGGTAACCGTAGCGATTGACCGCGCGAATTTCATCGTGATCATCGGAGATGCGCAGATGGAGGGCGCCTTTGGGAAATTGAGCCAGGCTGTCGTTCCACGACTGGCGCACTTCCGAAGCAGGCGCGCCTTTCATAATCACGTCATCAACCGCACCGAGCATCGGCCAGGAATAATCAATATCGAAAGCGTTCGTGAGCAATTCAGGTTTGCTGGCCTCGGCCAACATAATGATATCCGGCCTGGTTTTCATGAGTTCCCGGCGGACCTGCTCCCAAAAATCCGTCGGCACCATTCCGGCCGAATCACAGCGAAACCCGTCGATGTTATAGGTGAGAATCCAATATTTGAGCATGGATATCATATACCGCCGCAATTGCGGGTTCCGATAATCCAGAGCGGCGACATCGGTCCAGGCCGGCACGGGGGAAATAATTTTTCCGCCGGCATTGTGTTTGTAAAAGTCCGGATGAGTCATCAGCACGCTGTCCCAGGCGGTGTGATTGGCCACCAAATCCATGATGACTTTCATTCCGCGCTGATGCGCCCCGGCCACTAATTTTTTGAAGTCATTAGCCGTGCCACAGCCAGGATCGATCGCGTAGTAATCCCTGGTCGAGTAGGGACTGCCGAATTCTCCGGAACGGAGTTTTTCACCGATGGGTTGAATGGGCATGAGCCAAAGGATATTTACGCCCAATTCGTGCAAATCATCGAGCTTTGCCGTGACTCCATCAAGATTGCCGGCTTTAGAAAAATCGCGCGGGAAAATTTCGTAAATGACGCCATCACGGAGCCACTCCGGCGACGAACGCGCGGCGGCTTCGGTTGAATCACCACGAACACATGGCAGGGTCAAACCGAAGGCGGCGGCACAAACAATGATGAGCGTTTTGGGAAGGATTAAAGTTCGATAGTTCACACTTATGCATCTCCCCTGTTACCAGGCAACGGCAAAATCAATTAACCGGCGTGTGGAGTGAGAGGTAATTCATATCCGGATCTGAAATTGAGCAGGGAACCTGTT
>DASXDM010000025.1:0-210241 GCA_036490655.1 Verrucomicrobiia bacterium | reverse complement strand
TGGGTTCAGAACGTCGTGAGACAGTTCGGTCCTTATCCACTGTGGGCGCAGGAAACTTGAGGGGTTCTAACCTTAGTACGAGAGGACCGGGTTAGACGCACTTCTGGTGTGGCAGTTGTTCCGTCAGGGGCATCGCTGCGTAGCCATGTGCGGAAGAGATAAGCGCTGAAAGCATCTAAGTGCCAAGCTCATCCCAAGATAATGTTTCCCGGAGCGTAAGCTCCCTAAAGACCACGGGCAGACTACCCGTTTGATAGGCCAGAAATGTAAGTGCCGCGAGGCATTCAGTTGACTGGTACTAATCGGTCGTGCGGCTTGATTGCTTTTTCCTTTATTGGAAATGCAATTTCAACTCGCGAATTGTAGAGTGTTCTGCAATTGTTTCCCCTGTGTGTAGTTTTCAGAGAAACGCCGGACCGGTTTGTCCGTTTCGGGTACGTTCTTTTAATTTAGCACGTCAAAAGCGTGCAAAACAATTTGGTGGCAATGCCGCGGTGGTCCGACCCGTTCCCATTCCGAACACGGCCGTCAAACACTGCTGGGCCAATGGTAGTGGTTGTATAGCTTCCGCGAGAGTAGGTCGCCGCCAGTCTTTCAAAAAAGCCGGAGAATTTCTCCGGCTTTTTTATTCCCCTTGAGTCTTGTCAAATTCAGCCGATAATAGGGTTATACCCGGATTGGCAAAGTGTCTCCTTTTCTTAAATTTTGGCGCTCTGCTCCAAGAGCGTGGTGTATTTTGACGGCAGCGATTGGTTTATTGGAGGTTCCAAAAACATTCGCCGCCCCGGAAGCGTCTGGAGTCGTCAGCCCTACAATCATCACCAATCTGGGCCAGTTTTGGGGCCTTCCCACCCAGGAAAAAAACCAAGTGCATCATGCGCGGATAGAACTGCTGATTTATGTCTGCAACCCCGCATGGAGTGTTTTTTGGGGACAATCGGACAACCAGGACACTTTTTTGCCGTTGAGAGGAATCCCCGTTCCGCTGAAAAGCGGGGACAAAGTTTTGTTGGAGGGCCTGACCCTCCCGGTCAATGAGGAATTTGTTTGGGACAAAACTTCTATAACAATCCTGTCTGAATCCAATTCGCTTCCGAGTATTTCTGCCGATGGGCGTCTCTTTGACACAACTGACCTGGATAGGCACATGGTGGAGATCGAGGCATTGGTGGATTCGCAGGCGCTGGCTTCGGGGAATATTTTGCAACTTAATTTATTGGCTCAAAATGCCAATCTGGTCGCCTATGTCCCTCTTGGCACGAATGCCCCAATGCCGTCATTGGTCGGCAAATTTGTCCGGATCAAGGGTGTTTATACCGAAACATTCGACATCGTCGGCAAAGTGGCAACCATCACGCTTTGGCCGCCGGGTTTGAATGGCATCACTACGATCGGATCGCTGGAGAGCGATGAGCGATTTTCAACATCGTCAATTCCCCTGACTGATTCGGAAAACTTTGCTTCGGCGAACCCTAATGCCTTGATACGGATCCAAGGAGTGGTGCGCAGCCAGCAACCCGGGCAGGAAGTGACGATCTGGGATGCCACCGGGCAAATCCGTATTTTGACCAAACAACAACAGGTATTAAAAATGGGTGACCGAATTGAGGCCATCGGCTATCCGTCGTTACAAGGGATCGACTATATATTACAAAATGGCTTGTTTCGAGTGGCTTTAAATCAGGCGGCCTTTTCAACGAATCAAATGGGATTGCATCTGGCGGCACAGATTTGCGGACTGGAAGGGGAGGATCTGGATACTCATCCGCCGGTCGATCTTCAAGGAGTGGTAGTCTGGGTGGATAGGGCTGCCAGGTATTGTTATGTCCTTGATAGCAGCGGGGGCATTCGTGTGATGCAATCGAATCTCGAAAACAGCCGGGCAATGAGAGTTGGTATGGTCGTCAAAGTTGATGGCATCGCCGTGCGGGGAAAATTTGCGCCAGTCATCACCAATGCCGTAGTGAATCAGACCGGGAGCACGAGTCTGCCGGACGCTCCATTGGTAAGTGTCGATGAAGCGATGACCGGCTCTGAAGACGGACACTGGATCCAAATGCGCGGATATGTTCGCAAGATCAATGATGCGACCAATTCCATCTGGTTGCAACTTGTTGCCTCCAGTGGTGGATTTAAGGCGCGCATACCCCGGGACAGCAGTTTGGAAACGGTGCAAGGCTCCGTGATTTTGGTCAAAGGTGTCTGCGTAGCCGATGCAAATGACCGCCATCAGTTGACCGGTGTCGAAATTTGGTCTCCCGAGGTCAGTGATGTGCAAATTGAGCAATCTCCTCCTGCAGACGTATTTGCGCTGCCGATGCGACCATTGGCCAACCTGCGGGAGTTCAATCCTTTCAACACACTAAATCAACGGGTGCGCACCTCAGGGACAGTGACGCTGGCGGTTCCCGGCCATTATCTCTACTTGCAGGATAGTAACAGTAGTCTGTACGCATTAAGCGAACAAACCAACACACTCCGACCCGGTGATCGTGTTGAAGTAGTCGGTTTTTGTGGCATGGAGGGCGGAAACTTTTTATTGCGCGAGGCGGTATATCGACGCATTGCGTCCGGCTCTGAGCCTGTCCCGGTGGCATTCCCAACTGCGCCATCAACCACCGAAGAATTCGACGGCCTGCTGACACGTTCAGAGGGAGACCTGTTGGACGTGGTGGATAAGCAGGAGGAAACAGATTTTGTCATCCAATCCGGGCACCAAATATTTGAGGCTGTCCTCGACAAACCGTCAACGGTGGCATGGGATCAGTTGCAATTGGGCAGCCGGCTTGTTCTGACAGGCGTCTATCGGATTCAGCGTGACGAATATGGCAATCCACATTCGTTCCAGTTGATCCTTCGTAGCGGTGAAGATGTTCGTGTGCTAAGGCCGCCACCGTGGTGGACGCCGTCCCGGCTTTTGTGGGTATTGGTCGGCGCACTGTTAGTCATCCTGGTCATTTTGTTATGGGCATTCCAAACCCGGCGGCAAAACAGACTATTGTTGCAATCTCAAACCGAGTTGAAAACCTCCCGCGATAAATTGGAAGAACGCGTGCATGAACGCACTCGCGAGTTGAGCGAGCAGGTTAAAGCCAAGGAACTGGCTCATGAACGCCTTTCGGAAGCCCAGGGCCGGCTCATCGTCGCCTCGCGCCAGGCCGGCATGGCGGAAATGGCTACCAGCGTTCTTCACAACGTCGGGAATGTCCTGAATAGCGTCAATGTTTCCGCCTCGGTGATCGGCAATTCTGTTCAAAATTTGCGGATAGAAAATTTGGTCAAAGCGGTGGCGCTGTTGAACGAAGGCAATGGTGATCCCGTTCACTTTCTCACCGAAGATCCCCGGGGGCGGGCTTTGCCGGGCTATTTGCGTGACCTGGCGGGCGTGATGATTGAAAGCCGGAAAAATTTACAGGAGGAAGTGAGCTCGCTTGTGAAACAGATCGACCACGTCAAGGCGATCGTGGCCCTCCAACAGGACTACGCCAAAAATTCTACCGTCGCGGAAAATTTAAGTCCGGTCGAGATCCTGGAAGAGGCCTTTGAAATCAACCGCGACGCTTACGAACGACGTGGCATCAAAGTGGTGCGCCAATACGAAAATCCGCCAGAGCTTTTTGCTGACCGGCACAAGGTCCTGCAAATCCTCGTTAATTTATTGAGCAACGCCCAATACGCGTTGGATAAATCTCCCGAGAAGCGCGTTACGTTATGCATTCGCCAAAACGTCGGTAATGGACGTGTGCACTTTGAGATTTCTGATACCGGTGTCGGCATTGCCCCGGAAAACCTGGAGCGCATTTTTATGCTCGGCTTTACCACTCGCGCTGACGGTCACGGGTTCGGATTACACAGCGGCGCGAACGCCGCCAGGGAAATGGACGGCCAGCTTTTTGTTTTCAGCGAGGGTATCGGCCGCGGGGCGACTTTTATCCTGGAATTACCCGTGGCGCTGAAAACTTGCGAACAGGTTACAACAATGTTAAAATCATGATTAAGCCAGAGTTATGAGTAACGCACTTATTCCATCTGCAAATCGTCTTCTGGTCATCGACGACAATCCCTCCATTCATTCTGATTTTCGAAAAATCCTGGCTCCGCCAAAGGACTCTCAATTCGCACTTCAAGCTGCGGAAGAGTTGTTGTTTGGTCGTTCGGCGGTGCCCGCGGCAGTTCCCGCGACTGTATATGAAATCGATTGCGCTTCTCAGGGGCAGGAAGGATTGAGGATGGTTGAACAAGCTGTTGCGGAAGGCCGTCCGTATGCGCTGGCATTTGTAGATGTGCGGATGCCACCGGGTTGGGATGGAATCGAGACTGTGAAACATATATGGGAGAAATTTTCAGAGCTTCCGGTGGTCATTTGCACGGCCTATTCGGATTATTCCTGGTCGGAAATGATGTCAAAACTCGGATATTCCGATAATCTGGTCATACTCCGAAAACCTTTTGAAGCTGTTGAAGTCCTTCAATTGGCCCACTCCTTGACTCGCAAATGGTTGTTGTCCCGCCAGGTGAGGTTACACATTGAAGAGTTGGATAAACTGGTGCAATCCCGGACGCAAAATCTGGAAGAGGCTAATGGGGCACTGCGTCGCTCTGAAGAGCGTTTTGCCAAAGCGTTTCGCGCCAGCCCGATTCCATTGGCGCTTCAAAGCGCTGCCGACCAGCGATATGTCGACGTCAATGACCACTTTTTGCAACTGACCGGCTATCGTCGCGACGATGTCCTGGGGCATACTCATGTGGAATTGGACCTGTTTCCAGACCTGAAATTGTTGCAGGAAATCCTGCATGCCACCACCGATCATCATCCGGTCTCTAATTTACAAGGAACGCTCCGTACGAATGAGAGAAAAAATCTACAGGTCTTGATCTCCACCGAGATCTTTGAATTGGAAAATCGTCCACATTATTTGATGTCCATCCAGGACGTTACGCATCGACTGTATGTGGAAGAGCAATTGCGTCAGGCACAGAAAATGGAGGCTGTCGGGCAGATCGCCGCCGGGGTGGCGCACGATTTCAATAACATTCTCACCGTGATTCAAGGCCACGCAGAACTTCAATTGCACTCAGGAGAATTGCCCGAACCGCTTCGGGACTCTCTCCAGGAAATTTGCCGGGCATCCAACCGGGCCGCATCTTTGGTCCGACAACTGTTGGCCTTTAGCCGCAAACAAATGTTGAATTGCCATCCACTCAATGTGTCCGTGGCGCTGGAAACCCTGGGCAAGATGCTGGGCCGTGTTTTGGGTGAAACGATTACTCTTAAGATTCAATCCCCGGAGAATCTGCCGCCTGCGTTTGCCGACGCCGTCAATTTTGAACAGATTGTGATCAACCTCGCGGTCAATGCGCGCGATGCGATGCCGCAGGGCGGTCCGCTGACCATCTCGGCGGAGGCGGTGACAATTGATGAGGAATACAAAACGAGAGTTGCCGACGCGGTGACCGGAAAATTTATCCGGCTAAGCGTGGCCGACAAAGGGGTGGGGATGGATGAGGCCATGCGCGCAAAAATTTTTGAACCATTTTTTACCACCAAAGAAACTGGAAAGGGGACGGGGATGGGATTGGCTACCGTCTATGGCATCGTGAAACAACATCGGGGTTGGATCGAGGTGGAATCCACTCCGGGAGTCGGTTCGGTGTTTAAAATTTTTCTGCCGGTGGCAGATAGCGTAGCCGAATTTTCTTCCACCCCGGAATCTTTTGCAACCCTCCAGAACGGGTCTCTTTCCAAAACCATTCTTTTGGTTGAAGACGAAGCGATTGTCCGGGAAACAGCGGAAAAGATTTTGAAACACCTTGGGTGTCGTACGATTGTTGCCGAAGATGGACCGCAGGCGTTGGTGCTATGGGAGCAGCATCGGGGTAAAATTGATCTCTTGTTGACCGATATGGTGATGCCCGGCGGATTAAGCGGACAGCAACTCGCTGCGCGTATTTTGCGCGATGAACCGCACATGCCGGTCATTTATTCCACCGGATACAGCGCCGGATTCAGTAATGGCAGTCTTCAGGACTCCGATTGTGTGCTGTTGAAACCTTACGATGTTTCGACCCTGGTCAACACCATTACCAAGGCATTGGCCCGCTCTCAATCGTCCACCAAATTTCCGGACGCAGTCTCGGCTTGAACCGGTGGCCGGTCTTAGGGTGTTGGACGGGGCAAGGTCGCATCCAACGGCTGTATATCGGCCAATTCTTTTTCCGGGACGGTGCCTCCCAGTTCGGTCAACTTCTCACCGGCCGGCCGGACCCGCGACTGATAACTTGATGCGGCGCGATCAAACGCATCGTTGGCTTTGGCCAGCCCATCGCGAATCTTTTCAAAGTGTTCCGTGAAGACACAGACGCGTGAAAATAACTCCTTGGCGGCTTCGGCAATCTTTTGCGCGTTCTCCGTTTGTTTATGCTGTTGCCAGCTCACCGCGACTGACCGCAAGAGCGCGATCAGCGATGCCGGGGTTGCCAATAAAATTTGTCGTTCCGCCGCCCATACAATGATATCGCGGTCGCCTTCCAGCGCTGCACTGAACAGGGATTCTGCCGGCAAAAACAAGACGACATAGTCCAGGGCATTTTTAAATTGGCCCGGATAGTTTTTATCCGCAAGCGCGCGGATAGTTTCTTTGAGTTTACGCGCATGCACGGCGAGCGATTCCCCGCGTTTGGTCGTATCCGCCGTCTCCAGCGCATTGAGAAAATCAAAATCCGGAACTTTTGCATCCACGATGATGACGCGCTCGCCCGGCAGGCGCACAACCAGGTCGGGACGATTCTCTCCGGCCTGGGTTTGCTCTGTGAAATCGCAATGGGCGCTCATGCCTGCCGCTTCGACGACACGCCTCAACGTCTCCTCCCCCCATTTGCCGCGCGCCTGGTTTGATTTTAACACCATTCGGAACTGTTGTGTTTCCTGCGCCAGCGATTGGCTTTGTTGGGAAAGCAGTTCCAATTGTTTTTTTACTTCACCCAGGGTCGAGGATTGGGTCGTTTCGCTCTGTTGCAAGCGCTGTTGGTAGACTTCCAGTTGCTGTTTGAGCGGCTCGACCAGGGTTTTGATCGCTTCCTGGCGCTGGGAGAGATCGCCTTTGGCGGTCTCCTGGAATTTTCCGAATGACTGTTCGGCCAGCCGCAAAAACTCTGGGGCAGACTGCTTCAACGCTTCCGCGCTCATGGCTCGAAACGCCTCACGCAAATCGGCCAGCGCTTTGTCCTGTAAAGATTTTTGTTCCGCCAACAACTTTTCCGCCGCGGCCTGCCTGGCTTCCGCCGCGGCATGTGCATTGCCGGCCTCAGAGTACTGGACGCGTAACTTTTCGACTTCCGATTCACGCTGCGTGATCTGCTGTCGCAACTCCATTTCCAACCGGGCATCGGTGTTTTTGCCGCTCCATTTCAACCAGCCACAGAAAAATCCCAGGACGCCGCCGATGAGCAGCGCGATTAAAAGGTCGATTCCCAGTGGCATTAGAAGTGCGCGACCACTTCTATCTCCACGTTCGCGCCCTTGGGGAGGGCGGCGACCTGGATCGTCGAGCGCGCGGGGAAATTTTCAGTGAAATACTTCGAGTAGACTTCGTTCATCCCGGCGAAATCAGCGAGGTTCGTCAAAAAAACAGTGGATTTCACCACGTTTCCAAAGGTCAGTTTTTGGTCGTCCAGGATCGCTTTCACATTTTGCAGCACGCGATCGGTTTGTGCCTTGATGTCACCGACGATCAGATTTCCATCCTTGGGATCGATGGGGATTTGTCCGGCGCAAAACATCAGGTCGCCAATACGAACAGCATGATTATAAGGGCCGACGGCGGCGGGTGACTTTGCGGGTTTGATGATGGTCTTGGTTGGCATGAGATAATTCGTGTTGATTCAAATATGCGCAGCAAGTCTGTCGCTTTTGCCCATCGGCGTCAAGGTGCGGCAGTTATAGATAGCTGGAGCCCGAGACAACGTTTGGAGTTTGGAGGAGATTGTCAACCTTCGGAATTGATTTCTTGGCTGATGAGGTACAATTTTTTAAAGTTTAGACAATGAATGCATCCGACCCTAAAGAACTTGAGGAAAGCATTTATGATTTGCTCAATCTCATTCGCAAGAGGCCGGCTATGTTTATTATTGAACCATCTATTGTCCGGCTTCATATGTTTATTTGCGCTTACGCTGCTGGCCTTGGGCGTGTTGGGTTTTCTTTGCGAGACGCAGCGGATTTTCACCGGTTTCACGATTGGGTAGCGCACCGTCTAGGTTTTTTTGAGTCCACATCAGGGTGGGCTAATATGATCCAAGAAAAGAGCGCGAGTGATTCAGATGCCTTCAATCAGTTCTTTGTTTTGTTGGACGAATTCAGAAAAGAATCAGCATAAGGTTTCAAACTGGCACTCTACCTGGCTTGCTTTTCGTTCGCCCAGTAGGAATCTGGCTGCTATCCTGCGCGTCCAAAACGAATGTCCGCCCATAAAAACAATCACGGGAGTGCCGGCCAGGCCGCCGCGCAGTTGAAGGCCGCCGCCGAGATATTGGAAAAGGCAGCGCATGACCGTGCATTGCTCGCGGAACTTACGGAAGAGGAGCGGACGAGATTGCTCACGGCTGCAGGGGCGGTTTATTGCCCCGATGTGAATGCGCGTCGGCGTCTGGTGAAAGCTAAGGTACGTCGGCGCAAAGCAGAGAAGATCCAGCGTGACGAATCCAAGTTGAATGAGACCGGCATCCGCAAACTGCGCCGCGAAAAAGTCTTCGTCACGCCCAACATTAATCCGCCGCAAAATTTCATCCAACAGGAAGTCTCAGATAATCCTGAATTCCGCGAGGTCGTTGAGCCGCAGAATTGTTACACCTGCAAGAAAGATTATTCGACCATCCACCATTTTTACGATCAGCTTTGCCCGGCATGCGCGGAATTGAATTTTTACAAGCGTACGGAGACGGCGGATCTGCGTGGACGCGTGGCTTTGCTTACTGGCGGGCGCGTGAAGATCGGTTACCAGGCGGGCATCAAATTGTTACGGGCCGGCGCGCATCTCATCGTCACCACGCGCTTTCCCCGCGATTCCGCGATGCGTTATGCGGCTGAATCGGATTTTAAGGATTGGGGACATCGACTGGAGATTTTCGGGCTCGACCTGCGCCACACGCCGAGCGTCGAGGCGTTTTGCCGTCATGTGATGGCGAAATATCAGCGGCTCGATTTCATTGTCAATAACGCCTGCCAGACCGTCCGCCGTCCGCCTGACTTTTACTCACACATGATGGAGCGTGAAAATGGTCCGTTGCATGATCTGCCGGAGGCCGCGCAAAAACTCCTTGGTGCCTACGAAGGTTTGCGCGGTTACCACCTTTTGCCGGAAGCCGATGGCCCGGCGTCAAAGGTGGAGAAGCTTTCGACAGTGTCGGGCCTCACCCACGCAGCGGCCCTGTCACAAGTGCCATTGTTACCGGAGGAGATCGAAGCCCGGCGCGGATTATTCCCCGAGGGTAAACTCGACCAGGATCTGCAGCAAGTGGATTTGCGCGGTCGGAATTCCTGGCGGCTGCTCATGGCCGAAGTTTCGACCGTGGAACTGTTCGAGGTACAGCTCGTGAATGCCATCGCGCCGTTTATCCTAAATGCGCGACTCAAGCCGCTGATGCTCCGCACGCCCGAACGCGACAAACATATCGTCAACGTCTCTGCGGTGGAGGGGCAGTTTTACCGGAAGTTCAAGACCACGCGTCATCCGCACACGAATATGGCCAAGGCCGCGCTGAACATGATGACGCGCACGGCGGCGGCGGATTACCACGCCGACGGCATCCACATGAACGCCGTGGATACCGGCTGGGTGACGGACGAAGACCCGGCGCACATCGCCGAGCGCAAGGTGGCGGAGCATCGCTTCCATCCCCCGCTGGACATCGTGGACGGCGCGGCGCGCATCGTGGATCCGATCATCGATGGCATCAACACCGGTCGGCACATTTGGGGAAAATTTCTGAAGGACTACAAAGAGACGGATTGGTGAAAAGGTCTTTTGCGCGAGCCAAGGAAGGGTATTAAGCAAGGTGGAACGACAAACCATGTTTGGGCTTGGGAGAAATTGTTGGTTTGCTGAATTAAAATCCCGCTTGCGATTATTTACCGATTGGCGCAGGTTTGATGCAAAAGGATGAAGGGGGATGCGCCAGAAAAACCTAAAAAGCCAATGCCGAAGTGGCAGTGTTACGGCCTTCGAATCATTGGTATTTGTATTTTTTTGTTGGCAATATGGTTCTGTTTGCATGGATTCTATGCCTTTAGGGCAGGCGACATTGAGGTTGGCCAAAATTATCGAGGCGTGGAGATGATTTCAAATCGCGACTATAGAATTGCCATTTTATTAGCCGTAGCTGGAGTTGTTTTTTTTGCCAATTCATTTCCTGGCGATAAGGACGAGAAGAATGATAAAGATTTATCCTAAGGCCGCGCCGTAGCCAGTCTCAAACTGATACATACCCATCAAGCTCCCGCAGATCCAGAAATCATTCCACGCCTGTGATTTTCGCAGGGCGCCGTTCGCCACCGAGGTTTAATTGTGGTTGGTCGCCTTGTTTTTTGCCCATGAGTTGTTCACCCAGTGGCGACTGTGGCGTGATGACAAGGATTTCTTTTCGGTCGTGTTCGATTTCAGTCCCCCCGGCGCGAGGGCCAAGGAAGTAAAAGGACTTTTCGCCGGCGCTCTCAAGTTCCACCAACGCGCCGATGTCGATGGCCTCGCCTGCGGCGAACTTGCGAGCGGCGAGTTTTTCAAATTCCGCGATGGCGGCCTCGAGCTCTGCCGCCTGTTTGGACTGGCCACGCGCGAGGTAAGAGGCTTCCAGGCCGCGGGTATCGTATTTGCTCTCGGCTTTGCTCGATTCGTGCGTGGCCTCGGCGCGGGAAAACTGTGCCGCCCGAAAATAAATTTCCAATTCGCCGGTCAGCTTCGCGATGATTTTTTTGATGATGGCGCGCTTGTTCATGCAGCCCGATAACGGCCAATATTTAAAGATACTTTGCGAGGATCGGCTTCAATTCCGAGACAGTTTTCTTCGGCCACAATTTTTTATCCGTCATGATGGCGCTCTTTAATGCGGAGTGGCAGGGCCAGTTGGGCTCGGCCGGTATTTGCGAAATGGCTTTGACGACAATCTTCTTGGCCGTGTCGGCATTGCGGTGGAGATTGGCGATGATCATTTCCAAGGTCACATGCTCTTCCTCTTCCTTCCAACAATCATAATCGGTGGCCATGGCCATCGTGGCATAGGCGATCTCCGCTTCCCGTGCGCATTTGGCTTCCCCGAGATTGGTCATGCCGATGACATCATAGCCGGCCTGGTGATTGGTCGATGATTCGGCACGAGTGCTGAAGGCCGGGCCTTCCATGCAAACGTAAGTGCCGCCATCATGGGCTGAAACATTTTCCTCATTGTATGCCGTTTTCAAGATGATTTGCCGCAGTTCTTCGCAGATCGGTTCCGCAAAGGCGACATGCGCGACGATGCCCCGCCCAAAAAAAGTGTGGTTGTGCGATTGTTTGGTGCGGTCCAAAAATTGGTCGATCACTACGATGTCGCACGGCTGATACTTGTCCTGGAGCGAGCCGACGGCGCTGACGCTGATGATCCATTGCACGCCGAGTTTTTTCATCGCCCAGATATTTGCGCGATGATTGAGTTCGCTGGGTAGGATGCGGTGGCCGCGCCCATGCCGCGCCAGGAATACCACCTCGCGCCCGGCGAGTTTCCCCGACAGAAAATCATCTGAGGGCCGGCCGAAAGGCGTTTTAACCTTCAGCCATTTCTGGTTGGTCAGGCCTTCAATATTATAAAGGCCGGTTCCGCCGATGATGCCGATTCGATGTTTAGACATACAAAAATTGTTTATGGAGATTAGCGGAGTGGAAGGTTTTCCGAAACCAGATTTTCCGCGCATTTTCTTCACTGGCATGATGGGGGCCTTTTGCTATTCTTTTCTAATGGATCTTTTTCATCGCATCCTGAAAACCGCTGTCGAAGGCGGCGCCTCTGACGTTCATTTGAAGATCGGCGGTCCGGTCATTTTCCGCATCAACCGTGAATTGATCGCCGTGGATTCGCCGTTTCCCACCGCCGAATGGATGAACAAAATAGTGGATGCCATCGCGCCGGTGCATCTGAAAAAGCGCCTGGATGAGGAGCGGGAGATCGATTTTTCCTATTTTCTTCCGGGGATCGGCCGGTTCCGGACCAATCTTTTTCAACAGCGCAATCAATGGTGCCTGGCCATGCGCTATGTGAAAACGGTGGTGCCCTCGTTCGAGGAACTGGGTCTTTTGCCGCAAATCAAAAAGATCGCCGAATCTCCGCGCGGGATCGTTTTGGTGGCCGGCTCGACCGGCTCGGGCAAATCGACGACGCTCGCGGCGATGGTGGAGCACATCAACAGCAATTTCAAAAAGCATATCATCACGCTTGAGGACCCGGTGGAATATGCCTTTGAAGACAATCAATCGGTGGTGGAACAGCGGGAAGTGGGCCTTGATACTTTGACTTATCATCATGCGCTTAAGCATGTATTGCGGCAGGACCCGGACATCATCATGATCGGCGAGATGCGCGACAACATCAGTTTTGCCGCGGCGATGAGCGCGGCGGACACGGGCCATCTGGTCATGTCCACGCTGCATACGACGACGGCGGCGCAATCGGTCACCCGCATCCTTGATTTTTTCCAGGCGGACGAACGCGAGCAGGTGCGCCGGCAGTTGGCCGGTTGTTTGCGCGGGGTGGTCTGCCAGCGAATGGTCAGCACGGTGGATGGAAAGATGACGCCGGCATTGGAAATCATGCTGAACTCGCCGCTGGTCAGGAAATTGATCGAGGAAAACCGGCTCGACAAATTGCATTCGGCGATCGAGACGGGCACCGACGACGGGATGTTAAGCTTCAACCAATCGCTCTTCAACCTGGTCAAGACCGGCAAGATCATGGAGAAAGAGGCGCTGTCCAAATCGAGCAGCCCGCAGGCGCTGGAGATGAACTTCAAGGGGATCTTCCTCGATGAGGGCCGGCGGATCATCAGTTGATCGTTAAACAAAGGCATGGGCAAGGAAGCGCGACGATTTTTTTGTGTCCTGGTTTGGCGTGCAGGTCTCCGCGAGTCGTAAATCCGGTTAAATTTAATCTTCTTTTCATCCCGGATGGAAGGGCTGATGCAAAGATCCGCAAAGATCCGCAAGGCGCAGATACCTACTAAACGTAACTTCGCGTAATTTTGCGTAACTTCGCGTAACGGATGGTGATCCGCCTTCGCCTGGCTTCCGCCTTCGCTGAAGCTTCCATCTTCGCTGAAGCTACGACGGACGAGATGGCGAGACAAGCCGGCGCGACAAGCAGGAGGAAACAGAGAAGCCTGAAAAAGCGAAAAACGGAAAGCGGAAATAACCGCAAAGAACGCAAAAGACGGGCATTTGATCCGCATCCCGCAGGGAGGGAGCAGATATCCGCAGATTTTTTGGGCGGAACGCTGCTGCCGGCCGGCGCCAATTGCAATGGTCATCGCATTCATACAGCATGATTTTAGCTTAAAATGGGAAAGTGTAATGTTGCCGGGCAACAAAATCGGAAAGTGGATTTAACAGGAGGTGAGGTTTCCCTGATTTAGTGGACAGTGAAGCCCGGCCAAAGGCCTGGCAGGCTGGTCAGCGTCCTAAGGCTTTTTAGGCGAATCACTGTAAGTCGAATAACTCACCGTTAGTTCATCGCCCGCGATACGATGTTTTTGGCAATAATTGTTGGGATTATCCACGGCCATCCCATGCTGTTCAGGTCAACCTCAGGAGAATTCCATTTGGATTTTTCACTGGAATCTTCCCGGCCATGAGAGTCGGCCTTTCTCTTTTCTCACCCCTCACCCTAACCCTCTCCCCGTTGAGGGGAGAGGGAACAGTGAGAGGACGATTTGCGTCGATTGAATGCCCGGAAGAATGCGGCAGGTTGGCGGCGACCCTTTCAACTGTGTTCGAAGAAAATAAACGTGCTGACCACAATCGCAACATCAGAAACAGATTTAACAGGAGGAAACAGAGAAGCCTGAAAAAGCGAAAAACGGAAGTCGGAAATAACCGCAAAGAACGCAAGGAACGCAAAGGATGGGCATTTGATCCGCATCCCGCAGGGCGGGAGCAGATATCCGCAGATTTTTTGGGCAGAACGCTGCTGCCGGCCGGGGCCAATTGAAATGGTCATCGCATTCATACAGCATGATTTTAGCTTAAAATGGGAAAGTGTAATGTTGCCGGGCAACATAAAATGAAAAGGCGGGTGAGCCGCGAAAAAGGCGCAAAAGACCGAAAAACGCGAGTTTTTAGACAGAATCAACGGAATTAGAAAAGGGCAGAAAGCAGGAAGTTTTTACAGAAGGAAACAAAGGGGCTGATAAATCAAAATGAATTCAATCTTGGGTAAATACTCGGGACCGACGCCTTTATGGGTATGGCTGGTACGACGAACTAACGAGCGCGCAAGGGTATGAGGCGGGCGGGGTCACCCTGCGCGAGAACGAGAATCTTACTTACGGCTACGACAGTGCCTGGAACCTGACGAGCCGGGGGAATGACCAACTGACGCAGGCGTTCATGGTGGATGGGGCGAACGAGTTGACGGGGGTGAGCCGTGGTGAGACGATGACGGTGATGGGGAGCTTAAGCAACAGTGTGAGCGGGGTGGCGATCAATGGCCAGAGCGCGAGCATAGGCGGAAACGCAGGCTTTAACGCCGCAGGTTCATTTGGAACATCAGGTATGCATGGTGACGTTTCTTCAGTCCAAGACATAGGTATTGGCTTTTCCTGGGGCGCAACAGTCGGCTTTACCGCAGGCTTTTAATGAAAAGAATAATTAAAATGTATCGGATTATGCTGGTTTTGATGTTACTAATCGCCGGCTTCGGGGGACTTGTGATTTACGAACTCTATGGCTCAAAAGAGTTTCATGCGGCTCGTTTGGTTTGTCACGAATATGCGAAACATAGGAATTTTGACTCTGATTGGACTTGTCTGCATTCATCCAAGAGTTGGACAAAAAGGGGAAATTACAATCTGTCGTCTTTTCTTTTTTTCCCAGGCAATAAAAATGATCCTAATTTAATTCTCGTCCGATATACGGACAAGTGCCCGACAAATACTTTCGAGGTGGGAACAATTCCTAATTCTTTTGTGAGAAGTGACGCAGCGGATGCCGTAATTAAAGATGCGGAGTTTATTGCCCAACCGTAAATTTACAAAGCCATATTTTAATTTCCTCTTAAATAGAATGAATTATAACGAATTTTCGGATCCATTAGGAGCAATGCCATTTCTAATTTGTTGAAGCACATTGGTTGGAGTTGCCCCCGCACCCTGGCCCTGGCCTTTGCCGGCCTTTGCATAGTTTTTCATTGTGAACAGACGGTTTCAAATCAGGGCCATTCCCCCTGGGGGGAAGGGGGTGGAGATACCCATCACAACGAGTATTGTCTTTGAAAAAAGGTTCGAGGGGAGTCATAAAACGGCTCCATTCATAATCAATGGTTTGCGAATAAGCGTAAGCAAAATGAGGCTTTTTTTTCAACGCTCTTAGTCATGATCCACCACTGCGGTTCAGTTAAAACATCCCAATTTTATTGACTTTTTAACAAGAAAAGGTCAGTCTCTGGCGGCGTCGGCGTTTTTGATTCGGCCGCGAACCACTTAAGCCCACGACGCTGTTCTCAGTTTAGTGCGGTCGCGGCTCTCGAAAGAATCAAAAAATGCAAACGCTTCTCTTCCTCTCGCGGTGGGTCGGTTTGCCGCTGGTTCAGTCCTTCAACCGCTTCGCGGTCAAGATGACGCTCCTGGCTGCCGGTTTGGCGTGGCTGTGCGCTTCGCCGGCTTTGGCGCAAACGGAGATGCCCCTTTATGTCTTCCCCAGCGGCGCGAATCCCGTCGGCGCGTTGACCCAGGGATGGGACGGCAATTTTTACGGCACGACCTCGGCCGGCGGCGCCAACGGTTACGGGACAGTGTATCGGATCTCGACCGACGGAACTTTCACCAATCTCTATTCCTTCAACGGCGGCACCGACGGGGTGGGTCCCAACGCCGCACTGGTCCAGGGCAGCGACGGCAATTTCTATGGCACCACCACCGGGGGCGGGTCAAACGGATATGGAACCATCTTTCAAATCACCACCAACGGCGCTTTCACGGTCCTGCACATGATGCGGAATACTGAGGGAGGCAATCTCACCGGCGGCCTGGTCCAGGCGAGCGATCATAGTTTTTATGGCACGGCCGCATATGACGGCACCAATTCTGACGGCACCCTCTTTGAGGTCACCACTGACGGGGTGTTGACGGTCGTCCACGCCTTTTCCGGCCCCGATGGTGAATATCCCTTTGGTGGTTTGGCTCTGGGACCCGACGGCAATTTTTACGGCACTTGCGAGAGTGGAGGCTCAAGCACCAATGGCACGGTATTCCGGATAACGCCCGGCGGTGTGTTCACCAACCTGTATTCATTTAGTAGTGCCTCCATAGGCGCTAATCCTTATAGCGGTTTGGTTTTAGGCATGGACGGTGGGTTTTACGGCACTACGAAGCATACCGTCAACGGCTCCGGTGTCGGCACGGTTTTTCGGATCACGACCAACGGCGTCTTCACCGCTCTGCATTTTTTTGGGAGCGGCCAAGATGGGGGGACGCCTGATTACGGCAATCTGGTTCAAACTGCCGACGGCATGCTGTACGGCACCACCGCCGCCGGTGGCGCCAATAACAAAGGCACGGTGTTTCAGATAACGACCAACGGCGTGGAAACCGTCCTTTACTCGTTCACAGTAAGTGATGGCTACAATCCTGATGGCGGTCTGACGGTGGGCCGGGATGGCAAACTATATGGCACCCTCTACAATGGCGGCACGAATGGATACGGCTCGGTCTTCGTCTTCACCAGGTTCGGTTCGGGGATATTCTCCAGTATTTATTCATTTGGGAACGGCACTAGTGGCAATCATCCCTACGGCGGTCTGACCACCGGGCCGGATGGCAATTTGTATGGCACCACCTCCGCCGGAGGCACCGGTAATGGCACGATCTTCCGTCTCAGTCTCACCCCCAGCAACAGCGTGTTTGCAAGCCTCCATGTATTCAATGACACCGATGGCTCGATACCCGATGCGCCGTTAGTGTTCGATCCCAACGGCGTTTTCTATGGCACCACCCAGTCCGGTGGTGTCGACATCGCCGGGAACGTGTTTGGGATCACCACGAATGGCGTTTTCACCAATGTTTATTCTTTCACCGGTGGCAACGACGGCGAGGGTCCTTATGACGGCGCTCTGGTGATTGGTTTGAACGGCGCGCTCTATGGAACCACCGCCCAAGGCGGCACCGACGGCTCCGGGAACGTATTTGAACTCACCACTAACGGCCTGTGCACGAATATTTATTCTTTCACCGGTGGCAACGACGGCTATGCTCCCCAAGGAGGGCTGGTCCAGGACACCGCCGGCAATTTATACGGCACCGCCCTCTCGGCCGGGTCAAAAGGACACGGAACCATTTTTGAAATCACCAACAACGGCGGGTTCGCGACCTTGTATTCATTTGGCGGCACCAATGGCGCCGGCCCGGAATACGGGCTGATATTCGGCCCCGATGGCGCGCTCTATGGAACCACTCCCTCCGGCGGCACCAATGGCAATTACGGCACCGCCTTTCGGATCACGACCAATGGCGTCTTCACCAGTCTGCATTCTTTTTCGAACGGCAACGACGGTGGTGCCCCCAATTGCACCCTGTTCCTGGGCAGCGACACCAATTTCTACGGCACTTGCGAGACTGGAGGCTCCGGCCATGGCACAGTGTTCCGGATGTCGCCCGGTGGCGTCGTGACCACGCTGCATGCCTTTGACAATACTAACGGTTATACCCCCGTGGGCCAACTGGCGTTGGGAGGAGACGGCAATCTCTACGGAGTCACCTACACGGGCGGGTCTTCGGGCGATGCTACGGAAGGCACGATTTTTCGCGTCTCTTTCCTCTTTCCCCCAGTCATCCCGGCCCCCGGCTCCCTTACGGTCACGCTGGGCCCGGACGCGGTGACCAACCAGGCCCAATGGATGATTGACAACAACGGCACCAACCTGGCCAGCGGCGTAACCATTTCCAATCTCTCGGCCGGCTATCATCAAATCTGCTATCTGTCGGTTTCCAATTGGACGGAGCCTAATTGCCAGGTCGTGTTGATCAGCCCCAATGCGTTGACCGGGGCGTCTGGCTTGTACGTGACGAGCTTACCGCCGCCTCCGGCTCTCATGGGCGCAACGGTATCGGCGAAGGGGGTGTTTCAATTTAGTTTTACCAACAGTGATTCGAGCGCATCCTTCTCGGTTTGGGAAAGCACTAACCCGGCGTTGCCGATGGTTGATTGGACGGACCTTGGCGCTGCCAGCAACCTCGGCGGCGGCATGTTCCAATTCACCGACACGCAAGCCACCAACTCGCAAGGCTTCTACAATGTCCGCTCGCCGTGACAGGGACGGCGCTGTGACCCTGACTGCAAGGGGACGACCATTGATTGGAAGCAGAGTGATACATTTGGGCCAGTTTTTATGCGAATTTGACCGTGTGCAAAACCCAACTGGAGCATTCTCCCCACCCGTCTTCGCAATGCTTCGACGCGGCAAGGGGGGTGAGGGAAACCGTCCAATGGCGATAAGGCAATCACAAGCTGCAAAGGGTATGGGACCTGTAGAGCGGTCGGCAGGTTGCCGACCGCAACGGGCTGGTAGCCCGTTCCACCCGGAATCAGGAAGGGAATCAATTAAGGCATCCAAATTTCCGGGCTGAACATGGGTAGACAGTCCTTGGTACGCTGCCAAGAGGAACGAGCATTTTTCGACTCCAGACGGCGCGCACGTCCGCCTACGCAAAGCTTCGGCGCGACATGGAGTGACGCGCCCTACCACCCTCCCTGTTAAGCGGAGAGGGAAACCGTCCACCCGTGAAACTACAATCACAAGTTGCAAAGGGTATGGGATCTGCAGAGCGGTCGGCAGGTTGCCGACCGCAACGGGCTGGTAGCCGTTCCACCCGGAATCAGGAAGGGAATAAATTAAGGCATCCAAATTTCCTGGCTGAACATGGGTAGGCAGTCCTTGGTACACTGCCCAGAGGACGAGCATTTTTCGACTCGAGACGGCGCGCACGTCCGCCTACGCAAAGCTTCGGCGCGACATGGAGTGACGCGCCCTACCACCCTCCCTGTTAAGCGGAGAGGGAAATCATCCAATGGCGAAGAGTGCAATCACAAGCTGCAATGGTATAAGCCAAGAGGAGGTGGGCGCTACAACTGGCGGTGAGACGGCGCGCATGGAGTGATGCGTCCAACCTCGACTGGCCTAGAGCGGGTTAAAAAATCATTGACTAAAATACGACTATGTTGTCGTATTATAGGGTGCGAATTTCGAAGAAGACTGATTACGCTTTGCGCGCGTTGTTCACCCTGGTGGACCATTTTGGCGGCGCACCGATCCCCATCAGGGAATTGGCGCGGCGCAATGATGTGCCGAAGCGGTTTCTTGAACAGATCATGCTCGATCTGAAAGCGCAGGGATGGGTGAGAAGCGAGGCCGGAATCCGGGGCGGTTATGTGCTGGCCCGGAAGCCGGAAAAAATCACGATGGGTGAAGTGGTGCGGTATTTTGACGGTATTTTGGCCCCGATCGGCTGCGTTTCTGTCACGGGTTACGAGCGTTGCTCGCAGGAACCGGTGTGCAAATTCCGGCGGGTTTTCCTGGATGTCAGGAATTATGTGGCCGGCGCCATGGATCGCGCAACGCTGGCGGAGATCGCCAAAAGCGCGCCGGTTTCCAAGCGCGAAGTCTCTACGGGATTCATGGGCGGGGAAGGGATTTAAACTTTTTTTCAAATAATTGTTGACGCCCGAGAATTCAGGGGCATAATAACGACCATATGAGTCGTCATTCAATGGCGGCAGTGAGACGAGAGACGGTGAGAGATAACGAACGATTTAACCTTAAAAACGAATAAATATGAAACTGAAATGGTTGTTATTGACGGCGGTGGTCGGTGCGCAATCGGGAATTACGGCCCTGGGGCAGGACACCAATTCCTCAAGCGCGGACATCGATGCACTGAAGCAGGAGGTGCAGGCGCTGGAGCAGAAGGTGAACACGCTTGAACAACAACAGGCGGCGCAGGGCAGTTCCGCCCAAAGCCCAGAAACGGCGCAAGTCCAGGACCTGGACCAGAAGGTTCGGGTTCTGCAACGCCAGCATGAACTGGATCAACAGGCGGCGGCCGATGCGGCCAAGGCGCAGCCCAAAATAGCATTGAATGCCAACGGCTTTAGTTTTAGTTCGGCGGATTCAAATTTTGTTGCCCAATTGCACGGCGTTATCCAGGTGGACAGCCGGTCGTTCTTTAACGATGGGGGGGGGACCCTGGGAAAGAATACTTTCCTGGTGCGGCGCGCGCGGCCGATCTTCACGGGAACGGTGTTTCATGATTTTGATTTTGTGTTCATCCCGGATTTTGGCGGCAGCGGCCCGGTGATCTATGACGCCTACGTTAATTATCATTACAGCCCGGGATTCCAGGTGGAGGCGGGGCGGTTCAAATCGCCGGTCGGGTTGGAATCGTTGCAGCAGGACGTCTGGACGACCTTCAACGAGCGTTCATTGGTGACGGACCTGGTGCCGAACCGTGACATCGGTTTTGAGCTGCATGGGGATGTGTTCAGCGGCAGGGCGAGTTATGCGGCGGCGATCCTTAATGGCGCGCCGGATTACATCACGCCAGTGGCGCCGGCCCAGGATGTGGACGATGACAAGGCTTTTGCCGGACGGATATTCCTGCAACCGTTCAAGACTTCCGATGAAGCGTTTTTGCAGGGGTTTGGTTTTGGCGTGGGCGGGAGTTATGAAGATGACCGGAGAACCGCCGCCGACCTGACGACGGGTTATAAGACCGACGGCCAGCAGAGCTTTTATACTTACGCGGCAAATATTGTCGCCAATGGGGCGCATTGGCGGATTGCGCCGCAGGGATATTATTATTATGGACCGTTCAGTTTGCTGGGAGAATACGCGATCTCCGACCAACAGGTGAGCAAAACGACCGCGCCGGTGGCGTCGGCCGAGATACGAAACAAGGCGTGGGAAATCACCGCGGGCTGGGTGCTGACCGGAGAGAACGCGACCTATAATGGAATAACGCCGCGTCATCCGTTTGATCCGCGCAATGGCCAATGGGGTGCGTGGCAACTCGTGGCACGTTATGCGGACCTGAACATCGATAAGGATGCGTTTCCGACGTTTGCCTCGGCGGGATCGGCTTCCGAGGCGGCGGCCTGGTCCGCCGGCATCAACTGGTTCTTGAACCGCGATATCCGCATCGACGCCAGTTTCTCCCGCACTACCTTCAGTGGCGGGGGCGGCACGGCGGGACAAGGCCCGATAACCGCCAAGCCGGAGAACGTGCTGTTCACCCGCTTGCAACTGGGGTTCTAATTAATATCCAACACTGGCATTTTTACTGCTAAAGCGTTAACCAAAATTCTTATGAAATATTATCCAGCCATTTTGATCGCCGCCCTCGCGCTCGTGTTTTCAAGCGCGGCAAACGCGGGACAAGTCGCCCTGCTCAACGTCTCGTATGACCCGACGCGCGAGTTATACCAGGAATACAACATCGCTTTCGCGAAATATTGGAAAGCCAAGAGCGGCGATGAGGTGACCATCAACCAATCGCACGGCGGCTCGGGCAAGCAGGCGCAATCGGTCATCAACGGCCTGGAAGCGGACGTGGTGACGCTGGCATTGTCTTACGACATCGATTCGATCGCGCAACAGGCGAAATTGCTTCCGGCCAATTGGCAAAGCCGTTTGCCGGACAACAGCACGCCCTATACCTCGACGATTGTGTTTCTCGTCCGGAAAGGGAATCCCAAGGGCATCAAGAATTGGGATGATCTGATCAAGCCGGGGGTCAGTATCGTGGTGGCAAATCCCAAAACTTCCGGTGGCGCCCGCTGGGCATATCTGGGCGCTTACGCCTTTGCGCTGGAAACTTATGGCCATGACGATGCAAAAGCCAAGGACTTCATCACGAAGGTGTACAAGAATGTGCCGATCCTGGATTCGGGCGCGCGCGGTTCGACCATCACCTTTGCCCAGCGCGGCATCGGCGACGTGCTGCTCGCCTGGGAGAACGAGGCGCATCTGGCCCAGAAAGAATTCGGCGCGGACAATTTTGAGATCATCACGCCGCCCCTGAGCATCCTGGCGGAGCCGCCGGTGGCAGTGGTGGACAAGAACGCGAAGCGCCATGGCACCACGGACGTGGCCCAGGCTTATCTCCAATACTTGTATTCGGATGAAGCGCAGGAGATCGAAGCGCGGAATTTTTATCGTCCGCGCAATCCGGCCATCGCCGCCAAATACGCCGCGAACTTTCCCCAATTAAAGCTGGTCACCGTTGACGCTGAGTTTGGCGGCTGGGCCAAGGCCCAACAGACCCATTTCGCGGATGGGGGAGTGTTCGACCAAATCTATCAACCGCAATAAGGCGAGTTTAGGAAAGCAGAAATGAAACATTTAACATCCAACATCCAACGCCGAACATCGAAGGACGCGGCTGGAAGCCGCTCCCCGAGGGAGAGGGAACAGGAGGAGGACATTTATCGCCGTTTGGATACTGAGGTGAGTGCGGCAGGTTTAGAAAGACGGAAAAGAAACATCGAACATCCAACATCGAACACCGAACATCCAATCCGCCTTCGCGTGGCTTCCGCCGTCGCTGAAGCTATGGCGAGACGAGCCGGCGCGACAAGCAGCCAACATCAAGGAGACTAAATATGACGATCGCCGATTCACCGATTAAAGCCAGACACGTTGCGCGCCGGCAGCGCCGGTCGATCTCCGAATTGCTTGCGCCGTTGGATGAGATCGCCGCCACGTCGCCAAACCTGGTGGCCAATCACGAGGCGCGATTTGAAGCGGGCGAGGAAACGTATGAATTGCCGCGCTACCTGTTTGTGGGGCCGCGCGGCGGCGATACGCCCATCCGGGTCGGCATATTTGGCGGGATCCATGGCGACGAACCGGAAGGCGTACATGCCATTGTCCGATTCATCAAACTTCTCGAGGCCAAACCGGAAATTGCGGCGGGTTATTATCTGTCGTTCTATCCATTGTGCAATCCGACTGGTTTCGAGGACAACACACGGTTTTCCAGGGCGGGAAAGGATTTGAACCGCGAATTCTGGAAAAACTCCAGCGAACCGGAGGTGCGGTTGCTCCAGGCCGAATTGGTTTCGCGTTCGTTCCAGGGAACCATTGCGCTCCATACCGACGACACCAGCGACGGTTTTTACGGGATTGTGCGCGGGGCGACCCTGACCAAACACCTGATCGAGCCGGCATTGCGGGCCGCCGAGAATTTTTTGCCGCGCGACGAGCGTCCGGTCATCGATGGTTTTGCCGCGCGCAATGGCGTGATCCGCGAGACGTTTGAAGGTATTTTGAGCGCGCCGCCGCTGGTGCGGCCGCGTCCGTTTGAGATCATCCTGGAAACGCCGCATTCGCCGCCGGATTATTTGAAGGAATTCGCTTTTGTGGTAGCGTTGGAAACGATTTTGATCGAATACCGAAAATTTATCGCCTACGCGCCGAACCTATAATTGTGCCGACTGGAACATTCAATATGAACTGCAAAGGACAGAGAGAGGTGAGGGCTGAAAAGCGGGGAAGAAACATCGAATATCCAATCCGCCTTCGCCTGGCTACGGCGCGACAAGCATCCAACATCGAACATCCAACATCGAACATCCAACATCGAACATCCAACATCGAACATCCAACATCCAACATCCAACATCCAACATCCAAGGACGCCGGTCCTAAATTTATGAGACGTCTGGCTTACGCCTAAATATGACCAAGGGTAATCAATGGGGAACCCAAAAGGTCAGAGTCATGCCGGGGTTTAAATTTACCCTCGGCTACACACTGCTTTATCTAAGCCTCCTGGTGGTGATTCCATTGGCGGCGACGTTTGCCAAAACCACGGAACTTACCTGGGCGCAGTTTTTGCATACGGTCCTGTCCCCGCAGGCGATGGCCGCGTATCGCTTGAGTTTTGGCGCATCATTTTTAGCCGCGCTGGTGAATGCGATCTTCGGTTTGATCGTGGCCTGGGTGCTGGTCCGATATGATTTTTTTGGGAAACGGATCGTGGATGCGCTGGTGGACCTGCCGTTTGCGCTGCCGACGGCGGTGGCGGGCATCACCCTGGCGACTTTGTACGCGCCGAACGGCTGGATCGGCCATCTGCTCGCGCCGCTGGGCATCAAGGTGGCGTACACCCAGATCGGAATTTTTATCGCGCTGACGTTCATCGGCCTGCCGTTCATCGTGCGCACGGTGCAGCCGGTGCTGGCCGACCTGGACCCGGAGATCGAAGAAGCCGCGGCAAGTTTGGGCGCGAGCCGCTGGCAAACGTTTTGCCGCATCCTCTTCCCGACGATCAGCCCGGCGCTGTTGACGGGTTTTGCGCTGGCTTTTGCGCGCGCGCTCGGCGAATACGGGTCGGTCGTTTTCATTTCCAGCAATATCCCGATGAAGACGCAGATCGTCCCGCTTCTCATCATGAGCGAATTGGATTCGTTTCAATATGCCAAAGCGACCGCGCTGGCCGTGGTGATGCTGGTGGTCTCCTTTGCGATGCTGCTCACGATCAACCTGCTGCAATGGTGGAGCAACCGGCACAACGCGACCTCACTCTCATGATCGACGACGAAAAAATCAACGCGCCGCATCGCATGACGGAATCACCGTTCATGCGCGGGCTGCTCATCTTCATCGCGCTGGCGTTCATCGGGCTCTTCCTGGTGATCCCCCTCATCTCAGTCTTTGCCGAGGCGTTCCGGCAGGGGGCCGGCTATTATTTTCACACGCTGCGCGATCCGTTCACGATCGATGCGATTGAATTGACCCTGGTGGCGGCGGTGATTTCCGTGCCGCTCAATTGCGTGTTCGGCGTTTGCGCGGCCTGGTGCATCGCCAAGTTCGATTTCCCGGGAAAAAGCATATTGCTGACATTGATCGACCTGCCATTCTCGATCTCCCCGGTGATTTCCGGCCTGATCTATGTGCTTGTCTTTGGGGCGCAGGGATGGTTCGGCCCGTGGCTGATCGACCATAATATTAAAATCATTTTTGCCGTGCCGGGGATCGTGCTGGCCACGATGTTTGTCACTTTTCCCTTTGTGGCCCGTGAATTGATCCCGCTGATGCAGGCGCAGGGCCGCACCGAGGAGGAAGCGGCGCGGGTGCTGGGCGCGAGCGGCTGGCAAACTTTTTGGCGCGTGACCTTGCCCAATATCAAATGGGGGCTACTGTACGGGGTAATCCTGTGCAATGCGCGGGCGATGGGAGAATTCGGCGCGGTGTCGGTCGTGAGCGGCCATATCCAGGGGAAGACCGACACGATCCCGTTGCACGTGCAGATCTTGTATGAGGGAAATGATTTCACGGGCGCCTTTGCGGTGGCGTCGCTGTTGACGTTCCTGGCGCTCATCACGCTCGTTTTAAAATCGTGGATCGAATATAAACATGTCGGGATGCGCGGCCCGATCCCCGCGCGGATCGGGAAGCCTGAATAAACTCATGAGCGTAGAAGTCAAAAATGTCAGCAAAAAGTTCGGCAACTTTGTCGCGCTCGAGAATGTGAATCTCAAGATCGAGTCGGGCGAATTGGTCGCGCTGCTCGGCCCGTCGGGTTCGGGCAAGACGACGCTTCTACGCGTCATCGCCGGCCTGGAGTTTCCCGATCTCACGGGTTCGCAAGTGCTCTATTATGGCGAAGACGTCACCAAGATTCCCGCCAGCCAGCGCAAGGCGGGCTTTGCGTTCCAGCATTACGCGTTGTTCCGTCATCTGAGCGTTTTCGAGAACATCGCCTTCGGCTTGCGGGTGCGCCCCAAAGAGACGCGTCCGCCGGAAGCGAAGATCCGCGAACGGGTCAGCGAGCTTTTGAAATTGATCCAACTGGAACCGTTCGGGAAACGGTTTCCGGCCCAACTGTCTGGCGGCCAGCGCCAGCGGGTCGCCCTGGCGCGCGCCCTGGCCGTGGAACCGAAGGTTCTTCTGCTGGACGAACCGTTCGGCGCGCTCGACGCGAAAGTGCGCAAGGATTTGCGGCGCTGGCTGCGCAAGCTGCACCAGGAGATCCATATCACCACACTGTTTGTGACGCATGACCAGGAGGAGGCGCTGGAGGTGGCCGACCGCGTGGCGATTTTGCGCGACGGCAAGATCGAGCAGATCGGCACGCCCGAGGAGATCTACGATAATCCCGCTTCGCCCTTCGTTTATGATTTTCTGGGCAACGTGAACCTGTTCAGCGGCCGGGTCCACGAGGGAGAAGTGGAGATCGGCGAATCGAAGTTCCGGGTCCCGGAGACGGCCGGCGAAACGGAGGCCGACACGGTGGCGTTCGTCCGCCCGCATGACATCCGCATCACGCGCGAGGGGAGCGGGGCCAAGACTTTTCCGGCGCGGGTGGTCCATTTCAACGCCGCCGGGCCGCTGGCGAACCTGGACCTGGAACGGCTGGATGGCACGGGGCCGTTTTCCGCGCAATTGAGCAAGGAGGAATTCCAGCAATTGCAGCCGAAGGTGGGAGAGAATGTTTTTGTGGAACTGAAGAATGTGAAGATATTCTCGGAAGATTTTTCGATCTGAAGCGGAAAGTAAACCGCGAATGGACGCGAATTGGCGCGAATCAAAACAGAAGCGGACCAAACCTTCACACAAGGTAACAAAGGAAATTCAGAATGTAGAATGGAGGGGCGGCGCGCATGGCAGGCGGTACGACAGGGGAAACATCCAACAATTAACATTTAACATTGAACGCCCAACATCGAAGGGAAACGGGAATGATTAGGATTAGGATTAGGATTAAGACTCAAAGAATTCTACGGCTCGAGGGAGTCTCGCCCCACCATCAAGAGAAGAATGAAGAAGCGGTGCGGGGTCGCCCCCTCACCCTGACCCTCTCCCCCGAGGGGGAGAGGGAAAATTAATGGGGACGCTAACCCGGGGTGGCGGACGCGGTCGCGTCCTGACCCCGGGCTAATATCCTTCGCCCTTTCAGGGCTTTCAATCAGGTGGCTGAAGGCAGAAGTCGGCTCGCGAGTACGCTCGCCCCACCGGAAAAGAAGTTCAGGGCTCGACGGAGTCTCGCCCCACCATAGGGAAATAGCCGAAGGTGGAAACGGGAACGATTAGGATTAAGACTCAAATAATTCTACGGCTCGACGGAGTCTCGCCCCACCGGGGAGGAAGTTCAGGGCTTGACGGAGTCTCGCCCCACCAAAAAGAAATTCAGAAGTTAGAATGTAGAATGGAGGAGCGGCGCGCACGGAGTGACGCGCCCTACCACGGATTTCAGGGCGTGACATCCGTTTATGCCAAGGCTACGACGCGACAAGGAGTCTCGCCCACCGGCAGCCCCGCCGGATTTTTCGTGCGCTGGCGGCGTTGCATCCTTATCTTCCCCACCGCTTTATGGCGACGATTAAACCATTTGCCGCGCTGCGGCCGAAACCGGAATTGGCCTCGCAAATCTGCGAGCTGCCTTATGATGTATTGTCCTCGGATGAGGCGCGAACGGCCGTGGAAGGCAAGCCCCTGAGTTTTTTTCATGTGAGCAAACCGGAAGCGGATTTGCCCGCCGGGACGAATCAATATGCGCCGGAAGTCTATGCGAAGGGCGCGGAAAATTTCCGCCGGCTTATCTCGCAAGGCGCGCTGGCGCAGGATGACAAGCCGAATTTTTATTTGTACCGGCAGACCATGGGCAGGCATTCGCAGATCGGCATCGTGGCGGTGGCCAGTTGCGAGGAGTATCTGCGAGGCACGATCAAAAAGCATGAATTGACGCGTCCGGACAAGGAGGACGATCGCGTGCGGCATATCGAAGCGCTGAATTCGCAGACGGGCCCGGTATTTCTCGCGTGCCGCAATGATGATCTGGATGAGTTCATGGCGGTGAAGGTTTCGGTCAAGCCGGCGGTCGATTTTACGGGGAAGGATGGGGTCAGGCATACGTCATGGACGATTTCCGACCTGGATGACATCAAGTTCGTGGAGCAGACCTTCGCAAAAATCCCGCAGCTATACATCGCGGATGGGCATCATCGCAGCGCGGCGGCGGGGCGGGTTTTTCAATCGCGGAAAGGGGCGGGGAGCAGCGGCTGGTTTCTGGCCGTCATTTTTCCATACCAGCAATTGCAGATCTTGCCGTATAACCGGGTGTTGAAAGATCTGAACGGCCATTCGGCGGAGCAACTCGCGGGCAAATTGGAATCGATCTTTACGATCTCAAATAATGGCAGCGCCACGCCCACGCAAAAGCATGAGCTGGGATTTTATTTCCAGGGCAAATGGCAGACTTTGAAGTTCCAGCCGAAATTCCTGCAAACGAAGGTCGCGCTGGAGAGATTGGACGTGGAGCTGTTGCAAAAGCATGTGCTGGGTCCGGTTTTCGGGATCGAAGATCCGCGCACGAGCAATCGCATCCAATTTGTTGGCGGCATCCGCGGGACGAAGGAACTGGAAAAGCTCGTGAACAAGGGCGGGGCGGCTTGCGCGTTTTCAATGTTCCCGACGTCGATGGTGGATCTGATGACGGTGGCGGATGCGAATGAGATCATGCCGCCCAAGAGCACCTGGTTTGAGCCGAAGCTGAGGGATGGGATGTTTTGTCATTTAATCTAAGGGCGGGATAGGTTCCGAAAAGCACAAAAGAAACATTCAACACTGAACATCCAACACCCAACATCGAAGGGAAGCGCAAAATTTAACCACCAAGGCACCAAGAGACCAAGGGTGGACACAGGAGGGAACGGAGAAAAAACCTCACGCAAAGGACGCGGAGGGCGCAACGAAGATGATCGAGATGGCCGGGGTGAATGAAGAACGGCGCGCACGGAGTGACGCGCCCTACCAGGGAGGGGCATGGGTCATCGGATCCTGAAACATCCAACATTCAACGCCGAACGCCGAAGGGGAAGAAGGAACACGCCTGGCACTCGCGGGGTGATCGCACGACCTGCCATTGCTTGCTAAAATTCCTCGCTGCCGAATGGCGGGAGAATATCCGCAGATAAAAGGGGAAGGTGCGAAGGCGGCAACTTGCCGCCGGGCAATATACGGAATTGGGATTGGAACGGGAGAGGGGGCGAATATATTTCAAATCGACATGCGGAGTCTGCCTACCTTACTTTTACAATATTGTGCGTGTTCTTACTAAATCCGAAGCTAATGACTGGTGTGTTGCGCACCATGTTGCCTTGGATGAACGGCAGTTGCCGCAGCCGGTATTCTCAGAAACCCAGGGACGCGATTTCAAAATTCCTGCCGATACCGGACGACGCATAGCGCTATTGAACCAACTTTTCCAGAGCATTCCTGCCGACCGGGAAATTTTATTGTGGTTCACCGATTGGGGGGTCTGGCCTTCGAGCGAACGTCGGCACATGTTCGAGCGTTTCCGGGATTCGTATGGCGAGCATCGTTGGCTTTCGGACGCCCCAGCTTATGTTTTCAGTCCTTCTGAACGCGAAGACCTCATTTCATTTGCCGGATTTGGCATTTTGTTTCTTTGGGATTGCCATTTGCTCACCGCGACTGCAGACACTTGGCTTTTTTTGAGCCATGATGAGATTGGATGGATGTATTCATCGACCGGGCAGACTGTATCTATCCATGGTTAAGTGATTTTCGATTCGACAGTTGGCATCTGAACCCTGACATTTTTGCAGTGGCGACTCGTCTTCAACGTGGATTGCGCGCGACCTTTTTAGGCATGGCCTTCAATGTGGTGCTGGCCTGCCTGAAACTGGCGGCGGGCATCCTTGGCCGTTCCCATGCGCTGGTGGCGGATGCGGTGGAATCTTTCGCGGATATTTTCAATTCGATCATCGTCTGGCGCGGCATCGTGGTGGCGGATGCGCCGCCGGATGAAGAGCATCCTTATGGTCACAGCAAAGCCGAACCGCTGGCGGCGGCGTTCGGCGCGGTGATGCTGCTGGCGGCGGCGAGCTGGATCATCGTCAAGGCCGTGATTCAATTGCCCCAGCCGCATGAGTCGCCGCGCTGGTTCACATTGGTGGTGCTGACGATCGTGATCGTGACCAAGGAAATCCTGTTCCGCTTTGTGATGCACGAGGGCAAGGCGACGGACAACGTCGCGGTGCGCACGGACGCCTGGCATCATCGCGCGGATGCCATCACGTCGCTGGGGGCGTTCATCGGCATCAGCATCGCCCTGGTGGGCGGGCCGAATTATTCGTGGGCGGACGATGCGGCGGCGATCTTTGCGGCGCTGATCATCGGTTGGAACGGGTGGCATCTGCTGAGGCCGGCGATGAATGAATTGATGGACAGCGCGCCGGACCCGGAAGTGATCCGGCGCATCCGGGAGATCGCGTCAGGGGTGGGGGGAGTGGCGAGCGTGGAAAAATGTGTTGTCCGCAAGGCGGGCCATCTTTTTTTTGTGGAGATGCACGTGGAGGTGGATCCGCAGATGACGGTGTTGCGCTCGCATGAGATCGCGCATGATGTGAAGGACAGGATCCGCGCCCAAATGCCGAATGTCAGCGACGTGCTGGTGCATATCGAGCCGCTGGGAATCGCTGCAAGGGGAGGGGAAAGTAAGAAGTGAGAAGCGCGCGCGGGGAGACACTCGCCTGACCGATGGGTTGATAGAAAATTCAGGGCTCGACAGAGTCTCGCCCCACCCAGGTGAAAACCAATTTTGGTAACGTGACTCCAGGGTTGATGAAGCGCATCTAATGCCGGCCGCTGCCCGGTGACTTTCTTGAAAAACTTTTATTGCTAAATGACGAATTTTGAGCCAAAAATAAGTGAACGACGGCTGTTTGCCAGATGCGAAAATTCCAAACGCAACAGGATGAAAACCACACGCCCGCGAAAAAACCAATTTCCGCGCCGGCGAAGCAAGGGCTTTACGACCCGCAGTTCGAGCATGACTCGTGCGGGGTCGGTTTTCTTGTCCATATCAAGGGACAGAAATCGCACGCGATCGTTCAAGATGCGCTGAAGATCCTGCTGAACCTGGATCATCGGGGCGCGTGCGGTTGCGAGGCGAACACGGGCGATGGCGCAGGCATCCTGATGCAGGTGCCGCATGAATTTTTCGCGAAGGTCACCGGCCAGGCAGGCTTCAAGCTTCCCGCTCCCGGTCAATATGGCGTGGGGATGTTGTTCATGCCGCTCGATGCGGCCGAGCGCGACGGGGTCAAGGCGACATTCGCAAAGATCGTTTCCGACGAAAGCCAGACGATCCTGGGCTGGCGCGATATTCCCACGGACAATTCTTCGCTGGGGAACGGCGCAAAGAGTTGCGAGCCGCACATGATGCAGGTTTTTGTCGGGCGCAATGCGGCGTTGAAGGACGAGACGGCGTTTGAGCGGAAATTGTACGTGATCCGCAAGCTGGCGGAGCAACAGATCCGTTACGGCAAAAAAATTCCGGGCGGCGAGATATTTTACGTTTCGAGCCTGTCGTGCCGGACGTGCATTTACAAGGGCATGTTGATGCCCGCGCAGGTGGGGCAATATTATCCCGACCTGAACGACGCGGCCATGACTTCGGCGCTGGCGCTGGTGCATTCGCGTTTTTCCACGAACACGTTCCCGAGCTGGGACCGCGCGCACCCGAACCGCTACATCGCGCACAATGGCGAGATCAACACGCTGCGGGGGAATGTCAATTGGATGCGGGCGGCGCAGGCGAATTTCAAATCGCCGTTGTTCGGCGAGGACATCAAGAAGATCATCCCGGTGATCAACACGGACGGGTCGGACTCGGCGCAGTTCGATAATTGCGTGGAGATGCTGGTGATGACGGGACGCGAATTGCCGCACGCGATGATGATGATGATCCCTGAGCCGTGGGAAAACCACGAGAGCATGGATCCCGAACGGCGCGCGTTCTACGAATTTCATTCCTGCCTGATGGAGCCATGGGACGGCCCGGCCTCGATGGCGTTCACGGATGGCAAGATCATCGGCGCGTGCCTGGACCGGAACGGCCTGAGGCCGTCGCGATATTATGTGACGAAGGACGACATGGTGATCATGGCATCGGAGGCGGGGGTGCTGCCGGTAGCGCCGGATCGGGTCCTGCAAAAGGGCCGCCTGCAGCCGGGCCGGATGTTCCTGGTGGACATGGAACAGGGCCGGATCGTCGCGGACGAAGAGCTGAAGAAAAAATACGCGAGCGCGCAGCCTTATCAAAAATGGCTGGACCAGCATCATGTGCTGCTCGAAAATTTACCCGAGCCCAGCGAGAGGACGCAGCCGGACCACCGGAAAATCCTGCAACGGCAACAGGCATTCGGCTACACTTTTGAGGACCTGCGTTTCATCGTCGGGCCGATGGGCAACGACGGGGTGCAACCGCTTGGATCGATGGGCACGGACACGCCGCTGGCGGTGCTCTCGAACAAACCGCAATTGCTTTACAATTATTTCAAGCAGTTATTCGCGCAGGTGACTAATCCGCCGATTGACCCGATCCGCGAGGAGATCATCACCTCGACCGAGACGATGCTGGGCGGGCGCGGCGGTTTGCTGAACCCGGAACCGAAAAGCTGCTCGCTGATCAAGCTGAAGCATCCGATCCTGACGAACGATGAACTGGAGAAATTACGTTTCGTTTCGGGAAAGCAGTTCCAGTCGTTCACGGTGCCGATCTTGTTTGAGGTGAAAAAAGGGGCGAAGGGGCTTGAGGCCGCGATGGAAGAATTATTTTCCCGGGCGGACCAGGCGATCGCCGCGGGCGCGAACATTTTGATCCTGTCCGACCGCGACATCTCGCCGGAGCTGGCGCCGATCCCGGCGTTGCTCGCGGTGGCGGGTTTGCATCATCATCTGATCCGCGCGGGCACGCGCGGGCGCGTGGGCGTGGTGCTCGAATCCGGCGAGCCGCGCGAGGTGCATCATTTTGCTTTGCTGATCGGCTACGGCTGCGCGGCCATCAATCCGTACGTGGCGTTTGCGACGCTGGATGATCTGATCCGCCAGGGCCTGCTGGTCAACACCGACCACAAGACGGCCGTCAAGAAGTACATCAAGGCGGCCATCAAAGGCGTCGTGAAGACGATGGCGAAGATGGGGATCTCGACGGTCCAAAGCTATCGCGGCGCGCAGATCTTTGAAGCGGTCGGCCTGAACAGCGAGGTGGTGGACAAATATTTTACGTGGACGCCTTCGCGCATCCAGGGCGTGGGCCTCGAGGTGATCGCGGGGGAAGCGCTGGCGCGGCATCATCATGCTTTTCCGGACCGCCAGGTCAACGGGCTGCTGGATGCCGGCGGCCAATACCAATGGCGGGATGGCGGGGAGTACCATTTGTTCAATCCGCAGACGATCCATAAACTGCAGAACGCCTGCCGCACGGGCAGCGAGAAGATATATCGCGAATACGCGGAGCTGATCAACAACCAGGCGAAGAACCTTTGCACGTTGCGCGGGTTGCTGGATTTTAAATTTGCGGAGAAGCCGGTGCCGATCGAGGAGGTTGAAACCATCGAACAGATCGTGAAACGGTTCAAGACGGGCGCGATGAGCTACGGCTCCATCTCCAAGGAAGCGCACGAGGCGCTGGCGATCGCGATGAACCGGCTCGGGGGAAAATCGAACACCGGCGAGGGGGGCGAAGATCCCGACCGCTACGTCCCGATGCCGAACGGCGATTCGAAAAATTCCGCGATCAAGCAGGTGGCGAGCGGACGGTTTGGCGTGACCAGCCATTATCTGGTCAACGCGCAGGAGTTGCAGATCAAGATGGCGCAGGGCGCCAAGCCCGGCGAGGGCGGCGAATTGCCCGGCAAGAAAGTTTATCCGCCGATCGCAAAGGTGCGCGGCACGACCGCGGGCGTGGGATTGATCTCGCCGCCGCCGCATCATGATATCTATTCGATCGAGGATTTGGCGGAGCTGATCCACGACCTGAAGAATTCAAACCGCAAGGCGCGCATCAGCGTCAAGCTCGTGGCCGAAGTGGGCGTGGGCACGATCGCGGCGGGTGTCGCGAAAGCTCATGCGGACGTCGTCCTGATCTCCGGGCACGATGGCGGCACGGGCGCTTCGCCGCTGTCCTCCATCAAGCACGCAGGCGGCCCATGGGAATTGGGCGTGGCGGAAACGCACCAGACGCTCGTGTTAAACAATCTGCGCAGCCGCATCTATGTGGAGACGGACGGCCAATTGAAGACGGGCCGCGACGTGGCGGTGGCGGCGCTGCTCGGTGCGGAGGAATTTGGTTTTGCGACCGCGCCGCTCGTGGTGCTCGGCTGCATCATGATGCGCGTTTGTCATTTGAACACGTGTCCCGTGGGGGTCGCCACGCAGAATCCGAAGTTGCGCGAGCGTTTTGGCGGCAACCCGGACCATGTCGTGAATTTTATGCGGTTCATCGCGGGGGAACTCCGCGAGATCATGGCCAAACTTGGTTTCCGGACGATCAATGAAATGATCGGGCGGACGGACAAGTTGAATCCGTGGAAAGCCATCGAACATGGGAAGGCGCAAGGCCTCGATCTCACGCCGATTTTGCACCAGCCCGAAGCCGGGCCGGAAGTGGGCCGCTATCGCCAGCAGGAGCAGGACCACGGCCTGGAAAAATCGCTCGACGTGACGAAGTTGCTCGACATCTGCAAGCCCGCGATCGAACGCGGCGAGAAGGTGAAGGCGGAATTGCCGATCATCAACGTCAACCGCGTGGTGGGGACGATCACCGGCAGCGAGATCACGAAGAAGCACGGCCCGAACGGTTTGCCCGAAGACACGGTGCAGTTGAAATTCAACGGCAGCGCCGGCCAGAGCTTTGGCGCGTTCTGTCCTCCGGGCATGACGCTGGAACTCGAAGGCGATGCCAACGATTATTTCGGCAAGGGCCTGAGCGGCGGCAAATTGATCGTTTATCCGCCCAAAGGATCGACGTTCGTTCCCGATGAGAACATCATCATCGGCAATGTCGCGCTTTACGGCGCGACGGCCGGCGAAATTTTTGTGGGCGGCATGGCGGGCGAACGTTTCGGCGTGCGCAATTCGGGCGTGAATGCCGTTGTCGAGGCGATCGGCGACCATGGTTGCGAATACATGACCGGCGGGCGCGTGATCGTGCTCGGCAAGACGGGGCGCAATTTTGCGGCGGGGATGAGCGGCGGCATCGCTTATGTGCTGGATGAAGCCGGTGATTTTGGCACGCGCTGCAACAAGGAATTGGTGGGCCTCAGCCAATTGACGGACGCCGATGAGATCGAAGAGATCTGGAAGCTTATCCAGCGGCACCAGACCTATACGAAGAGCGCGCGCGCTGCGAAGATCCTCGGCGATTGGAAGGGGTACATGCCGAAATTTGTCAAAGTGTTGCCGGTAGATTATGCCCGGGTACAAGAAAAATTAAAAGAAGCGGAAGCGCAGGGTTTGAGCGGTGATGCAGCGATCATGGCTGCCTTTGAGATGAACATCCGCGACGTGGCGCGCGTGGGCGGGGGATAAGATTTAATTCAGAAAACAGATTTATCAATGGGTAAACCAACCGGATTTTTAGAGATTGGGCGCGAACTGCCGAAAGACCGTTCGCCGCTCGCCCGTGTCGGCGATTGGAAGGAATTCCACGAGCACATGCCGGAGGCCGACCTGAAGAAACAGGGCGCCCGCTGCATGGATTGCGGGATTCCGTTCTGCCACACCGGCCAGCTCGTCAGCGGCATGGCCAGCGGCTGTCCCATCCATAATCTCATCCCGGAATGGAACGATCTCGTTTATCGCGGTCTTTGGAAGGAAGCGCTCGACCGTCTCCATAAGACGAACAATTTCCCCGAGTTCACCGGACGGGTTTGTCCCGCGCCGTGCGAAGGTTCCTGCGTGTTGGGCATCAACGACCCGCCGGTCACGATCAAGAACATCGAGCGCACCATCGCAGATCATGGCTGGGAGAATGGCTGGATCAAACCCGAGCCGCCCAAGAAGCGCACGGGCAAAAAGGTGGCAGTCGTCGGTTCCGGGCCGGCCGGGCTGAGCGCGGCCGCGCAATTGAACAAGGCCGGCCACCTGGTGACGGTGTTTGAGCGCGCCGACCGCCCCGGCGGCCTGCTGATGTACGGCATCCCCAATCCCAAGCTCGACAAGAATGAAGTCGTGATGCGCCGCATCAAACAGCTCGAAGGCGAGGGCGTCACTTTTGTCTGCAATACGGAGGTGGGGAAAAATTATCCGGCGGACAAGCTCACGAAAGAATTCGACGCGGTCATCCTGGCGACCGGCGCGACGAAGCCGCGCGATCTCACGGTTCCCGGCCGTGAATTCAAGGGGGTCCATTTTGCGATGGAATTTTTGACGGCCAACACCAAGGCGCTGCTGGACGGGCACAAGAACGGCAGTTTTATCGATGCCACCGGCAAGGACGTGGTCGTCATCGGCGGCGGCGATACCGGCACCGATTGCGTGGCCACATCGATGCGGCACGGCTGCAACTCGCTCGCGCAGGTGGAGATCCTGCCCAAGCCGCCGATGGAGCGCGCCAAGGACAATCCCTGGCCCGAATGGCCGAAGGTTTACAACATGGACTATGGCCAGCAGGAAGCCGCCGCGAAATTTGGCGCCGACCCGCGCGTATACCTGACCACGGCCACGAAATTTGAAGCGGATGCCCATGGCCACGTCAAAGCCGTCCATACCGTGCAGGTGAAATGGGAACGGAACGACAAGGGGCAGTTCATCTCGAAACACGTTGCCGGCACGGAAAAAGTTTTGCCGACGCAACTCGTCCTGCTGGCGATGGGATTCCTGGGACCCGAACAGCCGCTGCTTGAGGCGCTCGGCGTGGAACGCGACGCGCGCAGCAATGCGAAAGCCGACTTCGAAAAATACGCGACGAACAACGCCAAGGTATTTGCCTGCGGCGATTGCCGTCGCGGCCAAAGCCTGGTTGTCTGGGCTTTCAACGAAGGCCGGGGCGCTGCCCGCGAATGCGACCGGTTCCTGATGGGCGCGACGGATTTGCCGTAAGAGGGGTAGGTTGACGCGGTTTCTGGTTTGAGTTCACTCCGGTCCCCCTCGTCCTAGAGCGGTTTAAAAAATACTGTAGCCCTTCGGGAGGGAAAGAAGGGAAGCGGTCTTTTTGGGTTTTGGCGTCGTTTCAGCTCCCGCCTTCGCTCAAGCCTCTCAAAACACCAAAACTCCTCGCTGCCGCGCGACTACAATTTTTCTTAAAACGCTTTAGCCGCAGATCGGATTCGCGCTATCGCGCGGCTTCGCAGTCAGCGGCAAATTTTCAGGGCCGGTTACCCGGGGTGGCGCGCTCTCAGACTCGCGCTTACCCCGGGCTACTTTCGCCTGCCCTTCCAGGGCATTCAATTTGAGCGGTTTAAAAAATACTGTAGCCATTCGGGAGGGAAAGAGGGGAAGCGGTCACATTATTTTTAAAACGCTCTAGCGGCTGCGCCGGAATTGCCACGAGCACAGGTACTTTGCGCATATTCAAGCCCACCCTATTTCAACATCGCATTGCAGGCTCACCCCTCACCCTCAATCCCTCTCCCCGTTGAGGGGAGAGGGAGGAAGCCGGCGGACATCTATGATTGATCGAATACCAATGTGAGAGCGACTGGTTCCTGAAAGCACAAAAGAAACATTCAACACTGAACATCCAACACCCAACATCGAAGGGAGCGCAAAATTTAACCACTAAGGCACCAAGAGACCAAGGGTGGAGACAGGATTAAACGAGGAAAAACCCTCACGCAAAGGACGCAACGGACAGAAATGATTGCCAGGGGTGAGATACCAGTAACAAAAAAGCGTTGAAGCAAAGTCGCTTCAACGCCTTGAGAATCGGGTCCCGGAAATCACTTCATCAACAGCATTTGCCGGGCGCGCTTGATGGCCTTGGTCAGGCGGCGCTGATAATGGGCGGGCATGCCGGTGTATTTGCGCGGCAGGATGCGGCCCTGGTCGGTGACGTATTGCCGGAGCAGGTTGGTGTTCTTGAAATCCAGCGTGTCGGCGGTGAAGTCGATTTTGGGTTTGGGGCGCGGAGTGCGATTTTCCTGCGAGCGTGAACCGCGCTTATCTTTGTCTTTATGGGTTTTGCGGGGCATAACTATTTGATTTCCCGGTGCACCGTATGGCGGCGCAAAGCGGGATTGTATTTTTTAATCTCCAACTTTTCCGTTTTCAACTTCTTATTTCGCGTGGTCGAGTAACGGGAAGGTGATTTGCCTTCCTTGCGCGCCTCGGTGCATTCGATGGTGATGATTTCTCGCGGCATAAATTATTCCTTTTCCTTGGCCTTGGTATTGGTCTCTTCGCCGGCTTCCTCGGCATCGTCGCTGTCTGAATCTCCGGCGCCGGAGGTGTCGATCGTTCCCAATTGTCCGAGCCGGCGCGATTTCAAGGCGCCGTCTTTTTCCAACTGGGCTTGCGCCTCCACGGTGAAACGGGTCCAGGGGATCGCTTCCAGGCGCGCGCGGGGGATGGTTTTCCCGGTCAATTCGCATACCCCGTAAGTCTTTTTCTCGATGCGCTTGAGGGCTTCTTCGATCTCGTAAACCGCATCCTGGTCGGAGGAAAGCAAACTTAAGGCGAAATCGCGGTCAAAATTGTCGGTGCCCGAATCGGCCATGTGCAGGCTGTATCCGGCCAGTTCCTGGGCGGATTCCTGGGCCAAACCATCCATCTGGTGGTGCAATTGGTCGCGCAGGTCCACGAGATGCTGGTAATACTTCTGCCACTCGGCCTTGACCTTTTTGGCTTCCATCGGCGCGCGGTTATTGGATGCGTGCTGCCCCAGGATCGCGGCGGAGGTGGCGGAGGCTTGCGATTTACCGCCCTGCTTTTTGTTATTGTTCTTCTTCGCTGTCACAAAATTTAATGATTAAAGATGAAATCCGGCAACATCGCCAATTCATCAAGAGCGCGGGAATCTACCAGAGCAAAGCAAATATGCCACAAAAATTTTCATAAATTTTGATGCCTGCCGCCGGGCCGGGAGCGGGACGACCCGACAGGACAGGAACAGACTCAATCCTTCTCAATACACGCATAGGCATTGTGATTGTGGATACTCTCGAAGTTTTCCGCCTCAACCTTGTACCATTTGACCCGCCCGTCCGCATTCAGCTTCACCGCCACGTTACGCACCAGATCTTCGACAAAGACCGGGTTTTCATAAGCCCGCTCGGTCACGGCCTTTTCATCCTGCCGCTTGAGCAACGCATACAGCTCCGAACTGGCCGAGCTTTCGATCACTGCGATCACATCCTCGATCCAGACAATCTCCCTGGAACGGACCTGCACGGTCACTTCGCCGCGTTGGTTGTGCGCGCCATATTTAGCGATGGCCTTTGAACAGGGGCAGAGGGTGGTGACGTTCGCCTTGACCGTGAGGACGAAATCTTTTTTACCATTAGTGATGGAGGCATCAAATCGCGCCACGTAATCCATCAGGCTCTCCTGCTCCGAGACGGGCGAGCATTTCGACATGAAATAGGGAAACTCGATCTCCAGGTGCGCGGCCGCCGCATTTAATTTCTTCAGCATCGCCTGCAAAATATCGTTGATGTTTTCCACATGGATGCTGTTGCCGTGCGCGTTGAGCACTTCGATGAAGCGGCTCATGTGCGTGCCTTTGAAATGATGCGGCAATTCCACGAACATGCCGATGGTGGCGATGGTGTTCTGGAACGCCCGGGCCTTGTCGCGCACCTGGATGGGAAAGCGCAACTCGCGGACGCCGACTTTGTTGATGCGCAGTTTGCGAAAGTCCCGCTCGTTTTGTTTATCGTGCAACGGCGCGAGGGTGCGCTTGGTTTTTGGCATGGGGGAAATTAGCAGTTCTGCGCGCGTGGGCCAAATAAACTTTCAGGCGTGAGGATCGTAGGAGACTGGCGTACTACCAAAAAGGCACAGCGGGGAGGATAATTTTCTGCCTTCTCACCCCTCATCCTTGATCCTTCTCCCCGTTGAGGGGAGAAGGAAAAACGAGTTGTAGCCACGTTTCAAAAAGAGAACCTCGCAGCATGATGTCTCACCATTTTAAGGACAATGCGTGAACGCCCATTGTCGCCCTACAGGATCATCACATGTGGCTAATGATATTATCGCCGAACGCAGAGCATTTGATCTCTGTCGCACCATCCATCTGGCGGGCGAAATCGTACGTGACGCGCTTGGAACCGATCGCGCCGTTGAGGCCTTTCAGGATCGCATCGGCCGCTTCTGTCCAACCCAGATAGCGCAGCATCATCTCGCCGGAGAGGACGACCGAACCGGGATTCACCACGTCTTTGTTCGCATACTTTGGCGCGGTGCCATGCGTGGCTTCAAAAATGGCGTGGCCGGTGAGGTAATTGATGTTGCCACCGGGCGCGATGCCGATGCCGCCGACCTGCGCGGCCAATGCGTCGCTCAAATAATCGCCGTTGAGGTTCAGGGTGGCGATGACGTCAAAATCTGTCGGGCGCGTGAGCACCTGCTGGAGCGTGATGTCCGCGATGGCGTCTTTGATGACAATGCCGGCGCCGGGTTTGCCCTCGGGAATCTTGCACCAGGGACCGCCATCGATCTCAACGGCGCCGAATTCCGTCTTCGCAAGTTCGTAGGCCCAGTCGCGGAAGGCGCCTTCGGTGAATTTCATGATGTTGCCCTTATGGACAATCGTGAGGCTCTTGCGTTTGTTGGTGATGGCGTATTCGATGGCCGAGCGGACGAGGCGTTGGGTGCCGGGTTTGGAGACCGGCTTGATGCCGATGCCGACGACTTCCGGCGTTTCGCCAAAACGGATCTTTTTGAAATCTTTCGGGAAGGCCGCCTTAAGAAATTCGATGGTCTTGAGCGCGGCTTCTTTGCCCGCCTCAAAATCGATGCCGGCATAGATGTCCTCGGTGTTCTCGCGGAAGATGACCATGTCCACTTTTTCCGGGTGTTTCACGGGCGAGGGAACCCCGGTAAAATATTGCACCGGACGCAGGCAGACATAGAGATCGAGCATCTGGCGCAAGGCGACATTCAGCGAGCGGATGCCGCCGCCGACGGGCGTGGTGAGCGGGCCTTTGATGCCGACAAGGTATTCCTTGAACGCATCAACGGTGTCGTCCGGCAGCCAGTTGTCGAATTTGTTCTTGGCGGTTTCCCCGGCAAAAACTTCGAACCAGGAAATCTTCTTTTTGCCGCCGTAGGCTTTGGCGACCGCGGCATCCATGACGCGCACACTGGAGGCCCAGATGTCAGGGCCGGTACCGTCTCCGCGGATGAACGGGATGATCGGCTG
This sequence comes from Verrucomicrobiia bacterium, assembly GCA_036490655.1. Lineage (GTDB taxonomy): Bacteria > Verrucomicrobiota > Verrucomicrobiia > Limisphaerales > UBA11358 > UBA11358. The sequence continues at coordinate 168,840 of DASXDM010000025.1, read as the reverse complement.
GTCGGGAACGGTGAGTTTGCCGTTGGTGACGGAAATTTTTCCGCCGGCGGGCGGGGTGATGTCTTTATATGCCATACGACGGAAATAAATATCACGTTGCGCGCCGGAGGAAAAGCAGGAAGCGATGAAATTGACGACTTTCGCAAAAATTGTTGAGCACAGGCCAAAAAAGGGCGGGAGGTCAGCCATCCCGTTGGGACGGGTTTCACTTTGTGCGATATATCCGCAGTTGAAACTGCGGGTTATTTTCGAAAGCGCCGTTGGCGCGGGGAAATTGCCCAGTCACCGGTCATCGATCATTTATTGTTTCCGGGCAATATGACGGTCCAGCTTGAAATCGCCGGTTTCATATTTTAAACAATTTTTAGGACGCCAATTCGTCCAGAAAGATTTCTTGAAAGGTCTCATAAACCGTGCTGCGGGGTCCGGCATAGAGGCATTTGATAACCCGTTCACCCCGCTCAAACGATTCACGGAACAACACACGGTCGCGCTTGACCCGCAAGCGGCCATAGCCGGTAAGTTCATCCTCGAGCAGACGGATGCGGGGCACGCATTCGCGCCCATCCCACTTGGCCAGATCCTTGATCTCCCGCCACAACACCTTGCGCGTCTCCGGGGCTTTGCTTTTGACGTAGGATTGAACCTGGGAGGACCAAACGACTTTAGATTTCATCCGGCACCTCGGAATAAGCCACCTTGCCGGCCCGATCCTGTTTCACCAGGGCCATCAATCCAGAATTCTTTTGCAGTTCCATCGTTTCCAGCAGCGCGGCCATCTTGTCCCGCGAGACCATGAAAACCACCGTGCGGCCATTCCGCGACACCGGCACGATGCCGTCAGCTTCCGCCCGCTTGATCAATTTGGAAACGCCCGCCTGAAGCGCGCTGACAGAAGCTATATTTTTCATATGAAATATATATATCTTTTATAAAGAGGTGTCAAGGCGCAGGGCGGCCGAGATTTTTGAAATCAAGTCAACCGCCCCATGGGGACGGATTTTATTTTATGCCATTTTCCCGCAGTTGAAACTGCGGGCTTTTGTCGGAAGCGCCTTTGGCGCTGGAAAAGACGGTTTTCATCCATGTCCCGTGCTCCATATTCCCCTCTCCATTTTTACAAATGTTTCTGGATCAGGTATTCCTTGAACTTTTCGTAGTCGGCGTCCATGCGGTCAAAGTCTTCCGGCAATTTCAGCGCGGCTTCCATGGCGGGCGGGATGTCCGGCGACCAGCCCATCATATTTTCGATCTCCTCGGGGAATTTCGCGGGATTGGCCGTTTCCAGGATCACTGCCGGCAGATTGTCCAGGCGTTCGGTTTGCAGCCAGTCTTCAAAGCCGCGCCAGGCGACGGCGCCGTGCGGTTCGAGCAACAACCGGTATTTGTCCCAGACTTCCTTGATGGTCACGCGCGTGCGCTGGTCGGTGATGGAGCTGGAATACAGGTCGCGCCGCATCGCCGCCAGGTCGGGCATTTTATTGATCTTTCCCGTCTCATCCATCTGTCCGCCGTAGATCGCCACCAACCGCGCAAGGTTGCTCGCATGGCCGACGTTCATGGCGTTGGAAACTGAATTACGGGAGGGCGAAATCTTTTCATAGACGCCGCCGGCAAGAAATTTGGGGAAGGCGTCATTGGCATTCACCGGCACAATCATCTTCCTGATCGGCAATCCCATTTCACGCGCCACGATCCCGCCCATCATGTCCCCGAAATTTCCGCTGGGCACCGAGAAGACGATGGGCTCGTCCGGCCTGGCCAGGCGCGAGGCGGCATAAAAATAATAAACGCTCTGCGGCAGCAAACGCCCGATGTTGATGGAGTTGGCCGAGGAAAGCGGGAAGTCCTTCAGGTCCGGGTCGGCGAACGCGCGTTTGACCATGGCCTGGCAATCGTCAAATTTTCCCCTGACCGCCACGGTGCGGACATTCTCGCGCAGCGTTGTCATCAGTTTGCGCTGGGAGACGCTGACTTCGGCCAGCGGAAAGAGGACGATGACGCGGATGCCGGGGACATTATGAAAGGCATGGGCCACGGCCGCGCCGGTATCGCCGCTGGTGGCGGTAAGGACGGTGAGCTGGCGTTGGTCATCCTGTAAAAATTTTCCCATGATGCGCGCCATGAACTGGGCGGCAAAATCCTTGAACGCCGCCGTGGGCCCCTGGTCGAGCCGCATGACATGGACACGGTCATAAACTTTCTCCAGTGGGATGGAAAAATCATAGGCCTGCCGGCAAATCCGCGCCAAATCGCCATCGGCAAGGATCCCGGCGGTGAATTTCGACAGTACCCGGAACGCGATCTCGTGGTAGGGCAATTGGGCAAAGGCGGCGATCTCATCCAGCGAAAGTTTTGGATATTTATCCGGGACATAGAGTCCGCGGTCAGGCGCCTGTCCGCGCATGATGGCTTCGCGCAGATCAACTGCGGGAGACTGGCCGTTGGTGCTGTGAAGGAGCAAAGACATAATCAAAGAAGGCGACCGTCTTATTCAAAATTTTCCACCCGCAACATCACCGGTTTGCTTTTGATGACCGGCAGTTTGCCGATCTTTTTCAAGGCGCGGTTGACCGCGCCATGGGTCGCGTAGTGCAGCATGAAGATCAGCGGCACACTGGCGCCTTCGTGGCCTTCCGGCTGGATGACGGAGGAAATGCCGATGCCGGACTGGCCAAAGATCGCCGCGATGCGGGCGAGCACACCGGGCTTGTCCACGACATTGAGCCGCACAAAATATTGCGAGACCACTTCTTCGATCGGCGCAACGGCGCCTTTGCATTCATGCGAGACAAAGGGGGGCACGCGGCTGGGGGTGCCAAATTTCAGGTCGAGGGCGGCATCGGCGAGGTCGCTCAAGACGGCGCTGGCGGTGGCATCCTTGCCCGCGCCGCGGCCATAGAACAAAGTATCGCCCACCACATCGCCACGGACGAAGACGGCGTTAAAAACCTGGTTCACGCTGGCCAGCACATGCGCGTTGGGGATGAGCGTGGGATAGACCGACGCCTGCACACGGCATTGGCCCTCCATCTTTTTGACGATGCCGAGCAATTTGATGGTGTAACCGAGCTCACCGGCAAATTTGATGTCCAGCGCAGTGAGATGGCGGATGCCTTCGACAAAGATCTCGTCCGGTTGCACCCAAAAGCCGTGCGCCAGCGAAGCGAGGATGCCGATCTTGTGCTGGGAATCAAAGCCGTCGATGTCCAGGTCGGGCGGCGTTTCGGCATAGCCGAGCTTTTGCGCATCGGCCAGGACTTCAGAAAAATCCGCGCCCTCCAGTTTCATCCGGGTGAGGATGTAATTGCAGGTGCCGTTGACGATGCCGTAGAGCGCCTGGATACGATTGCCCACGAAACCTTCCCGCAGGGATTTGATGATGGGAATGCCCCCGCACACGCTGGCTTCGTAATAAAGATTCGCGCCGGATTTTTTTGACGCGGCGAACAGTTCTTCGCCATGTTTGGACAACAGCGCTTTGTTGGCGGTGATGACGGGCTTGCCGAGGTTGAGCGCGGACAGAATGATTTCTTTGGCCAAAGTCGTTCCACCGACCAATTCAGCCACGATGTGGATGTCCGGGTCGTTGACCACTTCACGCCAATCGGCGGTCATCAGCTTGCGGGAAATCGGGTAGGCACGGGGTTCGTCAAATGATTTCACGGCGACCTTGCGGACGGCGACATTGATGCCGATGCGCGAAGACAAAAGGCGGCCGTTTTGTTGGAGGGCGTGAAACACGCCGCTGCCCACAGTGCCGCCACCGATCATGCCAAGGTTGACCTGCTGCATAAGAGCGCAAAGCTTATCGCGGGAACCAGCACCGGACAATTTAATTTTGATCGGTGGAAGCCTTGGCCAGCAGCTTTAGCCATTCGCGCCGCCACAGGAGGAACAGGAGAAAGGCAACAGTCCTTTCCAAGCAATATAATTAAAGGCGGGTCTTCTGCGATTTCACGCGGATCGTTCGGCACGACGGGCGCGATCGGACATTGGAACAAAATTTATTGTCCCGGGCCGCTGGTAGTAGTGCCGCCGGCAGGAGGGTTGGTCGGGCTATCGAAATTCACTGGTGCAATTGCCGGTAAGTTCGTAGGAATGTAATAACCTGAGATCGCCACATAAAAAGCCACAGGAGTCAGATCAGTATAATTGCTACTGGTGAAACAACTCAAAGAAATGGTGGTACCAGGATCTGCATACAATTTTTCCATTTGCGTCAGGGCGGGCAGAAGCGCCCCATTCTTTGAAGAAAGGGAGAACCAGGAATAGCATGAATTGGAACCATACACCGGAATTTCATTATTTAATCCCAGATACGGCGTAAGCGCGGTCTGAATCAGTATCCCATACTGATAGTTGGGAGGAGCGGAGAACTGATCGGGTGTGTACGGTGGATTACCCGGACTACCGACGACCGCTGAGATGCTTTCAATCACGAGCCTCTCGCCAGCCGGCACGGTAGCAAGGGTGTAACCACGAAACGCATTAGTCGGGGGATTGGCCAGCCCCATGATCACACTGGTCGCCAAGTAGGCCGGCTGACGCCACGGGTTATTAACGTCATACACCGGCAACGGCTGGGTCCAGGCCACGGGAATCGGATTGTTCGTCGTGTTGCTGATGGCTGAATTAACCCCCGTGAGGGCCGAACCGTCACCACTGAACGTGCCGTTCAAAGTCGCGCCGGAGGCATTGTTGGTGATGACCGAAGCCGGCAAGGCTGCGAGGGGAATCAAGCCGCTCAACCGAGTTGCCGGCAAAACCCCGAGGAGGTTGGTTGCCGAACCCGCCGTACCGGAGCTGATCGAATAAATCGCACCGGGCACAGGCGTCAACGGCTGCAGGGGACTCAATCCGGTAAAGGCGGCCCCTCCGTTCGTCCTTGCGCCAATCTGCAACCACAGAGGCTGGCCGCCAAAAGGGTTGCTGCCAAAATCCAGACCGGCGATGAACTGGCCATTGCTCACGGCCAGCGCCGTATTGGTGAGCGTGTTACCGACCTGGGTCACCCCATTGCTGTCAGCAAACAGCGCGAAGGTCAGGTCGTAGCTGCCGGTAGCGGCGGCACCGCCGACATTCAACCGGCCTTGATAAGTAAAGGCGGTGCTGGAGATGGTCTGGGCGCTCAGGGAATTGACATGGAAAAAAAGGCAGGCGACCAACTCCACGACAAGGACAAAGATATTGGTTTTCATAATTATTTTCATAATTGCCCGCATAACGATTGCCAATCAACCATCAGATTATAACTGTAATTGCCGGCACTCAAAGATTTAAAGGAAGGCGTGTTCAACCTTTGCCTGCTTTCCATCAATTCCGGCCCAAAACATGGCCGGCAAAATGTTCGTGGGCCGGAAGCCGTCGATCATCGTCGCAGATTTCATCCAGAGGGCGGAAGCCTGGGCCGGATCAGATCCACCATTAAACATTTTCATTGCAATCAAAAACAATTACTGTTTACTCCCCAACCGCTACTGCAATGAACGAAGAAGTTTTAACCATCGGATACGAGTTCAAGCTGCGCGACGGAAGAACCAAGAATTTTTCTGTTCGCCTGCAAAAGCCATCGCTGCATTTCATCGCCGAGAACACGACAACGATCCGCCCGTGGACCAAACTGACGCATCATCAATGCGCCAACTGCCCGCTCTCGGCCGATGTCCATTCGGACTGCCCGATCGCCTCAAATCTCGTGGACATCATCGAATCGTTCAAGGATTCGCTGTCCATCGAGGAAGCGGACATCACCATCCGCAGCGAATCACGGACTTATCACAAGCGTTCCACGGTGCAATACGGCATCGGCTCGCTCATGGGCCTGTACATGGTCACCAGCGGCTGCCCGATCATGGATAAATTGCGCCCAATGGTTTATACCCATCTGCCGTTCTCGTCGCTGGAGGAAACACTTTATCGCGCCGCGTCCATGTATCTGTTCGCGCAATATTTCCGCCAGCAACAGGGCAAAACCCCGGATTGGAAGCTGGAAGATTTCACAAAGATTTACGAGGACATCGCCACGGTGAACGAAAGCTTCACCAAGCGCCTTCTGAGCATCAATCCGCGCGACGCCAGCCTGAACGCGCTGGTCGGCCTGGATTGTTTCGCCTCGGCAGCGGCCTTTTCCGGCATTGAAGATAACGTCAAGGAATTCGAACCGCTCTTCAATGCGTATCTGCAAAAGGGCGACACGATGCGGCTGTCCCGTCCCCAAAAGAAGTAGCCGGGGATCGAGAGCGGGGCCTATTTTTTCTTCAGCGCCGACTGCACCGTTTTCACAAGTTTTTCCACGGTGAAGGGCTTGGCCAGAAAAGCGTCGATCTCCATTTGTCCGATCATCTCAGCCGTCTCGGCATCGGATTCCCCGGCGGCGATGATCTTGACGTCCGGCTTGATCCGGCGGAGAGCGGTGGCGGTGGTCGAACCGCCCATCAAGGGCATGATCCAATCGGTGATGACGAGGTCGATGGATTTCGATTTCTCATTCAGACAGGAGATCGCCTCGAGGCCGTTGGCGGCGGTCAATACCCGGTAGCCGTAATTCTCCAGGGCCGTCCGCGCGATGACCAGGACGATCGCCTCGTCGTCCACCACCAAAATACCTTCGCCATTGCCCATCGGCAGCGCCGAGCCCGCGGGTGTCCGGGAGGAGGGCTCCAGGACCGCCGGCAAATAAAATTTAAATTCCGTCCCGCGCTCGACCTCGCTGTTGACGGCCAGGAAGCCGCCGTGATTTTTGATGATGTTCAACGAAGTGGACAATCCCAGGCCAGTGCCTTTGCCGGGCGCCTTCGTGGTATAGAACGGACGAAAAATTTTCTCCATCTGCTCGGGAGAGATACCCATGCCGGTGTCGGCGACGCTGACATAGACATAATTTCCGGGCTTCGCATCGGGATAACGCGCGGCCGTTTCAGCATCGATCTGCACATTGGCGGCCTGGAGAGTGAGCGTGCCGCCATCCGGCATGGCATCGCGCGCATTGACACACAGGTTCAACAACACCTGGTAAAGCGGCGTGGCCAAGCCCATGACCGGCCAGGTTTCCCCGCTGGTTTTCACCTCGCCATGGATATTTTTCGGGAAGGTGTCATTGACAATTTTGCCCATTTCCCTCACCAGCGATTCGACATGGATCAGCGTCTTGTTGGAATCCGTGCCGCGCGCAAAGGCGAGCACCTGCTTGACCATCTCGGCGCCGCGCTTGGCGCTGACTTCGATGGTCTTGAGGACTTCCTCCTTGTTGGGCGATCGGCGCATGATGTCCACGCCGATCAGGATGGGCGCGAGGGCATTGTTCAAATCGTGGGCGATGCCGCTGATGAGCACGCCCAGGCTTTCCAGGCGCTGCGACCGCAGAAATTGTTCCTCGAGCTGTTTGCGCTCGGTGACGTCCGTATTGATCAGCAGCAGGGATTTGGGCTGGCCGTAGGTATTTCGGATCACGGTGGCGCGGCAATGAACCACCACCGGTTTGCCATCCCGGGTCAATTGCTGAAGTTCGCCGGTCCATTCACCTTTCTCCTCCAGACTCGCTTTCATCTCCCGGATCGGGGCGGGCGGATTTCCCTGGAAAAGGACTTTCAAATAGTCCTGTTCGATCACTTCCCTCGCCCTCCAGCCATAGATCCGTTCCGCGCTTCCGTTCCAATACGTGATCCGGTTCACCAGATCGCAGACCAGGATGGCATCGGTGGCTTTGTCCAGGAGCTCGGCTTGTTCACGGTTTTTTTGCTCGGTCTGCTGCAACAGGGCTTTTTCCTCCACGTTGCGCAAGGCCCGCCGGATGGCCGGCAAGAGCCGCTGGGGCCGGCTCTTGATGACGTAATCCACTGCTCCATTTCGCAAACTCTCCACCGCTGACTCTTCACCGATGGTCCCGGAAAAAAATAGAAAAGGTGTTTCAGGCGACATCTCGCGCGCGGTCATCAGCCCGCTCATGCCGTTGAACGAGGGCATGCTGTAATCGGAGATGATGATGTCGAATTTCCTATTCCTCAAAGCCGACTCCAAATCCGACCGGGTCTGGACGGATAAAAAGTCGCAATTCAATCCATCGGCCTTGATCATTTCCTGGACGAGAATCCGGTCGTTCTCATCATCCTCAAGATGCAGGACATGTACAGGGTGTTTAAGCGTGTCGGTTCCCATATGAAAAAGCTGGTACCAATTGAAGTTTATTGGATATAGGGCTGAAATATGGGGTAATAAGACAAAACCCCGCCCCTGACATCGGGATGCCCTTGACTAAAAATTTGATAAGCCTTTGATTCATAAAGAATTATCGATAAATCCATTTATTCCTGTGCCTCTTCTTTATTACTAATAAATAAAATAATCCATAATATCTTAAAATGCAAGTACTATCCTATTTCTATCCTGTTTTTAACCAGAAGCTTAAGTCGCTTTCATCCTGTAAGGCAAAACCTCACGAGGCTGCAAGGTGAGTTCGATTAACTAATGTATGTTAAGTAATTACCCGCTTAAGCCTTATGGCGGGTAAGGATAAAGAATGGCAAGGCGGCCAGTTGCAGGACCACCGAAAAAATGACGACTGCCAAAATTGAACGGTCGTAGAGCAGGCCCATGGTCGCGCTGCCCGCGAACCAGGCGATCCCAAATGCCGTGTCGAAGATACCAAAGGCGGTACTGCGCTTTTCCCGCGGAATGACTTGCGACAAGGTCGCCTTGAGCAAAGAGTCCTGCGCGCCCATGCCCACGCCCCATAAAATCATTCCGGTGAGCGCCAGGGGAAATCCGCCAAAAAATACGCACGGCGCAAACAGCGCGCCGAGGGAAAAGGCGCACAGCAACACGGGCAGACCGAATTTGTCCAACAGTTTTCCAAAAACCAGCGCCGCCACCGCGGCAGTGACCATGGCCGCCGAATAAAAAATCGGCACATCGGCCGGGGGCACGACGTTCGTTTTTTGAAAATGGAAGGCGACGAGGGAAAAATCCGCGAAGCCCGCCGCGACCAACATTCCGGCGATCGCGTAGAGCCAGTAGGATTTCGAAAATCCTTTGGTCTTTAAGATCACCGGGGCGCGTTCTTCCAATTCATGCGGCCGCGGATAAAATGTTCGCGCGAGGCCGACCATCACGAGGCACAAGAGTGCGGGAACCAACAGAAGGGCGAAGGCGTGATGGTAGCCGCCGTGCCGGTAGAGGACCAAGGCCATCAAGAGCGGTCCGATGGTCGCGCCGGTCTGGTCCAGAAATTCGTTCAGGCCGAAGGCCCAACCGTGGCCGATCTGGCTGCCGGCATGCGAGAGCATCGCGTCCGTGGAGGGTTTGCGGATGGCGCGACCGGTCCGCTCGGCAACGACGAGCGCGGCCGCCAGCGGCCAATTTCCCGCCAGCGCCAGCGCGGGCACGGCCAGCATATTGATGAGGTAACCGGCGAAAATGAACGTCCAATATTTATGGGTCTTATCGGCAAAATATCCGGTGACGGAACGGAAAGCGTAGCCCATCAATTCGCCGAATCCCGCGGTGAAACCGACGACGGCGGCGCTGGCGCCGAGCGAACCGAGGAACGGCCCTACAATGCCCCGCGCGCCTTCATAGGTCATGTCGGCAAACAATTGGACGACGCCGATGACCAGGACGAAGCGCAACGCGACTTTGGCCAAGGATTTCTTTCGCTCCATGCGCGGATTATGGCGCGAAAAAATTATTTTGCAGCGAGAATTTCGCCTCTCTATCGGAGCGCGGCTCTGTGAGCCGCAGTACGGTGGAATTGTTGTGGCCGCTGCGGGTCATAGACCCGCGCTCCGAAGACAAGAATTACTGCGGCCCAGGATAATTTGGAGTTAAAAAATAATTCAGTTAAACGACCTCCTCACCCCTGCCCTCTCCTCCGAGGAGAGGGAGAAACGCTCGACGCTTTTGTTTGAAGTGCGGTGACCGGAATGTGTCAGAAAGTCGTTTGCATGATCAAAAACACACTTCATTTCAATTCCAATCCTCTTATCTATCCTCTCGTTTTATCCCTTCCATTCCTTGAGCTTCAGGGTGAGCTGAGGCTTTGGAGAATTTCACTGACGACATCGGCCACTTTGACGTTCTTGAATTTTTCATCGCGACGAATGATGAGGCGGTGGGCGAGAACGTTTTGCGCGAGCGAAGTGATATGCTCGATTGAAACAGCGTCCTTCCCCTCGATCGCCGCCATGGCCTGCGCCGCGCGGTATAATCCCAATGAGGCGCGCGGGCTGGCGCCGAGGAGCAACGCCGGCTGTTCGCGCGTGGCGCGGACGATCTTTAAGATGGCGTCGTTCAAATCGGAAGACACTTTGATCTCGCGCACGGCTTGCTGGCATTTGGTGATCCCAAAGGGCGTGGTCACCGGCGAGAGCGTTTCGATCGGGTGCTGCAACTGGAACCGTTCCATCATTTGTTTTTCATCGGCAAGCTGCGGATAGCCGAGGGACATCCGGATAAGGAAGCGGTCTTTCTGCGCTTCCGGCAGCAGAAAGGTGCCTTCCTGTTCGATGGGATTTTGGGTGGCGATGACCATGAACGGCTTTTGCAGCCGGTAGGTCACATTGCCCGCGGTGATCGAGGATTCTCCCATGGCTTCGAGGAGCGCGGATTGCGTGCGCGGGCTGGCGCGATTGATCTCGTCCACGAGCACAAATTGCGAAAAGAGCGGGCCGAAATAAAATTCCGTGCGGCCGGACACGGGATCCAATCGCATCTCCCCCAGGACATCTTCGGGCTGCAGGTCGGGGGTACATTGGATGCGTTTGAAGGTGGCGCCGGCGCTCTGCGCCATGGCCCGGGCGAGCATGGTCTTGGCCACGCCGGGAACGTCTTCAATCAACAGATGTCCTTCCGCCATCCAGACCGCGACGGCGAGCACCACTTGCTCATGCTTGCCAACGATGACTTTCTCGACATTGGCGATGATCTGCTGAGCCAGCCCGGACACCTCCGCCGGCGTAAGGCCCTTTGACGGCATGACCGGCGGCAAAGTGACCTTGGGCATCTTTTCAGGTTGTTGAATGGCGGGGGGCATGGGTTTTATCCTTTCAAAATATCCACGATGCGGCGACCTATTTCTTCCAACCGGCTGGTCTCCTCGGCAGTGAATTCGTATTGGCGGGCGGTCCCGATGCCGAGGGTGCCGATGATTTTTCCGCCCTCACGGACAGGCACACAGAGCGCGCCGCCGACGCCGGTTTGTTTTGCGCCCGGTTTGGCCACACCGCTGGAGTCGGCCTGGAGATTGCAGATGGTCACCGGTTTATCCTGCGCCACGACTTGCCCGGCAATCCCCTTGCCTACCGGGATGGTTTTGATGACGTCCATGAGTTGGGGCGGCAATCCGACCTGGGCCGACAGATGAAGCAATTGTTTTTCAGGATCCAACAGATGGATCGTCCCGGTCTCGGAATGAAATCGCGGCAACACCTCCTGCAAAAGCGCTTGCAGCCTCGTTTCACGGGTCGCGTTTTTTTGCGATGAATCAGCCTGAGTGGTCATGGTGTTATCATTGTAACCGCAGATTGCGGACGCGCTACTGAGAAAAAATGAGTGGTCGGATTCGGTCGGATTGAGTCGGATTGAGTCGGATTGGAAAAATAGTCCTGAGGCTGAGGTTGTACTGGATTGGATCCGGTTAAACGTAACTTCGCGTAATTTCGCGTAACTTCGCGCAACGTGACGTCCAAGGATACATATTTTCTGGCCGATTTTGGGTTCGTTTTTAAAGGGGTAAATTTTAACATCTCTTCGCAAGCGCCTGTTCTATAAATAGTTGTATAAATAATTAGGTTCGAAAGTTTGGGTTCGTTTCGCAAAATCGCTATAGGGGTGGATTCGCCTTCGCCATAGTTTCGACCCCACAAGTGGAAATGGACAAGGGATTGAGGCAAGCCGGTTAACCGCGAAACACACGAATCAACACGAAAAGGGGAAGTCAGAGTCTCGTTACCTCGACTCCTACAAATAGATGACAGCACACTTCGCATGTTGGCATGATATCACAATAAAAAGAGGTGTAATGTTGCCCAGAAACAAAAAATGAAACATGAGATATCCAATCCGCTCCTAACCGGCTCCAACTATTACGGAAATAGTTTCTTTGCTAACTCGTTTTGCCTCATCCACATTGAGGCGGTCATGGCCATTTGCGATATCCAAAAGATTGTCGTCTAAAAGACCGTCGTATTTCTGAACGGCTTTGACGGGGAGAAAGCTGGCAAGGCGAAAGGAAGAAGCGGCGCGCACGGAGTGACGCGCCCTACCATCTATTTTCGTTCGGGCTGGCAGCCCTGCGAATCAGGATTCGTGGTAATTTGCGAAATAAATTAAACGTCGTGGGAACGCCCCCTCACCCTAACCCTCTCCCCCGAGGGGGAGAGGGAATCGCAACGGTGAATTTGGATGGGGGGAAACATCCAACATCCAAGGATAGATGGAGATTCAGATACTAAAGGGTGATTGCCATCTTCGTGCCATTGACGTCCGCAATTTTACGGCGCAAACTTCAACCTCACAAAGCCAGAAACGTTATTCAATGACCCCGGAAAAACATATCCCGCGCGAAACGGCGCACAAACTGGCGCGGCGGACGTTGTTCGGCTTCCTGGTGACGTTCGTGATGGCGCGCATCTGTGTGTTTCTCATCATGTCGCAGATGATGCCGAATATGTATTTCTTCATGCATGGGACGCATGTGCATCATTTGAATTACGGGATTTTCCTGCTGGCGGTTGTGTGCGGCTATAGCGTGTTCCGCCGGCCGGTCGGGCGCGCGGCGGAGGTCACCGCGCTCCTTTATGGGGTGGCCATGGGACTGACCTTTGACGAGTTCGGGATGTGGCTGCATCTCGGCGGCAGTTACTGGCAGCGCGCCAGCGTGGACGCGGTCATCGTGGTGTCAGCGATGTTCGGTTTGGTGGCCTTTGCGACCTCCCTACGGCGATTGGAAAAACGCCATCTGTGGTCGTTCGTGATCCTCCTGGGGTTATTGTTCGGTTTTGCGCTGGTGGTGTATCTCGCGGGCAATCGCCTGGGCGATGATATGGGGCCGACTTTGCAAACCCTGGAAGAGGCCTCATCGCCGTAATCTTGTCACGTTAGCAGGGCGTCGTGGAATTCCGCCCTCTGAATTTTGCCTGACGAAGTTTCATTACCGAAATTTTGTCACCTCGCGTCGGAATACGACACTCTATATGATGTGTCTTCGAAAATCATGATCTGGCGCGTTTTCATAACTGTCATTTGGCTGTTCTGGATATGCCTGCTGGCATACGGCATCATCGCCGCCAGGCTGTCACCTTTTTATTCCATCATTCCTGCATGTTGGTTGATCTTCCTCCTGTACTGGTGGATCACCGCGCGCCGGGTCAAGGCCACGGCCGAAAAGCAAAGCGTGGAATCCGCATTGGCCCATCGTATTCCTGTCGCAGCAAGCTGGTTCATCATGGCGGATTGGAAATTGCGTTATCCGATGAACATACCGTTGATACCCCATCCCGAGTGGGTGCTGATCGCGGGCGCGGTCATTTGTGCGCTGGGATTGTTCGAGACGATTTGGGCGCGCCGGACGCTGGCCGGTAACTGGAGCGCCGATGTGACCTTCAAGCAAGGGCATGAACTCATCAAGACGGGGCCGTATCGTTTCACACGGCATCCCATCTATACCGGGCTCTTGATGATGTCCCTCGGCACGGCCATCGAGATCGGCACGGTCCGCGGGCTGGTTGCCCTGGCGCTGATGACGATCGGTTTTTGGATCAAGCTCAGGCAGGAGGAACGGCTGATGATGCAGCATTTTCCCGATCAGTACCCGGCGTATCGCAAAGAGGTGAAAGCCCTGGTGCCGTTCGTTATCTGAAATAAGGGCAGGAGGATTCTTCAGCGAAAAGGCGGGGCATCAAATCCGCCTTGCAGACATGGTGGATGGCGTTACACTGGATAAAGATGAAAACGGTCGAAGCCATCATTGAAACCAACGGCGAGGTGCGATTGGTTGAGCCGGTGCATGTTTTGTCACCGCGCCGCGCGCTGGTCACGATTCTAGAGGAGGCACCGACCGTAAATGACGCCGCGCTATTAAGTGAAGCGGCGTTGGCCGAGGACTGGAACCGCACCGAGGAGGATACCGCATGGGCGCACTTGCAACCGGCCAAGTCGTCATAGTCCACTTTCCCTTTTCCGACCTCACCGCTTCCAAGCTGCGGCCAGCCGTGGTGCTCGCTGATGCCGGGCGAGGCGATTGGATTCTCTGCCAGATCACCAGCAAAACTTATGGCGATGAAAAAGCCATCGCACTGGTTGATTCTGATTTCGCGCGCGGCTCACTTCGTCTGGCCAGCTATGTACGGCCCGGCAAACTATTCACCGCAAATAGCAGCCTTGTCGCCAATCAGGCCGGCGAATTGCAGCCCGGGAAATTCTCCGCCGTCCGTGAGGCAGTGGTCCGCTTAATTCAAGCGGCTTAAGCTTATTGCCCTCCAAGCCTCTGCCTCTCATGTTTTAATCCCAGCCCATCGACCTCTCTTTCTAAAATTTACATTGTCCGGACTGGTGGCAAACTAAGGACGTGATGACTGCCCTGTTCGCCACTGTCCCGATCGGGACCCATCAAACGGACGCCGTCCTGGGCATCTTTGTGGTCACCTACCTCGGTATCGCCCTGGGTCGCATTCCGGGCTTGAAGCTGAACCGTCCCGGCATTGCCCTGCTCGGCGCCATCGCCATGATGATCTTCGGCGGAGTCAATACAGCCGACGCGGTCTCCTATATCAATTGGCCCACGATTTCCCTGTTGTTCGGCTTCTTCGTCATTTCCGCGCAACTCCGTCTCTCCGGCTTCTATGATAAAGTCGCCGCGGGAATCGCCGATGAGCTTGCCCATCCCGCGAAGTTTTTGCTGGTCCTGATGTTGACCGCCGGCGGGCTCTCGGCCTTTCTCAATCACGACATCGTCTGTTTTGTGTTTGCGCCGATCGTCGGCGTAGCCCTGCTCCGCAAACAGATCAATCCAATCCCGTTTTTGATCGCCCTGACGATCGCCAGCAACATCGGCGCGGCGGCCACGCTCATTGGCAATCCACAAAACATGATGATCGGCCAGGTGGCGCATCTGGACTTTGGCGGTTACCTGCTCTGGAGCATTGTGCCGGTGACATTTGCGATGGTCGCGGCTTACGGCATCATCTGGATGTTGTCCAAAAAAAATCTCCAAACGCTCCCCGCCGCCACTGACGCGTTGCCGCAACAGACGTATCCTTTCAACAAGATCCATACCATCAAGGGAATCATCATCCTGAGCGTTGCGATTGGGCTGTTCTTCACATCGTTGCCCAAGGAGATCATCGCCCTGGCTGCCGCCGGCCTTCACCTGGCCAGCACAAAATTTCGCACTGACGATCTGCTGGGGCTGGTGGACTGGCCGATCCTGATCTTGTTCATGGGGCTGTTCGTGGTGGCGGGCGCTTTCCAATCCACGGGCTGCGGTGACCAGGCGGTCCATTGGCTTTCGCAAAGTGGATTCAACCTCAATGCGCCTGCCAACCTGGTCCTGACGACGGCAGCGATGTCCAATCTCATCGGCAATTCAGCGGCGGTGATGTTGTTGCTCAAGATCGTGAACCTGGCGCAGCCCGCGCCCTATGCCCTGGCGTTGGCCAATAGTTTCGGCGGGAGTCTCCTGATCATCGGCAGCGTTTCCAACATCATCGTCGTCCAACAAGCGCGCGAGATGGGAATCAAAATCTCTTTTTGGGATTTTGCGCGCCTGGGAATTCCCGTGACGGTAGTAATACTATGCGGGCTGTTGGGCTGGATGGCCCTGGTGCATTAAAGCATTCTATCAGTCGTGATACCAGTGGCCATGATCATCGTGGTGCCAATGGGGGTCATGGTCATGAGCATGATCGTCATGGACCACCGCCACGCAGCCGTTGAAAACTACACATGTGAAGACACCCAATATTATGGCCAGCAATATTCGTTTCATATTCTTTAATAGTTTATCGCTGTTGGTTTAGCTAAAACTATGCCGATATTAGGGTTTATAGAATGCGTAATAATTGGGCAATTACGTTTGTTTTAGCGACACTTACAGTCTTCTTTAGTGCAATTTGCAAAGGAAAACCTCGGTTTTCGTGTGTTATTTTGCGCATAAATATTTGACTAAATAAGCCTTTCTGGGAAGATGCTTACTGCAAAGGTTTTTCAGATATCATGAACACACGCATTAAAAACTCTATAATTGTTTTGTCATTATTCACCGTTTTCACCACAGCGTATGCTGACACGATTGTTTGGACAAACACGGCCGGCGGCAATTGGAATACGGCGGCCAACTGGTCGCCCAACGTGGTTCCAGGCTCCGGCGATGCCGTTGAAGTCACCAACGATGCGAGTTACACCGTAAATATTGACGGCGTGGCCAATGCCGGAAGCATCGATTTGGGCACCGCTGACGTGGGCAGCACGAATATCCAGGCTTTCCAGCTCACGAGCGGAAATACTTTCATCCTTAGCGGGACCGCCACCGTCAGCACCAACGGCCAATTCGATCTGTTTAGCGGCGTGATGATCGGCACGAATGCGGTCATGGACGGCACGTTCAACGGCAATGCGGCCACTGTCTCCGGCACGTTCACCATCCTCAGCAACAGCGTGTTGAACATCGGCGAACCGGGCATGATCTTCAACGGATTTCCGAACCAGCAAGTGGTGACGAATTACGGCACGGTCAATTGGAACGCCGCGAATGTCTATGAAGACAACAACGGCGTGATTTACAATTATGGATTATGGCTGGCGCAAACCGATGGCACAATCAACGGCCGTCTCGAGTCGGGCAACGGCGCATTCGAAAATTACGGCACGTTCAGCAAAGTGGGCGGCACGAATACGACGCTTTTTGACGGCAACGGCACTTTCAATAATTACGGCGTCGTGGACGTCCTGACCGGCACGTTAGATGTCCAACTCGGCCTGGACAACGGCACGATCAACACCACCAATGGCACCCTGTTGACCTTTGCGGATTTCATTTTGACCGGAACCAACGTCTTCAACGGCAGCGGTATTTTGACCAACAGCTTCCTGGAAGGCACCAACGCTGTTTTGGAAGGCACTCTTGCCACCGCTTCACCGCTGACCATCGGCGGCGCACTGACCATTGATAGCGGTGCTGAACTGCAAATTTTGTCCGGCGCCACCTTCGACGGCTATGTGAACGGCAACACCGTTCCCTGCCTGTTCACCAATAATGGAACCGTCCTCTGGGGCGCCCATGACATTTATGGCGATAACCTGCCGATCATCGACAACTACGGTTTATGGGTTGCGCAGGGCGACAATACCTTCTTTGGAAGGTTGGTTTCCGGCCCGACAGTCTTCAACAATTATGGGAACTTTGAGAAACTTGGCACGACCGGCACCACGACAGTCGATGCGAATGTGGTCTTCAATAACCTGGGCGGAGCGGTCCAAACCGCCAGCGGCTCTATCGGAATCCAAAGCGGGAACGGCAATGGAACTTTTAACACGGCCAGCGGATCGCAACTTGACCTCACGAAATTCAGTTTTGGCGGCGATTCAGACTTCATCGGCACGGGGATCGTCTCCGGGGTGCTGACGACCACGAGCAATGCGTTTTTCCACGGGACCCCGGACTTTTCGGCGGTGACGATTTCAGGGATGTTCACCCTGGCCAACGATTGCAATATGAGCGTGGGTACGGGTGGAATTAATTTCAATGGATTCCCCAACACGACCGTAGTGACCAATTATGGAATTTTGACGTGGGCCACCGGAAACGTCTCGGGCGACAACGGCCCGACAATCATGAATTACGGCACATGGAATTTGACCACGGATGGCACTTTTAACGGCCATCTCTCCAGCGGCACCACCACCTTCGATAATTTTGGGGCGATCCACAAAACGGCGGGCAATGGCGGCAGTTCCTCGTTCACTTCCATCCAGTTCAATAACACCGGCCTGTTGGATGTGCAAACCGGCGAGGTGTCAATGGTCGCCAGCTACGCGCTGGGCGGGGGCACGCTTAATCTCGGTCTCAACAACCCCACTAATTATGGCAGCATCCGTTTCTCCGGCAACGTGACCCTGGGCGGGACGCTGAGCGCCAATCTCAACAATCTCTTTGCCCCGAGCGTCAGCAATTCATTTGCTGTGGTCACCTATGATGTGGAGTCAGCCGGATTCACTAATTTCAATCTGCCGGCCGGATTTGTTTGGACCAATAATTATGTGCCAGGGGCAAGTGTCCTGAGCATCGTCTCGGTCAATCCGCCGCAGGTGACCGCGCTCCCGAGCGTGCAAAACGGCACGTTCTCGTTCAGCTTTACCGGGGTGCCGGGCCAGACCTACCAGATCCAGGACACCACGAATCTGTCACCGATAAATTGGGTGGACGTCGGCCCGCCGATCTATATCACCAATAGCAGCCCGATCACCGTCTCAAATCTCATCAGTGTCAATCCGCAGTTGTTCTATCAGTTGATCTTGCAGTGATCTGATCGCGACTGGACTAATACGCGGAAGGCCCGGCCCAAATGCTCCGGATGCGTGAGGGTTTGGAATTGCCGGGCCCGTGCCGGTGTCCATTCGCCAAAGGGTGCCTGGCTTTTGGTGGTCTTTTCCAGGATCCGGGTCAGAAACTGTGATTGTGTCGCAAAGCTTTCCGTAGCCAGCCCGCACGATTCGCCGATGGTTTGCAGGGCGGAAAAATTGACATGCGCGGTCAAATCCTGTTCTCCCGCGTTTGCCAGGACATCAGCCGCGTGATGATGCCGGGAATACGCCCGCAGCGTGCCGTTCTTGCGCGATGGCAAAAACAACTCGTCTTCGGCCAGGCCGTAGTCGACCACCACCAGTTTTCCCCGTCTCAGGCCGCCGGCCGCGTCCCGCCACCATTGTCCTGCCGCGGGAGAAATCTCAATCGTGAAATGGTCCGGCAATACGGCCAGCAATTCCGGGGGCGCCTGCGGACGAAGAGCGGAAGGAACGGCATGCTCCATTCGCGCATGGACCAGGTTTCCTCCGTCAAGGCCAACTCCCCATTCGAACCAGTTCCCGGCTTTCGCATCCCAGCCAAGCCGATGGACCGGAAAGGCATCGAGCAATTCGTTCGAGAAGATGATCCCCTCAAAACTTTGTTGCGTGGACGCATCCAACTGCGAAATCCATCGCGCGTTTGGAATAAAATCCTTCAGCGTTTCCCGCTGCCATTCCCGGCGGGTTGGCGAGGGCTCCACAAGGCAATATTCGAGCCGCGCAAAGGTTTCGGGCCGATGCTGTTGGATCCAGGACAAGATGTCCCGCGCCAATCTTCCATCATGCGCGCCGGCTTCAACGATCTGAATTTTTAAACTGGCGCTCCGAAGCTCTTCGAGCCATTCGGAAAATTGAAACGCGAGCAGTTGCCCGAATAGTTCACCGACACTGACGCTGGTGTAAAAATCTCCCTGACGTCCGGGATTCTTTTTTCTTTCGTAATAACCCGTTCCCGGCGAATAAAGCGCCAGCTCCATGAATCGTGCAAATGGCATGACGCCTTGGCTGGCGATCTCTCCCCGAATGATTTCCTCAAGCATTTTCATTGCTTGCAATCAGGGATGCTTGCGCTAAGATTCGCTCAATCGAGAGGTTGTATGGCCAAAATTGACGCATTTTTTAACTTAATGTTTGAACAGAAGGCTTCAGACCTTCACATGGCCTCAGGCAATCCGCCCATGCTGCGGATCAATGGCGAACTTCAACGCGTGGACTATCCGCCGTTGGAAAGCGATTCGCTAAAGACCATGTTATATGAGATAGCACCGGATTACAAAATCAAACAGTTTGAAGAGACCGGCGACGTCGATTTCGGTTACGAGATCCCAAACATCTCGCGCTTCCGCGTCAATTTCTTCAACCAGAAGAACGGCGTCTCGGCTGTGTTCCGGCAAATCCCCAGCCGCGTGCTTTCCTTCGAAGATTTCGAGAAATTCGATGCGCCGCTGCCCCCGGTCTTAAAAAAATTCGCGATGTTGCATCGCGGACTGGTCGTCGTCACCGGCCCGACCGGCTCGGGCAAATCCACCACCCTGGCCGCCATGGTCGATTACGCGAACAAAGCGCGCAAAGACCATATCATCACCATCGAAGACCCGATTGAATTTTGCCACGAAAGCAAAAACTGCCTCGTCAACCATCGTGAAGTCGGCGTCCATACCAAGTCATTTGCCTCGGCGTTGCGCGGGGCCTTGCGCGAAGACCCGGACATGATTCTCGTCGGTGAAATGCGCGACCTGGAGACGATCGAACTGGCTTTGACCGCCGCCAGCACGGGTCACCTGGTCTTCGGCACCCTGCACACGCAAAGCGCGGCCAAAACCGTGGACCGTATCATCGACGTTTTCCCCGCCGACCAGCAGAACAAGATCCGCCAAACCCTTTCCGAATCGCTCAAGGGCATCGTGGCGCAGACCCTTTTCAAACGGCAGGACAAAAAAGGCCGCGTGGCGGCGTTTGAAATCCTCGTCTTCACGACGGCCGTCGCCAACCTGGTGCGCGAAGGCAAGACGCACCAGATCCCCGGCATGATCCAGGTCGGCAAGAAGATCGGCAACCAGCCGATGGACGACCACATCATGGAGCATCTGCGCATGAAACGCATTTCGCCGGAAGACGCTTACGATAAATCCCTCGACCGTAAAAAATTCCGGCCGTTCCTGACGCATCCGCCGGAAGACGAAGATTCCCTGTGATTTATGCGACGACCCGAACTGGATAAGATCATGACTGCGATGCTGGATTCGCAGAAGGAAGTCTCGGATTTGCTTTTCACTGTGGATCGTCCGCTCCAGGTGGAATCCTATGGCGAGCTTAAGCCGGTGCCCTTTAATTACCCGATTGAAAAGCTCACCCCGTTCCAGACCGAAATGGTCGCCCTGAACCTGGTCGGCGATAATTTCCAACACCTCGAACATCTCTTGCGGCACGGCTCCTGCGATTCGGCCTATCAGCTCATGGGCCGGGCTCGTTTCCGCGTCAACATTTTCTCGCAACGCGGCAATTATTCCATCGTCTGCCGGCAATTGAACACCGTCATCCCGACCTTGGAACAATTGAAATTGCCCGAGATTTTCAAGCAGATCTCGAAGGAAAAGACCGGCTTGGTGCTGGTCACCGGCGCCACCGGCTCCGGCAAATCCACCACTCTGGCGGCGTTGCTTTTCGAGATCAACGTCACCAAAGCCGTCCATGTCGTCACCCTGGAAGATCCTGTTGAATTTGTGCATCCGCACATGAAGGCGACCTTCAACCAGCGCGAATTGGGCATCGACTTCGACAATTTTCCGAATGGCTTGCGCGCCGCATTGCGCCAGGCCCCCAAGGTCATCCTGGTGGGCGAAATCCGCGACCAGGACACGATCAAGATCGCTTTGAGCGCGGCGGAAACCGGCCATTTGGTTTTGAGCACGCTCCACACGGTCAACGCCGGTGAGACGATCAATCGTATCCTCGGTATGTTCGACCCCGAAGAACAGGAGCAGATCCGCATCCGTCTCGCCGACTCCCTGCGCTGGATCGTCAGCCAGCGGCTGGCGCCCAAGATCGGCGGCGGCCGCCATGCCCTGCTGGAAATGATGGGGCACAATCTCCGCACGGAGGAATCCATCCGCCTCGGCGAAAGCGAAGGCAAAACGTTTTACGAGATCATCGAGGCCAGTTACACCTTCGGCTGGCGGAACTTCGACCACGCCTGCATCGAAGGTTTTGAAAAAGGCATCATCACCGAGGAAACCGCCCTGCTCTATTGCACCAAGCGCGGCGTCGTCTCGCGCTCGATCGATAATGTCAAAAAGGAACGCGGCGAAGTCACGTCCTCGGTCGGTTCGCTGAAAATGAAACCCGGCGGCGGCCCGAAATCTGAAGGGTCTGCGGCCGCCGACACCATCAAGTTCAAATAATATGGCTGAATCCTTTGATTTCATCAGCGCCACAGACCGCCCGGCCCTGGTTGCCTGCACGCGTCCGGCATGGATCGACACCGCCAAGAAAACGTTGCAGGAGATCGGTTACAAAATCCACAACGTCGTCGCGCACGACGAATTCACGACGCGCTTCAGCCAGATCGCGTATCAAGTCGTGGTCATGGATGAATTGTTTGCCGCCAATAAGCCGGAGGAAAACCTTTCCTTGAAATCCTTGCAGTCCATGCCGATGGGACGCCGCCGCCACACGGCGATCATTTTGTTGGGTGACAATTATCAAACGCTTGATCCCATGCAGGCTTTTCAGCACAGCGTCCATGCCGTCGTGAATGGCTCGGAAATCATGATGCTCAGGCCGTTGATAGAAAAAGCCGTCGCCGACAACGACATGTTTCTCCATAGCTATCGCGAGGTCCAAAATCGCGTGGCGCGGATGTAGGCTGATCTCTGGTTATTCCCCGGAAGCCGGTCAAGGGCGGGATTTTGTGTCTTGTCCAAACAAACATGAGTTTGATTTAAGCCGGAGAGTGGAAAGGCATTCAACTTTCTGCAAATACTCGGGACTAAGCCCTTTATAAATAAATATATTAAAGCAATTTTTATATTTGCAATGATTGCAACGATGGAGAGCTTTGGCGTTGAGACGGCTGAATTGCCAGACGCGAAGGTAACGGTAGTCGTTGTAGACGAAGACAGAAAGCCGGTCGAGAATGCGGATGTATCGCTTGTTTTTCTTGACAGAACGACTTTCAAGACAAACCTCACCCATGGAAAAACTGATAGCCGGGGATTATTTACCGCCGAAGGTGGTTGCAACATTTCCGGCATAGGCTCTGACGTCAGAAAAGATGGTTATTATCGGGGCGCAGCGTCAATTCCAAACTTTACGAATATTGACGAATCGTTAAATCAGTGGGAGCCTTGGGATAAAACCTACACGACGGTGTTGCGCCCTATCGGTAAACCAATTGCCTTATACGCACAAAAGATTGATATGGAAATTCCAGCTTTGGACAAACCGTGTGGTTTTGATTTGGAAGCAGGAGATTGGGTCACTCCTTATGGCAAAGGAGAAAAATCTGATTTTATTTTTACCCTTCATCAAGACAAACGCGGACTACAAAATTACGATATTCTCGGTGGCTTAACTTTCTCTAATGCGCTAGACGGTTTGCAAGAAGCGCCCATGTCGGATGTTGGAACAAATTCCATTTTCAAATGGGAACGACAAGCGCCAGAAGGCAATTATCAATTAAAATTCCAGTTGCAAAATTCTTGGCATGGCAATAAAGGCGTTACTCGCAGTTTTAAGATCCCCGGTAGAGAATGGGAAGGGTATTTTTTTCATGTCAGAACTGTGGAGCAGAATGGCCAAATAGTGAGTGCTCGTTATGGAAAAATTAGAGGTGGCATAGAAATTTTCCCACACGATCCAAATCCGGTGATTGTTTTTACTTATTATTATAATCCAACCCCTAACGATAGAAATTTGGAATGGGATCCAGGAAAAGACTTATTTCGCGATTCGCCATTATTGGAAACTCCACAAGAGCCGTGAAATTGCGTCAGGCACTCACTTCCCCTGAAGGGGCCGGTCCGAAGCATTTTTAAAAGTTTGAGTTCCTTGTGATTTTTGTGACGGGCTTTTCCGCCGGGTGACATCTTGAATCCGTCGCTTCACGACTTAGGTAAAGAAGGCGATCCCAAATATTTATGATGATTTCCATCGTCCCTTCAGGACGATTTGATTTGTTTGCCCTTACCAGCCACCGGGTGGCTGGCTAATTTCCATTGTCGCTTCGCGACTTGTGTAAAAAACGAATCGCCGGTGTTTAAGCTGAACCAAACTGAATAAAAATTTAAGCATTGCGCAATCGCGCGAAACGACCCAACATAAATCGGACAGGGATTTCGTTAAATAAATGAATACAGGCAAACACAATCAGGAGGCGCGACATCGGCTATGGTGCTGGATGTTCGGCCTGGTCTTTGCGGCGATGGCGGCGCAGGCTGTCAATTATGATGAATCCAAGGCGGGCACTTTCACCCTGCCTGATTCCCTGGTCATGAAGAGCGGCGACCCGGTGGTCGCCACCAATCTCTGGAATGATATGCGCCGCCCGGAAATCCTGCAGGGCTTTAGCGGTTATGTTTTTGGCGACGGCCCGCATTGGAGAAATATCCTGGACCATAAGCGGGAAATGGATCCGCATGCGCTCTGGGGAACCGCCGTCCGCAAGCAGATCGACCTGGAGTTTTACAACTACGGCCCGCGCACCAATGACCAGATGGTGACCAACCTGACTTTCCACGTGCTGCTTTATACCCCCGCCCGGATGCGCAAACCCGTGCCGGTTTTTCTTTGCCTCTCGGCCCTCCCTAATTATCGCGATGTGGATGATTCCAATGTCCTGGTTTATCCGGTCTGGAACCATAAGACCGACGTGGCGGCGATGCCTGCGGACATCGTGCGCGGCGATGATATGCAGGAATGGCCGGTCGCGAAAATTCTCGCGCGCGGTTATGGCATTGCCTTTATCAACAATGACGATATTGAGCCGGACCTGGCCGATGGTTCCGGATGGCAATATGGTGTCCGCTCGCTTTATTTGCAGCCGGGGGTGACAAATTTTGAGGCGAATGCCTGGGGCGCTTCCTCGGCATGGGCATGGGGGGCGCTCCGCGTGATGGATTATTTTGAGACGGACAAGGAAGTCGATGCCACCCGCGTGATCGTGGTGGGCAAATCCACCCTGGGGCGCACCGCTCTATGGGCGGCGGCGGAGGATACGCGGTTCGCGGGGGTCATCGCCTGTTCCTCGGGAAAGACCGGCGCATCACTGGCGCGGCGTGATTTTGGGCAACCCTTCTCGGATCTGTGCACAAAAGTTCCTTACCAATACTGCGCTAATTTTGTCGATTACAGCAATGACGTCAGCGATCTGCCGGTGGATGCGCATATGCTTCTGGCATTGATCGCGCCCCGCCCGGCATTCCTGAGCACGGGCAGCGATGATCGCTGGGATGATCCCCGCGGTGAATTTGAAGCTGCCGTGGCCGCTTCACCGGCTTATCGGCTGTTCGGCGAACAAGGGGTGATCACCAATTATCCGCCTGATGTGGCCACCAATTATAGCAGCAGCGGCACGCTGCTCAGTTCCAAGGTGCTTGAATCGTACACTCCGCCGCCGGTCGATCAACCGATCTTGAATAGCCTGGGATTCCAAATGCACACGGGCGGGTCTGCGATTTTGCCGTCGGACTGGGATGTGTTCATGAATTTCGCGGACAAAAATCTGCCGGCGCAGTAGCGCTTTGATGTCCGCGGACGGCGCAGCGCGCCGTCCCTGCCAAAATCATAATTTCCCCATCAAACTCTTCGCCTTGCTGATCCAAACCCGATCGCGTTTGCGCTGGAAGGCCGGGGCATGGATGTCGTCGCTCAAGGCATCTTTCAATTCTGTGCGCGCCAAATCCTTTTGGCCTTTCGCCAGGTAAAGTTCCGCCAATTGCACCTTGGCGCGCGGATACGAATGGTTCGAGGCGACCTGCTGCCAGATGCGCATGGCATTATCAGTCTCGCCCAGGGCAGTCAGCGTCTCGGCCAGGGCCATCTGCGTATAGCCGTATTCGTGTCCGGGTTTTTCCGCGATGACTCCCTCCAACAATGGCCGCGCTTCAGCCGCGCGTTTTTGCCGGAGCAGGCATTGGCCGAGATGCGCCCGGGTATCAATATCCTGCGCATCGCGCTCCATCGCCGACCGGTAACATTTCTCCGCTTCTTCCAATTTGCCCTGCTGGAAATAGATGTCGCCCAATTGGGAATAATGGTGGGCCTTGTCGAGATGATGGATCTGCGCCTGCAATTCCCTGATGCGCTTGCGGTCGTGCGCTCCCGGCAGTTCGAACCCGCGCGTCGAAGACGGGGTGGCGCGATAGACCATAAAAAAATACAAAACGGCGGTAAGGATCCAGAAGACCATGATAAAAACAGCCCAGATCCATTCACGATTCCGGAGGGCGTGGACGAACATCCAGATTTGAAAAACGAGCAAGGCCAGCGTCAGCGGATTGGCCAGGAGGCCTTGCCAGTGCAGCAGATTGTTGAGCATCGCTTTAAATTAGGCATCCGGCGCAACAGAGGCAATCAAACTTCAACTTGTTTCGCCGGGAGTTCTCCATAACAATTCGCCCTTCGCGTGAACGACACACTGATTATTGTGCCGACGTACGATGAACGGGAGAATCTCCCGCGCATCGCGCAAAAGCTTTTGTCGCTGCCGGTGAAGGTGGACCTGCTCGTGGTGGACGACAACTCACCCGATGGCACCGGCCAGATCGCCGATGAATTGGCGGCAAAGCATCCGGAGATCCATGTCCTGCATCGCTCGGAAAAGAACGGCCTGGGCCGCGCTTATATCGCGGGTTTCCAATGGGCGCTGGAAAAAGGCTACGAATTCATTTTTGAGATGGACTGCGATTTCTCGCATGACCCGGCGGAAATCCCCAATTTTTTGCTGGCCGCAAAAAGCCAGGATGCGGACCTGGTGCTTGGCTCGCGTTATTCGGGCGGGGTACGCGTCATCAACTGGCCGCTCAAGCGCCTGATGTTAAGCCGCAGCGCCGGCATTTACGTCAGTGTCATCACCGGGATGCCGTTCAGCGACCCGACCGGGGGTTACAAATGTTTTCGCCGGCGGGCGCTTCAATCGATCAAGCTCGATGACGTGCGCTCAAACGGATACAGTTTCCAGATCGAGATGACGCACCGGCTGTGGCGCACGGGATTCAAGATTGTCGAAGTGCCGATCATTTTCACCGACCGGGTGGAGGGCCAATCCAAGATTTCCCGCCATATCGTGCGCGAGGCGCTGATCATGGTCTGGCGCCTGTGGTTCCAAAACGGCCTGCGGCGCTCACCCCGGCCGACCCGGAAAAGCTGAAATAGACAGTTGCCAGCGGAACAAATCCGGTGGATAATCCTCCCACTAACAAAGAGATTATGAAAACTTTCATCACATCAACATTCATCGCTTTATCCCTTCTTATTTCCGCGTCGGCTTTTGCCGCCATGCCCCAGACCGGTGATTCGGCCCCGGCCTTCACCGGCAAAGACCAGGACGGAAAAGATTTCAACCTCAAGGACCTCATCGGTAAAAAAATCGTGCTGCTGTATTTTTATCCCAAGGATTTTACCGGCGGTTGCACCAAGGAGGCCTGCGGTTTCCGCGATCGCGTGGCCGATCTGCAGAAGAACAATGTGCAGGTCATCGGCGTCAGTTTTGACACCCAGGACAGCCACCAAAAGTTCATCTCAAAATATAATTTGAATTTCCCCCTGCTCGCAGACCCGGATGGCAAGATCGGCGATATCTATGGCGTGCGGATGCAAGGCCGTGACCTGGATAATCGCGTGAGCTTCCTCATCGGCCTGGACGGCAAGATTGTCCACATCACCAACTCCGGGAATCCCGACACCCATTTCACCGAAATGAAGGCGGCGATCGCCGGACTTAAATCAAGCTAGGCTGCAACCATTCCCCCCTGACGGCGTCGCTTCGGCGATGCAGTTTTTCCAGCTCGATGTAAATCGCTTTCGTAAAACGGCGATTTTGCGTTAAATTCCCGGTGTGAAACCGTGGAGGCAAAACGCGATCATTATCCGCGCGCGTGTTTTCTTTCGACGCCACTGGCAACGCGCCGTTAAATGGCGCGAGAAACTGGTTCCCCCGGAAGAGGTCGTCAATCTTCTGCTGGCGGCCGTTGTGGGCGTCATCGGGGGATTGGTGAATGTCTTCTTTTTTTATGCCGGTGAAGAGGTCCAACGCATCTTTCTCATGCAACCGGGAGACCCGGTCAGCGAGGAACAATCCTTTGCTCCGTTGCAACGCCTGCTGATCCCAACGGTTGGGGGGCTTGCCGCCGGGTTGATCTTGCAATACGGGCTCCGCATCGTGGGCCGCCAGGGCACGAGCGATATGCTTGAAGTGGTTGTTGCCGGCGATGGCCGTTTGCCGCTGCGAACGCAGCTTGTCAAAACCGCGTCCGCCCTGGTGAGCATCGTTTCGGGCGCTTCCATCGGGCGCGAAGGCGGCATCGTGCAACTGGCCGCGACGATCGCCTCCAAACTGGGCCAGCTCGCCAAATGGCCGCCGTATCGGTTGCGGCTGCTGGTCGGCTGTGGCGCCTCGGCGGGCATCGCTTCCGTCTATAATGCGCCCATCACCGGTGCAGTCTTTGCCTCGCTGATCGTGCTCGGCAATTTTTCCATGAACCTGTTCGCCCCGCTCGTCTGCGCCTCAGTCATGGCTTCGATGACCTCGCGCACATTTTTTGGGATCGAACCCTGGTACGTCGTGCCAAAGTTTCCACCGATCACGCCCGCGCAATTGCCATGGTTCCTGCTGATGGGCCTGCTCTGTGGCGGCGTGGCGGCGCTGTTTTTGAAATCACTTCGCATCAGCACCGCGAAATTGGACAAGCTCAGCATTCCGCTCTATCTCAAAGTCGCCCTCGCCGGTCTTATCGTTGGATTGATCGCCGTCAAATTTCCGGGTGTTTGTGGCAATGGATATTATGTCACGAACGACATCCTGAAAGGCGCCTACGATAAAAATACCGAGGCGTTGCCACAACTTGGGGGCCTTTTTATGTTTAAGCTGATCGCCACGGCCATTGCGGTTGGCGCCGGGACGGTCGGCGGCGTATTCACGCCCACCCTGTTTCTTGGCGCTGTGGCCGGCGCGCTGTTCGGCATCGGCGTTCATGGTCTCCATGGCGCAATGGATCTGCCGGTGGGCGCCTTCGCGCTCGCGGGGATGGCGGCGACCCTCTCCGGCACCACGAAATCGCCACTGCTGGCCATCATCCTGGCGTTTGAAATATCGCTCGATTACACATTCATGCCGGCGTTGATGCTGGCCTGCGTGATTGCGGTGCTCGTCGCCCGCGAATTGCATGAAGACTCCATTTATACCGAACATATGCGGCTCAGGGGGCTGGTGTTCAATAACGAAAATGAGCAGACGGGCGCAGCCATGGAACGCACGGTGGCGGACCTGATGCATGCGCCGGTCCCGCCCCTGGGTGAAACCGCTTCGCTTCGCGAGATCGCCGAGCGTTTTCTCGGCTCTTCCAATAATTTTGTGCCCATCCTCGACCGGCAAAAACGGCTGGTCGGCATCGTGGCGCTGCATGACCTGAAGGAATATCTCAATTCGACCCAGGACCTGGAGGGCATCATCGCCTATGACCTGATGCGGCCGCCGCCGAAGACGCTCACGCCCGGCCAGCGGATCCTCGATGCGCTTCCCATCGTGTTGCAAAGTGAATTGCGCAATGTCCCGGTGATCAATAATCCCACGGAAAACCGGCTCGTCGGCTCTGTTTCGCGCGCTGAAGTACTGGCGATCTTTTCCGAAGCCATCGCCGAAAAATCGAAGCCAACCGGTTAAAAAAACTTTTTTGCGTGCGGTTTGCCTCTAAACTTATCGAGTGTCGCTTAATACTGGTGATAAAGTTTCCTTGTCCATCTCTGATATCGCCTTTGGCGGCGAAGGAGTCGGGCGATTGGATGATCTGGTGATTTTTGTTCCCTTCGTCCTGGTCGGCGAAACCGTGGAGGCAGAGATCACCGAAATAAAAAAGAATTTCGCGCGGGCAAAATTGTTGCGGGTGGAAAAACCCTCCGCCCATCGGGTGACGCCGTTGTGTGAACATTTCAGCAGATGCGGCGGATGCCAATACCAGCATGTGGACTATCCGGAGCAGTTAAAGATCAAACATAAGCAGATCACCGATTTGTTCGAACGCGTTGGAAAAATCTCCTCTGACAAAATCGCGCCGGTCATTCCCTGCCCTTCGCCCTATGGCTATCGCAATCGCATCATGATCCGCAGCCAATGGAACAAGCCGGAGCAAAAGCTGAACCTCGGCTTCATCCGTTGCGATTGCGGCCTGGTCGAAGACATTCAAGAATGCAAGATCTCCGAACCCGCCCTGAACGCACAAATCCTGCAGGTCCGGAAAAACCCGCCGCCGAAGGGCGGGCTCAAAGTCGTGTTGCGCGTCCAACCTGAAAACTGGGAAGTGCCCCAGGACTCTTTTTTCCAGAACAACTTTTTCCTCTTGCCTCAACTGGTCGAAACGGTCCGGGAATTTCTGCTTTCCAGCAAAGCGAAATACCTGGCGGACCTGTATTGCGGGGTCGGTTTTTTTGGGATTGAACTTGCTGACGCCGTGGAAAGTTTTGTCGGTGTCGAATATGACCAGCGGGCGATCCAGGCGGCGCGGAAGAATGCAGCCGCCAGAAACATTTCCAATGGCGAATTCATTTCCGCAAAAGTCGAAGAGGCCCTCCCGCAGTTGCTTCAAAAATTTACCCCAGAAAAAACCTCCGTTCTCGTTGACCCACCGCGCAAAGGCTGTCAACCCGAGATCCTGCATCTGTTCCGCGAAACGAGGCCTTCGCAAATCCTTTATGTTTCGTGTCATCCGGCGACGATGGCCCGGGATTTGAACATTTTGTGCGGTGACGGTGTCTTTGATTTGGTGCGCGTACAGCCGTTGGACATGTTTCCGCAGACGCAGCACGTCGAATGCGTGGCGGATTTACGCGCAGGACAAAATCTTGCCAAGCCGCCGGAAATGGTTTCAACTGAATAAATCCAATGCCGAATGAAAATCGAATCGACCCAAGGAAGGGTTTTGTCCCGCGATATCTGCCGTGGCTATTGGCCATAGCGGCTTTTTGTGTGTATTGCCTGACCTTGGACCATTGGGTCTCGCTTTTTAACCTGGCCACGGTCGCCAGGATTTCGGGATGGGACTGGAAGCCACAACTGTTGGCGCCGCTCACTTTTCTCGTCACGCTGCCATTTCACTGGCTGTCCGCATCCGTCGTACCGATAGCACTGAATATTTTTTCTGCCGTTTGCGCCGCTTTGACCCTCGGGCTGCTGGCCCGTTCGGTTGCGTTATTGCCGCAGGACCGTACCGAGGACCAACGCAAGCGCGAAAAGAGCGATTTTTCCTTCCTGACGATTCCTTCAGCATGGTTGCCGCCGGTATTGGCGGTGGTGGTTTGCGGGCTGCAACTGACTTTTTGGGAGCATGCGACAAATTTTTCCGGGGAAATGTTTGATCTGCTGATCTTTGCCTTTGTGATTCACTCCCTCCTGGAATACCGGCTGGATGAACGGGAAGGACGATTATTTTTGGCGTCGCTTATTTATGGGGCCGGCATGGCGGAAAATTGGGCGATGGTCGGATTTTTTCCCCTCTATCTCGTGGCGATAATTTGGCTCCGGGGGATCGCCATTTTCGATTTGCGTTTTATCACCCGAATGCTGCTCTGCGGGATGGCTGGCCTGCTGGTTTATCTGCTATTGCCGCTCTTGGTGACCCTCTCGGACAAAGTTCCGGTGACATTCTGGGAAGCATTAAAATTCAATCTGGCTGAGGCGCATGAAGTTTTGGCAAGCATTGGAAAGAGCATCTTTAATCCGGCGCAGTATCAGCAATATGTCGCGCTCGTTTTGGCATATCTGGTACCGGTTTTAGTGATGTCTATCCGTTGGAGCGCGACGTTCGGAGACAACAGCCGCATCGGTTCGGGATTGGCGAGTTTTTTCCTTCACATTGTCCAGGCTTTCTTTCTGATGGTTTTCATCTGGATAGCGTTTGATCCGCAGTTCAGCCCACGCAGCCTTGGCAGCGGCGTCCCGCTCCTCACGTTCTATTATCTCGGGGCCCTGGCCATCGGCTATTTTACCGGTTATTTTTTACTGATCTTCGGCACGGAGGAGATCCTCAAACGCCCGCCGCGCAAAACGCCGCCATTGCAGAAACTCAACAAACCGATTGTCCTTTGCGTCTGGCTATTAGCAGCCATCACCGTGACCGGTCTGATCTATCGGAATACCCCGCTGATCCGAATTTCGAATGATGATACGCTCCACCAATTTGCAAAATTGACTGAAGAAAACCTGCCCCATTCCGGCGGCTACCTGTTGAGCGATGATCCCATGCGCCTTTTTCTGATCCGCTCGGCCCTGGCGCAGGATCGGCGCGACAATGAGTATGTCCCCCTCGACACCTCTTCATTGACCGCACCGTCTTATCATCGCTTTCTTCATAAACATTTCCCGCAAAAATGGCCGGACCTGGTTTCGACCAATAAGGCCGGTTCGATAAATCCTCTTGGCCTGATGCGATTCCTGGCGATCATTTCCCGGACAAACGACCTGTATTACCTGCACCCCAGCTTTGGTTATTACTTTGAAGTGTTTTATCTCGAACCTCATGGCCTGGTTTATAAAATGAAGACCCTCCCGGGCGATACTTTGCTGCCGCCTCAAATGGATAATAACCTGATCTCGGAAAATGAGAATTTTTGGACCCGGGATGCCGCCCCGTCATTGAAAAAGGTTGAAGATGCCATCGCCCCCCCCGACCCTAACGCACCCCTGAGCACTGGAGAATATCTCCTGATGCGACTTCACGTCTCGCGCCAGGCGAATGTAAAAAGCGCCACCTTCGTGGCGGGATATTATTCGCGCAGCCTGGATTATTGGGGAGTCCAGCTTCAGCACGCGGACGAGTTCGGCCGCGCAGCAACAAATTTTGAAAGCGCCGCACTTTTCAATCCAGACAACGTGGTCGCCCAAATCAACCTGGCCTCCAATAAAAAACTCGAGGCCGGCACACCGATGACGATGGACTTATCGCAAGTCACGCTCGATCAATTTGGAAAATATGCAACCTGGAACGAAGTCCTCAATGCCAACGGCCCATTTGACGATCCCAATTATTGTTTCGTGTATGGGGCAAATTTAGTCAAAGACTCATATTTTCGCCAATCGATCGGCCAATTTGAACGGGTTCGCGAATTGGCCCCGGATTATTTGCCCGCACGCCTCCTGCTCGCCGAAGTTTATTTGATGAATCATTTGCCTAAAAATGCGCTGGCCGCTTTGCGCGATCCGCTTGAAAATCCCGCAAGATTTTCGCTCAACGAAACGAATGAAACTTCGCTGAACACTTTTGCCGCCATCGCTTATTTTCAAGAGACCAATTCCGCGAGCGGCATCAAATTGATCGACACCGAAATCGCCCGCCATCCTGACAATAATAGTGTGCTCGCCACCGCCGCACAGATTTTCATAGTGCGCGGGCTGTTCACCAACGCACAGGCGGTGGTCAATCATGCACTGAAATCCCGCCCGGATGATCCGGTATGGCTTTACAACAAGAGCGTTATTGCGATCCATTTGAAAGATTATCCACTCGCCATTGCAATCCTAGACCATGTCCTGGAAATCCAAACCAATAACGCAAACGCATTATTTAATCGTGCGCTCGCCAATCTCCAGAGCGGCCGTCTGGATGCCGCGCAAACGGATTATTTGCGGTTGCAACAATCAGCAAGCAATGCCCCTCCAATCGCTTACGGCCTTGGTGAAATTGCGCGGCTCAAGAATGAAACCAACGATGCCGTCCGTTACTATCAAATTTATCTTTCCGGGGTCAACACCAACTCTGACGAAGCCAAAACGATTGCCGCGCGTTTAAAAGAATTGAAGCCGTGAGGGTTTAAAGCGTAAAATCGCCCTGCGGTTCGCGTGTTAAACCTCAAAAATGCGTGTCATTCATGTTATTACCCGGCTGATCGTTGGCGGGGCGCAGGAAAACACCGTCGCCACGGTGCTGGGTCTCCATGAAAAGCCCCGCCTGGAAGTCCGGTTGATTTCCGGTCCCACCCTCGGCCCCGAAGGCTCTCTGGAGCCGGAAATCAGAAATGTCCCCGGTTTATTGACAATCATTCCCGATCTCGTCCGCCCGATCCATCCGTTCAAGGATTTGTCCGCTTCGAAAAAACTCGAAAAAATTTTCCGCGAATATAAACCGGACGTCGTCCATACCCACAGCGGCAAGGCGGGAATTCTCGGCCGGCTGGCCGCGCGGCGCGCCGGGGTCCCGGTGATTGTCCATACTGTCCACGGCCCATCATTCGGAAGTTTTCAGAATGGCTTGAGTAATTTTATCTTTTGTGCCGCTGAAAAAAGGGCGGCACGGGACACCACACATTTCGTCGTCGTGGCCGACGCGATGAGAGACCAATATCTCGCCGCGGGCATCGGCCGGCCGGACCAGTACACAAAAATCTTCAGCGGATTCGTGTTGGAACCGTTTCTGGCGGCAAAAAACGACATGGAACTGAGGAAGCGCCTTGGATTTGAGCCGGACGATTTCGTGGTCGGCAAAATTGCGCGATTGTTCAAGCTCAAGGGCCATGATGATTTGCTGGCGGTGGCTCCTGCTTTGGTCCGCCAAAACCCGAAGATCAAATTTCTCTTTGTCGGCGGTGGAGAGTGGCGCCAACGGCTCGAAACCCGGGCAAAAAATCTTGGCATTGAAAAACATTTTGTCTTTGCCGGCCTGGTTCCTCCCGCCCAGGTCCCAAGATATGTCGGCATCATGGATGCGTTGGTCCACCTGTCAACGCGCGAAGGCCTGCCTCGCGCATTGCCACAGGCCCTCGCCGCCGGAAAACCCGTTATCGCTTATGATTGCGATGGCGCGAGAGAAGTTTGTTTTGACGGCCAAACCGGATTTTTGATCATTCCGGGTGATTTGCCGGCGCTGAAGTCACGCCTGCTGCAACTGGCGGGTGACGCGGCGCTCTGCCGAAAATTTGGAATAGCCGGGTCGGATTTCGTCCGCGAAAACTTTGCCGTCGAAAAAATGGTGGATGCCATTTACAATCTTTATCAGAAACTTGCCGCCGCGAGCGGCATCCGCCCGTGATTTTTCCATTTAATTTTTTCCTAGGCGCCTTTGGCTGCGCCTTTCTGGCGTCACTGCTGGCCCTGCCGCTGTGGCGCAAATGGTCGTTGCGGGTAAATCTGGTGGATGATCCGGGCCAGCGCAAAATCCACGATAAACCCGTCCCGCTCGCCGGCGGATTTGCCGTGTTGACCGGCATTTTGCTGCCCATGATTTTGGGTGCTGCCGGCATCAGGTTCGGATTCGTCAAGATCTCCTCTTCCTCATTACTGGCGTACGGATTGGAGAAACGCGGCCTCGAAATGGCCGCCATCGCAGGGGGCGCGATCGCCATCACCCTCCTCGGCTGGCTGGATGATAAATACGAGCTGAAGCCGCTCCCAAAATTTGCGGGGCAATTTTTGGTCGCCGCACTCGTTGCCGCTGCGTCCAAACGCATCACGCTGTTTGTTCCCAACGAGATTTTTAGTTATGCCATCACCATTTTATGGCTCCTGACAGTAATGAACGCCTTCAATTTCATGGACAACATGAATGGCCTCTGCGCGGGCGTCGGTGCCATCGGCGCATTTTTCTTCGGTCTCATCGCCGGGGCCGATGGCGAATATTTTGTGGCAACCGTTGAATTTTTGATGTGCGGCGCGCTGCTGGGATTTTTGCCGTGGAACTTTCCGAAAGCCCGGGCGTTCCTGGGTGATGCCGGCAGCCATTTGGTCGGCTACCTCCTTGCAGTCATGGCGATCCTGCCGCATTTTTACTCAAAGCAAAATCCGCATCCACTGGCCGTGCTTTCCCCCCTGCTCGTGCTGGCTGTTCCGCTGGCTGACCTGGCCCAGGTGGTCATCACCCGCACGCTCAACCGCAAACCCTTTTGGATCGGCGATACCAATCACCTCTCGCATTGGCTGGTGCGACACGGATTGACCCGTACCCAGGCGGTCCTCTTTATCTGGCTGGTGGCGGTGATGATCGGCACGCTCGCCTGCCTTTGATACAATCGCGTTTCTTTTTCACCGACGAACGGTTAATCTTTTTTCGTGAAGCTTCTTTTCATCGGTGACATCGTCGGGCAACCCGGGCGCGCAGCGGTAAAAATGCTCCTGCCCAAATTACGCGACCAACACCGGCTGGATTTCGTCATCGCCAACGGCGAGAATTCCGCCGGTGGCTCCGGCATCACACCAAAGACCGCCGGGGAAATTTTTTCCGCCGGCGTGGATGTCATCACCAGCGGCGACCATCTGTGGGACCAGAAAGAAGTCCTAGACCTGCTCGCACATGAAAAAAAATTCCTTCGCCCGTTGAATTATCCCCGGGACGTTCCCGGAAAGGGCAGCGGCATTTATAAAGTCCAGAACTCCCCGCCGGTGGCCGTGCTAAATCTCCAGGGCCGCACCTTCATGCAGCCGCAATTGGAAAATCCCTTCCTGCTCGCGCTCGATGAAGTGAAAAAATTGCGCCAGGAGGCCAGGATCATCTTTGTGGATTTCCATGCGGAGGCCACTTCCGAGAAAATCGCCCTCGGCCGGATGCTGGATGGCCAGGTGAGCGCGGTCGTGGGCACCCATACCCATGTGCAAACGGCGGACGAACAGATTTTTCCGGGAGGCACGGCGTATCTGACCGATGCAGGTTTCACCGGCCCGCAGGAAAGCGTTCTGGGCCGGGAAATCGAACCGATCATCCGGCGCTTTCTTACCTCCATGCCCCAGCGGTTCGAAGTCGCCAAAGAACGCGTGGCTTTGCACGGCGCGCTGATTGAAATCGATGAGACCAGCGGAAGGGCAGTCAAAATATCGCGGGTCATGGAGCAATAGCGGGGGCGCGTTTTTTCTTTGCTTTCAGTGCAGTTTCTCCTATTTGTGATTGCATGAATCCAAGGCGGAAATTCAATATTAACCAATCAATTATTGGAGGCATTATGAAGAAAATCACAACCATCCTGATGATCACCGTTATCGCTCTGGCCGCGTTGCCGGGCATGGCCCAGCAAAAGCGGCTTAGCCCGCACGAAACAATCAGCGCGAACTTTAGCGGCGACCGGATCACCCTTACCTATGGCCGGCCTTATACCACCAAACCCGGAACGACCGAGGCCCGCAAAATCTGGGGCAGCCTCGTGCCCTTTGGCGAGCCCTGGCGCCTGGGCGCGGATGAAGCCACGCTGCTGATCGTGCAAAAGCCGATCGAGTTGGGCGGCAAGACCATTCCGGCCGGCGCTTACACCCTGTACATGGTCCCGCAAGAATCCGGCGCGTCTCAACTGGCGATCAGCACCCGCCTCGGCGGCTGGGGAATCCCGGTGGATACGGCAGATGATTTGGCGCGGGTGGATTTGACCAAGACGACACTCGACAAGCCCGTGGACGAGTTCACGATGACGATTGCCAAGAATTCTTCCGGCGGCGAATTGAGAATGATGTGGGAAGACACGCAATTTTCCGTGCCTTTCACCATCGTGAAATAACCGCGAAATGGCGAAGGCAGCGGCGTTGAATTTTAAAAACTCTCGCCAGACGCATGAACAACAGCGCTTTATTCCAAAATTCCAGCCGGCGCGCAGGGGGTCGCATCATGCTTTCGGCAGTCTGCGCGTGCCTTCTCGCTTCGGTTCACGCCTTCAGCCAGTCCACCCCGCCGCCGCCCTCGATCCAGCGTGACCTGGAAAATTTTCAGGAAATGGGCAGCGTGCTCTATGTGGCGGCCCATCCCGACGATGAAAATAATGAATTGATCGCCTATCTCGCGCAGGGGCGCCATTACCGCACGGCCTATCTTTCGCTCACGCGCGGCGACGGCGGCCAAAATGTGCTCGGCCCGGTGTTCGGCGATCAATTGGGAGTGGTCCGCACCGAAGAATTGCTCGCCGCCGCACGCTTTGACGGCGCCCGGCAATATTTTTCGCGCGCCGTGGATTTTGGGTTCTCCAAGGATTATCGGCAAACGCTTCGCACCTGGGATGCACAGGCAGTTTTGGCCGATGAAGTGCGCATCATCCGCGAATTCCGGCCAGACGTGGTCATCACCCGCTTTTCCCCCATCCCGGGCGGTACGCACGGGCATCATACGGCCTCGACCGTTTTAGAACTGCAGGCTTTCAAGCTGGCGGCGGACCCAAACGCGTTTCCGGAGCAACTCACCGAAGGGCTGACGCCATGGCAACCCAAGCGCCTCTTCTGGAACGTGGGCGGGTTCCAGGGCCGTGGAACCAACGGAACCCCGCTCATCCGCATCAATGACGGTGGAACCGATCCGCTATCCGGCGAGGCGTACACACAAATTGCCGCGCACAGCCGCTCGATGCATAAGACCCAGGGGCTGGGAAATTTCTCGGGCTTTGGCGGCAATTCAGGGACCCGCTACGACAACTTCGAACTTCTCGACGGTGAGCCGGCCACCAATGACATTTTGGATGGCGTGAATACGACGTGGTCGAGAGTACCCGGCGGCACGGACATCGGAAAACTGGCGAGTGCCGTCATCGCGAAATACGATTCACAGAACCCCGCTGCCAGCGTGCCCATGTTGCTGGAAACCAAAAAACTTCTTGCCGATGTCGCCTCCAACGATCCGGGGGTGAATGAAAAACGCAAGCTGCTTGATCATATCATCCAGGAATGTCTGGGACTAAACGTACAGACGGTGATTCCCCAGGCTGAAGTCGTGCCGGGCGAGCCACTCCAAATGCGGATGACAGCCTCGATCAGATCCGCCGTGGTTCCGGTTCATTGGGTGGCAGCCCGGTATCCATCGATCAAAGCTGAATTCGCCGTGAATACGGACCTTTCCACCAACGCCGGAGTAACCCGCGATGCGATCCAAACACTTCCAGAAGATACGCCGGTGAGCCAGCCGTATTGGCTGCGGGAGCCGCACACGGCCGGCATGTTCCGCGTGAATGATCCGGACCTGATCGGCCAGCCGGAAAGTCCGTCCCCTTTCCCGGTGGACCAAATTTTTGACGTGGACGGGCAGACCTTGATTGTTCCGGAACAGCCGGTGCAGATGACGGCTGCCCGGGCAGGAAGCGAGACCCGGCCGCTGGAAGTGATTCCGCCGGTAACGTTGAACATGATGTCGAGTGTTGAATTGTTCGCGCCCGGAGCGACGCGGTTGATGACGGTGAACGTCACCTCGGCGCGTCCGGACGTCTCGGGCGTTCTGCGGCTGTTATCGCCCGCCGGCTGGTCGGTTTCCCCCGCGACGCAACCGTTCCATCTGGCAAAGGCCGGAGACCAGACAGAGTTCACATTCAATGTCACCGCTCCATCGGAAGCGGCGAAGGTGGGCATCGTGGCGGTGGCGGATGTGGGGGACAGGCACTACGACAATGATCGTGTGGTGATCGACTATTCGCATCTTCCGCTGATTGTGTTGCAACCGCGCGACGAATGCCATGCTGTCTGCCTGGACCTGGCCATCCGCGGCAGTCACGTCGGTTACCTGCCCGGTGCCGGTGATGATTTGGCGCAGTGCCTTGTGGCCATGGGTTACCAGGTCACCACTCTCACCGGAGCGGATCTCACCCCGGAGAAACTGAATGGATTAGACGCGGTGGTTGTCGGCGTCCGCGCGTTCAATGTCCGGACGGATTTGGTTCCCAATTTGCCGGCGCTCTTCGCTTATGTCCATGACGGCGGCAATGTCATCGAACAATATAATCGTCCCGGCGGCGACCTGACGACTGACCAATTGACGCCTTACAGCCTCCAGCTTTCGACCGCCGACCGGGTGACAGATCCGGCCGCGCCGGTGACGTTTCTTGCGCCGGATAATCCGGTGCTGAATACACCCAATAAAATCACCAGCGCCGACTTCGACGGCTGGGTCCAGGAACGGGGAACCTATTATCCCCATCAATGGGACCCGCATTTTGTCCCAATCATTGCCGCCGGCGATCCCGGCGAAGTACCGCTCAAGGGCGGCCTGCTGGTGGCGCAATATGGCCAGGGTCATTTCGTCTATTCCGGCCTGACATTTTTCCGGCAATTACCGGCGGGCGTCCCGGGAGCTTACCGGCTGTTTGCCAACCTGATTTCCCTCGGAAAATGAAATCATCGGATGCCGATATCCCGCCCGCCGCCACGCCTGTGGAAAATCGGGAGGAAGCAACCGGCCTGCCCGGATTGGCGACCTGGCGCGGCGTTTATCTTTTTGTCTTCGGCAGTTTCATCCTGTGGGTGCTGCTGCTGCTTGCGCTGACGATGAGCTATTCATGAATCTCCTCGATTTCGTCGTCCTCCTCGGCAGTCTGCTGGCCATTGCCGCGTATGGCACATGGCATACCCGGCATCACCGGAACCTGAGTCACTATCTGCGCGGTGACGAAACTGTCGGATGGCTGGCCATCGGCATTTCGGTCGCCGCCACGCAGGCGAGCGCCATCACGTTCATCTCCACCCCCGGCCAGGGCTATGAGAGCGGGTTGGATTTTGTGCAGAATTATTTTGGCATGCCGCTGGCGCTGATCCTGATCGCCGCCGTCTTCCTGCCCATCTATCGGCGTCTAAATGTCTATACCGCCTACGAATTTTTAGGCCGGCGGTTTGATACCAAAACCCGCCTGCTGGGCGCCGCTTTGTTCCTCGTGCAACGCGGCCTGGCCGCCGGCATCACCATCTATGCGCCGGCGATCATTCTCTCCACGGTGCTTGGCTGGCGGCTGGACCTCACCATCATCTTGAGCGGGTTGCTGGTGATCGTTTACACCGTCAGTGGCGGCAGCCGGGCGGTGACCCTCACCCAGAAATACCAGATGGCCATCATCTTTGGCGGCATGGTGGCGGCTTTCGTCATCCTGTTGATGAAACTACCCGCCGGTCTTGGCGATGCCTTTACCGTGGCGGGCGGCTTCAAAAAATTGAATGCCGTAAGTTTCTCGCTGGATCCCACCCGCCGATACACGCTCTGGACCGGATTGCTCGGCGGCTTTTTTTTGTCGTTGTCCTACTTCGGTTGCGACCAATCCATCGTGCAGCGTTACCTTTCCGGCTCATCGCTGCGCGAGAGCAGGATGGGGCTGATGTTCAATGCCGTGCTCAAGATTCCCATGCAGTTTTTTATCCTCCTGCTCGGCGTCATGCTGTTTGTCTTTTATCAATTCGAACAACCGCCGGTGTTTTTTAATCAAGCAGCCTGGCGGGAAGCGGTCCAGCATGACCCGGACGGAAAACTCCAGGCGCTTCAACAGCAATTCAACACAGCCTACGCGCAAAAAGAGCAGGACATCCGCCAATGGCTTGATGCCCGGCACGCCGGCGATCACGCTGCGGAATCGGCCGCGCGCGCACAGGCTGTGACGGCGCTGGACCATCTCAATGCCCTTCGCGACCAGGCCAAAACCGTTATGCAGGCTGATGACCCCGGTGTGAAAAGTAACGATTCAGATTACGTTTTCGTCACGTTCATTCTCGGCCATCTGCCGCACGGTTTGATCGGGCTGCTGATCGCAGCATTCTTCGCCGCCGCGCTGCAATCCAAGGCGTCCGAGTTGAACGCGCTGGGTTCGACCACCACGGTGGATTTTTACCGGCACCTGGTAAAACGTGAAGCCAGCGACGCGCACTATGTCACCGCCTCCAAATGGTTCACTTTGTTCTGGGGCCTCGTCGCGCTCGCCTTTGCGCTATTCGCGAACCTGGCGGAAAATTTGATCCAGGCCGTCAACATCGTCGGCTCGGTCTTCTATGGCGTGGTGCTGGGAATTTTCCTGGTGGCATTCTTCCTGAAGCGCATCGGCGGCACGGCGGTCTTCTGGGCGGCGCTGGTGGCGCAAGCGCTGGTCTTTGCCCTCTATTTTTCCCTGAACATCAGTTACCTCTGGTATAACCTTATCGGGTGCGCTGCCTGTGTGCTGGTGAGCCTGGTGATCCAGACCGCAATGAGTTCAAACCGCAAACCGCCCTCCGCCGCGCCGGTGACATGAGTTCCACCCCGGTCATTTGTTTCGGCCAGCAGCCGTGCGGATTTTTTCCGAAACGGTTTCTTGCGTCCAAAATCCTGACCGCCCGCCGTCTGCAAAAGGAGATCGGTGGTGAAATCATTTTCTTCTGTCACGACAGCGACCATGACCCGCGCGAGACCCGCACACTGCTGCGCCAGCGCCGGACCCAGGAACCGGCGCAATTAAATTTCACCTTCGCAAACCGGCTCCAGCGAAAATTTTCGCCGTTGTTCCTCAAACGCATCCCCTCCGGCTGGCAGGAGAAAACGCTGCTCCAATTGCCGAATTATGTGGACCGTCCGCTGATCGATATCTTCCAAAAAGTTTCGGCATCCAACGCCGCCGATTTCTGCCTGGAAATGTATCGCGCCCTGGGGTGGCTCGAAGGGATCCGCCTCGTGAGATCGAGCGACCCGGCGGTCCGTCGCGCGGCTTGTGAAGTGCCGGATTTTTTTGTGGATGTGCCGTTTGAAGGCGAAATCGTTCGCGCCCGGTTACGCGATGGGACCTTTCAACTCCATGAAGGAGGCGATTCCCACGTCACCCTGCCGGCGACGGCCTTTAGCAAAGAACAGGTCAGCCCCACGCGGGACAGCCGACTGCGCTGGATGCAATCGGTCGTCCATTGCACGCATTACGTTGCCGGGCCGGGCGAAAAAGCCTATCTTCACCCGGAAGAAACACCGGAGATCACTTTTGTGAATCGCGATACGATTGAACGATCCGATGAAGCCTGCATCGAAATTCCGACTTGAGCCCGCGCCGTTGCTGGCCTTCGGCGCGCACCCCGACGACATCGAGTTCGGGTGCGGCGGGGTCATCGCCAGCGAAACCCGCGCCGGCCGCGCCGCACATTTTGTTATCTGTTCGCGCGGAGAATCGGCAACGCACGGCACCCCGGCACAACGCGCGGCAGAAGCAAAGAAATCCGCCCGGCTGCTGGGCGCCAGCCTGGAGTTTGTCGAATTGGATGGCGACGCGCATCTCGAAGTCCGCGCCCGTCATGCCATCAAACTGGCAGCTATCATTCGTCGTTTACGGCCGGGCATCGTCCTCGCGCCGAGCCTGGTGGAAGATCAGCATCCCGACCATTCGCGGTTGGGTCAACTCGTGCGCGATGCCTGCCGGCTCGCCCGTTACGGCGGGGTGAAGGAACTGCGCCGCGCTCCAGCCCATGCCATCGGACAGTTGTTTTATTATGCAGTGACCACTGAAGCCGAACCATCCGGCGCCGTGCCGGTGCTGATCGATGTGTCTGCGCCGGAAATTCTCGCGGCGTGGAAATCGTCCATGGAAGCGCACGCCACCCAAGTGGCCGCCCGCAATTATGTAGAACTGCAACTCACCCGCGCGCGATTGCGCGGCTTGCGCGTGGGCGTCGGCCATGCCATCGCTTTGTTTCCCGCAACTCCCATCGTCCTCGACTCGCTGGCGCAAGCGGGCCGTGGCGCGCGGCGATTTTAATTTTCAGCCAGATGAAAATCGGCATTGCTTGTTATCCCAGCGTCGGCGGCAGCGGCATCCTTGCCACTGCGCTGGGAGAAGAACTGGCCCGGCGAGGTCACGATGTCCATTTTTTCAGTTATGAACGCCCGTTCCGTCTCCCGGAGAACGAGCCCCGGCTGCATTTTCACCCGGTGGCCATCAACGATTATTCGCTGTTCAAATATCCGGATTATACACTGCCGCTTTCGGTGAGGATGTCGGAGGTGAGCCGCGAGCACGGATTGGATGTGCTTCATGTCCATTATGCCGTTCCGCACGCCACAGCGGCGATCCTTGCGCGGGCAATGCTGCCGCCGGGGCGGCAGCCGCGCGTGGTCACCACCTTGCATGGCACCGATACCACCTTGTTGGGCTGCGATCCCGGCTACGGCCCGGCCATCCACCATGCGCTGGCCTGTTCCGATGCCGTGACCGTCGTCTCCGAATTCCTCAAGCTGGAAACACAGCGTGTCCTGGCCTTCAACGGACTGCTGGACGTCATCCACAATTTTTTTTCACCGCAGTCCCCGCGCCGAACGCGCGAAGAAGTGCGCCGCGAACTGGGGCTGGCCGACAACGAGGCGATGATTCTTCACTCCTCCAATCTTCGCCCTTTGAAGCGGATTGATCTCCTGTTGGAAACCGTCGCCCGGGTCCGGGCGCCATCCAAACTGGTGGTGTTGGCCGGTGGAAGTTTTGAGCCGTTCATTCCGGATGTGCGGCGGTTGAAATTAGAGAACCGTGTCATCGTCCGCGATAAGGTCATCGATATTGAGGACTATTTGCAGGCTGCCGATGTCGGATTTTTCACCTCCGAGACGGAAAGCTTCTGCTTGAGCATTTTGGAAGCGATGTTTTTTGGCTGCCCGAGCGTCGCCCGGCGTGCCGGAGGAATCCCTGAGGTGGTCGAAGATGGTGTGAGCGGTCTCTTGATCCCATCGGACAATCCCGATGCTTTGGCGCAGGCGCTGGAGAGCTTGATCCGCGAACCGGAGCGGCGGAAGGCGATGGGCCTGGCTGCGCAACGTCGGGCGCGCGAACGATTTTCTGCCGGGGCCATAGTTCCAAAGTATGAAGCGCTTTATCGCCGGGTTTGCCAGGACAAAGGAAAA
Organism: Verrucomicrobiia bacterium; assembly: GCA_036490655.1. GTDB lineage: Bacteria > Verrucomicrobiota > Verrucomicrobiia > Limisphaerales > UBA11358 > UBA11358. The sequence continues at coordinate 124,531 of DASXDM010000025.1, read as the reverse complement.
CAATAAGGATTGACTGTGGGACAGGTTTCGTTAAGTTACCAATGTGAATCGCAATTTAAATCTGAACCTGCTAAGCGCGCTGCTGTTGGGCCGCGCGGCGGTCGGGTTCTGATTGTATTCAATAATTTATCGAACCCCATCGCCAACCGGCGGTGGGGTTTTTGTTTTGCAAAATCGAAGCCCCGCTGCCACAACTAAAAGACAACATGCAAAAGAATTTGTTGAAAAAATATCGTCCTTTTCCGCCGGTGCCATTGCCCGACCGGCAGTGGCCCAGCCGCGTGCTCACGCACGCCCCGATCTGGTGCAGCGTCGATTTGCGCGACGGCAACCAGGCCCTCGCCGTGCCCATGAACGTCTCGCAAAAATTGGAATTGTTCCAGACCCTCGTGAAGACCGGCTTCAAGGAGATCGAAGTCGGTTTCCCCTCGGCCTCCAATACTGAGTTCACTTTCAACCGCCGGTTGATCGAGGAAAACCGCGCGCCCGCTGATGTCTGGCTCCAGGTCCTCGTCCAGGCGCGCGAAGATTTGATCGAGCGGACCGTCGAATCGTTGGTCGGGGCGAAAAAGGCGATCATCCACATGTATAATTCCACTTCGCCGGCGCAGCGCCGCGTCGTGTTCGGAAAATCAAAAAAGGAGATCATCGAAGTCGCCGTGCGCGGCGCCACCTGGATCAAAGAACGTTTATCGCGCCTCAAAGGCACCGAGATCATGCTCCAATATTCGCCGGAAAGTTTTTCCGCGACCGAGGTGGAGTTTGCGAAAGAGATTTCCGAGGCCGTCATGGACGTCTGGCAGCCCACGCCAAAACGCAAGATGATCTTGAATTTGCCGGACACTGTCGAAGTCGCCATGCCCAATGTCTACGCCGACCAGATCGAGTGGATCTGCCGCAATATCAAAAAACGCGATGCGCTCATCATCAGCCTCCACACCCATAACGACCGCTCCACCGGCGTGGCCGCGACGGAACTTGGATTGCTCGCGGGCGCCGACCGCGTCGAAGGCACGCTCTTCGGCAACGGCGAGCGCACCGGCAATTTGGATATCGTGACCGTGGCCTTGAACCTTTATATGCACGGCATCGACCCGAAGTTGGATTTCTCCAACCTCAGTTCCGTCATCGATGTTTATGAGCGTTGCACCGGCATGACCGTGCCGCCGCGCCAGCCCTATGCGGGCGAATTGGTCTTTACCGCCTTCAGCGGTTCCCACCAGGATGCCATCCGCAAGGGATTGAATGAATGGAAGGAAGACAAACGCGAGCATTGGGACGTGCCCTATCTCACGATCGATCCGGCCGATATCGGCCGGGAATACCGCGAAGTCATCCGCGTGAATTCGCAATCCGGCAAGGGCGGCGTCGCTTATTTGCTCGAGAGCGAATTCGGCATCGTCCTGCCCAAGGACATGCAGCGCGAGTTCGGTCCCATTGCGAATGACGCCGTAGACAAGCTCGGCCGTGAAGTCAGCGGCAAGGAATTGAAACAGATGTTCTGGAGCGAGTACGTCGAGCGCAACTCGCCCTGGCAGCTTAAAAAATTCGAGACGGAAAGTAAAAATGGTGTCGTCAAGTGCCGCGCCAAATTATTGCGCGATGGCAAACCGGTCGAATTCAACGGGCAAGGCAACGGCCCTCTCGCCGCATTGGTCCACGGTTTTGTTACCATCAATGTCCGTTTCGAGATCTCGAACTACAGCGAGCACGCGATGAGCAGCGGTGAGACGGCTGCCGCCATTGCCTACATTCAGATCAAAGCTCCCGATGAAGTTTCGCGCTGGGGCGCGGGGGTGGACACGAATATTGAATTGGCATCCGTGCGCGCCGTTTTGAGCGCCTTAAATCGTTTGTAAGCTTGACGCGCCAATAACATTTCGCGCCATTTTTTTATGCGAAAAGCCCTGACGACCATCTTGTTGCTTCTGGGGATGTCCGCCTGCATTTGCGAGGCAGCGCCAAAACATAAGCCCCAGATCAGCCAGGACCAGGAAAACGCGGATTTTCGCCAACTCTTTGCCTCCGTCTTTTATCAATGGGACAGCAACCATGATGGCGTGCTGGATCTGAAGGAACTCAACGAAGCTGTTGAGAATCCAAATACCCGTGGCAACGATGCCGCCATCGCGGTGGTGCTCCATCGGCACCTGCAAATCGACGACGAGGCGCGGACGAATGCCCTGACCTTTGAGGAAGCGATGTCGCTGGCCGCCGATCCCGCGATCCAAAAGAATATCTCCGGCAAAGCCTGGCACATCGTGGGGATCGATCATGTGCTGTTCGCTCCCGGCGATCCGAACCTGGAGACATTCCATCAGGGCGGCATCGGTGACTGTTATCTGCTCGCGGTGATCGGCACGTTCGTCTTCCATCATTCCGAAACGATCCGGACCATGATCAAGGAACAGAACGATAATTCGTATAAGATCCAGTTTGGCAACGGAAAAGAAGTGATGGTAAGTCCCGTGACCGACTCGGAACTGATCATGGGCGCCAGCGAAGGACATAATCATGGCGTATGGCTTTCGGTGTTGGAAAAGGCTTATGCGCAGATCGCTCTTGAGGCAAAGGAAAGAAAGACCGGCGAGGACATCAGCTACGATGACGGTGTGCCTACGGATTATATCGGGCACGGCGGTTATTACAGCCCGGTCATCGCGCTGTTGACGGGCCATAAATCATCCGGGGTATCTTTCCGGCGCTGGCTGCAGCAGGACCCGCAAAATGGCATGGAACGAGCGCATGAAATGCTGACTAAACTTTCCACCGGCCACAAATTGATGGCCACCATGGTCAGCGAAAACGGCACCCTGCCCAAAGGCCTGATTCACGGCCACGTCTATGGCGTCCTGCAATATGACCCGGCCACGCGGGTAGTGACGGTATTCAATCCCTGGGGCAATCATTTCAAGCCGGCGGGCCCGCCGGGATTGGTTTATGGCTATCCCACCGGGCACGGCATCTTTGAAGTGCCGTTGGAAGAGTTCGTCCACGTCTTCGGCGGCACCGCTTATGAAACCGATCAGCCGGTGCCCGCCTCGCGTTGATTCCCAATCCGCCAAATCTGCTCGCCAATCCTGCGGTGAGCGGATATTTTTGACTGTCATGAAACTGCCACAGGCAATTATCTCCGCCGCGATTCTCGCTCTCTTGTTTCCGGTGACTGATCTCGCCGCGCAGGCGACGAATGCCCCCGTCTCGACCGCGCCGGTGTATGTGCCGGATGTCACGCATGAAAACGACCCGCTGCCGGATGGCGTGCTGGCGTGGAATAGCATGGATCTGACCACCAATTTGCCGGCAGATGCGGCCCAGGCCCATTTTCTTTTCTCCTTCACTAACATTTCCAAAGGGAATATCACCGTTTTGGATGTTCACCCCTCCTGCGGCTGTACCACGGCACAACTGCCCAACCTCCCCTGGATCATTTCCGCAGGTGAAAACGGGCAGATTCCCATCACGGTCAACGTCGAGGGCAAGTCAGGAACGTTTTTCAAATCCGTCCGTTTCGCGACTGATAAAGGCATGAAACAATTGCTCCTGCAGATCACCGTCGCAGAGCCGGTCGTGCTGGCGATGACCGAGGCTGATCGCGCGCGCGGGATCGCGGCCGCAAAAATTGATCGCCAGGCCGTTTTTCACAATGATTGCGCCACCTGCCACGTCAAGAAGGGCGACGGCAAATATGGCAAGGCGCTCTTTGATGCGGATTGCGCCATTTGCCATGACGCCGAACATCGCGCCTCCTTCGTCGCCGATCTGCACAACTTGAAAGTCCCCACCAATGTCGATTTCTGGCAGACCTGGGCCTCCCATGGCAAACCCGGCTCGTTCATGCCCGCCTTTTCGCAAGCTGATGGAGGCCCCCTGACGGACATGCAGATCGCCTCGCTCGCCGTTTATCTGAACCAGGCGATCCCGTCAAAAGTGCCGCAGGCGCCGCAATAACGCCACTTGCCAAAACGCGTCCGTGCGTTACTCTGTCAACCATGGTAGCGACTAAGGTTGACGCAACAAACCGCCAGAGGATTTCCCTGCTCGGCGAACGCGTTCTCGTCGGCGGCCAGGTTTCACGCGAGGAAGCCCTTTTCCTTTTCAACCTTGAAACCTCCGCTGATATCCTGGACCTCCTTTCCTGGGCCAACCGCATCCGCGAACATTTTAAGGGAAACAAGATCCATCTTTGCTCCATCGTCAACGCCAAGGCCGGCGCCTGCTCGGAAAATTGCAGTTTTTGCGCGCAATCGTCTTTTTATCAGACCGGCTCGCCGCGCTACGGTTTTGTGGACCCCGAACCGGTTGATGAAGCCGCCGATGAAGCACTTAAAAATAACGTCACCGCTGTCGGCCTCGTTGCCGCTTGGAAAGGCCTGAACGAAGGGCCGATCCTCGATGAAGTCTGCGACCGCATCAAGGAACTCAAAGCCGGCGGCAAAACGCGCCCGGACGCCTCGCTTGGCATCATCAAATCACAAAAGGTGGCCGACCGCTTGAAAGAAGCCGGGCTGGAATGTTACGGCCATAACCTCGAAAGTTCGCGCCGTTTTTTCCCGCAGACCTGCACCACACATACTTTTGACGACCGCCTCGAGACCATCGGTTATCTGAAAAAAGCCGGCATCAAGATTTGTTCGGGCGGCATCATCGGCATGGGCGAGACCCGCGAAGACCGCTGCGACCTCGCGTTCGAATTGAAAGCCATCGGCGCGAACGTCGTGCCCGTCAACATCCTCAATCCCATCCCCGGCACGCCCTTCGAGAAAAATCCGCCGCTGGCCGTGATGGAGATCCTGAAGACCATCGCCTGTTTCCGTCTCATCCTGCCGCGGAAAGAGATCATGATCGCCGGCGGCCGCACCGTGAACCTTCGCGATGCGCAGAGCATGATTTTCATGGCTGGCGCCAGCGCTCTCATGGTCGGCAACTATCTCACCACCCTGAACCAGCCCGTCGAAAAAGATTTGCAGATGCTCAAGGACCTCGGCCTCGACCCAAGCTGGGACAATCACGGCTTCACTGACCAGGAGGAAGCTGGTTGCAGTTGCGGAAAAGAAAGTTGCGAATCAGAGCTCGCCAACGCCTGATTGATTCTCTTCATTGCAGAAACCTTCGCGCGCAGCTAATTTCGTAGCGATGCCGGATATTGTCCTTGCCACGCTCAACGCGAAATTCATCCATGCCGCGTTCGGCTTGCGCTATCTCTTCGCCAATCTCGGCGCGTTGCAATCCCGCGCGCGCATCGTCGAATTCGATATCAACCAGCGCCCGGTGGACATCGCGGAGATTCTCCTCGCCCAAAACCCAAAGATTCTCGGCCTCGGCATTTACATCTGGAACGTCGCGGAAACCACCGAAGTCGTCGCCGCCATCAAACGCGTGCGCCCGGAGGTGATCATCATTCTCGGCGGCCCTGAAGTCAGCTATGAGACTGAATCGCAGCCGATCGTCCAACTCGCCGATCATACCATCACCGGCGAAGGAGATTTGAAATTTGCCGAAGTCTGCCACGAATTACTAAACGGTAAGGCGGGTAGTCCCCTGCCTGCCGCGCGGTGCACGGCGTACGCGCCCTACCCCAAGATCATCCCTGCTCCATTGCCCGAATTCTCGCAGCTCAAGTTGCCCTATGAGTTTTACGATGACCGCGACATCGCTCATCGCATCATCTATGTCGAGGCCTCCCGCGGTTGTCCGTTTACCTGCGAATTTTGCCTGTCGTCCCTCGACATCCCCGTCCGTGCCGTGCCTCTCGAAACATTCCTCGGCGAGATGCAAAAGCTGCTTGATCGCGGCGTGCGGCAATTCAAATTCGTCGACCGCACCTTCAACCTGAACATCGCCACCAGCCGCGCGATTTTGGAATTTTTTCTGGAGCGCCATCGTCCCGGCAATTTTTATCATTTCGAGATGATTCCCGACCGGTTGCCGGATGCCCTCCGGGACATCATCGCCCGTTTCCCCGCCGGTTCCCTGCAATTCGAGGTCGGCATCCAAACCTTCAATCCGCAGGTCGGCCAGCTCATCAGCCGCAAACAAAATTATGAACGGCTGGAGGAAAATCTTTGCTTTCTCCGGAACGAAACCAGCGTTCACGTCCACGCAGATCTGATTGTCGGCCTCCCGGGCGAAACTGTGGAAAGCTTCGCTGCCGGCTTTGACAAGCTCATCGCCATGCGTCCGCAGGAAATCCAGGTCGGCATTTTGAAACGCCTGCGCGGTACGCCTATCATCCGCCACGATGCCGAATGGCAAATGGCTTATAATCCCCATCCGCCTTACGAAATTCTCCAAAACAAACTGATTGATTTTCTGACCCTGCAGAAGCTGCGCCGCTTCGCGCGTTATTGGGATCTGGTCGGCAATAGCGGGAACTTCGTCAATACCACTCCTTTGATCTGGGAACCGGCGGGCCGGTCACCATTCCATTCCTTTATGCAATTTAGCGAATGGCTACATGCGCGCGCGGGGCGCACCGACGGCATTGCCCTGTCGCGGCTCATGGAATGGCTCTTTGAATTTCTGACCGTTGAAAATAAACTCGATGCCCGTCAAGTCGCCCCCGCCTTGTGGACCGATTACCAACGTGGTGGCCGTCACGATAAGCCGGGTTTTCTCCGCGAATACCTCCCAGATACCAGCCCGGAAACCATCACACGTTCCCCTGCCCTTCCCAAGCGCCAGGCCCGTCATTTGGTTTAGAGCTGAGACTCCGCCAATCCCAACGGGATTGAACAAGGTGTACAAAACTCTTTCTTACAACAATCAAATCTATGTTCATCGGTGATTAAAATTTGTCTTTGCGTCTTTGAGTCTTTGCGTGAGATTTGTCGGGTGCAGAAACTCGGCAAAAATCTTGGGAGCTATCTGGGCGAAACCATCGATATCCATGCCATCCAGCAGGAAGTTGAAATAGCCGCTCAACAACACGGCTGGACAAAGGACACTTTCTTTGAAACCGGCCACTCTAAATTATTAGCACTGCACCGGAACGCGCCGAATGCGCCGAATGCGCCGAATGCGCCGAATGCGAGGAGTATTTATATTTCCACCGGCATCCATGGCGATGAACCTGCCGGCCCTCTCGCCGTGCTCAGGTTATTGCAGGATAACGATTGGCCTCAGAATTTGGCACTCTGGCTGTGCCCGTGCTTAAATCCGATCGGCTTCAGGATGAACACTCGCGCCAATCCCAAAGGCATCGATCTCAATCGCGGATATCTGAATCCCGTCGCCGAAGAAATCGTTGCGCACATCGCCTGGCTGGAGAAACAGCCGTCCTTTGACCTGTGCCTGATGTTGCACGAGGATTGGGAATCTCACGGCTTTTATCTCTATGAACAAAATCCGGACAAGCGCATGTCGTTCGCGGAAACGATGATCCAGGCGGTCGAAAAGGTTTGCCCCATTGACCGTTCGGAAGTGATTGAAGGCCGCCCGGCGAATAATGGAATTGTGCGGCCAAATGTTTCACCAAAAGACCGGCCGGATTGGCCGGAAGCTTTTTATCTCATCACCCACAAAGCCCGGCAGACCTATACGCTGGAAGCGCCGTCCGATTTTCCGCTGCCGACGCGCGTCAATGCGTTGGTTGCAGCCGTGAAAGCCACCCTCCAACAAATTTAAGGGCAATCCTTTTCTCCCTGTGGAGCGATCCCGCAGTCGCGGGATGTCGAGCCCTGATTCCCCCCCTACTTCTCACTTTCGGTATAATTTTCCATCCCCGCGCAGGAACAGACCGGGTTACGGTCGCCAAACACATTGTCCACCCGCGCAACATGCGGCCAAAATTTATATTCGTGCAGATCCTTCGCGGGAAATGCCGCCTGTTCGCGCGAATACGGCCGGTTCCAATTGTCATTGGCGACCTGGTCCGCCGTATGAGGCGCGTTCTTGAGCAGATTATTCTTCGCATCCACGGCGCCGGTCTCGACTGCCGTCATCTCGGCATGGATGGAGATCATTGCGTCGCAGAAACGGTCCAGTTCAAATTTCGATTCGCTCTCCGTCGGTTCCACCATCAAGGTGCCGGCGACCGGAAAGGAAAGCGTCGGCGCATGGAACCCATAATCCATCAACCTCTTCGCAACGTCTTCGGCGGTGACCACGTGAAAGGTGCGCAGATCTAGGATGCACTCATGCGCCACCAAACCATTGCTACGATAGAGTGTTGGAAAATAATTTTCCAGGCGCTTGGAGATATAATTCGCGTTGAGGATCGCGTATTGCGTCGCTTCCGTCAACCCGTCCCAGCCCATCATGGCGATATACATCCAGGAAATCGGCAGAATGCCGGCACTGCCCCATGGCGCGGCAGCAATCGGACCGATGTGCGATTGTTTCTCCGGACCTGATTTGAAAAATGGATGCCCCGGCAAAAATGGGACCAAATGTTTTGCCACGCCGATCGGCCCAACCCCGGGACCACCACCGCCATGGGGGATGCAAAACGTCTTGTGCAGATTCAAATGGCACACGTCTGCGCCGACAAAGCCCGGCGAGGTCACGCCCAATTGCGCGTTCATATTCGCGCCGTCCATATAGACCTGCCCGCCGTTGGCATGGATGATGTCGCAGATCTCGCGGATGGTCTCCTCAAACACCCCGTGCGTGCTCGGATAAGTGACCATCAGGCAGGACAAATCGTTTTTGTGCGCCTCGGCCTTGGCGCGAAGGTCCGCCACATCAATGTTACCATTCGTATCGCAAGCCACGGCCACGATGTGCATTCCGGCCATCGCCGCGCTGGCGGGATTCGTACCATGCGCGGAAGTTGGGATCAGGCAAACCTTCCGATGCGCCTCCCCGCGCGATTCATGATATGCGCGGATCACCAGCAGCCCTGCGTATTCGCCTTGCGACCCCGCATTCGGTTGCAGGGAAATGCCCGCAAACCCCGTACACTCCGCCAGCCAATCCTCCAGATTTTGAAACAGTATCTGGTAACCGCGCGTCTGCGCCAACGGTGCAAACGGATGGATCTTCGCCAACTCCGGCCATGAGACCGGAAACATCTCTGCCGCCGCATTCAGTTTCATCGTGCACGAACCGAGCGGAATCATCGATGCCGTGAGCGAGAGATCGCGCGATTCGAGCCGCTTGATGTAGCGCAGCATCTCGGTCTCGCTATGATAGCGGTTGAAGACTTGATGCTGAAGAAATGGTGACTTGCGCCCTGAAGCAGCGTCATTTACAGAAAAGCTATGCGTCTGTGTGGCACCAAAAACAAAAAGAATTTCCCCAACATCGTGAATATTCGTCGTTTCATCCAACGAGATGCCGATGGTCTTCTCGTCCACAATCCGAAAATTCATTTGGTGTTCGTCAGCCGCTTTTAAAATCTTTGCAGCGGATTGGTTCACGATTTCAACCCGGATCGTGTCAAAAAAGTCCTTCGTCTTGATACGATAACCAAGTTTTTCCAATTCCGAGGCAAGAATTTGCGTCAACCCGTGAACCCGTTCCGCAATTTTCCTCAGCCCCTCAGGCCCGTGATAGCAGGCGTAGAGCGAGGCCATGTTCGCCAGCAATGCCTGCGCCGTGCAGATGTTGCTGGTGGCTTTTTCGCGGCGGATATGTTGTTCCCGGGTGCCCAGCGCCAGGCGCAAGGCCGGTTTGCCGCGCGTATCCTTCGAGACGCCGACAATGCGGCCAGGCATCTGCCGTTTGAATTCATCGCGCGTCGCGAAAAACGCCGCGTGCGGCCCGCCGTAACCCAATGGCACCCCAAATCGTTGCGCGCTGCCCACGGCAATGTCCGCGCCAAACTCCCCCGGCGGCTTGATCAGCGTCAGCGCCAGCAAATCCGTCGCCACCGTCAACATGCCGCCCGCGGCATGGACCTTCTCCACCAGGCCGGAAAGATCATGGATCGCCCCATACGTGTCGGGATATTGCGCCAGCGCCCCAAAGACCTTATCGCTGAATAAATACGTCTCGTGGTTGCCGACCACAATCTCGATTCCAAGCGCCACGCCCCGCGTGCGGACCACTTCGATGTTCTGCGGATGGCAATTTTCCGAGATGAAGAAAACATTTCGTGTGTCATCGCCCTTCAACCGGTGGCTCATCATCATGGCCTCGGCGCAGGCGGTCGCTTCATCGAGCAGCGACGCATTGGCGATGTCCATCGCGGTCAGGTCGGTCACCATCGTTTGGAAATTCAGCAGCGCCTCGAGGCGGCCCTGGGAAATCTCTGCCTGATACGGCGTGTACTGCGTGTACCAGCCCGGATTTTCCAGGACGTTGCGCTGGATCACCGGCGGCGTGATGCAATCGTAGTAGCCCTGCCCGATGAATGAGCGAAAAACTTTGTTCCCGGACGCGACCCGCCTCAGCTCCGCCAGCGCTTCAAATTCGCTCCTGGCTGGCGGCAGTTTTAACTTCTTCTCAAGGCGGATTTTTTTGGGGACGGCGGCATTCACCAGTTCATCCAAATTTTTGAAGCCGAGAAGCCCGAGCATCGTCCGGGTTTCTTCGGGATTTGGCCCGATATGGCGGCGGACAAACCGGTCGGGATGGGCCAAAAAATTCTGTGACAAAGACATCTGGAAAAAATAGGGTTCATGGATTAAAAAAGCGAGTGGATTTGGAATTGGCGGTGGGTTTGCGATGCCTCTTGACACTGTCCTGATTTGGTAGGGACATCGCGCTGCGATGTCCCCGCCCGCGTAGAGCGGGCGGAATGAATGTCTAATGTTCATGCGGAGAGTTGCGCCGCTGGACGCGGCGCGGATCGCGCAACGCGCCGTCTCTACCAGGAACTGTATCAAGAGGCACCCGCTGGCTTGATTCACCTTGACTCACTTTGATTTGGTTGAATTTGAGTTTAGCTTCCAGGATTTCGGGTCCAGGGATACCAAAGACAGGGCAAGGCCAAGTTGAATAGCCAATAGGCAATAGCAGATAGCCAAAACGGAAGGTGGGAAACGAAAAATGGGTTCGTTTTGCGGATGAAGGCGGAGACAGATTGGCGCAGTTATTGTCATAAGTGGCTAGTTTTTAATATGTTGACTATCTTTATAAAAAATGAAGATTTGGGTTCGTTTCGCAAAATCCGTATATTTGAATAACTGGAGGTGCCAGGATGGGGGTGGGGTGGTTGATTGATGATGGCTGACAGATGGATGGAAAATGGAGGTGGCTCGCAGCCCTCGGCCGGCGTTATGAGTCGCGTTCATCGAACAAGCTTTAACAGAAACGAGGCGAACCGTAATGTTGCCCAGAAACAAAAAAAAGTGATGTGTGGCGAGTGATAAGTGACAAGATAGGATCCCCAGTCAGAATCGCAGGCGGGGATTCGTGATTGGCGAACAGCGTCCTAAGAGCACGCCAATCAAGTGCCAGCCTGCCGCGCCACAGGTAGCGAGGGAGAGGCGCGGGGGAGGGTAACTCGAAGGCTTGCGGTCAGCAGGTTTTGAAACCCGCGAGACAGCCGACTGGGAAGTCGGCGCTACAGGGTTATCTGCTTTGCATGGCGGCGCGGACGATGCGGCATTCGCCGTAGCCGTATTTGCCGCCCAACGCTGCCACCACGGGGCCGAGACTGCCGAAACCGCGCTTCTCGAAAACGGCGGAAATCTCGCGTTGCGCTTCAGCGGAAACCAGGGTGTTCACGTCAATCGCCTCGCCGGCGAGGAGGGCCTCTTCCAGGTGGCCGTAAATGGTACCGTCCCTCACGCCGCGGAGGCTGGCGATTTCCCGCACAGTCCGGCCTTGCCGGAAAAGATGCAGCGTCTCGCGCACGGTGTCGGTGAGCCGGGAACGCCGCGGCATCGGCGCAGAAGGGCCGGTGAACGAATCACCGGCGAAAATCTGGCGCGCCTCCGTTTGCAAATGCAGGGCGATTTCGCGCATAAATAACCCGCCGAATTCCTGGAGTTTTTTCTCGCCAATGCCGCTGATGCGCGAAAAATCGCGCGCCTCGACCGGGTAAAGCCTCGCCATTTGCCGCAAGGACACGTCGGAAAAAATGATATAGGGCGGCACCGCGCGTTCATCGGCCAGTCGTTTCCGCAATGCCCGCAATTTTTCAAACAAGGCCTCGTCGCAGGCAATTTCCCCGATGCCGGGTTTCGCCGGCCCGGTGGCGGCGACGGATTTGGTGAGAGTAATTTTTTGGCGCGACTTCAACGCGGCGCGTCCGGCATCGGTCAATTCGACGATGTTGAATTTCTCCGGGTCCTGAAAGAGCAGGCCGAGCCGCGCGAGTTCGCGGCCAATGGCGCCCCATTCGGCGCGCGCATGACCGCCGCCGATGTTATAGGTGGACAATTTGTCGTGGCCAAATTTGCGGATTTTGTCAGTGTCGGCGCCACACAACACTTCCACGACATGCTGGAGGCCCATCCCAAATCCGCTTTTCTCGCGAATGCGATAGACGCACGAGAGAAATTTCTGCGCCGCGAGGGTGCCATCCCAGGTCGCCCGCGGCGAAAGGCAATTGTCGCAGGCAGAGCAGCCGGTTTCGTTCGCCGCCGCCGGGGGGTGGAGGCCCTGGTCCATTTTCGTTTTTTCAATGGGGGCCTGCTCACGCCGATTGCCGGAAAATTTCTCGCCGAAATATCCCAGCAAAAACTCACGCCGGCACGTCGCGATTTCCGCGTAGTGAATCATCTGCTCGAGTTGCGCGCGGGCGGTTTCGCGTTCCCGCGGATCCGGTTTTTCGTCAATGAACCGCATCTGCTTCACGCGGTCGCCGGGGCTGAACAGCAGGAGGCATTCCGCCGGGAGGCCATCCCGCCCGGCGCGGCCGGTCTCCTGGTAATAGCCCTCGATGTTCTTTGGCAGATCGTGATGAATCACGAAACGGACGTTCGGTTTGTTGATGCCCATGCCAAAGGCGATCGTCGCGCAAATCACCCGCGCTTCGTCGCGAAGAAACGCCTCTTGATTTTTCGTCCGGTCGCGGGCGTCCATGCCCGCGTGATAGGGCAAGGCCTTCACGCCGTCGAGGGAAAGCCTGGCGGCCATGCCGTCGGCGGTCTTGCGCGCTTGCACGTAAATAATGCCGCTTTCCCGGGGCCGCGCGCGGATGAATGAAAGAATTTGATCATAAGCGCCGGATTTCGCGGCTACCCGGTAAGTCAAATTTGGCCGGTTGAAACTCGCGACATAGTTCGTGGAATCTTTCAGGTGAAGCTGGCGAACAATGTCACCGCGCACACGCTCGGTGGCGGTGGCGGTGAGCGCCATCATCGGCACACCCGGGAAAATCTCCCGCAAGGACGATAACCGCCGGTATTCCGGACGGAAGTCGTGCCCCCATTCGCTGATGCAGTGCGCCTCGTCAATCGCGAACAGGTTCACCTTCCATTTTTTCAAATCTTCGAGAAAGCCGGACAGCATCAAACGCTCCGGCGCGGCGTAAAGCAGCCGAAATTCCCCGGCATGCAGGCCACGCAGCCGCGGGCGCGATTCGCCGGCGGCAAGCGATGAATTCAAAAACGTCGCCGCCACGCCGGCCGCATGCAATGCGTCCACCTGGTCTTTCATCAGCGCGATCAGGGGCGAGACAACAACGGTGAGTCCGGGCCTGAGCAAAGCGGGAAGTTGAAAACAGAGGGACTTCCCGCCGCCGGTTGGCAGCACGGCGAAAACGTCCCGGCCAGCGAGGGAATCGCGGATGATTTCCTCCTGCAAAGGGCGGAAGGAAGAGAATCCGAAAAACTGTTTCAGGGGCGCGAAAAGCTGCTCGCGGGAAAGAATCACAGGTGCAAAGCATGACACCACAACCCATTTGGCAGTCAAGCTAAATCCGTACAACTAATAGTGTTTTTTGGCCAAAAATTCATCAAATAAACATTGTGCAAAACGGTCATTTTTTTTACACTTTTCGCCAGCGTCCAACGTCGAAAAAATGCAAAAATCCGACGCGCTATCCGGCAATGAACCGGGTCCAAATTTGATGGTAAAACCGACTGTTTTATGGCAACGAATTCCGATTCCTCCGAAGAAAAAAGTGTCTCTGCTGATGCGGTAAAAGGAAGTTATGGCTCGGCGCAACTGGGCAAGCTCGAGGGCCTCGAAGCTGTCCGAAAAAAACCCGGCATGTACATCGGCGGCACCGATGAGCGCGCGTTGCATCATTGTGTCAGTGAAGTGCTGGATAATTCCGTGGATGAACACCTGGCCGGCCATTGCGATAAGATCGAAGTGACCATCCACGTGGACGGCTCCATTTCCGTCCGCGACAACGGCCGCGGCATCCCGGTGGATATCCATCCGCAATACAAGATTCCCGGTGTTGAACTGGTCCTGACGACCTTGCACTCCGGCGGCAAATACGGCCAGGGCGGTTATAAATTCTCCGGCGGCACGCACGGCGTGGGCGCAAAATGCGTGAACGCCGTCAGCGAATGGTTTGAAGTCGAAGTCTCGCGCGGCGGCGAAGTGCATCACATGGAGTTCGAACGCGGCAAAACCATCCAGAAACTTCATGTCATCGGCAAAGCCAAACATACCGGCACGTTGATCAGCTTCAAACCCGATCCCGAAATCTTTCGCGAGACGGTCGAGTTCAAAGCAGACATCATCGCGCAACGGTTGCGTGAGCTGGCCTTCTTGAATTCCGGATTGGAGATCGTCTTCACGGATGAGCGGCAGAATGACAAGCCGGCGGAAACATTTTTCTACCGGGACGGCATCGAGCAATTCGTCAAACAGCTCAACAAAAACAAGGAAGCGCTGCATCCCAAGCCGATCTCGTTCTCCAAGCAGACCGGCGAAAAATTGGATGACAAGGACATCGAAGTCCAGGTCGAGGTCGTGTTGCAATACAACGACAGCTACAACGACCAGGTGCTTTGCTACACGAACACCGTGTATAACCCCGATGGCGGCACGCATTTGAGCGGTTTCCGCTCCGCGTTGACGCGCGCCATCAACCAATATTCCAAATCCAACGAATTGCTGAAGGAAAAAGACCCGCAGATCACCGGCGACGACGTGCGCGAAGGTTTGACGGCGGTCATTTCCGTGAAACACAGCGATCCAAAATTTGAATCGCAGACGAAGGTGAAATTGCTTTCACCCGAAGTCGAAAAAATCGTCGGCTCCTCGACCTATGAAGGATTGATGGGTTTCTTCGATGCCAATCCACCCATTGCCAAGCGGATCATTGAAAAAGGATTGAACGCCGCGCGCGCCCGCGAGGCTGCGCGCAAAGCGCGTGAAGCCGTCCGCAAATCGGCGCTCTCCGCCGGTGGATTGCCCGGGAAACTGGCCGATTGCTCCGATCGCGACCCGGTGAACACCGAATTGTACATCGTCGAGGGTGACTCCGCCGGTGGCTCAGCCAAGCAAGGCCGCGACCGGAAATTCCAGGCGATCCTCCCGATCCGCGGTAAATTGATCAACGTCGAAAAAGCCCGGCTCGATAAGGTCCTTCAAAACAACGAAATCCGCACGATGATCACCGCCATCGGCACGGGCATCGGCGACGGCGAGGGTGAAGGCGCGTTTGATATCTCCAAACTGCGCTATCACAAGATCATCATCATGACCGACGCCGACGTGGACGGTTCGCACATCCGCACGCTGCTGCTCACCTTTTTCTACCGGCAGATGCCCAAGTTGGTTAAGGACGGCTATGTCTATATCGCGCAACCGCCGCTTTACTCGGTGACGCGCAAAAAGAAAACAGATTACGTCGATGACGATGCGCAACTCAACCGCATCCTCCTTCAAAACGGAACCGAAGAGGTGAAATTGAAGAATCTCGCAGACGGACGCGAGTTTGCGCCGAAGCAATTGGAAGAGATCCTGGCGCTGCTCGAATCCCTCGATAAATACGCCACGTTCATCCGCCGCCAGGGCGGCGACTTTGGCGATTATGTCGAGAAACGCAGCAAGAAAAATACCTTCCCCGTCTATCTCATCAAAGTGCGCGAAGGCAATGACGAGACCGTCAATTATTTCGAAGACCTTGATGACGTGCAGAAATTCAAGGACCAGAACAGTGATCTATTCTCTGAAAACGGCGAGAAATCCGACAAGCCCAAGAGCCAGATCCGGCGCGCGGTAGAGGCGGACCTGCACCTGGAAAGCAAAGCCATCGCGGACCTGCTCGGCAAACTTTCCAAGAAAGGCCTCTCCGTCGATCATTACGATGCCCAGGACGCTCCGCTCTTCGAGTTGGTTGAAGGCGAAGGCGAGCGGGCCACGGTGACGCCGTTGTTTTCCATCCCGGAAATCCTTGCGGGCGTCAAGACTGTCGGCAAAAAAGGGATGCAGATCACCCGGTTCAAGGGCCTTGGTGAAATGGATGCCAAAGAGCTGTTTGAGACCACGATGAATCCGACGGTGCGCAAACTCTTGCGCATCGATTTGACGGATGCCGTGGAAGCTGAAGACATGTTTTCCAAACTCATGGGCGAGGAGGTTGAACCGCGCCGCCAGTTCATCGAGGATAACGCCTTGAACGTCAGGAACCTGGACGTATAAAAATAAGTTTTTTAAAAAATGTTGATTGTGTAGTCACATGAGACTACATTCGCTGTGTGAAAAAGAAAAAACCATTATATAAACAGCGTATGCCAATTTTAAAAATGGAAACAGAGGCGCCAGGGCCGATGGTCTTGCGCGAAGTAGCGACCCTGCCGGGTGTTGGACAGATCATCAATGTGCGCGCAGCAAAGGCACACCTGTCGGCGCTGCTGGATCTGGTGGCAGGCGGGCAGGAAATCACCATCACCAGCGATGGCCAGCCAAAAGCCAAATTGGTGCCCGCCAAGCCAGGTAAA
This sequence comes from Verrucomicrobiia bacterium, assembly GCA_036490655.1. Taxonomy (GTDB): domain Bacteria; phylum Verrucomicrobiota; class Verrucomicrobiia; order Limisphaerales; family UBA11358; genus UBA11358. Next base: position 107,789 of record DASXDM010000025.1, on the reverse strand, counting down.
GTTTTCACCGGCACGTGGGAGCACTTAAAAAAGATGCCGGTACAAGCTGAAGGACCGTTCGCCGAAGAGATCATCCGTGCTGATCGCGACGGCCGCGGCTGGTAACGATGTATCTGGATTCCTGCATCATTGTAAAGCTGGTCAGCCATGAACCTGACAGCGCGGATTATCACCGCCTGGTGGCGGGAAACCTGGTGGTGACATCGGAATTGGCGGTAGCTGAAGTACGATCCGCCCTGCTCATGAAAGAACGGGTGGGGCGGATTTCCGCCAGCGTGCGCCAGGCCGGCTGGCGATTGTTCCAGGAAAAAGTGCGAGACCAGGAATTTTTGCTGTTGCCGGTGAACCGCCAGGTCGTGGAACGCGCCGGGGCAGTGATCGACCAATGTCATCCGGCGGTGGCGTTGCGGACATTGGATGCGATCCATGTGGCAACGGCGGAATTGCATGGCGGTGAAGAAATGTGCAGCAGCGACGAGCGCGTGCAAAAAGCATCAGATTTTATTGGGTTGGCACTGACGCCACCCCCGAACAAACATTGATTTTAAAATGCCAGACGAAAGCAAGAACGACCCGAATAACCTGCCGGTAAGCAACACGCCGTTGTTCGCCGCCGGGGAAAAAATCGCCAAGATCAATGTCGCGGACGAGATCAAAAACTCGTTCCTCGACTACTCCATGTCCGTGATCATTTCCCGCGCGCTGCCGGATGCGCGCGACGGCTTGAAGCCTTCGCAACGCCGCATCCTGTACGCGATGCACGAGCTTTCGCTCTTCCCCGGCCGCAAACCTTACAAATGCGCCAAGATCTGCGGTGACACCTCCGGTAATTACCATCCGCACGGCGAAGCCGTGATCTACCCCACCCTCGTGCACATGGCGCAGCCGTGGGCGATGCGCGAAAAGCTCGTGGACGGCAAAGGCAATTTCGGTTCCGTCGAAAATGACCCGCCGGCCGCCATGCGTTATACCGAGGCGCGCCTGACGCATCTCGGCGCGGCGCTGATGGAGGACATGGACAAGGACACGGTCGATTTTGTCCCGAACTACGACGAGCGCATGACCGAGCCGACCGTGTTTCCGGCGGCCTTTCCCAATCTGCTCGTCAACGGCGGCACCGGCATCGCCGTCGGCATGGCCACCAACATGGCCCCGCACAATCTGGGCGAAGTGATCGACGGCATCTGCGCGCAGATCGATAATCCGAACGTCACCATCAAAGAGTTGATGAAATTCATCAAGGGACCGGATTTCCCCACCGGCGGCATGATCTGTGGCGTGGAAGGCATCAAAAATTATTTTGAGACCGGCAAGGGCAGCGTGAAATTGCGCGGACGCGTGGGTTCCGAGGAAATGAAAGGAAACCGCGAGCAGCTCGTCATCACGGAAATTCCGTTCAACGTCAATCGCGCCGCGCTCGAATCGCAGATCGCCGACCTGGTGAATGAAAAGATCATCACGGAAATCTCCGCGATGCGCAATGAGTCCGATGAAAACTGCCGCATCGTCATGGAACTCAAGCGCGATGGGAACCCCAAGGTCGTCATCGCCAATCTTTACAAGCACACGCAGCTTGAAGTCTCGTTCAGCGTGAATGCCCTGGCGATCGACCACGGCAAACCCAAGACGCTGAACCTCAAGGAGATCATCCAGTGCTATATCGATCATCGCCGCGAGGTCATCCTGCGCCGCACCCGCTTTGAATTGAGAAAGGCCGAGGAACGCGCCGAGTTGCTTGAAGGCTATCTGATCGCGCTGGCGAACCTCGATGAGTTCATCGCCATCATCCGGAAATCCAAGACCCGCGACGAAGCGCGCGTCAAGCTGCTGGCTTTTGAGTGGACGAAAGCACAAGTCGAACGCTGGGGTCTGCTGGTCCGCAGCGAAGAACGCCTGGATAAGGGACGCTACGCCTTAACCGAACGGCAGGTGGACGCCATCCTTGAACTGCGCTTGTATCAATTGACTGCGCTGGAAATCGACAAGGTCGAAGGCGAATACAAGCAACTGCTCGAACGCATCAAAGACCTGCTCGATATCCTGGCCAAGGAATCGCGCGTGATGACCATCATGAAAAGTGAATTGATGGCCATCCGGGAAAAGCACGCCACGCCGCGCAAATCCCAGATCGTTCCCGACGAGGGAGAAGTCGCGATCGAAGATCTGATCGTCAATGAGGGCGTGATCATCACCCTGACGCATAACGGTCTCCTCAAACGCACCAATGTTTCCAGTTACCGCTCGCAACGGCGCGGCGGCAAGGGCGTCATCGGCATGACGACCCGCGAAGCCGCGGCAGAAGAGGACAAGGATTTCATCGAACATCTCTTTACCGCCAGCACCCATGATTACCTGATGTTCTTCACGAACACCGGGCGTGTCTATGTGGAGCGCGTCCATGAGATCCCCGATATGGGTCGCGCCGCCAAAGGCCGGAGCATCGCCAACCTTCTGGAATTGAAAGCCGGCGAGACCGTCGCCGCGCTCATCCGCATCATCTCCAAAACCGACGCGAACAAGGAAGATGTCACCTGGCAGCAAGAGGGCTATGTCCTCTTCGCCACCAAGCAGGGCACGGTCAAGAAAACCGCGCTGGCTGACTTTGCCAATGTCCGCAAGGGCGGCATCATCGCCATCGGCATCGAACAGGGTGACGTGCTGATCGATGTTAAATTGACCACCGGCAAAAACGAAGTCGTTCTGATCACGCGGGACGGGATGAGCATCCGCTTTAACGAGGAAAATGCGCGGCCCATGGGCCGCCCGGCCGGCGGCGTACGCGGCATCGACCTTTACAAGGGCGATGAAGTCGTCGCCCTGGCCATCGTCGTCTCGGACGCGAAACTTTTGGTCGCCGGCGAAAACGGCATCGGCAAACGCACGGACTTCGAGGAATACCGCATGCAAACACGCGGCGGCAAGGGCATCATCACGATGAAGACCAACGAGAAGACCGGCGCGGTCATCGGTGCGCTCACCGTGCGGGACAATGATGAAATGATGCTCATCACCTTCAAAGGCCAAATGGTCCGCATTTCTGTTAACGGCATCCGTGAAGCCGGCCGCAACACCCAGGGCGTCAAGCTGATCAATCTGGAAGAAGGTGACAAATTACAAGCCATCGCGCCGGTCATCGGTGAAGACAAGGAAGATGTCGCCGCGGAAGACGTCCAAAAATGATTCCCAACCGGTTCGCGTTCAGAAAAAATACGAAAGCGAGATCACGGGACCGTCGGCATTGATGCCGACGTTGGGGTAAGACGTTCCCGCGTTGGAAATGTGTTGATAGCGGTATTCCAGGTTGGCAGACCAATTTGGAGCAAGCAAACAGCGCACTCCAACTCCCAGGCCGAGATTAAAATTAAAATTTCGGCCTTCAATCCGCCGATCCAGGTCGGTCTCCGTCACGCCGCCACCCAGTTGGGCATAAGGGACAAATCGTCCAGCGGCCGGCACGAAATTGTAGCGCAGCCAAAACGTCGTGCCCGAGATATAATTGCCCCGGCCGCGAAAAATATCGTCACCAAACACCGCCGCGGCGCATTCCAAATTCCCCCGCAGCATGCCCGGGCCGCGAACATCGGTCAGCATGTAGCCCAATTGCAATTCGGTCATCATATAATCAACCGTTGGACGTTGGGCAGTATTGATAAAAGGAGAGATGAAAAATCCAGTACCCAATGAAGCTTCGAACCGCCCGCTTTGAAAATTGTCGGCCAAAGGCGGCAGTCCGGCTTCAAGTTTGCTGAGATGCAGCAAACTCAAAATCAATACAGGAAGGAAAAGGTAACGTCCCCTACGCATGTACGGCAGGATATTACAGTCTGGTTGAAAAGCAAGCGACCGGGATTATGGGGCGAGCCGTTCCAATTTCCAGGAATCATCCGCCTGTTTGGTGTATTGAAAACGGTCGTGCAAACGATTTGGGCGGCCCTGCCAAAACTCGATCCGCTCCGGTTTCAGGATGAACCCGCCCCAATTCGGGGGCAACGGCACATCGGCGGGAAACTTCTTTTCCATTTCACTCCATCTGGCCTCCAGCGCGGCGCGGTCGGCCACGCTGTCACTTTGGTTGGACGCCCAGGCCGCAAGCCGGCTCCCGCGCGGGCGCGATCTGAAATACTTTTCCGAATCGGCTTGCGGGATTTTTTCGACGCGCCCGGCCACGCAGATCTGCCGTTCCAATTCCGGCCAGTAAAAAGTCAGCGCGGCTTTCGGGTTTTCCAGGAGCTCGCGGCCTTTGCGGCTGTCATAATTGGTAAAAAAAGTGAAGCCATTTTCATCCGCGCCCTTGAGCAAAACCGTTCGCGCGGACGGCGTTCCGTTTTTATCCACGGTGGCCAGGACCATGGCGTTCACGTCCGGGGGAGCGTGGCCGAGAAAAGCGTGCCAGAGTTTGAAGAGGGCGATGCCGATCCGCCGCCGGTACGAGTGCGATTTTTCACCGCCCGCCTGCGTAAACCAATCTTGAAATTGCGCGAGGGGATTTGCCTCCAAAGCCGTGCGCTGCAGATCACCCTGCGAGTAATCTCTTCGGATGTCGGAGATCTTCATGGCGCATCACATCGCCCGAAATGCCGTTAAGCCAAGATAAATGACGAACAATGCGAAGGCCAGCCGCAGAAGGCAGCCGACCAATACGCGCGCTTTGGTTTGGGTGGCCCAATTCAAAAAATCCCGCAGCCGCCAGGGCGTGATGGTGAACCAGATCCCCAGCGCCACTAAAAGGTAGGCCCAATATTGGATCAACAAAACCCACGGCGACTGGCCTAAATGCGGCCGGCCGGTATCCACCATCAATTTCGCCAGCAACAACGCGACGACCGCCAATCCGCGGACCGCCAGAAAATCCCGCACGTAAATGCACGAGAAAAAGCCGATCGCGATGAACGCCGCGATCATATAAGGCTTGAAGACGGAAAAATCAGCGACCGGCTCGATCAAAACATTCCAGGCAAACCATACCGTGCCGAGGAGCATGAGAAAGATGCCCGCGGCCATATTTCGCGGAAACCGGCGGGCGGCTTTCGCAAATTTCTCCGGGCTGGCGAGCCCATAGACCTGGGGCACGCTCAGGCCTGCGCCCAGTAAAATGGCCAAAAGTGACAATCTCATTTTATTGATTTAACCATGAATTGACATTGAAGAACACGAAAAATTCAAAAGTTTCCAAGAAAGACCATCCCGGAACCCCTTCAAAATTGGCGTTTGACATGATTAAGAGGCCTATCTAGGGTTCCCTGAACTTCATCGCTGGCTCAGATCAGCGGATGCTGGTCGGAAAAAGCGAAGCATATCAACCAAACAGACTAAAAATATGGCAGCACTTGTGGCAGGACTTATTGGACTCTTCTTCTTTGCAGTTGAGTTGGTCATCATTGTCGCGGTCATTGCCGGCATTTGGAAAGTATTCACCAAAGCAGGCAAACCGGGCTGGGCGGCGATCATCCCCATCTACAATGTCCTCGTCTTATTACAAATTGCAGGCAAACCCTGGTGGTGGATCCTCTTGCTCCTGATCCCCGTGGTCAACCTGGTCATTGCGATTTTGGTGGGCATCGCTGTCGCCGAAAAATTTGGCAAGGGCGCGGGCTTCGGCGTTGGGCTGGCGTTGCTGGGCTTTATCTTTTATCCCATCCTCGGTTTTGGCGATGCCCAATACCAGGGGACAAAATAGTCACCGGACACCTCTTGAAAGTGGCCTGCGCCCCGGCGCAGGCCACTTTTGTCTTTTTTACCGCCGGATATTTTCGATAATAAAAACATGAACGTGTTTGTCACAGGCGGCGCCGGTTACATCGGCTCGGTTTGCGCGGAAGAACTGCTCAATGCCGGGCACCAGGTCACGGTCTATGATAACCTGACTGAAGGCCATCGTTCGGCGGTGGATCCGCGCGCAAAATTCATCCTGGCCAAACCCGAGGCCGAGGGCGATATCTTGAAAGCGGTCAAATCCACCGGGCCGGACGCCATCCTTCACTTCGCCGCCAACGCGCTCGTCGGCGAATCCATGACCGATCCGAAAAAATATTTTCACAATAATTTTGTCAACGCCCTCAAGCTCGCCGATGCCGCCGTGGAATGCGGGGTGAAGAAATTTGTTTTCAGCTCAACGTGCGCCACTTACGGCCCGCCCGATAAGATCCCGATGACCGAGGACCTGCCGCAGCGCCCGATCAATCCCTATGGCGAATCAAAACTGATGTTTGAGAAAGCGCTGACCTGGTACCAGCAGATCTATAAATTGGAGGTCATCGCCTTCCGTTATTTCAACGCCGCCGGCGCGAGTGAAAAATTCGGGGAACATCATCGCCTCGAAACGCATCTTATCCCGAATGTTCTTTTTGTCGCGCTTGGGCGCACCGCTCAATGCGAGATCTATGGCACTGATTATCCGACGCCGGACGGTACCTGCATCCGCGATTATATCCATATCAAGGACCTGGCCAGCGCCCATATCCTGGGGCTCGCGCCCGGCAAAACCGGTTTTTACAACCTGGGAAATGGCGACGGCTATTCTGTGAAACAAGTCATCTCTGTATGCGAAAAGATCACCGGCAAAAAAATCCCCACGGTCGTCAAGCCGCGCCGGCCCGGCGACCCGCCGAAACTGGTCGCCTCCGCGGAAAAAGCCATCCGTGAATTGGGGTGGAAGCCGCAATTCCCCAGGCTCGAAGACATTGTCGCGACCGCCTGGGCCTGGCACAAAAAGAATCCGAACGGTTATCCTGATTGAATTATGAAAAAGATTTTGATCGTCGATGACAATCCCATCATCTGTAAAATCTATCGCGAAAGATTTTCGCAGGCCGGCTTCCAGGTGGAGGTCGCGGAGAATGGATTTTTAGCGATGAAAGCCCTCATGTCGGTGCGCCCGGACATTGTCCTGCTGGACCTGATGATGCCCATCATGCACGGCGTGGACGTTTTGCGGTATGTCCGCGCCACCCCGGAATTGAAGGCCACCCCGGTCATCATCCTTTCCGAAGCGTACAATAGCGACCTGGCGCTGGAGGCCGCCAAGATCGGCGCCGAACTGACTTTGCTAAAGTCGGGCTGCACCCCGGCGATCCTGATCGATGCCGTCAATAAAATCCTTTCCGGCGAACCGCTGGGCATGGACTTGTCGCAAATGCTGGCGGTCGGCCATAAAAAGCCGGAAGGCGGTTAAAGATTTTTCTTGCCAGGGAGGGTGGTCGTTCTCCATTTTCTGACATGGCAGCGACGCGCAATCCCGACTTCGACAATCCGTTCTACCAGTCCGCCGACAGCTTCTTTCCTGCGAACAACAGCATCGGCCTGACTTTCGACGATATCACGCTGGCAACGCTTTATTCGGAGGTCCTGCCACGCGATACGCATTTGGAAACGACCCTCGCGGAACATCTGCGCCTGAATATCCCGGTCATTTCGTCGGACATGGATACCGTGACCGAATCCCGCATGGCCATTGCGATGGCTTTGAACGGCGGGCTGGGCCTCATCCATTATAATTTACCGGAACGCCAGCAGCTTTCCGAGGTCAGCCGCGTCAAAAATCACGTCCATGGCTTGATCCAGGAGCCGATCAAGGTTTCTCCCGATCAATTCATCGGCGACGTGCTGGCGGTCATCGAACAAAAGAAATTCGGCTTCAGCACCTTTCCCGTCGTGGATGAAAAAGGAAAATTGGTCGGCCTCCTGCCCGGCCATGTCGTCAAACCGCGTTATGCCAAAAGGAAAATTTCCGAGGCATTGACCCCGCGCAGCCAGGTCCACACCATCAACCGAAAAGAACTCGGCAAGGACCCCATCGCGCGCGCCGATAAATTTTTCACCGAACATCTCGGCATCCATAAATTGCTGGTCGTGGACGACAAGGACAGCCTGTGCGGGCTGATCACGCTCGGCGACGTGGAACGCATCACCCAGGAACGCCTGGCCCAGTTCAAGCCGGCGCGCGATGCGCATTTTCACCTGATCTGCGGCGCGGCGGTCTCCGCCACCCGCAACGCCTTCGGCGAATTGGATCGGGAACGCATCTTGAACCACGTCGGCGCCCTCGTTGAACGCGGCGTGGATGCGATCGCCGTCTCAACCGCCCATGGCCATACCAAAGGCGTCGGCGACACCGTCAAAGTATTGCGCGACGCCTTTCCGAAACTGCCGATCATCGCCGGCAACGTGACCAGCGCCGCGGGAGTGGAATTTCTGGCGGACTGCGGCGCGAACGCCATCAAGGTCGGCCAGGGACCCGGCTCGATCTGCACCACACGGATTGTGGCCGGCGTCGGCATTCCGCAGATGACGGCGCTCTATATCTGCGCCAGCGCGGCGGTGAAAAAACGCGTGTCCATCCTCGCCGATGGCGGCGTGACAAAATCAGGCGACATCGTGAAGGCACTCACCCTTGCGCAGGCGGTGATCTGCGGCGGCATTTTTGCCGGATGCAATGAAGCGCCGGGCGATGTGGTTGAGATCAGCGGAAAATTCTACAAGCAATACCGCGGCATGGGCAGCCTGGCGGCCATGCGATCCGGCAGCGCGGCGCGTTATGGCCATGAGAAAAATCCCACGCAGAAAGTCGCCGCCGAAGGCATAGAAGCGCTCAAGGAAAGCTGCGGCTCGGTGGACCGTGTCCTGGCGCAACTCATCGGCGGCATCCAAAGCGGCATGGGTTATCTTGGCGCAAAAAATCTTGAACAACTCCGCCAGAAGGCGCGTTACATCCGCGTCAGCCCCGCCGGAATGCGCGAAGCCGCGCCCCATGATGTCGTGGAATTGAAGACGGGAAATTAAAACTCGATCGGCTCGTTTGTTTTTCCGCATTGGGTGCAACGCGAACGGTCCACGTCCGGGTCGTCGGTATAGACGTACCCGCAACTTTTGCAGCGGAAAACGCGGTCTTCAGTGCGGGTCGGGCCAAAGCGGTGCCGGCGCATCTCGGAAAAAATCCATAGCGCGATCAATCCCCCCAGGGCGAGGGTAACATAGAGCGTGATGAGTGATTGAGTGCTCATGGCGAAATGGCGGGCGCATTCGTTTCGGGAGCGGGAGCCGTCTGCCAATTGAAGGTCAGGTTGCCGAAAGTCGGATGCGCCGCGCGCACAAAATGCAGGCCGCGCGCGATCTCAAGCGCCTTTTGATCGGCCGCATCGAGGCCGCTGCCGGGAGGCAGCAACACTTCAGAGGCCACATCGCCTTCTGGGTTCACCAATACCTGCACGACCGCCGGTTGCAGCACATCGTTGTCGATCCATAGCGGCAATCGCGGTGCGGCGATCCATGGTCTGCGCGCCAGGTCGCCATCGACGCGCAGGGTGGACGCCTGCGCGAATTCCGGCCGGAATTGTGTCGCGGGTACATCTAATTTTACCGGGGGGATAAACTCAAGATGAGCCGTGGAGAAGTGGTAGGGTTGCCCCAGCCCGCTCGTCACCCCGCCTACAATATCCGTCAAAGACAACCAATGAGTCGCATTCGACCAATGAAAGGAATTGGTCACCTGGTAAGGAGCATTATACGGATCGGCGTGTGGCAGGGCGAAAAGCGCAGGATCGTCCAGGGTGAGCCATTCGTTTTGCGCGGCGGCCATCTCTAATTGGGGAACGTCTTTGACCGCGCGCGCGATGATCGGCTTGCGCGCGCCAAAAATAAAAATCAGCACCACATGCGCGATAAACACGACCACCACCATGCGGAACAACTGGCCGCGCGACCATCCTTTGGCCGGATGAAGATGGCCATTTCCTGCCAGGTCAGGCGCGGCGGCGTTCATGGGCGGCCGGTTTCTTCCGGGCGCGGCATCGTTGCCAAAAGCGCGCTATGGATCCCGGCCCCATGCGCCAGCATCGTCAAATGCACCAACTGATCGTAAGTGACGGATTTATCCGCATGGATGACCAGGGTAAGCCGGGGACCAGTGGTTTTGACCGCCGTCATCAGGCCGGATTTTAATTGGAAATCATTGACCAGTTGATTCGCGTAAAAATATCTGCCGGACGAATCCACGGCCACGGACACAGTCGGCTGGTCAATGCCCGGGAGACCGGCGGCAACGGGTAATTGCAGCGGGATGCCCGGCGTGGGCATCAGCGCGGCGAACATCAAAAACATCGCGAACAGGAAAAAAACCGCCGCGAAGGGCGCAACCTCGAACGGGCTGCGGAGCAGGCGCGTGTTGCGCGGAAATTTCATGAGGGCGATTTTTCGGTGACGATGTTGATGATTTCCGCCGCCGCGCGCTCCATATCCAGCACGATCTTGTTCACGCGGCTGATGAGATAATTATAGCCGGCATGGGCGGGGATCGCGACCGCGATTCCTGCCGCCGCGCAAACCAGCGCTTCCCTCATCCCCTGCACCATCGAATTATCACCGCTGAAATGGGCGTATAGGCCGTCCGTCTGCATTTGCGTAAAGATGCCGATGAACCCGACGACGGTCCCGAGCAAACCCAGCAACGGCGCGATCTGCGCGATGGTCGCCAGCAGGTTCAACCGTTCCTCCAGGAGCGGCACTTCGGTGAGACCCGCTTCTTCAATCGCTTCGCGCACGCGATCGCGGCCTTTATCGCGGTTGAGGATCGCCGCCTTGACCAGCCGCGCCACCGGCCCGGGCGTCGCGTCACAGATGGAGATCGCCTCCACCACATTGTCGCGCTTGAGCACATTGCGCACGCCATTGAGAAATTCGATCGAATTGATCTGCGAGCGATGGCAATGCAGCGCGCGCTCGATGAACACAACAATGGCAATGGCCGCGGCGATCAGGATCAACCAAATCACCGGGCCGCCGCTGGCTAGAAGCGTTGGCATGACTTTTTTATAGGCTTTTGCCTCCACAGTGTAAAGTTAGGAGATGGGATTTTGATAGTACCCGGGTTGGGCGCGTCACTCCATGCGCGCCGTCGGAATCCGGGCTGCGAACCACTGACTACAAACTGCGACTACGCTAAATCCTCGCTTCCTGTCTTCGTTTTTTGTATCTTCACTGCCTGGATAATTCAGGCGGGTGCCTGCGGTCAGAATTGCGGGAGACGATAAAAATTTTGATTACTGATGAGCGAGAAAGATACCAATGATCCGGCGGCAGATGCCGCAAAGTCTGCGCGAAAAAAAGCCACGCTGATGTCGTTGCCGTTCGCGGCGATGGGCTTTCTCGCCTTCATGATATTCGTGCATGATGGATTGTTGGGCGGATTGGACCGGGATAAGGCGATCAAACTTGGCAGTGTCATGGTGGTCGCCGCCGGGTTTGTCGTGCTCATCTTCGGGATTGTCGCCAAGCGCACTTCATTGGCCCAGCAGCTCAAAAAGTCGTTTTCCGAAGATTCCGTCAAGCCCTGGCTCAGGCGCCCGGATTGGGCTGCGGGACGCATCAAGTCCTCCGGCATCCCGGATGAGAAATCCTATCTGACCATGGCCATCTTGTTTTGTGTCATTGGGGTGATCATCGCCGGATTCATGGTCCCCCTGGCGATCCGCACAAAAAATTTCAGCGACCTCGTCGGATTGTTTTTTCCCATGGTCGGAATCATTATTTTGACGCGGGTGATCCAGAAAATGCGCGCCAGCAAGCGGTTCGGCGATTGCTCTTTTGAGATGCCATCGGTTCCGGCGTCCCCCGGCGGCGCTCTTCAGGGAACCATCCGGACTGCTTTGCCGCTGCTCCCCGGGCGGAAAATGGATCTCGCCATTTCCTGTATTCGCCGGACCGTGGCCGGCGCGGGTCAGCATCGTCGCGCGGAGGAAAAGGTTCTTTGGAACGAAGAGATAACCGTCAAAACCCCCGTCGCTTCCGCGACTGGTGGCGGGGCGATTCCAGTCCTTTTCGAGTTGCCCCCCAACCAGCCGCAATGTTCCCTCATTGGAAACGAAACGATTTCCTGGCGCCTTGAGGCAAAAATGCCCCAGGTAAATTTTCATGCCACGTTTGACGTGCCTGTTTTTAAGGTCGAAGCCGAACCCGGACCCGTCGATAAAGCCGCTTAAAATTTGTGCCTAAATCCAAAGCTAAAAAAACCGGACACAAAATCTCCCCACAATGGCGCCAGGAGGTCGAGCGCGTCCTGATCACGGAAGAAGAGATCGCGCGCCGTATCAAAATTCTTGCCCGGCAGATCGAGCGCGACTTCCGCGGGCGCGAAATGGTGGTGGTCTCGCTCCTGAACGGCACCGTGATGTTCCTGGCGGACTTGATCCGCCATTTGAATCTCCCCCTGCGCCTCGATTTCATGGGCGTCTCCAGCTATGGCCAGGGCACGGAGTCCGGCGACCTGGTCTTCACCAAGGAATTGCGCCTGGATGTTCGCGGCCGCAATCTGTTGCTCATCGACGATATTTTGGACACCGGCCGCACGATGAGCCGCGTGTTGCCCAAGATCCGCGCGCTCAAGCCGCGCCGCATCAAGATCTGCGTCCTGCTCGACAAACCCTCGCGCCGCGTCGAAAAGATCAAGGCCGATTATGTCGGGTTCGAGATCCCCGATTATTTTGTTGTCGGTTACGGGCTTGATTTTGCCGAGCGTTATCGCAATCTACCGTTCGTGGGCGTCCTGCACCCGCACATTTATAAGAAGGCCAGTAAACAGATCTGCCTAAAATAATGGAGCTAAGACTCATTAGCCTGGTCGGTTGGCTGACGATGATCGCCGCCGCCTGGGCGATTTCCTACAACCGCAAACTCTTCCCCTGGCGCACCGTCGCGTGGGGACTCGGCCTTCAGTTCACCCTGGCGCTCTTGATCTTGAAAACCCCGTGGGGCGCCGACCTGTTCAGTTTTGCGGAAAAAGTGGTCGTCAAACTCCTCGAATTCGCGAATGACGGCTCCAAATTCGTCTTCGGCCCGCTCGCCGATGAAGGGTTGCTCTCCAAAACTTTTGGCCCGGACAATAACGTGATCTTTGCCATCCTCGTCATGGGGACCATCATCCTCGTCGCGAGCATTTCTTCGCTCCTTTATCATTGGGGCGTTTTGCAAAAAGTCGTCCATGCCGCCGCGTGGGTGATGCGCAAAATCATGCGCACCAGCGGCAGTGAAACGCTCTCTGCCTGCGCGAACATTTTCATGGGCCAAACCGAGGCGCCCTTGATGATCCGCCCGTATGTCCCCCGCATGACCCGCAGCGAGATCATGACCATCATGGTTTGCGGCATGGCGCACATCGCCGGTGGCGTGGCCGCCGTCTATGCCGCCATGGGAATCAACGCCGGCTATCCGCACACCGCCGGGCATCTATTGACCGCCTCCGTCTTAAATTGCCCTGCCGCGCTGTTGATCGCCAAAATCCTTCTTCCGGAAACGCAACTGAGCGAAACCGCTGCGTCAATGCCGGCAACCATCCCGCGCACCACCGCCAATTCCATCGACGCCATCTGCACCGGCGCCCGCGACGGTTTTCAATTGGCGCTGAATGTCATCGCCATGCTCATCGCCTTCATTGCCATAATTGCGCTGGCAAATTTTCTTATCACCTACCCTCAACGACACATGGGAATCGCCGATCCGGCGACGATGCAGACCATCTTCGGCTGGATCAACGCGCCGTTCGCCTTTTTGATGGGTGTGCCGCATCAGGATTGCCTGAGTATCGGCCAAATCCTGGGCGAACGCGTCGTGCTCAATGAATTCGTCGGGTACCTTGACTTGACGAATCCTGCCACGGCAAAAGCGCTCGACCCGCGCAGTTTTACCATTGCGACCTATGCGCTTTGTGGCTTCGCAAATTTTTCGAGCATCGCCATTCAGGTCGGCGGCATCGGTTCACTGGCGCCCGAGCGCCGCAGTGAAATGGCCAGGATCGGTTTCCGCGCCATGATCGGCGGCCTCCTCGCCGCCTACATGACCGCCTCCCTCGCAGGATTTTTGCTTTAAATATTCCCTCGGAGGGCGGAGTTCCACGACGCCCTGAATCAATTGGCTTCATGCCAGGGAATCACATTCATCTCACCTTGAAAGGGCCATTCCTCAGGCTTCTGAACCAGATTTTCTTTTATTGGATTCTCCCAAAGATAAAGCCACTTTTGATGATAACTTTCTCCGCTTCGCAGTTGTCGATCAAAGAAATCCCGTTGCCAAACCGGCTTCTCGTCAGGATACGGCCAACGCCGCGTGCTTTGATTCCGCCAGAATTGCATCCATAGTTTCAAAGGTATCTGCGGAGATTTTGCTGGAGCACAAAACAGATGCAAATGGTCCGGCATGACAACCCATCGGCCAATTATCCAATGATCAGATCTGCGCCAGCAATCCAGAAGCAATTCGACTATTTCCGGGCGCGCCAGCAACTGCCGGCGTTTGCTGACACAAACTGTTACGTATTGAAGGATTGTCTGGTTGTGAAATTCCAGCGGAACGAAATGCGGCAGATGTTTTCGCCCGGGCCCTGAATCAGGAGAATTCACGGCTGCTTTGTCGCAAAATTGCGGTCGGATGACGAGTAAAAAGTCAGGGTGGAATTTCTTTCCTCGGAGATTTTTCGGAGGGCGGAGTTCTACGACGCCCTGATTGATTCGGGGTCTCGCGGAGCTCGACCCTCCGAAGGAATGAGGATTCAGGGCGTCGTAGAACTCCGCCCTCCGAATTAACTTTCGAGATTTGCCTTCTCATTTTCCACCCTCTCACTTCCAAAGTGATTTTACATCCGACCTAATTCCTGCTTATCTATGGCCGAAACATGGCATTTCTTAACGACAATTACCTGAAACTGAAAGCTGGCTACCTTTTTCCCGAGATCGGCCGGCGTGTGAAAGCATTTTGTGACGCCAATCCCGAAGCGGCAAAACGACTCATCCGTTGCGGTATCGGCGATGTGACCGAACCCCTGCCCCCCGCAGCGGTCGCCGCGATGCACAAAGCCGTGGATGAAATGGCCGTGCGCGAAACCTTCCATGGTTACGGCCCGGAGCAGGGTTACGACTGGCTGCGCGCGGCCATCGCCCAGAACGATTTCCGCAGCCGCGGCTGCGAGATCGCGGACGACGAGATTTTTGTCAGCGACGGCTCGAAATGCGATACCGGCAGCATCCTCGATATCCTTGGTTCGAAAAACAAGATCGCCATCAGCGACCCGGTGTATCCGGTTTATGTCGATACCAACGTCATGGCCGGCCATACCGGCGAGGCGAACGAGGCCGGCGCTTATGCCAAACTCGTTTATCTCCCCTGCCGGCCCGCGAACGGGTTCATTCCTGAGCCGCCAAAAAAGCATGTCGACATCGTCTATCTCTGTTCGCCGAACAATCCGACCGGCGCAGCCGCCACGCGCGAACAGCTTGAGGCCTGGGTCAAATATGCGCTGGAGCATAAAGCCATCATCCTGTTCGACGCCGCCTATGAGGCTTACATCACCGGGCCGGGGGTTCCGCATTCCGTCTATGAGATTCCCGGCGCGCGCGAATGCGCCATCGAATTCCGCAGTTGCTCGAAAAACGGCGGGTTCACCGGCGTGCGCTGCGCCTATACCGTCGTGCCCAAATCCTTGAACGCCCAGACGAAAACCGGCGAGTTCAAACCGCTGCACCCGTTGTGGAATCGCCGGATGACGACCAAATTCAACGGCGTGAGTTACATTGTCCAGCGCGGTGCGGAAGCGTTGTATTCGGCGGACGGGAAAGCCCAGGTCCAGGCGTTGATCCAGCATTATCTCGGCAACGCCGAAGTGTTGCGCAAAGGCGCGAAAAAAGCCGGCCTGAAAATTTTCGGCGGCGTCAATGCGCCGTACATCTGGGTGCGCGCGCCCAAAGGCGTCACGAGCTGGCAGGTGTTTGATAAAATCCTGAACGAAGCCAACGTCGTCATCACTCCCGGTTCGGGTTTCGGCTCGAAAGGCGAAGGTTACTTCCGTATCAGCGCCTTCAACAGCCGCGAGCGCGCCGAAGAAACATCCCGCCGGTTGCAGGAATTGAAGTGGTAACGTCCACCTGTTCACAGAAAGCCTTCTTTCGATTTTTCGCACGAATTGGGACGATGAACCGGCAGGTCTTTCGGAGCGCGGCTCTGTGAGCCGCAGCAATGCACGAGTTTTTTAAGCGACAGAGGTTGCTCTAAACGTCTTCCGCTTGAGGAAACTGCGGCGGGTCGCAGACCCGCGCTCCGGAAACAGGTTCAGGCTGTGGTTTCAGTTCTGCGTGACAGCCGTGCCGGTTGGATTATAGTTCAGCAGGAAAAGGAAAGTAGGTTTGATGAACTCATCCCTTCCCATCATTTATCTGGCGCGACACGGTGAGACGGCCTGGAGCAAAAGCGGCCAACACACCGGTCGCACCGATTTGCCTTTGACTGAACGCGGCGAACAGGCCGCCCAGCTCCTCGGCAAACGGTTGCGCGAACTAAATTTCGCCAAAGTGTTCACCAGCCCGCTCCAACGCGCAGCCCGCACCTGCACGCTTGCCGGCTTCGGCGATGTCGCCGAAATTGATTCCAACCTCGTGGAATGGAATTATGGCCAGTATGAAGGGTTGACCAGCCCGCAGATCCATGCGGGCCGTCCGGATTGGTCGCTCTTTCGCGATGGTTGTCCCGGCGGCGAATCCCCCGGGCAAATCGCCGCGCGCGCCGATGCCGTCGTCAATCGCGTGCGGGCCGTCCGGGGTGACGTTCTGATTTTTTCCAGCGGACATTTTTTACGAATACTCGCCGCCCGTTGGCTCGGCCTGGAACCTTTCGCCGGAAAATTCCTCCTCCTCGATACCGCCAGCGTGAGCGCGCTTGGCTATGAAAATGAGCTTACCCGTCCAGTCCTGCGATTATGGAACGACACCAGCCATTTGACCTCCGGTTGAACAAACGTCAAAATAATTGCCGGGTTATTAGTCGATCGGCGGGCAAAACCAACGATTGATTCACTTCGGTCGGTTCTGATAACATAAGACTCACTGGCAAAGACCTCTTTTATTCCGAAGCGTTTATCAAACATATGAATATCCGCAAAGCCGTCATCACCGCCGCCGGGCCGAACCAAAGGACGCTGCCATTGCAAACGCTCGTGGACCGCGATGGCAAGACCAAGACCGCGCTGGCCATCATCATCGAAGAGGCGATCAACGCCGGGGCGGAGGAGATCTGCGTGGTCGTTTTTCCCGGCGATGCCCACACTTACCGCGCCGCCGCCGGTCCACACGGCAAACGCCTGCAATTCGTCGAGCAGACCAAGGCGCTCGGTTACGGCCATGCGATCTGGAGCGCTCATTCATTCACCGGCAACGAACCGTTTTTGCTGCTGGTCGGCGACCATCTTTATTTGAGCCGGGAAGGCCACAATTGCGCGCGCCAACTCGTCGAAGTCGCCACCGCCGAGGCGTGCGCCGTTTCCGCCGTCCAGGCGACGCATGAAAGCAAACTGCCGTTCTATGGCGCGGCCGGCGGACGGCTCGCCGAAAATCGCAAAGGTCTTTATCTCGTCTCCGAAGTTTTTGAAAAACCGACGCCGACCGTCGCCGAACAACGGCTCATCGTTCCCGGTCTGCGCGCGGGGAACTATCTCTGCTTTTTCGGGATCCACGTCCTCACCCCGTCAGTGATGGAATTGCTGGGTGCGGGCGTGGCCGCCCCGCATGGCGGAACCGTCAATTTGAGCGAAACCCTGTCCCGGCTGGCAACGCGCGAACGTTATCTCGCCT
Source organism: Verrucomicrobiia bacterium (assembly GCA_036490655.1). Lineage (GTDB taxonomy): Bacteria > Verrucomicrobiota > Verrucomicrobiia > Limisphaerales > UBA11358 > UBA11358. The sequence goes on along the minus strand of DASXDM010000025.1, from coordinate 90,189 downwards.
ACGAAATCCAAGGCCGGCGTTTCGACATCGGCCTCAAATACGGCCTGCTTACCGCGCAACTGGCGCTCGCCTTGAGCGGCCCGGCCCGCGCGGAAGTGCTCGCCGGCCTCGTTGAACTCCTGGCGCAGGAACCCCACTGACACGAGCATGGCCAGCCCGCTCATTGAGATCATCACGTCGGCGGACCCAAACATCCGCAATCAATCGCTCGACGCCGTTTGCGCCCGCGCCTCGGCGGATGAATTGCTCGCCGCGTGCGCGGAACTCGACGCCTTTCGCCGCCGCAGCGACAATCTTTACGAACGCGTCCGCGCGTTATTCTTTCTCTACGCGATCCATCGTTTTCACCTGCCGGGTAAATTACCCGCCGGTTCAGGCGGCCTGATCCCCTTCAAAGGATTTGAGCATCTGTTGCAGCGCCGGTTCGAGGAGGCGCTGGAGCAATTTCTCAGCGTCCAAAAAAAATCCGGCCCGGATGACGCGATTTCCAGCGCGCTTGCCGCGGTTTACCAGCGCATCGGTTTCCAGACGCTCGCCGACCAGGTGCGCCGCAGCGTGCGTTCGGTGAGCGGCAATCAATGGATGTTCCGCATGGGCCATCCGATGGACCATCCGTTGCGGGTGCGGCCGGAACTGATGCAGCGCGGCGAGGATGGCACGTATCCGGTGCTGCGCGAACGCACTCCCGTGCGCATGGACCTGAGCCATTCCGGCTGGAGCGACATTTTTTTCCTGGGCATGGATTTTCCCGAAGGCGCGCGGGTGCTCAATGTCTCCATCGACCTCGGCGTCCATGGACGCGACCGTTCGCCGCAACCGCCAGTCGAGGCGTATCTGCGCGTGATCGATGAGCCGATCCTGCGCCTGAGCAGCGTGGACCTCGGCGCCAGTGCGGACATCAGCAGCCTTGCCGAAGTTTTTGATTTCGCCCGCGATTACCTTGGCCTCTTGAAAGCCGCGGTGATCGCCGCCGGCATCGTCCCGCCGGGCATCGAAGGTTCCGGCCAAAACCTCGCCGATTTGCTGGGCCGCCTCGTCGGTCCCGGCCGCGGCCTGGAACTCGTCAGCCACGTCAATGATATCCCCAAAGGTTCGCGGCTCGCGGTTTCTACGAACCTGCTCGCCTCGCTGATCTCCGTTTGCATGCGCGCCACCGGCCAGGCCCGGTCGCTCACCGGCGCGCTCGCCGAGGACGAACGCCGCCTGGCGCTCGCCCGCGCGCTCCTCGGCGAATGGCTCGGCGGTTCCGGCGGCGGCTGGCAGGATTCCGGCGGCGTTTGGCCGGGCATGAAGTTGATTTGCGGCGTTGCCGCCATGGCAGGCGATCCGGAATTCGGCATCAGCCGCGGCCGTCTCATGCCCACGCACCGCATCCTCGATGAACAGGAAGTTTCGCGCGCAACCCGTGAACGGTTGCAGGACAGCCTCGTGCTCGTCCACGGCGGCATGGCGCAAAACGTCGGGCCGATCCTCGAGATGGTCACGGAAAAATATCTCCTGCGCTCCACCGCCGAATGGGCTGGACGCAAGCAGGCCATCGGCTTGCTCGACGAAATCGTTTCCGCTTTGCGCGCCGGCGAAGTGCAGCGGTTGGGCGAATTGACCACGCGCAATTTCCGCGAGCCGATCCAAACCATCATCCCCTGGGCGAGCAACGCGTTCACCGAATCGCTCATCACCACCGTGCGGGGGGAATTCGGCAAGGATTTCTGGGGCTTTTGGATGCTTGGCGGCATGTCCGGCGGCGGCATGGGTTTCATTTTTGAACCGCAACGCAAGGTACAGGCGCAGCAGCGATTGCAGGAAATCATGTCGCAAGCCCGGCGCGAACTGCAGCACTCGCTGCCGTTTGCGATGGAGCCCGTCGTCTATGACTTTGCCATCAACGAACATGGCACGTCGGCGGATTTGCTGCGTGGCGGCGACGCTCTGCTGCCGCGTGGCTACTATGCGCTGCACGTCCCCCGATGGCTGCGCAACCCGCAATCGCTGACCGCGCCGCAGCGCGCCGAAATGGACAAGTTCAGCGCCGTGTGTCACACCCAACCGGAATGGTCCGGCATGATGCAGATGTTGTTCGACCGCTTGCTGCCCCGCATGAAAACCGAGGGTGGACGCCAGCAAAGCCTCGCGGAATTGCTTGAACAAAACGGCTTTGACCGGCTGCAACACGAGCAGATCCGCGATGATTTGAAAAGCGGCCGCATCGGCCTTTCACAAAACCGTCTCCCCGCCAGTTCAGATATCAAGGACGTGCAGGACGGCGATGTCCTCAATGCCACCGCCCCGCTCGCGCCCCAATTGCGCGAGGCCGGGCTTGCCGCCATCGCCCGTGGCGAACTCGCCGTGGTCACGCTCGCCGCCGGCGCGGGCAGCCGCTGGACGCAGGGCGCCGGGGTGGTGAAGGCGCTCCATCCGTTCTGCAAATTCAACGGCGCGCACCGGACATTTATCGAGACCCACCTGGCCAAAAGCCGCCACCTCGGCCAGCTCGCGGGCCGGGCATTGCCCCACATTTTCACGACGAGCTACCTCTCGCATGCGGCGACGGAGGAATTTTTGCGCCGGAAAAATAATTATCATTACGCGGGGCCGCTGCTTTTATCGCCCGGCCGTTCCATCGGTTTGCGGATGGTCCCGATGGTGCGCGACCTGCGTTTTTTATGGGAAGAAATGCCGCAACAACGGCTCGATGAGCAGGCGCAGAAAGTCCGCGAGAGCCTGCGCGCGGCGCTGTTCAATTGGGCGCACACGGCGGGTGAAGGCGGCGATTACACGGACAATTTGCCCGGGCAATGCCTGCATCCCGTCGGCCACTGGTTCGAGGTGCCGAATCTCCTGCGCAACGGCGTGCTCGCGCAACTGCTTGCCGAACGGCCGCAGTTGCAGCACCTGATGCTGCACAACATTGACACGCTCGGCGCGAACGCCGACCCCGCGATGTTCGGCCTGCACCTCAAACAGGACGCCTGCCTCACCTTTGAAGTCATCACGCGCCGCCTGGAGGATCGCGGCGGCGGCCTGGCGCGCGTCAACGGCCAGGTGCGGCTCGTCGAGGGCCTGGCCATGCCGCATGAGCAGGATGAATTTCACCTGCGCTATTATAATTCCAACACCTGCTGGATCCACCTCGACCGGCTCCTCGCTATTTTTGGCCTGGACCGTGCCGATTTGTCCAATGCGGAAAAAGTGGCCGCCGCGGTGCGGACCGTCGCGGCGCGCATGCCGACTTACCTCACCATCAAGGACGTGAAAAAACGTTGGGGCCACGGGCAGGAAGACGTGTTCCCGGTGAGCCAGTTCGAGAAATTGTGGGTGGATATGACCGCGTTGCCGGAGGTGAAGACCAGCTTTGCCGTCGTGCCGCGCCTGCGCGGCCAGCAACTCAAGGACCAGGCCCAACTCGACGGCTGGCTGCGGGATGGCTCGGCCAATTTCGTGAATCAGCTTTGCGCCTGGGAATAAAGCCGGTTTTGAATTCGAGATTTTATCCCCGGCGGATTTTGCGCCATTGCCGGAATGCCGCTCGCCGTTAGGGGAGGACTTCCAGCCGATAAAATTGCCGGCTGGCACTGGAATTGGTGACCGTACAATTCATCGTTGCGCCATCTGTCGCTTGTAACCCACCGGTGGCCGGCGCCCACGAGGTAAGGTTGGTCGAGGCGTAAATTTGATACAAGTGGTTGGTCGCGACCGGCCATTGCAATTGTACCCCGCCGTTGCGTTGAACGGCTATACCCGTAAATACAAACGACGATGCCGGATTGGTCGGATTGAGGCCGGCAGTAAATTTATCGTAGTCACTCATGCCGCTCCCATCCGTGTCGGTGAATTGCGTCCGGTTGGTGCTGACCACGCCGAAGTAATACATTTCCCAGGCATCGGATATTCCATTGTGATTCGCGTCGAGGAAGGTGTAATTGCCTGTAAAATTCGCCGTGCCGCCGGCGGTCAATGCGTTCGTCTGGTCCGGCGGCGTCTGGTAAAACGGCACGTCGCCAAATTGCACGACATAATTTCCGGCGGGCAGGTTGTTGATGGTCACAGCGGGTGCCACGCCCGATTGGATCGGCGTCTGGCCCAGTGACGAGAGCGAGGAGAGGGACCATGTCCCCTGCCCCAGATTTTTAGTGATGTTGACATTGCCTCCGGCCAGGACGCCAGTGATGCCGATGTCATCAATCGTCCAGCCATACATCGTGTCCCCAAGGGGGACGCCTTCGTAATAGAAGACGACTTGAATATTCTGGCCAACGAAGGGCGTCAGGTCCACGGTTTCCTGTTCCCAGGTGTATGCCGCCGTGCCCGCAAAGTCCTGAACGATCGGCAGGTTGACTGGCGAGGTGGCGCTGTTGGTGCTGACATAGACGATGCCGTCTTCAAAATATAAACCGAAGGTCGGATCCACCCTGCTGAAATCGCAGACATTCGAGAACGTGAGCGTCGCCGAGGTGAATCCAGTCAGGTCAATGACCGGCGCGTAAAGATAACTGCTGGCGAGCGTAAAATCCTGGTTGCCATCGAGATCACTGCCCCAGGCGTTCGTGCCCGAATGTGCGCTGGAAACGATGCCGTTGTGCGGCGTGCCTAAAGTCCAATTGATGTCCGAACCATAGACCGGGTCCGGCACGACCGACCAGCCGGGAGCGCCGCTTTCCAGGTTGTCAAACCACGGCGGCGCCGGCGCCTTGAGCGTCGCGAACGAATAGAAATTTCCCTGGTTGTCGTCCACAGTCACGTTGCCGGCCTGGTCCCGGCTGACGACCTCATAATAATAAGTCCGGTTCGCGGACAACCCGCTGATGTTGACCGTGTGATTCGTGACCAGCGCACTGGCGTATGCCGCGTTATCGGGCAGAAGCGACTCGCCGTATTGCACCGATGAGTCCGCCGGCTTGGTGGTGACCCACGAAACTCTTGCGTTGTAATAATCCGCAGTCGCCGTTACCTGCGAAATTGCCGGCGGCACCGTGTCAATGCCCGCCGTCGCCGTGACATTGCTGTTGGCCGACGCGTCAAAATATGTCGCCGTGATGGTATTGCCGTTGGCAACCTGCAATTGGTTCGTCGCCGCGCTTCCGCCGACCAGCGTGAGACTGCCCTGGAATAATCCCCGATGGGTGGTCTCCATGAGCGTGACCGCAACGCGATTGGTCCGCGAACTGGCCACGAAACTGACCTGGGCCTGGCCGGAGCCGGCCAAATCCGAATCACCCAACTCCACCGTGACCACGTCGTTGGTCGTATAGACCGTGTTGTCGAGAAAGACCACGCCATGGCCGTTCGCGCCCGGCGCAAGAAAGGCGATGATATTCTGCAGCAGTGCCACGGCATTATTCGTCCCGGGCCCGCTCGTCGGGATGGCGTCAAACGGAAACGAAAGAAAGACGACCCGGCCGGGGCTGCTGACTCCAATATTCGGATAGCTCATCCCGCATGGTTTCCCGGACACCGACTCAAATGTGATGGCCGTAGCGCTCGAAGATGGCGTGAAGGTGTCTGAAAAATCCGGCCCGGCATCCGACTCACCCAACCCCAATCCGCTGAGGTCAAACGACGGATAATTGCTGTAATCAAGCGTCACATACATGTCATTGGCAACGGATGATGGCGCACCAAAAAACGCCGGCACGCCAAAATCCTCATCACAATCTGAACATTGCAGCGGCGGATCCGGATTTGCATCAAAGCCGGACACCTGCAGGACATTCTGTCGGAACGGCACATCGCCCAATTGCTGCAGGACGGTCATTGCCGACATGAAGAATGACCCGCCGCCGTTCAGATACGTTTGGATCGTGTATTGCTGCGGCGTATTGATGGTGTTGTTGGTGGCTGTGGGATCAGGCAGGCCGTCCTCGTCAACGCCGTAGTTCACGATGTCATCGGTGATGCGCCAAATCACCACTGGAAACGGTTGCAAGTCGGCAAGCTGCGGAAAACCCCGGTCAGTCACCTTCCAAAAGCCATAACTGATCCCCGCCGCTGCCAGTGCGTTGGTGTAGGATCCGTCGGGAATCACTGTTGAGCCGTCAGACTCCTCCGCATTCCCGTCATAGTCGTCCACCAAAAGCACCGTCGGCGTCGCCACCCCGATGAATGGGTAAAGCGCGCCGCCGTTGTTCGCGATGGCAACGTTGCCGGCAGCGTCGCCGGAAACGACTTGAAAATAATACGTCACGCCTCGGATCAGCCCGGTCAGCCTGATTTCGTGGTTCGTCACGAGCGCAAGGTTGGTGACCCCGAGGTTTAAATTGGCGCTGTTGGTGCCGTAGTTGACAATGGATGTGGCCGGTTCGCTGGTTTGCCAGGTGATGGTAAGCACGCCGACATCCGTGCCGGATGCGACCGAACTGATGGCCGGCGGAACGAAATCCGCCACCGCCGTGATCATCCGTTGCGCGCCGCCGGAATCGACATAGATCGCCTCCAGGTTGTCCCCGTTGGCGAGATGGATTTGTCCCGCGCCCGCCGTGCCGGTGACGGTGGCGACTGCCCCGGTGAATACGCCGTAATTTCCGTTCGCCATGAGCAGCGTCGAGACCGACCCGTGCCCGGTAAGATTCGTCACAACCACACTCACGCTGTTGCTCGCAGCGCGGGCCGCGTCGAACACCTCGATTTGCATGAGACCCGGCGCAGTGTAACTGGGACGGTCCAGCAGGATGAATCCCGTGCCCGGGCGCGTGAGATTGCCGGAAGAGACCAGCGCAAAATCCTGGTCGATCGCCGTCGTATCCAGGCGCGAGTCCTGCACCACTTTGCTGGCGCGCACCCGCACCAGATAATCACCCGGCGCCGGTTGCGAGAGGTAAATGCCCTGGACGTTGTTGAGGTTGTCAGCCGATGGCGGGTTCGGCACCGATTCGCCCGCGCCGAACTGGTTGCCGCGATAGAGTGTCCCATCCGGCCCGACCACTTCCAGGTTCAGGTTGTTCACGATCGCAGGAATCGCCCCCGGAAATCCCGGAACATCCGTGTAAGCCAGCGTGATTTTCAATGGCTGGTCGGCGCCTTGTACAAAAACGTGCTGCGAATAGACCTGGCTGTTGGTCAGCAGCACCGTTTGATCGAGATACTCGTAGTAACGCGGCGCTGCATTGACGTTCGCGACCACGATGTTCGTCAGCGTGATGCGCCCCCAACCCTCGTCATTGTTGGGCACCGGGCCCGGTCCGCCGTTGGATTCATCCAATTCCTGTGCCGAATTGATCAATGCCGCCTTCACCAGCGCCGGTGAGGGCACCGCGTTGGTATGCGTTTTTTCGTAAAATTGCATGAAAACCGCTGCTGCCCCTGCCGCATGCGGGCCTGACATGCTCGTCCCGCCCATATAAACGTAGTAATCATCGATCGTTGACCACGCGATCGAGTCCTCATCCGGGGCGGCAGACGACGCCGCGGACGCGATCCAGGTTCCCGGCGCAACCAGGTCCGGCTTGATCCGCCCGTCCGCGCATGGCCCGCGGCTGGAAAAATCCGCCACCGTGTCCGGCCCGTCATCGTAAAGCCCATACGTTTCCGCCAACGTATTCGGCGTGTTTTCGGACGCGCCGGTGGCGATCACGTTTTTGGCGCTCGCCGGGCTGTCCATGGTTTGCTCATCTGGCCCCGCGTTCCCTGCGGAAAATTCCAGGACATAAGGCTGGGCGCCGGGCGTGTTGGTGTCGGCATCGCGCACCAGCTCGTCAAATTCCGCCGCGTCGATGTCGTAAGCGCCTTGCACGTCGTCACCCCAACTGTTGGAGCCTATTTTGGCGCCGTGCCGCACCGCATCCTGCGTCATCGTTGCGTCGCTGGGAAAAGGACTGGCCTCGTTGGCATCGTCATCGAAAATGCGCTCGACATAAAGGTCCGCCCCGGAGGCCACGCCGAGCCCGTAAAACTGGCCGCTGTCCGGGTCGATCTCGCCCGTGGCGGCATTGCCCGCGATGATCCCGGCGCAATGCGTGCCGTGGCCGTAACCATCCGAGCCATCCGGAATATTACTGCCGTAGAATTGAAAACCCGTCACCCGCCCGCGCAGGTCCGGGTGCATCGTGTTCGTGTTCCCGGTGTCGAGGCCCGTGTCCGCGACACAAACGATCACATTCGAACCATTGTAACCGAGTTGCTCGGTGACCGTCGGCGTGGCCGCGCGCCCGTCGTCGCCGCCGACGAGCTTCGAGGCGGCTTCGTCCACCAATTTCCTTTTCGGCTCATTTTCCACCCAGAGCACCGCGCTGGATTGGGTAAGCGCGCCCAAATCTTTAGGCGACAATTTGCCGCGCAGGATCACGCCCTGGCGCAGATCGTCTTCAGATTGAACCGGCGCCAACAACGCGCGCACGGCGCTCACTTCCGCCGGAGTCGCCGATGGCGAAAGCAAAATATTGACGCTGATGGGCGGATTGGTCTGCGATACCCCGGACACAGATGCCGCGAGCCGCGGATTGACTTTCATTTCCGGCGAATATGGCCCGATCCAGGTGACATAACTTTTAGCCGCGATACTGGCGGGCGAGGCTTGCGTGAATCGGGCAATGAAAGTGTCATCAGGCACGTAGTTAAGCAACTCGACCCCTGCTGCCCGCAATTCCGTTCGGCGCGCCACGTTCATTGGACCGCTGAATTGGATGAGATACAACCCGGACGCCGGGAGCTTTGATTTCACGCTCGCCGCCATTATTTCCAGGTCCGGCGCGGAAGCGGGGTCAACCGATTCACTGCGCAGCCGGATGTTTTTAGCCGGGCCGTTGGCGCAAAACTGGAAAGCTAGAAATACTGCCAGCCAAAATGTGCCGGACGCTTGAAAAAAACTGCGTGGATACACACCTCATAGATACCTCCGGTTCCAGTTTCCGGCAACGGAAATCATGGTTTGGACACGATTTGCCGGTGATTGGCATGAAGGACAAACAAAATATCCGCCTTATCGTGCGTGATGCTGGCGATAAGAAATCAACCTGAACAAGCAACTTGACGGGCACTATTAACTTGCCAGCATATGCGAGCACTACCCTTATATGAAAATGATGTCTCGATTGCTTGTCTTGGCCGGATTGCTCTTCTTCAATATGAACGCCTTTTCCCAGGATACAAATTTTTGGATTTTTCTGTGCTTTGGACAGTCAAACATGGAAGGTTTTCCGGGAATTGTCCCGCAGGATAAAGGGCCGGTGGATTCTCGTTTGCAGGTCCTGGCGGCGGTTGATTTTCCGAAACAAGGCAGAACCAGGGGCCAGTGGTATCCGGCGGTGCCGCCATTGTGCCGGCCCTCTACCGGTCTTTGTCCGGCTGATTATTTTGGCAGAACGATGATTTCCAATCTCCCGCCAAACATTAAAGTAGGTCTCGTCGTGGTTGCCGTGGGCGGCTGCAAAATCGAATTGTTCGAAACGAATGCGTACCAGGCCTATGTTGCAACGGCGCCGGTATGGATGAAGAGCGCCATCAATGCCTATGGAGGAAACCCTTACCAGAGCCTGGTTGCGATGGGAAAACTGGCGCAGAAAGATGGCGTCATTAAGGGGATTTTGTTGCACCAGGGCGAATCAAACACCGGAGACCGGCAATGGCCTGATAAAGTCAAAAATGTTTACGACCATCTGCTCAACGATCTGGATCTCCAGGCCAATGAAGTGCCCCTGCTCGCCGGTGAAGTCGTGAATGCCGACCAGCATGGCATGTGCGCGAGCGCGAATAACATCATTGACCAGTTGCCAAAAACGATTCCCACCGCACATGTCATCTCCTCAAAAGGTTGTCCGGCCATTCCCCCACAACAACTTCATTTCACCCCGGCGGGTTACCGGGAGTTGGGCACGCGCTATGCGGTGCAGATGCTTTCAATCCTGGGCTACAAGATCACCCCCCCTGAACAACCCCCGGCCGCAACGATCACCAGGTAACTCCTGGTAACGAAGAACTAAAAGTGAAGAGCTGTCTACGCTATCTGGTGGCTTTCTGTGTCGGCGCGCTGTTCCTGGTCATCCATGCCTTCGCCACCAACCCTCTCATCATGGATCAATTCACCGCCGATCCCACCGCGCGGGTGTTCGATGGCAAAATGTATCTTTATCCTTCCCATGATATTCCAGCCAGTCCCGGCAGAGGGCGGACCAACTGGTTTGTCATGGAAGACTATCATGTCTTCTCTTCGGAAAACCTGGCGGATTGGCAGGATCATGGCGTCATCGTCAACCAGACGAATGTCGCCTGGGCTAATCCCGCGGCGTATAGCATGTGGGCGCCGGATTGCGTTTTCAAAAATGGAAAATATTACTTCTATTTTCCGGCCACGGCCAAAGACGGAGGATTTCAGATCGGGGTCGCCATCTCCGACCAGCCCTTTGGCCCCTTCAAACCGCAGCCCGCGCCGATTGAAGGCGTTCACGGGATTGATCCCTGCGTGTTGATTGATCAGAACGGAAGCGCCTATCTGTATTATGCGATGCGCAAAGTTTTCGTGGCCAAACTGAAGGATGACCTGCTGGAACTTGATTCCCAACCGCAAGTAATCACCAATCTTCCCACCCGGGGCCTCATCGAGGGACCTTTTGCGTTCGAACGAAACGGCATTTACTATTTGACCTACCCGCACGTCCAGGCCACCACCGAGCGGCTCGAATATTCCACCAGCACCAACCCCATGGGACCTTTCAAGCCGGCGGGAGTCATCATGGATGAATCGACTGATGGTTGTTGGACCGTTCAGGATTCGGTCGTTCAATACCATGGCCGGTGGTATTTGTTCTACCACGACCGGGATTTATCCCCGGACTTTGACAAGAACAGATCCGTCCGGGCCGATTATTTATATTTCAATGATGACGGAACTATCAGGAAAGTCATCCCCACTCTGCGGGGTGTTGGGATCGTCGACGCCACAAGTAAGATCCAGATCGACCGCTATAGTGCCATCAGCAGCCGGGGAGCATCTGTTTCATTCCTGGATAAGACCAACACTTTTGCCGGATGGAAAACCTCCCTCGCTGGAACAAATTCCTGGGTTCAATTTGACCGTGTCGTGTTCAAAAACCGCCACTTGCATTCGCTGATTGCCAGGTGCGTTTCATCGGCGGGAGGAACCCTTGAAGTTCACCTTGATACCATGGAGGGTCTTTTGCTGGGCAGGCTTGAAATCAAGAAAGGCTCTGAATGGAAGACGATCCGGTCAAAGCTGGCTAACCTTCCTGCGGGCCTCCACGATCTTGTGGTCACTCAAACAGGGAACGCCAATGTTGATGTGGACTGGATTAGCTTCGAATAAGGAACTATGCGGGTTGGTGCCGGTGGTGGGACTCGAACCCACACGACTTTTTAAAGTCCCAGGATTTTAAGTCCTGTGCGTCTGCCATTTCGCCACACCGGCAGGATGATTTGACCGTTTGACTGTCGCAAAAGTCCGGCAGCGACGCAAGCAGCCGATTTGAGCGCATCATAAAAAACTTCGTTTTTGGTCGTGACACCATGAAAACCGCCGGCGTTAAGTCGAAATTTATGGCGGCTGCAATCTTGAACGGTCTCGTTTCAAGACGGCATTCTACACGTCGTTGAAAAAGGAAAACAAGGCGAGGGACGGGCGACTCGATTCAGATTCAATTATCTCCCCTCCGGGTAACATCTTTCATTTAAACGGTAAAGATTTCGTTCTGTGGGAACCCCATTCGGCTCGTCATGAGATGGCCCTCGTCCAGAAGAAGTTGTATCGAACTCATGATGTCGTAGAGCCTCTACACAATCATACCGTCCTCTCGCTGTTCCTTCGGGCGAAGGTCAGGATGAGGGGGTAAAACATTCACTCATCCGATTTTGATTCTTGCTTCGGTGGATTTGAGGATTAAATTTCGCTCATGCAGTCGGAGACATTTAAGGCCAGCCGGTGGACGCGTGGGAACTTTCTTTTTCCCACGGTCATCGAGGTCACGGAAAAGGCGGTGGTCCGGCATAAGCGCTCGTGGTTCAGCAAGGATGAGATCAGCATCAGCATTTCCAAGGTCGCTTCGGTCCATATCAAGACGGGGATCATCTGGGCGGATATCCTGATCGAGTCCAGCGGCGGCACCGATCCGCTGGCCAGCCATGGCCACCGCAAAGCCGATGCGCGACGCATCCGTGAATTGATCGAGTCGGTCCAGGGGGCTTTGAGCGACGAAAAGATCGTCCTCTCCTGATGGCGAGGCCTCGCTCAACCAAACATCTTTCCCGACAACTCGCTAAGTCTATCATGAAACTCTATTAGTCAATCTCTCATTAACACCCCGCTTTAGCGGGGTGATTTTAGCACCCAATTGACAAAAACCGTTTTAACGGTTTCTCGCCTTGCCTTCCTATGTGTTCCGCTTAAACCTTTCTTATGTCTCTTCATTCGTATTCTCGTGTTTGGGTACATCTGGTCTGGGCCACTCTTGAACGCCGTCCCCTCCTTACGAAGGATGCCGCCGCAAAGCTATCAGCCCACGTCACGCATTATGCTGAGGAGAAAGGTATCTACATGAAAATCAATTTTGTAAATCCAGACCACATTCATGCATTGGTGGACTTGCCAACAGGTCTATCCATCGAAGAGATGATGCAATTCTTAAAGGGCGGCTCCTCACATTGGGTCAACCAAAACGGTCTGGTCGCTGGCAAGTTCGGTTGGGGGCGTGGTTATGGGGTATTCTCCGTCTCTCACTCCAGCATCGGAGAAGTCGCCAAATATATCTCACAACAAGAGGAGCATCATCGCAAAAAGAGTTTTTCTGACGAATTGAGAACACTCGTGGAACGGTATGGGCTTAAATGGCGTGATGACAAAACCGTTGAAACGGTTTCTGCCGTACCGCCATTGCCAACACCCCGCTAAAGCGGGGTGTTAATGATAAGCAACACGAGAATATGAATCCTTTATTCTTTATCCCCTTTTTGCGTTAGACTGACCGCTCCAATGAATGGCCGCCTGCCCATCTACGAGATCGAAAGCGAAATCATTTCGCGCGTGAAATCCGACCGGCGCTTGATCCTGTCCGCGCCGACCGGCTCGGGCAAATCCACGCAGGTGCCGCAGATGCTTCTGCGCCACGATTTCCTGCACGACGGACAAGTGGTCATTCTCCAGCCGCGCCGCCTGGCTACCCGCCTGCTCGCCGCGCGCGTCGCTTACGAACTCGGCGTCAAGCCGGGCGATGAAGTCGGCTACCAGATCCGGTTTGAGAATGTCACGTCGGCCAAAACCAAGATCCGTTTCGTCACCGAGGGCGTTTTGCTGCGCCAGATGATCGAGGACCCAAAATTGCGCGGCGTTTCCGTTTTGATCTTCGACGAATTCCACGAGCGCCATCTTTATGGAGACATCACCCTGGCACGCGCGCTCGACCTGCAAGAGCAGCATCGTTCTGATCTTCATCTCATCGTCATGTCCGCCACGTTGAATGCCGGCGAGCTGGAAAATTATTTAAAGCCATGCGTCTCGCTTTCATCCGGCGGACGGGTGTACCCGGTCGAGATCGAATATGCGGCGCAACCCTCTTACAATGACAAGCGCCCTGTTTGGGAGCAGGCGGCGGAGGCATTTTCGAATTATGTGAGTTCCGGCGGCGAAGGCGATGTGCTTGTCTTCATGCCGGGCGGCTTTGAGATTTCCCAGACGATTGAAGCTATCCGGCACACTTCGGAAGCAAAGGGGTTCATCCTGTTGCCTTTGCACGGTGAACTGGAGCCAAAGCTGCAGGACGCCGCCGTGGCGCGCTATGAACAACGCAAAGTCGTTGTGGCCACCAATGTCGCAGAAACGTCCCTGACCATCGACGGCGTGCGTCTCGTCATCGATTCCGGCCTGGCGCGCATCGCCCATTATGACGCCAATCGCGGCATCAACACGTTGCTCATCGAGCGCATCTCGCAATCATCCGCCGACCAACGCGCCGGGCGCGCGGGCCGGACCGCCCCGGGCGTTTGCATGAGACTCTGGTCGCGCGAGGAACATTCGCATCGGGCGCCGCAGGAATTACCGGAGATCAAGCGGCTCGACCTGGCCGAAGTGGTGCTCACGCTCAAGGCCGCGGGCGCGGATGATTTGCGAAAATTTCGCTGGCTCGAAAAGCCGGATGAAATCTCGCTGACCCATGCCGAGGAATTGCTGCACGACCTCGGCGCGCTGGACAAAAATAATTCGATCACTGCCATTGGGCGCAAGATGCTGGCGTTTCCCCTGCATCCGCGTTATTCGCGGATGCTGCTGGCGGCGCAGAACTATGGCTGTGTTTTCCAGGCCGCACTCGTCGCCGCGCTGACACAAGGGCGCGATCTTCTGCTGCGAAACGTGGACAAGGCAACGGCCAGCCTCCGCGAGGATCTGCTGGGGGAAAAGGCGACCTCGGATTTCTGGATCCTGATGCGCGCATGGAATTACGCCGCCAAAAATCAGTTCCGCATGGATGCCTGCCGCAAGCTCGGCATCCATGCCGTCACTGCGCGGCAGGTCGGCCCACTGCTCGACCAGTTTCTGCGCATCGCCGACCGCGAAGGCCTTGATGCCAAACCGCGCGAGGTTGCGGATGAGGCCTTGCAAAAATGCATCCTCACCGCTTTTTCCGATCGCGTTGCCCGGCGACTCGACCAGGGGACATTGCGCTGCGATTTGGTCCACAGCCGGCGCGGCGTCCTGGCACGCGAAAGCGTCGTGCAAACAAAAGAATTATTGGTGGTCGCCGAAGTCCGCGAAGTGGAGACGCGCGACAAGGAAGTGAATACCATCCTTTCCCTCGCGACCGCCATCGAGCCGGACTGGCTGCGCGAGTTATTCCCAGAAGACCTGGAAACCGACGTGCGCGTACAGTTTGATTCCACGCAAAAACGTGTGGTCGCCGCCGAACTGCTGAAATTCCGCGGCCTTGCCCTGTCGGCGAAGCGGATCGATCCCCCACCCGCCGATGCTGCCGCACGCATCCTAAGCGAAGAAATCATTGCCGGTCGGCTGCCATTGCCAACCTGGGACCATTCGGTGGAACAATGGCTCGCGCGCTTGAATTTTCTTTGCGCGACCTGCCCCGAACTGCAATTGCCGCCCTTTGCCGACGATGATAAAAAACATATCATCGAGCAGCTTTGCCTGGGCGCGGTAAGCTATAAGGATATCAAGGAGCGCGAGGTGAAGCCCGTCGTGGTGTCCTGGCTTTCGCAATCGCAGCGTGAATTGCTGGATAAACACGCTCCAGAACGATTGACGCTGGCGAATGAGCGTACGCCCAAAGTCAGCTACGAGACGGGTAAATCGCCGTTCATCTCGCTGCGCATCCAGGAGTTATATGATGTGAACCAAACGCCGCGCATTGCGATGGGGCGCGTTCCGGTCACGGTGCATATCCTGACGCCGGGCATGAAACCCATCCAGGTGACGCAGGATATGGCCAGTTTCTGGCGCGAACATTATCCAAAGATCAAATCCGAGTTGCAGCGGAAATACCCGAAACATTTGTGGCGATGAACAGTGTCGAACAACTTTGCCCGAACTGCGGCTTGTGCTGCGACAGCACACTGTTTGCAGATGTGGAACTACGCCAAAGCGATGATGCCACCCTGCTCAAAAAGCTTGGCTTGTCCCTTCATAAGAAAGGGAAAAGCAAAATCGCATTTGCTCAACCGTGCGCGTGTTTCGACGGCAAATTTTGCAAAATTTATGAGGACCGTCCTAAACGCTGCGGCTTATTCGAGTGCGGCCTGTTGAAAAAGGTTGAGGCCGGCAAAATGACAACGAATGCCGCGTTAAAAAAGATCCGCGACGCCAAAGCTCTTGCGGGGAAGGTCCGGGAATTGTTGGATTCATCCGGCCAGCGTGATGAAAAGATGGCCCTGACGAAACGTTATGCTGAAACGATGAGCGGGCCGATTGATCTGTCAGACGAAACTGCGGCAGACCGACGGGGTGAATTGATGATGGCCGTGAGCAATTTGATGCAGATATTGCAGAGGGATTTTTTGAGTGAGTAATCAGGCCAACGGCCTGAGCCATCGTAGCCGGGGAATCGCGAAATTGAATTTGTTCGCGCATCTGGAATCGCAATGCCATAATCATATTCCCTAAAAATATTATGCCTTCGAGCGCGAAATCGTCACCGACAGCTACCGACTCTCTCTTCAAATATGCCATCATCATTTCCACGGCTTTGAGCATCGCCGTAATGTATGGCTGGCTGGCAGGGTTTGAAAGACAGCCGGATGGCGCTTTCCGTTTTCACTGGCGCTGGCCCCAGATCGTTTGGGCAGTGATCGGTTATCTCAGCACGGCTTACTTTTGGCACAAAGCCTGGCCGGCGAAACACCACTCTAATGCGACCCGCAAAGATATCTTCAAGGCCACCATCGTTTTTGCATTGCCATGTCTCTGGTGGCTGACCCTTCCTTTGCGCCTGGACTCCGGAGAACATTTAAAGGATGTCTTGGCTGGGATAATGGCAGCTACAATCGTTCTTTCGATGGTCGGGTGGATGCTCTTCAGGCTCTTCAAAGCGTTTGAAGACACAGATAAATACGATTTGGAGTACCTGAAGAAGAATTCAGGCCCCGAATCCGGCAAGGATGGGGATCGTTGAACTTGGAATCGTTTCCGCCGCCCCGATGAGGCGGACTAGAGCGGTTTAAAAAATACTATAGCCATTCGGGAGGGAAAGAAGAGAAGCGGTCTTTTTGGGTTTTGGCGTCGTTTCAGCTCCCGCCTTCGCCAAAGGCTACCGCGTGGCAGGCAGTCACAGGGTTTTCAAACATGCTCCTTCGCCGAAGCCTCGCCAAAACACCAAAAATCCTCGCTCCGAACGGCCACATTATTTTTTAAAACGCTCTATCTGTTTGATTCCTCTCCACGGGTTCCGCTTCGCTTCACCCGCGGCTACCTGCCGACATCCCTTCGGGATTAACGCTTCGCGAATTTGAAAGCAGCTCGGCGGTCGTGCTCTACGAATTCACCACATCCAGCGGGGCCCGTTCCTGGAAGAGATGAGGCATCGGGGTGTCAAAACCGTGTTTGGCGCCTTTTGCCGCGCCGGCGAAGTCGCGATAGAGGGTGATGGCGACATGCTCGTTGCGGCGGATGCAATCTTTGATGGCTTCGTAATCCTTCTCGCAATGGATCAGCGTCTTCCACGAATAGATATGCTTGGGCTTGTGGAAATCGCTATTGGCGATGAAGGGCAGCCGTTTCAGGCCGATGTCATTGAAGATATTATTCCGGTTGGCGATCTCCCAGGCATCGAGCATCGGCGCGAATTTCTCCTGGTTCTCCCACAGGTATAACGTGTTTTTGCCCCACTCACTTTTCATGATGTGCGGGTGCGAGGCGATGGCCAGCGCGCCCTGTTCATGGATCTTCTCGATGATCTCAGGGATCTCCAATGATGCGGAGATGGGCGCTTTGAGGTCCACGCCCAACAGATGCGCGGAGGTTTTCCGGGTATAGCCGTCCTTATTGAATTCGATGCCGGTCATGACGAGCATCTTATAACGGCGCCACGCGCGCTGGCGTTCGCGCTCGATGATGGCGAAATATTCGCCGATCTGTTCCTGCGCCAGCGTCATGTTGGAAAGCTCGGACAATTTGCCCAGCAATCGTTTCGGATCAGCCAAATGATCGGTGATGCAGATGCAATCGAACCCGCGCTCGCCGTAAAAGTCGATGATCTCGGGCACCGATAATTTGCCATCCGAGTAATTGGTGTGGATATGAAAATCGCAGAGCAACATCTGCGCGGAATTGCCGCTTCCATTGCCATTGCCGTTCCCGGCGGGGACAGTCCGCATGACGCGCTCGGGGGCAGTCTCAAACAGTTTGACGGCGCGGCCTGGAAAATCATTGTCCGCGTCGTCCAAAATCAGTTCGGCGATCTTCATCGCAGCATCGGGGCGGGAAACTTTTTTCAAGTTCCGGCGCCATTCGTTCCATAACGCGGCGCGCTTTTCAAAAGCCAATTCAACCGCTTCGGCAACTTCCTTATTCTTTTCCACCACCGCGCCGAGATTGAGTTTTTGGATCAGTTCGGCGTTGCCTTCTTCCTGCCCGGGGATCACCTGGTTGACGATCATGGGGCAGCGGGCGGCGATGGCTTCCTGCACGGTCGCGCCGCCGGCTTTGCTGATGACGAGATGATGCGACATCATCAATTCGGGCATCTGGTTCGTCCAGCCGAGGATTTTCACGCGATGCTCCTGGTCGCGGGTGCGTTCGATGAGCTTGGCGCGCAATTCGGGATCGCGCCCGGCGGTGATGGTCAGATGGACGTCTTCGATCTCCAGCAGGCGGTCAATCGCTTTGCCGGCTTTTTTCTTGCCGGTGTTGATGATGTAAAGAACGCGCCGCGGTTCTCCCCCGACCGGCGCAGGCAGTTCGATGGAGTTCTCCGCGAAAAGCGGGCTGACGGGAAAACCAAGGACCTTGATCTGTTTCTCGTCCACGCCACCCTTGAGGAGGACTTCGGCGGTGGCGTCGTTGGCGACGCAATAATAATCGCTCGGCGCGCGGAACCATGCGGAATTCACCGTGATGGAATCGGTCACGACGGTGATGAACTTGAAAGGGCGTTCGTGATGGCTGGCGTAAATTTTTTTGACGACGTGCGCGTAAACCGGATAAGTGGAGACGACGCAGTCCGGCTGTGTCTGGGCGAGGATTTTTTCCAGCGTCATCTGCAGGCGCGTGAAACTCCCGAGCTGCTTTTCGACCAACGGGTTTTCGAGCAGGGAATAGACCTGGCCCCAAAGCTTCGGCGCGTAGGCGACCATTCCCAGGTAGGTTTTCCGTGCGAGCGTATTGAACGCGCCGTAGCTGTCGGCAAACAGATCCAGCACTTCGGCGCGTGCGTCCTCGTCGGCCATCTCAATCGCGTCGCGCAAATTGCGCGCGGCAGCGTTGTGTCCGTCTCCGAAACCGGCGGTCAGGATGAGAACTTTTTTCATACCGCAAGGTAACTCTATTTCAGGCGTGTTACGGCCATGTGTCAGAAATGTGAACTTCTATTCACATTTTTATTCACAAGCGATAAATGCAAAAAACCCTGATTTCTCAGGGTTTTTGCTTCGAGGATTAAAACTACTTCACAAGCGTTTTACAGAATTTTTCGATCCGATCGAGACCTTTCTCGATGTTGGCCATGCCCGTGGCATAACTCAGCCGGATGTAGTCATCCGCGCCAAAGGCGATGCCGGGAACGGCGGCGACTTTTTCCGCCTCCAGCAGTTTCGCGCAGAAATCGGCGGACTTAAGTCCGGTCCCGGAAATGTTCGGGAACAGATAGAACGCGCCTTTCGCATTCACACAGGTGACCCCGGGAATCGAACTTAATTTCCCGTGCGCGTATCGGCGGCGCTTGTCAAATTCCGCCAGCCACTTCGGCAGATGATCCTGCGGGCCGGTGAGCGCGGCGACGCCGCCTTTTTGGGCGAACGAAGTCGGGTTGCTGGTGCTATGGCTTTGCACGGCGTCGATCGCCTTGGCGATCGGCTCCGGCGCGGCAAGAAATCCCAAACGCCAACCGGTCATGCTCCATGCTTTGGCAAAACCATGGACGATGATGGTATGCGCCTGGTGTTCGGGCGAAAAGCTGGCGACGCTTTTGACCTTGGCACCATCGTAAAGCAAATGTTCGTAGATCTCGTCACTCATGATGAGGACGTTTTTCTCCACGCAAATATCGCCGATGGCTTTCACTTCCTCGGGTGTATAAACGGAACCGGTGGGATTGCTGGGCGAATTGAAGACCAGCAGCCGCGTGTTCGGTGTGATGGCCGCGCGCAATTGTTGCGGCGTGATCTTGAATTCAGTCTTGTCGGTCGTCTGCAAAATGACCGGCCTGGCGCCCGCCATCTTGACCATCTCGGGATAGCTCAACCAATACGGCGCGGGGATGATGACTTCGTCGCCCGCTTCGCAGGTGGCCATGATGACGTTGAAACAGGAATGCTTTCCACCGCAGGAGACGATCACCTGGGACGGCTTGAAAGTCAGGCCGTTCTCGCGCTTGAATTTGTCCGCGATGGCTTCGCGCAATTCGGGGATGCCGCTGCTGGGCGTGTACTTGGTGAACCCGGCGGCCAGCGCCTTGGCGGCGGCGTCTTTGATATGTTGCGGAGTGTCAAAATCCGGTTCGCCGGCGCCAAAACCGACGACGTCTTCGCCGGCGGCCTTCATGGCCTTGGCTTTCGCATCAATGGCCAAAGTGAGCGATGGCGACAACGATGCGGCAGCTTTCGATATTTTATAATTCATAATTTGAGCCGGAAGAGAGTACGCGTAAATTGGCGAATTTCAAGAAAGGAATGACAACCGCAGAGAAGAAGGGCGAATCTAATTTGTGTGCAGTGGCAGAAGATGTCGCTCCTGATGGAGCTTTGATTGTTTTCGTGTGATTTTCTACAAAGATTTCGCCCCTAACGGGGCTTGTAGATGAAATGGGGTCAGGTAGGGCGTGTCACTCCGTGCGCGCCGAGCGGTGGGCAGAGGACTACCCGCCCTACCAGTTATAGTGCCGTAGGTGTGGCATCTTTGTAGTAATAAAACCAAAAAATCCATAGCCCCGCTAGGGGCGGCATATTCCGCGTTTAAAAAGTGAGACGCACCCGGAGACACAGAGGAGGAGACAGAATTTAAATCGCCGTTGGCTCAGTGATGTGTTTGGCGACATTATCTAAACCACTGTCTCCATAATCGCCTCCACCAAGGCTCTCCTACAATCTGAACCTTGTGCGGATTCTCCAATGCCCAAAGAAACCGGCGGAGCTGTTCCGGGTCTCGCCGCTTGGTCTCCTCGCAGCGGCTGGAAACCCCAAGCACCTGACAAAATCGGATCACAGCATCCTCGGGTAAATGCTCCGATACTAACAGCCGACCGCAGAATGCGTCGTGAAACGTGAACAGCAAGCTCTCACCTTGGTAAGCCTTGATGTGGTCGAACATCTTTGCGACCGGATGCCTCTCGGCAAAATGACACAAAGCGGTACAAACGTCCGGCGAAAATGTGAAGTGATAAATATCGGGCACTGGCGCAATCGTATCACGAGCGACGTCCACACTATTACGCGCACGATGCGACGAGTAAAATGACGCGACTTCCGCGTCGATGCTCGTTCCCTCAACATAAAGAATGGAATCCGAGGGCAGCAACTCTGGAAGGTGCTCGAAAAAAGTGGCAGGCTGTTTCAAGCCTTCAATCACCCAATGGAACGGCGTGTCGAGATCAATGCCATCATCGTGTCCGGCCACCATAACGCGAAGCTGCTTCTTCAATTGTTCTCTGTCGGTGTCAGTCATAGGCAAGATATTCAATGCCGCTTAACATTGATTATCCTATCACCAGTCTGTATATCGATTTATAAATTGCCTCGTCACTTTGAAAAATCAAGCCAACTCCCAGGAGGGATTGATCTCTTCATCCAGCAATCCCAACGCGATTCCTGCCAAAAGTTTTCGTTCGGCCAGGATACCGATCATGGCGGCGTTATCGGTGCAAAGTTTTTTATCGGCAAGGCGCAGTTCAAATCCATGGCGCTGACAGGCGCGCGACAACTCATTGCGCAAGGCGCTATTGCAGGTGACGCCGCCGGAGGCGGTGATGCAGCGCACGCCCTCGCGTTTGGCGGCGCGAATGGTTTTCTTCACGAGCACTTCCACGATGGCGGCCTGGATACTTGCGCAAAGGTCGCGGATTTTTTGCGGCTCTTTCAACAGGCCGGGGTGGTCGCGCAGAAAATAGCGGACGGAGGTTTTCAAGCCACTGAAACTGAAATCGTCGTTAGGGTCGTTGAGCATGGGCCGGGGAAAGCTGAACGCGGCCGGGTTCCCCTGCTCAGCCAGTTTGTCGATCTCCGGCCCGGCGGGATAGGCCAAGCCCATCATTTTGCCGGTCTTGTCAAAGCATTCGCCCGCGGCGTCATCGATGGTCGAGCCGAGCACCCGATGTTTCAATTCGGACTCGACCAGGACCAGCAGCGTGTGCCCGCCGCTGACGATCAGCGAGACGTTGCGCTGGAAGTCGGAAAAATCGGCGGAGAAGCGCTTTCCATCGGCATCCTCCCTGATCCATGGCGAATAGAGATGGGCCTCGTGGTGATTCACACCAATAAATGGTTTTTGCAGCGCATAGGCGGTGGCCTGCGCAGCCTTGAACCCAACCAGCAGCGCGGTGGGCAATCCCGGCCCTTGCGTAGCGGCGACGGCGTCCAGCTCGGCGACGGAAATTTTGGCATCGCCCAGGGCGGCACGAGCCACGGGCAAAAGATTTCTCAAATGCTCGCGCGCGGCCAACTCAGGCACCACGCCGCCGTATTCGGCATGTAATTGGATCTGCGAGGCAATGGCGTTAGACAAAATAGTTCCATCGCGCACGACGGCGGCGCTGGTTTCATCACAAGACGTTTCGATCGCAAGGATGGTCATTTGTTCAAGTAGTGTATTCCATAAACGAAGAGAAAAGAAACACCCAATCCGCCTTCGCCCGGCTACGGCACGACAGACATTCAACGTTCGACACCGAACATCCAAAGGGTGGAAAATCACGCCCTTCCTTCAATGTTGAATGTTGGGCGTTGAATGTCTCTGATGTGCGGTTTCAACCTGTCTTCGGAGCGCGGGTCTACGACCCGCAGCGGCTTCGCTAAATCCAAGAGACGGGAGCAACGTATGGCATCACGAAATCCCGGACGTTGCTGCGGCTCACAGAGCCGCGCTCCATGATTCAATTCGCGACGACTTTTTCCGGCGGGGTCATCCCGCCGTAAATCAACATGCTCTTGAGCAAATCATCGGCGCGGTCGAGTTGAACGTCGGAGATTTTTTCGACACGAAGACGGTTGGTCTCGTTAAGCGATTCGAGTCCGCCGATCGAGCGCCGGATCAGCAAGGCGGCCTCTTCTTCATCGCTGATAGGCACATAGATATCGGGCGTGATGCCCTGGGCCTGGATGACGCGATGGCTCGGCGTATAATACTTGGCCGTGGTCAACTTGAGCGCCCAGCCGTTCTCGAGCGGAAAAATGCTTTGCACGGAGCCTTTGCCAAAAGTCTTCTCGCCCAAGACGACTGCGCGATGCAAATCCTGCAAGCAACCGGTGACGATCTCCGCCGCGCTCGCGCTGTCCAGGTTGGCCAGCACAACGATCGGTTCGCCTTTCATTTCATCGCCGCGGCCTTCGGCCAGCCGGATGGAATTTTCACGCGGGTCACGGCCCTCGGTGGAAACAACCAATTGTCCGCGAGGCAGAAATTTCTGGGCCACATTCACCCCTTCATCGAGCAGGCCGCCGGGGTTCCAGCGCAAATCCAGGACCAGCGCTTTCATGCCCTGGGCCTTCAACTTTTGCAGGGCGGCTTCCAATTCATTGCCGGTTCCGTCGCCAAATTCGATGATGCGGACATACCCGATCTGGTCGGCGCCCAACGGGAACTCCTGTTTGCCGTTGATGTCCTTGACCATGTCCATGTGGATGACGGCCCGCGTCAGGTCGAAGCTTTTCTCCTCGCCGGTCGAGGGACGCTGGATAGTCACTTTGACTTTTGTGTCGGGTACGCCGCGCAATTGCTTCACCGCGTCGCCCAACGGCATCTGGCCGACGTCTTTGCCGTCAATTTTTACGATACGGTCACCGGGCATGATGCCGGCGCGAAATCCCGGCGAATCGTCCATCGGCGCGAGAACGGTGATGTATCCGTCCTTCATCTCGACGACGATGCCCAGGCCGCCGAATTGCCCCTGCGTGTCGTCCTGGAGCTGTTGATAATCGGCCGCGTCCATAAATTCGCTGTGCGGATCGAGGGAATTGATCATGCCTTTGAGAGAGGCTTCCACCAGGCTTTGATACGTCATGTTGGTGCCGTCCACATATTCGCCACGGACTCTTTCGATCACATTTTTATACTGTTCCAAGTTCGCGCTTTCCGAATCTTTTTGCGACGTTTCGCGCGGCGAAGAAAAGAAGAGTCCCGCGCCGATGGCGAGATTCAACGCCAACAGGACAATCACAAAACCAAAAATAAATCGTCGGTTCATGAACGGATAATCTTACAATGAATTATTTTTGCCGCAAGAGAAGTTCGATGAAAGGCAAATCGCCGGGCACAGTCACTTTCGGATTCGGAGCGGGCGAAAGAACGAGCTGGACCGGCTGGCCGATCAACTCGCAGGCCGCGGTGTCGTCGGTGAAAACCAGATTTTTGTTTCGCGCAGTGGAAATGGCGCGGCGAATGATCTCCACCCGGAAGGTCTGGGGTGTTTGCACCGCCCAAAGCCGCGAGCGGTCGAGCGTCCGCAAAATGGTTTTGCCATCGCCGGTTTCCTTGATGGTATCGGTGATGGGCTGGGCCGCCACGGATGCGCCGGTCTTTTCCGCAGCGCCCATAGTGGCGGCGATCAATTCCTCCCTCACACAGGGCCGCGCGGCATCGTGGATGGCTACGATCTGCGTCTTTGGCGAAAGGGCTTCCAAGCCGTTCCAGACCGAGTCCTGCCGCTCGGCGCCGCCAACGACGACGCGAAAGCTTTTTTTAAAATGATATTTTGCCGCGAGCGATTCAAATTCTTTTTGCCGCCCTTCCCCGACCACCAGGACGATCTCATCGATGCATTTGGCTTCATCAAATTTCTGCCAGGTATGCGCGATGACGGGGCGCCCGGCGAGTTCCAGGAACAATTTGTCGGCACCCATGCGGGTGCCTTTGCCGGCGGCGACGAGGATGACAGCTTTCATTCCGATAAAATCACGATGATTTGGCCGGCTGCCAATCCAAAACTTTCAATTGGACTGAAGATTTGCCGTTGTATTGGTTGATTTGCGGCTGGAAAGCCATGTCGAATCTGCCCACCGGCAACGAAGATTGGCCATTATTCCACCAAACCGCTTCATGGGTGGCGGTACCGTCACCCACCCACATCTTGACGTGCTGTTTTTCCGCGCCCAGCCGTTGCAATGGGCGCGTGTGGGACAGGTTTCGCGCGCAAAATTGCATGGCAGGGTTTTCCTGGCCGCAGGGTTTCATTTTGTCCAATTCGGCGAGGGATTGATAATTGATCTCCTCCAGGCCCACCTCGGCATCCAGCCTGAGCGACGGCTGTAAATCATCCGGCTTCAATGTCCGGCGCGCCAGGTCATTCAATTTTTTGCGCAACAGATCGATTTGGTCAGGCAAGATGCTCAATCCCGCCGCCATCGCGTGGCCGCCATGGCGCACCAACAGGCCGTTGCACTCCCGCAACGCGGCGGCCAGGTCAAATCCATGGATGCTGCGGCCCGACCCGCGCATTTCGCCATTCTCGCCGCCAATGATGATCGTCGGGCGATAGAACTCCTGCAAAACGCGGGAGGCGACGATGCCAACGACGCCGATGTGCCAGAGCAGTTCACCCTCCACGATGACAAAATCATTTTGCGCGTCGAACTTTGCGCGAATGATCGCGATCACTTCCTTGACGATGGTTTTTTCGATCTTTTGCCGCTCACGATTTTGCAGGTCCAGCTCCTGCGCCATGGGCATGGCTTCCCCAAGACTTTTGGACAAGAGCAGATTTAGCGCGCTTTCGGCGGTCTCCAATCTCCCGGCGGCATTCAAACGCGGTCCAAACTGATAGCCGACTTCGTAGGTCCCGATTTTTTCCGCGGCTTTCGAAACTTTTTTCAAGGCAACCAGGCCCGGCCGCTGCGTTTGATTGAGCTGGTGCAAACCGGCGGAAACGAGAATCCGGTTTTCGCCAACCAGCGGAACCAAATCGGCAATCGTCCCCAGGGCGACCAGGTCGAGAAGCGGTTTCAGGTCAAATTCCGCTGCGCCGGGGAGATTCATTTCACGGCCACGCTTCAAAATGGCGTGTGCCAGCTTGAAAGCCAGGCCAACGGAGCAAAGTTCAACAAAAGAAGTTGGCCGACGGGAGTCGGAAACTGAAAGTTGGGGATTAACGAGGGCGACTGCGTTCGGCGGCGGATCAGAGACCTGATGATGGTCGAGCACGATCACATCGATGCCGCGTTCCCGAAGCTTTTGGATGGTTTCAACAGCGGTTGAGCCGCAGTCGACCGCCAATAAGAGCATCTTCGGATTTGCTTCGGCCTGGTTTAAAAATTTCTTGAGGCAATTATCCACCCCTTCAGCGCTCAAGCCATAACCTTCCGCGATACGATTGGGCAGATAAAACCGCACCCGCCAGCCGAGCGCGGACAAAACCTCCATGAGGAGAGCGGTGGAGGTGACACCGTCCACGTCGTAATCGCCATAGATCACGAGCGGTTCATCCTGTTCGCGCGCGCGGAAAAGCCGCTGGACGGCCTGTTCCATGTTCGGCAACAAAAACGGGTCGGCGAGGCTTTTGAGGCGAGGGGCGAGGAAATTTTCCGCGATGGGAATTTCGCTGATGCCCCGGTTGAGCAGGCATTGCGCGAGCAACGGGGAGATCTTGAGTTGCGACGCCAATTGCCCGGCGAGGAGCGGTTGGGATGGCGCGAGCGACCAGCGAAATTTCATGGGTTCGGTTAAACGAGAGTTTGCCCGGCAAGGATCATCGATCTATCGTTTTTTTGGATTAATCTTTTTTGTCGAATTATAATCATCATTCAATCCCTTTCCCTTGAGAATTTGCGGCATACTTTTTTCAATCCGTGACTCCCGGGTGGCGGATTGTTTGGGAGCGGAAAAATGAAGAAGGTAGGCTCTTTGCCGTCCCGGCGTGAGCGCCTTAAAAGCAGCTTTCAAGGCGGGGAGATCATTCATTTTCTTTTTTAATTCAGCGGGAACGGGAAATTCCGCGGTTTTTTTATAAGTCACTTTCAAGCCGGCCTTTTCCACTTCAATGGCTTCTTGAATGTAGGCTTTCAAGACAGCTTCCTGCTCCATTATTTCCCGGAGATTGGTGAACCGAACCTGGCGGGCAGCCTGCACATTCTCCGTTTGTTGGACAAGAATGCGCGCAGGATCTTTTAACAAGGCGCCCTTGAAAAACAAAAGCGCGCAGTACTCTTTAAAGTCATGGATCAATACGATGTTATTTTTCTCAAACGTATAACAAGGCTTGCCCCATTTGGATTCTTCAGCCAACTGACAGTTAAGAACGATCGCTCTCAATTTTTTCACTTCTTCCTGCCATTTGCCCGCTTCGCTTAAATATTCATCAATCCCGGGGTTCGTCCCCTTCTTTTGCTCAGTTCGACTTTTCATATCAAAAAATATTTTTCGCTGCGATGTTTTGAAACGCGCCTATGATTTTCTACTCTGGTCGCGCCGGGCAACGATAACCGACAGCGCGATGGAAATCAAAAGGATGGCGGCGACGACAAGAAGCGAGACTGCCGTGGAAATCTGGACCTGAAACCATTGCTGGACCGGCCCGTGCGGGGCCAGCAACATTTTTGCGCCGAAGAAAACCAGCACGACGGAAAGCCCGAATTGGAGATAACGAAAATAGCCGAGGGCGCCCGCCAGCAGGAAATACATCGAGCGCAGGCCGAGAATGGCAAAAACGTTCGAGGTAAAGACGATAAAAGCCTTGCGGGTGATGGCGAAGACGGCAGGCACAGAATCCACGGCAAAGAGCAGGTCGCTCGCCTCGATCACCAACAAGACCAGCGCGAGCGGCGTGAGCGCGAATTTTCCATTCAAACGGGTAAAAAATTTCTGGCCGTCGGTATCCGGGGAAACCGGGAAGATGCGCCGGGCGAGCCGCAGCACAAGGTTTTTTTCGGGGTCAGTCTGTTTGGTCCCGGCGAGCATTTTGATTCCCGCGAAGACCAGGAACGCGCCAAAAAGATACAAGACCCAGTCGAAACGGTTGATGAGGGCCACCCCGGCGGCGATCATGGCGCCCCGCATGACCAGGGCGCCAATAATGCCCCAGAACAACAGGCGATGCTGCCATTCGAGCGGAACGCGGAAATAGGTGAAGATGACCGCCATCACGAGGATGTTGTCGAGCGAGAGCGATAGTTCGATGACATAGCCGGTGGTGAATTGGACCGCTTCATCGCGGCTGCGCCAAACGACCAGGGCGAAGGCAAAGAGCATCGCCAGGGCCACCCAAAAGACGCTCCAGGCGATGGCTTCGGTGAATTTGACGACATGTGCCCGGCGATGAAAGGCGCCGAGGTCAAGGGCGAGAAAGAATAAAATTAAAACGATGAAACAGAGCCAGTACCGGGGCGTGATTTCAGTCATTTAGATTTAACGATTCACGATTTGGGCGCTGACTGCAATCGTAAACCGATAATCCGTGGGACCCTCAAACCCGGGCGTCGGCCGCATTTTGCAGGGTCACTGCGGACCCGCCGATGTTCGGGCGCTGGCCTTTGTGCCACCACAAGACAAAGGCGCTGGCGACGTAAATCGAGGAATACGTGCCGACGACGATGCCGACGAGGAAGGTGAAGGCGAAATCGTTGATGACGCCGCCGCCCCAAACATACAAGCAACCCGTGGCGATAAACACCGTGCCGCTGGTGATGATCGTCCGGCTCAAAGTCTGGTTGAGCGCGACATTGATGACTTCCTTGAAGGTGCCGCGCATCCCCAACTTCAGATCTTCACGGATCCGGTCGAAGATGACGATCTTGTCGTTGATGGAAAAGCCGATGATGGTCAGGACCGCGGCCACGACGGTGGCATTGAATTGCCGGCCGGAGATTTCGTTGGCGAGGCAATAGCAGCCGATGGTAAAGAGCACATCGTGGACAATGGCGACAATGGCGCCGATGGCGAAGGAAAATTCATAGCGGAACGCCACGTAAACCAAAATGCCGAACAAGGCCATCAAGGAGGCCTCGATGGCAGAATTGCGGACATCCACGCCGACTGAGGCGCCAACATGCCGCTGCGCCACCACGGTCAATCCGGCCTGGGGAAAACTCTTCGCCAGGGTTTGCTGGACGGTCTGCGCGGTGCCTTCGGCAGTAGTGACATTCAAGTTCTGCGCGCCACCCGCCCCATTCTTTTGATATTGGATCTGCGCATCCTTTTGCCCGATCTGTGTCAAAGCCGAACGGACCTCGTCGATGCCGACCTGTTGTGTGAAGCTAAAGGTGGTGCTGTCGCCGCCGCGGAAATCCACACCGAAAAGGCCTTTGCCGCCGACCACGCCTCCGAAAATCAATGCCGCGATGGCAAAGGCCCACGTCAGGATGAACAGCGGTTTGGCGACGGACATGAAATTGACCTTGGTGCTGCGGATCAGATGGAACATGCCCAGGGACTTGATCCAGTTATGGTCGAGCAGAAAATCAAAAATGAGCCGCGTGACAACCAGCGACGTGAACAAACTCGCCGCGATACCGATGGTCAGGGTCACGCCGAAGCCCTTGACCTCGCCGGTGCCCAAAAAGATCAGGATGACGGACGAGATGAGCGTGGTGACGTGGGAATCGAAAATCGTCCCGAACGCGCGCGAATAACCGGCGGCGATCGCACCGCGCAATGATTTGCCCTTGGCAATCTCTTCGCGGAGGCGCTCGTAAATCAGCACGTTCGCATCCACCGCCATACCGATGGTGAGCACGACACCGGCGATGCCCGGGAGCGTGAAGGTGACCCCGGCATCGCACATGACCCCCATCAGGATGACGATATTGGTGATGAGCGCGACATTGGCGGTGATCCCGGCGAGCCGGTAATAGATCAACATGAAAAGCGAAACCAGGACGACTGCCGCAATCGAAGCGTCGATACCGCTATGGATGGAATCCGAGCCCAGGGTGGGAGACACATCGTAAGACGATTCCAATTCGAGCGGGGCGCGGAGTGGATTTTGTAAAATAATCGCGATCTGCTGCGCGTCTTCAAGGGTATAGTCGCCGGTGATCTCGCCGCTGCCGTTGATGATCGGGGTATTGATCCGCGGTGCGGTATAGAGCTGCCCGTCCAAAACGATGGCCAATTGCTTGCCGACATTGGCGCTCGTGACGTCGGCGAATTTTTTGGCGCCATCATCCGTCAGCTCAAATTCAATGGTCGGCTCGCCCATGTTGCTGCGAGAGACGTGCGCATCCTTGATGATGTTGCCAGCGAGGCCATTTTCCGGCCTGACCCTGACGATATAAGAATAAACTGTTGACTGGCCGCTCTGGTTTTTTTCCGAGCATTTCAACAACACATAACCCGGCGGGACCGGCTCGTGGTTGGCGATGATATCGCTGCTGTCATCCTTCACCATGCGGAATTCGAGATAGGCGGCCTTGGAGATATTCGTCATGGCTTCCTGCTTATCGGCCTGGGACAAACCGGGAAGTTGGATCAAAATCTGGTTGCCGCCGACAGGCTGGATCACGGGCTCGGCCACGCCGATTTGGTCGACGCGCTTCCTCAAAACCTCCACGGCCTGCGACAAAGCACTTTGCTCTTCCTGATCACTGTTGGCGGAATTGGTGAACGCAGAAGTGTTGGTCTTCATCCCCACGAGGAACGCCGTGCCGCCCTGCAGATCGAGGCCCAGCTTGATCTTGCCGGTGGCGTCCCGCTGGATCTGGTTCAAAATATAGATCGTCGGGGCGGACTGGTTGGTCGCTTCGCTGATGGAGGGAAAATAATTTTCGATGTCGTTGGTGCCGATGGCGGCGGCCAGGTTGGCAAACTCACTATTGGTGGCCGTGTTTTGCAATGCCGACGTCTCTTGCAAAATATTCGTGAAGGTGGCGTCCTGATTGACAGCGCGACGCGAGAATTCCTGGACCAGATCGCGCGCGGTCGGTGGATAAACCTCCACGGCTGCCCAGGCGAGCAGGACGAGGAGAGCGATGAACCAGAATGTCCGGTTTTTCATGAGGGTTTAAGAGGCTGATTTATCTTCCGCGCCGCGTTCAATGATATCGGTCACCGAACCTCGGGTGACTTCCATCTTGGCGTCCGCCGAGCGAATAGAGACGGTTTTGTCTTTGACTGTGATCACGATGCCAACGATGCCGCTGGTGGTGACAATCCGGTCACCGGATTTGAGGCTGTCCTGCAATTTCACCTGCTGCTTGCGCTGCTGGGATTGCGGACGGATCATCAGGAAATAAAAAATGACCAAAACCAGCGCCATGGGGACGACAAAACCGAGTGGCGAAGATTGCGGCGCGGCGCCCGAAGCCGATGGAGCGGCGGCCGGCGCGGCAGCGGGAGCGGTGATCGTGGCGTCCGCTAAAATCGCATAAAACGAGTTCAAATGCATCATGTGAAAAATGGCCGAACACTTTACGATAGCGGCGGCATTTGGCAAGCGTTATCGGCAAGTGTTTAAAGTTATCCAAACATCCCCCGCTGGTTATCAGTACTCCCAGGTCAATGAGATTTAATTTTCAGCGTAGCTGCCCGTGGTTGGCGGGGGTAAAAACCGTTCATCCGTGAGCGTTTTCAAGAAAGCGACCATAGCCTGTTTATCGGATTGGGTCAGGGGCACACCGCCATTCGGATGTTTGGCGATGTTCGGGTCCAGGGTCGCGCTGCGTTTGACGCCAGTACAATAATGCTCCACGACTTCATCCAGGGTCGCAAACCGTCCATCATGCATGTAAGGGGCGGTCAACGCCACATTGCGGAGGGAGGGCACGGCAAACTTGCCGGCGTCATAAGTATTGTGAGTGACCCGTTCGCGGCCCGTGTCCGGAAAAGTGTCATCAAGACCGTTGTTCGCAAAATTCTGGCTCTGGAACAACGGCCCGCCGTGGCAATGAAAACAGTCGGCGCCGTATTGGCCGCGGCGGGGATCGTATTCGGTGGAGAACAATTCAAAGCCGCGCTGTTCGGCCGGGGTAAATTTTTCCTGGCCGCTCAGGACCCGATCAAATTTGGAGTCAAAAGAAGTGAGCGTGAGCAGATAATTTTCAAGGGCCAGCGCGATTTTTTGGGCAGTGATTTCGCGCGAGCCGAACGCTTTTTCGAACTGCATGGGATAATTCCCAGGCACCTCAGCCAGTTTGGCCACCAGGTTGGTCAGGTCCTGGTGCATCTCGACCGGGTTTTGGATCGGACCCATCACCTGCTCGCGTAAACTATCGGCGCGGCCATCCCAGAAAAATTGCTGTTTCCAGGCCAGATTGAACAAGGGCATTGTCCGGCGCGGCCCCAACTCACCTTCCGCGCCGCGCGCCGTCCGCCGGCCATCAGTGAAGCCTTTGTCCGGCAAATGGCAATCGGCGCAGGATTGCCGGTCGTTGATGGAGATCCGTTTATCGAAAAACAATTGGCGTCCCAGGGAGACCCGCTCAACCGTCAGCGGATTATCGCGCGGCAAATCAGGGACCGGAAAGACGGGGCTTATCTCAAATTTGTACGGCGTGAATCGTTCCGGCAAATAAAGAGGCTTCGGATTCGCGGCGGCGATCTCGGCATCGGTCAAGGCGCTGATCCTGCTGACGCGAAAGGCGCTCGGCAGATTTTCGATCAAAGCCGCCGCCACGGGGTCGCCATCGCGCGAGTGGGTGGAAGAGCCGTCTTTGACGAATGATAACGGGCGCGGAGCGTTCAGGACATTGGCCAGGTCAAAATCCAGTTGAAGTTTCGTCTCATTGGTGATCTGCATCGTCGCGGCCAGGACGATGCGAACGGAGTTGGTATCGCGCGCCAGGTGATAGGCCCACCCATCGAGTTCACCGCTGGAATTGCGCCATAAACCTTCCAGGGCCATAAAGATATAATTGGTCTGCCAACCCCAATAGAGATTATTGATATCGGGATTGAGCGGACTATCCGCCGGAACATTCGCGATATTACCGTGATTCATTCCCGGCGCCAGGCCCACCAGAAAACGGACGGTGCGAAATTCTCCGGGTGGAACCTGGTCGATCCGGATGGAATCGCGGTTGCGTTCGAAATCAAGCCATTCGACTGAATTGGTGAACTCGAGCCATGAGCCGTCGTCCCGCTGCAAAGCGACATCGCTGACGAAATAACTTATGCGGGTGACAGAAAATGTTTCACCTGCGGAAGTCTGATATCGCAACGACGCGGGCTGGAGGTCGCCACCGAATACCTTGGGCGTGATCTGGATCTGTAAGGTCGCTGCTGAAGCGGCCACGCAGCAGAGCCAAAGGCAAACGATGATGTAAATCAACCTCATAGACGGGAGTGCCTTGATTTGGCAGGGACGGCGCGCTGCGCCGTCCGCGGACATCGCAGCGCGATGTCCCGACCGGGCAATTGTACGTCGCAGCATATTAATTTAAAAAACTGCCTCATACCTGTTCAATTAATCGTGAAGTAACCGCTCAAATTATAAGTTGGCGCCGGGCTCTGGAAAGTCACCACCACATTTTGCGAGCCGGTGGGCGTGTAGCCCGATGGAATGGTAAACAAAGCCTGGACGGTGCCCTGGGTAGAGTCCGAGATGTTCGAGGCCGAGATGCTGCCGATAGTCACGCTGGTTATCGGAGCGTTCGCCGGGGGATTTGGTGGTGAACCTGGCAGGGTGATGGTCAGCACCACGGATTGTCCGCGACTGGCGCTGCCGCCGGGCGCAACGGAATTCGTGGCAAACAACGTCGTGCCCGCGATGTCGTAAGTGGCGACACTCGTCCTCCCGACGCGATAAAAATTGGCCGGCAACGAAGTGACGTTGGTGTAACCGGCAACGACCTGGTTGGGCGCAGTTTTATTGCCGGTGGAAACGACCGACCATGAATTCTGGAGGTTAGTGGTAGATTCAACTTGATAGCTGCCGCCTTCGATCGCGCTCCACGTCAACGTGACTGACCCGCTTTTTACCACGGGCGTCCCAACTGAAGAGGTCAAATTGGTGTTGCCCAGGAAATTCGTGACGACTGGCTCGGTGATGGCGGTCACACTGTTGCCCACCGGGCTGCCGTAAAATCCGCGCCCGATATTATATGGGAAGGCCGGGATTCCATTGGAGGTGATCGCCACGAAATAGGCATAGATGCCGCCGGGAAATTCCGGCGTGTCACAAAAGCGGCCATTGTATTGGTCGAGGTCAAAATCCACGCCTTGCTGGTAATTGGTGCCCGTGCTGGAATTGATGACATCGCCCAGATAATCGTTGTCTTCCATGTAACAACCGTTGGTGTGGATGCTTGTGAACGCCGGGCCGACCTGATTGGAACTCACATTTTCAAGCCGCACCGCCCATTGGGGAATCGTCATGCGTGTGGACAAGAGCTTCTGGTTATCCGCGCCGTATTGGCCATTGCGCAAAACGTAACCGGACACCATCCGGCGGATACCGCTGCTGGCATTGGTGGCGTTGGAATAGCCGTAGGGGCCATAAATCGGGTAGCCGTCTGCCGCCCAGCCGAGGATGGGCGAATGTTTGGTCGGCGTATTGGTGTCTTCGCTGTAAGTCCTGGTGGTGGAATTAAAATCCACGTGGTCGCCCAGTATATAACGCAGGGCGATGGGATCGGCATGATAGTGATAGGTCCCGCTCTGCTGCTGGTGGGCATAACCGGGATCAAAGGTCGCGCCTTCATTCACATAGGCATCGCGGTTCCAATAGCCATTCGTGATGTTTTGTTCGTCCGCATTGGATGCGATGTCCCAGGTGTAGGCGTCCCAACTGTTAAACATCTCGACGCCGTCCACAAAAACACCAATCTGACCACTGCCGTTGAGGGACTTGGCGGTCGGTACGGCGTTGGTCCGCGGGAAACGGTAAAGGAACTTTTGATTCACCGGCAGATTCGGAAAATTACCATTCATCCAGGGTCCCATGATGTAACTGGCCAGGCCGGTGCTGCGGACATAAATCCAATTCGTGGAGGAATAGACCTCCTGGATGCCGCAATAGGCGGGTGAGGATTGGGTTTCCGAGCCGTTGCTCCAGTTGGTCAGGGTGTTGCCCGCGTTCAACATCGCGTTGTTCGTGTAGATGCGCGCGTATTTGCCCGCATAAGTGGTCAGCCAGCAATTCGTCCGCGGGTCGGCGATGGTGCCTGTGGCAGTAAACGAGGCCGTGAACCCGATGCTTTGGCCGTCGAAAGAATCCTCGTCGCTGATCTGGTATTGCGGCTGGTCATTACCTGCGCGTAACTCTCCGGTGTAGCCAGACACCGTTGCCAGATTGGTATCCAGCGGATAGAGCGCTTCATCGGAAATCGTGAACGTGTTGGTACTCGCTACAGACGTCCACTCCAAAATGCCTCCCCCCGGCCGAATGCCCATGGCAGTGACCCCGAACTGGATCGAACTGGCCGTCACGCCGCTGGAGGCGGAGACGAGCGAAGCGGAAAAATTTACGCCTTCATAAAAATCCACCCAATTGCCGTCGCCGCCGTTAATCCCGCTATTGATGCCCATATGGGTGTAATTGTGGTTAGCATCCTGATCCAACAGAGTGAATGCGGGGCTGGCATTGCTTTCCGAGTACGGCGTCATCGTCACCGCAATCGTCACGCTCTGGCCAGAGGATGGATCAACGAATTGGTAGTCTTTGGTGGCATTGGTTGCCAGGTTGACGACGGAATCATACACGGTGAGATTGGCGGATTGGGCAGAAATAACCGCCCCAAAACTAAGGGCGCCAATAACGAGTAAAATGAGCAATTTTTGCATAGTGTGTGCCTTTCTTGCGCACACCTTAGCGAAGGCCAGCTTAAGGGAAGATTAAGACGGGCAATTAGAGCGTTTTAAAAAATACTGTAGCCCTTCGGGAGGGAAAGAGGAGAGGCGGTCTTTTTGGATTTTGGCGTCGTTTCAGCTCAGTCACAGGGTTTTCAAACATGCTTCTTCGCCGAAGCCTCGCTCCGAACGGCCACATTATTTTTTAAAACGCTCTAACGGATAATGAAGACAGCATTTACATGAAATGAAACAAATAGGGCGGCGCAGCAGCACCGCCCTACCAAATCAAGATTCGAAGTGTTTGATGATGATGGCCACGGCCAGGCCTGCCAGCAGCGCAATGGAAAGTTTGAAGCGGTCGTGCGAATGGAATTGGAGTTCCGGCAACAGATCGCTGCTGGAGATACACAGGAATGAGCCGGCACAAAATGCCAGGGCATAGCCAAGCACCGGCACGTTACCATTGGCCAGATGACCCGCGCCGACATAAAACAGCACCGCGCCGATGGGGCTGGCAAAGGCAAACAAGCCGTTCAAGACATGCCGGAATTTACGTGATTTGCCGCTGGCAGCCGTCAGGGTGGAGACAGCCATCGCATCGAATGGCTTGTGCAGGATCACTACCAATGCCACGCCCAACCCGGCGATCTTCGCATTTCCCTGCACCCCGGATTGCACGGCGACCGCCAGGGCCAGGCCGTCCAACAACGAATGGAGGGTCAGCCCGAGCGTCGTGCCGACCCAGGAAAGTTGTTTGGCGGATTTGTCCGCCAGGGTATGGGCATGTTCTTCATGGGCGTGGAAATCGGCGCGGATATTGTCCTGGGATGGAGCGGGCACATGGGCCGGTTCATGCGAATGGTCGTGCCCGCAACAATCCTCCGGGTCTCCTTCCGGCAAATCATGGTGATGGAAATGGAAGAAGCGCTGCACAAAGAACATCATGAGAAAACCGCCCAACAGCCATTCCGCGGTCTTGTCCACCGAATGCAGCTCGTCGTTGGCGTCCGGCAAAAAATGAAGGAGCGCAATGCCCAGCATGAGCCCCGCCACAAAACTGATCGCGATCTGCAGCCGGGTATGGGTGAGATGGATGACGAGCAGGAACCAGCCGCCGGCCAGGGAAGCCAGCAGCACCAGCGCACAATAGACGGCGAGCAACAAAGAAGGACTCATATCATTAATTGCAAATCATTTGCAATATAGAGAAAGGCCCGGGGCGCGCAAGCCCTGATTTGAAATTAATTTGGAGAATTATTGCGAAATGCAAACTGTCGAAGAGCGATTCGGCAAATTGCATTTTGCCATGATCTCATTCTCCTTCTTTTTCATGCAAATTGCTGAGTTATTTCCAGTTTGGCCTGGAATCCGAAGGTCGGCGTGAAACCAGCTTAGGAAAGATAACGTTCAAAATCAAAAACTTGTTATGAAAAAAAATAAAACAATCTCTGAAACTCACCGCAAGACAAACCGGTTAAATTTGATTAAAGAGGGCCATAAAGCCTGGCAAATGATGCAGCAAAGGGCGCTCGGAAAGGCAATTGCCACTGACCGGGCCATCCGCAGCCATCCTTACTTTTCTCTGGGAGCGGCCCTGGGTACCGGCGCCTTGATCGCGTATATGCTCCGCCCCAAAAGCAAAGATAACGCTTGATGTCATTCAACCTCAAAACCTTAACCGGAGCGTCTGATTTATGCCTAAAGAAAACGGGAAAAAATTGGAAGTGACGCGCAAACAAATGATCGCGTTGCTCAACGAGGATCTGGCGCGGGAATTCCAGGCGGTCATCGCCTATACGATCTATAGCCAGGTGCTGAAGGGCGCAAAATACACGGACATCGCGCGTGAACTGGAAGCGCACGCCGGCGAAGAACTGGCCCATGCGATCAAGATCGCCAAACAAGTGGATTATTTTGGCGGAATGCCGACGGCAACGCCAAAGCCCGTGAAACTTTCCGATGATCCGAAAGAGATGTTGCACGCGGACCTGGAAAACGAACGCGAGACCATCGCGCAATATCGCCTGCGCATCCGCCAGGCCGAAGCGATGCAGGAGTATGCGCTCAGTGAGGTATTGCGCGACATCATCATGCAGGAGCAGGAGCACGAAATGGATTTGTGTGATGCCTTGGGCATCAACGTGCCCCTGCCAAAAAAACCGACCGAGCGGGAATAACAAACAAAAAACAAACAAAGAAAACATCATGAAAACATCAAAATTATCAACCGTCATGGGATTGGCCCTTTGCCTGGGCATGTTGCCCGTCTTCACGTTGACGACTGGCTGCGCGGGCGACCGCTATCATCAAAGCACCGGTGAGTCCATTGATGACCATGGCATCTCCTCACGCGTCAGGGACGCCTTGTCCGACGATCCGGAATACAAATATGAAGGTGTTCAAGTGGACACGTTCAAGGGCGTCGTCCAGCTGAGCGGCTTTGTTGACACGGACACGCAAAAGAGCCATGCCAAGGAACTTGCCAAGGGCGTCCAGGGCGTCAAAGAAGTTGATAACAATATCACGGTAAAAGAATAATCAAACATTGAGTGAAGAAGGCGAAGGCGCTTCGCCTTCTTCACCAACCCCATAGAAATATTATGCCCCTGATTTCTGTCGTCATCACACTCATTGTCATCGGGGTCTTGCTCTGGCTGGTCAATACGTACATCCCGATGGACGGAAAGATTAAGCAAATCCTTAATATCGTGGTGGTCATCTGCGTGGTGGTTTGGCTTTTGTATGCTTTTGGCGTGATCAATCAAGCCAACCAGATCCAGGTCCCGAAAGTCCATTAGCCCGGCAAGAATCCCGCACGATGGATCCGGTCCGATGAAATGTTTTCACTGTGACAATTGCGACATGATGGTTTTTTTTGAAAATGACCACTGTGTAAAATGCGATGAGCCCCTTGGTTTTTTTCCCGAAGCCATGAAGATGTCCTCGAAAAAACGATGGATGGCCCATTCTTCCACAAATAAAAGCCGCCATTGTGCGAATCACGATCAGCACCATGTCTGTAATTGGATGGTCCCAGGCCAGGATCCTGATCCCTTTTGCCGGGCATGCCGGTTGAATGAGGTGATTCCCGACCTGACGGTCACGGGCAACCCGGAACGCTGGTCGAAACTGGAAATCGCCAAACGCCGCTGTCTTTACACCTTCCTGCAACTCGGCCTGCCGATTGAATCGGATAACGACGAAGGCCGGCCTGCTTTGCGTTTCCGTTTCCTGGGGGACAGCCCGAACACACCCCCTGTTTTGACGGGACATGATAACGGGGTCATCACCATCAACATTGCCGAGGCAGACAGCGACGAACGTGAACGGCGGCGTCTCAAGCTGCACGAGCCTTATCGCACTCTGATCGGCCATCTCCGGCATGAAACCGGGCATTACTACTGGGACCGGCTCATCGCCGATTCACCGCCTTTGCAAGAATTTCGCGAACTCTTCGGAGATGAAACCACGGACTATAACGAGGCATTGCAAAAATATTATCAACAAGGCCCCGCGGCGAACTGGACGGAGCGAACCGTGACACCTTATGCGAGCCTGCATCCGTGGGAAGACTGGGCGGAGACGTGGGCGCATTATCTGCACATGGTGGATACGTTGGAAACTGCCGCCAGTTTTCGGATCGGCTTGAACAGGACCGAACGTGAAAAGGGCGCGCCCAAAAAAAATGCGGACAAAATTTCCGGCGACCGCCGGGATTTCCAGCGACTGCTTGCCGACTGGCAGCCATTGACATGCGTCTTGAATTCCTTCAATCGTGGAATGGGATTGCCGGATCTTTATCCTTTCGTGATCCCCGGGGCAGCCGTTGAGAAGCTCCGTTTCGTTCATAAGGTGATTGAGGACACAGCATTACCGCCGACATCGGTTGATTTTAAAGAAAAACCCGCAATCAATTGCAGGTTATAACTAAAATAGCTTGCCTTTCTGAAAAGATTTGAAAAATATTTATAGGTGAAGACGCTCAAGGAAAAAAAACTTCTTTCTCTCAAAAAAGTCCCCACTGGAGTCACCGGCTTTGATGAAATCACCGGCGGCGGCGTTCCGGCGGGCAGACCAACCCTGGTGTGCGGCGCGGCGGGCTGCGGCAAATCCCTCTTCGCCACCGAATTTTTGATCCGCGGCGCGACCCAATTTAACGAACCCGGAGTCTTGATGACGTTTGAGGAAACGGCCAATGACATCGGCAAAAATGTCGCCTCGTTGGGCTTTGATGTCTCCGACCTCGTTGCCAAAAAGAAACTGGTCATCGACCACGTGCGGGTGGAGCGGAATGAGATCGAGGAAAATGGCGAATACGACCTGGAAGGACTTTTCATCCGCCTCGGCCATGCGATCGACTCCATTGGCGCGAAGCGGGTGGTGCTGGACACGATCGAGACGCTTTTCTCCGGCTTATCGAACCAGGCGATTTTGCGTTCGGAATTGCGGCGGCTCTTTGGCTGGCTAAAAGAGCGCGGCATGACGACGATCATCACCGGCGAACGCGGCGAGGGCCAGCTCACGCGGCAAGGCCTGGAAGAGTATGTTTCCGATTGCGTCGTGCTCCTTGACCATCGTGTTCACGGGCAGATCTCCACCCGCCGTTTGCGGGTGGTGAAATATCGCGGCTCAACGCATGGCACGAATGAATATCCCTTCCTGATCGATGAGCAGGGAATTTCCGTGCTCCCGATCACGTCCGGCGGAATGAATTACGGAGTTTCCACCGAGCGGATCCCCACCGGCATCGCGGAACTGGACCAGATGCTGGGCGGCAAGGGATACTTTCGCGGCAGCACGATCCTCTTAAGCGGCACGGCCGGCACCGGCAAAAGCAGCGTCTCGGCCCATTTGGCTGACGTAACGTGCAAACGGGGCGAGCGGTGCATGTATTTTTCCTTTGAAGAATCGCCGGCGCAAATCTTGCGGAACATGAAGTCCATCGCCATCAACCTGGCGCCCCATGTGAAAAAGGGCCTTTTGAGATTTCATTCTTCGCGCCCGACGGTTCACGGTTTGGAAATGCACCTGGTGCAAATGCACAAAATGATCGAGCAATTCAAGCCGACGGTGGTCATCGTGGACCCGGTCTCAAACATGCAGACGGCCGGCACGATGGAAGATTCCAGCAGCATGTTGATCCGGTTGATCGATTTTCTGCGGGCAAAACACATCACGGCGTTTCTGGTGAGCCTGACGAGCGGGAGCAAAACGCAGGAAGCGACCGACGAAGGCTTGAGTTCGATGGTGGATACGTGGCTGTTATTGCGCGATATCGAACTCGGGGGCGAACGCAACCGGTTGATGTATGTCTTGAAAGCGCGCGGCATCGCCCATTCCAACCAGGTGAGCGAATTCCTCATCACGTCGCGCGGCATCAAGCTGGTGCCGGCCTATCTGGGATCATCGGGGGTGTTGACCGGTTCGGCAAGATTGAGCCAGGAAGCCCGCGAACAAGTGGAACAGGCGGCGATCGCCGACGAAACGCGGCGCAAAAAACTGTCGATGGAACATCGCCGCAAGGCGATCGAAGCCCAGATCGAGAATTTACGCGCGGGGTTCCGGGCGGAAGAAGAAGAGTTTGGACGGATGATTGCCAGCGACACGCTTAAGAAACGTCAAATCGAGATCGAACGGTCAAAAATGGCAACCAACCGGCGATCAAATCGAGCAAACTAAAACGACAATGAAAAACAAGAAAGTGATGGCGGGAAAAGCCGCCAGGACGTCCGCAGCAAAAAAAACGAAGCCATCGGTGAAACGTGCCGCCCTCAAATCCAATGGCGGCCCAAAAGCAGACGGGGATCATTGGAATCTCCGCCTGTATGTCGCGGGGCAGACCCCGAAGTCATTGACGGCCTTTGCCAATCTTAAGCGACTGTGCGAAGAATATCTGGCCGGGCGCTATGAAATCGAAGTGGTCGACCTTACCAAACAACCGCACCTGGCACAAAATGATCAAATCGTGGCGCTGCCCACGCTGGTGCGGAAATTGCCCGCCCCGATCAAACGCCTGATCGGCGACCTTTCCAACACGGAACGGGTGATGGTCGGAATGGATCTGCAAGCGGCGGTGAACAAGTAAATCAAGAAACTTCCCATGGCCATAAAAAAGAAGGCGGCAAAACCTGGAAAAAGGCCCGAGCCATCCAGCAGCACGGCGGAATTTGAACAACTGCTGAAAAACGCGGTTGCGGTCGAACATTACCAGCTCCGGCTTTTTGTCACCGGCTCATCCGTGCGTTCGACCCAGGCCATCGAGAATATCCGTTCCCTCTGCGAAGAATATCTGCACGGACGCTATGATCTAGAGGTGGTCGACATTTATCAGCAGCCGGGAGAAGCCGCCGACCGCCAGATCATCGCCGCTCCGACGTTGATCAAAGAACTTCCCATCCCCCCCAAACGGCTCATCGGAAACCTGGCGGACCGCGATAAAGTCCTGGTGGGATTGAATCTTGGCAAAAAATCCACGGCAACAAAATGGGTGAAGATATGAAAAAATGGGCGACAAAACCGCAGGGGCTCCACAGCAGGATTCGTGGCGCTAAAAAACCCAGCCTCGCCGGCAATCCTCGCAAAAAAAATGGCGCCGCGCAGTCGGAACTACGCGGGCATTGGATCAAGGAAGCTGAACTTGCCCGATTGCGGGACAATTTGCGCGAAGCGCAGGAAACCCTTGATGCGATCCGCTCCGGCGAGGTGGATGCCGTGGTGGTAAGCGGCGCCAGGGGAAACCAGATTTACAGCCTGACCAGCGCGGAAGAGCCCTATCGGGTGTATGTGGAGCAGATGCAGGAAGGCGCCGTGACAGTTTCCGCCGAGGCCATGATCCTTTATTGCAACCAGCGGTTTGCCGACATGATGCAGATCCCGCTGGAGCGAATGATCAGTTCGCAAATTTTGGACCATCTCAGCCCGGAGGCATGGGAAAAAATTTCCAGAGTCTTTAACGCGAATGACGAAGTCGTCAAAGATGAATCCGTCCTGCAAAGAGCCGATGGCAGCGCCCTGCCGGTCAACCTGACCGCCAGCCGCTTGCCGATGGAGAATCAAAATGTGATGTGCCTGGTCGTGACTGATATGACCGAGCAAAAAAAACACGCGAAGTTGCTGCTCGCCAAGGAACTCGCAGAAAAGGCCAGCCTGGCGAAGGACGATTTTTTGGCCGCTTTGAGCCATGAATTGCGGACACCCTTAACGCCGGTCTTGATGACCGCGATGGCGTTGGAACAAAATGAAGCGTTGCCAAAGGAAGCGCGGGAATCATTGGCGATGATCCGGCAAAATGTGGAATTAGAAGCGCGATTGATCGATGACCTGCTGGATTTGACACGGATTGTGCGCGGCAAGCTGGAGCTCCAATTGAAACCCACGGACTTCCATGCAGTGGTGCACCGCGCAATGGAAATTTGCCGTTCCGAATTCATCGCCAAATCACAAAAAATAACTTTGAATTTGAACGCCCAACACTTTCGAAGCAATGCCGACCAGACCCGCATTCAACAGGCGATCTGGAATCTCATCCGTAATGCGGCCAAATTTTCTCCTCCGGGGGGTTCCATTATCATCCGCACCACCAATCCTTCCCGCAAAAAAATTTCCATTGAAGTCCAGGACACAGGCATCGGTTTTGAACCGGGTTCCGAGGAGAAAATGTTTCAAGCCTTTGAACAAGGCGGACGCCATATCACGCGGCAATTCGGGGGCTTGGGTTTGGGACTGGCCATCACCCGCTCCATCATCGAAGCGCATGGCGGGGCCATCCAGGCCCATAGCCAGGGACTGGGAAAGGGCGCGACATTCTCATTTGAGATCCCCATTAAGCCGGTAAAAATGGTCAAAGAAGAAAAGCTTCCAGCCGCTCAACAAAAAATTTCCGGGAGACACATTTTGCTGGTGGAAGACCACAAAGATACCCGGAACAGCCTGGAATGGTTATTGAAGAAAAACAAACATGACGTAAAAGTGGCGGCTTCGGCAAAGGAAGCGCTCAAGCTGGCGGAAGAATATACCTTTGACCTCGTCATCAGTGATATCGGCCTGCCCGACCAAAGCGGACTGGAATTGATGGCGCAGTTGCGCGATAAATTTGGCCTCAAGGGAATTGGCTTGAGCGGTTATGGAATGGAAGAAGACATCGCCAAAGGCCTGGCGGCGGGCTTTGTCCATCATCTGACCAAACCCGTTAAGTTCGATCAATTAAATCAGGTCATCGCGATAATGTAAGGGCGCACC
This sequence comes from Verrucomicrobiia bacterium, assembly GCA_036490655.1. GTDB lineage: Bacteria > Verrucomicrobiota > Verrucomicrobiia > Limisphaerales > UBA11358 > UBA11358. The sequence goes on along the minus strand of DASXDM010000025.1, from coordinate 46,490 downwards.
AGCGCGATGTCTCGCGCGAGACGCTGGAAACGGGACGCGGCACTACCCGGCGGGGGAACCTGTACCGTGGAATTTCAAAATTTATTTCCCGCAGCACTGCTTATATTTCTTGCCGCTGCCGCAGGGACATTGATCATTGCGGCCGACTTTGGGGCCGGTGCGGACCGGCTTGGTTTTTTCATGGGCAGCGGCGGCTTCGCTCACGACGTCGCTCTTGGGGGCCGGGGCGCCCCCGCCGCTGGTCGCGGTGGTGGTGCTGCCGCCAAAGGCGCTGGTGTTTTGATGGATGGTCTGCTGCGGGACATTGCGCAGGAAATTTTCAAACGCCGCCATCGAGGACGCGCTGCGGAAGATGTTGTGGCAGATCTGCGTTTTGATGCCGACCATCAATTCATCGAACATCTTGAAGGCTTCGGCCTTGTATTCGACGAGCGGATCGCGCTGGCCGAGCTGGCGTAAATGGATGCTGTAACGCAGGCTGTCCATCTCATACAGATGCTCCTGCCATAAACGGTCAATGGCGCTAAGGATGGTGAAGCGCTCCACCTCCTTCAAGGCGTCGGGATTTTCAAAACTGATCTTGAGGTCGTAGGCTTTCCGGACGCTCTCGGAGATAAAATTGCAGGCGGCGAACTGCGCCGGCGTGAGTCCGTCGAAGAGCGACCCCGGCACGGGCACGTCTTTGCCCGATTCAGCGGCCTTGACGATCTCCGCCTCGGGCAATCCGATGGGGAAATTAAGATTCACCCAATCGGAGAGCTGGCGGACCTTCCAGTCATGATGTTCCGGCTCGCTGTTGGTGTATTCCGCGACTTTTTCCACGACCACCTCTTCCATGATGTCCATCAGGCGGTCGCGCACGTTGTCGCCGCGGATGATCTCATTGCGGAAACCATAGACGACCTCGCGCTGTTTGTTCATCACGTCGTCATATTCGAGCGTGCGTTTGCGGATCTGGAAATTATGCTGCTCGACTTTTTTCTGCGCGCTCTGGATGGAACGGTTCAGCCAGGGATGCGTCAGTTCGTCGCCTTCCTGAAACCCGAATTTCTCCATCATTTTGGCGATGCGATCCATGGCGCCGAACAAGCGCATCAGGTCGTCTTCAAGCGAAACGAAAAAGTGCGATGAACCCGGGTCCCCCTGGCGCGAACAACGGCCGCGCAACTGGCGGTCGATGCGCCGAGATTCATGCCGTTCCGTGCCGAGCACATGCAAGCCGCCGACTTCTGACACGCCCGGTCCCAGCTTGATGTCGGTGCCGCGGCCGGCCATGTTCGTGGCGATGGTCACGGCGCCGCGCTGCCCGGCGCGCGCGATGATCTCGGCTTCCTGCTCGTGATATTTCGCGTTCAACACGGAATGGATCAGCCCTTCGCGCTTGAGCATGCGGGAGAGCATTTCGCTGGCTTCCACGGAAACGGTGCCGACGAGGATTGGCCGGCCCTTGCCGTGCAGGTCCTTGATCTCCTTGACGACAGCGTTGAATTTCTCCCGCTTGGTCTTGTAAATGGAATCGTGCGAATCCTTGCGGATGTTCGGCTGGTTCGTGGGAATCGTCATCACGCCGAGCTTATAGATGTCGAGGAATTCCGTGGCTTCGGTCTCGGCCGTGCCGGTCATCCCCGCGAGCTTGGTGTAGAGCCGGAAATAATTCTGGATGGTGATGGTCGCCAGCGTCTGGGTTTCCCGCTCGATCGTCACGCCTTCCTTGGCCTCGACGGCCTGGTGCAAGCCATCGCTCCAGCGGCGGCCGGGCATCAAACGGCCCGTGTGCTGGTCCACGATGATGACTTTGTTTTCCTGGACGACATATTCGACATCGAGTTGATAGAGCGAATAGGCCTTGAGCAACTGGGAGATGGCGTGGATCTTCTGGGCCTTCGTCTCAAAATCCTGCTGCACCCGGGTCTTTAATTCCAGGCGTTTGCGCACATCGGTTTCCGCGCCGGTATCGATCTCATGCAAGGCGGTCGTCAGATCGGGCAGCACAAAAGCGTCGGGATCTTTGGGGCTGACGTAATTGCGCCCTTTCTCGGTCATGTCAGCTTCCTGGCTTTTTTCATCGATGGCAAAAAGCAATTCCTCTTTCTCCCGGTACAGATCGATTTTTTTCTGGTCCCGGTGCAGTTCCAGTTCCGCATGGTTCATCAATTGCGCGTACTCGGGATTTTCCAGGATCTTCAGGAGCGCCTCGGATTTTGGCTGGCCGGTCTTCACGCGAAAGAGGAGCAATCCCAGTTGATGTTCCAGATCGGCGGCGTTGGTCACGTTCGAGCCGTCGGTCGGGTTCAATTTCTTGACCAGCTCCTCCACTTCCTTCAGAAAGCGGCCGCACAATTGTTGTTGGGCGCGGACCAGTCCTTCGACCAGCGGCCTCCATTGCGCGTATTGCTCATCGTACGTGTGCGTCGAAGGGCCGGAAATGATCAAGGGCGTGCGCGCTTCATCGATGAGGATGGAGTCCACCTCGTCCACGATGGCAAAGTAATGTCCGCGCTGGACCTGCATCTCCTGGCGGGTGGCCATGCCGTTATCGCGCAGATAATCGAAACCGAATTCCGCATTGGTGCCGTAGGCGATGTCGCAATTGTACTGCTCGCGCCGGACTTTCGGGGACTGGTCATGAAGGATGCAGCCGACCGTCAGGCCGAGGAATTTGTAGATGGCGCCCATCCATTCGGAATCGCGCGCGGCGAGATAATCGTTCACGGTCACGACATGGACGCCGCGACCGGTCAGGGCATTCAGATAAACCGGCAGAGTGGCGACGAGCGTCTTGCCTTCGCCGGTGGCCATTTCCGCGATCCGGCCCTTATGCAATCCCATGCCGCCGATGAGCTGGACGTCGAAGGGGATCATCTCCCATTTGACGGGCTGGCCGCGCACGCTGATCTCCTGCCCGCACATGCGCCGGCAGGCGTTTTTTACGACCGCGAAAGCATCGGGCAAAACCTCATCAAGCCGGCGCGCCAGTTCATCATTATCGGTGATTTTTGAGAGTTCCTCTTTCCAGGCGGCAGTCTTGGAGCGCAATTGTTCGTCGGAAATGTGCTGCAGCGCTGCTTCCTTCTCGTTGATTTTGGCGACGAGCGGCCAGAACCTTTTCACTTCGCGGTCGTTCTTCGACCCGAAAATCATTTTTATCAAACCGGTCATGGTAATTTGCGAAAAATTAGAACGTATACGCTACGCGATAAACAGGACAGCGTCAAAGTGAATCGCCAACTTCAAAGGAAGCCTGCAGAAGAAAACGATCAGAACCGGCAGGAAATTCCTGTTGATCCATGATCGGGCCCGGAAAGGCCGTCCGTTAAGAAGCGACTGGCTGGGGAGCCTTGGAGAAGCCATTGACCCCGTTCGCTCCCGGTTTGATGCCAGTGAGCGGCGTGGCGTCACGCACAATGGTGGCGGCGCGCCGGGAAGCCTCGACGATGAGCTTGAGATGCGCTTCCTGCTCCGGGTTGCCGGCGTTTTTGAGCACCAGCCTCTCGCTATATCCCATGATAATCGTGATGATATTGTTCAATTCGTGGGCCACTATGGGGGAAATATGGCGGGCGGGATCGGCTCTCTGTTCATGCGGCTGCCCCGCGGCGCCTTGCTCAAGCGACGAAGCCAGTTTTTTATAAATCGATTCAAATGATGACGACATTCACCTGTGAATAGCAGCTTACAGGCCAAGATTTAAAAGCATGGCTCCATCAGTTGTTCTTAATGAACATGGGGAAAAATCAGGCTGAAATATGAAAATTCGCACACGATTAGATATTTTGATATACACCCTGTTCCAAAGCAGGACACTCCGCGCTGGTATCTTTAGCGCGTTCAAGTATCCTTCGGAAATCATTCGATGAATACTGCGTCGGACTCATTGGGCATCATCGCCGGCAATCGCACATTGCCGTTGGAATTCGCCAGACAGGCTCGCGCTGCGGGCGTGAAGAAGCTTGTCGCGGTGGCATTTGACACTGAAACGCTTCCCGATTTGGCCAATCTCGTGGATGAGATCGTGTGGCTCAAAGTCGGACAGTTGTCTAAAATGATTTCGGCTTTTACGGATCGCGGCATTTCGCAGTGCGTGATGGTGGGCCAGATCGCGCCAAAAAATCTGTACGATTTACGACCGGATTTGAGGGCCATGGGGGTCCTGTTCCGGCTTAAGGAAAAAAATGCCCACACCATCTTTGGCGCCATCGCCGATGAATTGAAAAAGGACGGCGTGGAATTGGTGGATGCCACGCCATGGCTGGCGCCGTTGATGCCGGGAAAGGATTTCCGGATGGGCCCGTCTTTGTCCAGCGAACAGAAGGAAGACGTGGAATTTGGCCGGCGCATCGCCAAGGAAACTTCCCGGTTGGAAATCGGCCAGACGGTCGTCGTAAAAGGCGGAACGGTGCTGGCGGTGGAAGGTTTTGAGGGCACCGACAAATGCCTCGCGCGCGCCGGCGAGCTGTCCGGCAAGGACGGCGGCGCGGTGGCGGTGAAAGTGGCCAGGGAAAAACACGATTTGCGTTTTGACATCCCCTGTCTCGGCGCGCAAACGCTGGAAACCTGCGCGGCGGCAAAAATTTCTGTCCTGGCGATTGAATCCGGAAAAACGCTTCTTCTCGAACGCGAAGCTTGCGAAGTACTGGCCAAAAAAAATAAGATTTCAGTCATAACGATTTAACCATGCTCAAATCCCACGAACTTTTCGGTTTCATGTCACCGGCATTGGCCAATGAGATCATCGAATTCACCCATGAATCGGACAAGCCGGCTTACAAGGCGATGATGGCCGGCGTGGCCCAGGCATTGCATGTCCGCCCCGTTTTTCTGGAACGCCAGTCGCGCCTCCAGCGGCATGCCTCAATGGCGCTCGTCCTTTCCAAACCGGGGATGGATCCCGTCGCCGGCGGCCTGCTGCGGGCGTGGCTGGTGAAAAAACACGAATCCATGCTGGTGGATTTCCTGAACGCGCTGGAGATCAAAAATGAAAAAGGCGTCGTCGATGATCTTCCCAAAACGATGGACGATGCAAAATTGAAGTCGGCGGTGGAAGCGCTGCTGGCCAAATATCCGCATGAAGCGGTGGCGGTTTACCTGAACGCATTCAATGACATGAACGAAGCGAATTGGGCGAACCTCAACTCCACTTTGGAATCCGATACGCGGCTGCAGTTAGGCGCGGCGGCGTAAACGCCAATCGCACGGCCAAAATGACAGTTTACGGTGGGCGGAATCTTGCCCCGCCGCCTTACTGCTGCAACTGGAAGAACAAGTTACCCGTCGGCGAAGTGATCGTGATAGAGTTCGTGCCGTTATTGAGAGCGGGAGCGCTGCTCGGAGCCCATGTGGGGGAGGAGAGGCTGCTGCTTTGTTGCAGGTTCCATCCCGTAGTTTGTTGCCAATAAATCGTTACAGTGTTGCCCGAGTGGCTGATGTAAAGCGGTGGCGCGCCCGCAGTCTGGATCACCGAGATCAAACTCCAAAATCCTCCGGTCAGGGAATAAGTGCCGCCGCTCATGGCGCTGCCGGCGTCCGGCTGGCCAATGGTGCCGGTGACCTGATAGGTCGCGCTCGTGCTGGTGCCGCCTCCGCCGGAAATCTTGTACCAGTCAATGGAATAGCTCTGTGCCAAAGCAGTCAGGCAACAGGCTGAAATCAGGATAACGAAGAGAGCGACCCTTTTCATGGCTTCAATTATCATAAAATCCTCAAAATAAATCAATGTTTAATTACCTGGATGTTCAAGACTCATCCGTCGCCAGGGTTGCTTGATCGTCGTGGTAAACCGGCCAATCCCATCCGCTTGTCCTCTAATTCATGTTTTTTGCAAAAAATGACGGCAAATGACGATTGGTTTCCGGCAAAAAACTGCTAGTTCCTGGGGGCGTACTGATTTACGATTTACGACGAATATGGAAACGGCTAATGTTCCCACTTTCCCGGTAAAAACAAAAAAGCGCAGATGCGCAACGTTGGATTGATATTTTATGGACGCACAAGCTGATATTGCAGTCATTGGACTGGCCGTCATGGGCCAAAACCTCATCCTGAACATGAACGACCACGGCTTCACTGTCGTGGCTTTTAACCGCACGGTCGAAAAAGTGGACCATTTCATCGCGAATGAAGCCAAAGGCACGAAAGTCATCGGCGCCCATTCGGTGGAAGAAATGGTCAAACTGCTTAAAAGACCGCGCCGCGTGATGCTGATGGTCAAGGCCGGCAAAGCGGTCGATGAATTCATCGAGCACCTGCTGCCGCTCCTCGAGAAGGGCGACATCATCATCGACGGCGGCAATTCGCTCTTCGCGGACACCGATCGCCGGACAAAGTATTTGGAAAGCAAAGGATTGCTTTACATCGGCACCGGCGTCAGCGGCGGGGAAGAAGGCGCGCGCAATGGCCCGAGCATTATGCCCGGCGGCTCACCTGCTGCCTGGCCGCATGTGAAGGCGATTTTCCAGGGCATTTCGGCGAAAGTTGAAAATAATGTTCCGTGCTGCGATTGGGTCGGTGAAGGCGGCGCCGGACATTATGTGAAAATGGTCCACAACGGCATCGAGTACGGGGACATGCAGTTGATCTGCGAGGCCTATAACATCATGAAAAACGGCCTGGGCATGAGCGCGCAGGAAATGCACGACGTTTTTGCCGAATGGAACAAGGGCGAACTGGATTCTTATCTCATTGAGATCACCCGCGACATCCTCGCTTTCAAAGACACTGACGGCACATCGCTGGTGGACAAAATCCTGGATACCGCCGGCCAGAAAGGCACCGGTAAATGGACCATCCAGAACAGCGCTGACCTGGGAATTCCTATCACGCTGATCGCCGAGGCGGTCTATTCGCGTTGCGTCTCTGCCTTGAAAGAGGAACGCGTGAAGGCGGCCCGCAAATTGAAAGGGCCGAGGCCGGCCTTGTCCGTGGCCAAAAATGACGCGAAGAAAAAGGCGTTCATCAATGATATCCGCGATGCGCTCTACTGCTCAAAAATCATTTCCTATGCGCAAGGTTATATGCTCATGCGGTCTGCCGCGGCTGAGTATAAATGGAATCTGAACCTGGGCGGCGTGGCGCTCATGTGGCGCGGGGGTTGCATCATCCGCTCCCGCTTCCTTGGCAAGATCAAGGAAGCCTACGATAATAATCCGAAGCTGCTGAATTTGCTGCTGGATGATTATTTCCGCGGGGAAATCAAGCGGTGCCAGAAAGGCTGGCGCAATATCGTGGCTTCGGCGGCGAAGAAAGGCATCCCTGCCCCGGCCTTCAGCACGGCGCTGTCATTCTTCGATCAATATCGCAATGCGATCCTGCCGGCCAATTTGTTGCAGGCGCAACGTGATTATTTCGGCGCGCATACCTATGAGCGGAATGACAAGCCGCGCGGTGAGTTCTTCCATACGAACTGGACCGGCAAAGGCGGCACCACGGCAAGCAGCACTTATACCGTCTAAAGGGTAGTCTGGACTTCAAATTGCTCTCCCCGCTCGTCAGAGCGGGGAGAGCATTTTCAAACGCTCTAATGGGGACTTCCTCCCCTTTTATGCCGCGGCCTTTAATTTGCTGCTTTGTTCGATATCCATCCCATTTTCCTTCCAGGCATCAAAGCCGCCTTCCAGTTCCATCACGGGATATCCTTTGGTGGCAAAGGCCACGCAGGCATTGGCCGCGAGGTGACATTGCTGGGTGTAGCAATAAACCATGTTGAGGTGGTCTTTGCTTAACCCGCGCGGATTATCCCAATTGCCCTGCGGCAGGTTGATGGCGCCGGGAACATGCCCTTTCTCAAAGTCCTCCGCCGCGCGCACGTCCACCACGGTGACATCCCCGTCCTTTAACATGTGGGATAGTTCAACCGGGCCGGCGGTGAAACTTACTTTATTTTCAAAATACGCCCGCGCCTTTTGCGGATCGTTGGTTTTCGTAGTCGATTGCATAATTTTCCTTTCTCCTTTTCTCGGCGGGAACGGATCGTTCCAGTCGTTTTAAAACCTACGCCGGTTCGCAATTTTGTCAAAAACTGGTAGCACCCTGATTTGATGGGCGCGCGCGATGCCTCTCTAGCAGGTAATTGCCATTCGCAGCATATCAACCCGGAATATCGTCGCTAAATTTTGCTGGCCAGCGCGGCCCGCGTTTGACAGGATTTTTAAAGTAAGGCTCTTATGAAGAAATACCTGACAGAATTTATCGGCACGTTCTTTCTCGTTTTTACTGTCGGCATGACAGTTATGGATCCGGGAAAACTTGGTGATCTGGCGCCACTGGCCATCGGCTCGGCCTTGATGATCATGGTCTATGCCGGCGGCCACGTTTCCGGTGGACATTATAATCCGGCGGTGACCCTCGCCGTCTGGTTGCGCGGCCGCTGCGCCATGGCGGATGTGGCGCCCTACTGGGTATCGCAGATCATCGGGGCGGTGGTGGCGGGCCTGATGGTGATTTTTCTCAAGGGCGATCCGCACATGACGCCCCATGACATCAATATCGTCCCTTCACTGATCGCGGAATTTGTCGGCACGTTTGCGCTGGCATATGTGGTCTTGAACGTTGCCACGGCCAAGGCCACGGCGGGTAATTCCAATTACGGCCTGGCGATCGGATTTACTGTGATGGTGATGGCCTTCGCGGTCGGCGGCATTTCCGGCGGCGCGTTCAATCCGGCGGTCGCAACCGGCATCACGCTCATGGGCCTCGAAAAGCTCTCGAATATCTGGATCTATCTGGTGGCCGACCTGTCCGCCGGCGCGCTGGCGGCAATGGTGTTTAAAAACCTGAACCCGGAAGATAAATAATGTGTCCAATTGTCTCCGCGCAGAAGCGGACGGCGTCCTGCTCTCAGTAAAACTTCAGCCGCGCGCCTCGGCCAATGAGATCGGTGAACCGCTGGGCGACGAATTGAACATCAAGGTCACCGCGCCGCCAGTCGATTCGGCGGCTAACGAAGCCCTGGTGGAATTTCTCGCAGAAAAACTACACTGCGCCCGCAACTGCATCGAAATCATCCGCGGCCATAAATCCAGGCATAAAATTGTTAAGCTATATGGGTTTACCGTCGAGAAGATCAACAGTCTTTTGAAGTGAAAAGATTGTCGGCAAACTGATTCAAATGGGAATCTTCAATCAGGCAAATGCAAACTTCCTTAATGGGAAAAAAATCCCGAGCAAATAATGGGCGGATAGCGTCGGCAAAATCTATTAAAGATAAATCGCCAAAACCAGTTGCAAGAGCGGTCAAAGCAACTTTCTGTGCATTAAGGTTCATCGCCATCTGGAATGATTTTTTGACTATTTCCCGAATTATCTCAGGGGTGGAATGATACCAACCATCAACAGCCACGGCGTGCAACACTGCTTGATAAGGAAGCTCGGCTCCAGAATATGCAATAACTTCACCCTGTTGGGCCACACGCGGAGTTCGTGCAGCTAAAATCCGATGCAACTCGTTTTGCATCTTCGTCCCGTAACGACCCAGCAAATCAGCACCGACACCACCCGAAAGATTTAAGGATGTATTCGCCGAGCAAACCAGCACATCAGCCGGCTCATCAAGAATGTTGCCTTCTTTCAATTTCCACAAAATTGACCTCGCCTGATATTGCCGGACTGAGGTTTCCATCAGTCCTCCACTTGAAAGGTTATCGGCAGTTCAGATTCACAAACAAGCATCGCTTGTGTTGCGCGATTAATGCATATCTCATTTCCTTTTGAGACCTTGAGAATGATGCGGGTAAATAGCTCATCTGGATTTTTCGATTCTTCGAACCCGATTTCAGTTCCATCTGATGTTTTCAGAATGGTTCCTATTTGCTCCCCATTGCGAATCAAGGCACCTGGCAGAACTATTGTGACATTCTCATTTGAAACCAATCGCAGCCCTTTTGGCCATACAAATGACTTGTTAGGTTCAATCGTCATCGTCTGCATCTGCTTGTAATCTATCATTATGCCCGGCGTTGCCAACAAATTGCGAAATTGAAAAATTTTCGCATTGGATTACAGTTTGACCCATGACGGAAACGACTGTGAATCCAACGGTTGCCCCGCCCACGGCGGGCACAAATTTTTCCGATAGAAAACACCGGCTCGCGCCGCCCAAAACCCTTTCCGGCCGATTCGGCCTCTGGTTGCAGGATAAGCTCGAAAGTTTCATCGCCAGCGTCTCCATCAACGGCGACCCGCAGATCTATGAGGTGAAAACTTTTCCCTGGGCGGCGGAGGTGGAAGCAGATTGGAAAAAAATCCGCGCCGAGCTGGACAGCGTGATGAAGTTCCGCGACCAGATCCCGAGTTTCCAGGACATTCTTAAGGAAGTCGAATCGATCCAAACGGACAATGATTGGAAGACCTTCTTTCTCCTGGGCATCGGCATGGATTGCGCGGAGAACGCGAAGCGCTGTCCTGAGACGATGCGATTGCTCGGGAAGATTCCCGGCGTAAAGACGGCGTTCTTTTCCATCCTGTCGCCGCACAAACATATCCCCGCGCACCGCGGCGCTTATAACGGCGTGTTGCGGTTTCACCTGGGCCTGCTCGTGCCCGAGCCGCGTGAGAAAGTCCGCATCCGCATCGGCAATGATTTCCGCAATTGGACGGAAGGCAAATCGCTCATCTTTGACGACACCTACAACCACGAAGTCTGGAACGACACCGACGGCTATCGCGTGGTCTTGTTCGTGGATTTCACGCGCCCGCTCAAGCAGCCGTGGCATTGGGTCAACGAACGCTTTTTGAACATCGGCGCGCTCGCGCCGTTCCTGCGCGAGGCCGGCAAAAAACAATCCGCCTGGCAGAAAAAGTTTTATCACAAAAACTGAAAACCATTTCACGGGCTCCAGCCGTTTCGGGCTGTCGCTTGTCGCGATTGTTTTCGCCATCGCCGCCGCGCTGACCTGGGGCAAATGGCCGGACCTCATCGTCGATTTCGGCGGGCAATTGTACATGCCGTGGAGGATCTCCACCGGTGCAGTGTTGTATCGCGACTTGTTTTACATCGGCGGCGGTCCGTTTTCGCAATACTTCAACGCCCTGCTCTTCAAATTCTTCGGCGCCTCATTCCTCACGCTGACCACCGCTAACTTGATCTTCGTGGGGGCAACTATCGTTTTGGTTTATCGCCGGTTTCTGGCCGCCGCAAATATGTTCGTGGCCACCGCGATCTGCCTGGGCATCGTCCTGGTTTTCGCGTTCAACGAATATACCCTGACGGGAAACTACAACTACATCTCGCCGTATTCCCATGAAGCGCTGCACGGCCTGTTACTGTCCATTCTCACCGTCGCGCTTCTCTCGGATTGGCTCGCCAAAACACGCCTGCGGTATGCCGTGGCCGCGGGTTTTTGCAGCGGACTGGTTTTTCTGACCAAACCGGACATTTTTTTTGCGCTCGCCGTCTGCATTGCCGCTGCGTTCGTCCTTTTCGTCCTTACTTCGGAGCGCGGGTCTATGACCCGCAGCGAACATGACGTTTCCAGCTTGTGGCGGCTCACAGAGCCGCGCTCCAATGCGGCAAAATCGGCAGCGGCCTTTTTGGGGGCCGCATTGCTGCCATTATTGTTTTTCTTTTTTCTGTTTCTTCGCGTGGAAGATTGGCATACCAGTTTGCGCTCGGTTTTAGGCGGATGGCTGCCGCTGTTCCAACCGGGAGTCATCAACAATCCGTTTTACCGTTGGTGCCTGGGCCTTGATGAACCCGGCTTTCGCTTTGAACAGATCATCATTCAATCTATCGGGATTGTCCTGATCATTGCCATTTACGCACTGGCATTGAAGCACCAGAAAAATCTGGAAACGCGATTGAAGCTCTCGCCGGGGATCATTTATCTGCTGCTGATCTCTCCGCTCATCCTGGGCGCGGCTTGTTTCGATTGGCGTTCCTGCGGCGCAGCGCTTCCCCTATTGAATCTCTGCGCATGCGTTTTGATTTATCGCGAATACCGGAAACGGTCCGCGCAACCGGCATCGGCATTCCCATTTTTGTGGAGCATCTTTAGCCTGGTGTTGTTGTCAAAAATGGGATTGTTCCCGCGCATCGTGCATTACGGGTTCACGCTGGGGATGCCGGCCTTTGTGAGCGCCCTTTACCTGCTCCTTTGGCTGCTGCCAAATCTTTTGGAAGCGCGATTCGCGGTGCCGCGCCGTCAATTTTGCATCGCCCTGGGCGTTCCCCTGTTCATCGGTTTTGGAAGCTTGTTTTACCAGTCCCAACTGGTTTATGCCGGGAAAAATGTGGCGGTGGGAACGAGCGCGGACAAAATTTTCGCTTTTAGCTCTCCCGGAACAAATATCTCCACGGCACTAGAGTGGACGAGTAAAAATATTCCATCTGATTCGACCCTGGCGGTTTTGCCGGAAGGGGTGATGCTGAATTTCCTGACCCGTCATCCAAATCCGACGCCCTGCCTGTCCTGGGAACCGGTCATCATGCATGCGCTCGGGCCGGTGAAGATGACGGCGGCCTTTGAACAAAATCCGCCGGATTATATCTACCTGGTCGAACGGGATAGCTCGGAGTTTGGCGTCGGCTATTTCGGCTCGCCCGGCTTCGGGGACGACTTGATGCAATGGGTCCGCACAAACTATCAACCCGTCCAATTATTCGGGGATGAGCCGCTGAAAAACGGGAAATTTGGGGTTGAGATCCTGAAACGCCAGCCGGACCGCACAAAACAAAATTGAAGGGCCGCTTTTTTCCGGTTAAGCTTAACGAAGTAAATGGAAAGCGCCGGGCCAACCCCAACCGCCGAAGTGAAAGCCGTTCTTTCGCCGTGGCGATTGTTCTGGCTGCGGCTCAAACGAAAAAAGATCGCCATGACCGGCGGGGTGATCTTGATTTTCCTCTACACGGTTTCGCTCTTTGCCGGATTCATCGCGCCATACGATTATCACCACAATGATACTGATAATTCGTTTCATCCGCCGAATTGGCCGCACCTGCAACAATTTCACCTGGTCGTCGAGCGCTACGAATCCAGTGGCGATGACTTCAACTATCATGTGATTCCGGGCGACACCCGGCCGCTACATTTTTTCACCCACGGCGACAGTTATAAATTATTCGGCTTCATCCCGACTTCCCTCCATTTCTTCGGAACTGGCGATGACAAATATCCGATTTATCTTTTCGGCGGGGACCAATTCGGGCGGGACACGTTTTCGCGCCTGCTCTATGGCTCACAGATTTCCCTGTCCATCGGCATCGTGGGCATCGCGCTTTCCTTCGCCTTCGGCCTGATCATCGGCGGCATCTCGGGTTATTTCAGCGGCGCCACGGATACGGTCATCATGCGGTTTTGCGAATTGATCATGTCCATTCCCGCGCTGTATCTGATCATCTCCTTGCGCAACGCCTTTCCAGCCGACATGAGTTCCGCGCAGGTCTATGCGATGATCATCGTCATCCTGAGTTTCATCGGTTGGGCAAGCATGGCCCGCGTGATCCGCGGCATGACGCTCTCATTGCGCGAGCAACAATACGTGCTGGCGGCGCGGTCCATGGGCCAATCCCATCTGCGGGTCATCGTCCGCCATATCTTACCGAACACCTTTTCGTACGTCATCGTGGCGGCGACGTTGAGCGTGCCGTATTACATCCTGGGCGAAGTCGTCCTCAGTTTCCTCGGCGTCGGCATCCAGGAACCGAGCGCAAGCTGGGGTAACATGCTCACGGCTGCGCAAAATACCGAATATCTGCAAAGCTATCCGTGGCTGCTGGCTCCGGGCGCGGCGATCTTTGTCACCGTTCTGGCTTTCAACTTTCTCGGCGATGGTTTAAGAGACGCGGCGGACACGAAGTCATTATGAAAAAAAATATCGCTACTTTGGTCGCCATCATATTGCTATCACTGCCCGTTATGGCGGTGAACGTGTTGACCCAACACAATGACCTCTCACGCGACGGGGCCAACCTGCAGGAAACCCTGTTGACGCCGACCAATGTAGCGACCTCATTCGGCGCCCTGTTCACAAACGCCGTTGACGCCCAGGTTTATGCCCAGCCGCTGTTCGTTCAAAATTTGAGCATCTCCGGCGGGACGCACAACGTGTTGTTTATCTGCACGGAAAGCAACAGCGTGTATGCCTTTGACGCGGATACGCCGGGCATCGCTTATTGGCACGTCAATCTTGGCGTGCCTTTTTCCCCCTCCTGCACAGATTTGCAGCCGGTGGTCGGAATCACGGGTACTCCGGTGATCGATCCAGACAGCGGCACGCTCTATGTGGAAACAAAACTGGCATCAGGCCCCTCCCACAAGCTGCATGCGCTGGATATCACAACGGGCAATGAGAAATTTGGCGGGCCCGTGACGGTAGCGGCCACCGGTTTTAGCGCCACCCTGGAGCATCAACGCACCGGACTGCTGCTGTTGAACGGCGTAGTGTACTTGTGCTATGCCTCGCACTGCGACCAGGGCGCCTATCACGGTTTTGTGTTGGGCTACAATGCCACGAACCTGACGCTGCTTTACACTTTCAATACCACTCCCACTGGCTCGCAGGCCGGGATTTGGTCCGGGGGCATGGCGCCGGCTGCGGACACCAATGGAAATATTTATGTGATGACCGGAAACGGAACTTTTGACGGCACGAGCAACTTTGGCATGTCCATGATCAAACTCAGCCCCGGTTTGTCAGTGCTCGATTATGCCACGCCCGCAAACTGGTCGGCACTCAGCATGCGTGACCAGGACTTCGGCTCGGGAGGGCCGGTGCTGTTGCCGGGGAATTATGTGGTGGGCATGGGCAAGGATACCAATCTGTGCCTGGCCAATATCAACAACATGGGACATGTCGGCAGTTTTGTGCAAACATTCGGAGCCCAAAGCACATCGGGTAACACGGTCGGCCCATCGCCGGTTTATTGGCAGGGACCGACTAACCAGTATCTTTTCCTCATGCACGGCGACAACACCACCAAATCGTATTTATTTACCGGCACGAACATCAACACGACGCCATTAGGCGCATCGTCTGCCTCGCAGGCGGATAAATGCGGCGGCCTTTCACTTTCGGCCAACGGAAATACCGGCGGAGTCCTGTGGGAGATCGGGACCGATAACAATCTCCGGGCCTACGACGCAGTGAAATTTCCCAAAGTCCTGTGGACGGGAAGCATCCACGCTTTCATAAAAATGACGTGCCCAACGATTGCGAACGGGAAAGTCTATGTGGGGAGTACCAGCAGTGTGTACGTGTATGGATTGACCAACTATCTTTATATGCAAACCGGCGTTGAAAATCCGGTGCTGACCTGGAAAACCGGGACCTTGTTGCAGACGACCAATTTGCAGGGACCGTGGGTGACGAATACCGCCGGCCCGCCATATACCATCGTGCCATCGAACAACCAGATGTATTATCATCTGTCATTTCCCTGAGACGGGCATGGCCAAACGATGAAACAATCATGAATCTGCTCGAGATCAAAAACCTGAAAATGGACTTCGGCAAAAACGCCGGGGCGTTGCGGGCGATTGACGATGTGTCGTTCCAAATCGGCGCCGGCGAGACTGTCTGCCTGGTCGGCGAAAGCGGCTGCGGCAAGACGGTGACCGCCCTTTCCATCGCCCGGCTGGTCCCCACCCCGCCCGCCAATTACGTCGGCGGAGAAATTTTGTTGAATGGGCGCGATGTTTTAAGATTGTCGCCGCGCGAATTGCGGGAGATCCGTGGCGGCGTAGTCAGTTATATTTTCCAGGAACCAGGCGCGGCGCTGAATCCGGTTTTTCGCGTCGGCAACCAGATCAAGGAATCGCTCAAATTACACCGGCCGGAGAAAGCCACCGACGACGAGGTCATCCGCCTGCTCAAACTCGTGGGCATCCCGGCGCCGGAATCGCGCATCCGCAATTATCCGTTCGAGATGTCCGGGGGCATGCAACAGCGCGTGATGATCGCCATGGCGCTGGCAAGCGAACCCAAATTGCTCGTGGCCGACGAGCCGACGACCGCCCTGGACGTGACCATCCAGGCGCAAATCCTCGAACTGCTGGGCGACCTCAAGAAGCGGCTCGGCATGGCCATCCTGCTCATCACCCATAATCTCGGCATCGTCGGCGACATGGCCGACCGCGTGGCCGTGATGTATGCCGGACAAATCGTCGAACTGGCGCCCGCGAAGGAACTTCTGCGCCGGCCGTTGCATCCATACACCAAGGCGTTGATGGCGAGCGTGCCAAAATTGCATGGCGGCGCCGACCGTCTCTCGGCGATTCCCGGCAATGTCCCGCGCATCGGCAATTTCCCGCCCGGCTGCCGCTTTGCCCCACGCTGCCAGATCGCCAAACCGGAATGTTCGGAAAAAATCCCGGAACTGGTCGAGGTGGAACCCGGCCGTTTCGTGAGATGCCCGTTTTGGAAATAAATCATGTTTGCAACGGCAAAACAAATTCATGCTGGCGGCAAAGAGCTTCAAGACCGTGCTGAAATTTATTGGTCGGGATCAAACCTTGTCTTAGTAGTCGCAGATGGCGCAGGAGGACGAAGTGGCGCTGCTGAAGCAGCAGAATTTGTTGCAAATCGCGTTAAGCAAACAATTCAGCATGCTAAATTTAGTCCACGTGGATTATGTGAATTTCTCAGATCCATTGACCAACAAATGGTCGCCGCAGAAAATGTTGGTGAAACAACTTGTGTACTCGTTGTTATTTCGGAAAGTGGTATCGTTGGAGCAAGTGTTGGCGATTCTGGTGCTTGGTGCATTTCCGCATCGGGCTTAGACAATCTTACAGGCAATCAAAGTCGCAAGCCGTTTCTCGGCATGGGTGTGGCCACACCTTTCGGTTTTGAGCGAGATTCATTAAATGGCACATTGCTGGTTGCAAGCGATGGTTTATTGAAATACACGAGCACGGAACGAATTGTTGCAGTTGCACTTGGCGATGACCTGGAAAAATCCGCTAAAAACCTTGTAGATTTGGTCCGATATCAATCTGGCGCTTTGCCTGATGACATCTCCGTTTTACTTGCACGGAAAAACATGAGCCCACTCGAAAAGATCCGCCGTCCCCTGCGGGACTCGGTTTGATTGAATCGTAAACGCACCGATAAATCGGCGGACCATGGTCTATCACCCTTCGACTTTTCTTACGAGACATGGGTTATTCACCCCACAGCAAAGCACTTGACCACTCGGTCAACAATGATATGCTTCGTGAACTTGCGGCTGGTCCGGCCTTGACATTTTTAATTTACGATAACGAATTATGGGAAGACCGAGTGATGCCAAAGAGAAGCTGCTGCAGGTGGCTTTCGATCTCATCTGGAACCAGAGTTATGGTTCGGTGAGCGTGGACCACATCTGCGATCGCGCCCATGTGAACAAGGGCAGCTTTTATCATTTTTTCCCGTCGAAATCCGATCTCGCAGTTGAGGCCTACGAAGTGCATTGGCGGGAGAAACAACCGGAACTGGACCGGATTTTTTCCCCGCAAATCCCCCCATTGGAACGGCTGGAACTCTGGTGTAAACATATCTGGGAGCGGCAGAAACAAAAGGCCGACAAGTATGGCCACGTCTGCGGTTGTCCCTATGCAAGCCTGGGCACGGAAGTGGCGACCCAGGATGAAAAGATCCGCGCCAAATCCCAGGAATTGATGGATCGCAACCTCCGGTACGTGGAGAGCGCCTTACGCGATGCCCAGCGAGAGGGGCTTGTTTCCATTGATCCTCATTCCGGCGCCAAACGCATCTATTCGACCGCGCTGGGTTTGTTGCTGTACGCCAAAATTCACAATGATCTCAAGGTCCTTGAGGAATTGGAACCAGCGGTCATGGATATCGTGGGCGCCCGGGAGCTGGCTGCTTGAAAACCGGGACGATGATTGAATGTTTCAAGTAAGATTGTTGACTAAACAGTTATTTACAAATGAGGGTAAAGGTTGGAGTGAAGACGAATTGTTTTCCAAACACGGCCGGGTTAAGCCAATTTTTGCCGGACGTTTTTTTGTTGTTTAATCGTGAAATGATATGTGGATTGTCCTTTTAGCGCTGCGCCGGCCATACACGTTCGTGGTGGCGGCGTTGTTGTTGTTGATCCTGACGCCGTTCATCCTGATGCGGACGCCGACGGACATTTTTCCGGCCATCAATATCCCGGTCGTCAGCATCATCTGGCAATACACGGGCCTGGACGCCAAAGAGATGGAGCAGCGCATCGTTTATGTGCATGAGCGTTCCCTCACGGTGACGGTCAACAACATCGAGCACATCGAATCCACCTCGTATAACGGCATCGGGGTCGTCAAAGTTTTCCTGCAACCGGGAGCCTCGGTGGAAGCTGCCGTGGCGCAGATCACGGCGACGGCGCAAACCGTCTTGAAGCAGATGCCGCCGGGCATCACGCCACCGCTGATCATCCAATATAACGCCTCGACGGTCCCCATCCTGCAATACAGCTTAAGCAGCTCGAAGATGTCCGAACAGCAATTGAACGACGCCGCGGCCAACCAGGTGCGCGTCGGCCTGGCGACTGTTCCCGGGGCGATGATCCCCTACCCTTATGGCGGAAAAGCTCGCGTCGTGGCAGTGGACCTGAACCTGTCGGCGCTCAAAGCCAAGAACATCCAGGCGCAGGACGTGATCGCCGCCATCAACGCGCAAAACCTCGTGCTGCCCAGCGGCACGGCCAAGATCGGGCCGACAGAATATTCCGTGGCGGTGGACACGAACGCGAAACTGATCGACGACTTGAACCATCTGCCCATCAAGATGGTCGATGGCGCGACCATCTATCTGAGCGACGTGGCGCAAGTCCATGACGGATATACGCCCCAGCAAAATGCGGTGCGCCAGGATGGCGTGCGCGGCGCATTGCTGACGATCATGAAAGCGGGCAACGCCTCAACATTGGATGTGGTGGAAGGAGTCAAAGCGAAGCTGCCCCGCGTGATGGACGCGGTGCATGTCCTCGCGCCCGACCTGAAGGTTAAGGAATTTGCCGATCAATCTCTCTTTGTGCGCGCGGCCATCAGCGGTGTGTTGAAGGAAGGCGTGATCGCCGCCGTGCTGACTGCGGCGATGATCCTGTTATTTCTGGGCTCATGGCGCAGCACGTTTATCATCGCCCTCTCCATCCCCCTGGCCGTGCTTTGTTCCATCGCGGCATTAAGTGCGCTTGGGGAGACGATCAACCTGATGACGCTCGGCGGTTTGGCTTTGGCGGTCGGCATCCTGGTCGACGATGCGACAGTCACGATCGAGAACATTCACCGGCACATGGCGTCGGGCCAGCCGCTGGAAGAATCCATCCTCAAAGGTTCGCAAGAGATCGTCTTGCCGGCCTTCGTGTCGGCACTTTGCATCTGCATCGTCTTTGTCCCGATGTTTTTTCTCTCGGGAGTAGCGCGTTTTTTGTTTGTGCCACTGGCGGAAGCCGTCGTCTTCGCCATCCTGGCCAGCTACCTTCTTTCGCGGACACTGGTGCCGACGCTGGTGATGTGGCTTTACCGCGGTGTGAAATTACACGGTGAACACATCGACGAATCGAACGTGCCGTTTTGGATCCTGCCGTTCATCCGCTTTCAACGTTTGTTTGAGACCGGATTCGACCGTTTTCGAAACGGTTATCGCGCGTTGCTCTCCAGTTGTTTTGAGCATCGCAAAACCTTTGCTCCTCTTTTTCTGGCGTTCTGTGTGTGTTCATGGCTGCTGGTTTTAGCGCTGGGAAGAAATTTTTTCCCTGCTGTGGATACGGGACAATTTTTGTTGCACTTCCGGGCGCCGACCGGGACGCGGATCGAGGAAACTGAGCGCCTCGCCGGCGAAGTCAACAACGTCATCCACCAGGTTGTTCCCGCCGATGAGCTCGGCGGCATCCTCGACAACATCGGCATCCCGAATTCCTCGATCAACCTGAGTTACAATACCAGCGGTGTGATCGGCCCGGGCGACTCGGATGTCATGGTTTCGCTCAAGCCCGGGCATGCGCCGACGCAAAATTTCGTGCGCGAACTGCGCCAGCGATTAAGCCGCGAGTTTCCCGGCGTGTTGTTTTATTTTTTGCCGGCGGATATCGTGAGCCAGACCCTGAATTTCAGCCTGCCCGCGCCTTATGACATCCAGATCGTTGGCAACAACCAGGTCGCCAATCGCGAGCTGGCCGTGCGTTTGGCTGATGAAATCCATAAGGTGCCCGGCGCGGTGGACGTCCGCGTGCAACAGCCCAACAATTTGCCGCAATTCCAGATCACCGTCGACCGCGACAAAGCCGCCGAGTTTGGATTGTCGGACCAGAGCGTGGCCAACTCCGTCCTGCTGGGCTTGAGCGGCAGCAGCCAGGTGCAGCCGGCTTTTTGGCTTAACCCCAATGTGGGCGTGCAATACTTGATCAACGTCAGCGCGCCGCAATATGCCATCAATTCTGTGCAACAACTCAACGCCCTGCCGGTCAGCGCGGGCCGTTCTGGAGACCAGATTCTCGCGAACGTCGCCAGTCTCAAACGCATTGAGATTCCGCCGGTGGTCTCGCACTACAACGTCATGCCGGTGATCGATGTCTACGGCGGATTGGATGGGCGCGACCTCGGGGGCGTCCTTAGCGATATCCAGCCGCTCGTCAATAATATCAAAAAGGACCTGCCTCGCGGCAGCAGTATCATCCTGCGCGGCCAGGCCGAAACGATGCGCGCCAGTTATGTGGGCCTGGGCATGGGTTTAGTCATGGCCATCATCCTGATCTATTTCCTGCTGGTGGTGAATTTTCAAAGCTGGCTGGACCCCTTCATCATCATCACGGCGCTGCCCGGCGCTCTGGCGGGTGTGATCTGGGGTTTGTTTTTGACGCAAACCACCTTAAGCGTCCCCGCGTTGATGGGGGCCATCATGAGCATGGGCGTGGCGACCGCCAATTCCGTGCTCGTCGTCTCCTTCGCGCGCGAAAATCTTCATCGTGGGGTGAACTCCGTGACGGCCGCGCTCGATGCGGGTATCAGCCGCATCCGTCCAGTCTTGATGACCGCGCTGGCCATGATCATCGGTATGTCGCCGATGAGCCTGGGCCTGGGCGAAGGCGGCGAACAAAATGCGCCGCTCGGCCGCGCCGTGATCGGCGGCCTGGTTTTTGCCACCATCGCCACCCTGTTTTTTGTGCCGGTCGTTTTCAGTTTCATGCACCGGCATCATAAACCGCAGCCGAACCATCCAACTTTAACGCCATGAACACAACCGCACCTTCATCGCCCTCCGGCCCGCCGCCCATCCGATTGCGGCGCGTCGCGGAAATCGTCGTCATCCTCATTGTCATCGGCCTCGTCATCGGCTTCGTGCCGCGCTGGCTCGCCCATCGCAAGCTGCTGGCGGACACGCGCGCTGATTCGACACTCACGGTGACGGTCATTTCGCCCGTGCCGGCCGCCCCGGATTTGGGCACCCCGTTGCCCGCGGATGTGCAGGCGTTTATCCAGGCTTCCATCCATGCCCGCGCAAGCGGTTACCTGGAAAATTGGTACGTGGACATCGGCGACCATGTGACCAACGGGCAAGTGCTGGCTAAGATTGAAACGCCGGAGTTGGACGAGCAATTGGCGCAAGCCAGGGCTCAGGTGGACCAGGCCAAGGCCGCGCTCAACCTGGCCAAAGTCACTTCCGACCGCTGGACGGAACTCCTCAAGACCGCCAGCGTGAGCGATCAGGAAACCGCCGAGAAACAATCTGATTATGTTTTGCAGCAGGCGAATGTCGAAGCAGCCAAAGCAAATCTCCAACGCCTGGAAGACCTCAAGAAATTTGACAACGTGACCGCGCCTTTCGATGGCATCGTCACCGAGCGCAACACCGACATCGGCGAATTGATCGCCGCCGATAGTGGCGCGGAACTTTTTCGCATGGCGCAAACGGATCCGCTGCGCATCTATGTCCAGGTGCCTCAACAATACATTTACGGGATCGCGACCGGCCAGGTGGCGGAAGTGACTTTCCAGGAGATCCCCGGACGGCCCTTCGAAGCAAAGGTCACGCGCACCGCCGGCGCAGTGGACCCGGTCACCCGGACATTGCGGGTGGAATTGCAAGTGCCCAATCCGAACGGCCAGATCCTCTCCGGCAGTTATGCCCAGGTGCGTTTTAATGAAAGCGCCGCCCCAAAAGTGCTGACCGTTTCAGATAACGCCGTCATCTTTCGCGCGCAGGGCACGCAAGTGGCCGTCCTTGACGCCGGCAACATGGTGCATCTGCGTTCCGTGAAACTTGGGCGCGATTTCGGCGATGTCATCGAGGTGCTGGATGGTTTGCAGGCCAATGACCGCGTGGTGGATAATCCTCCCGATTCCATCACCGATGGCATGAACGTGCAGATCGCCAAGCCGGACGGAAACAATTCTGCGAAATGAGAAATTCCGCTTTCACCGCAATTTTTGCGTTCGGCGCCGTTTTGGCCGGCTGCGCCGTCGGGCCGGATTATCATCGCCCTGGGGCGCTGCCGAACCAGCCCATGCCCAAGGCGTTCGTCGAACCCGCTGCCGGGACCAACGGCGTGGTCTGGAAAGTTGCTGAGCCATCCGCCAATCTGCCGCGCGGTGAATGGTGGCAGGTCTTCAACGATTCCGGATTGAACACCCTGGAATCGATCGCACTGACGAACAACCAGAACCTGGCGGCGGCGGCAGCGCGACTCGAAGAGGCCCAGGCTTCGCTCGCGGCAACGCGTTCAGAATTTTTTCCGCAATTGACCGCTGGCGGAACACCCAACGGTGATATCAATCGCCAACGCACCAGCGTCAATGAACCTCAAAGCGGGGTGGCTGCCGGCAAGTCGGAGACATATAATACCTTCACTGCGCCGTTGTACCTGGGATGGGAAATCGACCTGTGGGGCCGGGTGCGCCGGGAATCACAGGCGGCCCATGCGAGTTTTATTGCCAGCGCGGATGATCTCGAGTCGGCGAAATTGGATGTCGCCGCCGAGGTCGCCAACGATTATTTCGAGCTGAGGACCCTGGATGCCGACTATAACCTGATCACCAATACCATCGAAGCAGACCGGCGCTCGTTTGAATTGACCCAAAACCGCCGCCGCGGCGGGATCGCCTCCGACCTGGATGTCTCGCAGGCCGAGACGCAATTGCGCACCGCAGAGGCGCAAAAGCCGGATATTCAATTGCGCCGCGCCGAGACGCTCCATGCGCTCGCCATCATTTGCGGGCAATCACCGGTTGATTTTTTTATCGCCGCGGATGTTTCGGGAAAAACTGCCGTCCCCGATGTTCCGGCGGAATTGCCCAGCGAATTGCTGGAGCATCGTCCTGACATTGCTGCCGCTGAACGTCGCATGGCGGCGGCCAATGCGAATATCGGGGTTGCCGATGCCGCGTTTTTTCCGACCGTCCGGATCAATGGCCTCGCCGGTTTTCAATCGGTTGATGCCAGCTCGTGGTTCGATTGGTCGAGCCGCCTTTGGTCGGTCGGCCCATCCATCCAGCTGCCGATCTTTACCGGCGGTTTGAATCGCGCGAACCTGGCCGGCGCCCGGGCCGCCTATAACGAAACCGTCGCCGATTATCGCCAAACCGTTTTAAATGCGTTCGGCGATGTGGAGGATGAACTGGCTGCGCAACGGTTGCTCGCTGCTGAAGGGGACGCTGACAATGAAGCGGTCACCTCTTCGCGGCGCACCCTGGATATCGCGAATAACCGCTACAAGGCCGGGTTGGTGACTTATCTCGATGTGGCCACCGCGCAGACTGACGCTTTGAATGAGGAGCGCAGCGCCGTGGAATTGCAGGGGGCGCGGTTGACCGCATCCGTGAATCTCATCCGGGCGCTCGGTTGCGGATGGAAGTGAACGCCTCCGCGCATCCACAAAAAACTAGCTGAAGCCGCGAAAGGAAACTTTCAACCCGGCAACCGTTCGAAGCTCCGTTAGGAGCGACATCTTTGTAGGTAATCTCCAAATCAAGTTAAGCTCCGTAGGAGCGGCATCATCCTTCGAAATTTAATATGCCGCTCCAACGGAGCTTTATTATTTAACGATTTCTGGGTATAAAGATTGCGCTCCAACGGAGCTTAATTTTGAATCTTTTAATATTTGCATGAGCGCACTGCTCGAAGTCAAAAATCTGAAAGTGCATTTTCCCGTGAAACACGGGTTGTTCAGCCGCATCCATGAATCGGTGAAGGCGGTGGACGATGTGAGCTTCACCATCGCGCCCGGCGAGACGGTTGGGCTGGTCGGGGAAAGCGGCTGTGGCAAGACCACCCTGGGCCGCGCCATCGTGCGGCTCGTCGAACCCACCAGCGGCAGCATCCTCCTCAATGGCGAGGACATCACGCAAATGGGCGGCGCGATGCTGCGCGCGCGGCGGCGCAAGTTCCAGATGATTTTCCAGGATCCCTACGGCTCGCTCAATCCGCGCATGACGGTGGAGCAGATCGTCGGTGAGGCGCTCGACATCCATAAACTGACCGACACTAAATCCGCGCGGCGAAAGCGCATCGCCGAATTGCTGCAAGCCGTCGGCCTTGACCCGATTTACGCGCAACGATATCCGCACGAATTCAGCGGCGGCCAGCGCCAGCGCATCGGCATCGCCCGCGCCCTGGCCGTTGAGCCGCAGCTCATCATCTGCGATGAACCCGTTAGCGCATTGGATGTCTCCGTGCAGGCGCAGATCATCAACCTGCTCCGCGACCTCCAGCAACAGCACGGCATCGCCTACCTCTTTATTGCGCATGATTTGGCCGTGGTGGAGCATATCAGCCATCGTGTGCTGGTGATGTATCTCGGCAAGATCGTCGAGGCCGCCGAAGCCAAGGCGCTCATCGGCGACCCGCAGCATCCTTATACCCAGGCCCTGATCTCCGCCATCCCGGAAGTGGACCCGGAAACGAAGCGCCAGCGCATCGTTTTGCCCGGTGACGTCCCCTCACCCATCCATCCGCCCAGCGGCTGTCCGTTCCATCCGCGCTGTCCCATTGCGCAGATGCCCAAATGCAAAGATGAATTCCCGGCATTCCGCGAAGTCAAAAAAGATGTCTTCGGCTCCTGCCATTTCGCCGGGACGAAGATTGATACAATTAAACACGCATAATTCAGTTAAAGACCTCCTCCCCCGGTGCTGACCCTCTCGCCCCCGCTCGTTCGGCCCTAACGGGCTTTCGTCGCAATGCGGGACGAACTTCTTTCGCCGCTTCCCAAACGGCTCAAG
This sequence comes from Verrucomicrobiia bacterium, assembly GCA_036490655.1. Taxonomy (GTDB): domain Bacteria; phylum Verrucomicrobiota; class Verrucomicrobiia; order Limisphaerales; family UBA11358; genus UBA11358. The sequence continues at coordinate 21,357 of DASXDM010000025.1, read as the reverse complement.
TCTCCTCCAGGGAGAGGGGAAAACGCTTGGCGCTTTGGTTGTAGTAGGACAGCGGAATCTGTCAGGAGGCCATTGTATAATCAAAAGTAACCTCTCGATGTTCCTTCTCCTGGGGGAGAAGGTCAGGATGAGGGCGAGCTTTAAAAATGCACTTCATTTCAAGTCCAATTCTCTTATTTGAAGTCTGTAGTTTCATTTACGGAATCGCCAGGCGCGTGCTGCCATTTGAAAAATTGGTGGCCAGACTTGATGAGATCATCTGAAAGGCGCTCCCGTCTGCGAAAGCTATGTTCCCGATATTCTTTTGGCGTGATAACGTCCATTTTGTTTTGTCAAACTTATGACGTGCTGAGGTCCAACCGATATCAGCATTTTTCATAACTGTAACCAGGCCAGACTTGATTGGCGTGCCGCCAATCTCAAAATTATCGTCGCCTGCCAAAATTGAGCTTGGGTTATTCTCGTCGGCATCCACGCCAACAAAATAACTGATGTTTTTAGCGGAAAAGTCGGGCGAGAAATTTGCGGCATAATCATTATCGGAATCCGCCGTACAATGCAAAATTTTCGGCGTTGCCAGTTGGTTGGACATTGTTTGAAACGTGCTCACAACGTCACCATTTTGGGCCAATTCCATCGTTCCGCCATTGGTTGCTGAAACTGAAAAGGGAAATCGATCATTATGATCGCCCTCCCATATCTTATAAGCCAGTCCTATCTCTTTTAAATTGTTCACGCAGTTCATACTCTGCGCTCGATCTTTAGCGTTTGGATCCGGCGCGCCTGCCAAGTACACTGCGGCAAGCACTATTAGGACGGCGAGCACCACCAATACTTCGGTAAATGTCAGCGCTGCGTTCCGATTATTTGAGGCCCGGAGTTCCATCTCAAGGAAGGCGATAAACCCGCATCACGACCCTGACAAGTGAAATTACGTCGAAATTCCGCAAGGTCTTGGAGTGCGGTGGCTGTGACACCGCTTTGTTTCATTGGATGTTGGATGTTGGATGTTGAATGTTGAATGTTCGATGCTATCCTGCGCTGGAGCGGCTGGCCCCCGTAGCTCAAATGGATAGAGCGGCGGATTTCTAATCCGCCGATCCCGGTTCGATTCCGGGCGGGAGCACCACTCCAATTTTCCAGGACTCAAGGGAAAGAGAGAAGTTTAGGAAAGCAGAAAAGAAACACTCAACATTCAACGCCGAACATCGAAGGGTGCGGATTTAACCCCATAAAACAGTTTTCGGAGCGCGGCTCTGTGAGCCGCAGCAACGTTCGAGTTTTTAAAACGCACCAGGTTACTCCAAACAACATCTTGTATTTGATGAAGTTGCTGCGGTCGCGATCGTCGGTTCAAGGGTTCAATGCGCGAATTTTTTAAGCGAAGTCTAATTTCATTTACGATTACAACCATTCCGTTACCTTTTCCAAAATGCTCACATTGGAAAATCTGGCGGAACTCCTGGATAAAAACCGCGCCGCCGCGTCCGCGCGCGTAAAAGGATTTTCCATCGCCGGGAAAAAATTCGATTTCAATTCGCGTCCCGCCATCATGGGAGTCATCAACCTCTCCGCTGACTCGTGGTATCGCGAAAGTGTCTGCCTCTCCGTGGAAGCTGCGGTCGCGCGCGGGAAAACCCTGGTGACCCAGGGGGCGGATTTGGTCGATATCGGGGCGGAATCCACATTGGCCCATGCCGCGCGCGCGAATGATGCGGCGCAAAAATCCAAACTGTTGCCGGTCATCAAACGATTGCGCGCCGCAAAAGTTCCCGTTTCGGCGGAAACCTATTCGGCCAGGGTCGCCCGGGCAGTGCTGGAAGCAGGCGCAAATGTCTTGAACCTGACCGGCAGCGCGAATTCAAAGGAGATCTACAAAATAGTCGCCGCGCACAACGCCGCTGTGATCATCTGTTATGTCCAGGGCAAGAACGTCCGTGAGGTCGGCGATTTTGATTTTGGGGCAGACCCGATCGGCATGATGCGCGATTATTTTTCACGGCAGATCGAGATCGCGCAACGCGCCGGTGTTAAAAACATCTTCCTCGATCCCGGCCTGGGATTTTATTACCGGAACCTGCAGGACAGCTCGGTGCGGGTGCGTCACCAGATGAAGATTTTCCTCAATACGTTCCGGCTGCGCGAATTGGGATTTCCCGTCTGCCATGCCCTGCCCCATGCGTTTGAATTTTTTCAGGATGAAGTCCGTTGCGCTGAGCCGTTCTTCGCCGTGCTCGCCGCCCTGGGCAAAACAGATTTATTCCGCACGCACGAAGTGCCGCGCATCAAGGCGGTGCTGGAGACGATGAAAGCCTTTTAAGTGGCAAGCTGCCACAAGCCACCGCTCGCCTCCGGCGGCGGGCAGAAAGAAGATACGCATTTCTTCAAGAGAATGTTTGTTAATCTCTTCGCGGCCTTTGCGCTCTTTGCGTGAGATTCAACTGCATGGTTTCGGCCCACGGGGAGAAGGAACAAAGTCCATTACTTGCGTTTACAAAAGAACACGCCTTCTTCTTCCGATTTGGCGATCCAATATTGCCGGACGTCCAATTTGTGCCGGCGGAGAAATTTTTGAAGGAGCGCCGGTGTGTAGCGATAGGAAAAGAACAGGCGAATTTTCGCGCCTTTCGTGAAATGAAACGTCTCACTCTCCACCTTGATACGCCGCGATCGGTGAAAATGGAAATTGGCGACGATGCGTTTGAGGCCATTCCGCGTCGTTTCAATCTCAAAGCGCAGTTCGCCGTCGGATTTTTCAACGCCAAGATCAAAGAGGAAAGCCATGAGCCAATCGCGCGTCAACTCATTGTCATATTGCGGCAGGATGCGTTTTATTCCGGCCGCGTAATCTTTCCCCGGAGCAAGGTTGGCGCTGAATAACAGGCTGTCCGCCGGTCGAACGAGGGCGGCAAGCCTGGGCAAAATGTCCGCCGGCTCAAAATTCGGGATCATGCCGAAAAATGTCATCAGGCGTGAGGCGCGGGACGCTGTCGGGATAACTTTGGCCAGATTGCCGGCAGTCGCCAGGTCGCAGACAAAGGGGAAACAATTCGTGTCCGGCAAAACCGCAAGGGCGGTCTGGCGGGCGGTCAGCGCCATGGCAGCGCTGACATCGGACGGCGTGTAGAAAATCTGTTTGCCGGACGCCTTCAACAATTTCAAGAGCCGCGTGTCTTTCTGTCCACCGCCGCAACCCAGCCCGATGACATTGACTCGTTTGGATTTTATTTTGGCGGCAGCGACCCGGAAACTTTGCTCATAAATAATGCGGCAATCCGCCTCGTTGCGGGTCGGCGAGAATTGTTGGTGCAGGGCGAGCCATTTTTGCGTCTGCTTGATGCTGTCGTAATGGAACTTGTGGTTGACGGCGTGCGAGCGCAGGGATTCCAGCAGATCGCGCCGGACATTTTCCGGAAACTGGCTTTCGTGGACCAATAGGTTCGCCACCATAAATCATCTCTTACTTTTGCGGAAAAATCTGGTAGAGCAAAAGATAAACGACCACGCCGGTGATGGAAACATACATCCACAGCGGCCAGGTCCAGCGCGCGATCTGTTTGTGCTTATCGAATTTCTCGCGCAGCGCGCGCGTAATGGTGATCAGGATCATCGGGACGATGACTATGGCCAGGATGGTATGACTGATCAGGATCGCCAGATAGAACGGCCGGAACCAAAGCGGATCCAAAAACCGGGTCGGCCCGCGATGCAGGACAACGGCAAGATACGTGTGGTACGTCAGGTAACAGCACAGGAAAACAATGGACACGCAGAACGCCGAGATCATGCAATTGCGATGCGCGATGATGCGTTTTTGGCGGATGAAAACGTATCCCGCAGTCAAGAGGACGGCGCTCAGGCCGTTGAGCGAGGCGTTGACGGCCGGCAAATCGTAGATGCTCATGATTCGCGTTCGAGCCGGCGGATCGTCCCCAGCACCTGAGGCTCGACGACATTGGTCCAGTCCACTCCATCGCCGCCGGTCTCAAAGATGCCGCGCAGTTGCGCGTGCTTATCCACGATGACGAAGATCGTGGTGTGGATGAACAGGTCAACCGGGTTCTTCTGGTCTCCCGGCTTGATGGGGACAGAACTCAATTTCAATTCGTTGGCGGCGAGTTGGGCGATCGCATCCTTGGTCCCCGTCAAAAAAGTCCAGTGGCTGAAATCCGCGCCGAAACGGTCGCCATATCTTTTCATGATGACCGGCGAATCGTAATCAGGGTCGGTGGTAAGGGTGACCAGCCGGGCGCCACTGCCGGGAGGCAATTTCTCCTCGAGAGATTTCATCTGTTGGGTCATGCGCGGACATTGCCCGGCGCAACGCGTAAAGATGATATCCGCCACCCAAACACGATTGGTCAGATCGGTGAGAGTGGTTGGGTTGCCATCCTGGTTGGTGAGCGTGAAGGCCCCGATATGGCCAAGGACCGGCAGCGGAACTTCATTCCTTTTGACCTCAAGCAATGAAAGCAAATATGCCAGCGTCAGGAGCCCGAAAAGAAATACCACGCCAAACCATAGGGATGGGGGCAATCGGGACGAGGTCATGCAGGGAGTGACCCGCTATTCGAAAATGCTGGTTCCGTTGGTCGAAACGGGCGCGGGAGTTTTGGATGCGATCCATTTGTCAAAGTCCGCCTGGCTCTCCACCGTGACCATCCCTTGCGTCATCGCGGAATGGCCTGGACCGCAGAGTTGCGCGCAATTGATCTGGTAGCGCCCGACTTGCGTGGGGATGAACCAGCAGGGAATGCGCAATCCGGGAATGGCATCCTGGCAAACGCGCATCGCGGCGATCTTGAACGAATGGATCACGTCCTTGGAACTGACGTATACGATCACGGGCTTATTGATGGGCACATGGATATCGTTCAGCAACTGGAGATCGTCCTTGCCGTTCGGGTCGGTGGGGTCCACGCCAAACACATTGCCCTCGGAAACATATTTCATGTCCTGCCGCCCAAAAACGCCATCCCGCCCGGCATAGCGGACGTTCCAGGCATATTGCTGCCCCATGACATAAACAACGGTCGAATCTTTCGCGGCGGGAAAATGATCCACGGCATCCGCCCAAACGGGGATCGCCACGCCGAGCAACAACACCGCCTCAACGCCCGCGACGATGAGTTCGATGTAATTCGAATAGTGATTTTTCACCCCTTCATAATCGGCCTTCGGGCTGCGTTTCTTATTAAAGCGCCAGACGGCGTACAGGAAATACGCCACCCACCCGACAAAGAGCGCGAGCATCAGCAGATGGACCCAGACGATCAAAGCGTCTACGCTCGCGCCGTTTTTCGACGCCAGTTGGGGCATCCCCAATAGATGAATGGCCATCCACTCGGTCATATTTCGGTGATATTTTTCGGGGCGTTATCTTTTTTATTCGCCGCTTCTTCCTTGCTGATCATCCGGATGAAGCAGAAGGCGAAGCAGCCGAGCACGGGCGTGATGACGCCGAGCAACGTGAAAATCCCCCAGTTCATGCCCTGGGCCAGCGGTGAATCGGATTTGCCATAGCACGCGGCGCACGCGAACAACGGCGAAGGCGCCAGCGCCAGCGCCCCGATGATGATCTTTCGGACAATTTTCATAAGTAACTGATCTTTTTTAATTTCTTCAAAAAATAAACCCCGTAAATGATGACTAAAATCCCCGCCAGAATCCCCCCGATCCCCGCTAAAATTTTGTCCGACACAAAACCCCACGTGGCGAACCCAAACGACAGCGTCGTCAGCAGCGTCACAAAAATCAGATGAAAGGCTTTGAGCGACATATCAACGGAACGTGGTGCCGGTCGGAAAATCCGACATGGCGTACAGCGTCAACCAAAACAGGCCGATCACAAAAAATACCGTCGTCGCGAGAATCATATAAACCATCTTTTTCTCGGAGATAAGATGCATCAGGAACCCGGCCACGACGAAAGCGTTGCACGTCGCCACGGCCAAAATGAAAGTCACCTTGAACGCCCACGAATAGCTCGCCGTCGGCAGATAAGAGATCCACACCATCATGGTGATGGCCGCAAGGATGGCGATGAAGATGTACAGACAACGGCGCAGATAGTTGTTGAAATCCACCTCATGCCCGTCCGCCGCCTTAGGCGGCGCGGCGCTCTCGATTTTTTGAGTATCGCTCATAGTTCAGGTCAAATATAGGATCGGAAACAGGAAAATCCAGACCAGATCGACGAAGTGCCAGAACAACCCGGAGACTTCGATACGATTGGTGAATCGTTCACGGTCCGTCTTCCACATCCGGCGTCCCGGCCCCCACAGATAGCCGATGACAATGCTGCCACCGAGAATGTGCATGGCGTGCAAGCCCGTCATGGTGAAATAAAGCGCCAGATACGTATTATGCCAGGGACCATAATTTTCCATCTGCGTGATATCGGAAGCCTTGATCGTGATCTCCTTCAACTGGATGTCCTTTTGCGAGCGCAAATCGTAAAGCAGGGTCTCGTCAGTCACGATCCGGCCATGGATGGTGAAGGTGCCGGTCTTTTTGGCGAGATCAAAGTCGGGAGATTTGTCCACGAGATGGCCGTCGGCAAAGGTCCCGTCGTTCAATTTGAGTTCGTAGTGGATCCATTTGTCATGGTACTCATACGATTTGATGCCGAGAAAGCACACAGCCAGGGTAAGCGTGCAGGCGTGAAAGAACCTGAATTTTCCGATGTGCCCCACTTTGCACGCAGCCCATGCGAGCAACGTGGTGATGGCCGAGAGCGCGAGGATGATGGTATTGGCCGTGCCGAGCCGGACATCGAGCCAGCCGTGCGGCCAGTAGCCGGTATCCGCCCCGACGCGAAGGAGCACGTAGGCGGAAAATAATCCGCCGAAGAGCATGACTTCGGAAGCCAGGAAGAGCCAGATGCCTACCTTGGCGTTATAGATGCCGGTATCCGGCCTGGCTTCGACTGTATAAGGTATTTCCATGAAATTTTAATGCACGGGTGCTGGAACTTTGTTCGTAAAGATGGCGGTTTCGGGCTCGTTTTGCGGCGTGAAATCCGTCACATGACCGGGCACGCTGTACTCGTAAGGGCCGCGGTAAACGCATACGGGATGGGTGAAATTTCCGTGCGGCGGCGGCGTGGGCGTCTGCCATTCAATCGTTGTGGCTTCCCACGGATTGTCGCCGACTTTTTCGCCGTGCTTGATGCTCCAGAATACATTCAGGATGAAAGGTATCTGCGAGAAGCCCAGGCAAATGGCCGCCCAAAGGATCCAATGATGCAATTCCATGATGTAGCTGGGAAGCGCGTCAATGGCGCCCGGCACGCGCGCGGCGGAATAATTCGCGCCGCCGTCGGCCATGCGCCGCAACATGCCCTTGATGCCCTGCACAAACATGGGCATGAACACGAGATTCATGAAGATCAGCGAACTCCAAAAGTGCACACTTCCCCAAAATTCATTCATCTTGCGTCCCGTCATTTTTGGGAACCAAAAATAAATGCCCGCAAAAAGCGCGAAAATGGTCCCGGGCGCGACGACATAATGGAAATGCGCGATGACATAATACGTGTCATGCAGGTAAAGGTCGCTGGCATTGAAACCGAGCGGCAATCCGGTCAGACCGCCGATGCCGAACATCGGCAAAAACGCGAGCGCAAAAAGCATCGGCGTGTTCATGCGGATGGACCCGCCCCAAAGCGAAATGAACAGGCACGTCAGGATGATCACCGAGGGAATGGAGATGATCATCGTCGTGGTCTGGAAGAACGCCGAGATCTTGGTGCCCATGCCCGTCAGATACATATGGTGCGCCCAGACGATGAACGAGAGAAACCCGATCAACAGCACCGAATAGACGAGGGATTTATAACCCCAGATCGGCTTGCGCGTATTGCAGGCGATGATCTCGCAAACGATCCCCATGCCCGGCAGGATCAGGACGTACACTTCCGGATGGCCGAGGAACCAAAACAAATGCTGCCAGAGCAACGGGCTGCCGCCGCCGCTGATATGCGCCAGGTTGCCGCCCGTGGCCAGGCCCGTCGGCAAAAAGAAACTGGTGTGCGCCACATTATCCATCAACTGCATCACGCTGGCGGCTTCGAGCGGCGGAAACGCCAGCAACAGCAGGAACGCCGTCACGAACTGCGCCCAGACGAAAAACGGCAGCCGCATCCAGGTCATGCCCGGCGCACGCAATTGGATGATCGTGGCAATAAAATTCACCGCGCCCAGCAGCGATGAGTTGATGAGCAACACCATGCCGAGGATCCAGAACAACTGGCCGTGCGTCGGGATGGAAGTGGCCAGCGGCGAATAAGAAGTCCAGCCGGCCTGCGCCGCGCCCCCGGGAATGAAAAAGCTCACGAACATCGTCACGCCCCCCAGGAAATACGCCTGGTAGCTGGCCATGTTGACGCGGGGAAACGCCATGTCCGGCGCGCCGATCATCATCGGCACCACGTAATTGCCGAAAGCGGCAAAGGCCAGCGGCACGATGGCCAGGAACACCATGATGGTGCCGTGCATGGCGCCGAAGGAATTGTACAATTCCGGCGAAATGATGCCGCCCGCCGCCGCGTTGCCGAGGACCTTTTCCAGGAGCCAGCCGATGCCCAGGGGAACGGGCTGGCTGGGATGCGCGATCTGCCAGCGCATCAACAGCATCAGGAAAAATCCGAACAGCATGAAACAGAGCGCCGTAAAGCCGTACTGGATGCCGATGATCTTGTGGTCGCTCGAAAAAACGTAGCCGCGCCAAAACCCGGGGTCGTGGTGCTCGTGGCCGTGGTCATGATCGTCGTGGCCGTGATGACCGTGGTCATCCGACTCGCGATAGGGCGGAAATTGGTGAACGTTCGCGTCCATAATTTATTTCGTTTTATCCAGGCACAGGATTCCCAACACGAGCGGCAAATAGATGATCGAGGCCAGGAACAATTGCCGCGCGCGCGCCAGGTTCAACTGCCTGGAAAACTGGATCGCACACAGCAAAAATGCCGCTCCTAAAAAAACTGCGCCGCCAAGATATACGAGGCCGGCCATTTTGAAAAGAAAAGGACACAGGCTCACGATCAGCAGCGCCAGCGCGTGGCTCACGGTCTGTTGCGCCGTCCGCTGGCCGCCCGCTTCCACGTTTGGCAGCATCACAAACCCCGCTTTCGCATAATCTTCGCGATAGATCCAGGCGATGGCGAAAAAATGCGGGATCTGCCAGAAAGCCAGGATCGCGAACAGCGCCCAGCCCTGCCCGCTCAATTCATTCCGCGCCGCGGCCCAGCCCATCAGGGGCGGCAACGCGCCCGGGATCGCCCCGATCGCCGTGTTCAACCACGTCACGCGCTTCAGCGGCGTGTAGATGAACAGATAACTGATCAGCGTGACCGCGCCGAGGACACTCGTGAGCAGGTTCACCGCCGCCGCGAGATAGACCAGGCCCGCGACCGAACCGACCCCGCCGATGATCGCCACTGTTGCGGGTTGCAGGCGTCCCGAGGGCAGTGGACGATCCTGCGTGCGGCGCATCCTGGCATCGTATTCGCGTTCCAGCAACTGGTTCAATGCGGCAGCTCCCCCGGCGACCAGCGCCGTTCCGGCGAGCGTGTTAAAGAACAGGACGAAATTCATCGGGCCTTGCCAGCCGATATAAAACCCGACGGCCGTGGTCAGCAATACCAGTGTCGTAAGGCGGGCCTTGACCAGGTCGGCGAAAACCGCCGTCCAGCTTTTCTCAGCCGCGGCGTTATTTGCGATCTCTGCGGAAAATTCTTTCATCATTTAGCTAAATTTCCAAACGCTCCAAAGGTTTCGTTCTGGGTCGCGACTGATGCCGCCGATCGGCGAAAAGCGATCAGGCACCAAAACGCGCCGGTCAGCAGCGAGAGTGCGCCGACCAACAAATGCAAAGTGGCGACATCCGCGGCTTTGTTCGACAAAACTGTCCAGATGCCCAAACCGATCTGCCCGGTGATAAGTCCCAGCCAGAACAGCGCAAACCTGGACAAGCCATCGCGCCGGCCCAATTCCCGCCATGCCAGCGTGGCGCAAAGCGCGACGCAGATAAAAATTGCCAGCGCGCAGATGCGGTGGACCATCTGTAAAATCACGTCAAAAGCGGTGATGTCATTGACGTTCGTTATCTCGATCCGTTCCGCATTGTAATGCTGGATGGCCGCCGCGCTGGTGTCCGGCCAGATTTGGCCGTGGGCGAGCGGGAAATCAGAGATCGACAAGCCCGCGTGCTGCGCGCGCATCGTCGCGCCGAGCATGAGTTGGATGAAAATCAACAGGGTCGCTATCAATACCAACACCCGCAAATGACCGGGGATATTGGATTTTTGTCCGGAAATTTTCTTCCAGAAACTGCTGGTGAACAAAGCGATCGAGCACATCAGCACAAAGTACGACTGCCCGACGACGCCGTGAATGCCGCCGAGGCCATTATTGTTCAACACCACGCGCAGACCGCCGAGAATTCCCTGCGCGACGACCAGCAGAAAAGCCGCCAGCCCCAGCCACTTCATCCATTTGCGCGAGTCCCGGGCAAAGATCCAAACTGCAAGAATCGTGGTCATCAGGCCCACAACGGTGGCCCACAGCCGGTGCGTATGTTCGTAAAAAATGCCGCCGATCCATTTCGAAGGAGGAAAGGCGAACATAGAATACCCGTAACTGTTCGGCCAATCGGGCACCGACATGCCGGCTTCATGGCTCGTGACCAGGCCGCCGGCGCCAAGCAAAAGAAAAGTACTGATCGCCGCCAGCACCGCAAAGCGGTGCAACCAGCGATTGCTATTTTCTTCACATCCGTTGTTCATTCGCAAAAATAAAAAGGCAAACGCGACGAGCGGCAGCGATTGCGATATTCCAACCTACTTCACCTGGAACGTAAAATTGACGGTCACGTTCTTGTCGGCCACGTCCACCACCTGGGTCTGTTCGCCCAGCTTCCGGTGGTCGGCCGAGACCGTGTACTTGCCCGGCGGCACGTTCTTGATGACAAATTTACCGTCCGTGCCGCTGATCGCATAATACGGGTTATCAAAAATGCAGGCCCACGCGAACATCCACGGATGCACGTCGCATTGGAATTTCATGAACATCTCCGCATTGGGAAAGGTATAGGTCAAATCCGCGCCGCCCGCCATTTGCGCGTCGTTATGATCGGGATTGCCGGCCTTGGACGTGGTGTGGACATTATGGATGCACGCGTCAGAATTTCTCACGATCAACGATTGGCCCGTCTGGAATGCGAGGATTTGCGGGGTATAAAGACAGGCTTTTTGGTCCAGCACCACCGCCGGCTGGCTGGCGCCGGTGGATTTGCCGGTGATCGGCTGGCCGCTGCCGTCTTTCAGCGACACAATCACCTCTCCAAAAGCGCCATTGGCTCCCACGACATAAAAATGCGTGGTGGGCGGCGTCGTGTACATGGGGCCGCAGGTCGAGTCATCCATGATGGGGGTGATCGCGATTTCCGCCGGCGGCGTACCCTGGAGAGTGATGGTGCCGACAATGTCCGCAGCGCGCAGAGACATTGAGGCGGCCAGAGCTAAAATCACACAAGAAGCAGAACGAATATTCATAAACAGGCCAAAGAATTTATCATTGCGAAAAGACCGGTCAAGAGATTTGTGAAATTTTTCACAAGCATTGCTTACAGATGATGGTGCGCTCTGGGTCGATAAACAACCCACCAGCAAAACTGAACGAAATCAGAAAAGTTCAGGAGCCTTTATCTTTTGGTGGTGGTTCTTTGTCTGCGTCCTTTTTCCCGTGGTCTTTGGGAATAATCTCCAAAATTCTCAAAAACCACAAAACGCCACTCATTCCTATCCAGATTGCAAATCCCCAAGCAGCCCACGTGTCAGTTTGGTCATTGTTCCTATCGCCATTAATTCCGGTCATGTAACCAACCATAAAAGCTATGAACAGCAGAAAAAGGCCATTTTTGGCCAAAGTGGGTAAATGGTTGACTGAATGTATACGTAGTATTAAATTGGCCCTATACAAAGCGGATTGTATAAGTCAGGGCGATTATTTGAAAGAAAACATGAATTTCACCTTCAATCCACGTAAGAGCGCCCAAGCTGGAGCATATTTGCTCAAGCTCAACGGAGGTGATATGGACAAATACAAGTGGATAAAAATGCTGTATTGGTCTGACAGAGAATCTCTTGCCAAATGGAATGAACCGATAACGGGAGACCGCCCTGTTTCAATGCCGCACGGTCAAGTTCTCGAAACTGTATACGATCTAACTAAATCCGGAACGCTTCCTTCAATAAAACAAATTTGGGGGAAATACATCTCTGATGCCGATGAGGAGAATCGGGTCAGTCTAAATAATGATCCTGGAGTTGATGAGCTTTCAAGGGCGGAAATCGCTATTCTTGAGTCAACATATGCCAAGTTCAAAGATTTCACATTTGGGCGGTTGAAGAAGTTTTTTGCCGAACTTGCCGAGCATGAAAACGTAGAGGGCACTTCAAAAGTTCTTCCAATAGAACGAATCCTAAAAGCTCTTGGAAAAACCGAAGACCAAATTCAAGAAGCAGAAAAAGAGCAGAACGATATAAGGCTCACCGATATGATTTTGGGAGGGGGTTAATGCCCAACAAGGGGACATGTTTTCAACTCCTTCTCAATCCTGAAACTGAAAAAAATCATTTCTGGATTGTAATATCAGAAATTGTGGATGGACGCGTGCTGGTGGCGAATATAACAGATTCGTTAAAATGTCCTGATTCTCCATGTCATTTTACCGTCGATGAGCACAGCACAATTACCAAACCAAGCGCAGTCCATTATAAACGATGTCGTGCTTACATTGCGGCAAATATCGACATAGAATTAAGCCGAGGAGTTTCTATTAGACAATTACCAGATTATCCGAAACCTCTGGTGGACAGGATTATTGCAGGCGCGAAACTGGCCGACCCAATTACGTTTAAATTCCAAAAGTATCTGCCTTAATTTACTATTGCAGATTGCGCCGATTTTAGTAATGTTTCATTTACCCATTCGGGTTTCTTTAGTTTTGATTTATTTATTGCAGCATGAATGATTTTTGATTCCGCGCCATTTACGCGGGTCTCGGTGAGGACTTTCATGTGCCGCCTGACACTTTGCACCCTCGGTTACCAAGGGCGCGGGATGATTCGCGGATTGAAGATATTTCCGTAAAACAAAAAGCTCCGACTTTCGCCAGAGCTTTTTGCCGACCGGGAATCCCCAGTCCCAAATTATCGACTTCGTAAGCTTACGTTGCGAACCAGCCCGCGTCAAACAATACTAAGTGCAATATCGCAATCAACGCCTATCCCATCTCCATTATTCGCGCCGGAGCCTCGTTATTTCGCAATAATTTAGCCATTGTCTTCATGTGCGGATCGATGTGATTAAAGAACTTTTTGTAGCCGGCGCAGAGATAATTCAATCCCCACTCCCCTTCGGGCGTCTGGATGAAACGATGCTTCGGGCATTCCCCGTTGCAGGCAAAGCGCACTTCGCATTTCCGGCAGAATTGCGGCAATGAATCGGACTTGTCGTTGCCAAACTTGGCCTGCCCGGGCGAATTGACCATCGCGCCGAGGCTTTGCTCCATCACGTTGCCAAGTTTCCAGCGGGGATAAACATAATGATCGCAACTGTAGAGGTCGCCGTTGTGCTCGATGGCCACCGCCGTGCCGCATTTCTCGGCAAAAACACACAATGAAGATCCCAGGCCCATCCAATTGCCCAGCGCCACATCAAACAATTGCACAAAAGTCTTCCCCACATCCTGGCGCACCCACTCGTCGAAGATCGCGCAGAGAAAATTTCCGTATTGCTCCGCCTCCACACTCCACGGCGTGACGATGGAGGAACTTCCCGTTTCACCCGTAAGCGGCGGCTCGGCAAAATCAAGACCGCGACTCTTGAGACTGTCCGTCGCACTTTGTTGGTGCTGGTGGGGCGAGCGTCCTCGCGAGCCGTCCGGACCAGACTCAAAACCTCCCATCGATAATCTCCGCATCGAACTTACTTCTCCCTCTCCCCCTCGGGGGAGAGGGTCGGGGTGAGGGGGCGGCTCATGTTCTGCAATATGCGGATTATCATTGGGACTTGGTATAACATCTCCTGCCGCGTTGCGTTGGTGGGGCAAGCGTCCTCGCAAGCCGCCCGGACCATCTCCCCCCGCGCTACGCTCGACCAACGGGATGAATTGCAAAAATTCACTGCCAATGCTTTTGAGGAAGCGATAAACCTCCAGCGGCTGTTGTGAATTCGCGCGATTGACCACCGTAAGCGTGTTGAAATCCACCTTATGCTTCTTCAAGCATTCCAGCCCGCGCATCACCTGGTCAAAGGTCGGCTGCTGCCTCTTATCCACGCGATAGATATCATGGAGTTCGCGCGGGCCGTCGATGGAAAGGCCCACGAGAAATTTGTTGGCGGCCAGAAACCGGCACCAGTCGTCGTCGAGCAACGTTCCGTTGGTCTGGATAGCGTTGAAAATGGTTTTGCCATTGGCGAATTTGTTTTGCAGGGCCACGGCCTTGCGAAAAAAATCCACGCCCAGCAGCGTTGGCTCCCCGCCCTGCCAGGCAAAATAGATCTCCGGCGACGTCTGGTCCTGGATATATTGCCGGACATATTCCGTCAGGACTTCATCACTCATGCGCCATTGGGTCTCGCCCGGATACAACTTTTCCTTTTCGAGATAGAAACAATATTTGCAATCGAGATTGCAGATCGGACCGACCGGTTTGGTCAGCACATGAAAGTTTCTCACAACGTCCGGCATCGCCTCCATCGTAACGCAAACGCTCTGAAGACGCATCTGGCTTTTCACAAACTCATTGAGGCGCAAGGATTGGGATGCCTGTTGCGAAGCGGCAACGCAAATCTGACTTTTTTTCGAATTCATTGACACAGGTCGCGAAGCGACAACGGAAATTAGCCAGCCACTAGGTGGCTGGTATGATCGCATAATATAGTTTCGTCCCGGCGGGACGATGGAAAATCACCGTGAAAATGAAGCCGCTCTATTTTGTCGCGAGAACCGTGGCGAGAGTGCTATCCAATGATTCCATCCGCACCGGTTTGGTCAGATGCGCATCAAACCCCGCATTATTGCTCCGGGCAATGTCATCATCCATTCCATAGCCGGTAAGCGCGATCCCTTTCATCGGATGCAGCTTATGAAATTCCAGCATCAAATCACAGCCGTTGCCGTCGGGCAAACCGATGTCGGAGATGAGCAGGTTAAAATTTTGCGCATTTGCCAGCGTTCGCGCCTCGGCGAGCGACTTGGCGGTTTCCACTTTGTAATTCCGGCATACCAGCAGGTGGGCCAGCGCAACGCGCGTCGGCTCGTGGTCTTCCACAAGTAAAATACGAATCTTTTGCGCCAATTTTTTGGGGCGGGAAACTGGTGCTGACCGGCTCGGGAAAGTTTTTGCGACCGTGGAATCTCCGGTAACTTTTTGGCCGAACGGCAGTTCAATGACAAAGGTCGCACCCCGGCCTTTGCCTTTGCTGAAAGCGCGGATCGAGCCATGATGCAACTCCACCAGCTTGTGCGAAATCGCCAAACCCAGTCCCAGGCCGCCGAAACCCGAATGCGTGCCTTGCGAAAACGCATCAAAAATGCGGGTCAGTTCATCCGCGCTCATGCCGATTCCCGTATCGCTGACTTTGACAACCAATCGCAGATCAATCACGCCGGTTTCCACGGAAATTTTCCCGTTTTCCGGTGTGAATTTCACCGCGTTCTTGAGCACATTCCAAAAAATTTGCTGAAGCCGGGTCGCGTCGCCTGAAATATTTTGGCGTTTGGCGTTCAAGTGCAGCGTCAATTCGATCTTTTTCCGTTCCAGGTCGCTTTGCACCGCGGAAATCGCGTCATGCAAGATCGAGTGAGCGTCAGCCGGCTGAAAATTGAGCTTCAATTTGCCGTGGGCGACGCGCGTGATATCGAGCATGTCGTCAATGAGCCGCGCTTCCAGTTCGATGTTTTTGCGGATCGTGTCGAAGTCCATCCGCGCGCCCGGAGGCAGGTCGGGGTTGGCCGCGCCATCGCTGGCGAGCAAAAGCACCGGATTGAGCGGGGTCCGCAGTTCATGCGAAAGCGCCGCCAAAAAATTATCTTTGGCCTGGTTTGCCTGTTGAGCATTATCGCGCGCCCGCTTCAATTCGGTTTCGCCGTGCTTGCGTTCAGTGATGTCCGCGACGGTGCCGATGTAGCCGGTGAACTTGTCTTCCGCATTTTTGAACTGGACGGCCTTGCCATGGACCCAGATGACTTCCCCGTCCGGCCTCAGGAAACGGAACTCGGTGGTCGAACAAACACCATTGCGGACGGCTTCATCCCAGCCGGAGGCGATCCGCTCGCGATCATCAGGATGCACGGCCTGGACCCAGCCTTTGCCATAAGCATATTCCGCCGGGTAATCCGTCATCGTGCACCAGGTATCATTGACAAAAACCGTGTCGCCCTTTTTGTCGCACAAAAAAATCCCAACGGGCGCGTGGCTCGTCAGCGTGCGGAACTTTTCCTCGCTGTCGCGCAATTCCTTTTCCGCCTGCCGCCGCGCCGTGATGTCGATCAAGGCGCACTGAAACGATCCGGGCGGCTCGGTCCTGGCCAGGGACGGAATCGCGACCAGTTCGACGAAGGCCACCGGACGGCCTCCTTTGTTTGCCAATTCCAATTCGATGCTTGCGCGCCCCGGCTCCCGGCGCAGTCCCGAAAGATATTTTAAAAATTTACGGCGGTTATTTTTGGCGAGGAAAAAAAGCAGCGGATGCCCGGACATTTGCGCGCTGGAAAACCCTAACAGCTCCGCGCCCATCAGATTGGTCTGCTCGATGACGCCCGCCTGGTTCAAAGTGACATATCCGACCGGCGCGCCGTCGTAAAGTTCCGCATAACGCATGCGCGACATCTCCACTTCTGCCTGCGCCTCGACCAGTGCATCATGCCGGACTTCCAAATCCGCGCGCCGCATCTGGCCCATATTAAGACGAACTTTTGCCTGTCCCTTTTTTTCAATGGAGGCGCCTGGTAAACGCTGTCTGGAAATTCTCCCCGGCATAGGGTCAGCTTACATGCGTTTGGAAACATTGCCAAGACGATTTGCCAATTATCTTGTTAAGGTGCAATCGACTAGGCTGCTTCCCCTCGCCCCGCCCAACCCGTCATCTGCGGCTCTCCGGGCAAAAATGCCCTTGATTTTTTCCGCCTCAACGGGGAGAACTTCCATCCCCTATTTCACCGGAATATCTTCTATCGCCAGCAGGATCATCTCCCCCCCGCCGTCCTGGAAATTCAACCGCCGTGCATTGAGGAGCATTTTCTTTTTCCCGATGGCCGGAAAAGTATGTTCGACTTCAAAATCATTGAAGCTGGAGTTTGTGACCAAAATTTCCTCCAGCAACGTCCGTAGCCTCGGAATGTTCCATTGGCCATTGCCCAATTCATAAATGCGCCAATCAATCGTGTCTTCCGCCGCCGTCTTGAATTTGCGATAAAATACCTCGTTGGCTGATTTGACGATGAGTTTGTCGTCGAGGACCAGCAATGGCTCGCGCACCGTGTTGACGATCGCTTCGGCATAATCGCGGCCACGGCTGATTTTTTCCATATTGCCCTTGAGCAGATCGATGTCCATCAGCGCGATGACCACGCCGTCAATTTTATGCTCGGTCGTTTTATAGGCGCGAATGCGCACCGACCACCAGCGGCCATTTTTGTCGCGCTTTTCAAAGTCCTTCGGGGCCAGCGACTCCAGAACATCGCGGACCTGTCGTTCCAGGTCGGAGATTTCCAGGGGGATCGCGATGTCGGTGATCGGGCGTCCGATATCGGCGGGGATCAGTTTGAACAATTTCTCCGCCATCAAGGTGAACCGGCGGATGCGCAGGTCCGAATTCAAGATGATGACCGGGATATTTACGCTGGCCAAAAGATTGTGCAGGTCGTTGTTGACCTGCTCCAATTCCGCATTGCGGCTTTCCAGCTCGTCGTTCAGCGTGGTCAACTCCTCGTTCGTCGATTGCAATTCCTCTTTCGCCGTTTCCAACTCCTCGTTGGTGCTTTGCAACTCCTCGTTGCTGGACATGATCTCCTCGTTGGCCGAGCGCAATTCCTCGTTGGTCGCCTCCTGTTCCTCGATGATCGTCTGCAAAGAATCGCGCGTGGCCGCCAATTCTTCGCGCAGATTCGCAAGCTCCCGCCCATCGGAAACCCGCGCTGAAAAAGGTTTCCCGCCGGGCAATTTCTTTTTTTCTTTGACGACGGAAACCGTTTTTGATCCAAACAGCACCAGATAAAATTTTTCCGGCGATGGCGGAACGCTAAAGGGAATGACCTCGATCGTGCATTCGAGCGAATGCCCGTTTTGCCTGACCCTCACCCGTTCCTGCCGGGCGCGGGTATTGTCCTTCATCGCCCGGGCAATCGTCGCGCGCAACGCCAGCAGCAAACCCTCGCGGGTCATTTTCAGGAGATTAAAACTGGCTTCGCCATGGGGATGCTCCAGAAAAAGCCCCGTCCGTCCGCGAAATTGCAGCACTTCAAGATGTTTGTTGATGATCACCCCCGCCGGGCTATAGCCCGTCAGCACGATGCGGTCAGCCTGCCGTTGCACATCGGGGATCGCCGGAGTCATTTGCGCGGCGCCGGAAAGATCCCCATCGCTGAATATTTTGGCCCCCGAAATCGCCGGCGAAAAACGGACCACCGGCGTTTGCACGGATTTTTTGGAATAAATTTTCGCCTTATTGTCCACCAGCGCGAATAGATCCGAAAATACGCCGACGGTTTCCGACACGCCCAGCATGAGCAGGCCGCCCGGCCGCAGCGCGTAATGAAAAGTCGGCAGCACTTTTCGCTGCAACATCGGCCCGAGGTATATCAGCACGTTGCGGCAGCTGATCAGGTCCAGGTTCGAGAACGGAGGGTCCATCGCCAGATTTTGACGGGCAAAAATGCACATCTCCCGGATGGTTTTGTTCACCCGAAACCCGCCTTCCCTGCGGGTGAAAAATTTTCGCAGCCGCTCCTGCGAAACATCCGCCTGGATGCTTTCGGGATAAATGCCCACCCTCGCCCGCTCCAGCCCCTTGTCGTTGATGTCCGTCCCAAAAATCTGGACGGCATGATGCACCTTTTTGTCGTTCATCGCCTCCAAAAGCGAGATCGCCAGCGAATAAATCTCCTCGCCCGTCGAACATCCGGGGATCCAGATGCGGATTGCCTCGTTGCGCGATTTACCGCGAAGCAATCGCGGAAACGTCTTCTTTCGCAGGATCCGAAACACCGCTGTGTCGCGGAAAAAACCGGTCACGTGGATCAGGATGTCATTGAACAATTCCTCGATCTCCGCGGCGTGCGAACGCAAATAGCCGCAGTAGTCCTTCATGGACTCCATTTTATGCAGCATCATGCGCCGATGCAGCCGGCGACGGATCGTCGCGTGCTTGTAAAATGTGAAATCCACCGCCGTCCGCTGCCGCAACAGGATCAAAATCTCTTCAAACGCTTTTTCCGGCTGCCCCATCTCGTGCTCCGGGACCGCGGGCGCTTCGCGCAATTGTTTCGCAATGCGCGTCAACTCGGCGGCCATTTTTTGGGGCGGCATCACAAAGTCCACGCAGCCCGAGGCGATCGCGCTCGCGGGCATCGGCTGAAATTTTGCGGACTTATTATCCTGCGCAAACACGATTCCGCCGGCCGCTTTCACCGCCTGCAGGCCGGCCGTGCCGTCCGAGCCGTTGCCGGATAAAATGATCCCGATGGAATCTGCGCCTTCCTCTTCGGCCAGCGAGCAAAGAAAATGATCAATGGGCAGCCGGTTTTCCTGGCCGTCCCTCCGCGGGGAAAGTTTCAGCCGTTTTTGTGCCAGCGTGATGGTTTTATTCGGCGGGATGACGTGAACGCGATTCGCCTCCAGCCGTAGGTTGTTTTTCGCCTCAACCACCGGCATGTCGGTCGCGCGCGCCAGTAATTGTGCCAGCGCGCTTTCATGGGTCGGGTCCAAATGTTGGACGACCACAAAAGCCATACCGGTGTCCGCGGGCAGATCTTCGAGCAACTGCGTTACCGCCTCCAAACCTCCTGCCGAAGCGCCGATCCCGACAATGGGAAATGATCTTGGCAATGCCCCGCTGAGTTTGCGCCTGAGAGTTTTTTTATGGACGATTTCAAGGTTTTTGTGCGTCCGCTCGATGGCGCGATGCACTTCGTCCGCCGTTTGCTCGACGCGCTCCACGCTCGCCTTCAAAATCTTTGCCTCTACCCCAATGTCCTGCGCGCCGGCCCCGGCCGTCTTCAAACGCGGCGACGCCCGTTTGGATTTTTTCGCCATAAATTATTTCAAACTGCAAATGTTGAAAACATGACCCCCAAAACCACTGCTCATTTCACTCTTACACCGAAAACCATTTTTGCCAAGCTGTTTCCTGAAATCTCGCTTAGGGATCATTGATTTGGCCCGGATATGGCTTTTTCGAGATAGAAACAATATTTACCATCGGGATTGCCGCTCATGCCGGCTGGCTTGTCAGCAATGAAAGTTTCTCACAACGTCCGGCATCGCCTCCATCGTAACGTAAACGCTCTGAAGACGCATCTGGCTTTTCACAAACTCATTGAGGCGTAAGGATTGGGATGCTTGTTGCGAAGCGGCAACGCAAATCTGACTTTTTTTCAAATTCATTGACACAGGTCGCGAAGCGACAACGGAAATTAGCCAGCCACTAGGTGGCTGGTATGATCGCAAAATATAGTTTCGTCACGGCGGGACGACGGAAAATCGCGATGGGCAGCCGGCTCTTCGGCTTGTTATTATTCAGCCCTTTGGCAGCGGTTCACCAAAGCATATCTTGATGCCTTTGATTTAATCATCCCGGTTGAATTCCGTTTTCAAGAGTTACAGATGGTCATTGCGTCTGCTACGCCAAAAAAGAAACATGTACTTGTCAGTAAGCGCTATCCGCATCAGCTCACAAAAGAAGAAATACACATTGTAGCAAGCGCAATAGCCAAGGACGCTTTAGAATTCATTCGGCAACAGACAACCATGAAAAAAGATCCATTATTTTCGTAAAACTGTCTGTCCCGAGTATTTACACAAGGTTGAATCCATTTTGATTTTTTAGCCGGTTTTCCGCTGACTTCGTTTCCTTCTGTAAAAATTGGCGCGTATTCGTGTCCATTCGCGGTTAAACACCTCCGTTTTCTCTGTTTGCTCCTGTTAAATCCGCACTCCAAACTCCGCATTCCGCAATTAAATGTTGCCGGGCAACATTACATCCTCTTTTTCCATGCTAAGATGCCAACGTGCGAAATGTGCATCCATGTTTAAGCAGGAGCAGAGGCAACGAGGCTCAAAAATCTGCG
>DASXDM010000024.1:0-5853 GCA_036490655.1 Verrucomicrobiia bacterium | reverse complement strand
AGCCCATCTGCCAGTGTGAAGCGGGTGGCGACGCGCACCGGGCCTTCGGCAGCCAGGCCCGCCGCGAAACAAGCGGCGCTCGCTGGTTCGACGCCGATGATTCGCAAATCTGGTTTCAAGGCGTGAAACACAGTCGCGACGCCGGCGAGCAATCCGCCACCGCCGACCGGAACGAGTACTGCCTCCGCGTCCGGAACTTGTTCCAGGATTTCAAACGCCAGTGTGCCCTGGCCGGCGATGACATCGGGATCATCGAATGGATGGACAGGGGTCAATTGTTGTTCCGTCGCGAGACGGATGGCTTCTGCGCGGGCTTCGTCGAAAGTATCGCCGTGGAGAACGACGGTCGCTCCGAACTGACGGCAGCGCGCCACTTTAACCAGCGGAGCAAATCGGGGCATGACCACCGTTACAGCTATTCCGAGGGAACGTCCGTGCCAGGCGAGGCCGAGCGCATGATTGCCGGCGGAAGCGGCGATCACCCCGCGCCGGGCCTGGTCCGGTGAGATTTGGGACAGGGCATTGCGGGCGCCGCGTTCCTTAAAACTGCCGGTCCGCTGCAAGAATTCCTGTTTGCAGAAAATTTTTGCGCCGGTCAATTCGCTGAGAGCGGCGGAGGCTGGACATTGCGTATAGTGGATGGCCCCGTTCAGGCGCGAACGGGCGGCGACAACTTCCGAGAGCGGCACTACGGCAGTGGACGGTTTTTTCATAATTTTTTGGTCAGGGATTTAGCAAATAAAAAAGGCCCCGGATTGAACCGGGGCCTGGTATTGGAAATCTGCTTTATGCGGCAAAAGTCATCCAAGCCCCGAATGGGGGCTAATAATCATGATCGCCAGGATCATTTGGGATGATATTACATTCAGCATTACGTCCATAGAATTAAACGTGAAATGCGTTTCTGTCAAGGAAAGGGTGGGTCGAGTGGTTATGGTCGGCTTGGTCACTTATTCAGATCCTGCCTCACAAAGATGATCAAACCCGCGCCAAAGGCCATCGCGGCGAACGACCCGGATAGCATGATCATGTTCCAAATCTCAGGCCGCCAGGCATAGTCCGTGCCTTGCGCGAGTTGTAAGAGAACAACCCATGGAAATGTGATGTCTTTAGTGAAAATATAGGGACCCAACCCGACCAGGTTCTTCGTGAAATCAATGATCAATAAGGTTGCCGTTGCCACCGAAACAGCAGTTCCCGGAGTGCGAATAATCGTAGAGATGAACAAGCCGAACGCGACCAGCGGGACCAGCGGAATCCAGCTCATCGCGTAGCCGAGCAGAAATTCGTGCAAGGCGATTTGCCGGCTGTAAACCACGCCGAAAGAATCACCCACCGCCCCGAATTGGTAATTAAACTTGGCCAGCGTGGTTGAAAACAAAAGCGCTACAATTGAAATCGCGAGCGCGTAAAGCAACCCGACGGCAGCTTTGGCCGCGAACAATTCCCATCGATGCACTGGCGCAGCCAGGGCGGATCGGATGGTGCCGGTGCCCGTCTCCTGGGAAAGCAGCAAGGCGGCAAAGTTGATGATGAAAATCGGCCCCAGATCGGTGAACACGAGTTGCATGGAGAAGGCCAGATAACCCCACCCATTTTCGGCGGACCCGCTGTTCAACCGGCCCGCTGCCAGATAAATAGTTACGCAAAGCAAACCAATACAGAAAAGACTGAAATAAGGCAGACGCCGGCGCGCGGCCTTGGTGATCTCGTTTCGCAACAATGGGAGTAATTGGTTACGCATGACTTTTGTGGCCGGTGATTGAAAGGAAGAACTCCTTCAAAGTTTTTTGTTTGGGCGTGATGGCCGAGACTTGAAACCCTTCGTCGAGCAGGCACCGGTTCAACCAGGCGGAGTCGTCGCGGGCCAGGGTGATTTCCACCGTGTCCGCCGTCAGGGCTTCAATCTGCCGCACCTGTTCGTGACGGCCGGCGAAATCCTGTCCTGGAATTTTGCCCACGCACGTGACTCGAACAATTCGCTCGTGTGGTCTTAACAACTCCCGCACGTTCCCGGAGGCAACCAACTGTCCCTGGTTAATGACGCAAACCGTGTCACAATACTCCTCAATTTCCGACATGAGATGGCTTGAGATAAAGATGGCCAGGCCGTCGTTTTTCACTTTCTCCCGCAGGAAGGACAGCATCTCTTCAGTGCCTTCCGGATCCATCCCGTTCGTCGGCTCATCCAGAATGAGGAGCCGCGGCCGGCCGAGCATCGCGCGCCCAACGCCGAGCCGCTGCCTCATCCCGGTGGAATAAATTCGCACGCGGTCGTGCTGCCGTTCAGCCAATCCGATGCGTTCGAGCACGTCGTCAATTTCGCGCGAGGAAACGTTTCCCAGCACGCGTGCGGCGAGTTCCAGGTTTCGGCGGCCCGAGAGGTACTCGTAAAAGGCGGGTGATTCCACGGTAATTCCGACCGGGCGAATGGCCTTTTTGAAGTCCTTCCAAATATCCACGCCAAAGAGTCGAATCGAACCGCCGGTTGGCCGGATCAAACGCGGAATCATGTACAGGGTGGTACTTTTGCCCGCGCCATTGGGTCCCAGGAAACCCGCCATGACGCCCGGTTTAACCTCCAGTGAAAGCTGGTTGACCGCCTGAATGCGTCCAAAGCACTTGGACACATTTTCCAAAACCAATGCCGGAGTAGAGTCACTCATGGATTTCCTCTTACGGTTTTTTCACATGCGTTGAGATAAATCGCGATGATCGATCGTCGTACCAAATCTTCTATGAATAATTCTCCCTCTCCCAGTGGGCCTGCCCTCCGTAGCTTCCGAGCGAAGGATGGGAGAGGGCAGGGGTGAGGGAGAATCGTTCGAACGAAAATACGGTTCATGGAAGCCTTTCGCGCTGCGTCAAAAATATAAAAATGTGAGTGTCATCGAGATCGTGCGAGACAATATCCGCCCGCCCGTCACCATTGAGGTCGGAAATTTCAAAATAGCGGCGCTCAAAATAACCCTGCGCTGGCAGTTCAAAGGTTAATGCTGGTTGCGGTTGAAACCAGTGGTCATCACTTGTGCTGTAATAGATTCCCCACTGTCCGTCGGGACGCATGGCGACAAAGTCAGGATGCCCATTCCCATTGAAATCTCCGCAAATGAAAAATGGCCATTGCCACGAGCCGTATAAGGACAACTGCGTCTTAAATGATACGACCGCGTCCCCGCTGCGCGCAAAGGCGCCGTGGCTGAAAGAACGTACGGTTAGTACGAATTTCACGCCTCGCGTCAACGCCATGTCCACCAGACTGCCAATCGAAGTGACGATGAAATCACGATCGACCAGGACGAGTTCATATTTACCATCTCCTTTGAGATCCGCGACGGGCGACCATGTCCAGGTCGAATTGACGGGTATTGGTATTCCGCGGCAATGGAGGATTTGCGTGGGCCGTTCCGGTAACTGTCTGTCCGCCCCGCGAAGAAAGATATAAAGGTCCGTCCGAAAAGACTGAATGTTGACCTGCCAGAGAATCAGGTCTTTCTGTCCATCTCCATCAAGGTCCACTTCCATCGACTCCGGTGCCAGGCCTTTCTCTTTTAAACCGGCCATGAGTTTTGCGATGCCGTCGTTTTCCGGTTTGTAACTCGTGTCCGGCCGCGGCATGGAGAGAAAACTCCGATTTACCTCCAACACGCGCGAACTGTTTGGCCCGAGGGACCACGCGTTGCGGTCGCTGGACCAGGTGCCATTTTCGGCTTTGAGGAACACGGGCGGGTTGGACGCACGTTCTAACGAAACAGAGCCGCGACCGCCCGGGAGCGGATAGAACCATGCCTGCGTGGCCGAAATAACCGGAATGGCTGTATTTGTGAAAACGGAAAGAAGGATTGGGGAATCGTCGCCGCTGAATACCTGATTTGTTTTAAGCAACACGTGTGGTGCTGGCTCGAACGTGCCGCCATCTTGCTGGTAATAAACCAGCCCGGTGGGCGTGGAGACGAGCAGGTCGAAATTCGTGCGCGCTTCGACATGTGCCGGCGCGATCCATGCCGTCTGCGGCGGGAGATCGATGGTTTGATCGGGCGTGTTGGTGAATCCGGCGGCGCGTTGACGATAAATCAAAAGCTGTTTGCCCATCGAATCAACGGCCAGCAAATCGAATCGGCCCTCGCCGTTCAAATCGATGAAGCGCGTGCGCATGGCCTTGGCCGGCAGGGTGATTGTTTGGCCCAGGAAATCGCCAGCTTCCACCTCGATTGCCTGAAGGGTGACGTACAGCCACAACGCGGCGATGATGGGATTCAAGATACGCATCGTCTATTTTCCCTGGCTGATAAATATGCGAAAACGCTCCTCGTTCTTGAGCTTGACGATCAGGTCGCTGACTCCGTCGCCATTCAGGTCTTTGATTTGCCACCGCTCCATTTGTTCCGGGCAGAGAAATTCGAGGTCTGCCCGGGCGCTGAAGCCGGTTTCCCTCGAATTAAAAAAGTAAACGGAGATTCTATCGCTATTGTCCCTGACGAGCAGATCCTTTTTTCCGTCGCCATTGAAGTCGCCGTTCAAACTCAGGAGTTGGTCAGAATAAAGTTGGTTGTCCGGGTCCCACCCCAACCCGCCGCCAAAATATACCGGCACCGTGCGCTGATAATCCGTGTCGTTGGAAAAACCGGCGCCGGGCTGGAAGAAATGAAAGCGCAGGCTCAGGTCGAACTTTCCAGTCGTAATCATACTTCGGGTGCCCTCGCGGGAATCGATGGGAATATCGCCCAGGACCATGTCCATGAAGCCGTCACCATCTACATCCACCATCGGCAGGTAACCCGAAAAGTCGCTTTTGCGAAAGACCTGCTGCGGCGCATCGGGAATCCGCCCGCGTGTATCAGCCAGATAAACCGCCACCAGAACTTTGCCGGACTGCAATCCCGGCACAAAGGACGGTTCGTCCGAGGTGGTGCTCTTGATGAGATCCAGCCTGCCATCCCGATTGATGTCCATCCACGCGAGCGTTGTACGCCAATCATCGGTATTGGTATAAATGAGTGCCGGTTCCAGGTTGAACAGACCGTTGGCATCCTGGAGATACAGCGTGTAAATCTCATGGCCGTCCGCATGGCGCATCACCATCAGGTCGTCACGACCATCGTGGTTCACGTCCTCAATGCTCAGGCTCAGGGTGAACGACTGGTCATAGCCAGGATTCTGTATGGACGGCGTTACGCTCGCATCCATGGCGTTCGTTACGGATTGTGCCAGACGCCAGGCGTCCCGATGTTGCCAAATTTGCAGACCGCCATCCGCCACCGGCACGAGCAACAGCGGCCAATTGCCGCCGGTTTTTGCGGACAACGGGAAATACATCGCGTTGGTTTCATCCATCGCTTCGGGAACGATGGTTTTTTGCCGAATGATCTCCTGCCGCGCGGGCGGGTTGGTCTGGTTGGTAAAATCAAATTCGGTCACCCCATCACTGGTCATCATCAGGAGGCTTTCAGCCTTTTTCCCCAGCCGTGCCGGCCACACCAGCGATGGGCGGCCGTCGAGTTGTAATTTTTGCTGCGGTTGGCGATCGAAGCCTTGCGTTGAATTCTGATAAAAAATCGAAAGGTCCGTGCCATCCAGGAGTACCAGATCGTCCAGGCCGTTGCCGCTCAAGTCGCAGCACATAATATCCGAACCCCGGCCTTCAATTTCGCAGGACTTAAACATCGGCGTGGCACGGGCCGTGAAAACGCCGGCTATGGCGATGGCCATGCCGAGGGCCAACGGCAGGCGCGGCTTTAAGCGGGCCATTTCCGGATGAGGTTCACGTTACCCAATTCAGACCGAGTAATATGGAAAAGCTCACGCGGATTAAAGATTAAATCGAAGATTGGCGGTACGCCTTGATAAAATCTG
>DASXDM010000023.1:0-31095 GCA_036490655.1 Verrucomicrobiia bacterium | reverse complement strand
TCCGCTTTTCCCCGGCGGATTTACCGTTGTTTACCCTTGTTTACCAATTTTTTTTAACTCTTTTTCCACCCCAGACTTCGGAATGCGAATTGTTCCTCGTCATCGATTCTGGAAATGTGTTGCGCGAAGTTACGCGAAATTGCGCGAAGTTACGTTTAAGCCTGACTCTCGGATCTCAACTCAAACTTCTTTCAAGTATTTGAACGAGATCAACTGAACCATGCAAATCCAGCCTTCGAACACCTGTAAGCGTACACTCGCTGTCCCTTCTCCTGGGGGAGAAGGTCAGGATGATGGCGAGCGTGTTCGCGGCGTTAGCCGCCCAAAATCTGTCATGCTTGTCACTCTTAAATGATTGACCATGTATTGCCCGGATTTAAACTGTCTCTTTATGTTTGAAAATTCAATCCGCCGGATGCCCCGTGCGCAGGACGTTGGATCCATGGCGACGAAGGAACTTCGCGACACTTTTCACATCGGCAATCTTTTCTCGCCCGGGAAATTGCACGGCCATTTCACTGATCTGGACCGATTGGTGGTGGGTGGCGCAATGCCGGTGGATAAATGCGTTGAGCTTCCCAACCACAAGGAAACAGGCCGGGCATTCTTTTTGGAACGCCGCGAACTGGGCGCCATCAACGTGGGCGGCGCCGGCAAAGTCATCGCTGATGGAAAAACATTTGCCGTGGATAAATTGGACTGCGTTTATCTGCCGATGGGGACAAAGTCTGTGTCGTTCGAAAGCGCCGACGCCAAGGCCCCGGCGAAATTTTACTTTTTGAGCTGTCCGGCCCATGCAGCGCACCCGGCAGCGATGATGAAGCCAAAAGACGCCTCGCCGGTGGCGTTGGGCGCACAGGCCACGGCCAACAAACGGACGATCTACAAATACATTCACCAGGGCGGTATCCAAAGTTGCCAGTTGGTGATGGGCTTCACAGCGTTGGATGAGGGGAGTGTATGGAATTCTTTTCCGCCGCACACGCATTGGCGGCGCACCGAGATCTATTTTTACTTCGACCTGGGCGAAAGTATTTTGACGCATTTCCTGGGCGAGCCCCAGCAGACCCGCCATCTGTTCATGCACAATGAGGAAGTCGCGCTCTCGCCGAATTGGTCCATCCATTGCGGATGCGGCACCGGCAATTACAAATTCATCTGGGGCATGGCCGGCGAAAACCAGGTGTTCGATGACATGGATGCCGTGAAACCACTCGATTTAAAATGAAAAAATTCCAGGGTAAAGTTGCGGTGGTCACCGGCGCGAGCCGCGGGATCGGGCGGGCAATCTGCGTGGCATTTGCATCAGCAGGCGCAAAAGTCGTTGGCGTGGCGCGCGGCGATCTGGATGAAACAGCGGCGGAAGTCAAAAAAGCCGGCGGCGAGTTCATTGCCATCAACGCTGATTTGGGCACCGGCAAACAAAAAGATGCGATGGATGTGGTGGCGCAAATCCTGCAAAAAACCGGTCGCGTTGACGCACTCGTTAATAACGCAGGGACCATTCGTCGTTCTCCGACGGTGGATTATTCTGAAAAAGATTGGAACGAAATCCTCCAGGTCAATTTATCCGCGCCCTTTTTTCTCTGCCAGGCCGTTGGCAAATGGTGGATCGGCGGAGGACGTGAAAAGTCTCCCGCGGAATCGCGATTGAAAATCGTCAACATCGCATCCCTCCTTTCCTTCCAGGGCGGCATCCTGGTGCCGGCATATACGGCAAGCAAACATGGCATTGCGGGCATCACCAAAGCGCTGGCGAATGAATGGGCGAAAGAGCGCATCAATGTCAATGCCATCGCTCCCGGCTACATCGCTACGGAAAACACCAAGGCATTGCGTGAAGATCCCGTTCGCAGTAAATCCATTTTGGAGCGCATTCCCGAGGGACGCTGGGGCGCGCCGGAGGACATCGCCGGCAGTTGTGTCTTCCTGGCATCGGCAGACTCTGATTACCTCAACGGCACTATCATGAACGTGGATGGCGGCTGGTTGGGGCGATAGCACCTTGGCTGTTGGACGTTGGTGAAACATTCAACATTTAACAAATAGAATCACCCTTCCTGTGGCGCAGCACTTTGGGCTTCGGCCAGGGCATCGGCTCCGGCGCGGGCACGGCTGCGTTCGGCGGCAGGCAGCCACTTCCGTTTTACCCAACGCCGATACATCATCATGCCGCGGATCCATTCGTCACAGATCGAAGCGATCCAAATGCCCACCAGCCCCAGGCCGAGCTTGATTCCGAGCAGCCATGCGAACGGCACCCAGAAACACCACATCGAGAGGAATCCTGCAACGACCGGAAATCGTGCGTCGCCGGTAGCGCGCAGCGAGCTGATGACGACGATATTGAATACGCGTCCCGGTTCGAGAAGCATTCCCATCCGGAGCAGCACCGCGCCGGAAGCGATGACGGCCGGGGTGCTGGTAAAAATTCCAAGCAACCATGGCGCAGCCAGGCTGAGCACGGCCATGGCACAGATGGACCAACCAAACGCAAGTCGCAGGCTGCACAACAGCGCCCGATAAGCTTCATCAAATCGTCCGGCGCCGATGAGTCGGCCCACCAGGATTTCCGTCCCCAGGCCGATGGAGATATCAAAAAGAATCACCCATCGGCTGATGTTCAGTGTATAGGTTTGCGTGGCCAGTTGCGTGGCGCCCATGTGCGCGCTGAACGTGGTGATGACCATGAACCCGATCCAATAACTGAGGTTTTCGCCCGCAGCCGGCAAGCCGATGTGCAACACGCGTCGCACCCGTTCAACGTGGATCGAAATGAAATCGCGCCAGCGCAATCTCAGATGTGTCCGGCGCGCGAGGATGGTCCACAACGCGGCGCACGACACCAGCCGGCTGAAAATGCTGGAGATGGCCACGCCCACGACGCCGAGTTTGGGGAATCCACAAAGGCCGAACAGCAGCAGGCAATTGCCGATGACGTTGAGGACGTTTTGGCCGAGCGCCACGAGCATCACATCGCGCGTGTGGGTATGCGCCCGCAAGGTGGCGGCGATGGCCACATTCATGGCCTCCAAAAATAAAGTGCCGCCCATCAACGCCAGGAATGCCCTGGCATAAACCATCGGTCCATCCGGCACATGCATCAGGCGGAGCATTGGCGCGTAAAAAATCAGGACAAGAGCACTGGCGGCCAGGCCGATCCAGAAATTTGTGGCGATAGCGGTGGTGGAGATGCGATCGGCGCCTGACCGGTCATGTGCGCCCAGATGGTGGGAGATGACCACGCTGCTGCCGATGCCGATGAACGCAAAAGTGATGATAAAAAGCATCACGAACTGGTTCGCCACGCTTACGCCGGCCACTGCATTGTCGCCAATATGGCTGACCATGAACGTGTCCACGGTGCCGATCCCGATGCGCAGGCCCTGTTCCACAAAGATTGGCCAGGCCAGGGCAAAGAGCGAAGCGCGCGCGATGGAACGGCCAGTTGGTCCTGATTCGCTCATGCCAATACTTCTGAAATGCAGTCAAGGTCAGTCGACATCTGGTGATTGTAATTAAGTGTCCGCGCTGAATAAATTAAAACCGTGCTCTTCCTCATCTATTACACCAACTATCAAATTGCCTTGTCCGCAGGATTCAGGGCGATACGCTACCTCCGCACCTGATTGAATGTTCCGCAGTGTGACGGAGCATGGCCGGTGAATACTCTCATGAAAACTTTAGGCATTGGAATGGTCGGCGCGCGCTACGGGGCGCGAATGCACATGGCGAATTACGCCAAAATGTCGCGCGATGTCGTAGCTGTCCGGGGCGTTTGTTCCCGGACAAAGGAAACTGCCGCGGCACTAGCCAAAGAAAACCAGATCCCGTTCGTCACCGACGATTTTGACGCATTGCTGGCGCGCGCGGACATTGATGCGGTGGATATCTGTGTGCCGCCGGCGTTGCACCATGAATTTGCGATCCGCGCAGCTGATGCGGGTAAGCACATCATCATGGAGAAACCGCTCACCGGATACTTCGGCTCGCCGGGCGACCCCGAACCGATCGGGCTTCATGTGCCACGCGCACGCATGAGGGAAGGCGCGCGCAAAAACGCCGAGGCCGTGCGCGAAGCTGTGCGCCGAAATGGTGTCAGATTTTGCTATGCGGAAAATTGGATCTACGCGCCGCCCATCGACAAGATGCGCCGGCTCATCGCGGCATCGAAAGGTTCGATTTTGGAACTACGCGCGGAGGAAAACCATTCCGGCTCCAATTCGGTATTTTCGCGCGACTGGAAATCGACCGGCGGCGGCGTGTTGCTGCGCATGGGCGCGCATTCTGTGGGAGGCTTGCTGCACTTGAAACAATGGGAGGGAAAATTGCGATTGGGGAAAGGCATCCGACCCGTCTCGGTGCTCGGGGACGTGGCTGACTTGATCCACACGCCCGCTTCCGACCGTGCCCGACAAGCGGGCGCCAACCAATGGATCAGCGCCAATCCAGTGGACGTGGAAAATTGGGCGAACGTGGTGATCAACTTTGAAGACGGTTCGAAAGGCCACGTGATCCTCAGCGATGTGGGATTGGGCGGATTGAACACGCGCGTGACCGCCTACATGACCGACGGCGTCATCAAAGCGAACATGACTGCCAATGACGCCATCGAAACCTACGCGCCTGATGCGGCGGGTTTTTCCAGTGAATATTTCACGGAAAAACTCGAGACCAAAGCGGGGTGGAACCGTCCGAGCTGCGACGAAGACTGGTTCCGGGGGTTCGCGCAAGAAATTGAGGATTTTGTGGGTGCGATCCGCGAAGGACGCGAACCGCGCTCGGGCATCGACCTGGCGGTGGAATGCGTGGAAGTGATTTACGCGGCATACGAATCGGCAGAGACGGGGAGACGGGTGAAATTGGCTTGAAAGCGGTTCAAAACAATCCGACTAAAATGATAAAACTCATACCAAAGTTGTTGGCCATGGCTCTGGGGATAATTTTGTTAGGCGGATGTGCGACCAAACAAGTGGGCGGCTCACCGTCGCACATGTTCAACATCACGGACTATGGTGCTGTAGACAACGCCAATGTTTCCAGCGCTGACGCTTTCCGGCGGGCGATTGCCGATTGCCATCGAGCCGGTGGTGGCATTGTGCAAGTACCTGCCGGCCACTATCTGACCGGTCCGATTGACATGGTGAATAACATGACCTTGCAGATCGATTCGGGCGCGGTGGTCTTGTTCGAAACGAACCGGTCCGATTATCCCAATGTCAGCTCACGCTGGGAAGGGCTCACTGAAAACGGCCCGCATCCTCTCATCTTTGCCAACGGCCTTCATAACATCGCCATCACCGGTCACGGCACATTTGACGGCCAGGGCGCCGCCTGGTGGGCAAACATGGACATGGCCGAACACGGCAATGCCCGTCCCGACCGCCCCATTCGCCGCCGACCGATGTTCCTTCAGATCAAAGACTGCAAAGACGTCCGCATCGACGGCCCCACTTTTCTCAACGCCCCGTTCTGGAACATGCATTTGCTCTATAGCGAGAACGTCGAAGTCGGCGACTGCCATATGATCGCACCGCCCGACTCGCCCAACACAGATGCCCTGAACACCGATTCCTGCCGTCATGTTTTGGTCCATGATTGTTTCGCCGATGTGGGGGATGATGGTTTCGGCGTCAAGTCCGGCCGCGATGAAGAGGGCCGAAAAATGAACCGGCCGGCGGAAGATATCACCTATCTCCGTTGTCATGTTCTCCATGGCCACAGCGTGTGCTCCATTGGCAGCGAAGAATCCGGTGGTGTGCGCCATATCCATTTCCTGGATTGCACGGGCGACGGCACCCAAAACGGCATCCGGCTGAAGAGCATGCGCGGGCGGGGCGGTGTCGTGGAAGATATCGTTGCTTCCAATTTCCAGCTCTATAACGTCCAGGATGCCATCATCCTTTCCATGAATTATGTGAAAACTCCGGTGGAGCCTCTCTCCGAGCGAACGCCGCTGTTCCGCAACATCCACATTGATCACGTTACCGCGACTGGCTCCAGGAGTTGCTGCATCATCGAGGGCCTGGCAGAACTACCCATCCAAAATGTGACCTTCACAGATATGGATCTTTCAGGAACCAATGGTGTTTCCTGCTCCTATGCAAAAAATATCACTTTCAATAACGCACACATCGCCGCGCAGAAGAATGTTTATGTCGAGAATCATGCGGAGAACATCCAGAAGTTCAACTGGAGTGAAACCCAGTTGCCTCCAGGACAATAATAGAGTCTGGCGGGGTGAGTCGCGCGGATTAGTGGTCTGGTGGCCGTATTTGATCGTATGCATGGCTTTGCTCGCCACCACGTGGCGCGTTTCTGCGGAGTCATGCCTGACCAACATTATCGCGGGTGACATGGCCCCTGCGGGAGCGTTCCCCTTAGTCGCTGGCGGCATCGCAGCAACGCTTTGGACTGATACCAACGATTGGGCAGCGGTGCAACGCGCGGCAGTTGACCTTCAATCCGATGTGCAACGCGTTACAGGAATTCTCCCGCGAGTCAGTTCTTCCCCTGCAGAGAATCCGCCCGCCAGGATATCAGTCATCATTGGCACGCTGGGCAAAAGCGCGGTGATTGATTCCCTTGTTTCAGAGGGCAAGCTGACGACCAACGATCTCGCAGGCCAATGGGAAAGCTTCGTCATCACGACGGTTTCAAATCCGATGCCCGGCGTAGATCAAGCGTTAGTAGTCGCGGGTAGCGACAGGCGCGGGACGATTTACGGCATCTATGAATTGTCAGAGCAGTTGGGTGTATCTCCGTGGTATTGGTGGGCCGATGTGCCGGTTAAGACGCGCACGAATGCCTATATTATCCCAGGCCGTTTCGCATCAGGAGAGCCTGCAGTGAAGTATCGCGGGATTTTCCTGAACGATGAAGATTGGTGCCTGCGCCCGTGGGCGGCGAAGACGCTTGATCCACAGACCGGAAACATCGGCCAGAAAACTTACGCGAAAATCTTTGAGCTGCTTTTGCGGCTGCGCGCAAATTATCTCTGGCCGGCGATGCATCCCGGCACTCGCGCATTCAATTTTTATCCCGCAGACAAGGTTTTGGCGGACGACTATGGCATCGTCATGGGATCATCGCATTGCGAGCAGATGTTGCGCGACAACATCGATGAATGGAAATCTGACACAAATGGCGATTACAATTTCGTCACGAATCCCGATGGAGTGCTGAAATATTGGGAACAGCGCGTCCGTGAAAATGGAAAATATGAGAATGTCTACACGCTTGGGATGCGCGGTATCAGCGATTCAGGGATGCCCGGCGGTGGCACGACCCGGGAAAAAGCCGACCGGTTGCACACAATTATCGCCGACCAGCGCGCCATGCTTGCCCAATGGGTGAATCCCGACGTAACTACCGTGCCACAGATATTCTGCCCTTATAAGGAGGTGTTGGAGCTTTACCGCCTCAGGCCCGATGAGCCGGATGACATCACGCTGGTCTGGCCGGATGATAATTACGGCTACGTCCGGCAATTTTCCGATGCCGATGAGCGCAAGCGCAGCGGCGGCGCCGGAGTCTATTATCATGTTTCATATTGGGGCGCGCCGCATGATTACCTTTGGTTGTGCACCACAGCGCCAGGGTTGATCGCCGAGGAAATGACTAAGGCATATGATTACGATGCGAACAAGGTCTGGATACTTAATGTGGGTGACTTGAAACCTGCGGAGCTGGACATCGAATATTTTCTCAACCTCGCGTGGAACCCGCATTCATGGGATGGCACGAACACCTACGATTTGCTGGAGAAGCAGCTTGCCTGGGATTTCAGCGCGGCCCGCGCGCCGGAATTGACCTCGATTATGGCGGAATATTATCGCCTGAATTTCCAACGCAAGCCTGAGTCCATGGTAATTGGCCTGACCAACACTTTTTCGACCACGCTCAATGCGGACGAAGCCCGGCGGCGGCTGGAAGCGTGGCAAAAATTATCCGCGCGCGCCATTGCTGCAGGAAAAGATCTGCCTGCCGCATCGCAAGACGCCTTTTTCGAACTCATCGGTTATCCGGTCGAGGCAGCAGCAATGATGAATCAAAAGTGTCTCGCGCTGGATGAATATTACACCGGCACAAACCAGGACCGCGCGGCCCGATTGGACGAGGCCCGGAGCGCGCAGGCGGAAATCGACCGGCTCACCGATGCCTACAACAACCAACTCGCCGGCGGCAAATGGCGCTACATGATGTCGTCCGACCCGCGCAATCAATTGGAGTTGGAGATCCCGCAAACACCTTCAATCGCAACAGCGATTGTCACCCACCAAACTCCTGAAGCGGCAAGCCCTGCCCAAACTTCTGTCTCAACACCGGCTTCCGGCGCTGACTTCGTCGAAGAAAATCAAAGCGTGATCATGGAAGCGGGACACGCGTCCGCCTTCATTGCGGGTAAAGATGCGCATTGGCGAAAAATTGTGGGCGTCGGCTACAGCGGCGAAGCCGTGGGAGTTTATCCGGTGTCGGCGCCAGTCATCGATCAACCGGAGACGATCCAGAAAGATTCGCCATGTTTGGAATATCGGATGTGGATCCAGCATCCCGGCGACTGGAAGTTTATCGTGCGGGCACTGCCCACGTTTTCCGTCGAGGCCGGCAAACCACAGCGATACGCGATCGCCCTGGATGATGAGTTGCCGAAAATTGTTGCGCTTCCTTACAGCCTGAGCGAAAGCAATCGTCAATGGCGGGAAGATGTTTTACGGAACGCCACCTTGACGGCCAGCACGCATCCGATCACTCAAGTGGGTTTGCACACCCTGCGGATTTGGATGGTTGATCCGGGGATCGTGGTTGATGGCATCGCGGGTGGAACGGGTGACACGGGAGACTGGGGATACCTCTGGCCTGCGGAAACAAGCACCAGGAAGGCGAATAATAGTCCTGATTTGTTCTGATAACTGGCCAATATTTTTCACAACTTGAGTGTGCTTTCACTGACCGCTGTGCGGTCATCAATTTACATCTATCTTGATTTGGAAATTTCCTTACTGGAAGACGCGTTGTTTTGACGGGCTGTGAGCGAGCATTGCCCGAACCATACCGCAAACCCGAACGGGAAAGAAATCAAATTTCAAACTGACCCACTACCTATTTTTCAGCCATCTTGTTCCGGCGCTTCATGCGGTTGATTTTATCCGGGAAATTATTTTATAAATGGGGAGATGGCCTTTGAAACCACCAATTCGCCCGTGCCATCCCGGGCGGGAATTTCAATGTCCAATAGTCCCTTTGAGATCTCTTTGAAAGGAACGGCGCGGCCATTCCATTGGACTTCATAGTTAAACGCAGGATTCATGCAGACGACGACGCTGCAATTGCTTTGGGGGCCTCCGGTATAAAAGAACATTTTCAAGCCTGTATCTAACCTCGAATTATCAGCACTGAACTCATGGCTCGTGATCCAAATGTTGAAGCCCGTCGTTAATGTTCCGGGTCGGCAATAGGCCGAATACCATTTGAGTACCGGCGATGAAAGTCCGCCGAATTCAGGCCAGCCGGCCCCGCGACCAGTTTCAATCGGAAAAAATTCCATGCAATCATACGAGGCATCCGTTTCGTTTCTCCACAACTCCAGGCCCTGTTTGGCGATTTGCCATGCAAAATCGCTCTCATCCAGATCCAGCATCGTCTTCCAGAAAAACCATTGGTGCGGCATCCACACGGTGCCATTCCAGTAACCATCGTCCCGATAATAGGGCGCGGACTGGTCAACCGCCGTCAACCCGATGGGGCTCCAAAGACGTTTAGGCGATTTGAGATCTCCCAACATTTTTTGTTTCTGTTCTTCGGTGCCGATGCCTGCCACGAGGGGATAAACACCGTCCATGCCCATGTCATAATTGGTTCCGCCATCGAATCTAAGGATTCCCACCGGGTCATTCTTCTTATCATGCTGCAGATACCCAAAATATCCGGACGCTTCGTCCCAGGAATTTTTTTCCAGGGCGGCAGTCAGGGAGGCGATGTCGGCCTGGTAAACACGGACATCATCCTGTTTTCCCAACGCATCGGCAGCCATGATCATGATTTTGGCGATGCGGATGGCTTGCGCACTGGTGACGACCGGCGCCATGACGCCGCCGAGAGCGTGATCGTGCGTATATTTCTGCGGCGGATAATCGTCCCAGCCACCGGAATTGTAAAAATAATCAAAGGTGCTGAGCATGCCAGATTTGAATTTCCCGGTCGTCGAACTGCCCAGCCGCCCGACGTAAAATTCATAATACTGTTTTAGCCGCGGATAAGCGTAATCCAGCAGTTCCTGCGATTGAGTGTGGTCCCAGAGATCGAGAAACAGATAAAATTGCACCGGGATCATGCTGCCATGATGGATGAAAGCGGATTGCGCGCCCGGTTCGGTCAGGTAAGCATTCAGGCATTCCACGGATCGTTGGGTATCCAATTCATCCAACCCCAAACCGATGAACCCGGAATCCCAGGTGTAAAGACTGTCCCACCACTTGCCCGGGGTATTATGTTTGAGATAACGCCCTTGCATGAAGATCGGGTACACCACATTGCTCAAGAGCGTTGCCGCCATCCGCTGCTGGCTGAACTCAAATGAGTTCCCCTGCGGAGCCGGTTTCAAATCTGGAAGCCGGGCGCGGGCAGCGCAATAATTGGATTCACAGGCGTTGTCCGGCCAATTGGAAGGTGACAATCGCCGCTCAACTTCGGCCAAAGAGCCGTCGCAGACGATCGCATAAAGGATCCTGCGTGTGTGAGGGGCCACTGGAATTGGACGCAAATAAATGTCAGTATAATGCCCCTCACCATCACCCTTGATAACGCTGCTGACATGGTTCTGGATTTTTGTCTGAAATAGAACATCCAGATCTTTGCACAAAAATTGGCGGACCTGGGATGGGTCCTGCCGCCAAGCCATTCCATAACAATCATTCACATCCTTATATTTAAGCACGAGGCTTTTGGCGCCGGGTGGATAAATCATTTCGGGTTTTGGATCCCAATGCTGGCTGTTAAACGTCAGCCGGTTCGCATCCGAAGCGGTAACGACGGCAAATCCGTTCAATTCGATGGGATCGCCTCCTTCGGCAACGATGGCCAAAGTTTGTGGGCCGGGAGACAGATCGCCCAAAGGAATGGTTTGTGCATCCAGATTGCCATCGCCGGAAAAGCTAACAGCGGTATTCGTCAGCCCGCTAATTCTTAATGAAGTTTTTGCGCCTGGCTCCATCCGATAGCGTACGACTAATTGCGCTTCCGGAACGGCTTTTTCGATGTTGAATTCGTACGCAACGGTGTCGCCCGAGTCAGTGCCGAAGCCCTCGCCCAGGCCGGAACCATCGACAAAATCGTCCCCTCTAATTTCGCCGCGCCTTTTTCCATCAGGAACAAGATTATCCGTTGGCCTGCTTGTAGCATAGTGCATCGTTTGGTAGTTCAGCGCATTGACCCAAACGGCATTGGGCGGCAATTGGACCAAGGCGGGACAGATCGGTGGAAAACTCATGCTGGCGAGCAGATGCAATTCAAGATCTTGGGAAAGGTCCGTATTGTTCACACATTCCGCGCGGATCAACCGGGAATGTTCATCCAGTTTGGAGTAAGAAATGTCGGCATAAACCTGGTCCTTCCACTCCAACTCAAACCGATAACTGAAATATCCGAGGTCGGGAGTGGCTTCCCACGGGTGATAATCGGATTCAAACATGACGTTCGGCGGCACGGCTTTACGGCAATACAATCCGGGGAACACGCTCAGATCAAAGCGCATCCCGACGCCTTCCCCGGGGATGTGCGAGATGCCGATGTAAGATTTGGTATAAGGCCCCCAGGCGGGAAGGGTCAGATCGTGTTGGTTTTGGATCGAGTTGATCCAGGTCTTTTCAATCGGGTCCGCTGCCAAAGCCGGTCTGAGTTGGACAAGAACCAATGAGAGAAACAAATAAAAGACCTGGCGCGTGGCAGATGAGTTCACGCTGTTCAAATGTGGGATTGAAGATATAGAAACATTCAGGGTGCCTGAAAGGTCCATTGTTGATTGCTGGCCGAGGTGTTGGAGGGAAGTTTGATTTGGTAAAATTGTGATGGGGTGCTGGTCAGATCACCATTGGTGTATGAGAAATTACCATTGGTGGAACAGATGATATTGGTGATCGCCGGCCAATTGGATGGAGCCATGGTCAGGTCCGTCGAACCGATGACGGCATAGCCTACTCCCGGGACGCCGGACACGCCCGAAAGGATGAAGTTCGTTCCTGCAAGAGAGCCGGCGCTCAATTGCGGTGGGGTGACATCGGCGGCAGACCATTGGTCGATGACGGCGCTCGAAACCGGGGAGTTGTCGGCGACTTCCAATGCCATTTTACTGTTCGCGTTAATCAATTCATAGGCTCCGCCGGCAACAGCATTAAGTTGCCATTTCTGGCCAAGGCCATCCGTATAATCCTCAATGTCCACATCCGCACCATTATTGATGGACGCATTCGATATCCCCAAAGCCCGTCCGCTTTGCCGGCCAAGGATGTTATATTGGCTGTTGCCCAAATAGGTCATAGTCCACTGTCCGTTAAGCGCGCCGTGGTAAGGCGATTGCCCCAGCAGGGAACCTGCGGAGGTATTCTGGTTTGATACCTCCAAACCGTTTCCCGTGCTTTGGGAGATCAACTTGTAAACGCCATCGGCAACCGGGCCGGTGGCCGCCGACACCGATTCACATTTGATCACGATGTTACTGACATAGACATAGGTGGTGTAATTGGGTGCGGTTGTTCCCGAGGCGCCTTCCATTTCGTAATCGATGATCAACCAACACGGACTGCCGACAAAAGTGGACTTGGTCTGCTCGCCTTCCATGGTTCCGTCGATGTAGTAATGAAAATCCACGTTGGTCGAATTTTCCAAAACGGCGACTACCCGGTATGTATGCCAATTGCCATTCGCGGTTGGAACCGGCGTGATTTGCGTCAGCCAGGTTCCGTCGTAGGTATTCTGCCAACAATTTGAATTCCCTTTGAATTCCAAAATATCACTTTCCGGGGGCCAGGAGTTCACGCCATCCAGCCACATGGCCGGCCAGGTCCCGGCCACGGTCGGCAACTTGAACTGTCCGCTGATGTCCCAGATCGGATATGTTTTACTGATAGTGATCGGCTGGGCCAAATAGAACGTTCCGGAGTTATAATGGATCAGATCGCCCTCTTCGTTGGTCCCTTCATAACCGGTGGCCAGCGAGGAGGTGAGGGTCACGACCCCGCCGGAAACGGTGACATTGGTTTGGTTCATGCGGGAGGCTCCGTTATGGACTTGTCCGTAAGGATAATTATAGCTCCATTTGCTCTGAAACACATTGGTGTTTTGGAAGGAAGATTCATCCACGACATCATTCCACCCGGCCAGAGCCGTTAGGGGCAGGCTGCCGATCCAAACTGTTGCCATCAGGCTTACGGCCATGACCCCGGGAAATTGTGATGAAAAACTCATTTTCGACATCACCTATAATCGTGAGATTTCGTGAAAGAATGCCACATAAGTGTCCCGCCAATGGCGCGCGTCCGAAATTTGGGTGGTCAATTCCTGGTCCACGCGGGCGTAACGTTCTGGATCAATTTTCCCATTCAGCGTCTGCCACCGCTTTTCAAACTGCGCGACCGCATCCGCGCCGTTGTTAAAACGGAAATCAAGCTCTCCGATGACGGTTCTTCCGGACTGCAGGTGGTGATCCCAGGGGACGTAGTGATAAAAGAGCAGCTCGTCTTCCGGGCAACGATCAAGGGAATTCCAAATCCGGCTCACGGGCGCTTGATATTGGTCCACGTAATCGCTGCCGGTTTTCGACCGGTTGTAGCCGATGCCGTTTTTGTCCGCGTTCCAGAGCTTCCCGACGCGTCCCTGCGGGTCAGGCGAGTAATGATCCTTGCTGGCCATGGTAAATTGAAGTCCCAGAGGCGTCGTATAATCAACGATGGCTGGCCACGATTCTTCCATGATCGAATCAATGATCGTGATCGTCTGGGGATCGTCCGTCCAGGTTTGCTTGATCCATTCGCGGGCGATGCTTTCCGGCGTCAACGCGGGATTCCAGGCCAGCCGGCCAAAGGCGTACCAGTTGGCCTGGGCGAAATCAGAACCGCACCAATTCGTATCCGTTCCGGTGTTTGAGACTCCGCAGATGCCGGAATCGTTTTGTCCCTTCACATTTCGGGAGATCATCCGGGCGACTGTGGACCCCGCACCCTGGGCCCAGGTGTCAGTGTTCAAGACCTTGCTCCACATCGGCGCGAGATAGACCAGGGCGTTGGCATGGCCCAGATATTCCTGGGTGATTTGAAGTTCCAGCACGAGGGGCGTTTGCGGCATCGCGCCAAAGAGCGGGTGGACGGGTTCGTCAGGCTGGAAATCCATAGGCCCATTTTTTACCTGGACGAAAACATTCCGGTGAAATTTTCCATCCAAAGGCTGGAACTCAACGTAGGACCGTTTGGCGCGATCAGGGTCCACTTCGGCGGCATACACAAAGGCGCGCCACATCACGACTCCACCATGAGGCGCGAGCGCGTCAGCCAACATATTGGCTCCGTCGGCAAAGGTTCTTCCGTATTGGTTCGGTCCCGGCGTGCCTTCGGAATCAGCTTTGACGATGAACCCTCCAAAATCCGGGATCACTTTATAAATCTCATCCACCTTCGCGCTCCACCAGGCGCGCACGGCCGGGTCAGCCGGATCAGCAGTGGTGAGGGTACCGATCCCCCCGGCTTTCAAATCTCCTGTTTTCGACGGGGGAAGGGGCGCGCCAAAATCCGCGCTCAGATAAATGCGGATTCCATATGGGCGAAAGCAATCGGCCAACGCCGCCGCTTTGAGCAAATATTCAGAAGTTAGAATGGCGGCGTTGGCCTGGTTATTCAACACCACCCCATTGATCCCCAGGGATGCGTTTGCGCGCGCGTAGTCTTGATAGCGTGGATCGAGAGTGGAGGGTAGGTCGTTCCATTTCCAAAGTGAATCGCCAGCATAGCCTCTCTCCACAGTTCCATCGAGATTATCCCAGTGGTCCAGGACCCGGCGGTGGATCGCCGGTTGTTCATTGATGTTAAGTGTATCCAGTGCCTGTCCCGTCATGGCGAGGCGCAGCAGTTCAAACGTTCCATACAAGGCACCGATATCTGTGTTTGCCGCGACAATGATCATCGGGTGGCCTTCCTGATTGACACTCGCGATCACATAACCTTCCGCGCCGACGCGACTCAACCTGTCTTCCAGTTCGAATTGATGGATCGCCGGCAAAGTTGAAGGTGTGCCGACGAGCACTGTGCCGGCAAGTTTGTCATCGGCTTGGAGATTTCCTGCGAACCTGGTTTTGGCGCGGGAAAGTTCGTCCCGGACGATGGCCATGGTCTTTGAATCACCGTGTACTTCGATCTTTGCGAAGGCATTGGCAAGTTCATTGGCGTATTCTTTATTGGACGGCATGGCGTAACGCAACCAAAGATCGTATCCAGATTCAGCCTGGAGCCGAATAGTTGAAGATGCATAGAAAGAGATGACAAAAATGGCTAAAAAAAGATTAAAACTAGTTTTTGAACGTACAATCATCATAGCTGCATTTTCTACCGTTTGAATTTATCTATTATGCCCAGTGACTGATGGCTATTCCGCTGAAGGCGAAGCTGATTCGTCTTTTTTCTTTTTTTTCACCTTCGCTGTGGAATCGACTCCGTTCCGCAGGGTGGCGAATCCCGCCTCGATGTTCTTTTCCTGTTTTTGTGCTTCAGTCGCATAAGACTCCATACACTGGGTTGTATATGCAAAATATTGAGGGTCGATCTTTCCATCCACGGATCTCCATTCATCGAGCATGGCTTGCGCTCCGGCAACTCCATCGCTCAAACGGTCGTTCATGTCCTCCGCCAGCGTCCGGCCATTGGTTAGCTTGTAATCATAGGGAAGGAAATGGAAGAAGAGCAGGAGGTCTTCATTGTTCGTCATGTTCTCATAGTATGCCCTGACTCCCGGCGCATAGGCTGCACTCAAACCGGTACCGGCGCCGTCACCCCCGATGCCCTCCGGGGTAATCTGCTGGGGATAGGGCAACTTCGTGCGCAGACCGCCTCCGCGCAAGATTACCCAAACTCCCCGATATCCATGATAGAGCATCAGGTCGTCGGCAATCTTATCGGAGCCGGCCAAAAGGTGATCCACGGCGGGTGCTGCTGTCGATTGCGGCCCGAAAGTCATCCCAATCCACTCGCTCTGGATTTGTGTGGGAGTCAGGTCCGGATGCCAGGCCAGTCGGCCCAGCGCATAAAAATTGACCATGTTTAGCGGGTTGGCGGTCCAGGAGACATCCGGATGGACCATGGCAACGCCGACCACGGCGTCGATGCCGTCGCGATTATAAGTGCCCGGGCCGTTGCGTTGATTGTCGAAATCGAACCATCGTTTCCAGCTTTCAATCCATGACATGGGGAACTCCTTGGTGATCATCACTTCGGTGCCATAGCGCGTCTGCTTCAACACTCCATCCAGGGCGTTGATCGGCTCACGGATTTCGAAATCAAGCGGTGAAGATTTCCCGACGATCACCACATTGGGGTCATACTTTCCGTCGAGGGGGCCGAAAAATTTGTAAGGAATGATTTGGCGCAATTTATCCTGGAGCGGTGAGTACTTGCCGTAAATGAACCCGCGGACCAGAACCACTCCACCATGCGGCGCGAGTAATCGGGCAATGGAGTTAATACTGTCCGGGCCCGGATCTCCCGGTTGTCCCTCGGATCCAAATTTCAACAAATAACCTCCAAAATCCGGGACCGCCTTATAAAGTGCGTCTGACGTTGTGGGGAGCGGAGCCAGCAGGTAATTCGGAGTCCAGTAAAGTTTGATCCCATAGTCCCGAAAAATGCCGGCGAGAGTCTTTACTTCGTCAAGGTGCGATAGAAAATTATTTCCTTCCGCCCAGTTTAGTTCCGTGGGGCAGACGCCATTGTAACCGGCCGAAGCCAGCAGGCGGGCCCATTCCCGGATCAGGGCGGTGTGGCCTGCTCGCAAATCGGCCCAACTATAAATTGAATTGTTTCGCCCCTTAAGGGCTTGATCACCCGAATCAGGGATAAAGTCCCAGTGGTTGACGAGGCGAACCGCTGTTTTGGGCACATCGACAACGTTCAAGTCGGTGAGCGATTGCCCCAACTGCATTCGGCGAATCAATGCAAATGTTCCGGAAATCACTCCTGCGGGTGAATTTGCCGCGACGATCAGACAGTT
The DNA here is from genome assembly GCA_036490655.1 of Verrucomicrobiia bacterium. Taxonomy (GTDB): domain Bacteria; phylum Verrucomicrobiota; class Verrucomicrobiia; order Limisphaerales; family UBA11358; genus UBA11358. Next base: position 13,851 of record DASXDM010000023.1, on the reverse strand, counting down.
GGTTCCGCCATCGGATACTGATCGGAGAATATACCCCTGGCTCCCTGCCTGTTGGAGTTGCAGTTGGCTGGCCAGATGAGAAATCGTTGGGCTGGTTTCCGGCGTGCCGAGAACGATGCCGGCTGGTCCCGCCAGATTCTCTCCGCGAGCGGGCTTCACACTGGTAATTCCGGTGATGGCCACGCTTAATTCATCGGCTGCCGTCCGAATAGTGGAATCGGCCCCCGGGGCGGCGATGTTTTGCAAGAGTGCGGCCTCATCTCCAGAGAATGTGCCGGGAGCGGCCGGCTGATAGTTGAGCCATGCTGCGTGCAGCGCCTGGTCTCCGGGCGTAACCTCTGCCGTTCCATCCATGTGTTTTCCCGTGCCTTGATCATCCGCCATTGGCTCATCACTGGAATCGTCCGTATCGGCGCTTTCCCCGACAGCAGTTCGTATTTTCGCGGCTGGACTGGCCGCCGGACTCGGCATCGGCGCATTGGTGGGAGGCACATAGACATCTTTATTGGCCTCGTAATTGGAGTGGATTTGGTCGGCGGAAAGTACCTCGTCATAAACCCTGATGTCGGCAATTGATCCGGCAAACACGTTCTTTGGGTTTTCGGAACCAATGATGATATCTGAATCCGAATCGCCGCGTTTGGTGGGGGGGCCGTCCAGGGCAGCTTCCGCGATTTGAATGCCGTCGATATAGACAACGGCTTTTCCACCGGCAATTTCGTCATACGTCACGGTGTAGCTATGCCACTGGCCATTGCCCATGATGCCGCGCGAGTCGGGGTAGGTATTAAGATCGCTGAATTTGGTTCCCACCCTGAATTGCATTTTGGCATTGCTGCGGTAGGCACCCATGCTGAGATTGCTCGAACGCAGGATCTGTAAACTCGTGGCGCCTTTCGAGATTTTCACCCATAGGCTGATGGTTAGATGTTTCCCGGACAATTTGGGAGGGTGCAACAACACCCGGCTCGTCGTGCTCTTTGAGATCTCAAGGCACGCGTGAGTGGCATCCACGACGCCCCGGGTGGCATCCTCTAATTTACCAACGGACTTTCCGGTGGCATCCATGATTTGGCCGTTTTCTACATGTTGGAAATCCCACTCCATTGTCGGGATGGAATTATCCGTTGGAGCGGCTGGCGCTGCGGATAGTCTAAAGCCGAGGCCGGCGGATAGAAGGATAATTTGAGCAATCTTCATTTTGAAATCACTGACTATAGTTCAGAGACATCGGCTGCTTTCCGGACGCGCAGTTCTCATAATCAGGTTGTTGACATGGATCCGGGTTGTATAGAAATGCTGTGCCAAATCCAAGGCCGGAGAGGCGGCGTGTTGAGATTTGTTTTTAGCATGCCGTGATTATGAGCGCAAGCTCTCACCCGTCTAGCCCCATAAACTTGTGGGTTTTTCATTTTGATCAAAACACTATTTTGCTTAGAGCCGAATTATGCAATACTTGCGCTGTGCAACAACTCCCGAGAATGTTTCTACGTTGCTTTACCCTGGTGCTTTTTTTGGTGTCGCCCTCTTTTGCCCTGGCGGCCGAAAATGATTCCGGCGGCCAGGACTACGTGGTCAAAGTATGGGGTGCGGATAATGGGTTGACGGAAGGCACTGTCACCGACGTGGCGCAAACTCCGGAAGGATATTTATGGGTCGGCACTATTTTTGGAAGTGTGTTGCGATTCGACGGTACTCGTTTTGTTGACTACAATTCGGCCAATACTCCTGAATTTCCTTTAAAATGGGGATTGCCAGCGCTTATGGTGGACAAGCAGGGAACGCTCTGGATCAGCATGCGCGACGGTGGCTTGACGACCTGGAACCAGCAGGGCTTTCATCCAGTTTGGACAAGCACTAATCAACCAGTCCGCCTGTTATGGTCGTCGCCGGAAACAATTCTTTTCATTTTGCGTGACGGAGAATTACTCTCCGTCAAAAAACATGGTGAACAATGGGATTGTGAGATTGAAACCCCTCCGGGCATTCTTCCACAAAGCCAGCCTTGCGCCGATGCCGGAGGCCGGGTGTGGTATTTGAAAGGTGCAGGGGAGATTGGAATCTGGAACGGTTTGGAAAACAAAAGCGTCGCGCTTGACACCGAACTCAAAGGCCAACATGTCAAAGTGTTGACTTGCGATGCGCAGGGGCGCATCTGGATCGGCACCGATCAGACTCTGGCGGTGTGGCAGACAAACCACTTTGTGGCGATGACCCCGACCAACGGCGAGCCGATTCTGGACGTGAAACGGATTGTCCCCTCCGGCGGTGGCAATCTCTGGGTAGAGGCCAACGGGCGGATGCGCCGGTGTTCGGGACAGGCATGGCAGGCTGAATCCGAAGGCTGGAACCATGAACTAAGCAAATTTACCCTGTTGAATTTCTTACAGGGTGATGCCGAGGGTGGCCTATGGGGGGGGGCTGGTAATTTGGGGCTCATCAATGTTCGTGCCGACGGTTCGTTTCATCGGTTGACCACCCGCGATGGATTACCCAGCGATACGGTCAGCTTTGCTTACGAAGACCAGGAAGGCGATATCTGGACGGGGTATGAACTTGGAGGGTTGGTACAGATACGGCCGAGAATTTTTCAAAGCATTGGACAGGAAGCTGGATTGGGCGGCGACCTGCTTAACACCGTATGTGTCGATACACGCGGTGCGATGTGGGTTGGCACCCACAGTGGCGTGGTTGGCCATTGTGAAAACGGCGTCTGTACGAATCTCAACCTGCCTGAATCAGCCGTTCTGCAAGACAGTTGTGTGGCCGCCGATCCAGGCGGCCGGGTTTGGATCAGTGCGCAGGGAACAGGTTTATGGATGTTGCAGTCGGATCATCTCAAACAGATCGCTACTCAGGAACAACTCGGAGGCCGCTCTGCGCGTTTGCTTGTGCCAGGGCATGATGGCCGGTTATGGGTTGGCACACTTTGGTCCATCATATGCGTGAGCAACCAGGATCTCACCTTTGAATACACGACGCGGACCGTCGGTGGTCATCCGACGGCGCTGGCGGAGGGCACCGATGGGAATGTCTGGGCCGGAACACTTGCAGGAAATCTCTTGCGCTGGAACGGCCGGCAGTTTGCCCAGGTAAACCCCCCGGATCGAAGAGAGCTTGGTCGTATTTGGTCGTTGTTGCCGACTCAGGACGGCGGATTATGGGTGGGAACAGCGCAAGGGGGATTGCTTTACTGGAATAACGGCATATTCCGTCGTTTCACCATCAAAGATGGCCTGCCATCGGACAGCATCGTCCAACTCCTGATGGATGCAGAGGGCAATCTATGGCTTGGGACACCCGCAGGGATTGTTCGCATCGCCGCCGTTACCCTGGCACGCTTCGAGCATGGGGCAACGAGAGAATTGCCGGTGAGCGTCTATGGACATTCCGATGGCTTGTTGACACTTGGGGGCGCCATTTTTTCCCAGCCGAATTGCTGGCGCGGGCCGGATGGTGCTCTGTTCTTCGCCATGGCTAACAGCGTGGCCGTGGTCGACCCAAATGCCGTTCATATCAACCCCACACCACCTGCGGTCGTACTGGAAAAATTGTCGGTAAACGATAAACCTGTCTGGCCTCAGAACCCTGGCGCCATCTGGACACCGTACAAGGCGGGTGGAGAATCTCCAGACGCCGGGCCGGAGGTCAATGTCGGTCCGGGTAGCCGGGATCTGGAGTTCGATTATACCGGATTGAGTCTCAGTTCGGCGGCGAGCGTCCGGTTCAAATACCGGCTGGAAGGCCTGGAAAATTCATGGAACGACGCCGGTAATGAAACAAAAGCCGTCTATCGTCTCGTGCCCCCCGGTCGCTATATTTTTCACGTCATGGCTTGCAACAGCGATTCCGTCTGGGGTCAGGACAATGCCTTAGTTGCTGTAATGGTGAATCCTTTCTTCTATCAAACGGTTTGGTTCCGGGGTGGGGTGGGACTCCTGGGTCTGATAGTATTTTGCCTGGTTGTCGCCCTGAGTATGCGCCACCACATGCGCCGCCGCATGGAACAATTGGAACATCAGCACGAACTTGAACGCGAGCGGTCGCGAATCGCGCAGGATTTGCATGATGAACTGGGCGCCGGCCTGACGGAGATCGGCCTGCTCGGCGGCCTGCTCCGGAACCCTCAACAGATCTCGATGCGTAAACAGGAGGCGTTAGAACGCATTGTTGAGCGGTGTCACAATATGGTGACGGCGTTGGACGAGATTGTCTGGGCAGTCAATCCGCGAAATGACTCGATCAATTCGCTTGGGGATTATCTTTGCCACTACGCGCAGAATTTTTTGGCGCCGACCGCCATCCGGTGCCGGTTGGAGATGCACGGAGCGGAATCGGACCAGCCGTTGGACTCGGAACAAAGACATAACATTTTTTTGGCTTTTAAGGAGGCATTGAACAACGTCGTTCGACATTCGGAGGCAACCGAGGTCCGCATCAAGATTTTATTTGAAGAGAAGAGCCTTCTGCGTATCAGCATTGAAGACAACGGACACGGTTTGCCGGCGACGGTGGAGGATGGCTCCGATGGCTTGATCAATCTGCGCCAGCGAATGGCCCAGATTGGTGGACAATGTGAAATCCACAACTCTCCCTCCGGCGGAGTTTGTGTCAGCTTGAGTTTGCCTCTTGCCGCCTCCCGGTGGGGCGGAGCATGATTATGAATCCTGAAAAACTCACAAATAGTTCAGTCTCGCGTGGAAAGGGCTTCGCTAAAATGATTGCTTTGGATTTTGAAACACGCACGGATGGTTTTTTCGACGAGTCGGAAATTCTACGCCAGTTTTGCTATACTAAAACCCTTTGGAATTAAAAATGATTTCTGTCGCCATTGTCGAAGATGATGCGGGCACCCGTCGCAGCCTGGAATGGCTGCTCAAATCGTCACCGGAATTTCTTTGTGTCGCGACCTGCAAAAGCGCCGAGGACGCATTAAAAGTGCTCCCGAAGACGGCGCCTCAGGTCATTCTCATGGATGTCAATCTGCCGAACCGTTCAGGCATCGAATGTACCGCCCGCCTGAAGGAGTTGCTGCCGGATGTGCAAGTGGTGATGATCACAGTTTATGGCGACACGGAAAAAGTTTTCAATGCCCTGCGCTCTGGCGCAAGCGGCTACATCCTTAAACGGACTCCGCCAGAGCAGATTTTACAGGCCATCCGTGATGTCCATGCCGGTGGTGTGCCGATGTCGAGCGAAATTGCCCGCAAGGTGCTGGGTTCTTTTCGTGAATCCGCGCCTGTGCCTGCGGAGGACCAAAACCTCTCCCGCCGCGAACAAGAGGTGCTCGAATTGCTCGCCCAAGGTTGCACGAATAAGGAAATTGCCGACAAACTGTGCATCAGTATCGAGACGGTCACCTGGCATCTCCGGCACATTTACAGCAAGCTGCATGTGCGCTCCCGCACCAAGGCGGCGCTGGTTTTTTTGAGCCGGCAAAGAAATCCGTAAACGCACCCGAAGGGATGCCTGCTGCATTTCCACAGTTTTTTGTGGGTTGGCAATTCGGCGTTTATCACCCAGAGTGAGGCTACTCAATCAGCTATCATGATATACGACAAAAGCCACCGCCATGAGTAAGACCATTTCGATGCTTGCTCTCAAATTTTTAGGGCCCCGGTTACGCCTTTTACTGGCAGTGGCTCCATTGGCGCTTCAGCCGGCTAACACTGAGGCGGCAAACATCAATGTTTTAACTTCGAAGAGCGGCGTGTCAGTGCGGGTGAATGACCGGAGCGGGAATTATCAGATCACTTCCGCAAATCCGAAGTGGACCTTTGCCGGTAACCTCGGCACCCCCTTGAATAATTCGAGGATCAGTCGCGGTCACGATGTTGTCGGTGACTATCAACAGGTTGATTTTGATTGGCAGGCCGGAAGCACGCCTCTTAGCAGTCAAATCCGGATCTATGATGATAAACCGCTGGCACTGTTTTCCCAAACCTGTGGAGCAGCAACCGAAGTGCCGCCGCCCGCATTTCCCGACTTCACCAGCTTGCCCAAAAAGTTGTGGATTTTCAGTTACGGCCAACATCCTTTTGCCCCGCCCGACTTCACCAACAATGATACGTCGACGCCCTGGCTGCTGTTCGATAATGACGCCAACGCCTTCATCATCTCACCCGCCTCCCATTTCATGGTGGCCAGCATGACCGGTGATGGCCGGAAAGAAGTGGCCAGCGGCTTGAATCCAGGCCTGCGCCAGTTGCCGGCGGGATTTACGCAACAAACACTGGTGGCGTTCGGGAAAGGGATCAACCAGACCTGGGATATCTGGGGCGGTGCTTTGCTCGATTTGCAGAACTCTAAGCGGCCCGCCAATGATGCCGATACGGTGTTGAAATATCTGGGTTATTGGACGGATAACGGCGCGACTTACTATTACAATTATGATGCCTCCCTCGGCTATGCCAATACTCTAAAGGCGTTGGCCAAAGATTGCCAGCGACAGGAGATTCCCATTCGCTACATGCAACTGGATTCGTGGTGGTATTACAAAACCACGACGAACCCTGATGGCTCGCAAGGGAAGACTAAAAAATCAGAAAACCTGCCTGCGGGCGAATGGAACCGTTACGGCGGGTTGCTGGAATACAAGGCACATTCGGATCTGTTTCCGGATGGTCTGGATAGCTTTCAAAAAAGCCTGGGCCTGCCATTGGTGACGCACAATCGCTGGATCGACCCGGCCAGCCCCTATCACCAGCACTACGAAATCTCGGGGATTGCCGCAGTGGATCCAAAATGGTGGAACGATATTGCCGACTATCTCAAAACTTCCGGTATCGTTACCTATGAACAGGACTGGCTTGACCGCATCTACCTTTACTCCCCGGCCTTCAGTACGAACGTAGAAACCGGTGAAGCGTTTCTCGACAACATGGCTCGTGCCTGTAGGGAACATGGTATCACCGTCCAGTATTGCATGCCGCTGCCCTGTTACTTCCTTCAGGGCAGCCATTATGACAATCTAACGACTATCCGTACCAGTGGAGATCGCTTCAATCTCAAAAAATGGAATAATTTTCTTTATACCTCGCGCCTCGCATCTTCCATGGGAATCTGGCCTTGGGCGGATGTCTATATGAGCGCCGAAACGGATAATATCTTGTTGTCCACGCTTTCCGCGGGTCCGGTTGGCATCGGCGATGGCATCGGCGTCGAAAATAAAGCCAATATTCTTCATGCTGCCCGAGCCGATGGCGTCATTGTGAAGCCCGATGCCTCCATTGTGCCGCTTGACTCCAGTTATCTTGCTGATGCGAAGCAAAAACCGGCGCCCCTGACGGCTAGCACCTACACGGATCATGGGGGAATTAAAACTGAGTATGTGTTCGCCTACAACCGGCCGAAGATACAGGGTGATAAAGTGCGTTTTTCAGCAACAGAACTCGGTCTCAAAGGGGCGGTTTATGTTTATGACTACTTTTCCGGCACTGGCAAATTGCTGTCCGCCGATGCTAAATTCTCCGCGCCGCTTGGTGATGATCCCGGCGCATTTTACGTTGTGGCGCCTGTGGGTAAAAGTGGGATCGCTTTCCTTGGCGACAAAAACAAGTTTGTTGGCACGGGCAAACAACGGATCACTTCACTTCAAGACGAAACCGGCAAGTTGACGATTGGCGTTGTGCTGGCGGCGAACGAAAAGTCGGTGACGTTGCATGGATATGCGCTTGCTGCACCGAAAGTGACCGTGATCTCCGGCCTGGATGATGCTCCCGAATATAACCCGGCCAGCCATTATTTTTCAGTCGTGATCAACGCCGACACTTCTGTACCGGTGGACAGTACCGGGGGTGATCCGATCCGGCAAATGACCGTGGTGCTGGAAACACAATCGAGGTGATTTTTAAAATAGTATCCGATCGATATCGCAAACTATGCATAGATTTAATAAGAGATTGGCCGGCTGCGGGTTTTTTTCGACTGCGGTCTCCTTTCCACATGAATTATGTATAACAAACTCTATTCCTGAATTTTTTCGACCGTTTCCTGTAGGGAAAAAATGGATTCACCGTCAAATAAACCACAGGTTCTTGTGGCTGGACGGAGGGCAAAATTCGCTGATAAATTGCACCTATGCCCAGAACAATTAATGTCCTGCTCTCTATTTCTCTAGACAATGCCGATAGCAAGGAAATCGAGGTTGCTGAAGGCAAATCAGGACCGATCCGGCTGCGTGCCGGGTATCACGCCTTTACGTTGATTGAACTGTTAGTCGTCATCGCCATTATCGCAGTGCTGGCGGCGATGCTGCTGCCTGCGCTGGCGAGCGCCAAAGAAAGAAGCAAGCGGGCGGGTTGTATGAATAATCTCCGGCAGCTTGGTCTTGCTGCCATAACCTATGCCGGGGACAACAACGACTATGTCTTCAGTTGCTTTAGCGGGAGCGGAGTCAATAGCGATAAGTACGCCAAAAATCAACTTGCCCTTCTTCCAGGAGAGCTGACTGCCGCACAGAATTATGGCGCCGGGATGGTCACGAATTCCGCCTGCATCTGGACCTGCCCCGATATCCCGCAACTGCCATATTATGAAACAGGGGCAGGCGGGCAATGGGACATCGGTTACCAGTATTTTGGTGGCCTCACCAATTGGGAGAACGTTAACTTTCCTTCCGGCATTTCCGCCTACAGTCCGATCAAGCTGAGCGCCTCCAAACCCTGGTGGACGTTGGCTGCTGACGCGGTAGTCAAAATTGATGGAGCATGGGGCGGCGGGTATTCCACAACTTCGCCAACGTATAACAACATGCCGGCGCACCGATCGGGTTCTTCCATGCGCCCGGTGGGTGGAAACGAAGTCACCGCGGACGGTTCAGTCCATTGGTATAAGTTTGAGTCCATGTCTTACCTCGCAACCTGGAATCCTGACGGCACGCGGATATGCTTTTTCTATCAGGACTCTTCAGATTTCTCTGCGACGCTCGTACACCAATTGCCTAATTTAAGTTCGGCACATTATTGAAGTTCAAACCTGTAAACCCATTTCCCTATCTCAAACCTCAACATCCATGCCGCAGTAACCAATCAATCAAAATAATCCTATGAACTCTAAATTAACCATCCTTGTTTTTTGCGTCCTTGGCCTGGTCTGCCCGCCCCTGGCATGTTTTGCGGATAGTTTCCGGACACAAGCAAGTGAGGCTTCGGGATCGATGGATTGGACTGCCGCTATCTGGACGAATTCGACCGTTACCAGCCCGGTGTCTGCCACCAGCGGAAACACATATGAATGCGTAGGTAATGGCACTCTTTTTGGGAATGGCTCTGGTGGAACCACTCACATCACCACCGCGATCGCCGGCCCCGCAGGGAGCCTGACCTTTCCAGGGGATTCACTGATGATGGACCAGGACACGGAGCTTTGGATTGAAAACGCGACGAACCTGAATTTTTCCGGAGTTGGTGGAAATCCCGGCTTGATCCTGAATGGTGGTGTGTTGTGGACTGCGATCTCTGGTGTTAAGGCTAATATTGCCGGCAGCATTGAAGTCACTCAGCAATCTTACATTACCCTCAATACCGGCATTTACGCCGGCCTTGCCTCCTCCGGAGGCGGACGATATGTGTCGATCGGCGGCCAGCTTTCCGGCAGCGGCAATTTGGTGCTCATGGACTGTGAAGATGAAAATCAACCTCCCCAATTTCCAGGCAACCTGACGATCTCCGGCAGCTCGAACACTTTTTCCGGTGAATGGATTGTCTCAGAAGGCTGGTTGGATGGCGTGGGAACCAATTCGTTGGGAACAAACAGCATCATCGTTGACCCGGATTATAACCTGCAACAAGACCCTTCCGTCGGTGCCGTCGGTCAATACGCGCCCGCCAGGGCTACCTTTGAGGTCGGCTATCCTCTGGATAGCGCCGGTGCGCTTATCTTGACCAATGGAGGCAATATGGTTTTAAATCAGAATTGTGCGTTCACCTCTGTGGTCATTGAGGGTACTTCGCTGGCTCCGGGAACTTATGATTACACATATCTCCTAAACAACTTCCCCAGAAATTTCACTAACAGCGGCCCCGGCAGCATCACCGTCGAGCCTTACAGTGCTGTGCCGGTCGCGCCCTCGATTGAAACACAACCCTTGCCGGATTCAGTCTTTGCCGGCAGTCCCGCTACCTTTACGGTTGATGCCGTTTCTCCCATTGGAAATCTGCCGCTCTCATATCAATGGCAACATGGCGGCACGAACCTGATCGATGGCGGTAACATCTCCGGCTCGCTGAATACAAGTTTGGCGATGACAAATGTCGGTGTCGGCAATGCAGGTAACTACGATGTGATCGTGTTGAACTCGAGTGGGTCCGTCACCAGCAGCGTGGTCGCGCTCACTTTAGCGCTGCCGGGTGGAGAAGCATACGAAAGCGCAGTGGTTGCCGCTGCGCCGGTGGCTTTCTATGAGTTGAACGAAACCAATGATCCGGCGGCCGGCAATGTGCCTGCCTTTGATTTTGTCGGCGGATATACGGCGATCTATGGAACTGGCGTTCAGAATGGCAATCCAAACTATAACATCGCCGGCCCCCGGCCCGTGAACGGTTTCTCCGGATTCACCACGGCGAATGCCGCGGCAAAATTCGCCAATACCACTTCCTCGCGAGTGACGGCGCCCGCATGGAATTTGAACACGAACACCGTGACCCTCACCGCCTGGGTCATGCCCACGGGAAATGAATCCGCCAAAAATGCCATCCTCTTTTGCCGCGCTGGCACTACCGTCGCCGGGTTCGAATACAACACCAACACGGTAAATGGAAATCCGGTCCTGGGTTATAATTGGAATAATGATCCAAACACTTACAACTGGAATTCCGGGATCACCGTGCCCCTAAACCAATGGTCCTTTGTGGCCCTGACAGTAACGCCAACCAATACCACGATTTATATCATGAACACCAATGGGATGGAGGCGTCAACCCACGCGTATGCCAACGGCAACGTTGCCTTTGATGGCTCCACCCTGATCGGAGATGACAGCGCTGACGGCATTAGCGGCAGCCAGTCATTTATCGGAGCAATTGATGACGTGGCGGTGTTTAACCAATCACTCTCGCAGGCTAACGTGGTCAACCTCTATGCCGCTGCTTCCACTATCTCTAACTTTCCACCGGCGATCGAGTTTCAGCCCAATCCCCAGTCGGTCTATCCCGGCAACACGGCACAGTTCACCGTGGTCGCCACCGGAATTCCCGCGCCAACTTATCAGTGGCAACATAGTAGTACGAATCTCATCGATGCCGGGAACATCTCCGGTTCGTCGACGCCAACTTTGACCATCACCGCTGCAGACCCGACGGACATCGGTAACTACGATGTTGTCCTTTCCAATGTGGTAAATTCTGTGACGAGCAGTCCGGCTGCACTCTCATTGGTTGTTCCCAATAACGAGGGAGCGTATGAAAAAGCGGTTGACGCTGCCGGACCGGTCGCTTTCTACGAGCTTAATGAAACCAATGACCCGGCGACGGGCACCGCGCCGGCCTATGATTTTGCGGGCCTGTTTACGGGGGTTTACGGAACATCTGTTGAGAATGGCAATCCCAATTATAACATTTCCGGGCCGACTCCCGCCAACGGCTGGCCGGGATTCACTTCCACGAACGCTGCGGCCGAATGTTTCGCCCTTCAAAACTCGTTCATCACCGCGCCGGCATGGAATTTGAACACGAACACCGTGACCTTGACTGCCTGGATTATGCCGGAAGGAAATGAATCCACTAAAAATGCCATCGTTTTCTGCCGCGCCGGAAGCACCGTCGCCGGTTTGGAATACAGCACTTATACTGATCAATATGGAGATCCGGTCTTGGGCTACACCTGGAATAATGATCAAAATACCTTCAACTGGAATTCCGGGATTATCGTGCCGGAATATCAATGGTCTTTCGTTGCGCTGACGGTCACCCCGACGAATGCCACGATTTACCTAATGAATGCCAATGGGATTGCTTCATCCACCCATGTTTACAACCACGTCACCCAGGCGTTTAATGGTGTGACCCTTATCGGAGGTGATAGCTCCCATACGACCAGCCAATGCTTTATCGGTGCGATCGATGACGTGGCTGTCTTTAACCAATCACTTTCGCAAAACAACCTGTTAAGCCTCTATGACGTTGGCTCAGGCGTCTCTGTTTATCCGCCGGAAATCGAATGGCAACCTGTTTCCGAGTCGCTCTTTTCCGCGCAGACGGCGCAGTTCACAGTGGTCGCCGGCAGCTCTCAACCGCTGACTTATCAATGGATGGCCGGGGTCGCTGGCAGCGGCGGGCCTTACACTAATTTGACGGATGGCGCCCAGATCTCTGGCTCGCAGACCCCGATGTTGACCATTTCAAACATCACCACCACCAATGCCTTGGATTATGTCGTGGTGGTTTCCAACTCGCTGAACACGGTGCAAAGCAGTCCCGCCACCTTGACGGTCTCCACGTCCATCGGGCCGGCGACCAATTGGGTGATGGTGGCCAGCGAAGCCAGTGGAGACTGGAACAGTAGTGTTTGGACTCCCGGCAACACAAACGGCACTCCGTTGGAACCCGCCAGCACGGCCGCTGAATACCTCGGCAGCACTTTTGAACTGTTGCCCGGGGGACAGTTGCGGACTCCGGCCAGCGCCACATCCGCTACGTTTCCTGGAAATGTGTTGTCAGTTGATGGCCAGGCCCTCCTGGGTGGTTCCGGGGGCCCCAGTTCCAGTCTTAATGGAATCCTCTATTTGAAGCAGGCCAGCACCGGCTTCTTGAATTTCCCGGATTTGAGAATGGTGGGCGGTGGCATCAACGTTCAAAATTCAGGGGAGGCCATCTTCACTGGACAAATGGATATCCTCTCCAACACGCCGATCTTTTATAGCGGCAGTAATCAGCATGGAGTAACGATCAATTCCCTGCTGACAGGCAGTAGCACCATTCAATATTGGAATTACGGATCCGCCTTCCAACCTACCTTTACCCAGGGTCTAAACGTCACCGGCACGGGGAATACCTTTAACGGCCAATGGATCGTGATGTCTGGAGTTCTCGTGGGCAGCGGAGTGGGCTGCCTGGGCACTAATTCCGTAACAGTTTCAACCAATGGCGGATATGAAACGACCTACAATGTGACTAATCCCGCTGCCTCTCTGACAATCATCAGTACCGGGCGGGTTTATCTGCATCAAAACGATATCTTTGGTCACGTCACTATTAACGGGACCAATCTCCCGGCTGGAACCTATACGATTGCACAACTGAACCATTCCTACCCCGCCAACTTCCCGGGGACGTGGACGCAGCAAAGCGGTTCCAGTTTCTCCGCCACGAATGCAACGGCCTCGATCACCATCCCCTCCACCGGCACACCAGGACTATCCTTTGGGGGATCCGGTTCGAATCTACAGCTAACTTATACCAACGGTGTTTTGCTTCAGGCCACCAATCTCCTCGGGCCATGGGTGACAAACACCGCCCTTTCGCCGGTCACCATTGTGACGACTAATCCTGCGATGTTCTTCCAGGTCAAACAGTAGCAATATCCTGGCTAAGCAAAGCCCGCGCCCGTTTCAAGGCGCGGGCTTTTGTTTAGTTCAAATCTGTCTTGGCTTATTGGGATTAAAAAATCTAACTGCCAATGTCGAGAGGGTGTTAGTGTGAATGGGCCAGTAATCTGGATTTCTGCCAGAAGCTCCAGTTCTCACGGCCGATTTCGGTCTGGTTCACTTTCAATCGCATATCGTGGCGGGTCGTCAGGATTGCTGGTTGGCTGAAGAGGTGAGGGGATATCATTTTTCGTTAGCAAGACACGTGCGTTTATTCACGATTGGTAATAGTAGGGGAATAATCAAAAGAGATAAAGTGGTTGAGGTCA
>DASXDM010000022.1:0-35149 GCA_036490655.1 Verrucomicrobiia bacterium | reverse complement strand
CTGGCGCTGGTTTGCCAGAACGGCACGGTCGCCTTTTACACCAATGGCATCCTGGCAGCGATCACCAATGCGACGCCCAATCCCCCCACCGGCAACCTGACCGTCGGGGGGCCGAATACGGTGGCGCCGTTCGTGGATGCTTCATACGACGTCCAGGGTTTTGTGGATGATGTGAGGATCAGCACTTTTGGCCCGGGCGCATTCACGGCGTCCGACCTGTTGATCTTTTCGGCGCAGCCGAGATTATCGATTAGCTTTCAGAGCGGCCAGGCGGTCGTTTCCGCGCCAGGCAATATCACTTTGGAGAACCTGGAGACCACGACGAATCTGTTGGCGGGGAACTGGCAGAATGTGGGTGCGCCCCAACAAAGCACGTGGACCAACTCCTTCAATGACGGAGCGGCACATTATTATCGGCTCACCTATCCGCTCAGTTTCGCCGCCAGCAGCCCGGCGATATCATTAATGCAATATTTTGGCGAGGTGGGCGACTACCCACAAGTCATCTCTTCAGACGATTCAGATATCCTCGACGATGCTGATTATATATTCGATGAATATGGAGGAACTTATGGTATCGCTCCGAATTACATAATCCCAGACGATTCGATTGAAGCTACCGATGAAAATCTTTTCGATGCATCAGGCAACGTGGATCCCCTGACCCGATCAACCAATACCCTGATTTATCATTGGCGAATGCGTTTACCAGAAGCAGATGGAGGCCAGCAATATACCAGTAATTTCATAACAAATTATGATTCAGCGGTTCTAGATCTTATCCCAGAGTCATTGCCAGATCTCCCAGCAAGCCTCGGTGATCCTGGTTCGGTATACTGGCGAGTGCAACTAAGCTTGCGGCATATTCCTTACACTTACGGGGTGACGCCCTCGCAGGAAAACTTCTTCTTGTTCAGTTTTCAATATTTGAGTTCCAATTTTGCGCTCTGATGACAGGCAGCCGCTCTAAGGCCAGTCCGCCATCACCAGCCAATCGCAAGGGACATGAGCGGCGTGCTGCCATGAGGCGTGCCAAACTTTAAAATGGTGATTTAGAGCATTTTCAAAAAAACTGTAGCCATGCGGAGGGTGAAAAGACGAGCAGCGGTTCTTTTGGGTTTTGGCTTCGTTTTCGCTCAGTCACAGGCCACGGAGGGCATGTTCCTTCGCTCAAGCCTCGCCAAAACTCCTCGCTGCCGCACGGCTACAGTTTTTCTTCAAACGCTCTAGAGTACGAATCCCACCCAAGCCGCCCCGATTGCGGTTATGACCTTGCCTGCCACGTTTTTCCCGTGATTCCAATTTAAGATAAAAAGTGAAAATTTTTGAAAGAAAGGCCTTCCGGCTTGCGAGTTATGTGTAAACAGTATGAATTGTCGTGAATTACAAGTTATGGGAAACCTTGCCAACCCGTTATCAGAACGTCGGGAGCCAATTCGGCCTTCCGCTGACCTGAAAAGACAGGATTGATTCTATGAAACTATTGCCCTTTCTCCTGCTCATGGCCGTGCCCGTTGCGGTCCAGGCGCAATTCACGTTCTCAGCCAATAATAACGGCACGCTCAATATCAGCCAATACACCGGTCCCGGCGGCGCGGTAACCATTCCCATCACGACGAATGGCCTGACGGTGACCAGCATCGGGAGCGGCGCGTTCCAAAATTGCTTTAGCCTGACGAGCGTCACCATCGACACCAATATCATCAGCATCGGAAATTCTGCATTTTCTTACTGCACCAGCCTGACCAACGCCACCCTCGGCACGAATGTCGCCACCCTCGGCAATGGTACTTTTTTTAACTGCGGCCGCCTGCCCGGCATAGCGATCCCCAACAGCGTCACCAGCATCGGCGCCAATGCGTTTGATTACTGCGGGCTGACTAACATCA
Source organism: Verrucomicrobiia bacterium (assembly GCA_036490655.1). Taxonomy (GTDB): domain Bacteria; phylum Verrucomicrobiota; class Verrucomicrobiia; order Limisphaerales; family UBA11358; genus UBA11358. Next base: position 33,260 of record DASXDM010000022.1, on the reverse strand, counting down.
CGATCGGCAGCGGGGTTACCAGCCTGGGGAACATGCTTTTTCAATACTGTTATAAGCTGACCGCGATAACGGTGAGCACAAACAATTCCTTGTATAGCAGTGTGGGCGGGGTCCTGCTCAACCGGAACCAACAAATGCTCTACGAGTGTCCGCTGGCGAAAGCCGGAGCCTACACCGTCCCCAACAACGTCCTTTTCATCGGGCAGGATTCGTTCGCTCACTGCACCAACCTGACCAGCGTGACGATCAGCAGCTCCAACGTCGTCTCCAGCATCGAGGAGGCAGCGTTCCAGGGCTGCACCAAACTGACGAATGTCCTGATCGGCACCAACGTCGGCGGCATAGGGGACAACGCGTTCGGCGGTTGCTCCAGCCTGACCAACGTGATGATCCCGGCCCGTGTCAACAGTATCGGAAACGAGGCGTTCGCCGGCTGCACCAGGTTGGCTGCGATAACAGTAGATCCATACAACACCTCGTATAGCAGTGTGATGGGGGTGTTGTTCGACGGGAGTCAAACGACGGTCATTCAATATCCGGGCGGCCTGAGCGGAAGTTACACGATTCCCGACGGCGTCACCAGCATCGGGCAGGCAGCATTTGATGGCTGCAGCAGGCTGACCGGGGTAACGATGCCTGACAGCGTCACGAGCATCGGGGCCGATGCATTCCTGGGCTGTAGCCTCACCGACCTCACGATCCCCGACAGCGTCACCAATATCGGGGGCGATGCATTCGGTTACTGCGCGCTCCTGACGGGCGTGACGATCCCTGACGGCGTCACCAGTATCGGGTCTGGGACGTTCGAATGGTGCACCGGCCTGACCAATGTTGTGATCGGCACCAACGTGACCAGCATGGGGTGGGACGCTTTCTATTGGTGCAGCAGCCTGTCGAGTGTCTATTTCAGGGGGAACTCTCCCACCCTTGATCCGAGCGGTGTCTTCGCCGATGATCCCAATGCGACTACCTATTACCTGCCGTGGACCACAGGCTGGGACACCTTTAGCGCAAATAGCGGCCTGGCCTCAGTGCCCTGGCTGCCGCAGATACAAACCGGCGATGGCAGCTTCGGCGTTCAGTCGAATCAATTCGGATTCAACATCACCTGGGCCGGTGACAGTGTGGTCGTCGTTGAAGCCTGCACGAGCATGGCCAACCCCGATTGGACTCCGGTGGCAACCAACACGCTTACCGGCGGCTCGTCCTATTTCAGCGATGCGCAATGGATGAATTATCCCGGGCGTTTCTACCGCGTCCGCTCGCCTTAAATTTTTTGAAATAAATCGCGCGATTCCTCGAAAACCGGCTGCACTTATTTAGGAGGCAGACGAAACGCCATGGGTGGATCCAGTTTTTTTCCGACATGCTCCGCTGATTTTTTACTTCGATAATCGTCGAACTCATTTGAATCTGCGGCCGGCTTTGTTAATTTTGTGTGACAAGATGAGTGAGACTCCACACCAAGCCGTCCCCAACAGTTTTGCGGGGGCATCACTGTTCCGAAATTTTCCGCGATGGGCGGGAGTGATCGTGGGCTGCCTTGGCTTGTTGGTCATGGCCAGTTGGTATGCGCACTGGCAAAAAATCCTGCAATTGGTTCCCAACACCGCGCCGATGCAGTTCAACACGGCGCTCTGTTTTGTCTTGTCCGGGACCGGCCTGTATCTGTTGACGACGCCCCGGTTAAAAATTGCGCCATGGCTGGGGTGCGCGGTCGTGTTGCTCACGATAATGACGTTGCTGGAATACGTGACGGGATGGGATCTTTATATTGACCTGATTTTTTTCAAACCGTACTTCGAGGCGGACACGACGTATCCGGGGCGGATGTCGCCGCTGGCCGCCACGTGCTTTGTTTTCATCGGCGCGGCGATGGTCCTGGCCGGGGGGGATAAAAAGTGGCCGCATCGTTTGGCCGGGACCGGCCTGCTGGCATGTATCGTCGGGGTGATCGGTTTGGTGGCGTTGTTCGGCTTTGCCTTTGGCATACAGTCGGCCTACGGCTGGGGCGCTTATTCCCGGATGGCGGTGAACACGGCATTGGCATTCCTTTTATTAAGCAGCGGCTTATTGATCCGGGCATGGCAGGCAGCGCGCCGGGAGAATTACAATTTCCTTCGCTGGGTGCCGGCGGCCGGTTCGGTGACCTTGATGATCATGGTCTCCTTCGTTTCGGTGGTGAACATGACGGAACTAAAAAATGCGATCTTCTGGCGCAAGCATACCATCCAGGTGATCTTTGCCGGACAATCATTTTTGGACAATCTCATCGATATCCAGCGCGGTGCGCGCGGCTACGTGACGATGGGCGATACGAACGCACTGGCCTCTTATCGGAGCAGCTCCAGCATTGAGCCGCAGCAATTCAACCAACTGGTCGAACTCACGCAGGATAATTTGTCACAGCAACAACGCTTAAAACAGCTTTCAGCCGCGATGAATGATGTGTTTGGCTATGACCGCCGGATCATTGCGGTTTACGACCAACAGGGTTTTGCCGCGGTATCAAAATCTGATACGACCGGGGAGAGCCGGGCGGTTTTTGGGCAAGCCCGCGACATTCTGAAAGCATTCTCGCAGGAAGAGCAGGGTTTGCTTGATTCGCGTGATTCGTCAGAGCAGGCGGATTATCATAATGCCTCCCGGCTGCTGGTTTTCGGCAGTATCCTGGCGGCTGCGCTGCTGATCGTCGGTAATTTGATGGCGAGCTACGAGATGGAACTTCGCCGGCGGACGGAAACCAAACTCCAAACGGCTTTGGCCGAGGTCAAAACCATTTCCGGCCTTATCCCCATTTGCGGCTGGTGCAAGAATGTGCGTTCGGACCAGGGGTTCTGGCACACGGTTGAAGACTATGTCCGCACGCACACTGACGCGACATTTTCGCACGGGATGTGCCCGAAATGCGCCGAGAAATTCAAGGCCGACATCCTGAAAGCCAATCCCGGCAAGGAGAAATTTGATCGTCCATAGAAGATAGTGGAACCCACATGACCGGCCCCGATCCATCGCCAAAAAGGTTTTTCGGATTGTTCACGCAACGGATGCGCTGGGGATTGACGTGGCGCGGTTGGGTGCTGTTGGTTCTGACGGCTGCATTCGCCGCCATTTTTTGGGTGTTGAACGTGCAGCCATTTCTCGCCAGGACGCAACGGGTGGATACGAAAGTCCTCGTGGTGGAAGGTTGGGTGGATGGATATGCCATCCGGGCGGCGGTGCAGGAATTCAAGGACGGCTCCTACGAGGAAGTTTTCACGACCGGCGGGCCGATCATCGGCAGCGATGGCTCCACGAATGATTTCGACACCACGGCCAGTGTCGGCGCGCAGCTTTTGGCAAAAGACGGCATCGCGACCAACCTGGTCCAAATGGTCCCATCCCATGTTGCCAAGCGAGACCGCACTTATAATTCCGCAGTGGCCCTGCGCAATTGGCTTCGCCAGCACAGGCCGGACGTACACAGCATCAATGTCCTGACGGCGGATGTGCACGCGCGCCGCACGCAATTGCTTTTCCAGGAGGCTTTGGGCCGGGACATCACCGTGGGAATCATTTCGGTTCCCGACCCGGATTACGATCCGAAACGCTGGTGGCATTACAGTGAAGGCGTGCGGGAAGTTTTGGGCGAGAGCATTGCGTATCTTTACGCCAGGATCCTTTTTCATCCGCCGAAGAATTGAAGCTGGCAGCGGCGGGGTGCTGCGCTTTGACATTCACCTGGAACGCCACCGGGGGAAGCCTGGAGTTTAACACAAATTTGGATAATCCAAATGGCTGGATCATGATGACAAACAGCAGTCCCTACCTGATCCCGCTTCCAATTTCAGGAAGCGGCTTTTATCGGGTTTTGCAATAGGTGTATTAGCGGTGGCACATCGGGAATTGATCGGTTGGCAACCGATGGATGAAATGGATCGCCACTGATGCGTTCAATTCATCCAGTCTGGAAAAGTGATATTCGTCACGGCGTTGATGTCGTAAACCCGATTCCAATACAGTGTCCAAAGGTCCTTGGCCCGTGAATAGCGGACTGAGCTGTCGAAGAAAAGCACGTTCACGCCCTTGCTGTGCCGGGCGATCGCAAAGAGATGGAACTCGGCGTCGAAACCGTCCCACTCGCCGTTATAGTCGGGAGGAGTGTCGGTGGGGCTTGGTCCGCCCCCGCGCCACATGGCATCGAGGAACAACGGTGTGTCTGAGGGGTGGGGAGCGGCGTCAGTCTCCGCCAATTATAGGCGGTGGGACGTCCTTCAACATCGGTCACGTCCGCCGGTGAGTTATAGGCCCAGGCATTGATGGCGTAGCTGCCGGTCAACGGATCCCCCGCAGAGTTAGTCATATCATAGAACTCAAAAACTTCATGGGGACCGCCGTACCCGATGTCGGGATCGGGAGAGGGGCCGGTGGCGCTGGGGCATAATAACAAGTCAGGGTTTTTGGCATAGGCGTTCTTGAGCGCCAGGCACCATTCGCCGCGTTGCGAGACCGGGCCCACGCCGGAGCTGAAGGAGCCATTGTTCTCGTCCAAATAAATGTTCCAGGCCACGCCCCATTGTTTCAGGTTGGATTTACAATTCGTATCACGCGCCATGTCTTTGGCGTGAGCCATGACCGGCAGCAATAATGCGGCCAGGATGCCGATGATGGCGATGACCACCAGCAATTCAATCAACGTGAAAGCATGACTTCGATTGGCCGCGCCGGGCTTCATTCCTTCTCATGACGCGCCGGGGAGAGGATTTTGTCCAGCGTTAATTCACTTTCTCAACGATCAGCATGCCGGTGGGCGAAGTGCGCAATTGACCCGGCAGAGGAAGCCCCATAAGTTTGCCAAAATCACTCTATGGTCATCGTCATAAAAGAAGCCGTGTTTCCCTGGCGGCGGTTTAAACTGCCGCGATTGTTCCTGTTGGGAGCCGGCCTGTTGCTTGGCGCCAACACCTGGGCCGATGATGTTGCTCCCGTCACGCCAGTGGGAAAGGTTGAATTGTTCGACGGCAAAAGCCTGGCCGGCTGGACGTTCGTTTCCAAAGATACGAATGCGCCGGCCGGGGCGATTTGGTCCGTGACCAACGGCGTGATCCGTTGTTCCGGCAAGCCATATGGGTACGCGCGAACGTTGAAAACATATCGGGATTACCAGCTTCATGCCGAATGGCGTTTCCCCGCGGCGCCGGGCAATAGCGGCGTTTTTCTTTATCTCAATCCGCCGGATAAAGTCTGGCCGAATTGTTTCGAGGCGCAGTTACTCTCCGGTGATGCGGGCGAGGTGCGGATGAACGGCGGGTCAAAAGCCGATGGAACCACCCCGGAGCATCCCCGTTTTGTCCCGCGCCAACAACCCTCCTCGGAAAAACCCGTCGGCGAATGGAATGCCTATGACATCACCTGCCGGGGCGACACCCTCACCGTGCGCGTTAATGGTGTCCTGCAAAACACCATCACTGGCACATCCACCAATTCCGGAATGATCGGCTTGCAGGCGGAAGGCGGCCTGATTGAATTTCGGAATATTTATATCGAGCCTCTGCCCGGAAATTGATCGGCCCACCGGAATGAACGGTTCCCCGGCTATTCGACTTTTGCATCCATCGTCACTTTGGCGTTGAGCACTTTGGAGATGGGGCAGCCGGTTTTTGCGGCATTCGCGATTTCCAGGACTTTGTTTTTGTCCGCGCCGGGAACGCGCGCCGTGACATCCAGGTGCGACTCGGTAATGGTAGGGCCGGCCGGGAGCATGTCCAACGTGACGGTGGCCGTGACAGAAATGGATTCGGGCGTGATGCCGACTTTGCCAAGCTCCGCTGAAAAAGCCATGGCGAAGCAGCCCGCGTGCGCTGCGGCGATCAGTTCCTCCGGGTTCGTGCCAACGCCATTTTCAAACCGGGTGCTGAATGAATATTGAGTGTCCTTGAGCACACCGCTATCGCTGCTGATGCTGCCTTTGCCGGATTTTAAGTCGCCGCGCCAGACTGCCGATGCTTTCCGTTTCATAATTCCTTTCAATTGCCGGGAACGTGGATTCGTCCCGTGCCGAAGACACTAACGCAATTTGAAACAAATTTCCACCGTGGGCTTTATTTTGCCGGAGTCGCACTGGCACTTTCTTGTTGCGCGGAGCGCAATTTCTGTTAGAACCCGTTCGTTCCCAGTCAATCAACAACCCATTAATCCCATGAGTGAATCCATGCAGATCAAAGATACCACTGGCAATCCTGCGCCGCTCGGCTTGCTCGGCTTCGGCATGACCACGGTGTTGCTCAACCTGCATAACGCCGGATTTTTCGAATTGAACGCCATGATCCTGGCGATGGGCATCTGTTACGGCGGCATCGCGCAGATCATCGCCGGCATGATGGAATGGAAAAAGGGAAACACTTTTGCCACCACGGCTTTTATCTCCTACGGATTTTTTTGGCTGTCGCTCGTGGCGCTGATCGCCCTGCCCAAAATGGGTTTCACCCCTGCCGATGACAAGGCCATGTCGGCGTATCTCGCTTTGTGGGGATTTTTCACGCTGGTCATGTTCATCGGCACGCTCCGGTTGAACCGGGCGCTGCAACTGGTCTTTGGCACGCTCGTCATCCTGTTTTTCATGCTGGCGTACGCGCATTACTCCGGGGCGGGAGAGGACTTCGAACATGTCACCGGCTACGAAGGGATCGTCTGCGGATTTTTGGCGATTTACACCGGCCTGGCGCAGATCCTGAACGAACTTTTTGGAAAAGTTGTTTGGCCGCTCGGTCCGGTGGCCAAATAAGCAGGCCCATTGGCAGTTTGGTGGAAGCGTTTCTTCGCCGTCGAAGCCAGTCATTCGACAAATGCTCCCATTCCCCCTAAAATTCCCTCGTGACGATTTTGCAAATCGGCGGAATGACCTGCGGCAACTGCGCGCGGCATGTCACGGAAGCGCTCCAGTCGGTGCCGGAGGTTCGCAGCGCTTCGGTTTCGCTTTCGAGCGCCAGCGCCATCGTCAATTGGAATGCCGGCAGCGCCGGGAATCTTCCCGCCGCCATTGAAGCCGTAAAAAATGCAGGGTACGAAGCGAAGGAGATCCGGAATGATTCCCGCGGTCACCCTGGATCACCGCGCAAACATTGGCAGATCGGCTTGTGGCTCGGGATGGCTGTCACGATTTTTCTGATGGCCGGCGAATGGGTCTTTCCTTTCGGGATGACCGGATGGTTTGGCCGGGTGTCATTTGCACTGGCGGGGGTGGTGCAGATTTTTTCCGGTGCGCCGTTCTATCGCGGCGCCTGGCGGCAGCTCAAGCTCGGCAGTTCCAACATGGACACCCTGGTGGCGCTGGGGTCGACGACCGCCTTTGGCTACAGCGCCTGGGCACTTTTGAGCGGCGCGGGCGGCCACCTGTATTTTATGGAGGCGGCGGCCATCATCACCCTCATCAGCGGCGGCCATTGGCTGGAAGCGCGCGTGACGGATAAGGCCGGCCAGGCGCTCAGATCGCTCATGCAACTCGCGCCGCAGACGGCGCGGAAAATCCAGAAACCGGATGCCCTGGCGCCGGCCTTCGATCTAAGGACCGCCTCGTTTTCTGATCCGACCAAATCCAGTCCGGCATCGGAGATCGAAGTCCCGGTTTCGACCTTGAAAATCGGCGATGAACTGGTTTTGCGTCCGGGCGATGGCGTACCGGTGGATGGCGTTGTCGTCGATGGTGAATCGTCGATAGATGAGGCGTCATTGACCGGCGAATCCATCCCTGCGGAAAAGAAGCCGGGCACGGAACTTTTTGCGGGAACGACCAACTTGAACAGCCGCCTGGTCATGCGCGTCACGGCCACGGGCGAGGAAACGGCGCTGGCCCGCGTGATCGCCGCCGTGCAACGCGCCCAAACCAGCCGCGCCAATATCCAGCGCCTCGGCGACAGTGTCAGCAACGTCTTCGTCCCGGTCATCGTCGTTATCGCCGTCGTTGCCGGGTTGTGGTGGGGGCTGGCGCCGGGATCCGCCGGAGACGTTCATCGATGGTTGGCGCACTTTTTGTGGCAATCGCATGTGCCGGTGGGTGCCGCGGCCGGATTCATTGTCGCTGCCGCGGTCTTGATCATTGCGTGTCCTTGTGCGATGGGGCTGGCCACACCCGCAGCGATCATGGCTGGCGCCAATGCCGCCGCCCGGCGGGGAATCCTGATCCGCGACGCGGTGGCGCTGGAGAAGGCCGGAAAAATTTCCGCCATCGTTTTTGACAAGACGGGCACATTGACCGTTGGCAAACCGGAGGTGGCGGAATTGTTGGAGTTCAGCAGCCAGAAGGCCGCCGTGCAGGATCTGGCCGCTTCGCTGGCAAGAAATTCGTCTCATCCGGTCAGCCAAGCCATCGCAAAAATTTCCGCCCGCCAAATACCGCTGACCTCCTGGGAGGAAATTCGCGGACGCGGTCTTCAAGCCCGGAATGGCGGCACGACAGTTGTCCGCCTTGGTTCGCTGCGCTGGATCCGGGAGAACGACGTGGATTTGGCGGCAGGAGAAGAATTTATTTCTGGCTGGCTGAAGATGGGGGCAACGGTCCTGGGATTGGCTGAAGACCAAAATTTGATCGGCCTGTTTGCAGTGAACGATACCGTCAAGCCAGGTGCGACGAAGGTGATAAAAACTCTCCGGGAGGAAGGCTTGAAGATATATCTGGTCACCGGCGATAATCCGCAAACCGCGGCAGGCATCGCCCGGCAGACCGGAATTGCGCCGGAAAATGTTTTTGCCGAAGCGCGTCCGGAGCAGAAGGCGGAATTCGTGAAAAAATTACAGTCACAGGGCGAGCGGGTCGCATTTGTGGGCGATGGCATCAATGACGCGCCTGCGCTTACGCAAGCCGACCTGGGGATCGCCGTGAGCCGGGCCAGTGATATTGCGCGCGAGGCGGCGGACATCATCCTGCTCAAATCGGAGATCGCCGGCGTGCCGGAAGCGCTTGGCCTGGCGCGCGCGACGTTGCGGACCATCAAACAAAACCTGTTCTGGGCATTTTTTTACAACGCCATCGGGGTTCCGCTGGCCGCCTTGGGATTCGTCAGTCCGGTCTTATGCGCCGCGGCGATGGGACTGTCCGATCTGGTCGTCATCGGCAATGCGCTGCGTCTGTTGCGATGGCGGCAACGGACCTGATCATGGCTGCAACCGCACCAAATAAATGTAATATGGCGGAAGATCCGGCTGGCTCAGACAGTTCAATTTATCAACCATCACGCCCTGATATTCTGCCATCCATTGCCCGATCGTTTTACCGAAGGGATCCAAAATATCGCTATCCACCACGACGTAGTGGATGCCCCCGGCTTTCAATTTTTCGGGTGTGTCATCGTACGTCACGCGCTGCACAGCACGTCGTCCGAAGGGGAACCACAAATCCTGTTCAGCACTCCCGTTGAGCGTTGCGTAGCCGATCAATTTTTCGTCCGGCGGCAAATCTTTCGCGATCAATCCGCTCAACTGTTTAGCCTTTAGAGTGGCGGTGAAGGCAAATTCAAGGCGCGAAATCGATCGGGAATCGGGATGACTCGCGTGAAGTCCATCAAGGATGGTTTGCGCCGGAAACAATGGGCGGCTGCGGGAAAAGACCAGGAGCGCCGCGGTGAAGATCATTATCAAAAGGCCGAGCCGCTGCCACCATCGATGCCGGACCGTGAACGTGTTCCCGGGCCGGGCGAGAAAAAAGGGAAGGAAGAATGCGTAATACGGAGCCAACTGCCGCGCGTTTTCATAAGTGCCGACTTTGGCCATGAACACGAACAGCAAGGCCCAGGGGACGATCCGCAACAACCGTTGTTGCGAACCATTGGCAATGATTGGAGCGGCATGATTCTTTGAATATCGCCACGCTGTGAAAATCGAAACCACCATCAAGGTGCAGATTCCCAGGCCGATGCCCGCATTGCCTTCGCCGATGCTGTGCGCCCGAAAGCTGAGCTGGCCAAAATGTTCGAACGAAGCGAAATGATGCCCGAAAGGCGTGGTGACGAACCGATCCATGAGCGCGTTCCAGTGAGCAGCCCAGGGAAAGATTGGAGGCATCAAGTTTTCGGCGGAGAGGCAGAAGGTATTTCCCACGATGCCCCAAAATGGCGTAATCAATTGGCCTACCGATTGATTGGCGCCAAAGCCCATCCAATTTCCAGAATGTTGAAAATTAAAGACCGTTATCGGCAGGACAGACACGAGCAAGCTGAAACCGACGACCGCCGTCGTACAGAGGGGGCGCTTTTTTGGCAAAGAAAACGCCGGCCACGCCGCGATGAGCCACAGCAAAATGAGCGGAATGTCACATTGTTTGGCCCCGGTGACCAAGGCGCCGGCCAGCATGGAAAGCCAAAAATCCCCGATCGAATTCTTTTCCTTCGCCCGCAGGGCGAGATCCACGGAGGCCAGGGCGTAAATGGTCGCGAAGCTGTCATTGACCACGGATCCTGCCTGCAAAGCAAAACACCATCCCGAGGGGAGGATCCACATCCACCACCAGGCCGCGCGCGCGGACACCCCCAAGCGCGTGAACACGCTATAAATCAAACCCGGTAACATCGAATACGAGATGATATTGATCAGAAACAACAACCGGTCGTTGTGCGCCAACAAGATCAGCGGGGCCGCCAGCCATTCAAAACCACACGCCGCGATGTTCAGCCGGGGGTCGAGCGTGTGGATCCAATGCCAATGTTGCGCGTAGAGCCAATGCAGGACGCGGGGGGTGCGGTAGGCCTCGGTATCGCCGTTGTTAGGCGCATAGAGCGAGCCGCCGATGAAGGACAGGACCAGCAGGCAGAAAAATAATAATGGGGCCGGGTGTTTGAAACGTTTGAGAAACTTGCGCGTCATTTGCGCTGCGGGATTCCGTGGACGCCACCCGGTTTTCTTTTGCCAATAAATTACCGCTATCGCGGCCACGCAAAAAACCGCGCCATAACCGGGCGGGTTGAGCTGATGCAACGCCGACAAGATCCAGCCCGAAGCGACCAGGAGCGCAGAAAGCAAGATCCAGAGCCTGACAGTGATCAACATTAAGTTAAAAATGAATTGCCTCCGAGCCGCAAGTCGAGCAATTTATTCCGCCCATGCCAAACAAAATTCTAGTCGCAGGCGCAGGCGGATTTATCGGCGGCCATCTCGTGGCTGAATTGCTGCGCCAGGGCCATAAAGAAATTCGCGCCGTGGACATCAAGCCGCTCAACGAGTGGTATCAAAAATTTCCCCAGGTGGAAAACGTCCAGGGCGACCTGCAAATCAAGGAGAATTGCGACCGCGCCGCCAAAGGCGTGGAACATATTTATAACCTGGCGGCCGATATGGGCGGCATGGGTTTCATCGAAATGAATCGCGGCTTGTGCATGCTGAGCGTCCTGATCAACACCCACCTGCTCATGGCGGCCCGGGAAGCCGGCGCTAAAAGATATTTTTACGCCTCGTCCGCGTGCGTTTATGCGGCGGACAAACAAACCGATCCCAACGTCCCCGGACTGCGCGAAGTCGATGCCTATCCTGCGATGCCCGAAGACGGTTACGGATGGGAAAAGCTTTTCAGCGAGCGGATGTGCCGCCATTTCACGGAAGATTTCAAGCTGACCACCCGGGTGGCCCGATTCCACAACGTTTACGGCCCGAACGGGACTTATGACGGAGGACGGGAAAAAGCGCCTGCGGCGATCAGCCGAAAGGTGATCGAAGCGAAATTATCGGGCAAGCATGAGATTGAGATCTGGGGCGACGGCCACCAAACGCGCAGTTTCATGTATATCGACGATTGCATCACCGGCATTGAAAAGATTTTTCACAGCGAGAAAATGACCTTCCCCATCAACCTGGGCAGCGCAGAGAAAGTAAGCATCAACCAATTGGTGGACATCGTCGAAGACATCGCGGGGATCAAATTAAAGCGGAAATATAAATTAGACGCGCCCAAAGGCGTCAATGGACGCAATAGCGATAACACGCTCATCAAACAGACGCTCGGCTGGGAGCCGGACCTGCCTTTGCGCAAGGGCATGGAAAAAACCTACGCGTGGATTTACGACGAAATAAAGAAGGGGAAGTGAGTTCGGAAAATGCTCTAAAGGTCAAGGCGACCCTTCTTATTTGACCAGGTTCGCCAGGAATTTTCCAATCCGCTCAAAAACTTCCTCTTCCGTGATTTCGCGGATACAAATCGGCTCGGGAAAACGGCAATAATCCGAGCACGGCAGATAAGGACAGGCTTTCCCTCCGATCCACTCGGCCTGCGAATGCAACGGCGCAAACCATTCGGGCAATTGCGGCCCAAAAATAGTGAAGGTCGGCACGCCGCAAAATGCCGCCAGATGGCCGGGACCGGAATCATTGCCGATAAACGAAGTGGCGCGATCCGTCAGTTCGATCAACTCGGCCACCGTGGCGGGCGTTGAGACTTTGGTCTCCCCGGCGCGCAACCACCATTCCCGCTGGTCGGCATCGCAGGCGATTTGCACATGAAAATTTTTGCTCCTCAAATGGCTCGCCAGATTCCGATAGTGTTCCAGGGGCCAGACCCGGATCGGTTGGCCGGCCCCGGTGTGAATGAGGACCGTATTACGGGGTTGCGCAGGAGGGGGGATGAGGATTTGTCCGCGCGGAGGCAATTCCATGTCCAATGCGCGGGCGATGACGCGCCATGACTCATACCGATGCGCATCGGGCCGGGGCCGCGCCAGTGCGTCCGTCAAATAGATTCCGCTGCGCAAGCGGGGAAAGCCGATTCTTCTTTTGACCCCGACCAGATTAAGCAAAAAATGGTCGCGCGGATCCCAGCGCGCCGAAAGCCCGACATCGAAATGTGCGCCCGTTAATTGCTGGCGGAGCCGGATGATCTGGGGCAGCGGCCAGCGCCACAACCGGTACTTGTTCTTGAATGCCGTCCAGGGCGCCACAAAAGGAACAATCCGCACGTCCGGCCAGAGACGGCGTTGCAGGTCGATCGCGTACGGCTTGGCCAGCAGGGTCACTTCGAATCGCTCGACGGCCGCGCGCAATAACGGCGTGGCGATGACCAGGTCGCCCAGCCCCCACAATTCCACGATGAGTAATTTTGGTTTCAATCCTTCCGGCGGCGCCGGGAAAATCTGCCGTGATGGTTGTCGGGTTTCACGTGGAACCGGAATTTGTCATAAAAAACGGCCCACTCAATCAAATAAATTTGGTCTTCCATCAAATCATCCTCGCACCAAACGGCTTTAGACTGCAAAATTGAGTGAATGATTGCCGTCGTCGAAAATCAGCCGATCGGTGCGGATTTGGTTGCCCAGGTCGAGGAGATCTTTTCGCCCAGCGGGATTTTGTCCCGGGCGAAAAATTTTGAATTCCGGCCGCAGCAACAACAGATGGCTGTGGCGGTGGCCCGGGCGTTGCAAGACCGCGAGCACCTGGCCGTGGAAGCCGGGACTGGCGTCGGCAAATCGCTGGCCTACCTGGTTCCCGCGATCCTGTTTGCGGTTTCCCAAAATAAAAAAGCCGTCGTTTCGACGCATACCATCAATCTGCAGGAGCAGCTCACGGAAAAAGACCTGCCGATGCTCGCCGGCGTGCTCGGCGCATTGCCGGTGCCGGTAAAGTTCAGCTTCACCATGCTCAAGGGCCGCGCGAATTATCTCTGCACGCGCCGCCTGCAGAAAGCCATGCAGCAAAGCGGGAACCTGTTCACGTCTTCCGAAGCCGAGGAACTCCACCGCATTTACGAATGGTCCAAAAAAACCGCCGATGGCAGCCTGTCCGACTTCGAGATCGAGCCGGATCCGAAAGTATGGGCGCAGGTCTGTTCCGAGCGCGGGCTTTGTTCGCCAAAAATTTGCGGGCATCCCTCGGATTTCGCCAAAGATCATGGCATCTGTTTTTTCCAGCGCGCGCGGAATAAAATCCTCTCCTCCGACGTGCTGGTCTTGAATCACACGCTGTTCTTCACATTGTTGGGCGGGGTGGATGAAGACCAGGAAGGGGGCATCCTGTTTAAGAACGATTTTGTCATCTTTGACGAGGCCCACACCGTTGAGCACGTCGCGTCACGGCACATCGGGTTGAGCGTTTCCAGCGGGCAAATGCGGTATTCGCTGAATCGCTTGTGGAATCCGCGCACGGAAAAAGGATTGCTGGCGACGCTGCGCAAGGGCGCCGCGGTGAAATTGGTGGCGGATATCCTCGCGGAGGCCGACACCTTTTTTGACAACGTCGAGGACGCCTGCGAGGAGCTCCAAAAATCCGCCGGCAAAAACAAATTCGGTGGCAACGAATATGAACGCCGGCGCGCCTGGACTGAACTGCGCATCCGCCGCGCCGAACTGGTCAAGGACAACGTGACGCTCCCCATCCAACGATTGCGCGAAGCGGTCAGCGAACTCATCAAGACGAGCGATGACAAGGATATCGCGCAGGAGCTGGTCGAATGCAATCGCCGGCTGGTGGAATTGCGGGAAGAGGTGGCGATGTTTTTGAGCCAAAGCGCCGATGAACACGTCTACTGGGTCGAACGCGGCGGCAAGGCCCATAAAAACGTTTCGCTCAATGCCGCGCCCGTCGATGTCGCGGATTTTCTGCGCCGCCGCCTCTTTGAGAGTGATACTTCCATCATCATGACGAGCGCCACGCTGGCCACCAGCGCCGGGATGGCGCGGGGCGCCAAGGCGTCTCCAAATTTTTCACCCCTCGCTTATTTTGCGAAACGCGTCGGCGCCGAATCGGCTGAAAAGCTTCAAGTCGGCACGCCCTTCGACTATGAGCGCCAGATGAAACTCTTCGTCGCCAAAAAAATGCCCGACCCGCGCGAAGCCGGTTATCGGGACGCCCTGATCCATTGGATCGAGCATTTTGTGACGATGACGCACGGCAAGGCGTTTGTCTTGTTCACGAATTACAAGCTCATGCAGGAGATCGCCGAGGCCATGCAGCCGGTTTTTGACCGTCTCGGTGTCGCATGTTTCGTGCAGGGCACCGGCATGCCGCGCTCAACGATGCTGGAAAAATTCAAGGACGACGTGGACTCTGTCCTGTTTGGCACGGATAGTTTTTGGCAGGGAGTGGATGTTCCCGGGGAAGCGCTTTCCAACGTCATCATCACGCGCTTGCCGTTCGCCGTGCCGGACCATCCGCTGATCGAGGCGCGCCTCGAGGTGATCGAAGCTCGCGGAGGGAACTCCTTCGGTGAATTTTCGCTGCCCGAAGCCATTTTGAAATTCCGGCAGGGCGTCGGGCGGTTGATCCGCACCAAAACTGACACCGGCATCATCGTGGTCCTGGATAATCGGGTTTTGACGAAGCAATACGGACAGTCTTTTATCGATGCGCTGCCAAAATGCCCGATGGAGATCGTTTAATTCGCCGGGGCTTGCGGACTGATTGGCGTCGTTTCCGCCGGCGTTAGTTCCCGTTTTTTCTTCTCCAGGCATTCGGGGCACATCCCGTGAGAAGTTTTGGTGGAAAACTTGGATTTGAAATACTTTTCCATGTCCATCCATTCGTCCTCGTAACAGACCTTGCGGCACCACCCGCAGATCCGCAGGTATTCCTCCAGATGATGCAAACGCTTGAGCAGCCGCCGGGTCAGGAAGTGGACCCATGCCCAAATCAACCCCATAACGACGGTGCGCAACATCGCCCGGTGCCAATCCGGCGCGAATGGCTCGCCAAAAAGATAATGCGGAATGCGAAGCAATTCCGTCAGCCAGGACATGATGATCATGAACAGGAAGCCGGAAGCTTCAATCCAGAGGATGGCACTAGTTTTTTCCCGTGTCTGTTTCACCTGTTTTAACACTGCATCAGATAATAATCCATGTCTGTTTCCTGTCTAGTGATTATGACGATTCTCGACGGCAATATGTTCAACGTTATATTCTTGCAGATGGAAATTCATGGAGTTTTAAAGATCGCCGGTGGCGTCGGAACGCTGCTGATGTTCATTCCCATGACACTGGAAGTCATCAAGCACAACGGTGATGGCCAAAGTTTTTCCACCTGGCTGCTCTGGGCCATGCTCGATTCCATCCTCGCCGCCAGCACGATGGTCCGGCATGGAAATTTTCTTTTGCCCCTGGGATATGCCATCGGTGGCTGGATCCTTACCGCCTTGCTCGTGATGAAAGGGCGGTTTGCCTGGGGCCGGCTGGATAACGTGGTGCTGGTGCTGGTCATCGCTTGCGTGGCCGGTTGGAGATTGGGCGGAGCACGCGCCGCGATCATTTTCGCCACGCTCGCGACTGTTATCGCCACTCTCCCTGGATTTATCGAACTGTGGCGTCACCCGCAACGCAGCGTCGGAAACGTCTGGATGGGGTTCGTGTTGACCAATGCCCTTTCGTTCGCGGGCGGCACAGCGATGACGGTCGAAGAGCGCTTTTCCCCGGCGATCTTTGCAATTTTGTCATTGTTCATGGTTATCGCCAGCCGCAAACCGGCCATCACCAAACATTGATTTTCAGGAGGTGAGCCATTACCCTGCGCGCATGACGCGCACTGAAAAGCTGCTGGCCGAACTGATCGCACTGCCGAGCGTCAATCCCGCCTTTGCCGGGCAGGACGGCGCCGTCCGGGGCGGTCACAAGTTCGGCGAGAGAAATGTCGCGGAATTCCTGGCGGCCATCGCCTCGCGCGCCGGATTGGAGATTGAATTCCAGTCAGTCCTGCCGGGCAGGCCCAATTTTATTGCGCGCCTGCTGCCCCGCGGAAAGACCCGCCGGACCATTTTGTTGGCGCCCCATCTGGATACCGTCAACGCCGAAAGTTTCATTCCGCGCCGCAAGAATGGCCGGCTCCACGGCCGTGGCGCGTGCGATACCAAAGGCTCCGTGGCTGCCATGCTTATTGCGTTATGCGAATTGGCGGAGGCAAAATCCCGTCCGGTGGAGACGGAAATCGTTTTCGCCGGCTTGATCGATGAGGAACATTCCCAGGCCGGCTCTCGCGCATTGGTCGGCCAGGGCGTAAAAAAAGCCGCACCATTTAAGGCCGACCTGGCCATCGTCGGGGAGCCGACCCGATTGCAAGTGGTCACGGCGCATAAAGGCAACCTGTGGCTGGAGATCGAAACGCGCGGAGTGGCTGCGCATGGTTCCACGCCGCACCTCGGCAAAAATGCCATCCACGAAATGGCGCACCTTGTTGATTTTCTGCAAACGGACTACGCCGCGCGTTTGCGGCGCCGAAGACACAAATTGCTCGGCCACGCCACGGTCAACGTGGGGGTGATCTGCGGTGGCCGGCAGCCGAACATCGTGCCGGACCATTGCACCATCACCATCGATCGCCGCACCATGCCCGGCGAAACGGATGCCGGCGTGAAGCGCGAGCTCCAAAAGTTTCTTCGGTCGAAAAATTTTCACGCCACCATCGCGGATAAAAAATTGGCGCCGGCGGTGCCCCTGGAAACGAACCCCAAATTGCCGCTGGTCCGAAACTTTATGGAAGCCACCGGCCAAAAAAGCGCCGCCGGCGTCCATTTCTTTTGCGACGCGGCGGTCTTATCGTCCGGGGGGATCCCGGGCGTGGTTTTCGGCCCGGGCGACGTGGCGCAGGCGCATACGGCGGACGAATGGATCTCGCTTTCAGAATTGGAACGCGGCAAAGATTTGATCCTGAAATTCCTGCGGTCGTTGCCGTGACGAGTGCGCCGAACGGGAAAGATGTCGGGCAGGCCTCCAGCCTGCCCTGCTCCGAACGGCATTGTAAATGTTTCCCCCTTCCGGCACTCTTGGCCCGCCGATGTCCACCGAAAAAGTCGCCAGCATCCCGACCGTCGATCATAAACCGCACGCGGCCTTCTTCCGCCAAAGCGGCTGGCTTATGATGGCCAATATCATCTCGGGCATCCTCACGCTCGGCGTCCATTTTCTTTCCAAGCGGATCCCTGAAGCCCAATACAGTATTTTTGGCACGATGCTCATGGTCACCGCCTGCATCCCGACGATCCCCTTGCAGATGGTTTACGCACAGCAAACCGCGCAATCGCTGGTGACCAATCGCGAGCGGCAACTTGCCGGGATGATCCGGCTGGGCTGGCTCTGGACGTTTATCATCTGGGCCATCGCCGCCACCGTCATCTGTTTCTACCAGGCGCAGATCGTCCAGGAATGGAAATTGCCTGGCGCGCATATCCTGTACGTGACCCTGGCGGCGGTGCTGATGAATCTTTGGATGCCGCTGTTCGCCGGCGTGCTTCAAGGGCGGCAGGATTTTTTCTGGCTCGGCTGGGGAACGATCGCCAACGGCGCGGGGCGCGCCTTCATCGCCATCTTCCTGGTCCTGGCCTTTGGCAGCGGGGCCACCGGGATGGTCCTTGGCGCGGTGGCCGGCATCGGCGCCTGGGCGTTCATCGGGATGTGGCGTTCGCGTGACCTGTGGACGGTCAAACCTGAAAAATTCGATGGCAGCGCGTTGCTGCGGCAGGTCGTTCCGTTATTCCTTGGCTTTGGCGCGTGCCAATTCCTTTTCACCACGGATACGATCTATTGCATGGCGTTTTTCTCCAATGACGAAATGGCGCCTTACGTCGCGGCGGGGACTTTATCGCGCGCGCTGCTCTGGCTCGTGCTTCCGCTGGCGGCCGTGATGTTCCCCAAGATCGTCCATGCCACCGCGAAATCGGAGAAGACCAATCTGCTCGGCATCGTTCTGCTCGGGACGGGAACACTCGCGATCTGTTGCACCGCGGGCCTGTGCCTGGTGGGACCGCTGGCGGTGAAAATTGTTTTCAAGAGCGCCTACGTCAACGAAACGACCGCGCTCCTGCCCTGGTACGCGGGCGCGATGATCCCGCTGGCCCTGGGAAATGTGCTCGTCAACGATTTGCTGGCGCGCGGAAAATTCAAGATCGTCGTCCCCATGGTCTTGCTCGCCCTTGCCTATGGATTCACCCTCCCTGCCGTGCTGCATCGATATTACGGCCATCTTACTGATGTGAAGGTCATGGAAATGGCGCTGCAAGTCCTTGGCGGTTTTAATCTGCTCCTGTTGGCCATTGCGGTTTGGTTCTCGTTTTTCCATCCGAAAGCCAAGGCTTGAAATGAGGAGACAGCTATCAAGGCGTATCAACAATTCAGAATGCGTGATGTGTAAATACTCGGGACTGACCTCTTTATTGCTTTTGATTAGCAGCATAGTTATATCATTAGATGTATCCGCTCAGGGCGATTTGAAAGATCAGCAGTCCTCGATTTCTATAAATTCTTTCGCAGGGAAAAAGCGAGTGCCGATGTTGTTTACGACAGACGCATATCGCAAAGAGGCTGTGCAACTGGTTATTCGGGAAGCCAACCAGGTTGCTAAGGCTTTGCAATTGCCTGAGAATTTACCCATTACTGAATCAAACCTCACTAGTTTCTATATAAGCCCATACGGAATATCTCTGTTCAAAAAGCGGATCGGAAATGTGTCAACAAGTAACTATATGTATTTTGTTTCCGTAGACAATAAGCTTAGCTTTGTGAATGATGCTCACTTAAACGAAAAAGAGCCTCAATTAATGAGAGATTATTCCTGGCCAATGTCCAGGTATGACACTAATGATGCCTATCAAATGGCTTCACAATGGTTGGCGGCTGCTTCTATGGATGTAAAAGGACTGAATCGCGATTGCGAGTTAACCATAAAGCCTTGCATTGTGAGGGGGCAGGGTACCAACGGGACATTTGTTCCAATTTATTGGATTTATTGGACACAAGGTGGGGAAGGACACGGAAGTGTTGCTTCGGTTGACTATTTTGCTCCGACTCGAAGTCTCTTGTCCCTAAGGGTGGACGATGGTCAATACATCCTTAGAAGCCCGGTGCAATTTACAAATCTTGATTATCTGCTTTCGCAGACTAATACATTACAGCATTAGAGGGTCGGTCCCGAGTATTACACAAGGTAGAATTCAGCTTCTGTGTTATTTGGCGTCAATTCGGGTTAATTCGCGGTTCGCCTTCCGACCTCCGGCTTCGGACTTCAGTCTTCCGACTTCGGACTGTGGACTTCAGTCCCCGGTTGCGGGAGTGGTTGCGGGGAACGCAGCTTTTTATATACCCATCCTTCCAGCGGGCGCAATGGGCGCAGCCATTTGTAAATGGGCGAATAAATCAACCAAACCCGGACCACGGAAAGAAACATGGTGAGCGATGAGCGAAACAGTGACGAAGTGACCTTGGAGCCGATTTTATCCGTCCATTCGATGGGCACTTCCAGGATCTTGAATCCGGCGCGTTTGACCGACACCAGCAGGTTGACGTCAAACGCCAGGTCGGCGATGCGCAATGTCGAATGGATGCGCTCCACCACGGTGCGCTTCATCAATTTGCAGGGGCATTGCGTGTCCTTGATGCGCATCCCGAAAAGCACTTCCACGATGAAATGAAAACAGCGGCTGAAAAATTTTCGCAACGTGGTCTGTTCCTGGTGCAGGACCGAGTCCGCCATCCAGCGCGAGCCGATGACGCAATCGGCTTCGCCAATATGTTTGGTCAATTCAAGGAACGAGCCGGGCGGCGTGGCGCCGTCGGCATCCACGTAGCCGATGAGGTCCGCGCGCATGGCCAGCTTGAGGCCTTCGATCAACGCGCCGCCTTTGCCAATCGCTTCCTTGAATTCCAAGGCGCTGACCTCGGGAAAATCGGCCGCAACTTTCTGGACCACGCCCAGGGTGTTGTCGCGGCAGCCGTTGAGCACGACCACGATCTGGAATTTGCCCGAATAATGCCCCTGGAAAAATTGCGCGTACTCGCGCAAGACAGGTTCAATGCGCGTTTCTTCGTTATAAGCCGGGATCAGGATCAGCAGGCTTGGTTCGGGCACGCCGATTCAGTAGCAAAAATCGGGGAATCAATCAATCACGAGTGCGCTGTAACCCAAATTTAACAATGCTTGCCGGCCTAATCATGCTATTAACTTGCGCTTGTGGCGGGCGGTGTTTTTGATAGAATGACAAAACGCCCTTGGTGCGAATTATGAAAACTTTTGCCGAATTGAATTTTCCGGGACGGCTCATCGCTGTCGAAGGACTTGATGGCTCGGGCAAGTCCACGCAGATCTATCTGCTCAAACGCTGGCTGGAGGCCGAGGGCATCAAGGTCTATTTCAGTGAATGGAATTCCTCCGAGCTCGTCAAATCCGCGACCAGCAAGGGTAAAAAGCGCGAACTGCTCACCCCCACCACGTTCAGCCTCATCCACGCCACGGATTTCGCCGACCGCTATGAGCGCCACCTGCTGCCATTGCTGCGCGCCGGCTACATCGTGCTGTGCGATCGTTACGCGTTCACGGCCTTCGCGCGCGATGTCACCCGCGGCTGCCCGCCGGATTGGGTCCGCAGCCTATACGGTTTTGCCGCTCAGCCGGACCTCACGCTCTTTTTCAAGGCTGACCTGGAAGTTTCGCTGAACCGCATCCTGGAAGGCCGCCCGAAGTTGAAATTCTTTGAAGCGGGAATGGACCTGGGCCTCTCAACCGATCCGTACGAGAGCTTCAAGATTTTCCAGGGCCGGATCCTGGAGCAATACATGTCCATGAGCACCGAATTCAGTTTCGTGGTCATGGATGCGAATCAAAACGTCGAAAAACAGCAGGTGGTGGTGCGGAAACTGGTCAGCGAGAAAATTGACCTTAAGAAGTTCAAACGCAAGACCCCGCTGCCCCTGCCGCCGGCCTGGCAAGGCGATGGCACGGTGAAAGAACATGATGAGGATTTAGCCGCCGTATGAAAACCACCGTACCCAAACCCTGCCGGAAATTTTTCGGCCACGGCATTCCCCGCGTGAGATTGGAAGAGCTCGAGGGAACCTTCATCGTGGTGGAAGGCGCGGATGGCTCCGGCCGTTCGTCCCAAATCATGCACCTGGTGGATTGGCTGGAAACCAGCGGTCACCCGACTGTCCAGGTCGGTTTGAAGCGTTCGACCCTTGTCAGCAAGGAACTCGAAGAGGCGCAGCAGGGAAATATTTTGAGCCGCACCACCCTGAGCCTTTTTTACGCGACGGATTTTGCCGACCAACTGGAAAATATCATTTTGCCCGCGCTCAAAGCCGGATTCATCGTGCTGGCCGACCGGTACATCCATACGCTGATGGCTCGCGACATGGTGCGCGGCATGGATGACAAATGGTTGAAAAATCTTTACGGCATCGCCCTTGTGCCGGATGCGGTCTTTTATCTCTCCGTTGAGCCTGAAGAACTGGTGCAGCGCAATCTTTCCAAGAGCGCGACGCTGGATTATTGGGAGAGCGGGATGGATTTGGGATTTTCCCGCGACATGTTCGACAGTTTTTTGAAATACCAGACCGCCATGGCCGATGCCTTCCTGAAGCTGCAAAAAAATTACAGCTTCGATATCGTGGATGCAAACCGGTCGATCCATTCCGTCACGAAAGAATTGCGAAAGAAGATCGGCGCCCTTTTGGAAGAAAAGTGAGAGCCCGGCTCGGTCCGCTTGCATTTGGCGCGGATCCGTTCCAGTTCGCCAAACCACATGGCGCGGTTTCGTTTGAGGGCTGATTCCAGGCGCGGGGCCTGCGCCTCCATCCCCTCGAGAATTTTGCGAAGCTCATCCACCGGCAGACTATATATGCCGAATTCCGGCGGCTGGACCACGGTGTTCAATCCCACGGAACAATTCCATGAATCGGCCATCAGGCAAAATTCGCCAAATTCCTGCCAGTTCTGGCGCATCAGGCAATAGGTGACGGAAAAAGGCGTTTTTTTTGCAGCGGCATATTCCCGGAAACGACGGGCATTTTCCATGACCTCTTCGTATTTGGCATTCACGCGGATGCTTTCCAGGGTTTTTTTCGTGGCGCCGTCCATGGACACGGCAAATCCCATCGGGATATGTTCCATCACGCGCTCGAGGTTCTGGTTGTATTGCGTGCCATTAGTCGTGACATGGCAGGGAGTGGCCAATCCATCGGCGATCATCCGCTCCCAAAGTTTGAAATATTCCGTGATGAGCAGCGGTTCGCCGCCCAGGAATTTCATCCGTTTCAGGTGTGGCAAATATTTCCAGAGCGACTCAAAAAACGCATCGCCATAAAGCCGGGGCAGCGGCGGCAATTTTTCGCGGCGCGCGCGAATGGAGGAAGACCATAAGCCGCGGCACATGATGCATTCCAGGTTGCAGACATTGCTGATGGAAAATTCCATCTGCTGCGGCCATGGCGGGACCGCTTCGGTGAGGGGCAAATTATCAAACCGGCGCATGGCGGCGTTGGCCGTGGTTTCCGCTGTTTGAAATTCACAGAATTCACAGCCCGGCCCGAACTTATAATCCTTCAAGGCATCGCGCAGAGTCTTGACCTTGGCGCTTTGCCAGATCTCATCGATGGTATTGTTCAGGATGTTGCCGGCGGGATGCTCCCAATTATGACAGCAGACGCGCACATTGCCGCGATTATCGAAGTAAAGCGAAGTGAAGGGCGCGTAACAAAGTGAGCGCACCGCCTTGTCCGAGAAATTTCTCGTCTGGTCATAGGCAGCGATGGCGGCAGGCGTCACGCCGGATACTAATCAACTATTTTCGGGACGGAGGCAAACGGTAAATCACGATCAAAGAGTGATGGAATTTGTGGGAACCGAATTCGTGGGAACTTCTGGCGGCGCATTGGTCGGATTCAGCACGCGGTGGCCGCGGCGAAGCAGGTCTTCGAATTGTTTCTTCTGCTCATCATTCAACGTCGCGCGGATGCGCTGGCGCGTGTCCTGGAGGGCGTTGCGTATCTGCGGGGCCACCTGCAGCCAGAGTTGCCGGTTGCGGTCCTGGCCTTCCGCCACGATTTTATCGATCTGGGCGCGCTGGTCGGGAGAAAGATGCAGCGCGCTATCCAGATTCTGGATGAAATTGGTCTTCAAGATCTCCGGGCGGGCCACGATGTCCTGCGGTTCACGCGGTGGTTGGGCGGGTTGCGCGCGGTGATTTCCCGGATGGGAATGGTCCACATAATTCACCAGCAAACCTCCGCTGAACACACCCGTGCCGAAGATCACAATCGTCGCGAAGATGACTTTCCACAAATTCACTGGGCTTGGTCGGTTTGGTCCACGGACGCCAGGAGGGCGCTGTCCAGGTTTTGCGAGAGGTCATCGCCCGAAGCGCTGGAGGTGGCCGAGGTGTACAAGGCCACCATGCCGCAAATCATCGCCACGCCCACGCAGGAAACTGCCGCGCGCCACAGCCCCGTCACCCAGGCGTCCAAAGCGTGCGGCGCCACCCGTGAGGCCAGGAGCGCAGTCACGCGTTTTTCAAACGCATACGGCACGCGATCCACCGGCACATCCGCCCGGGCGGCGGCGATCAGTTTCTTCTGGAGTTCATTCAGATCCATACGACTCAGTTTTTTAGACGCGGCGTCGCCGCGACGGGTTACACTCATAAATATTTCTCCCGGGCCATTTTGGCCAGAATTTTCTTCATTTCGCCCCGCGCCCGGAACGCGCGAACTTTGACCAGCGGGACCGACCAGCCGGTCAATTCGGCGATCTCTTTCACCGAACGGTCCTCGATCTCCAACAGCGTGATGACCAGTTGCGCCTGCGGCGATAACCGCTCCATCACCCGGCCGATGAGCAATTTCGCGGCGTCCGCTTCATCGCTGGCCGTATCCGGGGCGGCGGCAAAACGCTCCAGCCAATCATTTTCCGGCTCGCTCAAATCGGTGAACGAGGATTCCCGGTTGCGCTGGTGGCCGCGCAAAAAATCGTAACAGGTGCGGACGGTCATCCGCATGAGCCAATGTTCGAAAGGGGCTTCCCCGCGAAAGCTTCCCAACTTTTCAAATGCTTTCAGCCAGACTTCCTGGGCGATGTCGTCCACTTCACTCTCGCGACGGGCATAACGGCGGGCGGTCGCAAAAACACGCGGCGAGTATTTTTGGACCAATGGCTCGAAGCTCGCGGCGTCACCCTTGAGCACCGCGGCGATCAGCTCCGCTTCAGTTCGTTCCATCGGCGCGAGTTTGCCAAAAACAGAGTTGGCGGGAAAATCAATTCACGACGGGCAAACCATTTGAATCCTGTGGCAATGTCGGCGGCAAAGGCAGATGCGATTCCGGCGGTGAGGATGGGGTGGCCTCCGCCCCGCCGCGCTGGAATTGGCCGGGCTGGAAGCTTTTCATCTGACCGATCTGCGCCGCCGACAGCGAAGGGGTCATCTGCGAAAGCGCCCTGGCATAGATGACGGTCAGTTCGGCTTCCGCCTGCGCCGATGATTGGGCATCCTGCTGCGCGGCGGCTTCGTTGAAATTGCCGTTGGCGATCTCATCCAACAACGCCTGGCGCGAGGTGCGCATCTTTTGCTCGAGCGGTTTGATCTGGCTGTACTCGGATTGCAAAGCCGTCTGCAACGATGCACGCTGGGTGTCCGTGAGCACCTGGGCCAGTCCCGGGAAAAAGCGGCCTCCGGCATTCTGCCGGTCCCCGTGGTTTTGCGCGGATGCTACCGTCACCCAGCCCACCATTACGGTAAAGATAATGATACGTTTCATAAGGATTCTCATAATGACAAGATTTTAGACGGGAAAGACGCAGGGAAGTTACGCGTTTGGTTGAAAAATTGGAGCGAGTGAATGGATTCATGATTTCACGCTTGCATTTTTTGCGCTGAGGCACAGCTTTGAATCATTAGGCAGTTTAGCGCGCCCTGGCTATGCAAACAAAAATCAGGAAAACAATACTTCGTCTCGTTACCGGCGATATCGCCGATCAGGACACTGACGCCGTTGTCACAGCCGCACTCTGGCGATGACAAGGCTGACAACATATTCGCAGATGCTCTTCAACACATACTTTCAGAGAGTCCCGCATGAAACCGTTTCCGATGATGATTCATCAGCCAAGTATTGAGCTGTCATTGCTTTTCCATTCGCATACTGCTATGTTTTTGCCATGAGTATCACCGCCGTCATCGAAAAAGGAATAATCAAGATTCCCAAGGATGTTCCGTGGGCGTCCGGCACGGTCGTGCGCATCGAGCCGGTGGATGAGCCAGCGCCAGCGCTGCTTGATACGCTCAAGGATTTTGACGGCATGGCGGACGATTTGCCTGCCGACCTGGCCGAAAATCTCGACCATTATGTCCATGGTCACCCACCCCGATGAGGCTGGTCTTTGCCGACGCTTTTTACTTCGTGGCACGACTGAACCGGCGCGACCAGCACCATAAGCGCGTGTTGGAATTTTCCCGCAGTTTCCACGCCCACCTTTTAACATCGGATTGGGTTTTGATGGAGGTGGCCGATGCGTTGGCTGAATCAGAATGCCGGGGGCGTTTGCGTGAATTTATTCTCCATTTGCGGAGGACGTCCGAAACCGTTCCCGCTTCGCGTGAACTGCTGGACCGCGCCCTTGATTTATACCACCAACACGCGGATAAAGAGTGGACTCTCACCGATTGTGTTTCCTTTGTCATCATGCGCGAGCGAAACGTCACCGATGCATTGACAGGCGACAAACACTATGAGCAGGCAGGATTCGTAGCGCTGCTTAAATGAAGTATTAAATTGGAGCGAGTAAAGAGATTTACCACGGGGGACGGTAAATTCAGCCTCTTAACTGCTAAGTGTTTGTTCCACTTGCCTCGGCTGGATCGGTCTTGGATTGGACAAATAGGTCCAGAGTAACCGCAATTGTTCCGGATCATAGTTGCCGGGTACTGAAGCGCCATAAGCGACATGACCATAGAGAAAGGCCAGGTGCGCCAGGGCATCGGCGGCTTCGGGCATTTCTCCGCCGAGATGCCGGCAAAACTCGCGCGGAGTCTGCGGCGAACCCTGTTTGGCTTCCTGTTCCGTCGCCCAACTTTGCATGGCATCGTAACTATAGATGATCAGTTTTTCCGGTGACCACAAGCGGTCCGCGCCAGTGCGAAACGGGTTCTTGAACAATTTAAACGGCAAAACCCGGGACAGGGTTGAGGTTGCCTTCTGCGCCGCTGAAGCAGGCCGGAGCCAGCCAAACAGTTCTGCAAAAAAATTAAGCAGGGCATTCCAGGCGCTGCGCAGCGCCATCAAAAGGAGGCCTCCATATCGGAACAACGCCCAGACCACGCCTGCCGCGACGACCAGCCAAAATAAAATTTTTACCCACGGATAAATCGCGCTGGCCTGTGGTGGCAACATGGGCAATGGCCTTACCGGATCACTATGGCCCTCGCCGGTATTTTGGTTCTGATCTGGTTTGCCCCCCTGGCCGTTTTGCCCGGGTTGATTTCCCTGCTGGCCGCCGGGCGATGTCTGGTTGCCAGCCCTGCCTGAACCGGAGCCGTGAGGATTGAATCGAGCGGCATATTCGCTGGCGCGCCGCAATTGATAATCCACATGATAGCGCAAAGTTCCCCACGCTTCGCCGGCTCCGGGCCGGGGCAGCAACAACGCGAGGCACAGCACCATCGCGGCGCCAACGATGCCAAACTGGATCCAGCCAAAAGCGATGTTTCCCGGCATGACGACGTAACGTTGCCGCAGATAGCGTCGCAGGCCGAGGAAACTGGTGGTCACCAGCAATCCCAGGGCTGCGGCCAGATAAAGAAAAAGGAAAACGAAGCCTTGCCGCCGTTCGGCCAAATCGCCGGCGGGCAGCAGAGTTTGGCCCAGGCCAAACAAAGGCAACGCGGCTAATGAATAATAAATCAACCAAACGCCGGGTATTTGCGGGCTGGTTCGGTTTGCCTTGTTCGTTGATGTCGCGGGCACAGGCGGAACCTGGGGCATATCGCCAGCTTTCGCGGCGGGAGATAGTGTCTTCTTAAATAATTGAGGCACTCGCCGGAGTGATTGCATCAATCCCTGACCGGAGGCATCCGCATCCTCGTCAATCAAGGTGCAATTACAAGTCAACTTGTGGGCCGTGAACCAGACGATGCCCAGCAGGAACGCGCCGAAGACCATGCTGACCTGGACCGTGGACAGGTAAAGCCAGGTCACCATGGCCAGTGCAAGCCCATACATCATGGCATAAGCATCTCCCTGCTCAATGCCGATCCGCGCGATAAGCACCACCGCCAGCACGAACCAAAACAGCACCCAACGCACGCCGCCAATGGCTTCACCCCGGTAAAAGACTTCGACCAGAAAAAAGCAAAGGCTATGCACCATGACCATGATCAGGACCGGGCTTATGGCAATGACCATGTAATCGGCGAGCGTCTTGTTTGGTTTGCGCGTGTCCATATCACCGGATGATCGCCTGGGCGCAGAGGTTCATCACTGCTTCCTCCGAGTTGACCATATGAAAATTGATATTTTGCGCGAGCAGGATTTCGGCCCATTCGGGTGGTTTGGCCCAGTCCGGCAATACGTCACCGCCGGAAATGACGACGACAGCCGTTACTAAGAGGCCGCGCTGGACTAATTGCCCCAGGGACTGCGCCAGCTCCGGCGTCACACGGCTGAGCACTGCCACCACAGTGGCATCCTGCGGAATCCGCACGGAAGCCTCGACGACCAGGCTTGAAAAATCCATGCCGTCGGTCTGCTCCAGGCGGGCGAGGGTTTCGAGGATGCGCAGAAAATTATCGGAACTCCTGCGCGTCGGGACTACTACCGGGCGCATCCGCGTATTTTCAACAGCAACAGCGGCTTGTTGCCGGGCAAGTTTGCGCTCAAGAAATTCTCCCTGCCAGCCTTCTTCCCGGATGCGATCGGCGGCGTCACGGCCATTAGTGACGAGGCCGATTTGCTGGCCCTGGAGGGACACGGCATTGGCCAGCGCCGCCGCAGCCAGGATGGCGAGCTCGGACGAGTTTGGCCCGGCCGGGCCGCGATAACTTTCTTCATGAAAATCGAGCAGGACAGTGGCGCCGGCCACGCGGGAATTTTCGTAGACCCGGCTGTGCAATTGGCCGGTCCGGGCCGTGGCCCGCCAATGAACGCGATTCAGCGGATCACCTTGTTGAAATAAACGCACTCCCGCCAGCCGGGTGGGATCTTCAAATAAGCGGTGCGCTACGCGAATCTCTCCCATGGGCCGTCGCGAGGCGAGGTTGTAACCCTGCAACGGCAGGACTTTCGGCAGGACCAGGACGAACTGCGGTTCGGTCAGTAGTCGGTAGCGCCGATGCAGGCCGAAGACATCGCCGGTTTCCACGAGCAACGGGCCGAACTGGAAATAGCCGCGCTGAAGAAATTTTACATCATACTCGAACACCGTTTCGCTTTCACCCGCGGCCAGCCGCGTCAGGGCGATGCGCGCCCCGTCCACTTCCAGGCGCGGTCGCCCTGATTGCCCCGCGGTATTGGGAATGGAATCTTCCAGCAGGATCCAGGGAACTGACAGGCGGCCACGATTTTCCACCTCCACCGTCACGCGGAGGGAATCGCCAATTTCGCAAACCGGTTCCAACGCCGTGCGGCCGGCCACGAGATTCTCCGTCCAGGCATGGGCGAGCAACCGGCCCAGCAACAGCACTCCGCCCAGCACATACATGGCATAGACGAGCAGGTTCAAATGGAACACCAGTCCCAACACCAACAAACCGGCGATGCCAAGGACCCATTTCATATTTCGTCTATTGGGCAGGAGCGGTCACCGTGGGGACGGCCACTGAATTCAGGATCTCTTCCAGCACCGCCGGCACGTTCTTTTTGCGCAGGCGACTTTCCGGGCGGAGAATCACGCGGTGTCCCAGGACATAGGGCAGCACCTGTTTGACGTCATCCGGCAGCACGAAGCCATATCCGTGGATGGCGGCAAAGGCCTGCGCGCAACGCGACAAGGCCATGGACGCCCGCGGACTGCCGCCCAGCATCACGTCGAAATGTTCACGCGTGGCCCGCATGATCTCCACGACATAGCGGGACACCTTTTCATCGACGCGCACCTGCCGGACCGCTTGTTGGCAGGCGATGACGTTTTCGGCAGAGACCGCCGTTTCCAAAGTCTCCAGCGGGTCCTGCGTTTCGAATCGTTGGAGCATGGCTACTTCATGTTCCAGATCGGGATACCCCAGGCTCAAGCGCACCAGAAACCGGTCCACTTGCGCTTCCGGCAGAGGGAAGGTGCCTTCGTGGTCCACCGGATTTTGTGTTGCGATCAAAAAGAACGGCGCCGGCAGAAGGTAGCGATGGCCATCCACGGTCACGGCGCGCTCGGCCATGGCTTCCAGCAGGGCCGCTTGTGACCGCGGCGTGGCCCGGTTGATCTCATCTGCGAGGAGGATTTGCGCAAAGATCGGGCCGGGCCGGAACTCAAAATCGGCGGTCTTGGGATTGAAAACGGAACTGCCGGTGATGTCGTTGGGCAACAGATCGGGAGTGCATTGGATGCGTTTGAAACTGCCGCCGATGGTGCGCGCAAAGGCGCGGGCCAGGACGGTCTTGGCCACGCCCGGCACATCTTCCAGCAGGACATGGCCACCCGCAAAATAGGCCATGACGGTCAGGATGATCTCCTCATGCTTGCCCACGATGACTTTCTCGATGTTCTCCACGATTTGGTTGGCGATGGGCGCCACGACGGAATCAGCGGGCTCGCGTTCCGCCGCCGGCTGAATCTGGGGCGGGACCATGATGCGGGCGCGATTGACGGCGATGGTGTTATCCGAGCCGCAATGCGGGCACTTCACCGGCTGGCCGGCCGAAGAAGCATTCAGGTCAAAAGGTTTGCCGCAGTAAACGCAGGTGAGGTTGGGCATATTCGTTGGTGGTGACCCGAACTGTCGCGCCGGGAATGAAGGAGTGTCAAGCGCGAACGGCGGAAGGGGGCGAGGTTAAACGTAATTTCGCGTAACTTTGCGTAACTTCGCGTAACGGGTACAGTCCACAGTCCATAGAATGCGGATTGGATGGTTGGATTCAGGCTGGTCATGAAAAAGAAATTTAGTGGTCGGATCAGGTCGGATTCACCCGGATTCAGTCGGATCGGGTCGGATTTTATCGGGAGTAAAGAAGCAAGAATCGGCGGGCAAGTTGCCGACCAGGACGGGTCTCGATAAATCGGGATTCCCCCCCGGACCAGGAAGGATCGGCTCGCGATATGGGTCGCGTTCATCATGGGTTGAGTTTTAACAGAAAAGAGAGGAAGTGTAATGTTGCCCGGAAACAAAATCGTCAACCGCGAATCCCGCAGAGCGGGACAGGTGAACGCAAATTAACGCCAATAGCCCGATTTTACAGAGAAGGAAACGAAGGAAACGAAGGAAACGAAGGGGGATCCGCCTTCGCTAAAGCTATGGCGCGACAGCGGAAAAGCAGGAAAGCCGGCTGAAAAACCAAAATGAATTCAACTTTGTGTCAATACTCGGGATCCCTTTTAAGTAGCATACAAAGGAGGGAATGGCCGTTTCCATTCCCTCTCGCCATTTCAATTATCCAGAACGATTCGCACAGGAGGCATTAGGACACAACCGCAAGGCGGTGCATCGGGCCTACGCAAAACGGGCATTGATGAAAATTCCTTCACTCGAAGAATACGAACAACGAGCCACGATGAAATTCGCCTAACGTCCGAGAACTGAGCCACGCCCGACTCGCGACGTGAAACCCTTCACCTAACTCTTGACTCATGAACCATCATAGGAGGCGTCCGGTGCATATGAACGATGTCGCAGCCAATAACGAATAATCCGGACGCTCCCATATATCAAGGCTCCCCAAAGTGAAAGGTCTGAAAGAAGACCTATAATTATTGGCAAAGTGCTTCCCAAACCAATCAACTCGAACAAATAGCTAACAATAGAAAACGGAAACCAAATGACATAAATTGGACCAAAAAATACTGCACTCCAAAATGTTGTGTCTGCGTCGGGCGGATTTGGCGAAGGAGGGCCGCAAACCCAAAAGCCGAGGATGAAAAATACCAAGCTAAAAACCAAGGCACACACGCCAAACCAAAACGAGTATATCAAAATCCCCCGGCTGTGCTTGAGAATTGTTTCGTACATAGGACGCCTAACGTTCCAAAGCTGAGTCACGGCCACCGGACAGTGACTCCGAAATGCAATGATGACAATCAAATTTCATTTATTGGTCGAAACTGAAGGGGCAGTGGCCATTGGCTCCAGCACTGTGTTAGCCTGCTTATCAATCAAACTGAGGCTTCCCAATTTCATCTGTTTGTCGGTCTGCTACTCCCAGCCGTGATTTGCTGACCTGTATTCTGAAAGCCGTGCTCCGCCAAATAATTTGGCAACCAAATATTACGGTAATACCAATAATGGCCGTCGCTCTTCTCTAGCAAATCTTCCATTGTCTGCTTGCTTTGCAAGCTTGGCTGACGACCAACATGATAACCAGCCAACAGACCTGCAACGAATATCAACACAAAGAGAAAAACGATGCTCGGAGCTTTCATAGACTCTCAATAGGCCTAACGTCCAAGAACTGAGCCACACCGGAACTGTGATGTCAAACCAGAAACCGCAAGAATACCCGGCGTTGGCTCCAGTGATGTGTGAGGCGGCATTATGGTCGTGGCTTTGGAGTCAACTGTATAAAAAGTGGCCCCTGTCTACCATCAATCACCGCTTCGGCGATGGTCAGCCAATCTCCAAGTGCTGCGGGGTCGCCTGTCCCGCCATCCTGAAGCATCTGAACATCGCCGAGTAGCGAACCAACCTCGACATCTTTGCTGGTGTGCTTGTAATACCAATCCAAATATCTCTGCATGATGACGAATGCTGTCTGGAGGCTAACAGTATCTTGCATGGATGGTTTCATAAATGTGGTGCCGCCTAACGTCCAAGAACTGAGCCACGCCGGAACCACGATGTCAATCCCGCGCTGCGGGACGCATCCGCCGTTGGCTCCAGTGATGTGTTAGCCTGCTCATTAATCAAAACTGAAAATCATCGCCACTAGAATCGCCAGCGACAGTAAAACTACAACAACCGCAAAGTGTCGCAATGACCGTGAAATCCTCTGCTCGATAAAACTGTGCCGTCCGAACGCGTAGCGCAAGCCAAGAAGTATAAACAAGCTGCCGACAATCGAGTAAGCCTCGGCAATCAAGAGAAAGCCGCCGTCCCAAATGTCGTGTCCTCTGTGCCAATCCTGCGTATGGAAAGCGTAAATGATGCCTGCACCTGCGACGAACAACACGAGGCCGCCGAAAATCTGAAAAATGCGCTCGGTCATAGTCATGGTGCGAAGTGGCCTAACGGCCAAGAACTGAGCCACGCCGGAACCAACGTGTCAACCGCGAAACCGGACGGACGGGCATAACCGGCGTTGGCTCCAGTGAGAGCCTGTGTGAAAACCCGATCCTGTTGAAACTTCTACGCCTGGGCTGCGTCTTAAACAAGCATGAAACATCGCACCGGTCTGGACCGCTCCCAAACGCTCCTCTTTCCTGAATCGCTT
>DASXDM010000021.1:0-115843 GCA_036490655.1 Verrucomicrobiia bacterium | reverse complement strand
TGACCTCAACCACTTTATCTCTTTTGATTATTCCCCTACTATTACCAATCGTGAATAAACGCACGTGTCTTGCTAACGAAAAATGATATCCCCTCACCTCTTCAGCCAACCAGCAATCCTGACGACCCGCCACGATATGCGGCTGTGCGCAATTTCCGGACTGATGCCGAAGAGATGCTGAACCTTCGGATCGAGGCGGCTGATGAGATAAAGCGCTTCGCCGACGTTCCAAGATACATGTTGGCGCGCGATCGTTATCAAAGGGATTGCCGTTCAAATCCCACCCGCCGACAACGTAAAGTTTATTGCCAAACTTGCTCAAGCCGCCCCGAGCTACCCTCTACCATGTTTCCGATACGATATTCACACCGCTGGTGGCACCAAGGCTCATCGCTATTGCGGACTTATCAACGCAACGGCAAACTGTTTGAGCACTCTGGTAAATTGGGCGGCGTCAAAATCAGGAGCCGACTGCGTCAATTTAAAAAGCTGGTTCAAGTCGGCATCGCACACGCTTCCCGGAGGAAAATTCCTTTGTGCCGTCAGCAAACGGTCAAGAGCGAGCACCAACCGCTCGGCGCGGCGGGCCTGAACCGGTTGTGGAATGGTCGCATTAAAGTCAGCAGACGTGTTGGCCAGCGCATCCAAAGCAGCCTGTGAGAGTTGATCTGTCCACGGAAGTTCCGCAGCGGCTTGGGCCAGGCTGTCACTCCACCGCTGAATCAATTCAAAATTTTCCGCATTCGGACGAAAGGTGATGTCCGGTGGCTTCGGTAAATTCGAATCAATCGTGCCTGCCCGGATCATCAGCCAGAGCAAAGCGTTCCAGCGGTTGATTTCGTTTTCCGCAGGCGATTTGTCTTGCGCCAATTCCCAACTCATCTCGCGCAGCGCGACTGCCTGGCCGACGAACCAGGCCTGGGCGCCGTTGCCGTTTTTCGTCGCGCTCCAATGTTTTGGCTCAGCGATGCTTTGGCCGTCCAGTTCAAAAATCAATTCCGGGTGCCCGGCCTGAAGCAGCGGCTCGGCAACGACTTGATGGCAAGCAACGCAGGCATTCGCGCGGACGTACAAATTCGCCAGGTCGCGCAGGCCAACGGCCGTGCGGTCGGCGCGCGTGTAATCCGTTCGTGTGTGCGAACGGATCCAATGTCCGGCCGGGCCGTGGCAGCTTTCGCAGGAAACCCCTTCGCTGATATTAAAATTTCCGCCGCGTAAATTTTCCGGCACGTCCGCAAGTGGCGCGTGGCAGGAAGTGCAGCGCTCGTCCGTCGTCGGATCCGAGATGCCCGCAGTGTCGGCGATTTGTTTGGCGCGCGCGGTGACAAGGGTGGCAAAGGGCCGTTGCGAATGAAAATCCTTGAGCGACCAAATGATGAATTGATTTTGGCTGGAGTCGCCGCCACCATGGCAACTGGTACTGGCGCACGAATTCGCGCCGAGAAATTTCGCCGTTGTTTCCGCGCCGTGTGCGGCGAGGCAGAGAATCAGGCTGACGGCAAGCTGGCGACAAATTGGTTTACTCACGGCGACAAATTCGATAATGGAGTGGCGGCGTGAATGCAACCTTAATTGAATCTTTACATGCCCCTGGCAGCGGTAGCTTGAGCTTTGCGGCCGGATTGGTGTTGCTCACCGCCCTGGCGGCCTGGCTCATTTTGGAGATGGTTCGCGCCGGCTTTCGCTTGGGCGCGGAGCGAAGGCAATCACTTCTGGCACTCGAAAAACTTCGCGCGCAAGTTGCCGAAGTCTACCTCCGTTGCCGCCAATCCAGCCAGTCGCAGGCCGGCTGGAACGGCCTGCGCAAATTTACCGTCACAAAAAAAGTTGCCGAGTGCGACGACGTCTGCGCTTATTATCTGAAACCGCACGACGGACGGACGTTGCCGGCATTCAAGCCGGGACAATATCTCACTTTTCTGCTCGATTTACCGGGCCGCGACAAGCCGCTCGTCCGCTGTTACTCGATTTCGGATTGTCCGCATCGAAACGAATATTACCGCGTCACCATCAAAAGGGAAAAGGCGCCGCCGGACCGCCCCGATTTACCACCCGGCGCCGCCTCGGGGTTTTTCCACGACACGGTCAAAGAAGGCGACATCCTGAACGTAAAGGCGCCGGCCGGGCATTTCTTTCTCGACCTGGCGAAAACGAATCCGGTGGTGCTCATCGCCGGCGGTGTCGGCATCACGCCGATGTTGAGCATGGCCAATGCCATCGTCGCCAGCGGCTCGAAGCGCGAGGCATGGTTTTTTCTCGGCGTCCGCAATCGGCGCGAACATATCCACAAAGTTGAACTCGAAAAGCTCGCCGCCGAAAACGAAAACATTCACCTGCAGATATGTTACAGCAAACCCGGGCCGGACGACGTGAAAGGCCGCGATTACCAGCACGAAGGCCGCGTGTCTGCCGAACTGTTCAAGGAGTTGCTGCCGTCAAACAATTTTGAATTTTACCTTTGCGGCCCGGGCGCGTTCATGAAAAGCATCACAGACGGCCTGGAGGCATGGGGGGTGCCGGAGAAAGACGTTTATTTCGAAGCGTTCGGCCCGGCGACGGTGAAGAAAAAAGCCGTCTTGTCCACGCCGGAGGAAACTGCGCATCTCGCAAAAATCAATGTGACGTTCAGCCGCTCCGGCAAAACTGTCCGATGGGAGCCTTCCGCCGGGAACCTTTTGGAATTTGCCTCGGCGCGGGGCATCAAAATTGACTCCGGCTGTTGTGCCGGCGGCTGCGGTACGTGCCTCGTCGCCGTCAAATCCGGCGAAGTGGATTACTTGAAAAAGCCGGACGCCGAACCGGAGGCCGGCGCATGCCTTACCTGTATTAGCCGCCCCAAAAACGATTTGGTTCTCGACGCCTAAATGCCTGCCAGCCCGACCATCCTCGAACGTCCGCACCGCTGGGACGTTCCCTTTGGTCCGGGGATGACTGAGACCGATGTGGAGCGGCTGTTCGCCACCGTGCCGTTTCGCGACATGGACGCGGCGAAATTTCCCAAACGCACACCGCTGCGCGACATTCTCCGCAACGATACGCGCCTGCTCCGGTTTCGCAAAGGCGAAATCATTGTGCGCCAGGGCGATTACGGCACATCGGCATTTTTGATTTTGAACGGAACGGCGCGCGTTGTCTTGAAGCCTGATCTACCGCCGTCGCTCTTGGGCCGACAGGCGCCAGGCAAAAAAGGGATTTGGCGAACGCTCGCGCAACTATGGAACGGCGGACGCCCACCAGAGAGTTTTTCCCGCAAGCAGATTTTGCCTGATCCCGGCGTCGGCGCGAGGCGGAACGAAAACGAGGTGCACGTTTTTCTTCAGGACGTCCCGCGCATCCTCGACGAATACCGCACAGTTTTGATGGCGGCGGGCGATTTCTTTGGCGAAATCGCCGCGCTGAGCCGAATGCCGCGCACCTCGACGATTTTCGCCGACAGCGATGACATAGAACTATTGGAAATTCGCTGGCAGGGCTTGCGTGATCTGATGAAGTCGGACGACGCGCTCCGCACGTATATCAATCGCATTTACCGCGAGCGGGCGTTGGCGTCCTATCTTCGCGCTACGCCGCTGTTCAAAAACTTGAACACGGAGCAGCTTGACCGCGTTGCCGAAGCCATTGAGTTCGCAACCTTCGGCGACTACGACTGGTCCGGCGAATACAAACGTCTCGTACAATCCGGCGGCGTCCGCCCGGAAAAAGAGCCGGCCATCGTCAGTGAAGGAGATTATCCCAACGGAATTGTTATGTTGCGCGCGGGATTTGCGCGCGTCAGCCAGAAAGCCGGCGGGGGCGAGCGGACGTTGAATTACATCGGCGCCGGACAAATTTTCGGCCTGGGCGAAATTGCCCACAACTGGCGTGAAAAAAATGCGCCGGTAAATTTTCAATTCTCCCTCCGGGCCATCGGTTACACGCATTTGCTCATTGTGCCAACGCGCATCATGGAAGAAATCGTTTTGCCGTCGTTACCGAAAAATGACTTGCCGCCATTAATCGAAATGGGCAGGGAAACTTTCGATTTTACGCCACCAGAAGCTGATGCGCGCGAAAAAGTCGGGGCGGAACTTCTGGAATTTCTCACCGAGAACCGCTTTTTCAACGGCACCGCCACGATGGTGATTGATCTCGACCGTTGCACACGCTGCGACGATTGCGTTCGGGCCTGCGCCTCGACGCATGACAACAATCCGCGCTTTCTGCGGCACGGGCCGAGCACTGGGCGCTTGATGATTGCCAACGCCTGCATGCACTGCACCGACCCGGTTTGCATGATCGGTTGCCCGACCGGCGCAATCCACCGGGAATCATTTGCCGGCCAGGTCGTCATCAATCCTGCCACCTGTATCGGCTGTAAATCGTGTGCGAACAATTGTCCCTACGATGCCATCCGCATGGTAGAAATCCGTTCCACGGACGGCGAATTTTTGGTGGACCAGGAATTGAAACCGATTGAGAAGGCGACAAAATGCGATTTGTGCGTAGAAAATAATGGCGGTCCGGCTTGCCAGCGCGCCTGTCCGCACGGAGCGCTGACGCGGATGAATTTGAACGACCTCGACACTCTCGCGCAGTGGCTAAAAAAATGAAACGTCTTCGGCGACAATTTTTTTCCGGCCTGTTCGCGTTGATTGCCGCGACGATGGCGGCGCTATGGCTGGATGCGAAATTCAGCCGGGTCCTCCCGAATTACGCATTTCTTACAGGATGGGTTCTGCTGGCAGCAATACTTGCGCTGGTATTTTATAACGCGCGAAAAAAACTGCCGTTCCTGCCGCTCGGCAATTCTGAGACATGGCTGCAGATCCATATTTATCTCGGCTTTTTCACGGTGCTGCTGTTTTTAATTCACCTGAACTTTTGTCTGCCGCACGGCTGGTTTGAAATCACACTCGCATGGCTGTTCGCGCTCGTCAGCATCAGCGGCATGGCCGGGTTGCTTATCAGTCGCGCGTTGCCGCGCCGACTCGCGACCCGCGGTGGCGAGGTGATTTTTGAAAAAATTCCCGGGCTGCGCCACGCGCTGAAAGTTGAAGCTGAAAAATTATCGCTCGGCGCTGAGGCAAGATCACCGGTGATTGCGGAATTTTACGCTCGCCGGCTCGCCGGATTCTTTGCGGGACCAAAAAATTCATGGCTGCACCTGTTCGAGTCGCGCCGCCCACTCAACGCGTTGCTCGCCGAATTGGAAGACCTGCGCCGGACTGGCAGCGATGCCGAACGCGCCACTTTGGAAAAAATCGCAGCGCAA
Organism: Verrucomicrobiia bacterium; assembly: GCA_036490655.1. Taxonomy (GTDB): domain Bacteria; phylum Verrucomicrobiota; class Verrucomicrobiia; order Limisphaerales; family UBA11358; genus UBA11358. Next base: position 110,592 of record DASXDM010000021.1, on the reverse strand, counting down.
GTTCGCCAGAAAGACGGGCTCGATTATCACCGCGCGCTCCAACTCACGCTTAAGCTGTGGCTGTTCGTCCACATTCCGCTGACCTATGGGCTGCTTATTTTTACGGTACTGCACATCGTCCTGGTTTTCGGATATTCGGGAGGGGGGCAATGAGCGAGCAATTGTCCGCACCGGATTTTGACGCGCAAAATTATACGCGGCCGAATCAAAATTGGATTTGCGGCCGCGCCTGCGAAGGCAAGCCCTGCCGCCCCGGTCCGGACGAAAAGGGCCGATGTTGCGCGACGGCTGAATGCAAACCGGTTCTTGAAACGAAACCCGGGGAAACGAAAGGGCGCTGGCGTTGCACTCGGCCTGGCAGTGCGTGCGAATCCGGTCCGTTGCCGGATGGAAGCTGTTGCCGACCGATTGCCAAATGTTCGCCGGTGCCGACCTTGCGACTGCTGCGCGGACGACTCACACTCGCGGTTATCGCCATTTCATGCGCCGCGCTTTTGATTGTGCTTGGCAATCCGCCGTGGCGAAATAAATTCATCAGTCCCGGCGAAATCTCCCGGCCGCATTCCGGTGCGGCATTCGCGACCATGGCAGAGACCAATCACTTGAAGTCAAATTGCGGTGCGTGCCATATCGCCGGCAATTCCGGGCCGAACGGAATCGTCAGCGCCGCGCTGCGTGCCGAGCCGGGAATTTTTGACCTGACAAAACTCGCACTGGCCAAACCGGCGGAACCGACCGCCATGGATGCGTCGTGCCTGAAGTGCCATGTTGGAAAGAATTTTCACCAGCCGGACGCGCCCATGATCTCCTGTTCGCTCTGCCACACGGAACACCAAGGCGTGGTGATGGCGGCGACGACGGATGCAAATTGTGATTTTTGTCATGGTGACGCAGCGAAAATGTCGGTGGCGCGGAATGTGCAGGTGATTAACCATTTTGTCACGGATCATCCGCAGTTTCGTTTTATAACGGAAAAACGACGCGACCCGGACATGCTAATATTTAATCATGAGCTTCATTTGACCGGCGCGACGATCCCGAAATTGCCTGACGGCCAGAAACTCGATTGCGATTTTTGCCATCAGCCCGATGCGACCGGCGCCTTCATGCGGCCGATTTCGTTCGAGAAAAATTGTCGCGTCTGCCATTCACTGCAATTCGACCCCCAGACAACAGGATTGACGCTACCACACGGAAGCGTGGAATTTGTCCTGGCATTTTTGCACAGCCTGCCGGAGCAATACACGGAGCTCGCGGCGCACAGTAAAGTATCGGACGTGAACGGTTTTGTGGAAGGTAAACTTGCGGGATTGCGGTCGCAGTTCGGCAGCGGCGAGGAAATGGAGCAACGGATTTTCTTCAGCACGGCGACATTCGGGCCGGAAATGCAAATCGGAACATTGAGCGGGGCGACGCGGGCCGTTTTTCCAGGCTGCGCTTATTGCCACGAAGTGAAAACTTTAGCGGCTGGTTGGCCGGAAATCACCAAACCGTTGATGCCGGAGCGCTGGCTACCGGACGCGAAGTTCAGCCACGCAGCACACACCAGCATTGCCTGCGCACAATGCCACGACGCGATCCACAGCCAGGTGACAGCGGATATTATTTTGCCGCCGAAAGAAACCTGCGAAGTTTGCCACAGCCCGCGCGGGGGCGTCGCTAATTCCTGTGCCGAATGCCATACCTACCATCACATGGAAATCGCGGCACATTAAGTTTTCGGAAGCGGACGAAGAGATCTAACCCGCCGTCCGCATTCCTGGAGGTAGCCTAGAGGTCCTAAGTATCAGTGTCTGGGAACAAAGATGACGCCGGCGGATCGACTTTTGGCAATCGCACGCCCATGGTGCGGGCCAACACAGAAGCCGAAGGGCAGGCTTTAGTGATGATTTTTGGCGAAGGTCAAGCGGCAGCGCGACATTGACATTAGTTTTATTGACAATTTCATCCAGTTCCACTAATTAAAAGGCAAGACAAAAAACTCAGCTTTATGAAAGCCAGCATCTTTCTGCCTTTATTTATTGGATCTTTTTGCATGTTAGCCGGAGGTGAGCCGCTGCCACTAACGCAAAGCACGTTCACCGAAATCATCAAGGATGTGAACGTCGTGGCCGCTGACACGCAAGCGGTTTCGCCGGCCCTGACGAATGAGATTTTTCGGGCTCCGGACCTGGTGCGGACGGGGCCGAATTCACGCGTGGAAATGGAGGCGTCGGACAAAACCATCACGCGCATCGGATCGGACACAATCTTTACGTTCGAAAAAGATGGCCGAAACCTTCTTCTGAATCGTGGCAGCGTTCTGTTTCATGCACCAGCGGGATTGGGCGGTGGCACAATCACTTCCGGGGGAGCGTCCGCTTCCGTTCTGGGGACGACCTTGATTTGCGCGGTCATGTCAGACGGCCGCTTCAAGACCATTGTGCTGGAAGGCAAAGCCCGGGTAACAACGGCCTGGAACAATAAAACGGTGACGGTGCACGCCGGGCAAATGCTCATCGTAGCGCGGCAACCCGGCCAGGACGAATCTGGCACGGTTGAAGACGTTGATTTAAAACAACTCACCGGCCGGTTACTCCTGGTCTTTGGATTTCCGGATGCATTATCCTCAATGCCGCTGATTGAGGCGGCCATCCAACAACAGCAACAAGACCTGGCCAGTGGCAAGACCGGGCCGTACGTATCAATGCTGATTGTGGAAACTGACCTTGATTTAATTGGCGGAGCCTTGGCTCATCCAGAGTGGCTGTTGGAATATCAGGACCATACGACCGTATTTATATCGCCGGATTGAAAACCGCAGCCTCAGCGACCCGGCCTTGACTGAATAATGAGGAGCTTGGCATGGCGGCACTCCGATCCAGTCAAGTTTAAACCAGAACATGGCCGACAAACCGACCAATCCATCCGGCAACCGCCGGGCGTTCGTGATGCTCAGTTTCTGCGCGCTGGTAACCGCGTTTTTCATTTTAGTTGAGGCCGAACCGCGACAATGGAACGCACCGGTCAAGGATTCGGAAACTTATTTGCAGGATTATTTCGCGCGCACCGGCCGTCTAACACCAGCGAACACCAATCTTGTTCTCATCGGAATTGACCGGCCGTCCTATGACGATGTCATTTTACCGGAAGAAGCGAAAAATGACCCGGTACTAGCCGCTTTGCGCGAGCGGTTTCCATGGTCGCGAAAGGTCTGGGCAGCATTGATCCAGCGGCTTGGTGATGCCGGAGCCAAAACAATTGTCATTGACCTTGTGTTTGCCGCAGATTCCGACGGTGACGACGAGTTGAACCAGGCATTGACAAAATATTCCAACCGCATCGTCATCGGCAGTAACATAACCCTGGAAGAAACGGATCGCGGCACCCAGGTTAAATTGACCGCACCGAATCCGGATCTCATCCCCGATACCGACGGGAATCCGGCGGTGCTCGATCCGCGCGTCGGTTATGTGAATATCTGGCCTGACGATGATGGCGTCATCCGCCGCGCGCGATTTCATGCGACCAACCTTGAACTTGGAGACGCGGTCAACGCGCCGACCAACGCCGTGGTATCATCGCTCGACGCGCTGGCCGTGACAAAATTTGGTGCGGGCAAGTCAATTCCCCCCGGCACACAGTCGCTGCGTTTCCGGTTCACCTCGCCGCCCGGCGGGTATGACATCATCCCGGTCGGTGATGTGTTGACGCCGAAACTTTGGGAGCACAATTACGGCAATGGAGAATTTTTCCGGGGTAAGCTGGTATTGATCGGCCCCATGGCGAACCTCTTTCAAGATTATCACCGCACGCCGTTCAAAACAGACATGGCCGGGCCGGAAATCCATCTCAATATCATCAACGCCGCCCTGCATGACGAATTTTTTTACGAGCTGCCGCCAGCCCTCCGCATCGGCCAGGTCTTGCTCGTGGGCTTGATCGCCGCTCTGCTCTGCCAGTTCATGCGCCAGCCGGTCAAACGACTGCTCGCCACACTCGTGCTGAGCGGCGGATTTTTTATCGTGGCCAAAATGCTTTTCAACCACCCCAATCTTATCCTGACAATTGTCAGCCCGTTGCTGGTGCTGAATATCATCGGTATCGGGGCTCTCGGCTATGATTTCGTGGTCGAACGGCTGGAGCGCATGAAACTTCGGCACACGATGGGTCTTTATTTTTCACCGCGCGTGCTTGAAGCGGTGCTCGCCGATCCCGGATCGATGGAGCCGCGCCGCGCCGACGTGACGCTATTGCTCACCGACCTCCGCAATTCCACGCCGCTCGCCGAGGCGCTCGGGCCACAGGGGATGTTTGAGTTGCTTAACCAGGTTTTTGAGGCCCAGACCAATGCCATCATGAGCGAGGAGGGCAACCTGGAACATTTCCTGGGTGACCAGTTTTTGAGCTATTGGGGCGCGCCGCAACCTCAACCACACGCCGCAGACCAGGCCGGCCGCGCGGCGATAAAATTGATCACGGCCATGGAAAAACTCCGGGTGACTTTGTCCCCGGAAGTCAAAAAGCTGTTTGGCTACGGCGTCGCGTTGCATAGCGGTGGCGTGCTGGTCGGCAACAAAGGTTCGGCACAGCGACTTGACTACGGCCTTGTCGGCGACACGGTGAACGAAGCCGCACGAGTCGAGGCGTTGACCAAATATTACGGGGTGAAGCTGCTGGTGACGCGTGACACACTCGCCCAATTCAAATTCCAGGGTGTGAGGCGGCTGGTGGATCGGGTCATCGTCAAAGGCAAGAGCGAGCCGGTGGAATTATTCGAGTGCGAGAATCCCTGCACGCCACCGGATTATCCGGCGATTTGCGCGCGCTACAAGGCAACTTACGATGAATATTTTGGGGGCCGGTTCGCGGCGGCGCAGGCGCAATTCGAAAAACTTGCCGCGGAATTTTCGGACGGCCCGAGCCGCGTTCTCGCCGCACGTTGCGGCGAACTGGCGGCGAACCCTCCCGCAGCGTGGAAAGGCATCTGGAAAATGGACTCAAAATGAGTGCCGTCAGTCTGACGGTGGAACCCGGGATTTCAATATCGTTTCAGAGGTTTTGAGCCGCTCGGCGACGACTTTCCTGAACGCCTCATGCAGTTTCGGTTCGCGCTCCAACAGCTTGAGGAACGGGTCGCGCGCGAGGGTGAGAAAGATGGAATCGGTGCTGGTACGCACGGTCGCCGTACGCGTGGTGTCTTCCATCAAAGCGATCTCGCCGAAGTGGTCGCCATCATCCATCTTGCGGATTTGTTTCTGTCCGCCACCGGAGGTGCTGACCCAAACGGTCAGCGTGCCGCGAGCGACGATGTAAAATTTGTCTCCCGGATCGCCTTCACGAAAGACGTCGCGACCTGCCGGACAACGTTCGGTGATGAAGATGTCGGCCAGAGCCGTGAGCGCGCCGGGGTCAAGGGATTTCAGCATGGGAATGGCATGCAAGCGAGACGCCTCCACGCGCGCTTGTGCGCCACCTTCTGCGATGACGAAGCCGTGCTGTTTTTCCCAGAGCTTTGCATAGACGCCTCCTCCCGCAAGAAGTTCGTCGTGTTTCCCTTGTTCAACCAGTTGTCCGCGCTCCATCACGAAGATGCGATCCATGCTGACGATCGAAGCAAGCCGATGGGTGACGGAGACGACCGTGCGCCCCCTGGCCACGCGCTCGATGGTTTTGTTGATGGACGCTTCGCTGGCGGCGTCAAGCGCGGAGGTGGCTTCATCAAGCACCAGCACGCGCGGGTCGCGCAGAAGGGCGCGGGCGATGGCGATGCGCTGGCGTTGTCCGCCAGAAAGCCGGCTGCCGCGTTCCCCCACGGGCGTATCGTAGCCTTCGGGCATCGCGATGATGAGGTCGTGAATTTCCGCGGCGCGGGCGGCCTCTTCGATTTCTGCATTGGTGGCATCAGCTTTGCCCACGCGGATATTTTCGCGGATGGTGGTATCGAACAGGATGCTCTCCTGAAACACGATACCCAATTGCCCGCGCAACGAGGCTTGTGATGCCTCCCGCACGTTGTGTCCATCGAATGCCACCACGCCCGCATCTGGTTCATAGAAGCGGGTCAACAACGTGAGGACGGTGCTTTTGCCCGAGCCGCTTGGCCCGACGAAGGCCACCGTGTCTCCGGCCCGGATGGCGAAGTTGACGTCGTCGAGATTCAATTGGGCCACGCTATAGCCAAACTTCACGCCGTTGAACCGGATTTCCTGGGATAATCGCGGCAGCGGCGTGGCGTTCGGAGGATCCATGACCCCCGGTTGTTCATTCAGCAATTCCTGAATCCGTTGCATGCCCGCGCCCGCCTGGATAAGGGTCGGATAAAAATGCGTGAAACTCGTGAGCGAACTGCTGAAGTTGACGAAGAGCGCCTGGAATGCCGCGAACGAGCCAATGGAAAGATGGCCGTGGAAGGCCAGGTAGCCGCCCACACCGAGCACGAGCACCTGGATGAGGAGAGTGCCAATGTGGGCGGATCGTTCGATCAGGGAACTTAAAAAACTGACCCGCAGGCTGGTGATTGCCTGTTGCGCGACCCGTTCGGTGAACCGCGCCAGCATCGTTTTTTCAAGGCTGAAGGCCCTGATGATGGATTGGCCTGAAATGTTTTCCTGGACGGTGCCGGATGTCTTCGACTCGCTTTGCTTGCGCAGGTAGCCGGCCTCCTCCGCGCGCCGGGTGATCAGGTGCGGCCCAAAAAAACAGGCCGGGATGGCCAGCATGGCGATGAGTCCCAACTGCCAGTCGAGCATGAATAACAGGAATGCGCTCAAAATGAGGTCCAACGCCGGCAGGGCGCATCCATCCAACGCCGAGGCGAGGGCGCGATCAAGAGAGGAAAGGTCGTTGGAAAAGCGAGAGAGGATGTCCGCCGCCTGCGAGCGAGCAAAAAAGTTCGTTGACAGGCGCTGGAGGTGCGTGAACATTTGCCAGCGGAGATCGTTGAGCAAGCCGGTCGTAAATTTGGCGTAAAGATAATCAAGGCCCAGGCCCGCCGCGGACGCCACGACCAGGCTGCAGGCCAATCCGGTGAGGATGCCGATGAGGATTTTTTCGTTCTTCGGAATGATCGCATAATCCACCAGATATTTGAAACTCATCGGAACGACGGCATAAAATCCCATTTCGATCAGCAGCCCGCCGAGGATGAGCAGTCCCACACCCCAATGCGCTCGTAACGCCGCTGCGACATGCTGCAGGATTTGACGGATGCCGGGGGATTTAATATTTGTGGCAGGATGACGCATCGGGTGATTGGCTGCACTTATATCCAAACATGATTCGCCTTGATGATTGGGCCTTTACATAAAGGATTTTCCACCGTAAATCAACTTTGTTAAACTTTTTTAAATAGTTGGGATTTGAAGGAAATATGGACAAACTGTTTGGGAACGATGATCTTTCCCGCCAATCCCGATGATTCATGCGAGTATCGATCGAAGCAAATGAAAAGTGTGGTCAATTCGTCATCACCGGCGCATTTGATCCGATTCTATAAAGATGCGCTCGTCCAGCTTGGTCTCCCCCATACTTCAGAGCAGTTGGAATCCTGGAGTTTGGGAATCCATTATGTGATGACCAGCCGCACCCGTGCTTTTCATCAATTGGAGCACGTCCTGGGAGTGGCGCGTGGATTACAACCACTTCAGGTCCTGGCCGCCCTTTACCACGATACGGTCTATTATCAGGTGGACCAGGAAATTCCTCCCGCTGTGAGGGGCAAGATCAAAAAAGTTTTCGTGATTGAGGAAGGGCATTTTTATATCCCAAAGCAAATCCCGGATGCCAGGCTTCGATTAGTCTGCGATGTCTTTGATTTTTGTCCGGGCCAGAAATTGAATGTCTATGCCGGAATGAATGAGTTTTTAAGCGCCAGCGTGGCCGTGGCCGATTTGGGACATTTGCTGGACAATACGCAGGTCGCCGCCCTTGCCTCATGTGTCCGGGCAACCATTCCTTTCCAGCAAAAGGACGAGGCGGGAAAAAGTTTTCCGGAACGGATTGCGGCAACGCTGGCCCGGTTGTCCAGCCGCGAGGGCTGGGGTTGTTCTTCTGCGCAGATTGATGAAATGACTCGTCAGGCGATTGAAATGGGAAATCGGGATGTTGCTAATTTTGGTGATGAGGATTCCGCAGCCTTTCTCGACAATACCTGGAAACTGCTCCCGGAAGCCAATCCCGATCTTCATACGATTGGCGCTTACACGATTAAATCGTACCGGAATTCATTAATGAAGATGGAGGGTTTCCTGGAACAACTGGATCCGGGTGTCATTTTTCATGAATATAAAAATTTCCCGGAAAATTTTGCCAGCTTGAAACAAACAGCGGCAAAAAACCTGATACAGGCCGTTGAATATTTACAGGCGAAGTTTCTGGCCATGACCATTCTCGAAGCCATTGCTGAGTTGACCGGGGGGGATGCTCCCATCCTGTTGCTGGCCGGCGCATCAAAAGAAGCGGATCCTTCGGCCATGCAGATCCAGGATTTTCTGAAGGATCCAAAAACTTACCGTTCAGATCAATTCAGCGGTTTGAACGATGCCGTTTACCATCTATTAAGCGTTGGACGGACGTCCAGGACGAAATTTGATTCCAGGGCTTCTCCGTTGGCGGCTTTTCTTTACTCGGTCCTTGGCGAGGGATCTCTTTCGTTGTTCGTCGACCAGGCAAAAAAGGCGATTCAGGGGGAAGTGGCCTGGCTGGATTTCTTGAAATCATTTCCCAACTCTTTGGCGAAGGAAATGGCGATGGCCGTGGCACAGCTTTGTGAAGTGAGAAGTGAACGGTGCCTTGGATTGGTTAAGAATCTCTGACTCTTTCCGTAACACCGTAGCAACCGAGGTAGAGCTGGAAGGGTAGCGACAATTGGAAAGTGGAATCGAAATAACTTATAACGCCGGGTTGCGGGGAAATTTGGCGAAGGGCAGCCGCGCGCCGCGAGATTGCGTCTGATCGGCGCGAATCGGCACCGGCGCGAGGAACAGTGACGCGCCGCTGGCCGAAATCAAATCGTCCTGATCCACGCCGTCGCCGCTTACGGCAATCGCGCCGATGAGCACGCCGTTGCGATAAAGCGGAAAGCCGCCGGGGAAAATCGTCATGCCGTTCGGCAGATTGCCGTTTACATTCGTCGAAGTCATGAAGACGGCGCTATCCACCGGATTCGTCGCCTGAATGGAAGTCGGGGTGATGATGGAAAACCGCTCCTGTAATCCCAAAAATATTCCCGGTTGCGTGCCGTCAATACCCGGCGGATAGGTGCTTTGAGACAGGAAGTTGACCGTGCGCGCGGAATAGGCGCGATTTGTCGCCGAAAAGAAAACCACTGTACGCGCCTTCTGGACCGCGATGTCCCAACTGAACCGCGTCGCATCCGGCGAGGTGCAGAACGTACCGAGCACGACCGGCGGCACGCCATTGGAATTTGGATTGTTGACGACCGAGATGAACATTTGCGTGGCCTGGCCGCGCGGCAGGCGGAGGACGGCGCGCGTGGTCCGCGCGCGATTTGCGGCCGCGGCGATGATGTTGGAAACTTCCAAAGCCGAGAGCCGCGCTATGCCGCCAGGCAGCGGCACAGCCGAAGGATCGGCCATGATGGGCTGGCGCAGTTGACCGGTTTCGCCGCCGAAGGTCGCCACCGGATACGAAAATGGCGCGGGTGAAGCCATTAACGTGAACGGGGAAATGTTTTTACCGGGCAAACTGGCGAACGGAATTACCAGGCCGAGGCTGGTGGAGCTTTCGATGTATTCAAACCGGATGCCCTCAAGGAGCACTTGGGAACCAAGAATAGTGCTCGAGGGCTGGAATCCGGTTTGGCCCGCGAGGGCAACATCTTCATTAGCGTCCGGGCTGCTAATGACGATTGGCGTAATATTGGTCGGTTGCAGGCCATCGCCGCTGACACCGATGGCGCCGGCCAGCAACCCATTTTTATAAAGGGGCAAACCGCCGGGAGTGCCGGCGAGCCCGCCGGTGATCGGAATCGGCACGGGAACGAGCGTCAGCCCCGGCGAACTCCCGTAACTGATAACGCTGCCGGGCGCTTTCAGCTTATTGATATCGGAAAAGGCGAGTTGGGAAAAATTGACCCCGACGAGCGGGCCGGGTGCGGTGTTCAAAATTCCCGGCGGAAAGTGTTGCTGCACAATGTCGCCGGCGGTGCGCGAAGAAAAGGCATTTTGGTCACTGCTTAAAAAAGCGGCGCTCCCGGCCTTGGCGATGGCGTCAGCAACGAGCGGGTCGGTGGCGGAGGAATTGGTGTTGAAGGCCCAGACGCCAAGCACCCAGCCTTCGCGGTCAATGACAACGATAACAGCATTAGTGGCCAGCGGCGAATTGGCAAGTTCCACGGTACGGGTGGCGGCCTGTGCGATAACCGTCTGCACATCAACAAGGGTGAGTTGCGCCGACGCCGGGCAGGCAGCCCACAGGGCGAAAAATAATAAGCAAAAAACGTGTTTCACCACAACCCGAAGATAAGAGCTTGCTTTCCGAAAATAAACAAATTCTTATTGCAGTAATGTCAGCGAGGCCGTGCCAAGCCAAAAACTTGGGAAAACCATTTTTGCTCAGTTGTATTGCCATGTTGTCGTTGCCGTTGAAAAACGATGGGGCTGGACTCCCGGCCACGAACGACCTGAACCGGCTCAAGCCGTATCAGGCGCTCACCACGAACACGCCGCCGCTGTCACCGGAAATATTTAATCCTGACCCAAACCCGCTGGAATTGCCGGCTCTGCCGCAAACAGATTATCGCTCCCGGCAGCAGGTGATCGTCAGCAGCAATACGCCGCCGGCGTCGCCGGAAATTTTTAACCCCGATCCCGGCGCAAATTCACTGCCTCAATCGAACGCACCGGCAGCATTGTTCATTGAGCCGACCGCGCCGCCGATTTTCACACCGGCGCCAATTCCGCCAGACTTGGCGTTGCCGCGGGAAAATGTGCGGCTGGAAGAATTTCTGCCACCACCGAAGCCGGAACCGACCGGCTACGGCACGGAACCGCTCACGAACGGCCTGGCGTTGCCGCGCCTGGACACCCGGCGCGAGTTGAAGATTTATCCGGACTTTGGTTATTCGAAGTATGCGTTGCAGCCTGATCGCTGGCCCAAGTATTCGTTACAGCCGTCGGATTATCCGACGAACGCCGTGCCGCAGCCCGATCGCTGGCGCATCGGGTTCGTGCCCTGGGAACGCTACACCAGCGGGATCACCGAGCAGCCCTACGAAACGCCGGAACCGCTGCTCTGGGCGCCTTATCACCAAAGCGTGCTCAAAGGCGACGTGCCGGTCATTGGACAGGATATTTTTCTCGACCTGACGGCGTCGGCGGAGACGGTGACGGAATTCCGGCGCGTGCCGACGGCCAGCGGTGTGAGCGGCGCGGTGCCGGGCGAATACGAATTTTACGGCGAGGGCGAAGAATTGAGCATACAAAATTATGTCGCCTTCGAAATGAACTTGTTTCAGGGCGACACGGCGTTCCGCCCGGTGACGTGGGATTTAGATATCCAACCGGTGTTCAACGTGAATTATCTCGAAGCGCAGGAAACGGGTGTGGTGTCTCCCAGCCCGACAGGTTCGCTGGCCAACAATGCGCCACCGCCAAACAACGGTTTTGTGCAAAATCCCGGCGACATCGGCTCGTTGCTCAACGGCCAGGTCGGCCCGGCGAACAGCTACCGTGGAACGTTGTCTACACAGCGGCTCAACACTGTTTTTTCGTTGCAACAGGCGTTCGCGGACATTCACCTGGTGGATTTGTCGGACAACTACGATTTCATGACATTGCGCATCGGCAACCAGCCGTTCAACGCAGACTTTCGCGGCTTTCTTTTCAACGATATCAACCTTGGGGCGCGGCTGTTCGGCAACTTTGACAACAATCTTTACCAATACAATCTCGCGGGATTCGACATGCGCGAGAAGGACACGGACTCGGAATTGAACACTTTCAACAACCGGAATCAGGACGTGCTCATCGCCAATCTTTACCGGCAGGACTTCCTCGTGCCGGGCTACACGGCCGAGGCAAGTTTCCTGGCGAACTTCGATCATGGCGGCGTGCATTACAACGACAACGGCTTCCTGGTGCGGCCCGAGCCGCTGGGAACGATCCGGCCACACAACGTGACCGCCTATTATCTGGGCTGGGGCGGTGACGGACACATCGGGCGACTGAATATATCCCACCAATTTTACCAGGCTTTCGGCCACGACGATTTCAACGGCCTGGCGGGGAGGCCGGTGAACATCAACGCGCAAATGGGCGCAGTGGAGGTTTCCTACGACCTCAACTGGGTGCGCTACAAGGCATCGTTCTTTTACGCATCCGGCGACAACCACGCCACCGGTGGGACGGGGAGCGGCTTTGATACCATCGTGGACAATCCGAATTTTACCGGCGGGCCGTTCAGTTTCTGGTCGCGACAGGGTTTCAATTTGGGGGGAACACTGGTGAACTTAAAGAACGCCAGCAGCCTGGTGCCGGATTTGCGGACGAGCAAGACCGAAGGCCAGGCAAATTTTGTGAACCCCGGCGTTTTTATTTTTGGCCTCGGGGCCGAATTTGATCTCACGCCGAAACTGCGGTCGTTTTTGAATGCCAATTACATCCGTTTTGCCCAAACCGATCCGATTGAGACGGCATTGATGACCCCCAACATTGACCGGGACGTGGGCTGGGATTTGAGCCTCGGCTTCCAATACCGGCCGTTGCTGACAGATAACGTCATTTTTTCCGCGGGTTTCGGCGTATTGATTCCGGCGCTTGGCTATCATCAAATCTATGACACCAACCCCAACCCGATTCCCGGTTTTGACGGCGGTGGTCCCGCCGCCAATTCCAGTGAATTTCCTTATAGCGGCCTGATGGCCGTGACATTCCGATTTTAGCCATGAAAACTAATTCATACCGACCCCGATGGTTTGCCGCGCTGGCGACCGCGGGATGGCTGGCGGCCTGCGTGGTGCTGTACGCGCAAAGCGATGGTTCTGGTCCGGCCATTTCCGTGCCGAAGGATTTGCCGCCAAATCCGGCGGTCCGTCTGCCGCCGCCAAATCCGATTGACCAGTCACAGGCCGATGCCGACAAAAAATCACGCGGCTGCCTGGAATGTCATGCGGGTATCGAAACGATGCACAACTCGCCCAATGTCGTGCTCGGTTGCACCGATTGCCACGGAGGCAACGCCACGCCCGGCCTCACCGAACACGTGGCGCACGTCGCGCCGCTCAATCCAATCTTCTGGCAAAGCTCCGCGATGCCAAATGACTCGTCAACGCTGCTTAACCATGAGTCGGCGGAATTTATCCAGTTCGTCAACCCCGGCGATTTGCGGGTGGCGCAAAAGACCTGCGGCCTATGCCATGGCCAAATTGTCCAGGAAGTCAGCCACAGCATGATGCGGCATGGGGCGATGCTCTGGGGCGCGGCGCTTTACAACAACGGCTCATTCCCGGAGAAAAAATACCGATTTGGCCAGGCTTACGGTGCGGATGGCGTGCCGTTGGAATTGGAGAGTCCAATTCCTGTTACGCCGGAACTGAGCGCGCAGTACAGCATTTTGCCCTTGATTGAGCCTCTGCCACGCTTTGAAGTAAGCCAGCCGGGCAATATTCTGCGCATCTTCGAGCGCGGCCAGGAAAAACCGTTGTCGCTGGGCAGCCCTGATCCTTTCGAAGAACCGGGCAGTCCGGCGCACCGGTTGAGCGACCGTGGCCTCGGCACATTGAACCGGACCGACCCCGTATTTTTGAATCTGCAGAAAATGCGATTGCATGATCCGCTGCTGGATTTTCTTGGCTCGAACAATCATCCGGGCGATTACCGCAGCAGTGGTTGCACAGCGTGCCATGTCGTTTACGCAAATGACCGGTCGCCAACCGATTCCGGTTGGTATTATAAATATGGCAACCAGGGCTTGAGCTTCAGCGGTGACAAGGCCATTCGCAAGGATGAACGCGGCCATGCCATCATCCACCAATTCACACGCGCCATTCCGTCCAGCCAGTGTATGAGTTGCCACATGCACCAGGGAAATCTGTTTGTGAATCCCTATCTCGGCTACACCTGGTGGGACGAGGAGACCGACGGTGAATTGATGTATCCCACCAATCAAATCAATCCGACGCCGGACGAATTGACCCGGTCGATCGAGAATAATCCCGAAGCTGCCGCAGCGCGCGGGCTTTGGGGCAACCTGGATTTTCTGGAGAAAGTCGCCGAACTGAATCCGAAATTGACCAACACACAATTTGCGGATTACCACGGCCACGGCTGGGTTTTCCGCGCCGTATTTCTGCATGATCGCCAGGGCAATTTGCTTGATCGCGACGGTCATGTCATTCCGTCCAGCGACGCGGACAAATTCGGCAAGGCGGTCCATCTCGAAGACGAACATCTCCGGCATGGGATGCAATGCGTGGATTGCCACTTCGATGCGGACGTTCATGGCAACGGCCTGCTCTATGGAGAGTCGCGCGCAGCGACGACCATCGAGTGCATTGACTGCCACGGCACAATTGAAAAACGCCCGACGCTCATCACCAGCGGCAACGGCGGCCTCTGGAACGGTTCGCAGGTCACCAATGTGGATTTGCGCGCCGGGAACACGCCCTGGGGGCCGCGTTTTTTCTGGGCAGGACAGAAATTGTATCAACGTTCCATGATGACGCCAGATTTGGTCTGGGAAATTCCACAAACAATCGACACGATTGATCCGAAGTCGTCGCATTACAATCCCGCGTCCGCCTATGCCAAAACGCTTCAGCGCGACGGCGTGAACTGGGGAGCCGTGCCGAAGCCGGAGGAATGCACGCGCAATCTGGCACACGACAATTCGAATATTAGTTGCGAAGTTTGCCACACATCCTGGGCAACGTCTTGCTTTGGCTGTCATTTACCGATGAAGGCAAACGAGCGTGTGGCGTTGAACAAATATGAAGGTATCACCACGCGCAATTTTACCAGTTACGATCCGCAGGTCGTCCGCGATGACGTGTTCCAACTCGGTATCGATGCAACCTACGAGAGCAATCGGATGGCGGTGATCCGTTCATCGTCTGCCGTGCTGGTCAGTTCACAAAATGCGAACCGCGAGTGGGTTTATTCGCAGCAGCAAACCATCAGCGCGGAGGGTTTTAGCGGCCAGGCATTCAACCCCGCCTTTATCCACGCCACCAGCGGCGTCGGCACGACGAAGAATTGCGAGGACTGCCACATCTCCGACGTTAACGACAACAATGCCTGGATGGCATCGTTGCTTGGTTTCGGGACCGGTACGGTGAATTTTTTTGGCCGCTTCGCCTACGTTGGGGAAGGCAAGGGTGGTTTGGACGCCGTCGTCTGGACCGAGCAGGAAGAACCGCAGGCCGCTTATGGCAGTCATTTGCAACGGCTGGCGTATCCGGATGATTATCGGAAGTTTGTCCAGGACAATCCTGGCAAGCTCAAAGAAGCATATCACCAGGACGCGGACAATATTCTCGATTTGCAATTGCGCGGCGAATATCTCTATACCGCCAATGGCGCGGGTGGCTTCCGCGTTTTCGACGTGGCGGATGTGGATAACAAAGGTTTTTCCCAGCGCATCACCTCTGCGCCGGTATCGCCGCTGGGCCAAAGCACCTATGTCCCCACCAAATTTGCGACCAGTGTCACGCTGCCGAGCACGTTGGCGGACGATCCGCTTCGCACGCACCGCCCCGAGAATGAGGAACAGACAGTCAGCCCGATATACGCCTGGGTGTTTGTCACCGACCGCGAGGAAGGTCTGGTGATGGTGAGCGTCGGCACGTTGCTCGACGGCGATCCAGCCAATAATTTCTTTGGACGCGAAAAAATCATCCGCTTCAACCCCGACGGAAAATTGACCGGCGCGATGGATTCGTTCATGGCGGGGACGAACCTTTACGTCGTCGGTCAAAACGGCTTGTTCGTTGTCGGGCTGCACAATGATTCTCTGGCCGCGCCCGCACTGGTCGGCGAAGTGACCGCCGGCTTGAAAAATCCGCGCGCCGTCGAGGTGCAATTCCGCTACCTGTTTGTGACCGACGATGAGGGTCTTAAGGTGTTTGACATCACCGAACCGACCAAGCCGAGGCTGATTCCGGGCGCGTTCGTGCCGCTGAAAGATGCGCAACGATTTTACCTCGCCCGGACATATGCGTATGTCGCCGACGGAGCGGATGGTCTCGCGTTCATTGACATCACGGATCCCGAAAAGCCCCGCCTTGAACGGCTATATAACGCCGATGGGCAATTGAACGACACGCGTGCCGTGCAAGTCGGCTCCATTAGCGCCTCGGAATATGCGCTGGTCGCCGACGGTAATAATGGACTACGGGTCATCCAATTGATTTCACCGGAAAATGTCCCGGGCGCGGCGGGATTCAGCCCAGTGCCGGATCCAAAACTCATCGCCACGTTTCCAACGCACGAACCCGCCGTTGCCGTCTCGCGGGGGCTGGACCGCGACCGCGTGGTTGATGAAAGCGGAAATCAAACCGTCGTCTTTGGGCGGACCGGCTCACGCCCGTTTCATCTCGATGAAATGCAAAAATTCTACAAACGCAACGGCCAAATTTATACCGTCAAGAATGTTTCGGGGCACGATGGCCGGCTTGAGACGCGCGCCGGGAAAGAATTGAAACCGACAGAGACCTTTCAACCGGCGGAGGAGGAAAACGAAGCCCCCGCGCCGCCGCCCGAAACCGAACGATTGATGCGTCGAGGTGAATGAAAAAAATATCCGTCATTATCTTCCTGCTTTCGCTCGCTGCGGCGTTGCGTGCGCAGGATTCTGTGATGACGCTGGCCGGGCAGGTTCAGGCCAGCGGTGCGATAAACGGCACGGGAACCAACGCGCTCTTCAGCGACCCTGCAGCTATCGTTACGGATTCACATGGAAACTTTTTTGTAGCCGATTCGCAAAATGATGCCGTCCGCGAAATCACCACGAACGGCGTGGTAACGACGTTCGCCGGCCAGCTTGGCGTTCCCGGCAACGCGAATGGATCTGGTACAAATGCGCAGTTCAATGCACCCAGCGGGTTGGCGTTTGACGCGAATGGAAATCTGTATGTTAGCGATACCGGTAACAACACCCTTCGCGAAATTACTCCGGGTGGCGCGGTTTCCACGATTGCCGGCGTTATTGGCCCCGGCGGATTTGCTGACGGTGTGGCGGGCGCCGCGTTGTTCAGTTCACCGCTGGGAATCGCAGTGGCGACGAACGGAACCATTTTTATAGCCGATAGTGGCAATCACTGCATCCGGCAAATATTCGGCGGCATGGTCTCCACCTTCGCAGGCGCCCCAAAGATTTGGGGTACTGCGGACGGCACCGGTACTAATGCGCAATTTAATGGACCGGTCGGGCTGGTGTTTGACGCGCGCGGCAATCTTTTCGTGAGTGATGCGAATAACGACACCATCCGCGTAATCGCCACGAACGGGTTGGTCACGACATTTGCGGGCCTGGCGGGAGCGGACGGTTCGGCGGACGGGCTTCCGGCTTTGGCGCGGTTCCGCAGTCCGGCAGAACTGGCATTTGACCGGAATGGCAATTTATTCGTGGCGGACTCGTTCAACGAGACCCTCCGTGAAATCTCCACGAACGGCATGGTCAGCACGGTTTCCGGCGCGGTAGGCACTTCTGGTACGAACGACGGCGTGAACGGCGCGGGCAGATTTTGCAATCCCTATGGCGTCGCTGTGGCGGCCGACGGCTCACTGTGGATGACAGACACTTACAATGAGTTGATTCGCGTGGTGATCATTCCTTTCACCCTTTCCGCTCAATCGTCCAATGGAAACAACTTTGTGACACTGTCGTGGAATGCCGTTATTGGAAAGGTCTACCAGGCGCAATATGCGAACGCGATGAATTCGCCGGCCTGGTCAAATCTCGATACGTCCATTATCGCAACAAATTCCGTTGCCAGCGTAATCGACAACCTGCCCGGGCTTGCGCCGCAGAAATTTTACCGCATCCTTCTTATTCAATAGCCCAAACCCAATGGAACAACTCATCCTCCATCTCGTCGGAGATTACGTGACCCAAAGTGATTGGATGGCGCAAAACAAAACCAAGCGTTATTGGCCGGCGTTGTGCCATGTCATAGTTTACAGCCTGCCGTTTTTGCTCATCGGTTCAGTGCTGGCGGTGGTAGCAATTTTGGTCAGCCATTTTTT
Organism: Verrucomicrobiia bacterium; assembly: GCA_036490655.1. Lineage (GTDB taxonomy): Bacteria > Verrucomicrobiota > Verrucomicrobiia > Limisphaerales > UBA11358 > UBA11358. The sequence continues at coordinate 92,407 of DASXDM010000021.1, read as the reverse complement.
CGTAGACCGGTTTCGGCTGGCGCGCTATGTCATCTGGGCAAAGAATTGGCTCAGTCCAGGCTACCATCCGTGGAAAGAATGTTCCGAAACCGGTTTTTTTAATGTGCCCGTCTGGATGTCTACGTGGCTTTTCATCATCGTCGATAATACCATACACCTCATCTGTAATTATTGCGCACTTCGCTGGTTGTAATCTCCAGCATTGAACACATTTTTGGAAAATTCAGACCAAAAGAATCTCTTTTGAAAACTACGGCACCTAACTTTCAGCAAGACGACAACGCAGCTTGATGTTTCAGCATCAAGGAGTTGGGATAAGCCAGGGGCCAGAGTTTCACCGGAATCTTCACCTGTTTTGGCAGTCCACTCAAAGCTTGGCCACTGTTTGGTCAACGCTCGCCCACTGCTTGCTAACGCGACGTATGCCGACTGTTTCGCACCTAGAATGTTGAGTGAAATAATGAAACAAAAGTTCGGCCTGATACGACGCACCAGGCCGAATTTATAATTCACAAAACAACTTGCGCCGCCGGACAGTTACGCCATACGCTTTTGCTCAGGATGGTTCAACCTGATATCATCGTTTCTTCGGTTGCGGGGCTGCTACAAATAATCGTTGCAGTTTGGGCGCTCCGATTAACCAAGCTTTTTGGAACAGCGCAAGTGGGTTGGTCGCTTTTTGCCGCTTTTTCGCTTCTTGCGTTGGCCCACCTGATCCAGTCCATGTATCAATTCTCCTTGGGCATCCAGCCCGCGATTGAGATCCAGATAGTTTATGCGCTTATCTCGCTGTTGCTCATTGTCGGTATGGCGCACATCGAAAACATGCTCAAGGAACGTCAACGGAATGAACGCCAGGCCAGGAAAGTGGAGTTGATCGGCCAATTGACTGCGGGGATTGCCCACGATTTCAGCAACACGCTTACCGTCATCCAGGGCTATGCCGACCTCCTGGCCCCTTTCCAAATCGATTCAGAAGCAAAGGCCCAGCTCAAACAAATCTATTTGGCGGTAAGCCGCTGCGCCAGCTTCACCCGGCATTTGCTGTTGTTCAGCCGCCGGCAGGATGTGGAGGTTGAAACTTTGGATTTGAATGTGGTCATCAGAAATTTGGTTCCCATGCTGCGCCGATTGATTGATGAAAGCATCAGCCTGAAAACCGATTTTGGTGCCGGCTTGCCATCCGTAATGGCGGACATGAGTGAGATCGAACGGATTATTATGAACTTGGCCGTCAATGCGCGTGATGCCATGCCCAAAGGCGGTACCTTAACCATCGGCACCACGGTCGTCACAGTGGACGAAGCCCAGAAAAACCGCCAGCGAGGTGCCCGCGCGGGAGAATTTGTCTGCCTCCAGGTATGCGACACGGGCATCGGCATACCCCCAAACGTGCTTTCCCGCATCTACGAGCCTTTCTTCACAACCAAAGCGCCGGGCAAAGGCACGGGGCTTGGCCTGGCCACCGTCTTGGAAATTGTCGAACGATACACCGGCTGGATCGAGGTCCGCTCACAGCCCCGACGGGGAACGGAATTCAAGGTGTATTTTCCAAGCGGTCCCCGCAAACCCGAGGAGGTGCCGGGAAAACCTGTTTCCCAACTTGCAGAAGGTGGCAACGAAACCATCCTGTTGGTTGAAGACGAAGATGCAGTGCGAGAATTGGCAGCGCTATTCCTGCAACAGAATGGTTATCAAGTCATAGAAGCCAATTGCGGGGCAGCGGCGATGAAAATATGGGCGGAAAAGTCCGGCCAAATTGATCTCCTGGTGACCGATATCGTCATGCCCGGCGGCATCTCTGGATATGATTTGGCCGATGAGTTAGTGAAAGCCAAGCCCGGCTTGGGCGTGGTTTTTACGTCCGGTTACGATCCACTTAGGATGGGCCAATGTCCCGAGTCCCTGGCCGGAGCAAAATTTGTTCCTAAACCCTACGATTCGAGCGAGCTTCTCCAGGCTATCAGCGTCTGCCAGGCAAATCAGACTGAAATCAACTCGCGACTCAAGGTGATTTAGCCGATTACTTCTGTTCAAGCCTCAATCAATTTGATTTTCTCTATTTGGCAGGTGGGTTTTAAAAACATATATCGGATTTTTTTGATACGCAGAGGGCTTGATTCGTTACCTTGCGCCTTATAAACCTGCGATATTTCCAGATATACAACTCGCGAAAGCAACGCCCGATCAAATTGCCCTCCTGGAGCAGGCACAACACGTTATTGCAGGTTTTTTGATCGTCTTTTTTATTTCTGTTCGATGCGCTCCAAAAGTTGGCAGTCTGAATTCCAATACCATGCGCGAAATAACAAAACATCGCCCTGCCGCTGGGCGGCGGCAATGGCGATCGGATCATTGGTAGTATCGCCAAGGTTCAATACCTGGAAAGAATTTGGAAAAAGTTTTCTGGCCAATGCCGGGGTTGCGAATGATCCCGCTTTATGCAAATCAACATAGGGAGCACTGAATGCCCGATAAAACAGGCCGTGATGTTCGGGAATCAGAAGGATATCTGGCCGCTGCCCAGCCAGGCAGCGCAATTGCCACATCTCGTCCGGACGCCACATTCCATCATTTGAATCCACATAGAACAACGTCGCTTTCCAGCGTGACCGGGCATAGTCGATTTTATTGAGTAAAAGCTGGTTGATATCGAGCACCCCGGTTTGCCTCGGTTGCCCATTCTTACCAAAAACCAATTGCTGCGGACGCACGGTTAATCCAACGCGCAAGCCGGCATCGTGCAGCCGTTGAAAAAATTCATCCGCCACCGGATCCATTTCCGGCGCCAGCCGGGACAATAAGCGGGGATCACCAATATAAGAAGTCTTGTGAGGATACTGTTCTCCTTCCAAATCCCATACGATCACGCCCTGCGCTCCCTCTTTTTTTAAAATGGCGATGCTGCGGTCCGTGTAGTCGAGCAGGGCCTTCCGAAACCTTTGTTGCCCCTCCGGCCCCGCAACATCTAAGGTGTCATCATTGAACCAGCCCCGGGGGTTTGTTGTAGACGAATGATAATTCGATGCCAGGAATAATACCCCAATGGGCCGGCGATCCGGCCAGAGAAAGTTCGTCGGCCAGATGCTCCCCACCCCGGCAGCAAATATCACCATTCCCGACACCACGGCATAAACGAAGAGCTTTCGCTTTGAGCCTCGGGGAAAGACAATCAAAGATTTGCAATTGGGACAATTGACCGTTGTGCCGCGCTGCTCATTACCGCACCGGAAGGGCTGGCCACAGCGGGGACAAGTCGTTTTGATTTCAGCCATATTGGCAACGCGGTGCTGACTTTATCAAATACATCAGCTTGCTGAAAGTACGGATTTTGGCATAATTATTTTTGATGTTGCTCCATATACAGCTAATCCTGTGAACAAAGATGCCAAAATTTTTATTGCCGGACATCGCGGACTTGTCGGCAGCGCTCTTTGGAGAAAATTGCATGAACAGGGATTTACCCAGTTGATTGGCAAGACGCATTCAGAACTGGATTTACTGGATGCAAAGGCCGTGAGTCAATTTTTTGCGCAAATAAAGCCGGAATACGTTTTTGATGCCGCGGCTAAAGTGGGTGGAATCCGTGGAAATGACCTGTATCCCGCGCAATTTATTTATGAAAACCTGCAGATACAAAATAACCTGATTCATAACGCGCGTGAAGCCGGCGTAAAAAAACTTCTTTTCCTCGGCAGTTCGTGTATTTATCCAAAATTCGCGCAGCAACCGATCAAAGAGGAATATCTTTTGAGTGGCGCCCTGGAAACAAGCAACCAGTGGTATGCTCTGGCTAAAATTGCTGGAATTAAAATGTGCCAGGCATATCGTCGCCAATATGGTTGCGATTTTATCAGTGCTATGCCCCCCAATATGTATGGTCCTAACGATAATTACCATTTGGAGAACTCTCATGTTTTACCGGCTTTGATCCGTAAATTCCACGAAGCCAAAATTTCCGGTGCGAGTGAAGTCGTTTGTTGGGGCACCGGTTCTCCCTTCCGCGAATTTCTCTATTCGGATGATCTGGCGGAAGCGAGTATTTTTTTGATGCAAAATTATAGTGAAGAACAGTTTATTAACGTTGGATCCGGATCGGAAATTTCCATCAAAGGACTTGCAGAAATGATTGGGAGGATCATTGGCTTCAAGGGAACAATTATCTGGGACCCATCAAAGCCTGATGGCACACCCAGAAAAATAATGGACAGTTCACGCCTTTTTAGCATGGGATGGAAACCGCGCGTCCATTTAGAGGATGGCCTTCGCCTGGCATACGCAGATTTTTGTCAAAAAATAAAATAACATGGCAAAGAAAGCATTCATTACAGGCATAACCGGACAAGATGGCTCTTACCTTGCTGAATTGTTGTTGTCAAAGGGATACGAGGTTCACGGCCTTATCCGTCGCGCCAGCACGTTTAACACCGGTCGGCTCGATGCCATATACATGGATCCGCATGTAGAGCAAAGCCGGCTTTTTTTGCATTATGGCGATCTTTCAGACGGCAGCGCTTTGGCGCGTCTTTTGGGAAAGATCGGCCCAAACGAAATCTATAATTTGGCTGCGCAAAGTCATGTTCGGGTGAGCTTTGATTGCCCTGAGTATACCGCCGATATCACCGGGACCGGCACGATTCGATTGCTGGAAGCCATTCGCGAAGCTGGAATAAATGCGCGATTTTATCAGGCTTCCTCCAGTGAAATGTATGGCATGGTGCGCGAAGTGCCACAAAACGAAACAACTCCCTTTTATCCTCGCAGCCCCTACGGCTGCGCCAAGGTCTTCTCTTTCTGGCTGACTGTTAATTACCGGGAATCATACGGACTATTCGCCACCAATGGTATTTTGTTCAACCATGAATCTCCCAGACGGGGAGAAACTTTTGTTACCCGGAAAATCACCCGCGCAATAGCACACATTAAAGCCGGCCTACAGAATAAATTATTTCTCGGAAATCTTGATTCCAAACGCGACTGGGGATATGCAAAGGAATATGTCGAAGCCATGTGGCTGATGTTGCAACAGGAGAAACCCGATGATTATGTCATCGCCACCAACGAGACTCACTCCATTCGCGAATTTCTGGACGCAGCCTTTCAACACGCAGGATTAGACTGGAAAAAATATGTGGAGATTGACCCCCGTTATTATCGTCCCGCGGAAGTAGACCTGTTGATCGGAGACTACAGCAAAGCCAAAAGACAACTCGGATGGGAGCCTAAAACCAAATTCATTGATTTGGTCAGATTGATGGTAGACGCCGATGTCAAATTGCTCCAAGACCGTTTAGATGGCCACGTAGGGGTTAGGAGTTAAAGGCGCGGCCAATCTCGACCATCGATTTAAGCAGCCCCACTTTCCATCCAACGGACAGCGTAATAGACCAGGGCGTTATCGGTTTTAAGTTTTAATTTCTTTCGTATCTGCGCGCAATGCGCCGCAGCCATGACGGCTTTAAGACCAAGCTGGGCAGCAATCTCAGCATTGTCTTTTCCCTGACCCAGCAATTCCAGGACATTCAATTCCAAATCTGATAATTCATCAAGCGGTCGTTTCTCCAGACGGGAAGGTGGTTTTGAACCGGCCATCTTGCCAGATGACACTTCTTCACTGACATAAATGTGTCCGCCCAGCACGTCCCGAATAGCGTTAATAATTTCATCGGGAGATTCCTCTTTCATAATATATCCATCTCCGCCAGCTCTTAATACTCGATCAGCATAAAGCGCCTCATCATACATCGAAACAACGAGGAGCTTCACCGGAAGCTTCAATGCCCTTATCTTTTTTATCAACTCCAAACCGCTTTTGCCCGGTAATTCCAGGTCAATCAGGCTCAAATCCGGTTTGTGCTGTTTGATGCCTTTTAGTCCGCTCTCATAATCTTCGGCCTTGCCGCAGATCTGCAGATCGGATTCGGTCTTTAAAATTTGAATCAGTCCATCACGGAAAATCGGGTGATCTTCCACAATAAAAACACGACTTTTTGCGAGTCGGTCCTTTTTTTCGAGGTTTGGCATCTTGCTGTAGTTTAAGCGAAAAACTTATTAAGAACAGTAACAATGGACTAACTTTATGCAACAGAAATATCGGCCAGCCGCCCTAAATCGCACCCTTACAGGGAATTTGAATGAGTATCGTTACCCCCTTTTTAGGTTGCGATATTATTGAACAGCTCCCCCCCAACGACAGGGCACGTTCGCGCATATTGGTTAATCCCAACCCGTGCCCTGCTTGTCTTTTACTAGCCTTGATCTTCTCCGTTGCAAATCCGCATCCATCATCTTGAATACTCAGCATGATGGATTCATTTTGATGGCCAATTTGCAATTTTACGTTTTTGGCGTTGGCATATTTTTCAATGTTGTTAATCGCTTCCTGCACAATGCGAAAGAGACTTAAATGGATGTTTGGAGCCAAACGGATATCGTCAGGCAAAGTAATCCGGCACCGCACTTTCAGGCTGGTCCTGGACTGAAACTCCTTGCATAAATGGCGGCAGGCCTCGGAAAAACCAAGATTATCCAGGTCAACCGGATGCAAGTTATGCGCAATCCGGCGGTTTTCTTCCACCGCGTCAGTTAAAAGCTTGTCGCACCGCATCAGAATCTCTTTGGAAGCAGCCTGAACGGGAGGCAATCTTTCATGCATTTGACGAAGCCTCATCTTAACGGAAGCGATAATCTGGTTCACGCCGTCATGCAATTCACGCGCAACACGTGAACGTTCCAATTCCTGCGCCTTGATGATGCGGCGCGGCAAAAAACGCAACTCTTCTTCCGCGCGTTTGCGTTGCGTGATGTCGCGTATGTAAATGGTAAATGTAGGTTCGCCTTTTAATTTGATTCGGGTGATGGTGAATTCGGCAAAAAACCGGCTGTTATCGGCGCGCAAAACCGGCATTTCGATCCGGCTGCCAACCGCTGGACCCTTTTCACCTGAAAAACAATTGGCCAGGCCGTCCCGAAACCACGCCCGTAACGAAGGCGGCACGATTTCCATTATATTTTCGCCAATCAATTTAACGCGGTTGTGGGTAAAAATACTCTCCGCGGCGGGGTTCAATTCGATAATCTTTCCGGCCTGATTTATTGTGATAATGGCATCCAACGCTACCCGCATGATGGCGCTCTTGCGTGCCTCATTTTCGCGGAGTGCATCCAGGACATGTTTTCGTTCCGTAATATCTTCCGCGATTCCGACCAGGCGATAAACATTTCCGGATTCATCTTGGATGGGAAATGCACGGTCTTGGACCCACCGAATGGATTGGTCTGGGCGCACAACTCGATAGACCTCATCGTATTGTCCAGAGGTTTGTTTGGTCAGCGCGGCCTCAACGATACGCTCACGATCCTCAGGATGAATGGCGTCGATCCAATCTCCGGGTGAGGCGAGGAGTTGTTCCGCCCTCCGTCCCCAGACCTGCTCATACGCCGGACTAACGTAAATCACCTTAGTCTTCTGGACATCCGACATCCAGAAGACTTCACGGATATTGTCTGCTAATTGCCGGAAACGTTCTTCGCTATCCCGCAGAATTTTTTCCGATTGTTTGCGCTCCGTAATATCGCGCGCCACACAGACAACCCCGGCAGTGCCACCATCTTTATCCAATGTGACCGTTGCACTCAACTCCACCTGGATGGATTCTCCAGCTTTTTTTAAAAGTGTAAATTCAACATTGCGAACAATCCTGTTCTTCAAAATTGAGATTTCCACTTTAGTCCGTTCGTTGGTTGGGATGAGATCAAATACGCTCTTGTTAAGTAATTCGTTCGGACTGTTATAACCCAGCATGGCCACAGCCTGGGAATTGACACTGATCAATTGGCCTTGGGGGGAAATCAAACAGATGGCATCGGGCAGGATGTCAATCAAACGGCGATAATGATCTTCGCTGGCGCGAAGTGCGGCCGTGGTATCACGCAGCCTTAACAACGTTCGAACCCGGGCCGCAAGCTCCGCCAAACCAAAAGGTTTGATAAGATATTCATCCGCTCCTATTTCCAAACCGTCAACTTTACTCGCCACTCCAGTAGCCTCCCCGGTACAGAAAGCAACAAAAACGTCTGCCAATGCCGGGTCGCCCTTTACTTGTCGGCAGACTTCCATGCCGCTGATATCTGGCAATTTAACATCGAGCAGGATTAAGTCTGGGACGTATTTCTTGGCCAGCTCAAGCCCTTGCCACCCTGTCGCCGCCACCTGCACATCATATCCTTTCATCCGAAGACAAGTCGCAAACAACTCCCGAACCCGGTCGTCATCATCAACAATCAGTATAGAACTTGTCCGGTTTAACATGGTTAGCGATTTTAAGGCCTCCCCTCTCCAAAGCAAACAAAATGGATTTGGAACATTTTCTATTGATTCATTCTCGACAAGTTTACAAGCTGGTGGCATGAGCCCGTTGCTTTGGTTTGTAGCTCATACCCGACCTCGTTGCGAAAAAAAAGTGCGGCAACACTGCAAGCAGAAAAATCTTGCGGCCGTGCTGCCTTGCTACCATTCCGCGCACAAATATCGCGGCAAAACAGTTGTATTCCAAAAGCCACTTTTCCCGGGCTATGTATTTATTCAAATGTCGGCGGAAAAGCGCGGTCTGGTTTTACAAAGTGATTATGTGGCCAATCTTTTGGACGTTTATGACCAGGAATTGTTTGGACGACAATTGGACGAGATCTTGCAGGCGCTGGAGTCAAACCTGGAGATTCGACTTGCGCCAACAATTGGCGAAGGCACCCGGGTTAAAATAAAACACGGCTCGTTGAGAGGCATTGAAGGATGGGTTGAAAAACGTTATGGAATAAATGTGGTTTTGCTCCGGTTGGACTTTATCGGCCAGGCTGCAGCAGTAAAGATGGACGCTACCGACCTTGAATTGTGTTAATTGACGGGCACCAGCGCCGGCTTCTTCCGCGAGAAGTTAATGTTTATGATTAGGTCCTTAAAAAGCCTGGAGTGAGAAAAATTCGCGCGGAGATGAGATGCTATTCGTATAGGGACTGGCAGCACCGGGAATCACCGCATAAATACCCGCGGCGTTTGTGGACGCCAGGAGGGAAAATGCAGGGTTACCCCACGTCAGAACCACCCCATTACTGATCGATTGAATATGCAATGGTATCGCTCCCAGACTTAAGACATAAACACCGCCGTTTCCACCCGTTCCGGCAATCGAGGTGGCGCCGTAGAATGAGCCGCCCGACATGACCAAACTTCCCTGTGGATAACCCCCGTCAATATTGGTGGGAGTGCCCAACAAAGGATTGGAACTAATGCGCGTGAAGTTGTAAAGATTCTGGAAGTTCGAACCGTTGGTGGATACGGAAAATAAGGTGCCGGAGCCCCCACTTCCGCCCAATTGAGTTGTGCCGTATAATGTATTGTTAAACACCGCGAGCACTGTCGCCGACCCTGCCCCATCCATATTTGTCGATGAGACTGTCGGACCAAATACGTGAAGATTGGTATAACTGCCCCCATTGGCGTTGAGGGCAAATAAAGTTCCACTATTGTTTGTGCCGCCCGCAAGAGTTGTTCCGAATAATTTCCCTCCCAAATAAGTCACCCCACCGACTGCATAAGCTCCATCGCTGTTTGTGAAATTCATTATCGTGCTAAAACCATAAAGATTGGTAAAAGCCGCCCCGTTTGTATTGATGGCGAAGACCGTCCCGCTGCCGCCGGAGCCGCCGAACTCGGTTGTTCCATAAAGAGTACCTGCATAAAATGCCAAACCAGCCGACGGATTGGCGCCATCGCTGTTTGTGCCATCATCCAGAGAATTGGAATTAACAAAGGCGCTAAAGTTGTAAAGATTGGTAAACCCCGTGCCATCGGTATTGATTCTGAAGATCGTTCCATTTCCATTCGTCCCGCCATTATACGCCGTTCCATACAAAGCGGAACCGGCCAACGCAAATCCAGCCGTCGGATTAGCGCCGTCACTGTTTGTGGTGTTCAGCAATGGCGTAAAATTATAAAGGTTGGTGAAGCCTGCGCCATTAACGCCGATTGCAAATACGCTGCCGGCATCATTGCTACCGCCATATTCAGCCGTCCCGTACAACATATTTCCAGATAGGACCAGGCTTGCGGCTGGTGTGCCACCATCGCTGAACTGGTGGAGAACAGAGAAGGCTGATCCATCTGTGTTGATTTTGAACAGAGTCCCCGTGCCGTTTGTGCCCCCCGAACTTGTTGTTCCGTACAAAGTATTTCCCGAAACGACTAATCCGGCCTTAGAAATACCCCCATCAAAATTAGTGTTTACGCCGGCGGCATTAGTTTGAATAAGCGGTGAAAAATCGTACAGATTCGTGAAAATGGGTGTGCCAAATGCGTTTATCGTCAAACACAAAAAGACAGACAATAAAGTAAGAGGGTATACTTTCATTAGATTTAGCCGGTAAACCATATTCCATGTATCGGCCTATTTCAAGTTGCTTTTGGGCACCGTGCTTATCTTGTTGCAAATAGTATCGTTGCTAAAAAGTAAAATCAGGCCAATCCTGGCGATTGGCCTGATCAAACAAAAAAAGAATATGAAACGAGCGCTGACTTTTAAGCCATGCGTTCTTTGCGCAGCACACGGAAGGCACCGGCACCCAGAGGCAAAAGCATGAGCGCACCGGCCATAATCGTCGAGGCTTCAGGTACGGCTGCAGGCGCGGCGATCGGAGGCGGAGACTGCCATTCAATACCGTCATCATTCAAAGTGAACGAATACAGTGCGGGACCAAGATCCGAAGTAAAAGATACTTCGTCGGAAGTGACTTTAGCATTAGCATTCCAGACGAAATCAATAGAATCGTCAGTGATTGCATCTGATCCGGCAACTGTTTTGCCATAATTAAGAAATGCCGCCGTATCGGTGTCTACCTGATCATTTTGGCCACCGATTGTAAATGAAGTCAATGTTTCGGTAGGGGCCGTGGATATAACGTAATCATACGTATATACATCAGCAGCCTCGGTTACGGTATACGCAACAGTCAATTGATCTGCACCCGAAGTATAGTGTCCTGTATAGGTTGTCCCCAGTGTTATTTGAGCCTGTGCTGAGCCGACGGCAACAAGTACCCCAGCGGCAGCAATTATCATTTTTATTTTCATATTCATTCCTTCTTTCTTTTTTTGTTTGTTTTATTTATACACTTCACCTGTTCTCTCGCAGCCACATTTATGCTACAAGAAAGCTTTCGCGTCTATCTCCCGACGGGACATCCTTATTCGCGTTTGGGACATTGGCCCAAACCGGCGAACTGAGTCCCGGCACGGTATTTATGTCACGGACTCTGCGGAGGGCGCGGAAAATCCCAACGCTCAAAGGCAAAAGCATCAGCATCCCGGCAATGACCGTTGACGCCTCAGGCACAGGCTCTGGATCTACCCATGAACCGCTGAGGCTGGTCGCATCGCTCATGCCCAGGACAGTGGGGCTCGATTGAGATTGGAAAGAAGTCGTGGCAGTACCCGTCAGGTCACTGAAGTTCCAAGTTACAGATTCACCATTGTCTATCACCGGAGGCGGGACGTATGCAGATGACGTGCTGGTAATATCACTTAGAACTGCCGGGTTTGAAATATCAACTGTAAAAGAACTCAAGGCCCCAGAACCCGCCGGAGGCGTTATAACAAAGTAATAAGTATAAGTGGAACCTGACAAACACACATAATAATCCACCGATATAGCCGCGCCGCCGCCTTGTTGTGGCAGATCCACAGTGGTTGGCCCGAGCACAAGATTCGCTTGCACGGTACACGCCAAGACGATCATGGCGAGAACTGCTAGAATTTTTGCATTTCGTTTTTTCATGGTGTTCCTTTTATTAAAAATAACTCAGATTGCGCCGCTACTTTTTTGCGAAGAGCGCGGATAGCGCTCCATCCAAGGGGGAAGAGAAGCAGAGCGCCGGCGGCGAAAGTGGCGGGTTCCGGAACCGGACAATAAACCAACTGATCCTGATTATAAACCGTTTTTCCGTTGCTTGTGCTGCTCAGATTTAACGCCAGCACGTCATAGGCGCCTTTGGCATTGGCCTGAATCGCGGTAAGTTGCGTGGAACCTGTTTTCCCAAAAATCGCCTGCTCGGCCAGCGTAAGAAATGGATCTGAGGTGGTAAAAGTGTAAAGAGAGTCATTGACACTCGAAATCTCGCTGCCGCTCACAGTAACAGTGCCGCTGCCGTTGATTTCACCCTGCAAATACCAAATGGCGTCTTGCAATTCGTCGGAACTTAATTCACGACCAGTGCCGGAGGTGCTATAATTATAGCCTGACAGGATTCCTTGAGCGAACTGGCTATAGAGATAAGCGGTTCCAAGCGTAACGTAATTAACCGGCCCGCCAGGAACAACCACGCTGCCGGCTTGGGCGTTATAGGAGGTGCCCGGGCTAAAAGTCTGATTTACTTCAATGCAGAATGTCTCAAAGGCTGACTGCCCATTGACTGTCGTCGTTGCTTTGGATGAATAGTGAGCAAGCACATTGGCATTGTCTATTACTTCGGTATTATAGGTGGAAGTCCCGGAAAGAACGGCTGCGAATTCTCCACCATATGATTTGGGGTCACGATAACCTGAAGGTTGACCGTCAGTTTGAGTATATAACTTAACTGTCATTCCTGCAAAAACCTGTGAAGCCATTAACAAGAATGGAACTCCAATTGCAATTAATATTTTCGTTGTTCGTCGCACTTAAATTTTAGTTAAAGACCGCCCGTTTTATTACCAACCGAATTCCCCACTTATGGGAATGCAACAATATATACGCTATATCAGGATTGAATCTATGGAGTAATGGGACATGTCGATTCAGTTTTGGGTCACCCTTGAAAGGTAGGGAATTTAGCGGAATTATGAGGAATAATGCGAAAAATGAAGAAGCTACAGGAAGTCCCGAGGTGGAAGAAGATGCTGGGGAAGAATTGGGCAGGAACCGCCTTAAAAGACCATATTTCGGCGTGAAACAGGAGAAGGACGTTCGGTCGGGAAAGAAAAAAAGGTCAGAGGCTGTTCAAGGCTTGTTGAAACATGGTGCGTTCCTCGGGCAGGAGTTGACCCTTGAGGGAGCGAGTCAAATAGGCATTGGCATCGGTTTTGTCGCCGGCGACTCTCAAGATGAGACCGTAGTATCCATCGGTGGAATTATTTTTAAGATCAGCAGCGGTGAGCTGTTGCATTATCTTTAGGGCATCAGCATTTTTTCCTTGCAGGTAAAGGGAAAAGGCGTAAGTGCAGGCGTAATAGGAATTGGTAGGAGCTTGTTGATAGACGTTTCGGGCCAGTTCATAAGGATTCAATTCCTGCGCCCGCAAAAGCAATGCCGTCAAGGCCAGGTCGTTTTTGGCATCGAGATCATTGGGATTGCGGTTTACTTGAACGCCAAATAATTGCATCAACGGACGTGTGCTTCCGCTCTCATACAACCCTGAGGCCAATTCTTTCGAAGCCCATTGTTCCTGCGGATAATTATTAACGATTGTCCATAGGATTTGCTGGGCTTCGTCCTGCCATTTGCATTGGACCGCGAAGTGAAAGAGTGTCGTCAGAGTAAGGTCCTGGCCATTGGCGGCGCGGACGGCCACATCCCATTCGGCCTTGGATGCATCATAAAGACCTTGTTCGCGCAATGCGTAGGACAAATAGGCGTGACGCGTGAATTCCAATTTTCCCCAACTCTGTTTTGAGACGGAATTTTGCAATCCTCTCCAATCCTGCACCTGGATTTCGCATTGGGCGATCAGCACGGCCGCCGGCATATTCGTTTGCGTATTGGCCGGCAGGCTTCGCAACCAACTGAGCGTCTGTGCCGGCGAATTTCCCTCCATCAGCCACGTCGCCATTTGATAAAGCTCATCGGAATTGTTAGCGGCATCGCGTTCATAGGATGCCATGGTATATTCGTATTCTTCGCTCCTTGTTTTCCTTAATACGTCGAGCCGTAGAAGTTTATCAGTGAATGCAGAGTTTTTTTGCGATGCCAGTTCCTTTGAAAGAGACAGGGCGGTGGAATTATCTCCAAATTGCAGGGAATCCATTATCAGCTCACGTTTGGCCTGGTCGCGAATGAGGTTATTGGTCGAACTCATGCCGATTCGTTGAAGCGTGATTCGCGCCTCTTGCCGGTCAAGGGAATTGGTACCATGCAGTTCAAGCACCGCCAGGTTCAACTGGGGCGAAGGATTGGAGGGGTCGAGACGAACAGCTTGGGCAAAATCCGCTTGAGCGTCATCCGGCTTATTCATTGCGAGGGCCAGGGTGGCAGCGACACTATAATAAGCGGCGGTATTTTTGCCCGCGGCATTCACGCCTGCCAGCGCGTTTTCGGCGGTGGCAAAATCGTGGGAGAAGATGCCCGTCTGAGCCAGCGCCAGACGGTCATTTATGGAATTCGGATCAAGTTCCACGACCTCTTTACGCCATATTATAGCGCTTGCTGAGTGCGAAGCTTCAGCCAACCCGGCCATCATTCGACAGGCTTCCAAGTTTCTGCCATTGGATTTCAGGACCTGCTCCAGCGCGAGAAACTCGTTATGGACATCACCCTTGGCGGCAAAGCTCTTGGCCAGTGCCATCCAATGGTTCTGCTTCCACAATTCGTAGCCGCGGAAACCCGAAAAGCCCAACAGCAATACAATTATGCAAGTCATGAGGATGACAATCGTTTTACGCATATTTAATCGATATTCTTTTCAAAATGACGTTCAAGAGTTTTTATCCAGGACCTCCATAATGCCTGTATCGGCGGACGCTGTCAGGTCAATTTCATGTTCTTCGGGCACCCATTCGCTCAAATGAATTTTTCCGCGAACGGCAATTTCCGAAACCAGATTGCGGTTTTCCGGTAAAAGGTCGGCAATTATGATTATCCTGCCGATTTTGTATTTTGAAATCAAATAAGGCAGCTCTTTGATTCCGCCGAGAACGAGATACCCGTAAACCCACTGATAATGCAAGGCTTTTTCGTCATCAGTCAATCCAACGATAGCCCGTCGATCCGATTTTTTGGCGTTTTTGGTAACCCGATCTTTCAAGAACAACTGCGCCCGCGCCCCGGCGCCGTAGAGCAATACTCTTTCGATTTCCACGTCCCGCTCGCTTTGACCTCGAATCCACAACGTCAATTCTTCAATGGAACGGTAGATTAACCTTGAAACAATGATGGCCGGGTAACTGATGGCCGCCATCAGGAGCGCCCGCAGGAACCATCGGTAGCTTTGAGAAGGATCAATCAACAAAGCAAGTCCCAGGCTGAAAAAAATCCCGGTTTGTAACCAAAACACAACTCCGAGCACGTCCCGGAGCCTGGAACGCGGCCAATAAATGACATAGGTGCGTGAAATCGCCAGAAGTGAGAAAGTGGGGGTGACCCAAACCGGCAAATCCAGAAACCATGTATGCCAGAAATCTATCCTTTGATCCTCGACGGCCCACATGATGAGGGCAAGAGAACCCGCCAGCCAAATCATATCACCAATCGGGTATGCCAGCGCTTTCAATGCAGAATGTGTGGGACGGCGCAATCCCATTAATAACGCCTTCCCCGTCTCGCGCAATTCGATGACCGCCAGGTGGCGCATCAAGACATACACGCCGGCCAACAACGCGATCAAAAAAATTCCGGCGGCACGGGATTCGAATAACACGATCAGCAATCCGACGATGACCAATCCGACATTGAGCGCGCAAAGATACATGGCTACGCGTCCTGCGCTAAGACCTGTTACTTTCAGGCGATGATGGAGGTGCTCCAAATCCGGCTGCATGATTCCACGTTTGACGCCGGAGGTCTTGTCATCCACCCATTTGCGGACGGAGCGCCTCCAGATGGCAAGCATGGCATCATAAATGGGGATGCCAAGGACGAGCATTGGAATGGTCAGGGCAATCAGGAACGAGTTTTTGTTAAAGGTCTGGAGCGAAATGACCCCCAGGGTAAAGCCGATGAACATGCTGCCCGTGTCACCTAGAAAAATACTGGCGGGATGAAAATTATATCGCAGAAATCCAAGACAGGCGCCGATGAATCCCAGCAATACCAACACAGCGCCGGGCGCCTGTTGCATGGACAGAATACCGCACAATCCAAAGGCTGAAATAATGGCGAGGCCCGAAGCCAAACCGTCTAATCCATCTATCAGATTAAACGCATTAATGATAGCGACCAGCCAGATAACCACTAATATGCCATCGACCAGCGGCGGAAGATGGTATCCCAAAAATGCTCCGAATTGAGTTCCTGTCAGTGCCATCAATGAAGCCGCCAATGTTTGCCCACCCAGCTTGATCAACGGTTTCATTCCACGAACATCGTCAACAATTCCAACGATGAACAAAATCAGGGAAGCCAGGGCAAACCGTTGCCACCAGGCAAAATCCAACCCGCTGGAACCCCTTGGCCAGGGCAGGGCAAACGCCAGCAAGCACGCTGCCTGAACCGCAATAAAGAGGGCGACTCCCCCCCCCCGAGCGGTGGGGCGCTGGTGCGGACGGCGCTCGCTGGGCAGGTCAATAACGCCGAACCGACAAGCCAGTGCTTTGACCACCGGCGTCAAAAGATAGGACACCAGGAGGCCGGTCAAAAACACCAGAATATATTTATCCAAGTCGCCGAACATGAATTAAAAAGTAATGGAAAATTAGAAAGCGGAAATGATTTCCACCTTCGGCATTTCTGTTTTCCGTCGTTCTTGTTTTGTTTGCGAGCTGCTTCCATTTTCCAACAATTCGATAAAGCGCGCGCATCCGGCAGATTTAACGAAATGCCGCCGGGCAAATTCCAGCGCGGCTTTGCCGCGACCGCGGCGTTCGTCAGGATCGCCTGCCTGCTCGATCGCGCCGAGCAATCCTTGAAGATCATTTTCATCAACTACCCAGCCGCCACCGGACTGTTGAATCCACAGTGCCGTTTCACAGTCACGGCCACCCACATAAAGCACCGGGCGGCCGACGGCAAAACTGCCCTGGAGTTTGCTTGGGACCATTGTTCCCTGCCAGGCGGAGTCCATGCTTGCCAGGTGCACGTCGGCCGAACATAAGTGAGTCCGTAATTGCGAGTAGGGAACACTTTCTGGAAACTCAATGCGCGCCGAAGGATTGGCTTTTGCGAAAGTCCCGATCTCTTCCCTGCGTTTGCCATCGCCGGCGAAGGCCCAGCGATACTTTGAATGTCCTAATTGTTTTGCCGCCCGGAGAAACTCGTTAAACCGATGGCCCAGGCCCATATTACCGGAATAAAGAAAAACCACTTCATTGTCAGCCCAGCCACGCTTGGCGCGCAAGGGATTGGTCTCATTCTCAACCTGATTGTCCGGTTCCAAATTGGTCCACAACGGAATCCAGGACACGGCAGAATGCTGACTATCACAATAGCTTGAAACACGTTCTGCCATCTTTGGCCCCAAGGCGATAACCTGATCCGCTCCTTTAAATTGGAAACGGGTAAGTTTGCGGAGGAACCGGGAAAATAGTCCATTGCTTCCCGCCATACCGTGAGCAAACATAACGTCCGGGTATAGATCCATAATCCAATGAACGTAGCGGCAACGATGTCTTTTTGCCGCGATTTTCGCGAGCAGACCGATGTAAGGCGGCGTGGTTAGCGACAGGATTAAATCCGGACGTTTGCGCTCAAACATCAGGGCGTAGAACAAAAGGATATAGAACGAGGCGTAATCCACAATCTTGCCTCCAAAACCCCGGCGGCCAAATCCGGTTGCCGGAAGCCGCACCACCTCAACACCTTCCATGCATTCGCGAGAGGGAAAGGCCTTTGTTCCATTGTAAGAGCGTCGGGAGCAAAGCACCTTGACCGAATGTCCGCGCTGAGTGAGCGCCTGCGCCAAATCATGCAAATACTGCCCGGTCGGTGCCACGTCCGGAGCGTAAAATTGGTTTAAGAGCAGAAAATGCATTTCAGGCCAACATTAAGTTTTATCGACTCTGATCAACTGCTGTAATTCCCGAACCATTGCCTCCCTAGCACTGTCAGGATTGTCATAACCGGTAATGACAATTTCAATTACTTTTTGTCCCTTATCACCCCTGCCGGCCCAAATGCTGCGGATAAGATTAAACCGTGAGGATTCATAAGCATATGCTTTGCTGTCTTCTCCAGGCTGCCAATGGCATTGAAAAACTTGCAACGGGCCATTGGGTCCGGCAAAAACGTAACCCCGCATTGGCAATACAAGGCCGTGAACATTGAGCATCGTCAGAGTGGGGCCAGATACCATATTCAACCCCATTGCCGGGAGGCAAATGTCTGGCGTGTGCCTCTTGGCAAGATAACCAGCCACCCGACCAGGCAACCAGTCGAAATAATAAGCCTGCCAGACGGTGCCATCGGCTTCCTGCCATTGCCCCTGTTTGCCATCGTCAAAGCGCAGCAATTCGTGTTCTTCCGGCGTAAAAGGCAGAGACTTAAGTGTGGAATTGCTTTCAGGAAGGGAGATTGACCATGCAGGTCCAGCCTTTATGTGCGAGTCGCAGATATAATACCAGGTCGCGACACCCGCCTCGACAAAGAGTATCCATATTATCAAACCAAAAGCCAGAGAGCGCAACCGCCTGGAAGGAGACGATGAGAATAGACGGGGAAAATGGGAAATGGGAGGGGGAAGCGTGATGTTGGCGCGCCCGGTGGCGGAATGCTTCCTCCAAACGCTGGCCAGATAACTGACGCCCAAGAGTGTTGCGGTACAGGCAAGTAAAATGGTGACACCAGCCTCATCGTGATATTGAGCGATAGCAGCAATCCCTTTTTTTGCGGCCAGAAAAGTGAGCAACGAAGTGCGGCACACGTTGAAAAACATGGCCAAAATGAACCCGGTAAGCATCAACAAAATCCGGCGAGTCCAATTCATAAAATAAAACTCCCCGAGAAATAAGGAAATCATGAGGCTGGACTGGAGCGAACGGATGCCGCTGCAGGCATCATTTATCCCAACCAAACCAGTGCTGACTTCAATAACGTTGCCGTGCTGGATTGCCGGTACGTCGAGGATACCCAGCACATTCACCACCATCCCGGCATTGATTCGGCTAAGATGCTGAATGATCGGTTGCTCAAAAAGTGTCGGCCAGGGGACAGCTGTAAAAAAGAAACATATTGGAAAAGCGAAACGCAAGACTCCAGCCCGCCCCTTTGCCAGGTAAATGGCGCAAAGCGTCAAACCGATGGTCTCGATCGCCAGCAGCCATCCGTCGGGCCGCCATTCCGGGACCGCTTCTTCCAGCAGTCGTGTGGGCAGATAAGGAAACGTCAGGCAGACAATCAATCCCGCCCATAAGGGGGATTTTTTCGAATCGTCGTCTGGCAAAGGAACTCCCGAAAAGCGATACCACCGCCGAATTAACAACCCGGCGGTCAGCAGCGGCATCACCAAACCGTAGCTGTATTGCGGGTCAGTACCCCATTGCAATCTCAGGTTGCCAATCAGATGGAACCACAACCACGCGAATGGAAGAAGCACCATCAACCACCTGAGGGTGGAATGTTTAACGCCCCCCTGCGCCGGATAAAACGACCCGGCTTCTGCATTCATTGACGTATCCATATCTCAAAGATTGAAACTAAACACAAAAATAGGAAGGTAAAAAGCTGAAATATAAAATGGGCTCTTCACTCTTGCTTTCCCTGGATGTTCCTGGATTTAACTAATCCGGCGGGGTTTCCCTGGTAAATACCCCATGGCTCCATGTCTTTAGCCATCACCGAACACGCTGTGAGAATCGCATGCGAGCCGACTTTGATGCCGGGCCCAACCCAGCATCCCGCGCCCAACCACGCACCGTCCTCAACCACAATCGGTTTCACGATCAAGTCAAATGTCGGCAGGCTGTAATTGTGATTGCCAGTGCATAGGAAAGCGCGCTGGGAAATGCAAACGTTGTTGCCGATGACAATGCGATCAAGACTCAGCAACCAGCACTCCTCGCCAAGCCAGACAAAATCCCCGATTTCCAATTTCCATGGGAAGGTAATCTTAACTTGCGGCTTGATGACCACCCCGCGTCCTATTTTTGCGCCAAAAATGCGCAGCACCGCTCTTTTCAAGGGAGACACGCTGAATGGACAAAGCCGGAACAAAAACAAACTTACAACCAGCCAAAGACATTCGCGGAATCTGCCCGCGCCGCGGTCAAAGCGGGCGGAAGAAAAAGATGAAAGATCGACAGGCATTGATTTTTAGTTAGTGTTGCACGGTTTCGGGCTCCGGACCATTATTGGCCAGCCAGGTATAGACACGGCACATTTGTTCAGTGACGGCGGCCCAGGTGTAAGATTTCTTCACCAATTCCCGACCGCATTGGCCCATAGATTTTCGTTGTTCTTCCGGGAGTCCCAAAATCTGCCGAAGGCCGGCCTCCACGGCGGGGAAATCGGGAGAAATCTCGATAGCGCCATTTGACCTGGCCAGTTCGGGAAAATTGCATTCGTGCGTAAGCAATATCGGCAAACCGCTCGCGGCAGCCTCCAAAACGGCCATGCTGAAACCCTCGCTGAAAGATGGGAGCACAAAGGCATCCGCCGCGGCTAAAATTCGCGCTTTATCATCGCCATAAAGCGGGCCCAGGAAAACCACACGCTTCTCCATGATCAAATTTAGCACGGATGATTTCAGTTGTTGCTCATAAGCCGGATCGCCCGAGCCGACAATTAGCAATTGCCAATCTTGAAAATCAGAAACAATCTTCTGCCATGCCTGTAATAAATTGGCCAATCCTTTCTTAGAATGAAGACGGGACAAAAATAAAACACGACGGCGCCCCCGGAGGTCGGGGAATTTTTCTTCGATCACGCTATCTGCCGGCTGTTCAAAACTGTCAAGATCCACTCCATTGGGAATGACCGCGATGGGATTTTTAAGGCCGTACTGCCGAAAATTGTTCGCCTCGGCTGGGCAAAGAGCGTGAAGACAATCGGCTTTCCGCAGATTTTTGTTTTCAAACAGATGGGCGGCCAGTCGTTTCTTCCACCGTGAATGATTCAGCGCCCAGGGTTCGAGCATTCCATGTGGCGAAACGATCCGGGGACGATCGTGTTGAGTGGCGAATTTTCGCGCCGCCAGTCCGGGATACATCCAAAGCCCGTGGCTATGAATTATTCCCGGCGAAGGCGTCAGTGCCTCCAACCGCCTGCTTAAATCTGGCGAATAACCAAGCGCCTTTGGTCCGACGCATTCTCCGGCTGCAAATTGGAAATTTTCCGCTTTGCAATCGGCCGAAGTCCATTGATCGTTCAGGCCCAGAATTGAAGCGCTGCCTCCCCGGCGATTGGTTTCGCGCGTGAGCGCCCAAATCACTGGCGGGATGCCGCCACCATTTCGAGACAACCATGAAGTGACATGGACGATATTGAGCATACAAAAGGAACCCACCAGAGATTTCCATAATCTCAATGCCAGTTTATGTTCTTGAGAGCAACTGCAAAAGCAGGTAATCGGCTGTCCCCAATCGAGGTCTGGGCGCGATGAGGGCGGTTTCAACGGCTTGACTGAGGCCGTTGGCAAAGCGTTCGGGAGACCAGTCGGAAATGATCCGTTGGCTGGCGATACCAAAATCGGATAGCTGAAAGTCGGGAGCAGAAAGTTTGAGCAACAATTGCGCAAGCTGTTCAACGTTGCCGGGATCAAAGGTAAAACCATTCACGTTTTCCTGCACCAGGTCCCGCGCACAACCACAACGGTTGGAAACCAAAACCGGCAGTCCTGAAGCCATCGCCTCATTCACCACCAATCCCCATTGTTCGACCGTGCTGGCATGAATAAATGCTTTTGCCCAGCCATAATATAGGGGCAGTTCATCGTATTGCTTGAAACCTGGCAGCAACACGCAATGCTCAAGCCGGAGTTCGGAAATCAGCCGGACAAGATCGGATCGCAGGGGACCGTCACCGAGCAAAACCAAAGACCAGGGGGCGAAAGAGGCCGAATGTTGCCGAATATTGCCGAATTCCAAGGAGTTACGGTATTGCGCATAGGCGCGGATAAGGTTAAAGAGATTTTTTTTGGCAACGAAGCGGGCGCTGGCCAGAAAGTAGTTTTCCGGCAGATTATGCTTCGCCTTGATTTCCGGCATAAGACTTCTGATTTCCGCAACTTTGTCCGCAAAGTAACCATTATCCACCGCGTCATATCCCAAAAAAATATGGCCGGGCGCCATGCCGAGTCTGGCGAGATATTCGGCGTGAGGCTGCCCCCCAACGAGACCGGCGGCACAAAATTTGAGGATCCGCCGCTTGATCCATTCTTTCCAGAACGAACGCCGCTCATCCCTTTCAGTGGATTCAGACATTACAATCGCGGGAACTTTGTTGGCCGCGCACCACTGAATGGCCCCAAACGCTAACGTATCGGCCCAACCGGGAATGGCAACGACATCAGGACGACACGCGTCCAAGGCATTCTGTATGCCACGGATCAATTTGCCCGGCGGCTGCGAATCTTTGTCAAATAATGTCACCCGGTCGAAACCATCCGCGCCCGGCACGAGGGACCAGCCATACACGTCATCACTCTTGAAAACCTCAATCAATGTGGTTTTCAAGACCTTGCCGGCAGCGCGCGCGCGCGCGAAATGATAAGGTCCGATGCGATGAAACAGGATGGCCAGTCTTTTCAAAGGAAAAATTCTGGAAAGAGAAATTGGAGACCCATATTCCGTAGTCTTGTCGCCATTTCTGTCATTACGACCGCCGGAAATAGTTCGGCCGTGAACGGGGAGGCGTGACAATTCTTCGTCGGCGCCTGAATGGGTTTTGCATGGGTTTGCGCAAGGGCTGAGGAGCCGGCAATCCTCCCCTACTCTGTACTCCCTGTTCCTTGCCCGACTGCCCTGGAACATTTGACCTCTGACTCACAACGGCGGGCATCTGCTCCCTTTTATTTCTTTCCAACCACATGATGATGGCGAGGCCAAAAACAAATGGATAGAGTGTGATCAGTGTTATGTCGCGTCCAAGGTTGAAGGTTAAGATCAATCCAATGGCATAAAGCGGCAACCGCCCCAGTTGCCAAATGACCAGGTCCTGTCGGGCCAACACGACCACCCAAAGGCTCATCAGCACAGCTGCGAACGCCGGGCCCAGAATGACACTGAAATTGACAGCCCCTTGTCCAATAAGACCGGTTGAGATCGTCGCGTCGACGCCGGCGTCTCCGGCGGATCCCTCATTTCCCCGTGTTCCTTGTCCACGCGCGATGGCATAATCAATGCCGATGTAGGGTTTTCCGTGCCAGAGAACCCGGGGGATAGGATTGACTAATTCAGAAAAATAGTTCCCGCCCCAATCAGCTTTAAAAGTCCCATTCTCAAAGAAGGTATTGATCCAACACAATTCCTCGAACATGTTCAATCCTTCGTGATGCACTTTTGATTCCTCCACGACATTGAACCCTTTTTCCTTGAAGGCATCTGTGATGCTTCCGGATGATCGGTTTTGAATAATGAAGGCCATCCAACTATTCATCAAAGTGTAACAAACAGCGAGAACCATAATTTTCTTCCAAACACTTCCACGCAGCCGCAAGAAGGCAAAACTTATGATGGCGGGAATCACCACTGCCAGAATGGTATTACGGGTGCGATCAAAGAGAAAATACGGCCAGGAAAGGAAGCACAGGATGATGGACAAATGCATCGTGCGTTTGCGTTCGGAAACTGCCGCCAATATGCCAAAAACGGAGGTGACCATCATTTGGATGTAAAGCGCAAAGCTCAGCAGCGCCGAAAAGCCACCACCTACGCGCGCACGTGCCCAAGGTTCGGGATTGTCACCTAGGAATGGGAAGAAGAAATATAGAATCTGGCCTTTGACCCGCACTGTCGCTATCAAAACGAGAATGACATAAATGGCAAAGCAGCCGTCGAATAAAATGTCCAACTGCCGTTGAAGAGTTGGATGGTTGACCCCGAACCGCGCCAATTGAAGCACACCGCTTTGACAATTCCGGTAGCGGGCATTGAGCCGCTGGTGAAGATATGGCACTGCCGCCAAAAAGACGACGAGAAACCATGCAACTTCCCACCAGGCATCCTGAAGTACGTCAGCGCTAAATATCTGAGCGTAACTATTAGCATAATCATTGTAATATGCGTCGCCAACATACCAAACCCCCACGGTGCCAAGGACTGCCAGCATCGGAATTCCTGTGCCGTCCCTGATTCGCCGGACTGATAAATATACTCCCGCGATCATCACCACAATGACAACCCAATAAGAGATCGGGTATATGGATAGAGAATCTAACATTTAAACGGAACGGTTAGGATGCTACAAGGGCCTCGAAATTGTAATGCGGAGACCTTTATTTCGTCCCACATAAATGATTTTCCAATGAATTCAAACCCGTCCGTATCCGGTCCAAACTGAAATGTTTTATTTTTACCAGCGCAGCCTCTTGTTGGTGTCGCAATAATTCCGGCTCTGCCAGATACCGCCGAAGTATTTCTGCGAGGGCATCTGCATTTCGCGGGGGTACAATAAAGCCATCCACGCCGTTGGTGACTACCTCGCCGCAACATGGCGTGGCGACGACCGGTAATCCGTAGGACATCGCCTCCAATTGTGTGATGGCAAAACCATCCGATAATGTGGGCAAGACAAACACATCGCTGCGGCGATACCAATCCACGGTTTGGTCCCGGGTCGTGCGTCCATGAAAAGCCATATTTCTCGGCGCCGATGTCGTCGCGTCGGCGGATATTCCCATCGGGCCGACGATATCGAATTGGATGTTCTCGTCTTCCAACAATCTCGCCGCCTGCATGAGATATTGAATTCCCTTTCGCAAAATAATCTGGCCAAGAAAGAGCACGCGAAGGGGACGGTTCGAAAGTGGCAAGCGGGGGTCCGGGAGCATAGGTTCAAAACACAATGGGATGACTATCACTTTATCCGGGGGAATGCCTTGCTTCACCAATTGCTCCTGGCAAAAATCGGAATTTACCACAATGCGATCCGCTGCCGCCGACTCCTTTTCGCGCCGTTTAAAATATGTTTCCGGGACCTCCAACGGCTGAATCGCCCACCCCGGCCAAAGCTTCTCCTCCTGTCTAACTAATTCCACCTCCAGACGGCCCGGATCCATTTGATTCAAAACACACCTGACACCGCGGCCACGGCACCATTCCATCGCCTCCAATGCGCCGGTATCGTAAGAAAAAAAAATTGAATCCGGACCCAAATCATTACGTTGCTTTAATGCGTCACGAACGCGAACGGCAAATCGATTTCCTATCTCCGTGAAACCGGAATAAACGTCCCGACTTTTTCGCAGGCTCGCTTCCCACATCAATGACCGCGCGTTCCAGGAAAAAACCGGGGCATCCGCCAATTGAGGATGAAAACGGTGGGCCAGCGAACGAAGGTGTTTTACTTTCGTTTTGCCGGCGGCAATGCGGATGAGCGATCCCGCCCAAAAATCAGTATAAAGTGCTGCGAGCTTTCCCGCTTTTTGCAGCACCCGCGGCACAGCATAATGTTCCCGCGCGCCGATTTGCGCGCAAAACCAATTTTTTTTCAAAGGAGAAAGCAATGTGGACTAAAATGCTCAAATGCCAACAAGCTGAAAAGCGCCGGAAGAATGGCCAAAAATGAACTTCTTGCCGCCCCTCCAGGGCTCCCAGGACTAAGGCCCTTGAATCAACCTGAAATACATTTGCCCTCCAGTCGGGGAAATGTTTACTACGTTTTGGCCGTTTAATACGACTGGCGAAACGACCACAGGAGTCCAGATCGGTAAAGCCAAATTGGTTGTGGATTCCAGGATGTAGCCTGTGGCGTTCGTGGGCCACGTCAGATTAATATTTGCCCCGGAAACAACTACCGCCAAATACTGCGACACGGGAAGCATGCCGACGTTAATGGCCGGGCCAGATGCAAGCTCAACAATGCCATTAATGTTGGTAACGACGAGACTGGGTGCAAATGCGCCGGGATTCATATAAGTGTACGACGGATTTTGCGCAATGCTGGTTGGGTTGGATGAGCCATCGCCAAAATTCCAACTCCAACCGGTGATAGCGTATCCGAGGCTGTCCACCGGGGGGGAACTGAACTCGGTGGCAAAAGGCGCCGCACCGGCCGTCCATCTGGCCTTGAAGGTAATCGTCCCGGCCTGAAGCAAGCGAAAATACATCTGGTTGCCGACCATGGGAAGACTCAGGACCCTTTGCCCGTTGTTGGTGACTACGGAGACGGACATCGGAGTCCAAAATTCGGCAGTAAGGTTGGTCGTGGAATACAATAAGTAGCCGGTGGCATTTGTCGGCCAGACCATCGTGACATTGGCCCCGGAAAGAGCCATCGCCAAATGTTGCGACACGGGAAGCGCTGTGGCGTTAATGGAAGGCCCCGAAACAATCTCGGCAACACCGTTAATGTTGGTCACAACCAGACTTGGGGTATATATGCCGGCTGTGGTGTATGTGTGTGATGGAGTTTGGCTGGAATCGGTTGTCCCATCGCCAAAATTCCAATTCCAACCGGTGATAGCGTATCCGAGGCTGTCCACCGAGGGGGAATTGAATTGGGTGACAAAAGGCACCGCGCCACCCGTCCATTTGGCTGTGAATTTGAGCGGGCCGGCTATCGTGCCATTGGTAGCTATTATACCGTAATTCCAGCCAAATCCGGGGACCCAATTGAAAACAATTATTTGCTGATTAGCAGCGGCAACACCGATAAATCGTGTCATGGCACTATTCAAAAATATCGTATATGCCCCGTTGCCACTATTTGCGGAATTGTCAACCGTTATCTCCGCCGACGGGGGAATTTGATTTGAACTTGAATCGTCCAAAACAAAAGTCACGTTGGTCTTTGTAGCGGTTCCGGTTGTATAATTAGGGCCAAACGCGTAGGAAATGATATTTGTACTATTATTGGTTATCAGCGGAGCATACGGTGTATAAAGATAGGGCGCGTAGATGTTATTAGAATCCACTAAAGCGAATTGCCCAACACTATTCCCACTTGTATCCTGGCCAGACAGCCATGCCGTTGCGGGATTCGACGGAAAGCTGTTCGCATAGAAATGCACATTCGTCGAAAGTCCATAGGATTTACATGCTTTGGCTCCTCCGAATCCCATTATTACCGTATTACTGCACACAGTTACCGTATCGCAATTATTTGGAGCCGCTGCGCCAATTGCCATAAAATCCGCAGCCCCCGACACATAATTCCCGGAGACGAGAATATTACTATTGCAAAAAGTTCCTTGATAACCGTTCGCGCCGACGTAAATCACCGTGATCCCACTGCCCGTCTCAACAAACTGATTTCCGATAATAGAAACATTGTCCCCGGGCAGCATTTCTATTCCGTTCTGTCCGCTGGCAGACAAACAAAACAGGTTGCTTTCAATCGTAAAGGGCGCATTTGTGCCGGAGGCGCCGTTGAGCGCAAATCCGTTTCCGGTGATGTTGGTGATTAAATTATTCTCAAAATAACCCGGATATGATGAATATTGCATGTAAAATTCGGCAACCTGAAACAGGTTATTAAACGTATTGGATATAACATTCCATGCCGGATAAACATTAAGGGCAGTGGCATTGCCGTCAGTAAACGTGCAACCATAAATCCCGATTCGATCGTTTACAGGCTGGTCGATGCTCTTAAATTCTTCACCTCTCCAATGTTGCACCAAATCATTCGTAAAGTTAATAGCAGGCAGATAACCACCAAGCACCATCCAGGATAGGACCGCAGAATGAGTTTCATCCCACCCGCGGCCGGTTACAACACTTGCAGGGAAAAAATGGAATTGGGTATTTCCCTGTTGAACTCCGCCATCCATGGTCAAACCAGAAAACGAAACGGGGAAATTATCCATAACCGGAGAAGCCAACTGCACTAAAAAACCCCTGACGGCATTGCCATTAACCAGAGTCCAGGCACCTTGACTAAGCAGTGTGGTGACATTGGTTCCCGCTCCAATAAAATTAACACCTCCCCGTGACAAATAAATCCCCGACGGACCATAAGCTCCGCCGTGATTGGTTGGCAAAAGGAGATAGGTGCCTGCAGGAATGTTGATGATCGCATTGGTAATCGATCCGAGCGCCGTTATCGTCGCTTGAAAATTGGCCGAATTGTTATGCCCATAAGTGGCAAAAGTGTTGGTCAGGTTTTGTTGGCAGGGTTGCGAGAGATAAATATTCGTTTCATTAACGACGTTCGCAATCGTCGTGACGAGATCCTGATTGTTGGTTTGCGTAGTGGGGGTGCCCGCGCCAAAGACTTCGATTGCCTCACCAATAGCCGCATTCGACAATTGATTGGTCGTTGTAACCAATACCGAATTACTCACGGTGTTGACAAAAAATTGGACTGCATCCCCAATCGCCCCAAAATTCGTGACGTTTAGAGACGGGGCCGCGGCAATGACCAGAGAAAACACCGAGCCGCCGTAGTTATTCGTCCAGACAAATGCAGTTGGCAAATTGAAATTGGTGAATGTGCCGGATTTTGAGCTGTAAGTGACTACGGCAAGCGAACTGCCGGCGCCAAGCCCATAAAGGCCGTTGAGATTGGCACTCACCGTCCCGCTCAAGGCTACACTGCCGGAAAAATTGATGCTACCATAATTCGTCACGCTATTGATCCCAAAATTTAAGGTGCCCCCGCCCAACACATAACTCGATGCGATCGCCACCTGGCCAGTTTGCACATCCAAGAGGCCGGAGTTGTTGAATTGAAACGAAATCAAAGTCGTGCTGCCGCCGCTGCTGGCCAACTTGCGGAACGTCCCCAGATTATTAAACGTCGTGATTCCGCCGGAGAAGCGGCCGTTAAAAGTCCCATCGTTTTCAGCCAGCCACAATCCGTAGTTGTCAATGGTCGGTCCATTGTCGTCGGTAATATTTCCAGAGGCCCAGGCCACGGTCCCATAATTTGTGATTGTCGTTGCGTTGGGAAATCCATTGAAGACCACGCCCGATCCGATGTTCAAGCCGCAACCGCTTTCGAGTGTGAAATTTCCAGACATCGTGGAATTGGCGAGGTTCAGGGTGCCGTTGAACATGGCATTCGTCGCCTCGAGCAGGCCCGAAACCGTCCCCTTATTGGTGAACACAGAACCGGCCATAAAATTGAATTTAGTGAGTTGGAGCAGTGAGTTGCTGGCAGTATCAAAAATTCCATAGCCGTTCCCGTACTGGATTCCGATAGTGCCACTGGCGGTTTGGACCGTGCCTCCCAGATTGTTGAAGATGGTATTCGCATCGATCGTGGTGGTGCCGGAAGTGCCAAGTTTCTTGAAGGTCCCATAATTGTTGAAGGTGGTGGGCCCGGAAACCTGCCTTCCAAAGAAGGTGTTGTCGCCCTGCGCAACCCATAAACCATAGTTGTCGATGGTTGGGAGGTTATCGTTATTAATGTCATTGGTGATCCAGAGAACAGTTCCATTGTTCGTGAACAGGCAGGGAGTAAAGTGGCCTTCCACAAAGCCGTCGAAGGCGGCCCCTGATAAGATTTGCAGTTCAGCGCTGCTATCGATGGTAAGGGTGCCTCCGATAGTCATCGGTGAGGCGCAAGCAAGAGTGCCTTCCATAACAGCATTGCTGCCCACCAGGAAGCCGTTGGCCAGGACTCCTCCGCCGGTGAATAAGTTGGTTCCAGCCAAAATAAAATTTGCAAAGGTTAAAATAGTACTGTTCGAGGTATTGATCCAGCCGCTGTCCTGACCGCGCTGGACATTGAGCGTACCAGTTTGGATGTCCACTTCGCCGTAATTATTGAACGTGCCGTTGCCATCAAAAAGTGTCGTGTTGGTGCCGCCCGATTTACGGAAAGTACCATAATTTTCGAATGCGCCATTGCCCGACTCGAGACGGCCGTTAATTGTGCCATCCGTTTGCGCCAGCCATAATCCATAATTGAAAATCACGCCGTTGTTGTCCTCATAGACATTCGCGGCGTTCCAATTGACCGTTCCGTAATTCGTCACCACCTGTAAATTTGGAAATCCATTGAAGATCACGCCCGGCGGATTGATGTTCAACACGCTGTTGCTGAGGATGGTGAACGTGCCGGAAACAGTGGCCGCATTGCCGTTGAACGTACCGTCCAGAACCGCATTCGTGCCAATCATCACGCCGCTAAACAAGTTGAATTGACCGTTGGTGCTGACAGTGGCGGGTCCGCTAAGGGTGAAAGTGTTCCCGGTCGTGAGCTGGAAAGCCTGGATATTCGTGCTGCCCACGTCAGCGGTGCCCAAATCTATGCTTCCGGCTTTGGCCACGCCATCAACGTTCACGGTATAACTTGCGTCGTTGGTAATCTCAACGGTATCGCCGGAGCCGGGAACCACATTGGGCGACCAGTTGGTCGCTTCATTCCAGCCGCCACCCGCAGTGTTTGTCCAAACAATCGTGGCCGCGTGTGCCGCGGTGAAAGCGGAGACGAAGACTAATAAAATTAAATTGCGATGTCCCATAAGGGGTTTTATCCACGACCGATGTGAGCGGGTTTGGGCGCGGGACGAGGAAAAAGGAAGTAAACAAAAGAATGCATGAATCAGAATGTGGAAATGAATTCTGATTGCATTGACAACCTTTACCTGTGTGGACATTTTTAGCCTACTCTGACTGACTACTTAGCATTTTTCCATCCAATCGTTCCTTATGCAATTGAAATCTCATTAAATCATGCGAAATTGGCCATTAAATACCCTTACTCATCACCGGCATGGAGGTAGAAAAAATTTTAACTGTCATTGTTTTATTAGAAATGTCCATTTTTGTTACAGCTTGAAAAAGACATTCCACACCCAGGCATCGCCATTCCAACGAAAGTCAATCCGCATGGCGCCGCTGGTGATGTCATGGATTTAAATCAGGCGACTTATCCTTCTTTTACAAATTAATCTGTTGAGCCCCACGATTGCCAAGTTAGTCTGTGAACGATAGCCACCGCTGATAGCCGTACCACGAAACAGGTTTGCGGTTTTTCAGACAATACGGCACGCCGGCCAGTGCCTGCCACCACCAAACCGGCTCACGTACAACCCAGTGGATGCCCCGCTTGCAGGCGTAACGAAATTGTGATAAAACCCGCCAACCCAACATCGCCGGACAATATGGAAATGGGCATCGCAGGAGCGTACTCCAAAATTCGTTGCGCGCGTGGCGTTGATGATTCCTCATTTCGCTGCGGGTCGCCCCCGAAAAATGATGCCGGATCGTGACCAGGGGAGTGAATAAGACTTCGTATCCCGCCGCCACGCATTGAAGCGCGTAATCCGGTTCCTCATACATATGGAAGAATTTTGGCTCAAAACCGGATAATTGCAGGTAAATGGAACGCCGCAACACCGCGCCGGAATTAGCAAAGGAACGGGTTGGGTGTTCTTGTCCGAAATCAGTTTCAGTCAAAGTCTCGGGATACTCATCTGTGCATTGTGGAAAATGGGCGACCGCTAAACGTGGGTTCCTGGCGAATAGCACGAAGATTTGATCCAAACAATCCAACTGCTCCGGATAACTGTCATCGTCCAAAGCGAAAATCAAATCGCCCTTCGCTTCGCGGATCATCCGGTCACGCGAGGCCACCGAACCTTTGCCCGATGGATTTACAATTAAGCGCGCATTTGGCATTTCAGATTTAACCACGCCGATGGTATCATCCGTGCAACCATCCGCGGTAATGAGTACTTCCAACGGCGACGGATTCAACTGCCGTAACCTCTGGCAGGTGCGCTGCAGATCGATCGCACGATTCTTCGTAGTAATCATGACGGAAACAGTCAGATTCATGATACAAAAGAATCATCACGGATCCCCTTCACATTTTTTAACCACGCTTTGGAGTAGCCGGAGAAGAGAATCCGGTCCTTGATTATTTTTTTGTAGCCCCCAAAAGCCTTTTGATTGCGAGGGAGTTTTCGCGCAGGAGTATTGTGCCATGAGCGGAAATCCTTCATCGCCGTTTTCTCCAACACCGAACGCCAGAGCCGGTATTGCGGGTGGACAAGTTCGCCCAGCCAGTCCCACGGCTTGGGATAATCCAGAAAATGCACCAACTTTCCAATCTTTCCATAGGGCGCTGTCAGAGCAGGCCAGTTCTTGCGCATGTTGGACATGCAGTTGAATTTCGAATCCAACTCAGAAACGTTGCCATGGAGCACGACATTGAACGCCGATTGATCATGGAATTGCGGACGGTGCGCGGCGATGTAACTCATCGCTTTGTCCGTGATCTTTTGCCGCCGCCACTCGGGCACGTTGAAGAGCATCACCCCGGCGTTGAAGTAAAAATCATCCTTCTTGTTTCCCAACTGGTCGGCCACCTGCCGGTCCACTGCGAGCGGCAACGGTGCTTCGGACACCCAGCCTGCCGGAAAGGACTGCATCTCGATCCGCTGGACCTCGCTGACATCCGTGTCGCACAACGTATCGGCATCCACATAAAGGAATCGGTCCACTTCCAATAATTCAGGCACGGAGAGCCGATAATACGTGGCCCAACTGCCGTTTAATGAGGGGAACCCTGCGAACCTCGCCGCGTCCACCCGCCGCAATTCCAACTCGAAAGGCTTGTTCAGCCCGGCAAGCGTCTGGCGCAGCAATCCAATATCCTCGTCGTCGAGTGAATCGCTGAAAACAAAAAACCGCGTCTGCCCGACGGCTGGGCTGATCCGCTCCAACAACGAGTACACGGCCACGTGAAGGCCCGGGAGAACGCTTCGGTCGGCACAAAAAACGATATTCATCTGGTGGATACCCGTGAGGCAAACGACCGCGGCATGCTCATTTCATTTTCCCGCAGCCGATGGGCCGGGAAGGAAGTCTTTATCTCCGGGAGCCAATTCATGATACATGGCCGAATAACGTTGGGCCATCAGGGTATCGGTGAAATGCGCGAGGACGCGGCGGCGCCCGGCGATTCCCATTTCCACGCGTTCTTTTGGATGCGACAACATCCATTGAAGCATCCGCGCCAATCCTTCCACGCTTCCGGTTTCTTTTTCAATCAGCCCGGTCTTACCATCCGCCACCACGTCAGCCAATCCTCCCGCCGGATAGGCCACCACCGGCGTTTCACAAGCCATCGCCTCCATCGCCACATTGCCAAACGTCTCGACATGACTGGGCATCGCGAACACATCCAGGGCGGAATAATAAACCGATTGCAACCGCGGCGAGCCGATATTTCCTAATTGCACAGTCTCGATCGTGGTGGCATTTCGGGGCCATAGACCGCCTCCCAACACAACCAGGACCACCTCACCGGCCGGAAGTGCTGAGAGCGCCTTTAATAATAATTCGGCACCCTTCCTTTTTTCGTGAAAATCCGAACACGCAAAGCCAACCACAAATTTTCCCTCGGGGATGCGCAGCGATTTCCGCGCGGTCGCCTTATCCACCGGCTGGTATTGGCTGGCGTCCAAACCGTAATGGATGGTCCTCACCGAACGGGCCAGGCTGACCAGCGCCGAACGGCGCGCCTGCGCGGTCGTCCATTCACTGTTGCCGACAATATGGAGGTTGAGTTGCTTGTACCAATGGGCCTTGATGTGGAAAAATTTTCGCGTGGCATCATTTGGGCGGGGATTCGTTTGTTGCGGGCAATTGCCGCATTGTTTGGTGAACCCATCGCATTCGCCGGGATAATGGCAGCCACCGGTGATGGGGATCAAATCATGCAAGGTCCAGACGACCGGCATTTGAGGCGGCAACGAACCGAAAAAACTGGGCAAATCCAGCCAGCGCGTCACCCAATGAAGCTGAACCACGGAGGGAAGCTGGCCAATAGCCTGGATGGGCGTTTTGCGGACCCATCGAGGACTCGTCACAAATCCGCCGGGGACATCCCGACGACTGCGCCAACTCGTAGCAAGCGCCGCCATATTGCGCCAAAAAAATGTCCGTTTTTGGAAAATCGGCAGGACGCTGGGATCATTGGACTCGCCGGCGCCATAGTAAAACTTGCTGTCCACCCCACCGCGTCGCAATGCCTCGTGAAGCCGTCGGCCCGCGATATTGGCGCCGCCTCCAAGCTGGGTGGTAAAATGAGCGATCATGAGCAGTTGGACTCTTTTTTTCCCGGTTGCAATGACGAATAGTAGGACTCTTCGAACCGTCTAACAATATTTGGCCAGAGAAACTTTTCGGATTGCTGGTGACACGCATCTCCCAATTGACGGCAAAGATCGGGATTGTTGATCAATTCAAAAATTCCGGACACGAGTTCTTCGACGGAGAGTCTGACCATGTTGCGCGATTCGTCGGGCTGGCCCAACAGCATCGCGGCTTTGGCTCCCAACAACTCCCGCAGAACAGGCAAGTTTCGGCCAATCACAGGTTTCCGGTACCGGCCAGCTTCCATGTAAACCAATCCGAAAGATTCTCCCACTGAAGGGACACAGAGACAGGTGCAGGCGGCCAGCGCATCATGCTTTTCTTGCTCGGAAACAAAATCAAGTTCGACAACCCCGGGGACCTTTTCAATAACGGAATCAGGATCCTTTGGCCCCAAACAAACCAAAACGGCTGCAGGAACATTCGTCCGCAACCGCTTGAACGCTTCAATAACCAATGGATACCCCTTATCAACGGCTTTGCGACCGATATACAGGATCATGGGCCCTTCAATTTCATATCTGGCCAAAAACCGCCCACCCTGCCCATCAGTGCGATCTTCGATGCCGTTATAGACGACATCAATCGGACAGTTAATTCCGCTTGACTGAAAAAAACTCTGCTCGTAGCCAGTATGAACGAGCAAACGGTCTGCCTGTCTGTAAAGGCGAAAGTCGAGGCCGGAATCTCCAAAATGAAATGGATGCGCGGTAGGCTGGACCAAAAATGGAGTGCCATTGCGCCGCGCCGCCCGGGCCGTGGCCAGGCCCATCAAAGCCGTCGCATGGCCCACATGATGGATGATATCGAAACCGGCAAACACTTTCCCGGCAGGTTCCGCAAAGGCGGTCTCAAAGAGACGCGCGGCCAGTGGCATGACCGGTTTGTGCGCGGCGGATTTGAGGACGACCCACAACAACGGATTCCATTTCTCGTCAACGCGCAAGGGAGAAACCGGGATTCCCGCTACAGAAATCGGCGTGGGTGATTCATTAAAAAACAGATAATCTCCACCCCGGGGAACTCGCGTGGCGCTACGGGTGATGACCGTCACCTCATGACCGCGTTCTTGTAAATGGTGGCACAACGCCTCGGCGTGAGCCTGCAATCCTCCTGTGCCGGGCGTAAAACTCCAGATGCTGATGCCGATTTTCAGCCTCCGGCCATTCACGGGTGCTTTCACGGACACATCTTGTCCAGCTTGCATCAGTTCCAACACGAAGTTACGCGCCTGCTGTCAACAACGACTCATAAAGCGCGCGATAGGCGGTCGCATTGCGACTGAAAGAAAAGCGCTCATTTACCCACGCCTTGCAGGATTCCCGCCAACGCATTTTAAGAGGTTCGTCCTGCAACAAGCGGGAGATCGCTTGAGCTAAGGCAGTTGAATTACCGCGGGTCACCAACAGTCCATTTAATTCATTGTGGACAATATCCACAATTCCGCCGGCGTCAAAGCCGGCTACGACCGTTCCACAGGCCACCGCTTCCAATGCCGTCTGCCCGAACGCCTCTTCCAAAGAGGGAATGACAAACACGTCGGCGGCGCGGTAGATAAGGCTTTGCAGCAAACCATTTTCAATCCTGCCCAAATGCGTGTGCCTGAGATAAGACGGCATCTGAATATGGCCCGATCCCATCGTCAACAGATGAACGGATTTGTTGGATTTTAATCCCGCCAGGGCTTCGGCCAGCTGAGTCCCTCCCTTATGCGGGTAACCCACATTATGGGCGGCAAAGCAGATCACCGATTCATCCGCACGGATACCCAGAGCTTCACGAGCGGTACTCCGATTCCCGGGTTGATAAATGTTTAGATCCAATCCGTAGTGGATTAGCTCCGCCCGTTTGCCTTTTGCCAATCCGCTCTTCTTGATATTTTCGAAAGTCCATCGACTGTTGGCAACCAATGCAAACTTTCCCGTTGGGCGCGTTTCATATGCGGACTGGCGCAACTGGAAGATTTTTCGGGAATAATCATTTTCGCCGTTGGAATCTAAAATGGGGCAGGCCCCGCATTTATTGGAAAACCGTTCACAGATTCCCGGATAATCGCATCCGCCGGTAATGGGACTCAAATCATGCAATGTCAAAACCACCGGCTTATTGGCGGGCAGCGAAGCCATCAACGCAGGAATATCCGCGAAATATTCTGTTTTATGGATGTTGACCACATCCGCGCCGGCCATTTCGGGCGCAAAGGAGCGCAATAAATCCGCGCGCGGATCGGTCAAACCGATTTTACCGTTGGCGCGGGAGTTTCTTTCGCACCGACTTATCCAATAACGCCGCATCGTCCGGGACACCCGCGAGCCCAAATCCCGATCGCCGATAAAAATTTCAACATCAGGGTCATCTGTGTGCTTATGTCGCACCAGCATCCGGGAATCAATTCCCGCGCCACGCAAAGCCAGATGCTGGCGATAAGCCGCCCGGGCGGCGCCGCCAAAATTATCATGAGTCGCAAGATGAAGCACTTTCATCGGCTCACCCACCATCGTTTTTTTGGGCTTTCGCCCTGGGATGACAAATTGTCTTCCAGAAATTCTTTCAGCGAATCGGGATGGATGGTAAAATCGGTGTCCAGCCAGTCTTTTGATTTCGTCACGGGACCGGTCATGGTGCAATAGTCGTGGCCGAGCATCGACGCCCACTTCCAATACCATAAACGGGGAGCGAAAAGGTTGTCCTGCAATTCCAGGAATTTTGCCTTCGTGCTGAACAGCAGGTTGGTAAAGCCGGCGCCGTGCGCGCCCAATATCACTTTGGCGCTCGAAAAATACTTGACCTGTTCGGCAAAAGGCATTTGTTCCAAATTTATGATGCGGAACCCGTAACTTTTGATTAGGGGCAATAACTCATCTTCATTGGCGAGCCGTTTCAAGCGGGCGTGATTGCGCGAAACAAAAAGCCGTTCTGACACCGCCCCGTTCCCCCGGGCATAGACCTCGAGGAGGCTGCCCCTGAGCTGTTGCAAAACGGGAACGTTCCAGACCATATCATTGGCCGGGGTGGCATACCAGAGGCGTTCACAACGAATTTGATAAAAGCCTTTGACCGGAACTAGGCGATCTGTGGAAATGCCAAGAGCAGCCAGTGATTTTGATTTGAATTCCTGGATGGGGTCGCTGGTAATAAATCGAGTGGCCGCCGGCAGGTGCGGAAGGGCGCTGGTCAGGCGGGGTAATTCGTCCGCCAGCCAATGAGCATAATTTCCAGAAAAAAGGAGGTCTAAATAATAATTATCTCCCTCCAGATCAAGCTGATGCCGGACATATCTGGACCGGGAAATGTCCGACGCCAGAAAATCCCTCATCCTCCAATCGCTCTCGTTAAGGAACTCGCCGGAGGAGAGCTTTACCAGGCCGCCCAGTGCCGACGCGCGCGGCAAACATGCCAGATAACGCGCGGGAAACTCCCAATGCCGCTGGCCTTCAAAAAGTTCCCGGTCTTTTTCATTGACCGCAAGTTCGGGCGGAATGCGCAAATCAAAAGCGCATGGCTCATCGATTTTCCGGGTGGCCCATTTTTCCTGCTGCGCCCGCTCCAGGATGTTTTCACAAAAGCGCGGGCGGGCTGAATGGACGATCGGATTCCAAAGATACTTTTTAGCCCATTGGTTCACGTGATGAAGTCAGGCTTAACACAGGTTGTCTTCTCCAGGCAAACTTCGTAATCTGCGAACAGTAACATGAAACACTTCAAGGCCATTGCCGCGTTGTCGTTGGCTGAACTATTTTTGCTGATTTTCACCGGATTGGTCAGTGCCCAAAACACCCTCAACATCACCAACTATGGAGCCATGGGTGATGCTGTGCAATTTTTTGTCAACACGACGAGCAATTCCACTCTGGTCACCACGAGCAATGCGCTTCCCCGTTCCGCGATTGGAGAGACGATGGAAGTGTTTGGGGCAGGAACACCCACAACATCATCCAATAATCAGGATTTGGTAACGAGCATCTCTAGTATTTCCGATGGGACGAATATCACGCTCTCAACCGCCTGCCGGCAAACCTTGACCCCTGCGTTTGCCACTTGCGGCCACAACAATTCCCCAAACTTCATGTCGGCCATCGCCGCCGTCGGGTCTGACTCGCATGATGTGATCAACATCCCCGCCGGGAATTTCCTGTTCATCGCCACAAACTATCCGGGAGCCTATGGTGATTGTTCGATTCTGTTGCAGCGGGCGGGAATCAGTATTGTCGGGGCGGGCGCACATTTGACCAAACTATTGAGCCAGGGCGCCTGGCAACGGGTCCGGGGCCACGCTGTGCGCGGATTTTTGGTCGAACTGGCATCGCCCATGACGAAGCCTCAATTTCCGATCTCGTTTTCAGATCTCACCCTGGATGGCGGCGTTCAACAGGGCAACACCCCCTGGCATTTTTTCCCGGCGAGTGTGATCACCGGGGCGGGATGGGACGAAACTCACGATGCGGTGCTCGCCTGGGTCGCCAATGGTGGGTCTCTGCCACAAATAAATTACACGAACGACGTGATCCAACATTGGCGCGGCGAGGAATTCAAGAGCATCGACCAGCCTGCGAACAGCCGGATCGGGATTTATGGATGCACGTTCACTGATGGAAATGCCACGGCGCTGAACGTTTATCCGGCGTGGAATGTTGTCTCCAACACCTTTGACAACCTGTTTCAAGTGGCCGAATTTTATCAGCAATACGCCTCCTATCCGGGATTGTTCGCGTGGAATTTGATCACGAACATTTCCTACAACGGCTTCGCGATCAACGGAGCGACCGGCACGAACGCGCCGTTCACGATCGCGAGCAATGTGTTTTATCTGTCCGCGAACGGAGCGAATGAGATTGAGACCATGCCGGCGGCCAACCTCTCGGTGATTGGAAATCAATTCTGGCTGTCCGGCTCCGGCCAGACTGTTTTTTCAATCGGCACGTTGGGGTATCAAGGAACCTTCTGTAACAGCAACATCCTGATCTCTGGAAATTTTGTTTCAAATTGTGCGCTTTTTTGCGCGTTCGGCGGAGGCTCTCCCAACAACACTGTCGGCCTTACGGTTTGCAGCAATTCGGTGATCCCTCAATTTGCCACGGCTTATGCCTGCAAAACTTACGGAACGGCCACCAACGTTCATTTTTGCGGGAACAACTTCACGCGCGGTTACACGCCCTGGCAGTCCGGCATGGATTATTTGGGCAAAAGAGTGGGGCAATTCGCACTGGTAGATTCAAACAATATCTACTCTCCCTATTGTTTTTCAGGGTATTGCCGGCTGGCCGGCAACACGACGAATGTCGTGTCATATGCTTTTGGACCTGATTATACCACTGCCGGCTTGACTCAAACGAACGTCACCTTCGCCCTGGAAGATTCCAGCTCCAATCAGATTCCGCCTGGCGCTTATATCAGTTTTGATAACAGCCAAAATACCAATGAGGGTTACGACGTTTTTTATTCGCAGACCATGTCCACCGGCTTTATGAGAGTCGCCCCGGGGCAACACGTGGCTTTTTATTGGAACAATCTAAAGGATACGTGGGAGCTGCATTAACAGGCTGCAAGGGGCGTCGGAAAGTGCTGAAATTCACCCCTCACCCTTGATCCCTCACCCCTTAAAGAGCGGGGCGTCGGCCAAGCAAACCGCGGGCAACGCCCTTCGCCCGAAACAATGACAGAAACCAACGGCCCTCAGACGTCAACCGGTGTGTTCCACAAAAATGCAGAAATCCGTTTCTCTCCCGCAGTGTGTCCGCGTTTAGTTTGAAGAGATGCCGATACCGTTCGAGATAAATTTCATATGCGTTTTTGAAGGCCGCGCAGTTTTCCGCGCTGAAATCAAATTCCCAGGAGGCGAACGTCCAGCCAATCTCCTTCTTAACCACCTCCAAAATAAGCTGGCCGTGGGCTTTGGCGAGAAGTTCCGCCGGAGTCAAATCAGGCATCGCCTTTTCCAGCACGTCCATATAAGTTCCAAACGGTATCCGGTAAAGAAAAGGAGAATGAGGAGAACGGGCCACCCGGTTGCCGTCGCATCCGCTGTAAGTCAACGCGCGCATCATCGCCCCGAAATCAAAACAGCAAACTCCCAGTTCGCGCGATAGTTCAAAGCCAATAATCTTTGCCCCGCCACCCAGGGAAAGAAAGAGGGTGTCCAATTTGTTATCAGTGATGAACCGGCGTAAATCTTCCTTCACCAGGTCCAAATTGGCGTCAAGGTTCCGGCCATCGTTGCGGGCCTGATGGAAGAAAATCTCCGCCTTTTCCGGCCAATAATCGGCTGATGCCTGCTTGAATTCCGCCGTCAGGGAAAGAATCTCGAGGATTCGCGCTTCCGCCCCGGCAAAACCCACTCGTCGTCCCTGGCAGTATTCCTTGAACTCCCGTTCAACCCAGGTCAGGAAAATGACGGAAGTTTCCTTGCTCGGGTTGTGGTGGCTGCCCGGTTTCCTGGCCAGCTTCAATTGCTTGACCAGGTGCTCATTCGGCCAATTCCGTTCATGAAAATCGACGTAGTCGGCCTGCTCATAAACCTTCCATAATCGCTCCGCGTATTTTGGCCCCAAACCCGGGTTCCCGCAACCTTGCGTACCAGATAAAGGTCCATCCCCATAATCCAAATGATCCAGTCGGTCCAGTTGCTTGTTCTGATACGTCAAAAGATATTTCAGCTCCACATCGCCCAGGCGCAGAAAGCAGAACGGCCGTTGACCTTGCATCATTGCGGTAAGGCATTTTGCTTCCGATAACCGCTCGGCATAACCCTCGCTCTTGTCGCCGAACATCGTCCCCGTCGCTGGCGGGCATGCTTCAGTCAGTTCTTGGTAATAATTCATTCCAGCAACAGCTGGGAAATTTTGATTTTCAAGGGTCAGATGCCAACTTTGACAAACAATTGGTCTAAAAGTGTGCTTAATCTTGCTTCGGAATGCTCGGCACAGTAATCCTCAAATCTGGCCTGAAGTCGTTTTGCTTCGACAGCCTGCCGGTCAGTGTGGGTCAGCAGATCAACAAGGGCGTCGACATTTTCCTCCGGCAAACCCCAACCGATCTGGTAACGCGCCACCCGTTCTGCCAGTAGAAACCGGTTGCTCACAATTACCGGTTTCTTAAACAAGGCACCTTTTGAAACGATTCCACTGCTGAAAGGATACCAGGGATAATTGGCGTAAAGAACATCGCATGCGGACACAACCGCATTAAAAGATGCCTCAGTTGGAAGATATTTTAGCCAAAATATGGAATTCTCCGGATTGCTGTTGATAAATTGTTTGATTGTCTCCAACTCGGCGGGGGGAAAATCGGTTTCGGCGAAACCTCCTGCAAAAACAAAGAACCATCCTGGTGGTCTTGCTTTCGCTGCCTCAATCAGTGTTATGAGCCCTTTACGTTTGCAAAGGACCCCAATCATTGCGCAAATCTGATTCCTACCGCTTTTCTTTTTTATTAACCCGGCCAGATCGTCATTCTGGTCCGGTGCCGTCGCATCGGCGACGTCAGGCACTGCCAGAACCAACTTCTTTGTTGCCGCAGCCATGTTCACCGCAGTCCCCTCATCGAACGTAAAAATCGCCTGACATTTCCCGGCTTTCACCGGGCCATACCTCGGAAAGAACTTTTCAAGCAGCCGCCAGCGTCTGGATTGTCTGATCCGGAAAGTCATTGGCATTATGTATAGTCCGACCCAAGGCTTGGGAAAAAGAGTGTCAACCAGTACTTTCGGCACAAATGAGGCTAGAAATGGGTCCAACCACAGGTTGATCGCAAAATCAATCGGGCCTGTCTCCGATTCAGCCGCAACCACTGCCCTTTTCAATGACCTCCAATTGGCGATGGCAAATCGGGCATTGCCAAAAAGTGTTTTAGGGTATTTTGTCCGCTTGGACAACTTCAGTGGCCAGATGCAGGCATTGGCAAAACCATAGTCTAAAAGCATTTGTTTGGTTTGCTCCGGTTGTGGTGAAAAACCAACTAATTTAAAATGCTGTCCGCTGGCGGATTGCTTGCCGGACAATATCCGCCAATACATGACGAAGTAAGAAGGCGAATGCC
This sequence comes from Verrucomicrobiia bacterium, assembly GCA_036490655.1. Classification (GTDB taxonomy): domain Bacteria; phylum Verrucomicrobiota; class Verrucomicrobiia; order Limisphaerales; family UBA11358; genus UBA11358. Next base: position 50,268 of record DASXDM010000021.1, on the reverse strand, counting down.
CCTCCCAGAACGGATCAATGATGCCCAGTGTTTTTATGCCTGCCATAGTACCTCCTCCCGTGTCCGGCATTTTGAAATAAGGCCGATTATCTCCCGCCATTCAGTCGGAACTGCACCGCGATAGGGTTTTGATGGCCTGTCTCAAATATGCCGCCTGATTGAAACTTTGAAACCTATTTGCGGTACGCAAATCCATCGCAGAACATACCGCGAGAATTGATTTGCTCAACCTTGAATTCGTCTGACGTTAAAAGGTTTTCGATCTCCCGCCAACCAGCGTTGCCTGAGTGAGTTTCAAAAAAAATGGCCGACTGCTTTGGCAGAAATGGCATTAGCTTTGGAAAAATGCGGGTTTCCTCACCTTCAACATCCATTTTTAGCAACAAAGAAGCCGGTTGCAATGCCCGAACTGCCTCTGGAAAGTTAATCACTGGAACCTTACATGCACTGTTACCCGGCACGCCATGAAACAGTCTGCCGCTATGGCTATTACCCAATTCGAAATCGAGCACATTTTCTTCAATTGAGACAGCGGACTCAATTAGCGTGATCTCCAAATCATTGCCGGCAATTTGACGCCGAATAAACTCAACATTTTGGGGATTGGGCTCGTAGGCTATTAAGCGGGCTTTTGGAAACTTACATCCGGCCAAAAGCGAGAAAATTCCAATATGCGCTCCGCAATCCAATATAACTTGGGGAACAAACGGCACCTTGCTCAAATCGTAGCTGTTCCGAATAAATACTTCTTCAAAGATAACAGTTTGAGACCAATCCACAGGGTTGATTAAAAGACGTGCGCCATCTAATTGTTTGGGTTTTATCCATAAATTTGGAGTCACTGACGTAAATTTTCGCCACCATGGATTTTGAAACCGCTCATGCAGAGCTGCTATTAGAGCGAAAAACGCCAAACGTGATTTGTCTTCATAATTTGCTCCAAGAGACACACATTGCCTGACGAAATTACTATCAAGGGCCATAAAACGAAATGAAGGAAAAATATTTACTGAATTTTTACCGGCTCATCGTGTTTCGAAACCACGACCTTTACGCTCACAATATCAGACCCGTCTTGCACAATTCCTCGTGGCAGTTCATTTCTGCGGCGGGGAAATTCCCTCGAGTTCATTGATGGCGCGAATTATTCCATTTTCCCAGGCAACCGCCATTTTCCGCTCCATCGGCTGAAGAAACAGCCGCTTCAGAAAACTGGCCGTCCGGTCGATCCGGCGAGTTGGGGGAGCTTTGATTCCGCGCAAGGAATCCAAAACGACTTGAGAATATGCATATCCCTCATAAAGCCGGAGAAGATAATCATCGTCGGTCCGTTTTGTTGGCATCAAATGATGCAACTTCAAACTCACAAACCGGCCAAGCCCCATCCCCAGGTCACAGGCCACGAATACCATGTCAAAATCCTCGCCCCCGTTCAACTTGGAACCTTTGCGGCCCAGACGTTGCCGCAATGGATCGCTGTTTGTCAGCTCCGCATATTTCAGCGCCACCTTTTTGCGAACGCACACCCCGGCGCCCGATGGCGCGGCCTGCAAGTCGTAGAAATTAGACCACAAATCGCGGGAGAGCGTGTTGGTCCAAAAGTCCGCCTTCCATTTCTCGGCCGGCGGCCCGCCTTCAAACTCGGGGAAATGCTGTCCTCCCCACGCCCCCAACAGGGGCCAGTCGCGCGCAAGGCGGGAACATAAAGCCAAATAGTCGGGAAACAGGACATTATCATCGTCCACGAACACGATGAGTTCCGCGTTCGACTCCCTGATGCCGCGCAGTCGCGCCACGGTGAGGCCAAGTTGCTCCTCGCGAATGTGCCTTCCCATAGGATGCCACGATAAATCCCAGGCCGGGGCCAGAATTTCTTTGGAGGCGTTATCAATGAGCAAAAATTCCCATTGTTCCCTGGACAATGTTTGGGATTTAAGGCCGTCCAATGTCCGCCGGAAAAAATCCGGCCTGGGATTATGCGTGCAGATAATGACTGAAATTTCAGGCATGGTTGTGCTTGGCTGATTCTGTCAGTTGGCGGCAAAAATCTCCAATCGGGTCCTTGGGAATCAACTGTTCCACGCGCGCGCGCGCGGCGTTGCCCATCTTTTGCCATTCATGCCTATGGTTCCATGCCCGTTCTAAAGCCTGATCGAAAAGGTTAACAGTCGGCGCCGCCGCCACAAAACCCGTTTCGCCATCCACGCATAATTCAGCATTTCCTCCGATGTCAGTGACCAGGGACGGACGTGCACACCACATGGCCTCGACTAAAACCAGGGGAAGCCCTTCGTAGCGGGAGGGCAGAACCAGCAAATGGTTTTCTTCCCAAATCGCTTTTACATCACTCACATGATCACGAAAATGCACATTTTGTAATTGCAAACCAGCGGCCAGTTTTTTTAAGGTGCGCTCACATTTTCCAGCACCGTAAAGATTGACCTCAATGGGTCGCTCCCGCCATTGCCTTTGACCAAGCACTTGAAACAACAAATCCTGTCCTTTTGCCGCCAGATCCAATCTGGCGACACAGGCCATTCTCCAGAGGTGGCTCTCTTTCGGCCATGCCGGAGGTTTTATGTTTGCGACTTTGCATGGATTCCAAACCACAGAAGCATTCGATAACTTTTCGCCAAGCTGGAGTTCCAACAATTTCAAATTATGCCGGGAAACAAAGAAAACCTTTTTCGCCGCGCGATATGCGTTTAACATCTCGGCTCCCAAATCGTCGTGCGGCCATAAACTTTCAGTATTGCAATGGACGACGGCCGCAAAAGGCAATTTTTCCCGGGCGCAAAAGTTCATCCATTCCAAACCGTCCATCGTCCCACCCTGCGAAATGAACACCAAATCGGGTTTTTGCCTCCGCAGCCAGTCGAATTCTTTTTTCCCACCCCCGGCAAAAATTTGGCGATTGATCTTTCGCCATATGCGGGCAGGCAGGTTGTATTGAACCGGTTTTCGAACGAAGAGATGGACCTCCCGCTTTTGAAGTTCCAGGACTTTCGGGTGAAGTTGCGGCCACCATGCGACCGAAGCGGAAACTTCATGGGATTCCTCGCGTAATCGCAATGCCGCCTGGCTCCACAAATCCTCGCTTCCCCCCCACGGGTCGCTACCCATAGTCGAAACAAAAACAAATTTCATAGAAAACAAAAAACCCGGAATTTTCCCAACAGTTGCCGCGGATCGGCAAATTTACCCGGGGGGGGATCTCAGGGCAACTAAATCACATTGAGTTCAATCTTTGCTGCTTATGAACTGTTGCTTCCAGCGGTCAATCGGCTCCTTGCGGACATGGACCGTGCATGGTTGTGTCGCGCGGGTCCATTGCTCGATGGCCTTCAGGTCGTTCCGGACCACCGTCGGAAGGCCGGTGTCTTTGGCGATTTCCCTGGCCCGGTTGTCCACTTCAATAATCAAGCTGCGTTGGCCCGCTTTCAGGCACTTGATGCCGCCATGAAGCCTTGTTCCGATGCAATCCACCGGCCCCTCCCTCGTGAGAAATTTTTCAAGCGCGGCCATGGTCCGTTCCAGCATGCGGACTTTGGCCCTGATCGGAAACAGCAGATAACTTCCATAATAGGGGTCCTCGCTGCCTTGCGGCCAAAAAATAATTTCTTTGTATTGTCTGGCCAGAAGTTCCACCAGCGCGCGATCCAGCGCCTCATCGCGACGATAATCGGTCAGCATTAACAACACGCGTTCAGAAGGTTCCTGGAGATTGGCCTGGCAGGGTTCCCCGGCCCATTGCCACAAAGTCGGACACGAAGTATTGATCACATTTTTAAAGCCGGCAACCCGAAGCAGTTTTTCAGTATGGCTGTCCCGGACCGAATGCAGCAGTTTGTGCGAAAGGACTGCTTTCAACAGCAATTTTGTATATGCATCGGGTTTGGCTTCATACCCACCCCAGCCAACCCCCATCAGAACCGCCGGATACCGAAAGCCCATGGCTCTGCCGGAAACCTTCCACTGCCGGAATTTCCCCATGTTTGATCCCAGTAAGTTTGTGCCGCCGACAATTCGATGAGCAGCCGTTTTGATCTGCTCCTTGACGTGTTCATCCGGGAGAACATGGGAAGAAACCGATTTTATTTCGACCTGAGGACCAAACATTGCCCTTAATTGTTGTTCCACGGCCTGCCAAATGATGCAATCACCCAGATTATCATTCAACGTGCCTTGATGGTCTTTGATGGCGGGATTAAAAACGAGAACTTCCATGCGGTATCATTCCAATAATCTCACGGTCCGGCTCGCGACTACTTGACAATCCACCATCCCTGGGAGAATGAAACACTTGCCCCCGTGCCGGCGCTGGCATCAAAGGCCTCACAAACATCGTTTGGCGATACGTCGGGGAACTCGATGCCCTGGGCCATGGTTCCCGAAGTGATCGGGAAACTGTTGGTGATAACCAACCCGCTGGTCAGGTTGGAAATGACCAGAACCGGAATACCAGTCCCTGAACCGTTGAATTCGAATTGCCCGACAAAATCGGCCCTCCCTCCGGTCAGGTTGGTGAAGGTGGACCCCAGCGTTATCGACGCGGGAATCGTCCCAAAAGCCGCCGTATTTGTCTTGATGGAAGCCGTATTCGTCACCGTCAAATTTCCCGCAACAATCAAATTGGTCGTCACCACAACAGTTCCCGGAGATGAAACGCCGTTTATGAATGAAGTGTTTGTAAATTGGATATCTCTGATATAGAGATTATTGAAAAATTGCACGCCGTTGCCCAGATTATACACGGTCGATTGCGCTGGAATGAAATTGGCGAAATTGACAATCCCATTATTATTCAGTTCCAGCAACGCTCCATTGTTATAAATCAAATTCAATCCGCCGGCCGTCGCGCCATTCAATCCGATGGTTCCAACGATGGCATTCCCCTCGGCACTTTCTCCCAATCTTAAAGTTTTCAGATTTGAAGGGTTACTGTTCAGACAGTTCGTATTGCACAAATCAATCCAATCAACATCACCCACCCCGTTGGCATCAATCGCTCCCGTCGATGGAATCAAATCCAGCGCAAGCGGGCTGCCGGGGGTGACGGGAATTAATGACGCAACCGGGTAGGTAGCCAGCCCGCTGATGACGCGATTGTTGATGAGGTATGCATTGGAACTGGTCAGGCCGGCATTCACAATCAGGCCCCCGGATGAAAGATTAGTATTTCCGACCATCACGTATCCCGGAAATATGTTGGTCGCCGACAGGTTGGTGGTGGTGACTGAACTGAATGCAACCGCGGTATTTGAATTAACATTTCCGGCATTGATGGTTGACCATGTATAATTGGTTCCATTCCATGTCGGCACCTGGCCAACCGCGGACGCACCATTTGTCAGGACGGCGGAAGTGGGCAATACCGTCTCGCTTAATGTACCGGTGATGTTCCCAGCATCCAGGTTCGTTAAAATAAACGTGACATTAGTGCTGCCGTCGGGATTTTGCGCGAAGGTGAAATAACCGTTGGTAGAAGAAAATGTCTCCGCAAACGGCAGATTGGTCAATCCACTGCCATTGCCGGAAATTAGGCCGTTTACCATCAGGTTGCTATTGACGGTCAGGTTGCTCCCGACTCCATTCACCATTCCAACATAAGCCCCTGCAATGTCTCGAATTTCCTGCACCGTTCGGTGACTTGCCAATTGCACCCAATTTGTCGTATTGAAGTTCTGCCAGGCCATCGTCTTGCCGAAGTATCCGCCCACGGTCACCTCGTTCGTGTAAACGCCGGAGTAGCCATTGGCGAGTTCAAACATCGAGCCGGGTTGGTTCGTCAGGGTAATTGTGTTCGTGCCAAAATTAACGATGCTGAACGTGACATTCGCTGACGCCGGCGGTGTGGGAAACGTGAACAGGATATTGCCGGCGGTCGTGTCCACGTAATAGGCGATATTCATCGTCTGCATCGCCGCTACCTCGGACGCAGAGACGGTATAGCTGGAGCTGACATAAACAGCCAGGGCGCGCAAGTCGTTGGTCAATCCTCCACCATCGTTACCCGCCAGCGCCGTCAAATTGCTGTTCAAGGGCTGTGCGCCGACTTCAGCCGGGGTACCGTTGGTGAAAATAAATGTGACATTGGTACTGCCATCGGAGTTTTGAGCGAAGGTAAAATAACCGTTGGTGGATGCGAACGTCTCGGCAAATGGCAGATTCGTCAGCCCCGCCCCATTGCCGGTGAAGGAACCGTTCAAGGTCACGCCACTCTGGTTATTGGTCACAACCTCGGCGGTAAATTGCCCAACATTCAGGTTGGTCAACCCGCTGCCCTCGCCGTTAAATGAGCCGCTGAAAACATTTGATGAATTATTGAGCGTCACCTGCCCGGAATAGTTGCCCCTCAAACTGGCGTTGGGAAGTGAACCGGTGATCGTCGCCGCCGTCAGCGCGTTACTGGCCGTGATAGCATAGGGCGTCGGCGTCAACTGCTGGCGTGGAGCCAGAGTGGTGAACGTGGAAGCGCCATTGGTGCGCACATTGATTTCCAGCCAGCGCGCGTTGCCATCGAACTCCTGCCCGAAATCCAGCACGGCGGTGAACAGACCGTTGGTAACCGGAATATCGAGATTGGTGACATTCAGCCCGAGATCATCGCCCCCGACGCTCGAATCACACAGCGAAAAAGTAAAATCATAATTTCCGGAGGCCGGCGCTCCGCTAACGGCCAACTGGCCCTGGTAGGTAAAGGCCGTACCCTGAGCGAAAGAGCTCAGTTGGCATACCATCAAACCGACAACCACAAACGGCAATAAAAAATGGGCCTTCATAGGTACCTCATTTAAGTTTTTGCTCTTTGATTTCAAATGCCTGATTTTCTCTTTTCATTTTTTCCGGGCTTAGTAGAAAAATTGTGTATCCCAATTTCTCATGCCCAAGCAAAATTGTCCAACTTAGACCCATGCCCTCAAACAGGTCTTCCAACTCTTTATTGGTAAAATGGTTAAGCCAGCCCCAACCGTTTGCCAGCCTGGCAAGTTTCGACCCGCCGGGTGGAAGAGGATTGTAACTCATTATCGTGAAATGGCCCAGGAGAGGGATCCGGCGCAGGAATTCCTCCGGCTTGCGGATGTATTCAAAAACGCCGCTACACACTATGTAGTCAAACGGCTCACCAACATTGGGATAGATTCCGGCGTTGAAATCGCAAAAAATGACGTCCGGTGAGCTTTTCACCACATCACAGGGCTGGTATCTGCAACCGGGTTTCAAATATTGTTTCAAGGTCTGTGCTCCGCAACCCACGTCCAAAACTGAACTGCCCGGCGGAATAAAGCCAGCAATGATTTGGTTGCGTTCATCCCAGGATGGCGGGCCGGCCTCGGCCACTTTTTTCCATAGACCTTTTTTGGTCGGCGTCAATAAGGTGACCGCCGCCGCCTGGTAGATTTTTAGCCGGTTCAAGAACCGGTTTCTTTCATGGCGAAGACGATTAATGATTCGCTTCATTGTAAAATTTCCACTTCCCCACGTTCCGCTTTTCGGTTTTTCCCCTCTTCTTCTCTTGAGATATTCCATTTTAAACGCGGACATACCAGCCCCTGACGATTCTCTTCGCGCGCGTCCCGCGCATGATCCGGAACGATCGCAAAGGAAACGACATTCTCGCAGTAAAAACTCACCCCGGCAGGCGTGTCTGAACCGACCGTGATGGAATATTGTCCGCGATTTAGCAATTCTGCTGGAATCTCACACGTGCTGGCATACAGCCCCGGGTGATGCGAACGTGTCTCATCCGTCATCTTCCCATCGACATCCGTGGCATTAAAAATAATTGTGCCATCCGCACCGTGAAGGTGAAAACCCACCCGCAAGCCGCTCGTCGGTTTCAAGACGCGGTATGTAATTTCAACTTTAATCGCGGCACTGCCCGCGAAAGTCGGCCCCGGGCTGCCATCCGCCCCTTTGACAATCAAACTGTGCAAAGTAATGGTTTCATTCCCGATGGGTTTGGCCGGTGCGGGAATGAATTCGGTTTTTTCTCCGGTATCAAACCGCAAATATTTGGCGATCACCGAGGCCGTGCCTCCCTGGGCGGCTACGTTGCCCCCTTCCATCAGCACGGCGGTCTGGCAGAGGCGGTTGACAGCGGCCATGTTGTGGCTGACAAATAATACTGTCCGCCCTTCTTTTTCCGCGACATCCTGCATTTTACCCAGGCATTTCTTTTGAAATTCCGCGTCCCCCACGGCCAACACCTCATCCACGATGAGGATTTCAGGCTCCAGATGCGCGGCCACGGCAAAGGCCAGCCGCACATACATGCCGCTGGAATATCGTTTAACCGGGGTATCAATGAACTCTTCCACGCCCGAAAATGCAACAATCTCGTCGAATTTATTCCGTATCTCACCCTTGGTCATTCCCAGGATCGCCCCGTTCAGAAAGATATTTTCGCGCCCGGTCAGTTCCGGATGAAATCCAGTTCCCACTTCCAAAAGGCTGGCGATCCGACCCTTGATTTTGATCTGGCCGGAAGTCGGACAGGTCACCTGGGAAAGGATTTTGAGCAGCGTGCTTTTGCCGGCGCCGTTACTGCCAATGATCCCCAGAACCTCGCCACGCTTCACTTGAAAGCTCACCTTATCCAACGCCCAAAATTGTTCCCCCATCTTACGAGCGTGGTGTTCCTCGCCGATTTTCACGAATGGGTCTGGTTTGCCCCGCAACCTCGCCATCCAACGGGCGACATCCTCTCTAAGCGTGCCGCCGCCAATCTGGCCAAGGCGATACGTCTTGGAAATATTTTCCACTGATATGACAATCTCAGACATAACCGGTGAATCGTCGATCGTAAATTGCAGGCAGACAATGGCTCACATCAAATCCCGGCCCTCAGACGGTGTCCATGAATGTTTTTTCAACGTGGGTAAAGAGCATCGTGCCGATGGCGAGCACGATCAGCATAATCCCGAAGCTGACGCCCACCTGCGCCAGGGTCACCTCGCCCGCGCCAAGAAACGCCAGACGGAAACCTTCCACAATGGGAGTCAGCGGATTGTCTTGCATCAACCAGCGATAGCGAAGTCCTACTGCAGACAAAGGCAAAATGACCGGTACCGCATACATTAAAAGCTGGATGCCGAAGGCGACGAGTTGGGTGAGGTCGCGATAGCGCGTCGTGAGCGCGGAGACAATAATACCACAGCCCAAGCCATACCCCGCGAGCATCACAACAAAAAGAGGGGTGAACAGGACCCAGTGGGTCAAATGTATGGGAAAGTGTTTGAAATGATAGATGGCAAGAAATACTAAAAAGATGCCTAATTGGATGAAAAAGGAAATTAGATTGGAGATGGCTATGGAAACCGGAATGACCAGCCGATGGAAATAGACTTTGCCGAGCATTGCCGAGTTGGTTACGAAGGTGCTGGAGGTTTTGATGACATTGTTGGAGAAATAGGTCCAACCCACAATGCCGGCCATGTAAAACAAGAACGGCGGCACACCGTTGGTGGGCAGGTTGGCAATCTTGCCAAAGACGACGGTAAACATGATCGTCGTCAGCAACGGCTGGATGATATGCCAGAGCGGCCCCAAAATAGTCTGCTTATAAACAGAAACAAAATCACGCCAAACAAAGAGGGAAATTAAATCACGATAACGCCAAAGTTGCTTCAGACGCCAATCAAGCCAGCCGCGGTGCGGAGTAATGACCGTGGTCCAGCGCTCGTCAGAAGCAACGGAATGAGACGGAACATTGCTTTGTGGATTATCACTCATTATTAGTACGGGAAATCATTTTGCTTCCCTCCATCAAGAGCATTCAAGGCCAGTTCGGGCACAATCCGCGAAAACTTCCCAACCAATAAGCCCTGATGAACCCGTGACCAGCAGTCTTTCATGGAAATCTTATGATAACCGTTAAACCGAAAGGTAAACAAAAGCAAAAAGAGACTGGAAAAGCACTCCCCATTGGTTTTCAGGCTTCTTCAGCCTATTATCGGCCATTATAGGCGCACTCCGTGCCGGTCAATTCGCAAACACATTTTTGCGCTTGCGGATCTACATATCTCATCATGGCATTTTTCATTTTTTCCGCAGGAAGACCTGATCTTCCTGTCCCCATCCTGTCCGGCTGTCAAAATTTGTTCACCTGTTTTTAGTCCGCCGCATCGCTAACATCATTTATCCGATGTATGATACTCCGAATATTTGTAATAATGATACGAACGGTCGGTCGCGTCTGTCCGGTTCAATATCAATCCCAAAATATTGGCCTGGCGTTGATATAACATCTCAAGCGCTTCCTTAACAATATTGGCGCGGGAAAAGCGACTGCGCACAACAAATAGCGTGCCGTCCACTTTGGGTGCGAGCGTGGTCGCATCATCCGCGGCGAACACAGGGCAACTATCAATGATAACATAATCATACCGTTCACGAAGCCGGGCCAGGATATCGTCAAAAACCGGGCTTAAAAATAAATCACCCGGATTCCGCTGTCCCCTGCCACGGGGAATGAATGAGAGATTGGACATGGGAGTCGCCAGGATGAATTTATCCAAATCACCCGGCTGCAGTAATAATTCTGCCAGACCCGGGTTGGATGGCACTCCCAGTATGTCGTGCAACCGGCCTTTTCTCAAATCCGCATCCATGAGCAGCACGCGCGCACCGCCCAAAGCCAAAGTGAAGGCCAGGTTTGAGGCTATGGTCGATTTCCCTTCATTTGGCACGGCGCTGGTGATCAGGACAAGTTTGGGGCGCGCGCCGTTGATAGAAAAAAACAGCAAGGCAGAGCGGAGACTCCGGTAGGACTCGACATACATGTGCTGGTCATCGTTGTTTTCCAGAAGAACCAGTGGTGACCTGCTGGGTTCAGGTATTTCGGGCACCTGGCCGACAACGTTATCCCCAAACCTTTCAGTCACTTCAACTATCGAAGCAAAGCGGTCGTCGCGAATGGTAATCAATAGGACGAGGCCGAGGCCAACCGCCAGCCCCCCAAAAACAGCCGCCGAGATGCTGCTTTTCAATTCCTGATATGAGCGCGTGGCAGGCGAGGCCGGCTGTAAAATAGCGAGTGTTTCCTGGTCAATGTTCCGCGTAATGTCCACGTTGTGCAGCAGTGACACCAACTGGTCATACAGCGACTGGTTTCTGGTAATATTTGCCTTAAGATTCTCAGCTTCGGCAATGCGGGCGCTGTCTTCATTCACCTTGGTTTCCCATTCATTAATCGCCTGCTGCACACTATCAATGCGGATTTTTAGCGCCTGCCGGGCGGTGGCGATGTCCTGCTGGTTCTCTTTACGATACATTTCTGCCAAATTTTCGGCTTGGGCGATTTGCTCGTTGAGTTGGACAATTTTGGGATGTTCGGGCCGCAGATATTTGCTCAACTTATCACGTTGAAACTTAAGCGATGCGATCTGCTGATCTGTATCCTCGATGGCTGACGCGGGAGTCGAACCCGAGTTGTTCCCCCCGAGCAACTGGTCATACAATGAAGTGGAAGCGTTGGTGGTGCCCAGGAGCAAGGGCGAACTCTTTTCCAAGGCCACTGCATTCAGCAGATTACTTTGCAGTTGATAGTCGGCCAATTGTGTTTTCAACTTGGCCAGGTAGCTGCCGGCAACCTGATTTTCCTGCTCCAGAACCACGAAATTGTTGGTTTTTTCATATTGCGCCAACACGGCCTGGTCGCTCGTCATCTCCTCTTCAAGCTGCGTCACCTGCGCCGAAATGGAAGCGAGCGTATCGCCGGAAACTTCCTTGCGGGTGTTCTTGCGATAATCCAAATACGAACCAATCAGGGCATTAAGAAACAATGAGGAAAAACTTGGATTCGAACTGATCGCCTGAATATTAAAAACCGTGCTTTTAGGCGCCGAAAAAACGCTGATTTGCACTCCGATCGGATTCCCGTCTTTATCAGTGACAATGTTGTTGGTTCCAGCGGCAGCCAGACGCGCCAATGCCAATTGTCTCAAAGTATCACTCTGAAGCACGGCCGTCAGGTTGCCGAAGAACGTATCCGAATCTTCACTGAAATTTGCGCCCTGCGGCAATTCCAATTTCTCCGACTGCCACATGCTCGCGCTGGAGACGAAGATGGGCGGGGCCACCCGGAATTTTATTGCCGCCCATCCAACCGCGATCATCAGGGTGATCAACGGTATCCACCAGAATTTGCGAAGCGAAATGAGAAATTTCTTCAACCGAAATTTTGGCGCCGGCGCCCCGGCATTGGCTTCCATCGGAGAACCCATTTGAAAACCCGGATCTTGAAACGGAGCTGGCGGTTGATTGTTCATTTCAGCTAAAAATTAATCGCCTTTTCCGGGACATAAATCAGATCACCGGATTCCACCGGTTGGTCCTTCTCAGTCTTGCCTTTGTCCAGCACGTCCGAGACATTCACTACGAAGACCTCGTTCGTGCTGCTTTCATCCTTGCGCGTGACCCGGACCTCTTTTCCGTTGGCAAAATCAGTAAAACCGCCTGCCCGCAAGATGGCCTTGCTGACTGTCAAAACCTCATCCCGCGGTATTTCCAACGGCCCTGGCGATTTTACTGCGCCAACCAGGTAAATCACCCCTTGCGAAACCATTGAATCCACGGAAATAATTACGGTGGCCTGGTAATAATATTTTTTTTCTAAAATGGCCTTGAGCTGTTCGGCCAGTTGTTTACAGGTCTTGCCGGTGGCGGGATAAGGCCCAATATAAGGAATTTCAACATCGCCGGAATCCGAAACAACGATGGACTTGGGATCATCTTCATCTTCCTTCACCCGATAGCTGATGTGATCTCCCACCGCCAGCTTGTATCTATTATCCAACATCTCCATGCCGTTGGTTGCAGGATCGGCTTGGACATTCGTGACCACCGCCACTGGCGCATTGGTTTTCACGGAAGAAATCGCAGGAACAATCGCTGTGGGTATCGGGACGTTGGTGGCTAAAGGGGGCGTGGGACTGGAAGAATTTTTAGCAGTGGACGCTGGCCCTTGGCCTAATTCCGGAAATTCAGAATATGCGGCGCGGGTGGGATAGGCGGTAACCAGCAACGCAGCAAAACCAGCCGCTCCAACGAAAATACTGGCCAGTACGCGTTGCCACAGTGTTGGCAACGCCCGTGGCATTCGCGGGCAGCTTGATGAAATCGGGTAATGATTCACAGCGAATGATAAGTTAATACTATTCCCACAAGATTTTGCGTGTATCCCCTTTCCGATAAGGAAGATGTTCTCTGGGTGAACGTATAATTCAAGCTTAAATTGAGTCGGCGGGTGATGTCGCGGTTAATGCCCAACCCGCCTCCATACCAATTATAGATCTCATTGGACACCAGATTGTTATTAGGCAGTGGGGGGCCGATCAATGTGGTTCCCTGTCCTTGATTGCCGTGTTGAAAGAAAAGCGTGGTTTGAAAAGTTAGCCCCCGGATAAACTTCCAGGTGATGCCGGAATTGGCATACCAGTCTTCGTTAACGTTCGATTGTGTCCCTGGACTGACCTGATGCCCCACATCGAGCGACCCGGCAATTGAGCGCGAAATATTGTCGCTGATGTTCAAGTCGGCATACCATGAATTCACAGTCGAATTCTGCAGGGACTGGCTCGTTTGCCCAAATTCATCGATTGTGTAACCGATTCGAGGTTGGACCTCGAGAAACGAATCGGGATGCCAATCACCATAAACACCCAGGCTGTAGGAGGTGCTGTCATTCAATGTATTCTGATCGTAATAAGTATAAGACGCTGTGCTTTCCACGCCAGTGGTCAATTTTGAATTCCACTCGTACCCGGCACGGCCATAGCCCGATTCGGTCGAATTGTCGATATCCGCTAACTGGCCCGAAGTGGAAAGAATGGTTTCATGATCATAACCCAGTGTGAAGTTCAATTTCTTCAAATTCCATTTCCCTGAAAGACCGGCGCTGTTTTGAAACGTTCCGGAAGAACCGGTGCCGGCCACGGTGGGATTCTGCGCCGTATTCTGCACAAAGCTGAACTGATCGTGAAAGTTGATCAGAAAGTCTTTGATATACAGGTCGAAAGAAAGCCCTGAGCCGGATTGAAGATAATATGAACTTAAATCCTGGTGAAAGATGTAATCGCTATACCCCATCGTGAGGTTGACTTGCAGCAAATTACGGTCAGTTAGTGGATAGCTCATGTCCACACCCACCGTTGGCAATAAAATTAAATCCGCCTGTCGATTGGTTTCGGTGCAGTTGATATTATCGTTCCATTGCAGACTGACTGAAGGAACCAGCAGCATTCTAAAATCACCGCTCTTAAACGTATAATCCGGCGATTGCTCCTGCTTGCTCCTCATCCGCTCCGCCGAATCATTCGACATGGCATCAATCAATCCCTCCTGCGCCTGTGCCGATATTGCCATTAACAACGACGTGAAGAATATGACACGAGCGAAGCTCAGTTCCATTTTATATCCCCTCATGGCCCCGTTTGCTTTCTGGTTGAGATGGAATGACTGTGGGCAATCCCAACTGATGCAACATGAAGCATGGTCGCGCTGCCTGCAGCTCCTGGTGATCTCGATGGAGGTTGAGCCTTAGCCGGCTCCCTCGCACCCACCCCAATCATGCTTGACGGGCATAATCCATTAGCTTGAAGCGGGCAGATGGGTTTGCCTTCGTTCTTCAAAGCCTTCGGATTTTCGGCCTTCGCCATCAGTTTGTACCATTGGCCCGGGCTGGTCCCGTATCGGCGCTTAAAGCAAGTATTAAAAAGCCCCAGATGATTGAAGCCACACTGTTCAGCCACGTTGATGACTTTTTCCCGTGGATTTCTTAACAGGGAGATGGCCTTGAGGAGACGTATCTCCATTCTCAACGATGTGATGGACAGGCCGAAATGCTGGTGAAACAAACGGTTCAGGTGCCGCCGGCTGCAATTGAACTTGGCCGCCAACTCATCAACCGAAAGATTCAACAACTCCGCGGATGAAAGTTTCTCGAACACCTGGATCATATGGTCCTCCGCCCAATCGCGTCCGCTGTGTTGCACGTGAATGTTCTTGAACTCATCGGACAAGATCAGGGCCACTACGCCCAGCAATTGGCTCCGTTGTTGGAGCCCGGTTTGTGCCTGGGCGATCTCGAGAAGCTTCTGACATTCCACGGCCATACTGTTGCCCGCCGTATAAATTTTAGGGGTTTTGAAATTTGCCTTGAGATTGTGCAACAAGCTTATCTCACTACTGGCGAAAAGAGGAAACAAATGTTCCAATAGCAGGGAAAAGCTAACGAATGCACATTCATTTTTTTCGTCCGCATAAAACTTTCCGTTGTGATGCCCGCTAAAAACCACAATGTTGCCCGGCATGAGCCGTTGAGTCGTGTGGGGAGAAATGTATTTGCCAATGCCCCCCTTGATAAAGATAAAAGAAAACTCGTCTTCATTCCGGGATTCGCTGATCCACGGAGCAGAAGATTGTAGGCGGACCAACCGCAATTTAAAATGTTCATCCCCAAGCATTTTTAGTCAGTCATGGCTATTTAGCGTTTCCCCTAAACTCACTCCCATCCCGTATCGCTGAATCTTAGTCAACAGTAAGTTTGAACGTCTATACGCTCACAGGACCCAACAATACATTTTTGGGACAAGTAATACCAAACCACAGGAATTATACTTCTATTAATACGTGTTATATCCCTTTGTTCAGAACCTGTCCAGCGAAATAAACCTCAATCCGGAAGGGTACCGTCGTTATCCCAACGATTGTTATTTTGCTGCTTTTGGGGGTTGTGAACTGGCCAAAACGGAAGATTGTTGTTTTGCGAACAATTGATCCATCGCTTCTTTGACATCGAGTAAACCCGCAGGTTTTTGAATCATTGCGTCTATACAGGAGCGATCTACGGGCGGATTGGCAGTGAACATGATAACCAGCGTGGATGGGGAACGCATCTTCACCACATGTGACATCTCTGCGCCTGTCATTTTCAGCATGGAATTGTCGGTTAAAACTAAATCATGCGTCCTGGGATCAAACCGGGAAAGCGCTTCCTCTGCGCTTCGCGCCGTATCGACGATATATCCCAAGCTGTCAAAGTACCATTTCGCCAAAACCCGAACATCGTCATTGTCATCAACCAGCAGCATGGTTTTAATAGAACGTGGCGGAGAGTTTTCCACAAATTAATTGTCTTTCATTGCTTGGTTTTTAATCGAATGTTCTTTGCCCTAATCGTATTGTTTGATCCACCCCTTTTCCCACAATTAGCGCTTTGTAATATTTTTAACAAAATTGATGTTCGGCGTAACGCATTTAGCCTAATACATTAAGTGACTTTCAAGAAACGTAAGAAATAATCCTGCTATCGTCTATGCGAGTTTAGGACAAACAATGGCATTATCAGGACATGCCTAATGCAGGTTCTGCTTCCGTCTTCACGCTGTTCTGAACGAAGAATGAATCATCATGGTAGTTGCCGAAACGGGGTTGATCTTCTTCGAAATCCCTTTTTGCGAATTCGCCTTCTCATTTTATGTTGCCCGGCAACATTACGCTTTCGGCCATCTATGCTTAAATCATCCTATATGAATGCGATGACCATTCCAAATCGTGTCGGTTACCAGCAGCGTTCCGGCCAAAAAATCTATGGACTGTGGCCCCTGGACCGTGGACTTTGCCCTTCGGTCGGAAGCAAATTGAAGCTTTTTGAATTTTATCTCCTGACCGCATTCGTTGCACGAAGTTACGTTTAACATGCACTCTGGCCTTCGCCCTTCTCAATTCAAATTCCTCTGTTTCTCCGTTTCCTCCTGTTCAAAACTGTCCCCTGTTTCACCGGCTTGCTGTGCCGGATTTTTCCGGTAAAATACCGGCGATGAAAAACAAATCCGCAGATCCGCTTCGTCCGTTTTCCAGCCTCCTGCTGGATGGCGATGAACGCGCCGCCGCGCGCGCCATGCTTTATCCGGTCGGTTTCAAAGAAGAAGATTTTAAGAAGCCCATCATCGGCGTCGCCTCCACCTGGAGTAATGTCACGCCCTGTAACATGCACATCGACAAGCTCGCGCTCGAATCCGAGAAAGGCGCGAACGCCGCTGGCGGCAAAGCCATCGTCTTCAATACCATCACCATCTCCGACGGTATCTCGATGGGCAGCGAAGGCATGAAATATTCGCTCGTCTCCCGCGAGGTCATTGCTGATTCCATCGAGACCGTGGTCGGCTGCGCAGGCATGGATGGGTTTGTGGCCATCGGCGGTTGCGACAAGAATATGCCCGGCGCGATGATGGCCATCGCGCGGACGAACCGTGCGTCCGTGTTCGTTTACGGCGGCACCATCCTGCCAGGTTGTATCACCGGCGACACGCGCAAGCTCGACATCGTTTCGGTGTTCGAAGCCATTGGCGCGCACGCGAACCAAAAGATTTCCCATGCGGAATTCAAGGCGGTGGAGCAATGCGCCATTCCCGGCCCCGGTTCCTGCGGCGGCATGTACACGGCCAACACCATGGCCAGCGCCATTGAAGCGCTCGGCATGAGTTTGCCGAACAGCTCCGCGCAGAATGCTATCTCGCCTGCCAAGATGGATGATTGCCGTCGCGCCGGCGCATGCGTGGTGGAAATGCTGCGCCAGGGATTGCGCCCGCTCGATATCCTCACGAAGAAAGCGTTTGAAAATGCCATCACGGTGGTGATCACCCTGGGCGGTTCCACGAATGCCGTCCTGCACCTGCTGGCGATCGCACACGCAGCCAGGGTGAAGTTGACCATCGACGATTTCACCCGCATCGGCAAACGCGTCCCCGTACTCGCCGACTTGAAGCCCAGCGGAAAACATCTGATGAGCGAGCTTGTCTCCATCGGCGGCATCCGGCCGTTGATGAAAATGCTGCTCGATAAAGGATTGCTTCATGGCGATGCCCTGACGGTGACCGGCGAGACCATGGCACAAACGCTGGCCGGCACCAAACCGTATCCGGCCAACCAGACCATCATCCAGCCCTTTGACCGGCCCATCAAAAAGAATAGCCATCTGGTCATCTTGCGTGGCAATCTGGCCCCTGAAGGAGCGGTGGCCAAGATCACTGGCAAGGAAGGATTGCAATTCACCGGACGCGCTCGCGTATTTAATTCAGAGGAATCCGCGCTGGAGAAGATTCTTGATGGCTCCATCGTGAAGGGCGACGTCATCGTCATCCGTTATGAGGGGCCGCGTGGCGGGCCAGGCATGCGCGAGATGCTTTCACCGACGTCGGCCATCATGGGCAAAGGTTTGGGAAAAGAAGTGGCGCTCATCACCGACGGACGTTTTAGCGGCGGCAGCCATGGTTTCGTGGTGGGCCATATCACGCCCGAAGCATATGTGGGCGGGCCGCTCGCCCTCGTTAAGAACGGCGATTCCATCACCATTGATGCCGAGAAACGGGAATTACTTTTGAATATTCCGGCCAAAGAAATGGCGGCGCGTCGCAAGGCCTGGCGCGCACCCAAACCGCGTTACAACCGGGGTGTCTTGGCGAAGTACGCCGCCCATGTCACCAACGCCTCCGAAGGGGCCGTCACAGACAAAGATTTGGAATTATGATAATGTCCTGGCGTCATAATTTTAGACACTTGATCCTAAAATCGACAGTGTCCGGGTACTGTTTTCATGAGATTTATTAAATACTTTGATGGCATGGAAGTTGCATATATATTGGTGTGACGATGAGTGAACCTCAATTAGCCCCCTGGGCGAAGCTTGAACAAAGCCGAAGAATGTGGATCGCCTGGCGCGCCGAATTCTTCAGCAGGGTTCGGCTTACGTTCATGCTTCTTTTGGCTGTGGCGATTTACGTATTCATCTCTGATCATCAATTGCAGATCCAACTGGCCAGCGCCAAAGGCCTCCATCGCGTCTTCAATCATGTGAAGCTGAGTGACAAACTCAAACAAAAAGCTTTGGGCTACCAGACCAATGTGGACACCGCCAGCGATTTTCAGCAATCCCAACAAGCGGCTTCGACTGATATTCACTGAACGTTTTTGTTAGTCGGGGAGTCAAATCTTTCATGAAGGCCCCCATTGCAGCGGTCATCCTTGCGGCATCGGCACTTTTTACCGTCGCTCTTCCCTTCGTATCCAGCGGACCAACAAAATCTCCCGTACCATTAGGGAGTCCTGGGAGGACGGCCTGGGCTTTTTCGGCAACCAATGCAACACTTCCCATTGATCCTCATGATGTCATTCATCCAGTGCAAAGTACCAGGATGCCGGCTCCGGGCGTTTATGTAGCCCAGCCTTATGTCATGACCGTGATCGTTCCGCGACCAACCGGCGATAGGTGTAACCCCGAGGGTATAGGCACTTCAAAAATGCCGACGGCAAGTCCAGGTCTTACGCTCATTCCAGAATCTGAGGCTGGAAAGTAAGCCCCAGCCCTGCGCTGTTATTTTCCCATCCCATAAACAAGGACCTTAAATGTGCCTGGAATAGGCCGACCACGGCGCTCGCCTGGCGCCGGCACCGCCAATTTGGCAGTCACCACATAGATATTGTGTGTTATCGGATCGAGCGCCATCGTGCGTGCGCCGGGCTGGGTCTGCAACGTTTGTTCCACGGTCAACGTATCGCCTACCTCGTGCGCAATCGTGGTGGTGCCGTCGCCACAGGAGGCAAAGGCGAGTTGGGTACCGGGATCGAAAGCGTTCGCATCCACGCCTTTCCCGATCGGCACGGAGGCAAGGATTTTTCCATCTGTGCTGTCCATCATGAGCATTAACTGGTTGTGACAGCCGATGAACAGCCTGTGGTTCTGGGTATCGATCGCCATACCGGATGCGCTAGCGCCGGGCGCGATCGGCCAATTGGTGATGACTTGATGCGCATAAGCATCGATCACGGCCACTTCATTTTTGTCTTCGATATTGTCATAAACGCGGTTAGCCATTGGATCCACGGTCGGAAATTCAGGCCGTCCATCGAGCGGAATGGTCGCCACCGCCTTCCGGCCTCTTACATCCACCACGGTCGCCGCATTGGCGCGGCCGCAAAAAAGGTATGCCTCCTTTTCGGTCGGATTATAAACAAACCCGTCCGGACCTTGCGCTGTATCGACTTTGGCCAGAGTCTGCAATGTCTTCAGGTCGACGATCCCGGCCTTGTTCTCACCGCCATTGCTGGTGACGCCGAGGCCAATCTCGAAGGCGATGGCCATGCCGTGCACGCCGGGCGTGTTGGTGATGATGCCACATATCTGGTTGGAGGAGAGATTCACGACCGCGACTTCCGTCCCATGCGAAAGATAAAGGCGCTGGGCCTGATCAATGGACATGTAATCCCATCCGCCGTCGCCTGGAATAGGGATTTCCTGGATGAAATGATATGGGCCATCGGCGCGGCAAATAACCGCGACCACAAGACTGAAGAGAATGACGACAATTTTTTTCATGCGATGGGTGATGGTTACTTTAAATTGATTCTACTATGTACCATTGTAACGTCAATCAAGCCAATGTGGAAATGCAGGAGGAACAAGAGGTTCCAGGCATTGAGATGGTTTTTGGCTTGCCAGCGCGGCAGGTTCTCAAGCAACTTAGTGTGGATGGATTCGCCAAACGGTTGTCCCGGCTGATTCCATGCGCGCTTAGCTCAGCGGTAGAGCACTTCCTTCACACGGAAGGGGTCGCAGGTTCAAACCCTGCAGCGCGCACCATCTTTCCCAAGGAAATTATCCCTTACGCCGCAAAGTTAGCACATGTGCTGCGAGAATCGGCGCGGGCGATGCCTGATCCTTATCTCATTGTTCCAGTTCCAGGATCTGTCTTTGAAATTTGGAGATATCCACCGTCACCTGTGAGGACAGGCCGATCAAAAGCCTGAAAGTATCGCGGTTCCAGGTGGCGACGGAATTGGTCGGGCTCATGATCACATCAGTTATCTGGTAAGTTTTATCGACATAAGACACCGTCTCGGTTGGTGGCTGGAGAGAGCCGGGGACATTGGTCCAGATCATTTGTAACACCGGCCGTTGCTCAAATCCAGGGATGGTTTCCCGGATAACCGGGCCGTCCTTTGTTAAAAGCTCTTCGAAGGCGGGCTGTTCATTCGCGACCGATTCCATCGTCCGGTTAAAACTGCGGAGGACCAGGCGGGTCGTGGTCGGATCATTTTGGCCGACGTCGGTTTGAATGGAAACTCCTTCGCAAAGCGCAGAAATCACATTGGTAATGGCGTCATAATTATCAGTAACATTCCTGAAATCGGCGGCGTTGGTGATTTCAAGGAATTGAATCAGCGGGGTGGCGTTGGCAAGGAGCAAGGCGGTGATTTGTGCCAGGGCCTGTTTCTGTTCAGCCAAAGTATGCCCATCTTTATTCATTTCCAATTGTTCGCGCAATTCCCGGATCTTTTTTTGTTGTTCGGGCCTGGGTTCATATTCATATCTGAGGAAGAATTTAGGAATAGCTTCCTTCTGATAGGCCATCCAGCCAAATTCACTTTTAGGGGTGGAATTCGTATCCGCAGCAACGGATGAATCCGGCGCATTCGTATCTGCCAAATGCCGGTGGGCGGGCAAATTTGTATAGATGAGAACCATATTATTGTTTTGGGCATCCACGAAATCTGCTGGCGAGGGATTGGGATTGCCGTCCGATGCTGCCGGTTCTCCTGGAGTTTGGCCTTTTCCGCCGCCACCACCCGCTTTGGATGAAAATGCAACCGGCCCCAACAGTTTCAGGTCCGGCTCGGCGTCAAGCCAGAGATAACCATTCGCCTGCAGGGTTCGAAGAATGGCACAAGCACGCAGAAACCGCTCGTAGTACGCCGGATCGGGAGTGGTCGGTGAATTGACCAGGACAAAATGGTCGCCATTGGGCAGGTTGGGAACATCGATGCGCTCAATCATGATGCGCATCAATTGATCGATCGGGTAACCTTGTTGGTAGAGGGACAAGAAGACTTCCGGATCCAAGGGCTGTAAGACCTGTTTGGCGGCTTCCTCGTTATTGATGGGAATAAAAAGGAACTCTGGACTGCTTTGAGCGGTCACCGATTCATTAGCACTGCCGCCGAATATTGTTTGAAACACCTTTTGAGCGACGGCCAGGGGAAAGCCTGCGATACCAGCCGGAGCACCTGAGACAAAGGGCGTATTGCCCGTAGTGGTATGCGAATCCTGAAGACTGCCGTTGATGCCTGCGCTGGTCTGGCTGCTGAAGGTGTAACGGTTATCGATCTCACCGATGGCCAGATAATAGGCAGGGTGCCCATTCGCCAGCCGGGCCAGGTTCAGGAGCATTTGCTTGTTCAAGGAAGTCGCGTAGGCGTCGTTGTAATTGACAAATTGACTGCGCATGGTCGGCGCGGCGCACGAAGCCAGCAGCGGCAATAAGGCAAGACATATCCAAAGAAGAATAGGGCGATTTTGGTCTCTGTCTTTTGGATTTTCCTTCACAACTACTCTTCAAGTCGCAATTTTCCCCCATGGACGCAAGCCTTTTCTTACTTGACGGTCAATGCTGTTTAATCTAGCCAATGGTTCTCGTGGCCCCTCGCCCGCTCATTTTTATCTCCGCCGTCAGCAAAGAGCTGAAAAGCGCGCGCCAACTCGTTTCCAACACGCTCCAAATGCTTGGCTACGAACCGGTGTGGCAGGACATTTTCGGCACGGAGCAGGGAGATTTGCGGGAGATGTTGCACCGGAAAATTGACGACTGCCATGGCGTTGTCCAATTGATCGGGAAATGTTATGGGGCCGAACCTCCCAAACCGGATGAGACTTTCGGACGCGTGAGCTATACCCAATATGAAGCACTCTACGCCAAGAAATGCGGCAAGAAAGTCTGGTATTTGTTTTTGGACGACGATTTCCCGGGCGATACGTACAAGGAGGAACCGCAGGAATTGCGCGGGCTTCAAGAGGCCTATCACCGGCGACTGAAATCGGAGTCGCAACTTTATTATCATCTGAACAGCGAGGCGGAATTGAAAAGCAGCGTGCTGATGTTGCGAGACGAACTTGCGCGTTTACGGCGCGGCGTCAAACAATGGGCCACCGCCGTCCTCGTCTTGCTCCTCCTCCTGGTCGGGGCAGTGATCTGGCAGTTGGCAAAGGAGAACGAGACCAACAACCAGGTCAATAGTCTGCGGCAAACGGTAACGAATCTTTACTACAGCCAAATACAGGAGAGTCGTGAAAAGCCAGAACTGACGGCCGCGGAGATTCAACCGAATATTGACAAAGCGTTGCATGAATGGGCCAAAGACAAAGGCATCACTCCGGGGCAACTGACTAATGAGCTTGAGGAACTAATAAATTCGACTGCGGAGAGCGCCTACGAACGGGCCCAAACTGCTGAAGTGGGTAAGGATTACAATGAAGCGGAGCGCCTGGCATTGGTCGCAGTAGCCGAAGCACGGAATGCGACACCGCCAAAAACTTCCGATGCCATCCTGGCGCTGCAACTGGCCGGCAATGTTGCGGGCGACCGCATCGAATATGACGAAGCGCTCGGCTATTATCGCCAGGCGGACCATCTGACCGACCGCGCAAGCGGTCCATTGGAATGGGCGGACGTCCGGGCGGACATCGCATATATTCTCGTCGAACAAGGGCATTATGGAGAGGCCGAAACAAATTATGATGCCGCCCTGGATAAATACCGTGATGCGCGAGGGGAAAACGACAAGGAAGTCCTGGAATTGCGCAGTTACCGGGCCTATGCCCTGGAACGCGAAGGAAGATATGCCGCGGCCCAAACAGAACTGGAAGATGTGATCGCACGGCAGGAGCAGGTGTTTGGAACCAATTCTTCCGATACACTGATGAGCCAGCTGCGCCTGGGCATCGTGCTGGAGGACCTGGGAAAATATACGGACGCGGAAGGACAATTTGGGGACGTAGTTAAACTCGAAACGAAGTCTCTCAGCGACAAGGATCCCGACACACTTACGGCCCGTATGTGGCATGCCAACACTCTCGGTGACGAGGGGAGGTATCCGGAAGCGGTGACAGAATATGACGATGTGATAAAAACCCAGGAAATGGTCCTCGGCCCGGAACATCCTGACTCGCTGCGGAGCCGTTATTATTTTGCCACCGTGATTTTCGAGCAAGGGAAGTATGTCGAAGCCGAAACGGAATACAGAAATGTGATCAATACTCAAATCATGGTATTGGGTCCAGACAACCCCGCGACTTTGATCAGCCAATACAACCTGACGAGTGTCCTGCGGGCCGAAGGGAAATACCCTGAAGCAGAACAGGATTTGCGACAGGTTATCAAAAACCAGACCGGCGTACTCGGTCCGGAGCATCCTCAAACACTCGACAGCCGCAATAATCTGGCCAGCGTGCTTTTGGAACAAGGCAGTGATCTTGAGGCTGAGAAGGATTATCGGGAGGTGATCGGACTGGAGGCGAGTGTCCTCGGCCCTGAGCATCCCGCGACGCTTAAAAGCCGCAATGACCTCGCCAACGCACTGTTCACTGAAGGCAGATATGCCGGGGCGCAGAGCGAATATGAGGAGGTCATCGCCCTCCAGGAAAAAGTTCTTGGCCCGGACCACCCCTACACTCTGATGAGCCGCTACAATCTGGCCAATGTGTTGCGTGCCGAGACCAATTATGCCGCAGCCGAAACGGAATTTCGGGAGGTGATCAAGTCTGCGGGGCAAATATTGGGACCGGAACATCCCGAGACGTTGTGGTCACGGCGGGGATTGGCCAATGTGCTGCGTGATGAGAAACGTTATGGTGAGTCGGAAACCGAGTATCGGGAAGTGCTCCAACTCGACGAGACAATCTTTGGCCCGGAACACCCCGAGACTTTATTGATCTGCTTTAATCTTGCGATTTGTCTCATGGATGAAAAAAAGGCGGATGAAGCCAAACAATTCGCCCACCGTGCCGCTGATGGAGCCGAAAGTGTTTTGGGGCCAAACCATCCGAGAACCTTGCAATTTGAAAAGCTGTTGCGTCAATTAGAGGCCGTTAAGCCATCACCTTGAAAAAACATTCATACGAAGAATAAAAATTATGATCAGTCAGCCAGGATTTCAGGTGTGGCAAAAAATTCAGGAAAATTTCCTGATGCGACTGATAGCACCGTGACCAACACCAACAACGAAATCGCCGTGAGTTGGGTCAAGAAATAGATAACTATGCTTCCCGAATGGACAGTGGTTGGATTCAGTGGCCATCGAAAGCTGGCCGATCCCAAAGCTGTCGCTGCAGGCGTTCATCAGGTGTTTGAACGGTTATCTGCCAATGGAAGTCCGCTGGCAACGATTTCATCGGCGGCCAGTGGGGCGGATACCTTGTTTTTGGAAGAGGTGGCACAACGCCATCTACCATATCTGATCATTCTTCCCTTTTCGAAAGACCGTTTTGAACATGATTTTACCCCGGCCGATTGGCAACGGGTCCTTCCGCTCATCGAAAAGGCGACCCATATTGAAGAAGTTTCAGGTGAAGAATCCAAAGAGGGCGCTTATATGGAAACCGGGATTGTCACGACAGACCGGGCAGACGTCATGGTGGTAGTCTGGGATGGCCGGCCAGCCGCCGGTTTTGGCGGAACTGGCGATGTGGTCAATTACGCCAGAAAGCTTGAGAAGCCCTTGATCATCATCGACCCAACCACGGGAAGCATCTGCGAAGAAGGGCTGGAGCGTTTGCCGGCAAGATCGATACCCACCGATTGGAAAGACAATCCGCGCGAGACCGTCAAAAACAATTTTCAGGAATTGGACGAGGCTGCGGAGCTTCACGCACCCAAATCGAGGCATCTCATCCTGCGCATCATTCTTTTCCAACTGGCCGCCTCGGCGGTCGGTTTGACGGCATTGTCCTTTGAACGTTATGTCGGGATCAAGATGGTCAATCCGTTAAGTACGCTGGTGGAATTGATTTTTTTGGGGGTTGCCTTTATCTCGGCATTGCAACATCGCAGGAAAAGCGATGAATGGATGAAGAACCGGATCCAGGCGGAAATCTGCAGGTCTTTTTTGGCGATGTGGGGCATGCGGCAGCGTGCGGATCATTTCCCAAAAATTTCCATCCAGGGATTCAACCGGATGTGCCGGAACCTGCGTCTGATCAGGGTCCTCGATAAAGAGCCAACCCCGCCGTTGGAATCGGTCCGCGATGAATATTTGAAGGCGCGTGTCGAAGATCAAATCAGGTTTTTTTCCGTGAAGGGTGAAATGGCACAGGCTGCTTATAAAAGACTTAAATTCTATACTCTGGCGAGCACGACAGTGGCCACGTTGTGCTCATTACTGGCCTTTGTCCATTCGATGCTGGAGCTTCCTGAATTGGCTTTGCTCATCCCCAAATATCTCTCACTGTTATTGCCATTGGCCAGCACCGCGTTCTTTTTGCTGATCGTCACGCAGGATTATTCACGCCGGGCCGTGCGCTATGCCGAAATGGTTTCGATGCTGCAAGATGCGAAAAAACGGTTGGAGGCAGTCAAAACCTGGAATGGCCTGGCGCGCATCGCCACAGAAACTGAAGCGCAATTGCTCCAAGAAGTGGTCGAGTGGCATTCGTTCCGAAAATTTGCCGGTGAGCCAAATTAAGATTATGTCTAATCCCCCATCAGAACCAAAACGCATCCTGGCGCTCGATGGCGGCGGCATTCGCGGGGTGTTCACCCTGCAGATTCTTGCCAAAATTGAGGAATTGTTTCGCAAGGAGCACAACAAACCCGATCTCGTCCTGGCAGACAAATTTGATTTGATCGCCGGTACCAGCACGGGCGCCATCATCGCGGCATTTCTCAAATGGGGAATGCCTGTGTCAGAAATTAAAAAGCTCTATGATGATCAAGCCTCTAAAATGTTTGCCCGCGAGCGCTGGTATCGCCGGTGGAAATCAAAATTTCGGGCTGGGGCCATTGCTGAATTTTTTCGAGAAACCTTTGTCGAAAACGATGGAACGCCGGCAAAGTTTGGTTCGCCGAAACTTGGCAAATATCTGCTGGTCGTCATGCGAAATGCATCCACCGGTACGTCATGGCCATTGTGTAATAATCCCGACGCGAAATATATGTGCAGTTCGCGTGAGGATTGCAATTTGGACATTCCTATTTGGCAATTGCTTCGCGCCAGCACCGCTGCGCCCTACTATTTTCCACCCGAACAAATCAAATTGGGCAAAAGTGAATTTCTCTTTGTAGACGGCGGTCTAACGCCTTATAATAATCCCTCCCTCATCGCCGTACTCACCGCGACGCTGCCTCAATATAAGCTGGGATGGCGGGCCAACCGCGAAGACCTGCACGTTATTTCAGTGGGAACTGGTTCTGTCCGCGCAAAATTGCCGTCAAAAGTGGCTGGAAAAATCAACATGCTGGACCAGATAAAATATCTGGCTCCGGCCATGCTTAGCTCGGTTGGAGATGATCAGGATAAGTTGTGTCGCATTTTAGGGGACTTGGTCAATGGAAATGAAATGGATTCAAAGGACGGTCGTCATATTTTGGGCGTCAAGGAAATGGATACGGAAATCGGATCGCTGAATGAACCATCGCTTTTCAATCAGGCCGAACAAAAGTTCACCTACGTCCGTTATGATCAGCCTTTCACCGTAAGCCCTGATGAAGCCAAACATATGGTGAAGGGCCAAACTGAAATGGACAATGTGAAACTCAAGCCGTTTTTGCGCAAAACCGGGGAAGACTATGCTGAAAAAAATGTCTGCATTGAACATTTTTATCCGAGGGCAACCTATTCCCCGCTCAATTCATCCAGCGTTACGAAGCTCTGACGGTCATGGCCACTGAATTCAAATACTGGGCATTTATCAGTTACAGCCATCAGGATAATCGCAAGGGTGGAAATCTCTGGGGCGATTGGTTGCATGAGGCCGTGGAGAACTTCAAGGTTCCTCCAGAACTGGTCGGTAGGCATGGCCATGCTAACGAGTCAGTGCCGGCCCGTATGTATCCTTCCTTTCAAGATGAGAAAGAATTACCGACAAATGCCAATTTGGGGATGGCCATTAATGAAGCTTTAGAAAAATCTCGCTATCTGGTCGTGATTTGCTCTCCCCGTTCGGCAAAATCCATTTACGTCAATCAGGAGGTACTGGAATTCAAGCGGTTGGGTCGAGCGAACCGGATTTTGGCCATTATTATTGACGGGGAACCTAATGCGAGCGAACCGGGCAAGGGATTTGATCCGGCATGGGAATGCTTTCCAGAGGCGTTGCGCCATCCGTTGGGAGCGGATGGCAATTTGAATTTGACGCAACACGCCGAACCGATTGCAGCAGATGTGCGGGGATTGGACGGCAAGGAGGCCTCTCTAAAGGACAAGATTCACCAGCTTGTGTTGGAAAGGGAAAAGTTGCGAGTAATGGCGGGGCTGCTGGGCGTTGGCTTCGATGATTTGGTTCAGCGTGACAAGGAACGACAGCTTAAAGAGGAACGTGCCCGCTCCCGGCGTTTGCAAAAATTGGTCGCTGGTTTCTCGATTTTGACGCTGTTGGCCCTGATGGCAGGCACCATCGCAAAGTTTGAACAAAAACAGGCTGAACAAGAGAAAATGGAGGCCGAACAAAACCTTTTAGATGCACGCCATCGACTGGCCCAAATTTATGTTGACCGTGCCAATGCTGCCTATGGTGCGCGAGATATCGCCCAGCAAGTTATTTTCCTCTCACAAGCTCAAATACTTGACCCAAGCTCGGTCGCTTGTTCGGTTGTCGAAGATCTGACCAATCGGACGACAAAAGCATTATGGGACCTTCATCTAAAAACTCCACTCAACGCTCTGGCTTTGTCGCCGGATGAGCGGATTGCCTATGTTGGCGGTGATGATGGAAGAGTTATTGAATTGGAAACCACAACGGGGCAAATCGTTTGTCAAAATGACACTCGCGGCACCGCCGTACTGGGAATCACCATATCCAGGGATGGAAAGTATGCTGCCACCGCAAATGCCGATGGAATTGTCCGCCTCTGGTCTATCAAAACCTGGCAGCTCGTAAAGGAATTGAAAGGACATACCCGCTTGGTCACATCAGTTTGGTTTTCCCCGGATGGTCAAACTTTATATTCTACCAGTGACGACCGGACAATCATCGCATGGGATTTGGCCGATGGCCAGATACGCTACCGCATTGAAGCTCATTCACAAGGTGTCAATTCCGTGACAACCAGCCCCGATGGTAAAATTCTGGTGAGTGCTTCCGACGATAAAACCATCAAGCTTTGGCTGGCTCGCGATGGGTCATCAATTGCGACATTGACTGGAAATAATGAGGATGTTGCCATTGCATTATTTACGCCTGACGGCACCAGGCTGCTTGCTGCCGGTGGTGACGGTATGGTCCGGGTTTGGCAACCCACATCCTCACCTCGTCTTCTTTACTCAATACACGCTCACGATGCTTCCATTGGTACATTGGCCATCTCTGCCGATGGACAGACAATCTTTTCGGGTGGAGCAGATAAGACCATTCGAGTTTGGAATTTGGATCACAGTGAAGAGCGTTTTCAAATTTCTGGGCATACCGGATGGATAACGGGGATACGGCCAATTTTGAATGGTGCCTATTTGTTGTCTTGTGCTCAGGATGGACGGGTTTGTTTGTGGTCGATTCCACAGGAATCTGATGTATGTGATCTTATTGGTCACCAATATATCGTCCGCCGGGCGGCCTTTGCGCCGGATGGAGGTACCGCGGTCACGGCGGGAGACGATCTAACAATACGGCAGTGGAGCATTCCTGATGGAAAACCGCTTTCCGTTTGGAAAGGGCATACAGGACCCATTACCGCCCTCACCTATTTCCAAAATGGTCAGGACTTGCTGACCGCATCTCATGATGAAACTGCCCGGATTTGGGACGTCGCAACCGGGAATGAAACTTCAAAACTCATTGGTCACACCTCACTTATTTGGTGCGCTGCCGTAAGTACAAATGATCTATGGGCCTTGAGCGGCGGGGCGGATCAAGATTTACGATTGTGGAATCTGCAAACCAAACAACTCGAACGATTGTTCAAAGGGCAAGATAGCACAGTAAATTCGGTAGCTTTCAGTCCTGACGGGCATTTTGCTTTAAGCGGTGGGAACGATCGAACTGCCATTCTTTGGAAGGTGCCATCGGGAGAGATACTCCGCCGCTTCACAGGAAATTTGGGGCAAGTCTCTTCGGTTGCATTTGCTTCCAATGGTGAGCAGGTTTTGACGGCGGCGTGGAACGATGACATTCGCTTGTGGGATTTAAAAACACCCACCAATTCTCCCATGATTCTAGATGACGGTGATTTGGGATGTGATGCGGCGATCTATTCACCGGATGGGCGGTTGATCCTTGGCGGTGGATTAGATGGAACGCTCCGTGTCTGGAGCGTTCGCACGGGCATTGAGTTGCGGCAAATCCCGGCACATATTGGGCGTATTTATGGATTGGCAGTGTCTTCTAATGGTCGTTATGTCCTGACCTGTGGTCTCAATGGCAGAGTACGCCTATGGAAATTGAACTTGTTCGCACTGGACGCGACACCCCCGGAGCCAGGTCCAGCCGAAAGACAACAACTTATCGACCAGGTAGAAGATCAAACTGGCCTATCATTGATCGACGGGAAAGTCGTCCTTTCAGCTTCCAGCCAGATTTCACATTCAAGTTTAATGAGTCAGCCGCAACTGCAAAATCTCTCCCAACAGCCGTGACCGCCAACCGTCATATCCAACCGTTTGTCTACGGGCCTTCCGAGAAATAGCTTTAGAGATCAGCGCATTTCAACCATGCAAGTGCAGCATGACCCGGAACTAAATAAACAGCCGTGTTTCCCTGCAGTCTGGTGATCGTTTATGCCACCACGCCACCGGCAATGTATTGTTCCATTTGCGCGATGGTCGCGTCTTGTGCCGAAATGATCCAATTCACCAGGTCACCGATGGAAACGATGCCGACGAGTTCATCCCCTTGCAGCACCGGCAGATGACGCACGCGACGTTCGGTCATCAATCTCATGCAATCTTCGATCGAATCGCCCGGAGCTACGGCCACGACACCACGCGATAAAACTTCTTTCACCAGGGTTTGTTTGGAGGTCTTCCCCTGCAGCGCGATTTTGCGCGTGTAATCGCGTTCGGTAAAGATGCCGACCAGCAGGCCGTGGGCAACGACAGGCAATGCGCCGATGTTTTTATCGGCCATGAGTTTGATGGCGTCGAAGACGGTGGCCTCGGGTGAAATCACCGACACCGCAGCCCCCTTGTGATACAACAGTGAGCTGATAGGTACACTTGTTTTCATAGGCAATAATTGTTTATCGGCTTGTTCCCGGATTCTTGCAAGTGATTTCTTAAATTAATTACTCACATTAATTGAACTAATTTTCAATAAAGACAATCCCCTCTTTAATTCCATTTTTGCTTCTATGGGAGAATCAATATCCTTCCTTCACGAGCCACCAGACAGCGACCATGATGCCGATGCTGACCAGGGTCATGATCAGCCAGGGCATAAGCCACGCCACGGCCGTCATTAGCAATCCGCCTACGAATGGAATCAACATTTTTTGTTTCCACCCATAGATCAGATAACCGCTGGCGACCGTTGACCATATGAGGTTTGCCCAAATGTAGCTTTGGTCAATGGAACTGAGATACTTGAGCACATCCATGTTCCAAATCATGCCTGCCCCGTATTGGGCACGCAACACTTGGCTTTTGGCGGGCGACGTGATAGATTTTTTCCATGGCAAAATTCTTTCGCCCGAATCTCGACCGTCATGGCCGGATCGCGCGGGGCGTTGTCGGGACGCTTTGCCTGATCGCGGGAATCATTGTCTGCGATTATTCGTTGTGGGGATTGATCCTGGTCGTGCCCGGACTATTCGCCATCTATGAAGCCATTTCCCGCTGGTGCGTCCTGCGTGCGTGCGGCATCCGGACGAAGCTTTGATTTTGATTCCCTTTTCCCGCCTCCCGGTCTTTTCTTTTTGTAAATGTTTGTTATTTTCTTCGGATGAATCTGTTGCCGTTCGGTAAATTGCCCGCTGCCAGGCCAAGAAAATTCGTCCCGCAAAATATTGACCTCGGCGATTGGCCGCACATCGCGCCGTTGTTCGACCAATTGGAAAAAAGTGCCAGGCATGCCACTTCCGCCGCCGATCTGGAACACTGGCTGCTTGACTGGAGCGAACTTAATGCCGCGCTCGATGAGGAAGCTTCCCGCCGTTACATCGCCATGACCTGCCATACGGATGATGCCGGCGCGGAAAAGGCCTATCTGCATTTCGTCGAGAACGTCGAACCACAACTCAAACCGCGCCAGTTCGCGCTGGAGAAAATTTATGTCACGCACCCGTTGCGCGGGGAATTGCTCCAGATGGGCGACGTGGGCGTGGCCGGCGCGCGTTACGAGGTCTTTGATCGAGACGTAAAAAATCACGTGGAACTGTTCCGGCCGGAAAGCATCCCGCTGGAAACGGAAGAGGCCAAACTATCGCAGCAGTACCAGAAGCTGACCGGTTCACTGACGGTGAATTTTCGCGGGGAAGAAAAAACACTCGTGCAGATGGGGCGTTACCTGGAAGAACCCGACCGCGCCATGCGGGAGGAGGCGTGGAAGCTCGTGGCCAATCGCCGACTGCAGGAGGCAGACAAGTTTGACGCCATCTTCGATGAGCAGATCAAAATCCGCGGACAGATCGCCACAAACGCAGGCTTCGATAACTATCGCGACTACGCATTCCAACGGCTGGGACGTTTTGATTATACGCCGGAAGATTGCACAAAATTTCACGATGCGGTCGCGCGGGAAATCGTTCCGATTATACGCGAGTTGCAGGCGCAACGCCGCAAGCAATTGAGTTTGGACAAATTGCGTCCCTGGGACTTGTCCGTGGATCCGCTGAATCGTCCGCCACTAAAGCCTTTTGCACTGGTGGACGAAATGGTTTCACGCACGCAAAAGATTTTTAATTCACTGGACGCCGAACTGGCGCGCGGGTTTAAGCAGATGGACGACCTGAAGTTGCTCGACCTGGACAATCGCAAGGGCAAAGCGCCGGGCGGCTATCAATCGACTCTCGCCGAATCGCGATTGCCGTTCATTTTCATGAATGCCATCGGGTTGCAGCGCGACGTGGAGACGATCTTGCATGAAGCCGGCCATGCCTTTCATGCGCTGGCCACACGCGATGAAGACTTGTATTCCTACCGCAATGCGCCGATAGAATTTTGCGAGGTCGCATCCATGAGTATGGAATTGCTCGGCAACGAATTCATCGGGGAATTTTATCAGCCGGACGATGCGAACCGCGCGCGGCGGGTGCACCTGGAAGGCGTGGTCGGTGTTTTTCCGTGGATCGCCACCGTGGATGCGTTTCAGCACTGGATTTATACTCACCCGGGTCACACGCGGGATGAGCGGCGCAAAGCGTGGCTGGGCTTGATGGACCGTTTCAGTGGCGACGTGGACTGGTCGGGTTTTGAATCCGCGCGCGCAAACCTGTGGCATCGGCAGTTGCATATCTTCCTCCACCCGTTTTACTACATCGAATATGGCATCGCTCAGCTCGGAGCATTGCAGGTTTGGGCCAATTCAAAACGCGACAAGGCCAAGGCGTTGAACGATTACAAAAAGTCCTTGGCACTGGGCGGTTCGCGGCCGCTGCCGGAATTGTTTGCGGCGGCGGGTTGCAGTTTTGAATTCAGTGAGAAGACGATCCAGCCGCTGGCAAAAGTATTGCGGCAGGAATTGGGGAAGCTGTGACACGTGTGCAGGCAATGTATTCACTTTCAGCTATGGGGACGCGATCGACTGATTCCAATTGAGATGCCAGGTGTAACTCCAGAGTGTTTGCAATTTGGCGAGTTCCACATGGCCGTCAACCATCCCGATGTCGATCGCGCCGCGCGGCGGTGAGGTCTTCCAGTCCTCAGCATACTCCGCATTCGCCTGGGCGGGCCTGGTGCCGTGCCGCGCGATGGTAAAGCGCCCCAGTTCCGTGCCCATCTGCCCGCCGCCGGAGCCAAAGTATAAGTTGTCCGCCGGCGGATCGGTTTCGAGGGGCCACGCATCACTCCAAATCCCATCCAAGAGGACAGGCGTCGTTGACGAGCTTTGAACGGATGATTCCTTCAAAAAGTAATTGGTGGCATAATCCGGATAGCCATCGCTGGTCGCCGTGGAAACGGAGAGATCTTCACCGGTGCCCGAATAAAACCAGCCGTTATATAAATAACTGCTCTCAATCGCCCGGCCATTGCTGCAATTCCGGATGTAACCACGGTCAGCAGTCCCAAACATACCAAAATTTCCTTCAGATTCGCCCATACCTGTGGTCACCGGCATGGAGGCGGTGGGGCAAAGCAGCAATGGGGTTGGATTGGTCAGGGAAGTGACTTTTTCAACGTCGGGGAGCAACACGCCCAGCCATTGGGATTGGGGATAATCGGGATCGCCGCTGCGGGATGGCACCATCCAGATGCCATCATGCTCGTCGGAAAACATGACATTGGCGGTGACGAGTTGCTTGAGATTGGAGACACAGCCGGCTTGTTGCGCCCTCAATTTGGCGCTCGATAAAACGGGTAGAAGCATCGCCGCCAGGATGGCAATGATAGCGATGACCACCAGCAGTTCAATCAAAGTGAAGCCGGGGCATTGGTGGCGATTTAGTTTCACGGTGGTTTGAATGAAGCATATCAAGCGGTTAAGACGTGCGCTATCAACTAAGACCAAACCTGCGCCTCAACGCTAATGAGTGCAAGCGCGAAAGTTAGCGTGACTCTCCGCCTTCGCGATATCCGCAAGTGTCCCGGTCTGGAACCATTGTCCCTGATGAGGCAGGCACTTCAGGCGATTATGTTTCATCGCTTCATGCCAAAGAATTTTGACGGTGAATTTTCCATCGGGCACGTTTTGCAAAATCCAGGGATGAAGAATTCCGATTCCGGCGATGATGTAAGGCGCCAATTGTTCATTCCAACCGATGGTATTCTCGCGTTTGATGAAGAGGTGGTCTTCGCCTTTGTCATGGCCGATGGCGGCGGACTTGGATTGCGCCAGAAGAAGGAAATCCATTTTCTCATTGTCCCAGGAATCGGCCAACCGTTCCAACGCGCTTTGGCCAGTATCCGACCAGATGATGTCACTGTTGATAGTGAACACCGGTTCGTCACCGAGCAACGGCAGAGCTTTCTTCAATCCGCCGCCGGTCTCCAACGGCTCGGGTTCCTCGGAAATCTTGAAACTGAGGCTTTTGAAGGCAGACAGGTAATCCATCAATTGCGCTTTGTGATGCGAGACATTGACGACGACTTCCTCGATGCCATAAGCCACGAGCTTGTCGAGAGCGTATTCGATCATTGGCTTGCCCGCGACGGGCACGAGCGGCTTGGGCATCCGTTCCGTCAAAGGCAGCAGCCGTGTCCCGTAACCGGCGGCGAGGACCATGGCGCGTTTGATCTTATTTCGCATATCGGGCGAACCAATCTTTCAGCGCGGCCAGTTTGGGATGGCGCAGCGCCTCATGCAACAGGCGTTTCACACGGGGCGAATGAAGTTTTTTGTAATCCGGCTTCCCTTGTCTGCTCAATTTTTCAAAGACCGCCAGCACCCGGGTGTGTCGCAACGCCGAGAGAATGGCCAGGGAGGTCTTGAATTGAGCCACATCCAAATTTGGAAATTGGCCGAGATAGCGTGAAATCATCTTTTCCTTGAGGCCAGCCGGCAGATCGCGCCGCGCATCTTCCAGTAACGAAACCAAGTCGTAAGTGATGGGCCCCTGATAGGCATCCTGAAAATCGAGCAAGCCCGCACGGCAGATGCCCTCGCGCCCGGACAACAACATGAGGTTGGCAACGTGATAATCCCGGAGCAGTAACGAGCCTGGGACCTGATGGGCCACCGGCAGGACTTCGTGCCAGGCTTTTTTGAATTCTTCCGCGCCGTCTCCAGAAATCTCATTCACGGCCACGAACAATTCCGCGTCTTCCAGCATTTTTTGAGGGCTATACGTCCGCAAATCACGGGGCGCGGCGCCGGGCTGTTTGTGCAAGCCGATCAAAACATCCGTTCCCAACGTGAAAAGTTCTTCAGCATTAAAACCCTTTTCCAACAACTCCGAAAATGTTTCGTCGCCAAAATCTTCCAACAGCAAAAATCCATCCGCAATGTCGCCGGCAATAATTTTTGGCGCACTCAGGCCCAGCGCGCAAAGATGTCCGGCTATTTGAACAAATGAGGGGACCGTCTCACGGGCCCTGGAAGCGTCCATCAAGATTGCCGTTTCGCTGTTCTTACGGAGGCGAAAATACTTTCGGGTCGAGGCGTCGCCGGTGACGGGTTCCTGCGCCGCATTCTTCCACTGGGTATCTTTAAGAAAATCCGGCAACGCGCTCATTTTGGTGATTGCAGCAATTGGCGCTGCCAATTCATCAATTCAGGCGCAGTTTTATCCCAATCACCAGCCAGGTCACCGAGCATGCCACGGCTGGCGATGAGCGTGGCGTCGATGCCCAGTTCATGCGCCCGCGCGTCGCGATTTTTTTCCAATTCCCGATAACGGCGGAATTCCGCCTCGGACGGCCGCTGAAAGTTGTGCTTGATGATTTCGGGTTGATTCTCCACGGGTATCGCGGCGCCGGCTTTGACGGCATCCATGAAGCTGTTCTTGCGGCGCGGAGATATTTTCAAGGGAAGAAGGTTCTCGATCGGGCGATCGTCCGCGGCGATGGCGGCGATATCCACAAGTTTTTCATGGGCTAAAATAAAAAAGGGCGGGCGGTTGGCCTGCAATGCCTCCCCTTCCCGCCAGGTCCAGAGTTCGCGCAGGATGGCCAGCCCGCGCCGTCCCAATCGCGTGCTGCCCTTGAGCCGCCAAACCAGATTGCTATCCACAGACTGCGGCCGGGTGCAATTCTTGATGAGGCGCGCGCATGATTCCTGGTGCCATTCCAGCCGTTTTTTTGCGGCCAGTTCACCTTTCAATTTATCCGCGAGCGGCTTGAGATGGTGCGTGTCCGCCCGGGCATACTTTTCCATCCGCTCGGTGAGCGGGCGCCGGGCCCAATCGGCTTTCTGCGAAGTCTTATCCAGTTTTACCCCGAGAAATTTTTCGACGAGGGAACTTAATCCGAATTGCCGTTCGCCCAGCAAACGCGCAGCCAGCATGGTATCGAAGATGGCCGAGGGGATGAATTCATGGTGTTTTTCGAGCAATCGCAGGTCGTAGTCCGCGCCGTGCATGATGAGCTCATGGGCGTTCAAGGCATCCAGCAGCGGGTCGAGGTCCAGGCCGGCCAGCGGATCAACCAGGCGGTCCTGGCCAACGATACTCAATTGGATGAGGCAAACCTTCTCCGGATAGGCGTGAAGACTGTCCGCCTCAGTGTCCAGCGCGACCCAGTCGGCGGCACGTAATTCCGGAAGAAATTCAGTGAGCGTTTGTACGGTGTCTATCACGTTTGCAGTCAGTCCCCAAAATTCGATGTAAGTAACTAAAATTAACCGCTTTTGCCCTCTAACGCAAGAATTCAAGAATTGGCCGGATTTTGAGGCTTTGCATGGAGTTTTTTGGCGTGCCGATCCTATTCGCACCGCTGGAAGGCAGTTAAATTCGGTTAAACTTAATCTTTTTTTCAAGGCGGTTTCCTGATTGGAATTCATCAAAATTGGTTGGCAGAGGTATGCATGCCTAAATGTAACTTCGCGTAACTTCGCGTAACTTCGCGTAACTTCGTGCAACACATGAAGGGACTGAATCCGCCTCCCACAGGGCGGGAGCAGTATGGTGGTGAAAAAAAAATGCAAAAAAAATTGGTAAACAAGGGTAAACAACGGTAAATCCACCGCCGTTTCGCGATGGCGCGACAGACCCGCCTTCGCGTGGCAAAGGAATTGGCAACGGTTTGCGATTTGAGTCGCGTTCATCAGGGGATGAGATTGGCAGAAAAGAGCGGAAGTGTAATGTTGCCGGGCAACATAAAATGAAAAGAGGGAAGATGGTAGTTAGAGCGGTAACCACCGGTTGAAGCCCGATATTAATGAAATCGGGTCACTGATTTCTTCGAAGGTCAGCAGGCCTCAGCCGGCGTCACAGCTTGTGAAATTGCCGCGATTTTTTATTCGGAGGCGGGAATGATTTCGATGCCGTTGATCTGCGGGTTTTCCATGCTTTGAGTGAAGGTGATCACAAATTTCCCATCAGTGACCTCGACGGGAACGGTTTCCACATAGGCCGTCTGCGCCCCGCCCGCCTTTACCCAGACGTCGAAATTATTGAAATCATGGCCGCCCAGGCTAAAGGAAAAGACGCGCTGGCCCGGCCCGGTGATGCCTTCGTACGTTTCGCAGAAATGCAGTTTGGCGATATATTTGCCGTTGGGAACGGGTTCCATAAAACTGGTCATGCTGTAGTGTTCAGAGCGGTAAAGCGTGGGGTCCGTCGTGTTGGTGATCGAGAGGTCGGGCCGTTGGGTGGTATCACCATCAACAAAGCCCTGGTCGGGCAGCCATTGATTGCCCTGGCTATCGGTAAAACTTTGCGTGGCTCCGGCGGCGATGCGAATCGGCAGTGCCAACTGGCCGGGCGCCGGGGTAGCCGGAGCGGACGCGCTTACGGCAGGGGCGGCGGCCGGTGGAGTGACCGGGGAACTGGCCGGAGCGCCGGCAGGTTGCTGCATGGCGGTTCCGTTGGTGGATGCGCTTAGATTGATCGTTGACTGGGGCGCTGACTGGCAACCGACAAATAGCGGCGAGACCAGTCCGATAATAAGGAGGAAACTCAAGCCACGAAGTGATGATAACATATTTTTCATTTTTTGATGCGGTTGATGGTTCATCAATAGGCGATTGCGAGGTTAATGTCAATGAGTAGGACTGCTTAGGATGGGGCGTGGTTTGGATTGTTAATGGATTTCGGCGGGTTTGGGGCGATGTTGCTCCATGTTGGTATGATTTAGTGAAGTTTTTCTGGAATAATAAAAGCCCCCTCTCCAGGGTTCAAATAATTTGTGAGAACTTTCCCATTGTGAGAAATTGGAATCCCAAGCTGGCTAAAAACTCCCCCAACATATTCGACATCGTCAATTTGTTTAAAGTTGAATGGGTTAACATCGTATACAAAATGAACTTCTCCGGCTTCATTAGTATAGATTTTTAAAGGAGCATTTGTTCGAAATTCAGAAATAAAAATCTGGCTTTCGTCAGAAACGCCAATTGGCCTAATGCTAAACAAAGTATCATCCCTGATATATCCCCCATTAGTGCAGCCGAAACCAGCCGCATCAAGCAGTTGCCTGACTTGTTCGGCAAAACTTTCCGTTTCATTGTCTTTTACCCCAATTATTACCCTAATTGGCATCTTTGGTAGAGAGGAGCATAAGGCAATGAAATTAGTTTCTTGCTTAAGTGTTATATTTCTCGGTTGGAGTTCCTTTTGCAGTACGAGATTGTTGGTTCTCATTTCTTCAAGCTGTTTTCCCAACAGCATTGATGACCTACAACCAAGAATTGCTTCCGCCAAAAATAAAAACGCCGCGATGCAGGTGAATATTTCGATATATCGTTCTAATATCTTTTTGCGCGATTCTTCAATTTCCTTGTGGACGTTAATAACTGCAATAATCGCCACAATGACCTCAATGGCCGCCCCAATAATACCAACCCAAATCAATGCTGCATCAACCTGATTTTCTGAATTAAACCATGAAAACATACGCGCTTATCTTTCCCATCGCAGAGCGCCATAAACATGTTCGCCGAAGTTCCGAAACTCATGCACTAAATCCGGGCTCGGTCTGGTGAGTCGCACTTTCAAAGTTTTAGTCATGTAAATATCCTTAACGCGCTAAAGCTGCGCCCCGGCGTGAGATTCAGCAAGCGTAAATCCGACTTGGTGTTTTGACAAAAGAGGGTTTCATCTGTCGCCCCTTCCGGGGCTTTGCCGATAAAAGCATCCAACCCACGGCTGAAGCCGTGGGCTACTATCTTGCGCCGCTCCGCGGCTTAAGCATGTTCATCGCCAATCTGGCAGTTTCCCCGCTCTGCCGCTCTCACCTTTGGGGGGCGAAGAAGCGCGCCGTCCCTACCACAGAGAAGGTAAAATGATTTTTGGGCGTCGCGGCAGCAACGCCCTACCAAGAATGGCTCAGCAGGAGCTTCGCCCTACCGGAGAAGTGGGTACAGGGAAATTTAATCAGCCGCGCCGGATTCAAACATCAGCGCGTTAGTCACAGCAGGAAGCAATATGTCAAATTAGGACACCGCCGGGCAGTGTCCTAATTTGAAATTTGATAATTCATTCCCATTAGTTTTTTCCCTTCAACGCATTCCAAATAAGAATAATGGCACCAATTAAGCAAAAGGTGACATAAATCCAAAATGTATAAGGCTGAGCGGATCGAAACGCATCCAGTCCTGCCATTCCTTGTCTTGAACCAACGTGAATCTTTCCATTCAGAAGCCCACTGACGGCAAGATATACCAATACTGCTCCTAAAAATATTTTAACAACTCTGCTGAGCATATTGGATTTCATTTTGAATATCCTGTTTTGATGTCTTTGACGATTTGCACGCGCACGGCTGTTAATGCTGATTCGACTGGAGGAATTTCCAAAACGGCGACAAATCGCTCGCCCCTGTCGTCTTTCCCCTCACGGTGACTCCATGCATAAGCGCGTTTGGCCTTTGGATGGTCGTAGAGATCGAAAACCTCCACATCACATCTCCAAACCGTCTGGCCTTGAAAGATTTCATGGACGGGTACAGTTTGTTAAAGTCGCAAACTTCATCTCTTGGTCGCCTTGAATTTGCGCCAAACCATTGCGAAATCAATCCATAATTTTTACAATTTCTTCCAAGCTCCAAACATGGTCGGTGATAGGACACTACCGACTCCTTAGGATGTGGCACGGTTTGAAGTCCGACTTGGTGTTTTGACAAAACGGGGTTTCGTCTGTCGCCCCTTCCGGGGCTTTGCCGATAGAACATCCAACCCACGGCTAAAGCCGTGGGCTACTATCTTGCGCCGCGCAGCGGCTTGAACATGATCATCGCCAATCTGGCAGTTTCCCCGCTCCACGGCTCTCACCTTTGGCGGGGCGAAGAAGCGCGTCGTCCCTACCACGGAGAAGGTAAAACGATTTTTGGGCGTCGCGGCAGCAACGCCCTACCAAGAATGGCTCAGCAGGAGCTTCGCCCTACCGGAGAGGGGGTACAGGGAAATTTAATCAGGGCTCGACGTCCGCCTACGCCTGGCTTCCGCCGTCGCTGAAGCTATGGCGAGACGAGCCGGCGCGACAAGGAGTCTCGCCCCACCAGGGGGGAAATGAACGGCGCGCACGGAGTGACGCGCCCTACCACCTGGAATAGGCTCCGTCAACGATATGCCAATAGATTGCCCGCTCCGCGACTCCCACTTTTTCAGCGTTAATTTGCCAGCTTGCCAAATCGGATGTCCTTCCTACTATTTTACGAATGAACCTCGCCGCCGCTTTCCAGGATTGCGTCAAAAAGAACGCGCAAAAAACCGCCATCTATTTCGGGGACAAGGAAATCTCCTATGCCAGCCTGCTGGCAGACGCCGAAAAGATCGGCACACACCTGAAGGGCCATTTCGGCGTCAAGCCCGGCGACCGGGTCGCCCTGTGGCTGAAAAATTGCCCGGAGTTTCCCGCGGCGGTTTTTGGGGTGTTATTCGCAGACGCGGTCGTGGTCCCCATCAACAATTTTCTCAAGCCAACCGAGGTGGGCTATATCCTGAATGACGGCGGCATCGACCTGGTGATCACTGATGCGGAACTCAGCGCGCACGCGGCGGAACTGTCCGGCGCGCGCAACGGGTTAAAAATATTGCGTATCGAGGAATTCTCCGCGCTGAAGGCGGGGAACCCGGGTAATTGTTCGCGCACCGAACAGGACCTTGCGGTGATCATTTACACTTCCGGCACGACGGGCAAACCGAAGGGCGCCATGCTTTCGCACGGCAATCTGCTGACCAACATCAATAGCTGCCGCATCGTGCTCTCGATGGTCTCGGATGATTGTTTTGCGGTGATCCTGCCACTCTTTCACACCTACATGATGACGGTGGGGATTTTCCTGCCGTTCACCGTCGGCGGCTCGATCGTGCTGGTGAAATCGCTGCATCCGCCGCGAGCGATGATCCAGGAGATTTTCTCGCGCCGCGCCACCATCCTGCCCGCGGTGCCGTCGTTTTACCGGATGCTGCTGGGGGCGCAATTGCCGACGCCCATACCCATCCGCATCTTCATCAGCGGGTCGGCGCCGTTGCCGATGCAGACGTTGCGCGAATTCGAGGAAAAATTCCATGTGCCGCTCATCGAGGGCTACGGCTTGAGCGAGGCCAGCCCGGTGGTCTCCAAGAATCCGCTGCGCGGGGTGCGCAAGCCCGGCTCGATCGGCATCCCGGTGGCCAACGTGGAGATGAGCGTGCAGGACAATGAGGGCAAAATGCTCGGGACGGATGAAACGGGCGAGATCTGTGTGCGCGGCGGAAATGTGATGATGGGGTATTGGAACCAGCCGGAGGAATCGAAGAAAGTCTTCCGCGATGGCTGGCTGTTGACGGGCGATGTCGGCCATCGGGATGCGGACGGGTATTATTATATCACCGACCGCAAAAAGGACATGCTGATCGTCAACGGCATCAATGTGTATCCGCGCGAGATCGAGGAAGTGATCTATCATTATCCCGGGGTGCGCGAGGCGGCGGTGATCGGGGTGCCGGATGTGCGGCGGGGCGAGCAGCCGGTAGCGTTCGTTTCGGCGGTGGAAGGGCAAACCCTTGATGAAAAGGCCCTAATGCAGTTCATCCGGAGCAAACTGGCGGATTATAAAGCGCCAAAACAGGTGATTGTGCTGCCGGCATTGCCAAAAAACGCCACCGGAAAGATTCTGAAGACGGAATTGAGGAAACAGGCGGCCGGCTGACATAATTTGACATTAACCGCTGTAAACCAATGATTTAAGCTGGTTTCTTTACCAGTTGCGCTGGGGGTTTGGCTTGGGTATCCTAGTAGCACCGTTCGAGCATGAAGCAAGGGCGGTACAATTTTATGGCAGAAGGATATTGCGTTAAGTGCAAAGCCAAAAAGGAGATCGCCAATGGCGTCGAAGAGACGATGAAGAACGGGCGCAAGGCGATCAAGGGCAAGTGCCCGACCTGTGGCACGGTTATGTTCAAAATTTTGGGCGGCAAGGGCGCAGCAGCACCATCGACTGCTCCTACTCCGCCAGTGACTGGTTAAATTATGCCTTCAACACAGCTTGCTTATGTCATCGTCACCCCGTATTCGCTCTTCAAATCCCGCACGGGCGGGGTATTGAGCCGGCTGATCACGCGCACCGGACTGGACTTGTGCGCGATGCGGATGTTCGCGCCGAGCCAGGAACTGGCCAAGGAATACGCCGATAATATCCTCTCGGCCCATGATTCCCAGGACCGGAAGATCCAGGAACTGCTCCGGGAATATATCCTGCATAATTTTGTTCCCGATCCCAAGACGGGCCGCCGCCGACGGGTGATGGTGATGCTTTTTCGCGGGGACGAAGCAGTGCGCAAAGTGCGCGCGGTGGTCGGCAACCTCAGCCCGGCCCGCAGCAGCGGCGAAACCATCCGAGGCACGTACGGGGACCTGATCCTGGATGATGACAACGGCCAGGTGCGATATTTTGAACCCGCCGTGCTCGCCTCTCCCAGCAATGAAGAGGCGGAAACCAAATTAAGGATCTGGGCGCGCCATTCGGATGCCGACGGCGGCATTTTGGAAAAGGTCACAACGTATCCCCAAGGCGATGTTCCCGAACGCACGCTGGTGCTCATCAAACCTGACAATTTCCGTTTTGCGACGGGCCGCCCCGGAAACGTGATCGACTTTTTCTCGCGCACAGGACTTTACATCGTCGGCGCCAAGGTGCTGCACATGAGCACGAACCAGGCCTCTGAATTTTATGGGCCGGTCCGGGAATTTCTGCGCACGAAACTCGCCCCGACCATCGCCGCGCGCGCCAAGGAGAAACTTGAGGCGGAGTTTAAATTCAAGATCCCGCCCAATGTGGAAACGGCCCTGGGAGATGCGCTCGGCGCCATTTTTGGGGACAATCAATTTGATAACATCGTGCGCTTCATGTCCGGCCATGCGCTGTCCGAATGCGCGACAGACGAGGAAAAGGCAAAGCCCGGCACGGAGAAATGCGTCGCTTTGGTGTATGAAGGGGTAAATGCCGTCCGGAAGATCCGCGACGTGCTTGGCCCCACGGACCCGAGCAAGGCGCCGCCCGGCTCGATCCGCCGCGAATTTGGCTCCAATATCATGGTCAATGCCGCCCATGCGAGCGATTCCGTGGAGAATGCGCAGCGGGAATTGAAGATCGTGAATGTCGGGGAAAATAACTTCAAGGCGGTCATCGAAGAGGCGTACGGAAAATTGTAACGCCGGGTTTGGTTTTGCGTGGCGATTCGGATTGCAATTTTGGTGCAGTGAATCATTCCACCATAAGAAGCGAGTTTTGGGCTTTCTCACCCCTCACCCTGAACGGAGAAAAAACCTCACGCAAAGGACGCGGAGGGCGCAACGAAGATGATCGAGATGGCCGGAGTGAAGAGATCTCCCCGTTGAAGGGAGAGGGAGGAAGCTGGCGGACGTCTATGATTGCTCGAAGGCTTCATTCGCAGTTGAGATCTACTTGATTTACTTCTTAACAAGGCACTCGCCGCCGGATCTCTCCCGTGCTCAAGAGCAGACTCGATTGATTCCCGGCGTCTTTGTGTTTAAATCCTTCGCTCAAGCCTCTCAAAACACCAAAATTCCTCGCTGCCGCACGGCTACAACTTTTCTTAAAACGCTTTAGCCGCAGATCGGATTCGCGCTATCGCGCGGCTTCGCCTTCAGCGGCAAATTTTCAGGGCCGGTTACCCGGGGTGGCGCGCTCTCAGACTCGCGCTTACCCCGGGCTATTTTCGCCTGCCCTTTCAGGGCGTTCAATCAGAGCGGCTGCGCCGGAATTGCCAAGA
Source organism: Verrucomicrobiia bacterium (assembly GCA_036490655.1). Taxonomy (GTDB): domain Bacteria; phylum Verrucomicrobiota; class Verrucomicrobiia; order Limisphaerales; family UBA11358; genus UBA11358. Next base: position 5,324 of record DASXDM010000021.1, on the reverse strand, counting down.
GCACAGGTACTTTGCGCATATTCAAGCCCACCCTATTTCAACATCGCATTGCAGCCTCACCCCTCACCCTCAATCCCTCTCCCCGTTGAGGGGAGAGGGAGGAAGCCGGCGGACGTCTGTGATTGCTCGAAAGCCAGACAGCGTGCGACTGGTTCCTGAAAGCACAAAAGAAACATTCAACACTGAACATCCAACACCCAACATCGAAAGGAGCGCAAAATTTAACCACTAAGGCACCAAGAGACCAAGGGTGGACACAGGAGGGAACGGAGAAAAAACCTCACGCAAAGGACGCGGAGGGCGCAACGAAAATGATCGAGATGGCCGGAGTGAATGAAGAACGGCGCGCACGGAGTGACGCGCCCTACCAGGGAGGGGCATGGGTCATCGGATCCTGAAACATCCAACGTCCAACGTCAAAGGGGAAGAAGGAAAGTGGCAAATTAACTACAAAGCAAAAGGTTCAACAACAAAGGAAACTAAGGGAACGAAGAAGAATGCACTTTCGCCCGACTGCTGCATAACAGGGAAACATTCAATCCGCCTTCGCCTGGCTTCCGCCGTCGCTGAAGCTATGGCGAGACGAGCCGGCGCGACAAGCATCCAACGCCCAATTATACAAGGGTGGATGCCCCCTCACCCCGCCCTCTCCCCCGAGGGGGAGAGGGTGAACGCGTCGTTCGGGCATTATCCCTCTCCATAAATCTTCTTCGGAGCTTTTACAGGGGAATAAAAATCTCCATGAAGGTGGGTCTGTGACGGGCAGCACCACAATGATTTTAACGTACTGCAGCTTACGCAGACGCCCCCTCTCTCCGTTGAGGGGAGAGCGTGAACGTGTCGTTCGGGCATTGTCCCTCTCCATAAATCTTCTTCGGAACGATTCTTAGCGCGTTTCTTTAGGCGGGAAGACAGACGTCTGTGATAAAATCACAAACTGCGGAAGTCGCAGGTGTGTAATTTTTCGAGGAGACGCGCATCGGCGGGCGGGAATGGGTGATCGGACAATCCGCGTTGATCAATCCATTGGATGGCCGCGCAATCGAGCGGTTGGGGTTCGCCGGAAACGAGGCGGCAGATGAAAAATTTCAAATGGACGGTTTTCCCGGGATATTCGTGGGTGATCTCCTCGAATAATCCGCCCACGGAGATTTCCACGCCCAATTCCTCGCGGATCTCACGGACCAGGCACTCTTCAAAGGTCTCACCGGCTTCACGTTTGCCGCCGGGAAATTCCCAGAGACCGCCCAGGTGCGAATCTTTCCGGCGTTGCGCGATCAGCAGTTTGCCGTCACGAAAGAGAAGAGCGGCGCTGACCTCCACAGGATTCAGCGGCCGATGCTTTTGTAGATCCATCCCCGTTTTTCCATCTCCACCGGGTCAAAGAGATTTCGCCCGTCGAACATGATGGGGTGGACCAACGATTTTTGCGCGCGGTCCAAATCCAATTTTTTGAATTCGACCCACTCGGTGGCAATGACGAGGGCATCACAACCCTCCGCGACGGCGTTCATGTCGTCGACATAGGTGACATTGGGGAGAATCGCCCGGGCTTTGGTCATCGCCTTGGGATCGTGAACGCGCAGATTGGCGCCTTCCTTGAGCAAACGCTGGCAAAGATCGATCGCGGGCGAGGAACGGACATCATCGGTGTTCTCTTTGAAAGCGAGGCCGAGGACGCCGATGGTCTTGTCCTTGAGCACCCAAAGCGTATCGGTGATCTTTTTCAAGAACCGGTCCATCTGCTCAAAGTTGATGCGCTGGACCTCCTTGAGCAATTTGAAGTCGTAACCGATCTGCTCGGCGATCTTGATGAACGCGCTGAGGTCTTTGGGGAAACAACTGCCGCCAAAACCGATGCCCGGGTTCAGGAAGCGGCGGCCGATGCGCTCATCGAGGCCGATGCCATGCGCCACCTCCTGGACATTGGCGCCGGCGGCTTCGCAAATGGAAGCGATGGCATTGATGTAGGAAATTTTCAGGGCCAGGAACGAATTGGCCGCGTGTTTGATCAACTCGGCGGAGTTGATGTCCGTGACGATGATCGGCGCGTTGAACGGCGTGTAGATCTCTTTCATGGCGGCGACGGGCCGCTCCGAGCGAACGCCGATGACGACGCGGTCCGGCTTCATGAGGTCGCCCACGGCAAAACCTTCCCGGAGAAATTCGGGGTTGCTGACCACGTCGAAATCCGCCTTGGATTTGCAATAACGCCGGATCGTTTCAGCGACCTTATCACCGGTCTTGACGGGCACAGTGCTCTTATCGACGATGATCTTGTATTCCGTCATGGCGACGGCGATATCGCGCGCGACGCGCTCGATGAAACTCAGGTCCACGGACCCGTCGGGCTGCGGCGGGGTGGGCACGGCGATGAAAACAACATCGGATTTTTGGATCCCTTCGGCGGTGCTTTCAGTGAAGGAGAGGCGACCGGCAGCGGTATTTTTTTTGACCATCTCCTCCAATCCCGGTTCATAGATGGGGATGCCCCCGGCCTGGAGCATTTTGACTTTCGCGGGGTCATTGTCGACGCAAATGACGTGGTGGCCGACTTCCGCGAAGCATGTCCCGGTCACTAGGCCGACATATCCGGTCCCGATGATCGTCAATTTCATGTCAATGCCCGGTGGGGGTGGCGACGGGAGCGGCGGAGGGCTGGGTGGTGCGCAATACCGCGATGCGTTGCCGCGCTTCAGCGCCCAGGGTGCCGGTCACGTCGGCAGCCGCGACATTTTCATAATAAGTGAGCGCATCATTAAAACGGCCCTGAGATTCCGCGATGCCCGCGATGGCAAAGTTCGCGGCATTGATCTCGGGGGCCCCGGAGGGAGCGGTGCTGAGGACGCGTTTATAGTCGGCGATGGCCTGGTCAAACTTGCCCAGGGCAGCCTGGCAGGCGGCACTGCCCAAGACAGCCTGGGTAAAAAATTGGCTGTCAGGATTCGCATCGAGAAATTGTTGGAATTGGGTTTGGGCATCGGGATAATTGCCCTGGTCGAACAGCATGACGGCCGCCTGCAATGCGGCGCGCTGCGCGCCAAGAGAGCCGGAATAATCGGAAGCGATCTTTTCGTAGGCGGCGGGTGACTCGCCGGCCGGGGAAACCATCAGGTTGGCGAAGGCCTGGCCCGCGCTGGTCTCTTTTTGGTCCCGCTGCACGGATGAAAACCAAAAGAAAAACGAGATGACGATGACAATGGCGGCCCCGGCGATGACTGCTTTTTTGTTTTCCTCGAACCAGGACCACAATTTAAGCAAATATAATGTTGTTGCGTCTTGCGCTTGCATAAATGAACGCGCAGTCTTCCGCGCAGATGCATAAAACGCAAGCTTGAAATGCCAAAAACTTGGAAATCACGCGGTTTATGAACAGATATATCGTGGTATTGGCCCTTTGGTTGGCCACGGTGGCCAACACCTTTTCCCAAGGGGCCATGGACTATTTCAATCGCGCAGTCGGGGAGGAGCGGAACGGTGACTTCACCGGAGCGGTCTCGAATGCGACCCAGGCCATTGCCGGGCAGCCGGATTTGGCACCGGCGTATTTCCTGCGCGGCTCGGCGGAGGCGGCCCAGAGCAATTTCGACGACGCCATCACAGATTTTGACAAGGCCAGCGCGATCAAGCCGGATTTGGCGCTCGCTGAGAAAGACTGCGCTTTGGCTAAACAAGCGAAGGGAGATTGGCAGGGAGTCGTGGATGAATTGACGAAATATCTGGCGTTAAAACCGGATGATGTCGAGGCCTACCATTTGCGCGCGGTCGCCAGGAATCTTACGGGAGATTTCGCCGGGGCCATTTCCGATTATAGGGAAGCCGCTACTTTGAAACCCGATGATGCGGAGGTTTATCTCGACCTCGCGAAAGCGGAGCAAAGCACAGGCGACCTAAACGGCGCCATCGCTGACTATAGCAAATATCTCACGCAAAAGCCCGACGACGCGATGGCTTACAATAATCGCGCCATGGCTGAAAAGGCCGCCGGTGATCTCCAACACGCGGCGGTGGATTTGGCGCAATCGCTCCGGTTAGACCCACGCGATGCGCGGGGTTGGTTTGCGCTGGGACAAGTGGAACAGGGGCTGGGCGAATTTCGGTACGCGTTGGACGGCTATACCAAGGCCACGGGATTGAAACCTGACCTGGCTGTGGCATGGCTGGCCCTCGCGAATCTCAAACGCGATAACGGCGATCTGCCCGGCGCCCTCTCTGCTTACGATACATACACCGGCCTGAACGGCAGCGACCCGGCCGGATATTTTGACCGGGCCGAGGCGAAACAAATAAGCGGCGACCAAACGGGAGCCATTGCGGATTACGACGCGGCCATCGGACTGAAGCCTGATTATTTGGAAGCGTATAAAAACCGCGGGCTGGCGAAATTCCATAGCAGCGATTTGGCGGGGGCGGTGTCGGATTTTGAGAAATATCTCGACCAGCATCCGGACGCGACCATTTATTACGACTGCGGATTTGCCCGGCAACGAGCCGGCGACCTGCCCAACGCGGTCGCCGATTATAAAAAGGCGATGGCCCTGAAACCGGATTTTGCAGATGCACATTACAATTGTGCGATGGCCGAACAGAGGCTCGGGGATGCCGACGGGGCGATCGCCGATTTCGGCAAATTCATCACAGAATCTACCAACACGCCCGATGCTTATAATAATCGCGGCATTTTGAGAGGGGGGAAGAATGATTTTGCCGGGGCGATCGCCGATTTCACCGAAGCCATCCGGTCCCGACCGGGCTTCGCGGAGGCCTACAAAAACCGCTCGCTCGCGGAAAAGTTGACGGGCAATTTCAGCGCGCAATCCGCAGACCTGGAAAAATATGTCCAATTGAACACAAACGATGTAGCGGCTTATAAAACACTCGCCATCGCGAAGAAGTCCGCCGGAGACCTGGACGGCGCGGCGACTGCATTCAGCAAATACATCGAAATGCGACCGACGGATGCCGCGGCATATAAAGGGCGGGGTTATGTGCATTTTGACATGCATTCATCGGTGGATGCCTTGATCGATTTTGAAAAGGCGGCGGACCTGGATCCCACCGACGATTACGTGCGCTTTCGCATCTGGCTGCTCCGGGCAAAGATGGGCGATACAAAAATCGCGACGAAGGACCTGGAGAGCTATTGGGGGGAACGAAAAAATCCGACGCCCGGCGACTGGCCCTCAATGGATGAGCGTTTTTTGACCGGCCAATTGAAAGAACGAACATTTCTCGCCACCGCGGCCGATTGGCCGGAAAGTTCCCGGAACGGTTGCGAGTGCGAGGCTTATTTTTATGCCGGTGAAAAACGGCTGATCAATGGC
>DASXDM010000020.1:0-62496 GCA_036490655.1 Verrucomicrobiia bacterium | reverse complement strand
TTGACCCCTCTTGTCGCGTCGTAGCGCAGCGAAGACGGATGAGCCCGTCGTCCACCATCTGCCTTTCCAATCACTGTGAAGCGTTCTCTCGCTGTTCCCTCTCCCCTCAACGGGGAGAGGGTTAGGGTGAGGGGTGAGACAACCGAAAGCTACCCTTCCCGCCATGCCATTTGGCCGCCGTTATGAACTGGAGCGTCCGAAGAGAAACCGTCGCCGCGAGAACACGAGCCCGCGGCGAAATTCCGCGAGGTTGTGGACTGCGGCAGTCCTCTGCCGCTTTTCCTTCGCCGATGGGATGCGCGTGAAAATTGTTCATACCAGCCTTCCTGAAAAGCGCCAGGAGACCGGCGCAGTCCCTTGCGCACCGCGTATTGAAAGGGTGAGGGGTGAGACAACCGAAAGCTACCCTTTCCGCCATGCCATTTGGCCGCCGTTATGACCCAGCCTTTCTATTTCTTTTAGCATAACAGCCTGCTATAATTTGAGATGTCCGAGGAGCAAAATCCAGTTTCCGCCGCCCGCCCACCAGCGGGGCACACTGTTTTTCCCATCCTATGGGCGATCACCGTCTGCCATCTGTTGAACGACACCATCCAGTCGCTGATCTCCGCGATCTACCCGCTCATCAAGTTCTCGATGCACCTGAGCTTCGCGCAGATCGGCCTCATCACCTTTACATTCCAATGCGTCGCCTCGCTTCTGCAACCGGCCGTCGGCTTTTACACCGATAAACGCCCCAAGCCCTATTCACTCGCCGGCGGAATGATCCTGACGCTGGCCGGGGTCGTCCTCCTTGCGTTTGCCGATCGCTACGCCTGGTTGCTGGTCGCGGTGGCCTTGTTGGGTGTTGGTTCCGCCATCTTCCATCCTGAATCCTCCCGGCTCGCCCGCCTGGCTTCCGGTGGACGCCACGGGTTCGCCCAATCCCTCTTTCAAGTCGGCGGCAACACTGGCAGTTCCATCGGCCCGCTGCTCGCCGCCCTCATCATCACTCGCAACGGCCAATCCAGCATCATCTGGTTTTCCCTGCTGGCCATCATCGCCATCGTCGTCCTGTTCAAGGTCGGCGGCTGGTACCACAACCACTTGTCTGAACTCAAAAGCGGCGCGCGCGCGCACGCCGTTGACCTCGGCCATCAACTGCCGCGCCAGACCGTCGTTCGCGCCCTGGCCATTCTCGTGGCCCTTGTTTTTTCCAAATATATCTATCTGGTCAGCATCTCCAGCTATTACACCTTTTATTTGATGACCAAATTCCATGTCTCGGTGGCCTCCTCGCAATTGTATCTGTTTCTGTTCCTTTTTGCCGTGGCGGCCGGGACTTATATCGGCGGGCCTTTGGGCGACCATTTTGGCCGCAAATACGTCATCTGGGGTTCCATCCTCGGCGTGGCGCCCTTCACCCTGATGCTGCCGCATGTGGACCTCTTTTGGACCGCGATCTTGACCGTCATCATCGGGTTCATTTTGGCTTCGGCCTTTTCCGCCATCCTGGTCTTCGGACAGGAGCTCGTTCCCGGGCGGGTCGGGATGATCAGCGGCCTGTTCTTTGGCCTGGCCTTTGGCGTGGCGGGCATCGGCTCGGCGGCGCTCGGGACGCTGGCCGATCACACCAGCATCATCTTTGTTTTCGAAGTCTGCGCCTTCCTGCCCCTAATCGGGTTTTTGACCACCTTCCTGCCTGATATCGAAGAAATGCGTGGAAAAACTGAAAAGAGTTAACCGCAAGCGTGCTTTCAAAATCCAATTTTGTTTAGCGCCGGATGGCGCGACCGAAAATAGCCCGCCGTTTCAACGGCGGGTATCAGCCGTAAGTAGGACAGAGTCCCGCAGGGACGACAGAATGGAACACATTATGGCCACGAATTTAGACATGTCCGCCATCGCGCCAGCGTCTTGGAGTGCGGTGGCTGTGACACCGCCTTTGCAGGCTTCCCTCGCCCCCTCGGGGGAGAGGGATTGAGGGAGAGGGGGCTGCCATTGAGATTTCTTCGAATACGCGCCAGTGAAGAGGTCAGTTACGTTTGCCGTTCTGCTTTCGCGGTTGACATCACTATTCTCGCGTGGCTAGTTCTTGGTCTTTAGGCGTCTCTACGCACACCTTGAACATGAGCCTCTCGCCGAAAGATTGTTGCGTGCTGAACAGCGGTCATGGTGCGTGGGCATTCGAGCCGTTGGCTCTTCAGCTTTCTTCATCCCTGGGAATTGATATTTCGGAAGAACCGCGCCGCTTCAACTATTTGCTTCATGCCGAAGAAGTCAAAACTCCGGTCGGTTACAACGTGTTCATCCCCGCCGAAGCCATTCGACTTGCTTCGGACAAACGTTTGCTTGCCGCAATTTTTTCTGGGCAAGGTATACCAACGCCGGAGACGCATCTTCTGGACTTTTTCGAGCAAGTTCGTCAGCTCGTCCGCCAGCGTTCCGGCAATGAATGGTGCATTAAATATCCGACTAGTTGTGGAGCAGGAGGACACAAACTGATTACCGGTGAGACTGCTGAGCCCTTGGACTGGCCGCGTCCTTTCATTGTTCAGGAATTTGTTCGATTAGAACGCCCTGAAGTCTATCGCGCCTATTGCGCAGGTGGAGAGCTTTTTGGCTGGGTTGCCCGACGCTTCCCGGAAGGCAGCAGTTTATCACCGTGGGTCGCCCATGCTCGCGGCGCGCGCTATGTACGGCTGGCTGACCCGCCGGCTGAAGCACTTCAGGCGGCGCGACACGCACTGGTGGCCACTGGACTTTGGGATTCGTTTGGTTGCGCGGACTTGCTGCGCAAACCCACCGGAGAATGGGTCGTCTTGGAGGTCGGCACAGACGGCTTATTCAATCACGTTGATCGCGACCTGGGCGACCCGCAATTTGAACGGGAGTTGAGTCAGCGTGTTGCCAATGCCTTTTGGAAAGTGGCCAAGACCTTTCAGGACACATAAAATACTACGCTTCCACCTTATTGTGAGGATGTTATGTTCGTTTACGCAAAGCTTAATCCTTTTGATTTCTTAGCCAGCCTCCTGTCGGGCCTACGGCGCTTTTCCCCACATCTCGGCTCTTCTGTACTAAAATTTGCATTAATTTGCGGTTGTTTGCGGTTGACGATTTTGTTTCCCGGCAACATTACACCCTTGGCCATTTGTGCTTAAATCACCCAGTATGAATGCGACGACAGTGTTGACAGTGTTAAATGCGTGGCTTGGGCCACTAATGGTTTTGTCCGCCTGGTGTCCGGAGCGCGGGTCTGTGACCCGCAGCAACTTCATCAAGCACAAAATATTTGGAGCAACCAGGGGTGTCGTGAAAGCCCGGACATTGCTGCGGCTCACAGAGCCGCGCTCCGCCGCGAAGACTCGCCCGGAGTTAAAGCACGAACTTTTATGGGAATTCTTCTTCCGGAAAATTGAACACCCCAGCGTCGACACCTCCGGACGGGTGTTGCGTGAAATTACGCGAAATTACGCGAAGTTACGTTTAGCCTTTTTTAAATATAAGAATGTGGACCCTGGATTCAGGCCTGACCCTTCCGACCAAATCCGACCACTAAAAAATTATCAGGGAGTCCTGCAATGTTGGCGGCGCATTAATTTGGTAGGGACGGCGCGCTGCGCCGTCTGCGGACATCGCAGCGCATTGACCCCCGCAGGTAGGTTGTTATACGCTTTCCCTGCTTGTGCAAAACGTAAAGCGCTACATTCCCTTGCTCGTCTGGATTGTCGTCGTTTGCACCGTTGTTTTCATCCCGTTCAAAATCATCGGCTACGGCTTTTTGCCGATGGATGACGTGCTCCGTCATGCCGCCAAGACCATCTCAGGCAAGCCATGGCAGGACATTGTCATCATGCGCGAGGGTTTCCCCATTGACCCCAGTCCCGGCTGGCAAAAGATTTTGGAATGGGAACATGACGTGCAGGGCGGCAATGCCGAGTCACTGGTGGTTTTCTCCGTGACCGCGTTGATGCTGCTGGTGACGCTTTGCGGCGTGCCGTGGTTTCGGCGGCCGGAAGCATGGCTCGCTGCGTTGCTCATCGCCGCAGTCTTTATCCCGGCCTGTACCACACGCTTTGCCCGCGGACGGCCTTACATTCTGACGGACGCCGTCCTGATGACGATTCTCTTTCTTTGGTCGCGTCAGGAAAAAGATTGGCCGCGCCGCGCCGCACTCATTTTCACTCCGTTGCTCGTCGCGGCCTCGGCATGGATCCATGGCTCCTGGTATTTGCTCTGCCTGCCTGCGGCGGCGATTCTGTTTACCGGCCTTTGGCGTTCGGCCTTCTGTTATGGGGCGTGCTGGATCGGGGGGAGCATTCTGGGCTGTGGTTTGACCGGCCATCCCATCGGATTTTTGCTCCAATCAGTCCGGCACATGTTCGGCGTCTTCGGCGATTTTGTGGTCAGCCGCCAGTTGGAACCGGAACTCCGTCCGGGCGATGGCGCCACGGTCGCCGTCCTGGCCGTCGCCGTTCTCCTGATCTGGCGCGCGTTTGCGTTCGGTTGGAATCCGCGCGTTCTGCTCAATCCCATCTTCATGATGATGGCGCTTGGCTGGTTGCTGGGATTGAAGATGCAACGGTTCTGGTGGGACTTTGGCACCCCGGCGTTCATCGTCTGGGTCGCGTTGGAATTGCAGGAGCATTTTGAGGGCAGGACGGTTTTCGATTCGACGAAGCGCCTGTTCATCACATTGGCCATCGCCGCCGGGACGTTCCTGGCCTTCACCAGCGATCGCGACAGCCGTTGGACCGAGAATATCACGACGGAATATTTTTCACCCGATAATCCCGACGCCGCCGGTTGGCTGCCCGGCGATGGCGGCATCATTTACGATTCCGACATGGACGTTTTCTTCCAGACGTTTTATGCGAATCCAACCGCCGATTGGAAATATATATTGGGTTTTGAATCCGGCTGGATGCGCCCGGAAGACCTGGACGTGCTCCGCAAATACCAATGGAATTTCAACGACTCGCGCGCCCTTGAACCGTGGGTTCAAAGGATGCGACCGCAGGACCGGATGATCATCCGCGGGGGTGACCCATCGCAAATCTCTGAACTGGAATGGCACAACGCCGGCAGCGGCCTGTGGGTCGGCCGCCTGCCGCAACCGAAATCGAGCGCCGATGGAACCTCAAAATAATCTGGCCTGGGTCACCGGCGCGAACGGCCTGATCGGGAACTATTTTGTTTCAACCGCGCCACAATTCGCGCCGCAGTGGCAGGTGCGCGGCCTGACCCGCGCCCAATTCGACCTGCTGGATTTTCAAGCCACCGAGCGCGAATTCAAGAAAGACCGGCCCCGATGCATCATCCATTGCGCGGCGATCCCGACGGTGGTGGGCGCGCTGGCGGACCCGGGATTGGCGCGCCGCATCAATGTGGAGGCGACCCGATTTCTCGTGGAATTGGCAGCGGAAACCAAATTCATTTTCCTTTCGACGGATTTTGTCTTTGACGGGCGGAAGGGGAATTATCTTGAAACCGATCCGGTGAATCCGATTTCCTTTTATGGCGAAACCAAGGTTGCTGCCGAGGAGATCGTCTTGACGCATCCCTCGGCGATCGTCGTGCGCACGTCCATCAATTGCGGCACGTCGAAATCCGGCCTGCGCGGTTTCAACGAAGCATTGCGCCATGATCTGCGGACGCGGGGCAGCATTAAAATGTTCACGGACGAATTCCGCTCGCCCATGTTTGCCGGCGAGACCGCGCGCGCCGGTTGGGAATTGGCCGCCAAAGATTGTGCGGGAATCTTTCACGCCGCCGGGGCCGAGAGATTATCGCGCTGGCAGATGGGACAATTGCTTGCGCTGCGTTCACCGGAATTGAAATCGAAGATGGAGCCGGGATTGATCAGGGATTCTTCCGGCCCGCCGCGCGCTCCTGATACCTCGCTGGATATTTCCAAGATCCAAAAGATTTTGTCCCGGCCATTGCCCGGCCTTACAGAATGGCTCGCCGCGAATCCCGATGAGCCGTTCTAATTCCAAATCGCATTCAAGATGAGACTAATTCGCTTCTCCTTTAAACCTCTGGCTTCGTTGCCCGCCCGTTACAGACCCTGCGGGCATGCGCCTTGCTCGCGTCCCGCCAGAGGTCCAAAATCCCGCGCGCCTTAGCCTCATCTTGAACGCTCATTGGAATAAAAAATATCGTGGACGGCTCGCGCCCTCGCCGACTGGATTCCTGCATTTGGGGCACGCGAAAACTTTTTGGGCCGCCCGGGAACGCGCCCGGCAGAACGGTGGTGATCTGATCTTGCGGAATGAAGATTTGGATCGCTCGCGCTGCAAGCCGGAATTTGTCACCGCCATGATCGAGGATTTGCGCTGGTTCGGTTTCGAGTGGAAGGAAGGCCCGGACGTTGGCGGCCCTTTCGCTCCCTATAACCAAAGTGAGCGGATGCGTTTTTATCGTGAGGCACTGGAGAAATTGCGCGCCGGAAACTTTATTTATCCATGTTTCTGCTCGCGCAAAGACATCCAGGCTGCTGTCAGTGCGCCGCATGCTGAGGATGACGAACCGATCTACCCGGGAACCTGCCGTCCCGGGAGCGGCGACCTCGTACCGAATGCGACAGGACGCCCATCACCGTCGCTCCGCTTTCACGTTCCTGATGGGGAAACGATTTCTTTTAGCGACGGAAACTTGGGTGAACAGAAATATATTGCCGGGAAACATTTTGGCGATTTCGTGGTTTGGCGGCCTGACGACGTTCCCGCTTACCAATTGGCCTGCGTGGTGGATGACGCGGCGATGCAGATCACGGAAGTCGTTCGGGGCGCTGACCTGCTGGTGAGCACGGCGCGCCAGATATTAATATATCGCGCCCTTGGAGTGCAGCCACCGGCATTTTTCCATTGCGAACTGTTGCGCGATGAAAGCGGGCAACGGCTGGCCAAACGCCATGATGCATTGAGTTTGAGGAAATTACGCGAAGATGGACAAACCCCTGAAGACTTGCGGAAAAACTGGTGATGCGACGGGTTCATGCTCTGAGATACGGCTGCGGGGTCATATCGCTAAGGAATATGCACTTCGACTATATTGGATGTTATGCTGCCGGCCTCTGCGATGTTTGTAACGTCCATACTGGGCAAATTTTGTGGGGAAGGAGAATACAAAACGCCTTCAACTCTGACCCTGATAGTTTTAACCGAATCAGACAGAGAAATTGGAGAATCTGCTGGGCCATATAATAATTTCAATCCCCTATTGGTGCCCGCAGGTAGTAATGCGGGTAAAAAATCGAACATATCGATAATAAAGCCGGAATAAGGTCGCCCCAATTCCTTGCCATCCAAATCGTCAATCTTTAGGAAAAATCCACCCGCATTGAAGGGTATGTTGGTTTCATTGCTGACCGTCATACTACACGACAAAAATAAATTTGAATAAGTGCCCCATTCAGAAACCTTGTCGAGATGAATCGTAACATTAGTGATACCCTCACTGCCGAATGTGCTCGCTGCAAGCAACAATCCTGCAATAACAGGGAGAATGTGTCTCATTTGAGGTTTGAAAGGATATCGGTAAAAAAACTCAATGGGAACGTAAAATCACCAAATTCCGTCCAAAAATTCTTCCAAAATCTTCTTGTGAAATTTTTCACGATGGGGCAAATTTTACGTTCTTGGACGCACAAATGCCTGACTAACGGCCATGGGTGTCCTCCGAAGCGATTTTTTGGTGAAACAATTCAGTAAAATCATATTTGCGGGTGTCTTTATTGCCCTGATGCTTGCGGCAAGTCTGCATGCGCAGTCGCCGGCGCCAGGTGGACAACCGGCAGTTACTACAGACCAGGCATCGCCAGCCGCTGCGCCGGAGGAGGAAACCTTGCCCCCGCAGGCGTCGCCCGTGCTGTTTAATATCGGTCCGTTTCCGATCTCTAATTCCATTGTTTGCTCCTGGATCGTTGCGGCCATCATTCTCGTCGTTGTCCGGGTAACAACGTGGGGGAACATCAAGGAAATCCCTTCGGGAATGCAAAACTTCATGGAGTTCGTCGTCGAGAGCTGGGACAACTTCATGAAAGACGTCTTGGATCCTCGAGTCACCCGCTGGGTTTTTCCGTTCGCGACGACTTTCCTGATCTTCATCATCATGTGCAATTACGTGGACCTGATTCCCGGTGTTGGCACCATCGGGTACGGCACCCCGGATAAAAACAGCGTTATGCCTTTTGCCATCCAAAGCGTTCACACGCCATTTTTCCGCCCGCCAACCACCGACGCCAACCTCACAGTCGCCATGACGCTGGTCTTTTTGATCATGAGCATGTTTTGGGCGATTCGTTACAACGGCGTATGGGGTTTCACCAAACACGTCTTTGGTGTGAAAATGAAAGTCGGCAAAGCGGTTTATCCCATAATGTTCCTGCTCTTTCTCTTCATCGGCCTGATGGAAGCAGTCTCCATCCTGTTCGCGCGGCCGGTGGCGCTGGCCATGCGTCTTTTCGGCAATATTTTTGCCGGGTCAACGATGTTGGACATGGGATTCCACTTGAATAACTGGCTGGGGTCCCTCGCCATCACGATCATCGTTTATTTTTATGAAACGTTCGTTTGCGCGGTGCAGGCGTTCGTGTTCGGGTTGCTGGTGGTCGCCTTTGTAGCCACCATGTGTTCACACCAGGAGGAAGAAGGCCATTGATCGATTTCGGACGATAAACCAAAATTTACATCAACCAACAAACAACAGAAGATATGACACATATACTCGCAGATGTAGTTCCGGCAGTGGCTAACCCGGATGTCAAACACGGCCTGGACTTAATCAAAACCGGTATCGCCATGGCCGGCGCCTCCATCGGCATCGGTTGCGCCACCGCCGGCGCGCTCGTGGCCATGAGCCGCAACCCGGGCATGATGGGCCGCATCCTTTTGTGGATGTTCATCGGCATGGCGCTCGCCGAAGGCTGGGCGGTTATCGCCTGGTTCGTCGTCCATTAAACCTCACTGGATATGCAACAAATCGGACTTGCATGGCCGGCGCTAATTGCGCAGTTGATCAGCTTTTCGCTGGTGTTCTTTGTGCTCTGGAAATTCGCCTATGGGCCGATTTTCAACATGTTGCAAGCACGCCGCGAAAAGATCGCTGAATCCCTGGCCAACGCTGAAAAAATCAAGGGAGACGTCGCCCGCACCGAAATCGAACGCCAGAAGATCCTGACGGACGCCGGTGACAAGGCGAACAAATTGATCGACGAAGCGCGCGAAGCCGCCGCCCGGGTCCGCGAACTGGAGACGCAGAAGGCGATCGCCGCCGCGGAACAGATCGTTTCCAAGGCGCGTGAAGCCGCCGCGCAGGAGCGCGTGCAGATGCTCGGCGAATTGAAACGCGAAGTCGGCCAACTGGTCATCAAAACCGCGACGTCAGTCACCGGAAAAATTCTCACGCCGGACGACCAAAAGCGTCTTGCCCAGGAAACCGAAAAACAACTGGCGGCATAGCGAATTTGAGATCCCAGATCTGATATTTCAGGAATGAAAATTTCCAAACAAGCGCAACGCGATGCGCGGCAACTGTTCCGCAGTTGCCGGAAAGACGGTTTGCTGGACGAGAACCGCGTCCGGCAGGCAGTCAGCTTGCTGACTGAAAAGAAACCGCGTGGTTATGTGGAGATCCTCTCGCGCCTGCATCGCCTGGTGAAATTGGACCTGGAGCAGCGTAATACCCGCGTGGAAAGCGCGACCGTTCTTCCGGACGATTTGCGGAATGAAGTGGTGAACGAGATCAAAAAGAAATACGGCAATGGCGTGAACGTCATGTTTGCGCAAAACCCCGCCCTGATCGGCGGTTTGCGGATCCAGGTGGGCAGCGATCTCTATGACGGCAGCGTCAAGATGCGCCTGGACAAATTGGAAGAAAGTTTTTAACGAAATTTTATGAGCACCTTATTACAGGAAATTGAAGCGCAGATCAGCGGCGCAAAAATCACGACCGCCAAACAAAACGTCGGCACCATCCGCGAAATCGGCGACGGCGTGGCCAAGATCGAGGGCCTCACCGATACCATGCTCAACGAGATGTTGGATTTCGGCAATGGCGTCACCGGCATCGCGCTCAACCTTGAAGAGACCGAGGTCGGCGCCATCATCCTGGGCGATTACACCGGATTGAAGGAAGGCGACGAAGTGCGCACCACCGGAAAGCTTCTCCAAGTGCCAGTGGGAAAAGGCCTGCTCGGCCGGGTGGTCAATTCACTGGGACAGCCGCTTGACGGCAAAGGGCCGATCAAAGCCGAGAAATTTTATCCCGTGGAGAAGATCGCTCCCGGCATCATCAGGCGCAAATCCGTGAGCCAGCCGGTGCAGACCGGCATCATGGCGATCGACGCGATGATCCCGATCGGGCGCGGCCAGCGCGAATTGATCATCGGCGACCGTTCGACCGGCAAGACCACCATCGGCGTGGACACGATGATCAACCAGGCGCGCATCAACAAGGCCGCCGAAGCCTCCGGGGAAAAAGATTTTCGCCCGATCTACAACATTTACGTCGCCATCGGCCAGAAACAATCGAATGTCGCGCGCGTGCTCGATGTTTTGGAAAAGAACGGCGCGATGCCCTATACCATCATCGTCGTGGCCGCGGCATCCGACTCCGCCACGAACCAATATCTCGCCCCTTTCTCCGGCGCGGCGATGGGGGAATGGTTCATGGATAATGGCATGGATGCGTTGATCATTTTTGATGACCTCTCCAAGCATGCCGTGGCCTACCGCCAGGTGTCACTCGTGCTCAAGCGTCCTTCCGGCCGTGAAGCGTATCCGGGTGATGTGTTTTATCTGCACAGCCGTTTGCTGGAACGCAGCGCGCGTGTTTCCGAAAAATATGGAAATGGCTCGCTCACCGCGTTGCCGATCATTGAGACGCAGGCGGGCGACGTCTCGGCATACATTCCCACGAACGTCATTTCAATCACTGACGGCCAGATCTATCTGGAAACGGACTTGTTCTACCAGGGCGTGCGTCCGGCCATTTCCGTCGGTTTGTCCGTGTCACGCGTCGGTTCCGCCGCGCAGACCAAGGCAATGAAACAAGTGGCCGGCCGGATCAAAGGCGATTTGGCGCAGTTCCGCGAATTGGCGGCCTTTGCGCAATTCGGTTCGGACCTCGATGCCAAGACGCAGGCGCTGCTCGAGCGCGGCAAACGCATCGTCGAATTGTTCAAGCAGAGCCAATACAACCCGATGTCCATCGAAGTGCAGGCGGCGGTTTTGTGGACGGTCCAGAATAATTTCCTGGATGACGTGGCCGTGGAAAAAATCAAAGATTTCCAGGCCAAGCTCACGGATTTCCTTGAAACGCGCAAAGCGGATTTGCTGAAGAAGATCCGCGCCGAGAAAGCGATCAGTGACGCCCTGGCGGCGGAATTGAAAGCGGCGCTGACGGAATTCAAGCCGACTTATCATTGATTGTTACATGAATTTGTAACGAATAAATAAAATGGTTATGCCAAGATATCACGTCCACGAAGCGGTTCGGATTGAATCATTGATTTTATCCATCCGCGGGTTACGCGTCATGCTGGATTCTGATTTGGCAAAAGTTTACGGAGTCACCACGAAGCAACTGAATCAACAGTTCAAGCGTAACCGGGAAAGGTTCCCGGAGGACTTTGCGTTTGTGCTTAAGAGCAAGGAACTTGTAGATATGAGGTCACAAAATGTGACCTCATCCAGGCGGAATTTTCGCCGGGCGCCGATCGCGTTCACCGAACATGGCGCTATCATGCTGGCGAGTGTTTTGAGCAGCCCAATCGCAGTTGAAGCGAGTGTCAGGGTTGTTCGGGCATTTGTTGGGATGCGCGAACAATTGGCGGCGCATAAAGAACTGGCTCAAAATTTGAATGAACTGGAAAATCGCGTCAGCGGACACGACGAAGCGATTAGCAGCTTATTCGAGGCGATCAGGCAACTGGTCAAAACGCCGCAGCCATTGACGCCCGAAGACCGTCCGAAAATCGGCTTCATGCGGGAAACCGCGCCGCCGTACCGGATTAAAACCAGGAAACGATTTTAAATTTTCATGCCCAGCACGCGCGACATACGCCGACGAATCAGGTCGGTCCGGAACACCGCCCAGATCACCAAGGCGATGCAGATGGTGGCGGCGGCCAAGATGCGCAAAGCGCAGCAGGCTGCAGTCGTGGGCAAGCCGTATGCCGAACTGATGAACAAGATCCTGGGTGAGGCGGCGCCGCGCATCGGCCTGTTCAAGCATCCCTTGATGGAGACGCGCCCGGTGAAAAAACGCGCAGTGATTTTTGTGAGCACGGACCGCGGCCTGTGCGGCGGCTTGAACGGCAACCTGGCTCGCGAAGCGACGAAGTTCGACAAAGACACGACGGTCTTTGTTTGCGCGGGAAGAAAGGGCGCCCAATTCGTGGCGCGGACGAAGCGGCAACTCGCGGCGGAATTCACGTATAAGGACTCGCCGACGTTTGCCGAGGCGCGGGCCATCTCGAAATTTGCGCAGGACCTGTTTTTGAAGGGCGACGTCGGGGCGGTGGACATTTTGTTCACGAATTTCATTTCGACCCTGGTGTTGCAGCCGAAAGTGATCCAATTTTTGCCGATCGGCAAGATCCGGGCAGTGACAGCCGGTGTGGCTGCGGCGCAGGAGGAATTACCGGAAGCCGGGCCGCGCATCGATACGTTTGAGTTCGAGCCGGATGAAAAAACGGTATTGGGCGCATTGCTGCCGCACAGTTTGAATTTTCAAGTCCACCAGATTTTGCTCGAAGCGCGGGCATCGGAGCACAGCGCGCGGATGGTCGCCATGAAGAACGCGACCGATAACGCGAAACAGCTCATCAAGGATTTGACGCTCGAGTACAACAAATTGCGCCAGTCGAACATCACGAAAGAATTGTTGGAGATCGCCACCGCGCAGATGGCAGTCGGATAACCAAAAGATTTAATAACATGAACAAAGGCAAAATCGTTCAAATCATCGGCCCGGTCGTGGACGTGGAATTTCCCGGAACACCGCCCGACATCTATCATGCGCTGACCGTCGAATTCGATGTGCCCGGCGCCGGCAAGACCAAGCAGACCCTCGAAGTGAGCCAGCACCTGGGCGACAACTGGGTGCGCTGCGTTTGCATGGGCTCGACCGAAGGTATGAAGCGCGGTTACGAAGTGACGGACACCGGTTCGGCGATCTCCATGCCTGTGGGCGAAGCCGTCATGGGCCGCGTGTTTAACGTCGTCGGCGAACCCGTGGACGAGCAGGGACCGGTGAAGGCCGATAAGTTCAGCCCCATCCACCGCGCCGCGCCGGCCCTGGTGGACCAATCGACCTCCCCGCAGATTTTGACGACCGGCATCAAGGTCATCGACCTGATCTGCCCGTTCTTGAAGGGTGGCAAAGTCGGCGCATTCGGTGGCGCCGGCGTCGGCAAGACCGTCGTCATCATGGAGCTGATCAATAACATCGCGAAGCTGCACGGCGGTATCTCGATGTTCGCGGGTGTCGGCGAACGCACGCGCGAAGGAAACGATCTTTATAACGAAATGATTGAAGCCGGCGTCATCAAAGTGGAAAAAGACGCGCAGGGCCATCCCCGGAAGAATGAATTTGGCCTGCCGGTCATCGCGCCCGGTTCGAAGATCGGACTCGTTTACGGCCAGATGAATGAACCGCCCGGCGCCCGCCTCCGCGTGGCGCTTTCCGCGCTCACCGTGACGGAATATTTCCGTGACGAAAAGAACCAGGATGTGTTGCTGTTCATCGACAACATTTTCCGTTTCTCACAGGCCGGCTCCGAAGTGTCCGCATTGCTGGGCCGCACGCCGAGCGCCGTCGGTTACCAGCCGACGCTCGCCGCCGAAATGGGCGACCTGCAGGAACGCATCACTTCCACCAAGAAGGGTTCCATCACGTCGTTCCAGGCCGTTTACGTGCCCGCCGACGACTTGACCGACCCCGCTCCGGCAACGACCTTTGCGCATTTGGATGCGACCATCGTGCTGGAACGCTCCATCGCCGAACTTGGCATTTATCCCGCCGTGGATCCGCTCTCGTCCAATTCCCGCGCGCTCGCGCCGGAATTTGTCGGGCAGGAACACTACGACGTGGCGCGCGGCGTGCAAAAGGTTTTGCAACGCTACAAGGATTTGCAGGACATCATCGCGATCCTGGGCATGGACGAACTTTCGCCTGACGACAAGCTCACGGTTTATCGCGCGCGCAAGATCCAGCGCTTCCTGAGCCAGCCGTTCTCGGTGGCGGAAGTGTTCACCGGCCGGCCGGGCAAACAAGTGCCGGTCGCCGATACCGTCCGCGGCTTCAAGGAAATTCTCGAAGGCAAACACGACGACGTGGCCGAACAGAATTTTTACATGAAAGGTGGAATCGAAGAGATCAAGGAGTGATCGATTAAATGGCTGCCACAATAAAATTAGAGATCATCACGCCGGAAGCGAAAACGTATTCCGACGACGTTGACATGGTCACGCTGACCGGGCGCGACGGCGAGATGGGCATCCTGCCGCTGCACATGCCGCTGATGACGGAACTTATGGCCGGCGAAATCACCGTGCGCAAGGGTGGCGAAACGATTTATCTGGTCGTGGGCGACGGATTTGTGCAGGTGACCGGCGACCGCATTTCCATCCTGACCGACATGGCGATCGCTGCCGATAACATTGACGAAGCCAAGGCCGAGGAGGCCAAGCAATTGGCTGAAAAGCGGCTCTCACAGAAGCTCTCGGACGAGGAAGCGGCGCATATCCAGGCTGCGCTCGCGCATGCCACGAATCAACTCAGCGTCAAACGCCGCCGTTCAAAGTAGAGGCGGCGCGGGAACTATTTGTCGTGGATGTCTCCCTTTTCGGATTTGGGAGCGAGGGCCATCAACGTTCCATTGAGCGCCATCCAGAAGCCCGACAAGCCGGCTATGCCGGCCATGCCCAGAAGCCAGAAGGATAAACGGGCGAAGGGAAGGGAGATGACTGAACCGAACATCATCCCCAAGCCGATAAAGACTTTTCTGATTCCCTCTGCCCTTACTGCGACAGCTCTTTCTTTGAATGCGACTTGCACCAGTTCAGACGCATCGTTGACACTGAATCCCTGCATCATTAAAAACTGGATCACTTCTTCTTTGGAATCTCCCCACAAGATTTTTGCTTTCGCTTCAGCTTCCGCATGGGCTGGCTCCAATTGCCCTGGAAGACGCCTGACGGGAGCAGTTGGTTTTGGGGTGGGAGAAGCGGTGACCACCACTGGCACCCGGGCCGCTACTGGAATGATTGGGGCAATGTATGTTTGACCGATGATTTCGTTCGCCGCCGAAGTGGCGTCTCCGCCGCATGCCGGACACGCGATGGCCGAGGGCATTTGGCCGTTGACTGGCTCCACATCAAAGGCGAAACGCTGGCCGCACCCGCATACAATTTTGATCGGCACCATAACTTCTGATCTTTGGTTTAATGCCTGGACTGGGAACACGCCGACCCTATGCCGTTGATGGGATTTTGTCCAGCCTGTAAAAAAAATGGCGCGGACTTGCCGCGCCAATGCATTTAAAACTATTGAGAACCGCTAACTCTCGACCACATTGATTTCAACGGGCTCCACGTTCACGCCATTCTTTTGCAGCCATTTGATGGCATCCTTGATCTCGTCGCGTTTACCGTCCAATTCGAGGCAAACGATCCCGATCTCATCGGTGACGCTGGCCTGGCGGATATTGGTGATGACTTTAAATTTACGGCCGATTTCCCAGATGAACGGCTTTTTGATGAGCCGTGGCGGATACATGAGCCATAGCCGCTGTTGCGTGGAGGAATCCTTTTTTTTCTTGGTCTTGGCCATACGCTTTTTAGCCTCCGGCGATGGCGGGGATGATGCTGATCTCGTCGCCGTCTTTGAGGGGGGTTTCGCGGTTTTTGAGGAAGCGGATGTCCTCTTCGTTGACATAGACGTTCACGAAGCGGCGCACGTCGCCTTTTTCATCGACCAACCGCTCGCCGATGCCCGGGAAGCGTGTTTGCAATTCAGCGATGGCTTCGCCGATGGTCGGCGCATTCACTTCCACCAATTCTTCATTGTTGGTCAGCTTGCGCAACGGTGTCGGAATCCTGACTTTTTTTGGCATAGGACTGCCACTCTAACCTGCTTTTAGGATGAAATCAATCCGCGAATCTTGAAGCTCAACCGGCGATGGAAATTATATGTCCGCCTCGGGGAACCGCTCCAGGATTTGTCCGCGTAAATACTTCTCGTCATCCGGCTGATAACGCCGGCGGGGAACCATGCGCTGGACGGCATCCAGCAGTTCCAGCCAATCCTCCAGCGGCGGTTCCGGGACCGGACGCCAGAGCATGAATTTTTTTTCGCGCTGAAAAAATTTCCAATTGCGCCCGACGTGTTGGGCATAGACCTGGATTTTCACCCCTTCTTCGGTGACGCGCTTCCAACTGATTTCGGCTTTTGGCATTATGGTAAATCGACGCTGGCGACAGCCATCGCCGCAATTCCTTCCTCGCGCCCGATGAATCCCATTTTTTCATTGGTCGTGGCTTTGACCCCGATCTTATTCGGAGTGGTGCCCAGCGCCGCCGCGATGCGTAATTTCATTTCGTGGATATGGGGATAAATCTTCGGTTCCTGGGCCAATACCGTGGCGTCCACATTGATGATTTTTCCATTACGCAACGCGATCAGCTTGGCCGCTTCTTCCAGGAACAGTTTACTCGGGGCATTTTTCCAGCGGGGGTCGGTATTGGGGAAAAAATGGCCGATGTCCGGTTCGCCCAACGCGCCGAGCAGCGCATCGCAGAGGGCATGCATGAGCGCATCCGCATCCGAATGGCCGTCGAGGCCTTTGGTATGTGGAATTTCCACGCCGCCAAGGATGAGTTTGCGCCCTGCGACGAGTTCGTGGACGTCATAGCCGATGCCAACGTGAACCATAGTTGGATTCTAAAAATTATCAGGCCGGAAAGCGACGCAAAATTGGCCGCTTATGCCGTTACCTACCGATAAAAAAGAAAACAGCCGGAAATACAGGCAATTTCCGGCTGTTTGGGGGAGAACCAGCGTTTGTTGAGGACGCTGGCAAATTTTACGCCGCTATTTTAATCGATTCAGTTTTGGCTGTCGGATTGCAATGTTCCAGGGCCAATTTGTTCAATTTGTTATCGACAAGCTTTTCTTCCGCCAAAATTTCACCGATCAGCCTTGCCGCATCATCGTGTCCCAAAAGTTTGGCCCATTCGTGCAACCCTCCATACGAGGCGATCTCATAGTACTCCGCTTTCTCGGCGGCATACACCAGCGCGGCATTGATGGTGGGGGATTGTTTATTATCCGAGATCAAATCTTCGGTCTCATCAATGATGCCTAACATGGCCAGGCAAGGCTTGGCTTTCGCGCGACGACCGGATAACTCAAAAATCTGCTTAACTTTGTGCACATGCTCTTCTGTTTCCACGAGGTGCGATTCAAATGCGGAGCGCAAGTCATCATGCGTCGCCGCCTTGGCCATTTTTTGGAGCGACTCGATTTGTTGCTCCTCGGCGTAATACATATCCGCCAGGGCATCCCAAAACAAATCTTCCAAAGTATTCATATCTATCGTTCTAATTTTATTGTCGCTTACCCTACTAATAGCAATGGATGTGCCGCCGGTTGAAATTGCGGAATAGCCCTTAAATATGGTGAATTAACGGAAGATTTAAACAAAGCGGCCCCGGCAGAAGTGCATCGGGCATACCTCAGTCTCTAAACTTGTTGCAGGATGCATAATTCTCCGGTGCTTTAATTCGCACCCGGAAGTGTAAAGAAAAACGTCGCACCTTTGCCAATCTCGCTCTTGGCCCAGGCTTCACCACCATGGCTTTGGACGATGTGTTTGACAATGGACAACCCCAGTCCCGTGCCACCCTGGTCGCGCGAACGGGCCTTGTCGACCCGATAAAATCGCTCAAAAATCCGGTCCAATGCTTCTGGCGGAATCCCCGGGCCATCGTCCTGCACGAAGACTTCAACTTTGCCATTATCCAGTCTCCGTCCGCCGACGATCACCTGTCCATGTGGGCGTCCGTATTTGATGGCGTTATCGAGCAGGTTGGCGAAGACCTGTTCGAGGCGGTGCGCATCGCCAGTCGCCTTGATTTCAGGTATCTGATTGACGAGAGAAACGCTTTTATTATTGGCTGGGGGCCTCAGGTCGTTGAAAATTTTATCGGCCAAAGACCGAAGTTCCACGGGCTGGAGATTCAATTTGACCCTCCCTGATTCCATGGCCGAAATCGTCAGCAGATCCTGGATCAATAGATCCAGCCGTTGCGTATTGCGCTCGATGATTTTGAGGAATCGCTCGGCGATCTCCGGCTGCTGTCGTGCGCCATCCAGCAAGGTTTCAACGTAGCCTTTGATCAGCGAAAGAGGGGTGCGCAATTCATGGCTGACATTGGCCACGAACTCTTCCCGCGTGCGCTCCAATTGCTTCAAACGCGTCAAATCATGGAAGACCAGGATGGTCCCTTCGCGTTCGCCGGCGGAGTTGAAGATGGCGGCAGCATTGACCTGCAGCCAGCGTTCATTCAATTCCGGCAGTTTCAATTCATAATCCAACACCTGCTTTTCGGTCTCCACCCGGATGATCAATTCCTGGAGTTCGTGCAGGCGCAAGACTTCCATGACTGTCTTGCCGCGCAATTCGATCTTGAGATCAAAGAGATTTTTAAAGGCGCGATTGACGAGGTAAATCTTCCGGTTGCGGTCGAGCAGGAGCAGGCCTTCGAGCATGGAATTGAACAAGACCTGTTGTTGGGCCTTGGCGTCGGTGCTGGTCTGAAGCTGGCGGCGTTGGAAATCCTCGATGTCCGCCTGCAACTGCCGGTGCTGGCGGCGGAATTTAGCGCGCCAGGTGAGATGAATGGCCAGGGCGGCCACTATGGCGACAATGGCTAGAATCGGCCAAATCATTCAACAAACCGATACCCGACGCCGCGCACTGTGTCCAGATGCTTCGCGGCCGGGCCGAGTTTCTCGCGCAGCCGCCGCATGTGCGTGTCCACCGTTCGGGTGTCGATGAGGCTGTCATATTCCCAAACGTCGCGCAGCAGGCTGTCGCGGGATTGTACGCGGCCGGCGCGTTGTGCAAGGGTGGTCAGCAATTTGAATTCAGTTGCGGTCAGTTCGATGGGTTTTCCCTTCCAACTGGCGATGTGGCGGGGCACATCGATGAGCAGATCGCCGAACCGCAATTGGTCCTTGGTCTTTTCCTCAGTGGCGCCGCGCGCGAGGATTTTCTTGATGCGCAGCAGCAATTCACGGGGGCTGAAAGGTTTGGTCAGATAATCGTCCGCGCCCAGTTCCAATCCAAGGACCCGGTCGATTTCGGCTGCTTTGGCGGTGAGCATCAGGATGGGAGTGCGGGCCGTGGAGGCTTCCAGCCGGAGCGTTTTGCAGATCTCGAAACCGTCCATCTCCGGCAACATCACATCCAGCAAAATCATGTCCGGGGTTTGTGAACGTGCTTTCTTCAGCGCTTCCACGCCATCGGCCGCCGTGCTGACGGCGTACCCGGCCTGTTTGAGGTTGAACTCAACCAGTTCCACTGCTTCGGGCTCGTCATCGACAACCAAAATCTTCTGCTTCACGCTTCCTGAATAGCATTTTGCCGCTGGTCACACAATCTTCAAACGAGAGAAAAGCAAGTGACGGAAAGGTGACGGTTAGGTTACGAAAATCCAGCCGGATAATAAGGCAAATCAGCCGATTTTTGGGTTTTGTCATCACTTTGCCGCGTTCCATCCCCGGACATTCATCCGAATGGAATAGAGAGATTTGCTGGCCGTGATGAACAATGTTTTGTGGTCCGTGCCCGCAAAAGCAACATTGGCCGCCCAGGGCTCAGGCACATCGATATGGCCGATCAATTTGCCGGCCGGATTGAAGATGGATACGCCATTGGTCGGTCCAGGCCCGGCGCACATGATCAGGTCCCCATTCTCATCAATGGTCATGCCGTCCGAACCTCTCGCGCAGAAGAGAGTTTTATTCGTCAGGGAACCGTCCGGCTGGATGTCATAACGCCAGGTCTGGCCGTCACTCAATGCAGAGACATACAACGTCTTTCCATCCGGCATGCCGGTGATGCCATTGGGATGGCCCATGTTTTCCGTTACCGGCAAAAGATTTTTGCGGTCGGGGGTGAGATAAAAAACCTTTTGGCCGTCGAGCGCCATCTGCTTATGGTTCCACCAGGTGCGGCGATAAAACGGGTCGGTCATATAAATACCGCCGCCGGGCGCCATCCAGACATCGTTGGGGCCATTCAGATATTTTCCCTGGTAATTGGTGACGAGCACCGTCACGGTTTTGTCCGGTGCGATCGACCAAAGCTCATTGTGTTCGTCCGCGCAGGCGATGAGGTTGCCGTTGGCGTCAAACATCATCCCATTCGAATGGCCCGAGGGTTGCATGAAGGTGGATAGTTTGCCATCGATGCTCCATTCCATGATGCGATTGTTGGGCTGGTCCACAAAAAACAGATTGCCGGCTTTGTCGCATGTCGGCCCTTCAGTGAAAGAAAACCCCCCGGCCACTTTTTGCAAAGTTGCTCCCGGCGCGATCACATCTTGCGCCTGAGCCGAAATTAAGGCGGCGCCAAGGGTGACGATATAAAGAGTGAAAAATCTCATGGGTAAGACAAGTTGCAACGAACCGGCCTGAGAATCAATAAAATCACGGATGGATTCGAGAGGGTTATGGTATCCGGAGAGTTTGCCTTGTTTTTGCCCTCAAATTGACGCAGGTTGTGGTCATATTGTAATGCATCCCGGCCAAAAAAAATTCGTTCGTTTTCTCGGCAAATGGGCCATCAACACGCTGGCCGTGGCGGTGGCCGTTGAATTATTGGGCAAGCACATCATCTGCCAGCCTTGGTATTATTTATTGATTGCTTCCTTTCTATTGGGTCTGCTCAACGCCTTTATCCGCCCCATCTTGCTGTTATTGGCGTTGCCGTTGGTGATCCTTACCCTTGGCCTGTTCACACTCGTGATCAATGCACTGCTCCTTCGTGTTGTCGGTCTATTGCTCGCGCCAAATTTTCAGGTGGATACATTTTGGTCGGCCTTTCTGGGCGCGCTCATCATCAGCATCATTTCCATCGCCTTGAACGCCATGACCGGTAATGCGCGGATCACCATCCGGCGCGGCCCACCCCGGCGACCGCCGCCGGGAAAAGACGACGATGATGTCATCGACGTCTAATCGCGTTGATACGCGGCGCGCAATGTTTTGATGCCGCGCGCGGAAAATTCCTTTTCGAAATCGGTGATCACTTCAGCCAGGGGCGCGGGTGTTTCCGTTTTCTTAAAATTCTTTGCGGCCCCAAAGACCCCGGTCATCTGCGAGAAATAATCCGCATCATCCGTCCGCAAATAAACTATTCCTTTGGGCAACAGTGCTGCCCGGGCGATGGGCGGAAACTCCTCATTGATGAGCCGATATTTGTGGTGCCGCTTTTTTGGCCAGGGATCGGGAAAATAGATATGCAACGCCGCCGATGAATGAGGTGGCAGCAGATATTTCAAAAAATAGGAGGATTCGATCCTGACACCGCGAAGATTTACCAGGCCAGTCCTGCGGCCCTTTTTATCCAGTTTGGCGATGCGCCCCAACAGACGTTCGACCCCCACGAAATTTATGTCCGGATTTTGCCGCGCATATTCGACGAGAAAGGACGCGTCGCCACAGCCGAGTTCGACTTCCAACGGGCGGGGTTTTAAAAATAACGCCGCCAAATCCAGCGGTGCGACAATCGACGGCAATTCATAGACCAAATTTTCCACAGCAGGCTTCGGGATTTATGGTCCGCTGACGGCGGGTCCCTGAAAAGAGATAGTGTAGTTATTCCCGAGCGAATCTTGATAGGCCATGCTGATACCGGAGACATCCGCCCAGATCACGGTATTGGTCGGCGCATCGCTCATCGTCCCGGGTGACAGTTGGGCAGAATCGTAAAGTTCGCCCGATTCGCTGGAGCCGTGGACTTGAAGTTGGATATTGCTCATGTAAGCGGGCGGCCCGGCAAGCGTGTCGCCGTTGGTGGAATTTCGATAGACCCAACTGACGTTTTGCAAAACTCCCCCCGAGAGGGTGACGGTGGGATAGGGGACCACCACGCGGCTGGCCGCCTGCGGATCAGGCACACTGAATGTCTGATTGGTTCCCTTATAATTCACTACCCAGGTGCCAAACGGCCCGATGGGTGGATTGGTGATGATGAGAGATTGATAGTTGGCGTCATTTCCATTGGTATTCGAGTTTTCGGGAACAGCCGGCGAATTGGTCAGGCCCGAACCGGCAGGACCCGTGAAAAATACGTTGGTCGCGTCGGGATAATTGGTGTCATCATTTATTGTGACCACTCCGGCATAACTGTTGAGCGTCACGGGAAATGACGTGTTGGGAGTGGGATTGCCGTTAAAACTGCCCGCGTCGACGAATTCAAGAAAATTGAAATCAAATTTGACGAAGGTGCTGGCGCCGAGTGAGAGACGGTAAAATAACTCCGTGAAACCAGCCGTTCCGCGCGGATCAATCAGGGTGATCAAATTATTCGAGGCCGTTTCGGAACCCACCGGGGTCCAATTGACCAGATTTGTGGATGTCAGGATGGTGAAGTCTGCATTGGAAGTGATCAGGATCTGGCATTGAAAATTTCCGTTCACGATGGCGGGATTGGTGAACACCGGCGCGGTTTGGCCGGGGGCGGAGATCGTGGAAAGGCAACCAATGCCAACGACACAACCCAGCAGGCTGGAAAACATTTGATTTAAACTCATACGCGCTCAAACATTAAAAGACGACTACTGCCATTCTTCACTTTTCCGGATTTCTGTCCAGTGTTTTTGGGCGACCGGCTTTCAATGGCCCAATTTTCGATTCAACACTTTTCAGGATAGTATAACATCAATCCATGCAAAACAACGCATCGCGGGCGGCGCGGATCCTGGTCATGTATTACAGTGAGCAGGGAAACACGAAGCAGATGGCTGAATTGGTCGCCGAAGGCGCGGGAAGCGTGCCGGACACTGAGGTGCGCCTGAAGACCGTGGACGAAACCACCGCGGAAGATTTGACGTGGTGCGATGGCATTGCCGTCGGTTCTCCCACCCATATGGGAACCATCGCCTGGCAGATGAAAAAGTGGTGGGACACCGTCGCACAACCTCTCTGGTATAGCATCGAAGGAAAGATTGGATGCGCATTTTCTTCCAGCGGCGGTAACGGAGGCGGCAGTGAACTCACCTGCCTGGCGTTGCAGATCGTCCTGATGAATTATGGCCTGCTGGTCTTTGGCATTCCCGATTACGTTGCCCCGGGACAAACGCTGCATTACGGAGCGATCTGCGCCGGCAAACCTCGCAATGAGGGCGAGCGCGAAGCCTGTCGCCGCCTGGGCAGGCGACTTTCTGAATGGGTGCAGACGCTGGTTTGCCATCGTCCCGAACACGACCCGCACAAGGCCGCTTACAAGAGATTGTTTTGATCGATTGGGAATTTGGAAAAATGGTCGGGGCGGTGAGATTTGAACTCACGACCTCTTGTACCCGAAACAAGCGCGCTAGCCAGACTACGCTACGCCCCGACACTTGAGGCTGAAAGCTTGCCCGCAAATCCCCTCAAAATCAATGACGAAATGGCCGAAACTGTGCCTCTGCAAAAAACTGAAAACACTGGGGATTTAACAGGAGGAAATGAACATAACGGAGAGGCTCCAAACAAAAACCTTCGTTTCATTGGTTTCCCTCGTGTAAAAAGTGGTTCCCCGCAACTTTTACTTTATGCCGGTGATAAAATTTGAGACATTTAACTGTGAAGTTTTTCTCCAACTTCTTCAGGGCGTTGATATTGGCTCTGGCGCTGCATCTCATCACTGCAACTGCCGGTGCGCAAACCTTTGGTCTTTCTGCCGTCGCTTCAGCCGGTCCCATAAGTGATGTCACCGCCATTGATGTCAGCAACTCGCTCACCTACACGATCGACGTCACCAACAACAGCCTCGCGGACGAGAATATAACAGTGAGCAATACTTTTACCGGGGCGTTGCCGATATCTTTCATCCAATTCTCATCCACGGGCGCGGGTGTGGTGACGAACACCACCAACACCGTCATTTTTCCTCTCGGCATAGTCCCGGTCAACACCATCGAAGAGATGACGGTCACGCTTGAGCCGCTGGCTTTGGGAGCTTTGACCGACTCGATTGTCGTCAACAGTTTCGTGATCACTAACACGACTAACGTTGTCGTATCCACTAATGTCGTTGTCCTGATATTGACCACCAACCAGGCGGACCTGGGCGTGACGATGAGCGGGTTCCCGGCAATCGCTTACACCAACGATTGGGTGACCTACAATGTGTCTGTCACCAACGCCGGCCCGGCTGCGGCGACGGATGTCATCCTGACCAACAGCTTTCCGACGAACGGGGTGGAATTGCTCTCCGTTTCACCCACCAACCAAAATTTTCAAACCATCAACAGCAATTTGATCTTCAATTTTGGAAAGCTTCCGGTCGGCAGCGCCACCAATCTGCAGATCACCGTCATGCCGACCAATGCCGGTGTGTTCGCTTTCTCTGCGTCGGTTGGGACAACGAACCAGTTGGATATGAACACCGGCAATAATTCATTCACCACCGATCTGACAGTGACAAATTTCCTTGCGGGAACGGCTGGGTTGACCGCATCCATGACCTCCGGCCAGGTTTTTAACCGGCAAACCGGACGCGAACAAATGGTTGTCACGCTTTCAAATGGAGGCGCCAACCCAATCGCCTCTGCGCGGGTGATGGTCACCGGTTTGACCAATTGGCTTTTCAATGCGGTTGGCACCAATAATGGAAATCCCTACGTGGTTTATGGCGCGCCGCTCGCTAACGGTACAAGCGTGAACCTGACGCTGCAATTTTATCCCAACCGGTCGGGCTTCCCCTTTTCCAATTCGCAATTACAGCCGGTGGAAATCGAGCAGCCGGACCTGACCCTGCCTGCGACCGGCAATACCTCAGCCGCTATCAATATCCTCCTCGTCACGAATACCGCATCGGGATATTTGGTCGAATTCCAATCGATTTCAAATCGCACGTACACCATCGCTTACAACGACAATCTGGCTTCGACCAATTGGCTGGCCGCGCAACCGCCTTTCCGGACGACGGCCAATTATGTTTTATGGATTGATTACGGCCCGCCGGCGACATTGAGCAACGCTCCCTCATCGCGGATGTACCGGGTCTATATGTATCCGCAAACGCCATGATCCCACTTCGCCCATCCAAATTTCATTTCGCGCAAGGATTACTGTGCGTGGCTTCTGGCATCGCGTTGAATGCCGCAGCACAGGAATGGCCGACGCTCACCCCGTCATCACAAACACCTCCGGCATCTACTGTGACGGCTCCCCAGCCTTCCGAGACAACCGCGCAGGCTCAGGCGACTCCATCCCAGTCGCAGACTCAACCGGGTACCGACAGTTCAGACAATAATAATCCGCAGCCTCAACCGGCTGCTCCGGTGGTTCAACAACCTCAACCAACCGCGCCGCCGCGGCCAGCCGCCAACAAGTCCGGGAGCCAGAACCAGCAACCACCCAATAACAATTTGGAGACCCGCGACTGGAAATTGCGGAAAATTTCTCCGGACTACGACTGGACACGCCATTTCCGCATCGGAATGCTCGCCGGTTTTAATATCAAGGCCGATTTTACGATGTCCGGTACGTTTGGGATTGGCAGCAGTACGCCTGGAGTTTATGACGACGGTTATGTTTTGACCGATTCCACGGGGAATGCGGGAGGTTTGACCGGTTATTGGGGATATCAAAATGCATCCCAGATCAGCGGCAACAGTTTGTTGATGCACCAGGCGACCGGCTTTTCCGTCGTCAACGGCACTTCGAGCCACGATGATGCTCCTTACCTCGGTTTCGATTTGGCCTATGGCGACAGTTATTGGTATTGGGAACATGCCAAGCTTGGATGGGAATTTGGTTTTGGTTTCCTGCCGATCCATGTTGTCGGCAATGCTTCAGTGCGGGTCAATCGGAATATTGATAACTATGACATCACCGGTGTTCTTATGCCGCCGCCGGGTTATCAGGGCGGCTTCGATGCCAGCGGCGAAACCTCGCTGATCGGCGGTTCGCCAACCTCAAGTTCCACCGACACGATTGCCGGAACCACCAGCGAGAAGCTGGACGTTCAGCTATACACGATCCGTCTCGGGCCGACGCTGTATTGGAACCTGTGCCGGAAGGTGGGCCTTTATGTCGGTGGCGGGCCGGCAGTGGGAATGGTTTCGGGCGACTTGAGTTCGAGCGGCATCATCCAATTGGCTGACGGCTCGACGGCTCATTACAACGCTACTCATTCCAGCGGCTTGAGCATGGTCTATGGCGGTTATGTGAATGCGACGCTCGTTTATCATGCCGTCGAGGGCGGTGATTTTTATCTGGGAGCGCAATACATGCCCATGAATGGCTCGACCATCAGCGGCAACGGCGCCAGCGGACATTTGGATCTGAGCGGGCAGGCTTATATCACCGCCGGGATCAATTGGCCGTTCTAGTATTCATCCACATCCGGCTTCACGTGTTGTTGCAACTTTTGAAGGTCCTGCAGATCGGCTGTCGAATAAGCGGGCCAAAATGGACCATCAGTCTCCATGGGTGCATTCCATTTCCAATGTTCCACATGGCCGTCTGCAAATGACAGATTCGCGCCCTGGGCATGCCGGTCGGCGGGAACATCCAGCCAATAATCCGAATAGTAACTATCCGGCGAAAAAATACCAAAAGTTCCGTCGAAAATGTCATTTTCCTGCGTATCAATGAAGACAAAAAGCTGGTTGGGTGGTGGCTGGAGAATTTCCGTATATTTAAAGTAGGCCCTGACACTGGGATCATCGCACCCCAGGCCGATATCCATGCAATAACTCCGTGTGCGCAGCAAATCCGGATAACCCTCGACGGTGGACCGGTCTGAAGGACAATGATAAATCGCCGCTGATTTATTATACGGAAACAGCAGGCCACTCTCGATACCTGCAGGCGTGGTATCAGACGTGGCAAGACCCGGGCACCAGGAATTGGCGTTGGCAACGGACGACGTCGTGTCATTGGTTGTTGGGGCGGAGACAAATCCGCCCACCTGGTTTGGCACCAGATAGTCATTAAAATCGGTCGAGTAGAGATGGCAGCACTGTTCAAGTTGGTCGAGGTTGTTCAAGCACGCCGTAGTCTGGGCGCGCAATCTCGCCTGGCTCAAGACCGGGAGCAGCAGCGCCGCCAGGATCCCAATGATGGCGATGACCACCAGCAATTCAATCAAAGTGAACGCGCTGGTAAACGACCACCTTCGGCTGCCTGTGGTACTGAAACGCATGATAATATTGCCGATGATTTCAACGTTACCAATACATCCTCTTTGAGAATATTCAAAGCTAAATTGGGGATGTGCCTGTTTCTTCTTCCTCCGACGTGTCTTAAACAGCCATAGAGGCACGTCACTTTTCACCGCGCCCCGCCGGAGGGGCGCATTTGGCACCGGCACCTTGCCGGTCACTGTTTCCCTTTGACCAATGCTTCTACCACGCTCGAGTCTGCCAGCGTCGTGATATCGCCGATCTGGTCAACATGATCTTCCGCGATCTTGCGCAGGATGCGGCGCATGATCTTGCCGGACCGGGTCTTGGGCAGTCCGGGCGCAAATTGGATCTTGTCCGGCACGGCGATGGCCCCGATCTCTTTGCGGACATGCAGCGCCAGTTCTTTTTTTAGTTCTTCACTGTCGGCGATGCCGTCCTTGAGCGTCACAAAGGCATAGAGCGCCTGGCCTTTGATGTCGTGCGGCATGGGCGCAACGGCTGCTTCCGCCACTTTCGGGTGGCTCACCAGCGCGCTTTCGACTTCCGCCGTGCCGATGCGATGGCCGGAGACGTTCACCACATCGTCCACACGCCCGAGCAGCCAATAATCACCGTCGGCATCCACCCGGCAACCGTCGCCGGTAAAGTACATGTCCGCAAACGTGGAAAAATAGGTGTTGATGAAACGGTCATGGTCGCCCCAGGTCGTGCGCATGATGCCCGGCCACGGATATTTGATGCACAGCTTGCCGCCTTCATTCGGGGAACATTCGGTGCCATCATCGCGCAAGACCACCGGCTCCACTCCAAAAAACGGCCGGCTAGCGCTGCCGGGTTTCAAGGTGTTTACGCCGGGCAGGGGAGTGATGAGATGTCCGCCGGTTTCAGTCTGCCACCACGTATCCACAATGGGGCAACGCTCGCGTCCGATGTGATTGTGATACCACATCCACGCCTCGGGATTGATGGGCTCGCCGACAGTGCCCAGCACGCGTAATGAGCTTAAATCATATTTCGCCGGCCAATCGTTCCCCAACCGGATGAGCGCGCGGATGGCCGTCGGCGCCGTATAAAATGAATTCACTTTGAACTTCTCAACGATTTTCCAAAGCCGCCCCGCATCCGGAAACGTCGGTATTCCTTCAAACATCAACGTCGTGGCTCCATTGCAAAGTGGTCCATAAATGACGTAGCTGTGGCCCGTGACCCATCCGATGTCCGCGGTGCAGAAATATGTATCGCCCTCGTGGATATCGAAAACGTATTTGTGCGTAAGCGCGCTCCAGAGCAGATAACCGGCGGTGCTGTGCACAACGCCCTTCGGCTTGCCTGTGGAACCGGACGTATAAAGGATGAAGAGATAATCCTCCGCATTCATCGGCTCCGGCGGGCAATCAGCCGATGCCCCCGCCATCAATTCATGATACCAGACATCGCGGCCGGCCACGATCTGGCACGGCTCGTTGTTTCGCTTCACGACGACGACCTTCTGGATGCTTGGAGCATGTTCCAACGCGGTGTCGGCGAGTTGTTTCAGCGGCAAAGATTTTCCACCGCGCAAAGAGACATTCGCCGTGATCAGCAACTTGCATTCGGAATCCTGGATGCGCCCGGCCAGGGAATCGGAACTGAACCCGCCGAACACGACTGAATGGATCGCCCCGATGCGCGCGCAGCCCAGCATGGCGACGGCGGCTTCGGGGATCATCGGCATGTAGATCGCCACACGATCGCCTTTCTTGATGCCCAGAGATTTCAGGACATTGGCGAATTTGCAGACCTCGGCGTGCAGCCCGGCGTAGGTGATGCGTTTCACATCTTCTTCCGGTTCGCCCTGCCAGACGATCGCGGTTTGGGTGCCGCGATTTTTTAAGTGGCGGTCCAGGCAGTTCACTGTGACGTTCAGTTGGCCATCCTCGAACCACGTGTGCGCGATCTTTCGCTTTTCCGTATCCCACTCAAATGTTCTTGCGTGGGTGGGCTTTCGGGACCAGTCGAGGGTTTGCGCCTGTTCCAGCCAGAACTTTTCCGGCTCGCGGATGGAGCGTTCGTAGAGCTGGTTGAATGCCGCGGCATCGAGCAGTGCCCGTTTCAATACCTCCGCCGAGGGCGGAAATTTGCGGTTTTCGTGCAGCAGCGAATCCGTGGAGATGATTTCTTTTTGCGTCAACATGGCTTTGGTGCCGCGCATTTCCGCAAAAACCACGCGCCATGTCAATCGCCGCCTTCGGGGATGCGGAGGGCGCTATTTCGCCGGCGCCAGCTTTGCGCGTAAAATATGGATCAAAGCCTTGACCGTCAGTTCGATGAACAGGAACGGCTTGGCGATGAAATCATTTCCGCCGGCCATCATCGAACTGGTGCGGCTGTCAAAATCGCTCATCGCGGTGACGAAGACGACGGGCGTCTTTTTGTATTGCGGCATCGCGCGTAACTTGGCGCAAAGTTCATAGCCGTTCATCACGGGCATATCCACATCCAGAAACACCAGGTCAAATTGTTTTTCCTGGACCAGTTTCAGCGCGGTATTCGCCTCTTCGGCATTGGTCGCCTGCAGGTGCGCTTTCTCCAGCGCGTAAATGATGGCCCGGCGCGAGATCGGTTCGTCATCCACCACCAGGATATTCGCCACCGGGATCTCCTGTTTGTCAGGCGCGACGCCGCGCTCAAACAAAAATCCCAGGAAATCCACGCCCGCCGCGACGGTGCGCAGCGTTGAGGCATTGATGTTCTTCGGCTTTTCGTAAAGCTCCTTCAGCAGGGCCTCGATCGCATCGGACATCTTGGAAATTTGGTTCAAGCCGGCGATGCCGGCGTTTCCCGTCAAGGCATGAAGACGGCGGTACAATTCATAGATCTGTTTGAGTTGCGCCATTTCGCCCTCGGACTTGATGAGGTTTTGCAGGCCGGCGCGCAAGGTGGAAAGCGTTGCGGGCAGGCTGTCGACGAACGACTTTCTCAAGTCCGACTGGAAAACCGCGTCCTGCGGGCCGGCATGGGCGAGGCGTTCCGATTTCTTCGCCGAGTCAGGTTCAGCCGGTTTGCGCATCGTGCCGCTTTCGCCGACGGTAGCGCGGATAAGCTCCAGGACTTCTTTGGGAGAGCAGCTGGCCTTGGAAAGGCATTTGTTCGCGCCGGCTTTCCATGCCTCCTGGATCAAATTCGTCAGATACGTGTTCGAAAAGACGATGATCGGCATCTTTGCAAAATCTGTTTCGCCGCGGATTTCCTTGATCACATCCACGCCCGACATTTTCGGCAACATCAGGTCCAGGATGATCGCGTCGGGCTTGAGCATCCGCATCATCTTCAAACCGCTTTCGCCGTCCAGGGCGACTTCGGTCTGATACCCTTCCACCGCCAGCTTATTGCGATAGACGTTGGCGACGATTTGATTGTCCTCGATGATAAGAATTTTTTTCATGGACTTGCTACTGCGCCGGCGCCGTCAGTTTGGGGTTCGCCGACAAAAAATTTTGTATATCTTTGAATTCCTTCTGCGATTCCAGGTGAAATTGTTCCGCGCCGTCGAGCGCGCCGGATTTGCCGAGCTTCTCCAGCTTCAACATCACGGCCGCGAGCCGTTTCATGCCCAGGGTGGCGCTCGCGCCTTTGCAACTGTGCGCTACGTGACCCACCGTCGACGCGTCTTTTGCGCCGATGGCATCCTGGATCTGCTTCAATTGCTGCGTCGTTTGTTTGTCAAACATGTCGATCAATTCGCGCGCCATCGTCGGATCGCCGCCGCTCATGTCATTGAAGCGGTCCAGGTCCACCGCCGGTTCCTCTGCGGAGGCCGGGGCCGCTTGCATCGTGGCGGCAGCGACCACAGCCGGGACTGCGGATGAAGTGGTTGCCGCCTGGGCGGCCTGGATTTCCAGGGCCCATTTCTCGATCATGCCGCGCACATCACCCGGCCGGATCGGTTTGGCCAGATAAT
This sequence comes from Verrucomicrobiia bacterium, assembly GCA_036490655.1. GTDB lineage: Bacteria > Verrucomicrobiota > Verrucomicrobiia > Limisphaerales > UBA11358 > UBA11358. Next base: position 31,155 of record DASXDM010000020.1, on the reverse strand, counting down.
CATCCATACCCGCCGCCAGACATTTATCCCGGTCAGATTGCATGGCATGCGCCGTCATGGCAATGACCAGGATGCGCGATTGGTAATTGGGATTTGCCGCTCCATTCCTTTGCCGTTCACGAATGGTCCGGGTGGCCTCCAATCCATCCATTTCCGGCATCATCAAGTCCATAAAGACCAGATCATAATGCTGTTTGTCCAGCGCTTCAAGTGCGACCCGCCCATTGACCGCAAGGTCGGGCTTGAAACCCAACTGTTGGACGATGCGCGCCGCCACTTTTTGATTGATGGAATTATCATCCACCAGGAGAATTTTCAAAGGATATTTCTCCGCCAGCGATTGTGCCGCCGGAGCCGGAGCCGCCACCGGAGCCTCGACGACTTTTTTCTGGCTGAACAATGCGCGTTCGATTCCGGCCAGCAATTGGGACGGTTTGATCGGCTTGGTGATGCCGTGCGCGAAGGCCACGCCCGTATCGCTGCCTTCGGCGCGGGTGCCCAGCGGCGCCAGGAAAACCACGGGCAACATGGCTGCGCCGGGCAATTTATGGATTTCTCCCGCCAGCGCTATCCCATCCGTTCCGGGCATATGCCAATCCACCACGGCCACGTCATAGGGTCCGCTGGTCCGGATTTTTTCCAATGCCTGCTGCGCGTTATTGGCGGTTTGGGGGATCATTCCCCATTGGGCGAATTGTTCGGCGACCACCTGGGCCACCATCGCGCTGTCATCCACGATCAAGATCCGCAAGTCGGCCAGTTTGGGCTGGCGCCGGGTCAGTTCAGGCGAGGCGTTTGCCTCCGCCTGGAGAATCGATGTGAATTGAAAAGTTGAACCGTTGCCCAATTCGCTCTCGGCCCACATTTTCCCTCCCATCATCTCCACGAGCCGTTTGCTGATGGCCAATCCCAGGCCGGTCCCGCCGTAATGTCGCGCGGTGGATTTTTCCGCCTGCATGAACGGCTTGAAAAGCTTCGCCAGTTTTTCCGGCTTGATGCCGATTCCGCTGTCGCGCACGGAAAAATGCAATTGCAACTGCGAACGCCCCGGCGTTTCTGTGGCTGACGCTGAGACCAGCTTGACCTGCACAAAAATATCGCCCTTCTCGGTGAACTTGATGGCGTTGCTCAGGAGATTCACGAGCACCTGGCGCAACCGCAGGGAATCGCCCTCGACCATGGTGGGGATGGTGGGATCCACCTGGCAGATCAAGTCGAGGTTCTTTTCCGATGCCTTGGTGGCCAGCAGGTCCATTGTTTCTTCGAAACGCGATCTCAGGTCGAACGGCCGCGAATCCAATTCCATCTTACCCGCTTCAATTTTTGAGAAATCCAAAATATCGTTGATGATGGTCAGCAACGATTCGCTGCTGGTATGGATGGTCTCCAGGTAGCCGCGCTGTTCCGGCGTCAACGTCGATTCCATCAGCAGGCCGACCATGGCGATGACGCCGTTCATGGGCGTGCGGATCTCGTGGCTCATCGCCGCAAGAAAATCCGACTTGGCGCGTGCGCCGGATTCGGCGGCCAGCCGGGCTTCGTTCAACTCGCGCTGTTTCTCGGTAAATTCATCCAACCGCCGCTTGGTCTGCAACGCCGCATGGATCCGGGCCCGCAGTTCCCCGTTGTCAAAGGGCTTGCCGATGCAATCGCTGGCGCCCAGCTCAAAAGAACGCAACTTGGAATCATGGTCCCCGGTGAAGACGATGACGGGAATCAGTTGGGTGATCGGGTCGGTCTTTAGTTCGTGCAGGAATTCGCCGAGCCCGACATCAAGCAGGATCAGGTCGGCCGGCCAATCGTGGAGCAAACGCCGCGCTTCATTGGCGCCGTTCGCAAAACTGGACGCCGCATTCTCCTGTTGCAGGATCGGCGAAAGCATCCCCAAAAATTTCGGGTCGCTGCCGACAAGCAAAATCTGTGGCGCCGCGTTGTTCATCGGGGCCGATGGATTGAGTGATTGCTGTCCAACACGCGACCATTGAACATCATTTCCCCCGATTGGCCAACCTGAATTTTTAATGTGAAAAATGGGAGCTGATGAGGATCAACCTTTTGCAGGCCTGCGGAAGGCACGTGGTCTCCCGGTTGTTTTAATTGTCATCTCAATTTTCTTTGGGATAAGCTCTGTCACTTTTGAGCGAAGTCACCCACATTCTGGAACGGGCGCAGGCCGGCGACCCCAAAGCGACCGAAGAATTATTACCCCTGGTTTACAACGAACTTCGTCGTCTGGCCGCGCACAAGATGAGCGGTGAAGCCTCCGGCCATACCCTCCAACCGACCGCCCTCGTTCATGAAGCCTGGATCCGATTGGGTGCCGGCGAGCAACCCGGCTGGCAAAATCGCGCGCACTTCTTTGCCGCTGCGGCCGAGGCGATGCGGCGGATCTTGATCGAACGCGCCCGACGTAGGCGGGCCGCCAAGCGCGGTGCGGGCGCGGAACATCTGGACCTGGATGAAATGGAGATCACCGCTCCCGTGGCGGACGATGATGCGCTCCTGGCCTTGAACGAGGCCCTGGACAAATTTGCCACCCTCGATTCCCGCAAAGCCGAATTGGTGAAGTTGCGTTACTTCGTCGGGATGAATTTCGAGGAAGCGGCGGCGGCCCTGGGCATCACCGTGCCGACCGCGAAGCAATGGTGGGCCTATGCCCGCTCATGGCTGGCGGTGGAGATGCGCGAGACGCCTGCTGTTTGAAATCTGGTCAAACCTCTCAGCCCTGCTGGCCCTTGGGTGGATGCGTGTCCCAGGTGCGCCCGGATTCCGGCTGTACCTGGGTGAAGCCCATCCCGGCCGGCGGATTGGGGATGCGGATCAGATGCTGGCAGCCGGGGCATTGGATCTGGCGTCCGGCGAATTGCGGTTCGCATTTCAACGGCTGGTCGCAGTGGGAGCAGTAGAATTTGAATTCGTTGGTATTCATGCGTTTCAACCAATACATGCGCAAAAGCGCGGCAAAAAGTATATAAAAACTTTTTTCATACTTTTGACCCGCGAAATGCGCATGTAGGATGGATGAAGGAAAACCCATCAGAAATGCCAACGCCCCCGAACCGGGAAGAAGTGCTCTTTGCCCTGGCTTTAGCCAAGCCGGTGGACAAACGTGCGGCATTTTTAGATGTCATCTGTGAGTGTGACACAGTTTTGCGCGAACGCCTCGAAGCCTTGCTGGCCGCGCATGAGGCGCCGGACGAACTGATCCCGGCTGGAGTGTCCGCTGCCGAGGCCACCATCAAACTGGAACTTGAGGACGCTCCCGACGAATCCATCGGCCAGAAAATTGGACGCTACAAAATTCTGGAACGAGTTGGCGAAGGTGGTTGCGGCGTGGTGTATGTGGCCGAGCAGACCGAGCCAGTACGGCGTCGCGTCGCGCTGAAAGTCATCAAGCTGGGGATGGATACCAAACAAGTGGTTGCCCGGTTCGAGGCCGAGCGGCAGGCGCTGGCGATGATGGACCATCCGAACATTGCCAAGGTGCTCGACGCCGGCACGACGGAGACGGGGCGGCCTTACTTCATCATGGAACTGGTGCGGGGCATCCGCATTACCGATTACTGTGACCAGAATAATCTCTCCACGAAGGAACGCCTCGATCTGTTTATCAAAGTCTGCCAGGCCATCCAGCACGCGCACCAGAAAGGGATCATCCATCGGGACATCAAGCCCTCGAACATTCTGGTGACAATGCATGACGGAGTGCCGGTGCCCAAGGTGATTGATTTCGGCATCGCCAAGGCGACGGAAGGGCGGTTGACCGACGCGACGGTTTACACCCAGTTGAATCAGTTCATCGGCACTCCGGCATATATGTCACCGGAACAGGCAGAGATGAGCGGACTAGATATTGATACGCGCAGCGACATTTACAGCCTGGGTGTGCTGCTCTACGAATTATTGGCCGGGAGCACGCCCTTCGACGCGAATGAATTGATGTCTCAGGGGATTGACGCCATGCGCAAGACCATTCGCGAGAAGGAGCCGGTGCGTCCGAGCACCAAGCTGGCCACGCTTCAGGGCGATGAACTTACCACCACGGCCAGGCGCCGTTCGGTGGAAACCTCCAAGCTGGCCCATTTGCTACGGGGTGATCTGGATTGGATCGTGATGAAGTGTTTGGAGAAAGATCGCACGCGCCGCTATGACACGGCCACTGGACTTGCCGCCGATCTCAAGCGGCACCTGAACAACGAACCGGTGCTTGCCCGTCCACCGAGCACCGCCTACAAATTTCAAAAGGCGTTTCGCCGAAACAAACTGATTTTCGCTGCGGGAACTGCAATTGTTGTCGCGTTAGTTCTGGGGGTCATTGGGACGAGCCTCGGATTGGTCCGCGCTGAAAGACAGCGCCAGCAGGCGGAAGCGGCGCGGAAACTGGCCGAGCAACGCTTTCTAAACGCCAGCCATTTTGTGGATGACATGTTCCAACAGGTAGTGCCGAAATTCCAGGGACTCATCGGGGCAACTGCGGCCCAGCAGGCCCTGGCGCAAATCAGCCGCAACTTTCTGGAATCACTTGGCGGCACCAATGGGGGCGATCGGGCCTACGAAGGCGAACTGGCAAAACTTGACCTGAAATTGGCGGCTGCCTTTGGCGATCCATATTTGCCGAACACGATCGGGGATTACAGCAACGCATTGCTGTTCGCCAGCCAGTCTCTGGCCATCCAGCAGAACCTCGTGAAGGCAGATCCGGACAACCAGGAGTTGCTCGCGCAATTGGCCTCGACCGAAGATCAGGTCGGCGGGATCGTGGGAGAGCTCGAACGCTCAACCGAGGCGCTGGACCATTTCCAAAAGAGCCTCAACTTGTATCAACGGTTACTCGAGAAGAACCCGGACAGCGCGGATTTCCTGGATGAGGTAAGAGTCGAGAATTTCAGGATCGGAAATGTTTTGTTGGGCGAGGACCGGACTGCGGAGGCCTTGGAGCAACATTATCTGCCTTATGGGAAGCAGTGGCTGGATCGCTCTCTGGATCCGACGCTCAGTTCCCGGGAGGCGCATATGAGTTTTGTTGCGCACGATAATGTGGGATGGTCCGAACTGCAACTGGGCCAACCCTCTAATGCCTTGCCGCAGTTCGAGGCGGCTCTTCAATGGAAGAAAATGCTGGTGGACCGGGATCCGAACAACGCCCGCTACGCGCGCGACTGGAGTGAAGTCCACGGCGACCTCGGAACGGCACAGATTGCCTTGGGGCGCTTTGACGAGGGGCTGTCAAATCTCGACGAGGCGGTGCGATTGGCGGAACCGCTCGTAGAACGCGACCCCGCAAACGGTTCGTCTCTGGGCATGCTGGCAGAAGTTCTTCATGATGAGGCGGACGGTTGTGCGAAGGTTGCCGGTTCTCCGGGGATTTCGCCCGCCCGCCAAGCCGCGCTCTGGCAGCAGGCCATCACGGCGCTCACCCGTTACCAGGAAAATCTTGATTTGCCTCAAGTGGCACATATGCCTCAATCGCGGATAACGCGAGATCGCAATCGGGTCGCGAGCGCCTTGAGCACGGCCCGCGACGCCTATGCGAAACTCGGAGTTGAAACCGAAACCAATTCTCCCGGCAAATGAATCCGAATCGCGAAGAACTACTCTTCCAACTGGCTTTGACGAAGCCGGCCACCGACCGCGCCGCATTTCTTGAGCGTGAATGTGCCGGCGACGCAGCCCTGCGTGCGCGCCTTGAAGCGCTGCTGGCCGCGCACGATGCGCCGGATGAACTGATTCCGGCGGCCAAACCAGGGGCCAAGGCCACCATCAAGCTGGAACTTGAGGATGCTCCCGACGAAGTGGTCGGCCAGAAAATCGGTCGCTACAAGATTCTGGAACGAATCGGTGAAGGCGGCTGCGGCGTGGTGTATGTGGCCGAGCAGACCGAGCCAGTACGGCGGCGCGTCGCACTCAAAGTCATCAAGCTGGGGATGGATACCAAACAGGTCGTCGCTCGCTTTGAGGCCGAGCGGCAGGCACTCGCCATGATGGACCATCCGAACATCGCCAAAGTGCTCGATGCCGGCACGACGGAGACGGGGCGACCTTATTTCGTGATGGAACTGGTGCGCGGCATCCGCATCACGGATTACTGCGATCAAAACAATCTCTCCACGAAGGAACGCCTCGATCTGTTTATCAAGGTCTGTCAGGCCATCCAGCACGCGCACCAGAAAGGGATCATCCATCGCGACATCAAACCCTCGAACATTCTCGTGACGCTGCACGATGGCGTGCCGGTGCCCAAGGTGATTGATTTCGGGATCGCCAAGGCCACGGAAGGCCGGTTGACCGACGCGACGGTTTATACCCAGTTGAACCAGTTCATCGGCACGCCGGCCTACATGAGCCCGGAGCAGGCGGAGATGAGCGGGCTGGACATTGACACACGCAGCGATATTTACAGCCTGGGGGTGCTGCTCTATGAATTGCTGACGGGAAAAACGCCATTCGATGCCGATGAATTGATGGCTTCCGGCATTGACCAGATGCGCAAGACGATTCGGGAGAAGGATCCGCTACGGCCCAGCACCAAATTGGCGACATTAAAGGGCGAGGAACTCACGACCACGGCGAAACGCCGTTCGGTGGACCGATCGAAGTTGTTGTACCAGCTAAAGGGCGATTTGGATTGGATCGTGATGAAGTGCCTGGAAAAAGATCGCATGCGGCGGTATGACACCGCCACCGGCCTCGCCGCCGACATCAAGCGGCACCTCAACATGGAGCCAGTCGTGGCCTGTCCGCCGAGCAAGTTTTATGAATTTCAGAAGACCGTTCGGCGACACAAGTTCGGCTTTGCGGCGACGGCGGCGATTATCATCGTGCTGACAGTCGGCGTCCTGGTCAGCACCTGGCAGGCGGTGCGGGCTACTCATGCCACACGGGAAGCCTTGGCAGCGCAGGCGCAAGCCGTCACGGCGCAAGGCGGCGAAACCAAATTGCGCCAGCAAGCCGAAGCCGAAGAACTCGCCGCCCGCCAGCGCGCCTACGCTTCAGACATGAACGTTGCCCAGCAGGCGCTGGACGGGAACAATCTGGGTCGCGCGCTGGATCTGCTCAACCGTCAGCGGCCGCAGCCCGGCCAGAAGGATTTGCGCGGCTGGGAATGGCGTTATCTCTGGCAGCAAACCCGCAGCGATGCGTTGTACACGCTTTGCCATAAAAGCGAAATTGAATCGCTCGCGGTTTCCGCTGATGGCCGGTGGCTGGCGGTCGGTCTGGTGCATCGGGGCGGCTTGTTCGTCTATGACCTTCAGACCCGCCAGCAGGTCGGCAATTTGGCGCCAGATGAAAGAGATGTGCGCGCCGCCTTTTCCCCTGTCGGATCTCTGCTGGCATTTGCCAGCTCAAAAATCCCCGCTCTTGGCAAGACGCAAACCACGTTGCACCTTTGGGATGCGGCGACGGAGCATATGGTGGCCGAAATCCCGCTTGAAAACACCCAGTTGTTTCCCACCCAGGTGGGATTGGCATTCTCTCAGGACGGCCGGACATTGGTGACCTGTACTGATCACCTCACGCTTTGGCGTGTGTCCGACGCTGCCAGGCTGGCCAGTTATCCCTGTGAACAGCGGTATTATCCCTATGAGTCAACCGGTTTTGCCATAACTCCAGATCTGGGTCTGGCGGCTTATGTGTCGAGAGGAGGGCAGATTCGCGTCATGGATTTGCGTAGCGGCAAGGAGCTTTGGACGTCCGTGGTGACCAAAGAGGTGGTCCTGGCGTTGGCATTTTCACCGGATGGAAAAATTCTGGCCTCCGCTGATGGATACAGTGAGTCGAACATTTATTTATGGGACGTGCCCACCGGCAAGGAAATCGGAAAACTGGAAGGCTACAGCTCATGGGGTTCTCTGGTATTTTTGGCGGACGGAAAGAAACTGGCGTCGGCCAGCGCCGATCAGACAATTCGCATCTGGGATGTCGCCAGTCGAAAGTGTCTGGACGTGCTTCGAGGCCATCGTTCAGAAGTCTGGCGACTGGCCTTGCTGCCCGACGGAAAAACACTGGTCAGCGGCTGCAAGGACGGCACCGTTTGCTTTTGGGACACGTCCGTCACGCACGCACGCCAGCCTCGCATAATCCTTTCCGACGACATTGTTCTCTGGCAATTTGCTCCCGACAGCCAATCGGTCCTGACTTTCAATAAAGAAGGGCAATTATCGCGGTGGAGCGGCCCTGATTTCCAACAAAAGGAAACGATCCTGGAAACCGGGACGAACAACTACTACAGATCCAGCGGGTATAGCTACGGCAATCTGATTTCCCAAGACGGGCGATTTCTGGCGGTTGGAGGCACCAATGGTATCCTGCGGGTTTGGGACGTGTCGCGACGGGTTTTGGCCCATCAGTTGTCCATTGCCACAACGGGTGAGGAGTATCCGATCAATTTTCTGGCGGACGGAAACACGCTGTTAACCGGCTCCGAAAGTGGCAATGCGATACACGAATGGGATCTGACGACGGGCGTGGAAATCCAATCATGGCAAGTCCCGGCAGATTCAATGGCGGATGTCTCCCCCGATGGACAATACTATCTGGCCGAAGGGGATGACGGGGACAGCCTTTTCCGAAACCTTACCGGCAAAAGCAACACGAGTTTCCAATTGGACGTCCTCGAAGTGGCCCAGGTTTGTTACTCACCGGACGGAAAGCTTATCGCGTTTAGCAGTGACCTGGGTTACGTGCGTATTTTTGATGCCGTAACCTGGCGATCGGTGACGACCCTGGGCGGATTCATGAGTGGTGTCCATGGTGTGGCGTTTTCCAGTGACGGCCAGCGGCTGTTGACCTGCAACGGTAACGCCGAAGCCCTGAAAGTGTGGGCGACGGATAGCTGGCAGGATGTGCTTACCCTGGAGGGACAGGGAGACGGCCACTTTATGGGCGGTGGCGTAGGGTTCAGCCCAGACGGCAATATCGCCGGCTGGCAAAGTGCAGCCGGCGATCTTAACCTCTGGCGCGCGCCGTCCTGGGATGAAATCAACGCGGCGGAAGCGAAGGACCAAGAGCAAATTCAACAGCCATGAACCCAAACCGCGAAGAACTATTATTTAATCGGCGCTGGAACCGGTAGCGCAGACATTCTTGTCTGTGGGTTGGCGGGACATTCCTGTCCCGTCTCCCAAGAAATCGGCGACTGGAAAGTCGCCAGAACCCGCAGGCTGGAAAGCCTGCGCTACAAGCCTGCGCGATGGCGCGGATTCCCCGATTTCCAAAATTGCTGATACGTCACGCTTGACAGGATATTAATATTTAAGCTTTATTAAGTAATTCATGATTTTGATTCCTTCCCAGATGGGCAGGCACAACAAGCGCACGTTGCTCGAGCACCTGCGCCGCTCCGGCACAGCGTCGCGGGCGGGCCTGGCCAAGTCGCTGGGCTTGAGCCAGCCGACGGTGGGCAAAATTGCGGATGAATTGCTTGAATTGGGCGTATTCGAAGAAGCCGACCAACTGGCCGTGACCGGGGTGAATTCCCGCGTGGGGCGTCCGGCGCGAATGCTTTTTTTAAACCGATCCAAAGTCCGTTTTCTCGGTCTGCAACTCGGGGTGGAGTGGACCCGCGTGGCCCTGTTGCCGCTGGGCGCAACGGAGGAGAGCTCCTGCTCTGTGGAATTCAAAACTCCCGGTAATGCGGGCGGCTGGATCCAACAGCTCCGCAAAGCCGCGGATAAAATCCCGCAAAAAACTTTTTGGGGCATCCTGGTCAGTATTCCCGGCCTGGTGGATGAGCGGAGCGGTGAGGTCATCTATTCTCCGAATCTTCATTGGACGGAAAAACTCAAGATGGATTCTTTTCTCCAGGGCATTTGGCGCGCCCCGGTGATCCTGATCCAGGAAGAACGCGCGCTGGCTTTGGGCCAATACGCCGTCGATCCCGGCGAGAGAGACTTTCTCCTGGTGGATTTTGCCGAGGGCGTCGGTGGCGCGGTGATGATCGGCGGAAAGCTTTATTCTCATCCGCTCCCCATCAGCGGTGAACTGGGTCACACGCCGGTCACCGGCAATGACCGCCGTTGCGGTTGCGGGGCCATCGGTTGTCTCGAAACGCTGTCCTCTACCCGGGGATTGTTGAAAAGCTTTGCGGCGGCCTCGCCAAAATCGCCTCGCTCATGGGAGGCATTTTCCAAGTCCATCGCCGCCCGGGGTATCGCGCCATGGCTGGCCCAAACACTCGATGCCACCGCTGCAGTCATCGCCGGAGCGCTGAATGTGTTGGGCGTTCGCAACGTCATCATCACGGGAACCATGACGGAGTTGCCGCCGGCAGTCTTTGCCCATCTTTCGGCGGCCATAGTCAAAGGCACGCTGTGGGGACGGTTCGGAGAGGTAAGCGTCCGGACGGCGCCGCGCCGCCGCTACACCGGCCTGGTCGCCGCCGGTCTTGACCGGTTGGTCATTCCCATGGCGGACACCGAAGAAAAATTTCCTTAAACCAAATAATATCACTTAAAATCTAATTCACATGAATACGCAAAAAATCACCCTCGGGGTCGTCATCGGCAATCGCGGTTTCTTTCCCGCTCACCTCTGCGATTCCGGCCGCAAACAAATCCTTGAAACTCTCGAAAAACTCGGCATTGGCGCGATCCTTCTCGACACCACCGCCACCAAATATGGCGCGGTCGAATCCATGGACGATTCCCAAAAATGCGCGGAGTTGTTCAAGCAGAATGCCGGCAAGATCGATGGCATTTTGGTCACCTTGCCGAATTTCGGCGATGAGCGCGGCGTTGCCAACGCCCTTCGCTGGGCCGGCCTGCGCATCCCGGTCCTGGTCCACGCCTTCAATGACGATCCTAAAACGATGACCATCGCGCATCGCCGCGATTCCTTCTGCGGCAAAATGTCCGTTTGCAACAATCTCCGCCAATACAACATTCCCTTCACGCTGACCCGGTTGCATACCTGCGCGCCCGACGACAAGAGTTTGATTCAGGACCTGCAGGATTTCGTTGTGACCTGCCGCACCGTCCGGGCGCTGAAGAATCTGCGCATTGGCGCATTGGGAGCGCGACCCCAGGCGTTCAACACGGTCCGCTATTCGGAGAAGTTGCTGGAACAATCCGGCATCAGCATCGAGACCCTCGACCTCTTTGAACTGTTCGGCTGGGTCAACAAAATGAAAGATGCCGACCCGGTCGTGGAAGCCAAATTGCAGGCGATCCAGAAATATGTCGTCGCCAAATCCATCCCGCCCCTGGCGTTGTTCAAGATGGCAAAATTTGGCGTGGCCGTTGATAAATGGATGAAGGATACGCGTCTCGACGCCACCGCCATCCAATGCTGGACGGCGATGGAGGAGTTTTTCGGCGTCGTTCCCTGCACGCTCATGAGCATGATGAGTAATATGCTGATGAGCAGCGCCTGCGAAGTGGACATCATGGGCACGGTGGCCATGTACGCAATGGCGCAGGGCGGCGGCAAACCCAGTGCATTGGTGGATTGGAACAACAATTATGGCGAAGACCCGGATAAGGGCGTGATTTTTCATTGCAGCAATCTGCCGAAAGACATTTTTGAACAGACCGGCGATGGCGCCCCGGTCATGGATTACCAGGAGATCATCGCCGGGACCGTTGGGAAGGAAAACACCTACGGCACCATTGTGGGCCGCGTGAAGGCCGGCGGCTTCACCTATCTACGCTGCAGCACAGATGATTTCGCCGGCAAAATCGTCGCTTACATCGGTGAAGGCGAACTGACCGCCGATCCGCTCAAAACGTTTGGCGGTTTTGGCGTGGTGAAGATCCCCCAGTTCCAAAAATTGCTCCGTTACATCTGTGAGAACGGTTTTGAGCATCACGTCGCGGTCAACCCCACGCGGGTGGCCGACGGTGTTAAGGAAGCGCTCGGGAAATATCTGGGCTGGAACATTTATCATCACGGTGTCTGAGCAGTACGCGACTGTCATCATGCATATCTTAAAGAAAGGGTTGCTGGTGCTCGGCGTGTTTTCCATCGCGGCGGTTGCCCGCAGCGATGTGAAGACAGCGCCGTCGGCACAGGTGGAACCCTTTCCGCTGTCGCAAGTGCGCTTGCTGGACAGTCCCTTCAAGCAGGCGATGGATCTGGATGCCCAATACCTCTTAAGCCTCGAACCGGACCGCTTGTTAAGCTGGTATCGCAAGGAAGCTGGGCTGCAACCGAAAGCGCCGGTGTATGGCGGATGGGAGTCTTCGAAATTGGCGGGCCATACCCTGGGACATTACCTCTCCGCCTGTTCCCAAATGTATCAGTCCACCGGCGACACCCGTTTCCTGGATCGGGTCAATTACATTGTCGGCGAGCTTGCGGAATGCCAGCAGGCCAACGGAAACGGTTATGTCGCGGCCATTCCGGGCGGCAAGGAGTTATTCGGCAAAGTTGCCCTGGGAGAAATCAACACCCAGGGTTTCGGCCTGAACGGCGGATGGTCGCCCTGGTACACCATCCACAAGGAGTTGGCCGGGTTGATCGATGCCAATCAACTCTGCACCAATGCGCAGGCGCTCGTCGTGGCCACGAACCTCGCCAACTGGGTGGACGCCACCACGACAAATCTCACCGGCCAACAATGGCAGCACATGCTGGTCTGTGAATACGGCGGCATGAACGAAGCGCTCGCCAATCTCTCTGCTCTCGCCGGCAACCCCCGGTACCTTCAGTTGTCAGAAAAATTTTATGACCATGTCGTGCTCGATCCGCTCGCGGATGGGCGCGATGACCTGACCGGCAGGCATTCGAATACGCAAATCCCGAAGATCATCGGCCTGGCGCGGCTTTATGAAGTCACGGGAAACGATCAATATGGAGAGACTGCGAAATTTTTCTGGAACCGGGTGGCGTTGCACCGCTCGTTCGTCATCGGTGGCAATGGCGACAATGAAGGTTTCTTTCCAGAGGATAATTTTGCCAGGCATCTTTCCCCCGCCACAGCCGAGTCATGTTGCACCTATAATATGCTCAAGCTTACGCGGCATCTGTTCGAATGGTCGCCGGACGCCACCGAGATGGATTTTTATGAGCGCGCGCTTTACAACGATATTCTCGCCTCGCAGGACCCCGAAACGGGCATGATGGTCTATCTGATGTCGCTCAAGCCCGGCCACTTCAAGACATTTTCGACCCCGACGAACGCCTTTTGGTGCTGCGTCGGCACCGGGATGGAAAATCACTCCAAATATGGCGATACCATTTATTTTCATGACGACCAGTCGCTTTATTTGAACCTGTTCATCCCCTCTGAACTTTCCTGGCCGGAAAAAAACCTGGTGGTGCGGCAGGAAACCCAATTTCCCGAAAGCGACCTGACAAAATTGGAATTCAAATGTCCGGCGCCCGTTCCGCTGGCCTTAAAGATCCGCTGGCCGGCATGGTCGGATGAACTTTCCGTGCGTGTGAATGGAAAAAAGCAGCGTCTCGGCGGGGCGCCCGGCTCATATGTGACGGTCAGCCGCGAATGGCGTGACGGCGACAGTGTGGAAGTCCGGTTCCAGATGAAATTGCGCACCGAACCGCTGCCGAATACGACCAACATCGTGGCGGTGCTCTATGGTCCGATCGTTCTCGCTGGCGAAATGGGCACGAACGGGATGCCAGTCCATTTTGCGAATAACCAGACGGCCTTGAACAAGACCCAGGATCCCGCCGCGCCGGTCTTCGTCAGCGACGCAGGCCGATTGCTGAGACATATTCATGCCACCGCTGAGCCGTTGACCTTCCGCACCGAGGGTCTCGGCAAGCCAAACGACGTCACCCTGGTTCCGTTTTATAAAATGAATGACCAGCGTTATTCCGTCTATTGGACCGTGGTCAGCCCGATGGATTGGAAATTGGATTCCACCAGGGCGCAGGCGCAGGCCGCGCAACAGATGCAAATCGCTTTGAGCCAAAATTAATATTCATATGAACCGTCGATACACTATTGGTCTTGATTACGGCACCAACTCCGTGCGCGCCCTGATTGTGGATGTCGCCAACGGCGCAGAAATCGCAGCCTCAGTCTGGGGATATGAGCATGGCACCGCCGGCGTCATCCTCTCCCATGACCCGAACCTGGCCCGGCAGCATCCGGCCGATTACATCAAGGGCGCTGCGATCACCATCCGCGGGGCATTGGCGGACGCAAAAAAATCGGTGCGCGGTTTCAAACCGGAACACGTCGTCGGCATCGGTGTGGACACCACCGGCAGCACGCCATTGCCGGTCGATGCCACCGGCCAGCCGGTGGCCTTTCAGAAAAAATTTTCCAATAATCCCGCGGCCATGGCGTGGCTGTGGAAGGACCATACCGGGGTGGCCGAAGCGGCGGAGATCACGGCGCTCGCCCGAAAAATGCGTCCGCAATACCTGGCCAAATGCGGCGGCACTTATTCCAGCGAATGGTTTTGGAGCAAGATTTTCCATTGCCTGCGGGTCGCGCCCGATGTTTTTGCCGCCACCCATTCCTGGATGGAATTGGCCGATTACGTTCCCGCCGCGCTCACCGGCACCGAACCCCCGGACAAATTCATCGCCGGGGTCTGTGCTGCGGGCCACAAGGCCATGTGGAATGCGAAATGGGGCGGTTATCCGGACGAAAAGTTTTTATCTGCGCTGAATCCCAAACTCGCCAAACTTCGCCATCGCCTGACGCCGCGCATCCATGCTGTCGATCGAGCGGTTGGGGGATTGACCGAAGCGTGGGCGAAGAAAACCGGTTTGACGATGGGAATCCCGGTCGCCGTGGGTGCCTTCGATGCGCACCTGGGGGCGATCGGTTGCGGTGTGGCGCCGGGAACGCTCGTGAAAATCATCGGCACCAGCACCTGCGACATCGCCATTTCGCCTAACAACAAAAAGCTCGCGGATGTCCCGGGCCTGTGCGGCATCGTCGATGGCAGCGTCCTGCCCGGATATTTCGGTCTGGAAGCCGGCCAATCCGCAGTCGGTGACATCTTTAACTGGTGGGTGGATTACATCCAGCCGCACGGCAAAAAGCTTTCACACAAAACTTTCGATGCCGAGGCCGCGAACTTGAAGGCCGGCGAATCCGGCCTGCTGGCGTTGGATTGGAACAACGGCAACCGGACGGTCCTCGTTGACCAGCGGCTCACCGGCTTGCTGGTGGGCCAGACGCTGTACACGTCGCCGGTCGAGATTTATCGCGCGCTCATCGAGGCGACGGCCTACGGCGCGCTGACGATCATCAACCGGTTCGAAGAATATGGCGTAAAAATATCCCAAGTGGTCAACTGCGGTGGTATTTCGGAAAAGAGCGCCATCACCATGCAGATTTATGCCGACGTGACCGGGCGGCCCATGAAAGTTTCACGCTCGGGCCAAACCTGCGCGCTTGGCGCCGCCATCGCAGGGGCGGTCGTCGCGGGCGCCCATAAGAATTTTGCCACCGCCCAGAAAGCGATGACGGGGTTGAAGCCAAAAGTTTTCAAGCCGGACCCGAAGGCGCACGCCGTTTATCGGCAGCTTTATCCGCTTTATAAGGAGCTTCATGATGCGTTTGGCACCAAAAATTGGAATGGAAACCTGTATGAGGTTATGAAAAAATTGATCCACATCCGCCAACACATCAGGGCAGATTGATTTAGACCAAAAAGGATTATAATGCTCGACCAATTGAAAAGGGACGTTTGCAAAGCCAACCTGGACCTGGTGGCGCGCGGCCTGGTCATCGAAACCTGGGGCAATGCCAGCGGCGTGGATCGCGCGCGCGGCCTCATGGTCATCAAACCCTCGGGCGTTCCTTACGACGACATGAAGCCGGAGCAAATGGTCGTGGTTTCCCTGGCCACTGGTAAAGTGGTCGAGGGAAAATTAAATCCCAGTTCCGATACTCCGACCCATTTGGTGTTGTACCGGGCGTTCGACAAGATCGGCGGCGTCGTCCATACGCACAGTCTTTATGCGACCGCCTGGGCGCAGGCGGGAAAGGAGATCCCTTCTTACGGCACCACCCAGGCGGATTATTGGTATGGAAAAGTTCCCTGCACGCGCTTGTTGACGCCGAAGGAGATCAAAAACGATTATGAAGTGAACACCGGCAAAGTCATCGTCGAGACTTTTAAGAAACAAAATCCGCTGGAACATCCCGCCGTGCTGGTGGCCAGTCACGGGCCGTTCACCTGGGGCCGGGACGTCCACGGTGCCGTTCACAATGCCGGGGTCCTGGAATTCATCGCGCGGCTGGCCAGCGAAACGTTGCGTATCAATCCCAAAACCAGGCCGATGCAATCCGTTCTGCTCGATAAACATTTTCTTCGTAAACACGGGCCAAATGCATATTATGGCCAGAAATAACCCCCCAACCATATGACTAAATCCATTCAACTCATAGCAGCGGCATCCACCGGACTCGCGATGATGGGCCTCGTTGGCTGCGCCTGTTCTCATCCGGTAAAACCAGCGGGCGCCATGACGGGCCCAGGCATTCAAAAGTCGGAGTTTGGCGCCATGCCCGACGGCACGCCGATCGAGCTTTATACCCTTCGCAACAGCCATGGGATGGAAGCGAAAATCATGACCTACGGCGGCATTGTGACGTCCCTCAAAGTGCCCGACAAAAATGGAAATCTGGGCGACGTCGTTTTAGGTTTCGACGATTCGAAGGATTACACCCAGGACAGTTATGTGGCCCATTGCCCGTATTTCGGGGCGCTCATCGGGCGCTACGGCAATCGCATCGCCAATGCAAAATTTTCTCTGGATGGCAACACGTATACGTTGGGAGCTAATAACGGGCCGAACAATTTGCATGGCGGCCCGGTCGGTTTTGACAAAGTCATTTGGACCGCCCGGCCAATGATGACTTCGGACGGCCCGTCATTGCAGATGATCTATTTGAGCAAGGACGGCGACCAGGGCTTCCCCGGCAACCTTTCGGTGACGGCCGTTTATACCGTGACGGAGGACAACGCCTTGCGGGTGACGTTCAAAGCCACGACGGATAAGGACACGATTTGCAATCTCACGCACCATTCCTATTTCAATCTGGCGGGCCACGGCACCGTGCTGGACCATGTCGTCTATATCAATGCTGACCGGTTCACGCCGGTGGACAGCACGTTGATCCCGACGGGGGAACTGCAACCGGTGTCCGGCACCCCGTTTGATTTCACCACGCCGACGACCATCGGCGCCCGGATCAATGATACGAACGACGTCCAGATCAGCTATGGTCCGGGTTACGACCATAACTATGTGTTGAATAAGAGCGGTCCCGGCGAACTTTCCCTGGCGGCGCGGGTGACCGAACCCGAAAGCGGCCGCGTGATGGAGGTCTGGACCACCGCGCCGGGAATGCAGTTTTATTCCGGCAATTCATTGGACGGCAGTTTGACCGGCAAGGGCGGCTGGACTTATGTGCAGCACAGCGGTTTTGCCATGGAGGCGCAGGGCTTCCCGGATTCTCCGAATCACCCGGCCTTTCCCACCACCGAATTGAAGCCCGGAGAAATTTACCACAACACGGTCGTTTATAAATTTTCCACGGAATAAAATTGAACTAAAGAACAACCAAATCCGAATATGAAAAAAATCCAATCACTCATCACCATCATTTGCGCGGCGGCCTTGATCGCCGGTTGCAGCAAAAGCGAAAGCACGTCCGGCGGCGGAAGCGCGGCCCCGGCCAAAAAATACAAGCTGGCGTTTGTTTCCAACAACGCGGCGAACTTCTGGAGCTTTGCGCGCGCGGGTTGTACTGCGGCGGCCAAGGACCTGGGGAATGTGGATGTCGATTTTCGCATCACTTCCAGCGGCGGTTCTGCCGAGCAGCGCCAGATTTTGGATGATTTGGTCGCCAAAGGCACCGATGGCATCGCCGTCAGCGTGGATGACCCGGACAACCAGACGGCATATTTGGACAAGATCGCTTCCCAGACCTTGTTGATCTGCGCCGATAGCGATGCGGCGGCCAGCAAACGCGCCTGCTACATCGGCACCGATAACGAAGCCGCCGGTGAATTGGCCGGGAGCATGATCAAGGAATGCCTCACCAACGGCGGAGATATCATGTTGTTCGTCGGCCATAGCGACGCGCAAAACGCCGTGGAGCGCGCTGGGGGCATCAAAAAAGCATTGGCCGGTTCGAACATCAATATCATCGACATCCGCACGGATGACACCGACCCGGTTCGCGCCCAGAAAAATGCCGAAGATACCCTGGTGAAATATCCCAACATCGCCGGCATGGTCGGCCTCTGGAACTACAACGGCCCGGCGATCCTCAACGCCGTGCGCGAAGCCAACAAGATCGGCCAGGTGAAGATCGTTTGCTTTGATGATGAAGAGGACACGCTCTCGGGCATCGCCTCGGGGGCCATTTACGGCACCGTGGTGCAGAACCCGTTTGAATTCGGCAGGCAGGCCGTCACGCTCATGGACCAATATCTCCAGGGCCAAACCAATGTGTTCAGCGCCGGCAAGATTTTCATCCCCACGCGCGAGGTCAAGAAAGACAACGTCGCCGACTATCAGGCCGGGCAGAAAAAGATCCTTGGCCAATAATCATGCCCCAGTCGGAACCGCAGCCGTTGCTCGCAATGCGCGGGATTTCCAAAAGATTTCCCGGGGTCGTTGCGCTTGATAACGTCAGTTTCCAGGTCAATGGCGGCGAAGTTTTGGCTCTCTGCGGCGAAAATGGCGCCGGCAAATCCACCCTGATGAAAATTCTCGGCGGCGTCCATCAGCCTGACGCCGGCGAGATCATCTGGGATGGAAAGCCGGTCAGGATCAACAATGTCACCGATGCCATGAAGCTTGGCATCGCCTTCATCCACCAGGAGCTGAATGTCCTGGATAATCTCGATGTCGCGGCCAATGTCTTTCTGGGCCGTGAGCCGAAGAACGTTTTGGGCCTGATCGACCGGAAAAAGATCCAGGCCGACACGCTGCCGTTTTTGAAGCGCTTGGGATTGGAAGTTTCTCCCCGGACACGGCTCGACAAACTGCCCATCGCGCAGCAGCAAATGGTTGAGATCGCCAAGGCGCTCTCGCTCAACGCGCGGCTCATCATCATGGATGAGCCGACCTCCAGTCTGACCCTTACGGAGACCAAGCGATTGCTTGAGCTGGTCTGCGAATTGAGCGGGCAGGGGGTCAGTATCATCTATATCTCTCATCGTCTCGGCGAGCTTGACGAATGCGCCGACCGCGTTGTGGTTTTGCGCGATGGCAGGAACGCCGGTGAGTTGGGACACGACGAAGCCACGCACGACCGCTTGGTCAATTTGATGGTGGGGCGGGAGATCAAAAATTTCTACGTCACCTCCGGGACGCCAAAAACGCCGGGTTTTTTCAAAGCCAGGAATGTTATATCGCCGCTCTATCCGGGCAAATCCGTCTCGTTCGACGCCGCGCGCGGGGAGATTCTTGGATTTGCCGGGCTGGTCGGCGCGGGCCGTTCGGAAATGGCCAAGACCATTGCCGGTCTCGACCGGTGTCCTTCCAAACAGATCCTTCTCGACGGAAAACCCGTCCCGGTCAATACCCCGCGCGACGCCATCGACCATGGCATCTATCTCGTGCCGGAAAACCGCCGCACCGAAGGGTTGATCGTCAAGATGACGGTGCGTGAAAACGTTAGTTTGCCGTCGTTGTGGGGTTCTTCGTGGTACGGATGGATCCGCCGAAAACACGAATGCGAAGTCGCGCGCCGGCAGGTGGACTCGCTCTCGGTCAAAACGCCGACGATCGAGACGCGCGTCATGAATTTGAGCGGCGGCAACCAGCAAAAAGTCGCGCTCGGCAAATGGCTGGCCATGTCGCCGCGTGTGATGATTTTTGACGAACCGACCCGGGGCATCGACGTCGGTGCCAAGGCGGAGATTTACCGGCTCATGCGCTCGCTGGCCGGCGGGGGCGCGGTCATTTTGATGATCAGCAGCGACATGGAGGAGATCTTGAACGTGAGCGACCGCATCGCCGTGATGCATGAGGGTGGGATCACCGGTGTGCTCGACCGCGCGGATTGCAACGAGCAGAACGTCATGCAACTGGCGACCGGAAAAACGATCGCCGCCGCGAAACCCGCTTTTTCAACCGCGAATTGACGCGAATGAATAACGATTTAATTACTCTCATTAACACCCGGCTTCAGCCGGGTGTGAAAGCCGACCCGCATGTGAGCCGTTTCAACGGCTTGCCGTCGCGGGGAAAACCGTTGAAACGGTTTCTATCATCGTGGCCTGTGATCACCGGGCTGAAGCCCGGTGTTAATGAAATCTATTCGCGTTAATTAGCAGTTAAAAATGATTAGCGGTTAACACATGAAAAAAGAACTCGGAATATTTATTTTATTGGTGCTGTTGTGCGCTGTGACGGGCTTTGAAAACCCGAAATTCTTTTCCCATGCCAACATGGTGAACATGGCCAACCAGATCGGCATGTTCGGTATCTTCAGCCTCGGCGCCGGTTTGGTCATCATCACCAGCGGCATCGACCTGTCGGTGGGGTCGATGATCGCCTTGACCGGCATGTTGTTGGTGATGGCCCTGACGGAATGGCATTGGCCCTGGCCCGTGGCCGTGCTCTTCATTGGCGCCGTCTCCATGCTCCTGGGCCTGGCGCACGGCGCATTGATCACCCGGATGAAAATCCAGCCATTTGTCGTCACCCTCTGCGGCCTGCTGATCTATCGCGGCATCGCGCGGTTCATTGCCCAGGACCAGACGAAGGGCTTTGGCGATTGCGCCGGTTTTCTGAAACTGCAATGGCTTGCCAGCGGTTATTTGTTGGGTTTGCCGATGCCTTTCATCCTGCTGGCGGTGATCGCCCTCGTCATCTGGGTGCTGTTGCATCGCTCGGTTTACGGGCGTTACCTTTACGCGACGGGATGCAACGAGGAAGCCGCCCGTTTTTCCGGCATCAGCACCCGCATGGTGATCGCCAGCAGTTACATCATCGCCGCCCTGTTGACGGGCATCTCCGGCATCCTTTTTGCATTCTATACCAACTCGGTTTCGGCTTCCCAACAGGGAAATTTTTACGAGCTATACGGCATTGCGGCGGCCGTCCTTGGCGGATGCAGCTTGCGCGGCGGTGAAGGCTCGGTCATCGGGATCCTGATCGGAGTGACCTTGCTCCTCGTCCTGCAAAATCTCGTCAACCTCCTCGGCATCCCCAGCTCGCTCAACTTCGCCGTCATGGGCGCGGTCGTCTTGATCGGTGTTTTGGCGGACCAATGGTTCCAGCACCGGTCATTGAAAAAGTCGGTGGGTGCGCGGGGCAAAGCGGCGTGAGTTGAGCTTTTATTTACTTAAAGCGGAATTATCCTATATAAGCACCCGAATTTTCAAAAATCGAAGCCGGGCAGCTAAACATTCTTCTCACAACTGAAATTCGGATTCAATTTGCCTTGCGTTGTCCGTGAAAGAGATTGATACCATCCCTAATCCGAAAAAACCCATTTTTAAGGCAACCAACCTGCCCGATAATATCGCTGGGAATTAGTCGCGGCGCCATCCGTCTGAATAGAGGGGCTATTGCTCAATGTGAAATTGGTCAATGTCTGCCAATTGGCGGGATTCAATGAAGGGGAATATTGGATGCTGTATAACAAATTGCTCACGCCCGAAATTTTAAGCTGGGGAGAAGGGCCGGAGTTTATAGCCAGCGACACCAATGGATCGGACCTAAAAGTCGGGGGCAAATCGGGCGAATTTATAGTATTATTTTCATATCCAACGACAACGACAGTGCCATTTCCAAAGACAGCCGCCGTCAAGATTTCGTTGGCGGGCGGGTGTAGATTACGTTGAACCCAATTGGTGCCATCGGTGGAGGTGAAAACCGTTGTGCCCGATAAAGCGACGTAAAGACCATTCGTATAAATCATGCGTCCAAAGGTACTGGAGGTATTGTTGGTTCGTACCGCCCAAGTGGTTCCATTGGCCGATACCAGGTTTGTGCCTGGGCCGGAGGGAGCAAAGAAAAGGCCGTTGCAATAACTAATGCTGCCGGCAAGGCGGTAATTCGAAGTGGTCCGTGTCCAATACCAATACTCCATGGCAGTGGCCGTATGAAAGTATGAAGAGCCGGAAGCATCTTTGCCGACGGCCACAAAGGTTCCCGCCCCATAGGCAACGTCAAACAGAATATCCACATCATTTGCCGGAGCACCGGAATCCTGCGCTTCCCAGTTAGTGCCGTCCGGGGATGAATAAATGTTCTCATTCGTCTGGCCTGAGGCATACAATATGTACCCATCCCCCACGGCCACAAATTGGCCACCGCCAAAGGTCACCGCACTAAAATTGTAAATTTGCGTTCCGACATGTGATGTCCAGTTGCTGCCATTGCTGGAAGTGTAAAAATTATAGTTCAAGCCATCTCCGGCCCAACCCACAGCCACAAAGATTCCATTCGCAAAGGTGACATCATAAAGATCCAAAATTGAATCATCATACGGGCTGGTGATGACCCAATTGGTTCCGTCGGAGGAGGTCTCCACAATGCCCTCGTCGGTCTGAAAATATTGCCCTACTTCAACATATCGGCCATTTCCATAAGCGGCGCCCGTGATCATGGGGCCATACAAACCATAAGGGTCGTAGCCGTTTGTGTGCATCACGCCGGAAGTCCAGTTGTCCAGCGCATCGGCATGGGCGGAAACTATCGGAATGCCCAGAAGCGCAGAGGCCAGGAGGACCTGGCAGACAAATAGTTTTATTAAATTTGGTGATCGGCGGCGAGTCATCTTCGTAGCGCAAATTTCGAGATTGTCTTCAGTTCGCTGTAGGCAAAAGGCATGGGCAAGTTCGTTGTCTTTGGCGGCGGATACGGAATCAATTAGTGATTGGATTAGTTCCGATGAATGGGCTGTTTGTTCTTGCGCCACACTTCACAAATACAACAAACGCCAACTGTTACAATCCTAAAATTCATCGCCGGGTGCGTTTTAACTTCGAATAACTCACCGGCTTGGCCTCGGGCTTTTCGCCGTTGATCATCCGTTTCAATTCCTTGATCTGGTCGCGGAGCAGGGCGGCTTTCTCAAAGTGCAGATCCTCGGCGGCTTTCAACATCTCGGTCTCCAGTTCCTGGATGGTCGAAGTCAGGTCGATGTCCCCGCCGCCTTCGCGCAAGACGCTCTGCGCCGTATCGCGATTGGATTCATAGACCGCCAGACTGTCTTCCACGGCGCGGCTCACGCTGCGCGGCGTGATGTTATGCTCACGATTATAATCGATTTGCCGTTGCCGCCGATATTCTGTGACGGCCAGGAATCGCTTGATGCTGTCCGTCATCACGTCGGCATAGAGGATGACTTCCCCATTCAAATGCCGCGCGGCGCGTCCGGCGGTTTGCACCAAACTGGTCTCACTGCGAAGAAAACCCTCCTTGTCGGCGTCGAGAATTGCGACCAGCGAGACTTCCGGCAAATCCAGGCCCTCCCGCAAAAGGTTGATACCAACGAGCACATCGAATTCTCCTTTGCGCAATGAGCGCAAGATCTCCACGCGCTCGATCGCGCCGATCTCGCTGTGCAGATACTGGACGTTCACGCTGATGCTGCGCAGATAATCCGTCAATTCTTCCGCCGTGCGCTTGGTGAGTGTGGTGATCAGGATACGCTCCTTCTGATCCGCGCGCTTGCGGCATTCCTCGATCAAATCATCGATCTGGCCCTTGAGCGGTTTCACAGTGACCTTTGGGTCGATGAGGCCCGTCGGGCGAACGACCAACTCCACTACTCCGGGACGCTGGCCGGGCGGGACAAAAGCAGTCCCTGAACCAGCCGTAGATTGCACGGCATCCGCTTCCTTCCCTCTTCTCTTAACAGGGAGAGGGATTAAGGGTGAGGGATGAGAATCATCATGGCCTCCACTCTTTGTCATTTGACGCGGAAAACTCTGTTGCGCCCACCCCAGTTCTCTTTGCGCCGGCGTGGCGCTGGCGTAAATCGTCTGGTTCTGCATCGCCTGGAACTCCAAAAAATTCAATGGCCGGTTGTCCAACGCGCTCGGCAGCCGGAACCCATGGTCTACCAAAACCGTTTTGCGCGAACGATCGCCCTCATACATCGCGCCGATCTGCGGGACCGTGGCGTGCGATTCATCGATGACCAGCAGGTAATCGTTCGGAAAAAAATCGAAGAGTGTGTTCGGGCGCGACCCGGGCGGCCGGCCCGAGATATGGCGCGAATAATTTTCAATGCCGGAGCAGATGCCCATCTCCTGCATCATCTCCAAATCAAATTCCGTCCGCTGCTTGATGCGTTGGGCTTCCAGCAATTTGCCGTTTCGCTCAAACCAGCCGATGCGCTCGCTGAGTTCTTCGCGGATCGTCAACAGCGCGCGCCGCATCTTATCATCCGTCGTCACAAATTGTTTGGCAGGAAAAACGACGACAGCATCCAGCACTTCGATCTTGTCGCCGGTCAACGGCTCAAACCGCGTGAGCCGCTCGATGGTGTCGCCAAAAAATTCCACGCGCAAGCCGTCCTCGCGTCCGGCTGGACGCACTTCCACTGTATCGCCGCGCACGCGGAAATCCCCGCGCTCGAACGCGATATCATTGCGGTTGTATTGGAGGCTGATGAGGCGGGCCAGAAAATGTTCGCGCGAGAGCGTGATGCCCGCGCGGAGGGGAATGATCATCTCCTCGTAATCTTCCTTGCTGCCGATCCCGTAGATGCACGAAACGCTGGCGACCACGATCACGTCGCGCCGCGAGAACAGGGAGCTCATCGCCGAGAGGCGCAGGCGCTCGATCTCCTCATTCCGGCTGGAATCTTTTTCGATGAACGTGTCCGTGCGCGGGATGTACGCCTCCGGCTGGTAATAATCGAAGTAGCTGACGAAATATTCGACGGCATTGTGCGGGAAAAAACTTTTGAACTCGGCGTAAAGCTGCGCGGCGAGCGTCTTATTATGGGAGATGACGAGCGTCGGCCGGTCCACCTTCTGGATGACAGTCGCCACCGTGAAAGTCTTTCCCGAACCAGTCACGCCGAGGAGCACCTGGTGGGGCGCGCCGGACACGATACCCTCCGTCAGCTTCGCAATCGCTTGCGGCTGATCTCCGGCGGGTTCATACGGCGCAACCAGGTTGAACATGAACCACAAAACTACGGGCAGAATGGATGAACGTCAAATGCGGCAACCTGCTGATGACATTGGAGCTTTGTGAAAATCGTATTTATTGGCATTTTTCTTGTGACTCTTGTCATTATTCCGATTCAATTGGCTCGTTATTTCCGGCAAAAGTAAGGTGTGGCTGGATAACCGTAATGGGGCGAACGCCATGGGTTGCCAGTCAGACTCTGCCATTCGATGGATGGTGACATTTTGATCAGCAGGTGAATGAGTGAATCCAAACATATAGATCCATCCGGTGCGACTGGCGGCTGGTTCCCCAATTCCTATCGCTGGCGCATCTGCGCACTGCTCTTTTTTGCCACCACCGTCAATTACATGGATCGGCAGGTCATTGGCATTCTCAAGCCGACGCTGATGCATGACCTGGGTTGGAATGACATCGACTACAGCAACATTGTTTTTGCCTTTCAATGCGCCTATGCCATCGGCTACGCAGGCGGGGGATGGTTTCTGGATCGCATCGGGACGAAGCTCGGTTACGCGTGCGTGGTATTTGCCTGGAGCCTGGCTTCCATGAGCCATGCTTTTGCCCGCTCGGTGATGGGTTTTAGCATGGCCCGGTTTGGACTTGGTTTGGCGGAAGGCGGCAATTTTCCTGCGGCCATCAAAACCGTTGGCGAATGGTTTCCAAAAAAGGAGCGCGCCCTGGCCACGGGAATTTTCAATGCCGGGTGCAATGTCGCTGTGGTGATAACGCCGTTGATCGTTCCCTGGGTGGCCCTGCATTTTGGCTGGCGATCCATCTTTTTTGTCACTGGCGGATTAAGCATGGTCTGGCTCGTCACCTGGCTGATGACTTATCGGCCCCCGCAAGATCACCCGCGCGTTTCATCCGCAGAATTGGCATATCTCCAGAGCGACGCGGCAAAATCATCGGAAAAAATTCCGTGGCTGAAGTTATTGCGCCAACGCCAGACCTGGTCTTTTGCCGCCGGCATGGTGCTCGTCGCGCCAGTCTGGTGGTTTTATCTTTTTTGGGTCCCCGGTTTCCTGCACGACAAATACGGGCTGGACCTCAAGACCTTTGGCCCGCCTCTCGTGGTGATCTATTTGATCGCCGACATTGGCAGCATCGGCGGCGGCTGGCTTTCCTCGCGTCTGCTCAAGCGCGGCTGGTCGTTGAACGCTGCGCGCAAAACGGCCATGCTCGTCTGTGCGCTCTGCGTTGTCCCCGTCTTCGCCGCCGGAACCGTTTCCAATCTCTGGGTCGCGGTCGCATTGATCGGCCTCGCCGCCGCAGCGCACCAGGGGTTTGCCGCCAATCTTTACACCCTCGTCTCCGACACTGCGCCCGGCCACGCGGTCAGTTCCGTGGTGGGCATCGGAGGCATGGCGTCGGCGGTGGCCGGGATGTTCGCCGCCAAATTCATCGGCTACATCCTGCAATGGACGGGGAGTTATGTGCTGTTATTCGGCAGCGCGTCCTGCGCCTACCTGCTGGCACTCCTGGCCATTCATGTCTTGAATCCACGCCTCGAACCGATGAAAATTACCGACTGACATATGCCTGCTGAATGGAAATCCGATCCTGAATTGTTCCTGCTCTGCACCCGCGAACTCTACACGCCGGTGGTCGGCGACATCCTCGATGACCTGGGCTTTACCCACCAGTTCCTGCCGCAACCCATCCAGCCCGCGCGCGACGAAATGAAACTCGCCGGGCGCGCAATGCCCGCGGTGATGATCGATGTCTTCGGCAAACAGAAGAAACCTTTCGGCCTGCTCACCGAGGCGCTCGACCAGCTTCAACCCGGCGAAATCTATCTCGCCAGCGGCGGGGAGATGCGCTGTGCCTATTGGGGCGAAATCCTTACGGCCACCGCGAAGAAACGGGGCGCTGCCGGCGTGGTGATCAATGGATTTCATCGCGACACGCCAAAAATGTTGGAGCAGAACTGGCCGGTCTTTTCGCGCGGACGTTTTGCGCAGGATTCGGGTGTACGCACCCGGGTGGTGGATTATCGCTGCCAAATCGAGATCGGCCAGGTCACGGTGCAGCCAGGTGACCTGGTGTTTGGCGACCTGGATGGCGTGGTCGTGGTGCCAAAAAATGTGGAAGCCGAAGTCGTCGAACGCGCCCTAGTCAAAGCCCGCGGAGAAAAACTGGTGCGCAAAGAGATTGAAGCGGGCATGAGCAGCACGGACGCTTTCAAGAAATACGGAATATTATGAGCGCAAAGAATCCCAATCCCGTCGTCACCGCTTTTGAAACCTGGCGCTGCCAGCGCAAGGAAAAATTGTTCGATTCCGCGCGCATGGGCCGCAGCCCGATGAATTGGGACGTCGTGGTCCTGCGGTTGCACACCGATGCGGGAATTCACGGCCACGCGACCGCGATTGCCGCGCGCTCCAGTGTGGTCACGCAGGCATATCTTCAGGAAACCATCGCGCCCGTCGTGCTGGGCCGCCGCGTCAGCGAACGCGAGGCGATCTATCACGAGCTGTGGACCATCGACCGGCACATCACGTTTTTTCCAGTATACCTGCCCGGCCCGGTGGACGTGGCGCTTTGGGACATTGCGGCGCAAGCCGCGGGACTGCCGCTTTACCAATTCATCGGCGAATGCCGCACGAGTCTGCCGACTTACGCCAGCAGCCTGTTCATGCCGGACACCGAAGATTATCTCAAAGAAATGCGCGCGTACAAAAAGCGCGGCTTTCCGGCTTACAAAGTCCATCCGCCCGGCCCGTGGCGCAAGGACATGGAGATCCATCGTGCGCTTCGCGAAGCTGCCGGGCCGGATTACGTTTTGATGAGCGATCCCGTCGCTGATTATTCGCTTGAAGAAGCGATCCGCGTTGGGCGCGATCTCGAAAAACTGAATTATCACTGGTTTGAAGAGCCGTTCCGCGATTTTGAATTGCAGAAATACGCGAAACTTTCCGCTGCGCTGGATATTCCCATCGCCGCCACAGAAACGACCCGTGGCGGACCATGGGGCGTGGCGCAAGCGATCGTGTTGGGCGCGGTGGACATCGTGCGCGCCGATGTTTCTTGGAAGCCTGGCGTGACCGGCACGTTGAAAATCGCGCACCTGGCCGAGGCGCACGGCCTGCGCTGCGAAATTCATTGCACCACGATGGGTTTTATGGACGTGGCGAATTTACACGTCAGTTGCGCCATTAAAAATTGCGAATACTTCGAGCTGCTCGTGCCCGAAGAGCCGTTCCGTTTTCCGATGAAGGATAAATATCCGATCGATAAAAATGGCATCGCGCACGTCCCGCAAAAGCCCGGCATCGGGGTCGAACTGGACTGGGATGCGATTGACAATACCTGCGTCGAACACAAAATCACCAAGATAAAGTGAAGCCCCGCGCTTTTCAAATTCACGCTCAGGATAATGTCGCCACCTTCATTGACGAGGCTCCGGCGGGGGGCGTCGACATCATCGGCGCATCGCGAGGCGAAGTGGTAACGGGAGAAAATATCTTGCGCGGTCACAAAATCGCCTTGCGCGACATCGCGGCGAAT
This sequence comes from Verrucomicrobiia bacterium, assembly GCA_036490655.1. GTDB lineage: Bacteria > Verrucomicrobiota > Verrucomicrobiia > Limisphaerales > UBA11358 > UBA11358. Next base: position 2,601 of record DASXDM010000020.1, on the reverse strand, counting down.
GAACCCGTCATCAAATTTGGCGTCCGCATCGGCCATGCGACCCAACCCATCGCTCGTGGTGCGTGGGTCCACCTGCAAAATCTCGCCAGCGACCTGGACGAACGTTCCGCCACGCTCGACCTTCATTCCGGCGCGCCAACGGACACCCGCACTGCGTATGTCTGAAATTCAAAAGAACTGGCCCGGTTATTTGCGCCCCGATGGACGCAAAGGCATCCGCAATCTTGTCTTGATCATCTATACGGTCGAATGCGCGCAACATGTCGCCCATGCCATTGCAGCGGGCGAGAAAGACGTCCACGTCATCGGCTTTCCGGGCTGCTACGACAATGCCTATGCCATCCGCCTCATGCTCGCCCTCGCGCGGCATCCCAACGTCGGCGCGGTCCTCGCGGTGGGACTCGGTTGCGAATATACGCAGCCGGAAAAACTCGCCGAAGTGGTTCGCACTTCAGGCCGTCCGGCAGAATGGTTTTTCATCCAGCAAGCCGGTGGCACAAAATCATCCGTGGCCAAAGGGAAAGAGATCGTCGCTGGCTTGCGTGAAAAGATCGACCGGGAAACTTCGCGCGTATCGATGACCCTCGCCGACTTGACCGTCGGCTGTGAATGCGGCGGTTCGGACGGCACCTCCGGTCTCGCCGGCAACCCGACTGTCGGCGCTTTTTTTGACCTGCTCGTGGACGCCGGAGGCCGCGCGATTTTTGAAGAGACGGTGGAGATGATCGGTTTGCGCGGCCATATGCTGGCGCGCGCCGCGAATGACGGGGCGAAAGAACAGCTTGCCGCTGCTTATGACAAAGCGGAACGCTATTGTCGCGCCGTGCGGCAATGGTCAGTCTCCCCGGGAAATTTTGCCGGTGGTCTCACGACGATCGAGGAAAAAAGCCTGGGCGCCTTTGCCAAGAGCGGCACGCGTCCGATCCAGGGCGTCATCCGCGTGGCCGAGCCGCCGCGCGGGCCGGGCCTGTGGATTTTAGATAGCGTTCCGGACGATCATTTCATGCAGTTCGGTTACACCAACCCGAATGACACCGAAGGCATCATGGATTTGATTAGTGTCGGCGCCCAGATCGTTCTGTTCGTGACCGGGCGCGGCAGCGTCATCGGCAGCCCCGTGGCGCCACTTGTGAAAGTCACCGGCAACAGCGTGACCTTCCGCGCGATGCAGGAAGACATGGATTTCGATGCCGGCCGGATTTTGTCCGGCGAATTGACTCTCCCGGAGGCTGGCCGCGAATTGGCGGACTTGATCATCCGCGTCGCGGCAGGAGAGGCCAGCAAGCCCGAAAGCCTCGACCACCGTGAATATTTCATCATGTATAAACATCAAAACACCCCGTCCCTTTCAGAAGGATGCCGCGCATGAAACAGGAAAAACTGAACTCCGCCTTCGATCTCACCGGCCAGGTCGCGCTCATCACCGGTGGCGCCACCGGGCTGGGGTTTGGCATGGCCAATTGCCTCGTCGCCGCCGGCGCTAAAGTCGTGCTGGTTGGGCGCCGTAAGGACGAATTGAAAAAAGCCTGCGCTGCGCTCGGGAAAAACGCCTTCGCTCTCGCGGGAGACGTGACCAAACTTGAAGCCGCGCCCGCCCTTGTCGACCAGGCCGAGAAACTCGCCGGGCCGATCTCGATCTTGATCAACAATGCCGGGGTGCATCTCAAAAAAACCGCCACGGAGACCAGCGATGCGGAATTCGCCGGCGTCATCCAGACGCACGTCCTCGGGGCGTTTGCGCTCACCCGCGAAGTCGGCCGCCGGATGGTCGGGCGCAAATCCGGCTGCGTTCTCTTCACCGCTTCCATGGCGGCTTTCATCGGCATGCCGCTGATCGTCGCTTATTCCGCGGCGAAATCGGCCTACGGCGGCATCGTCCGCTCGCTCGCATCCGAGTGGGGACAACATGGCGTGCGCGTCAACGCCATCGCGCCCGGCTGGATCGCCTCGGATATGCTCGACCAGGCCTTGAGCGGTGATCCGGCGCGCAAAGCGAAAATCATCTCGCGCACCCCGATGAATAAATTTGGCGAACCGGACGACATCGGCTGGACGGCGGTTTATCTGTGCAGCCCCGCCGCAAAATTTGTCACCGGTGTCATCCTGCCGGTGGATGGCGGTGCGGCGATAGGTTTTTGATCTGATCACATGATTTGACGTCCATGTTCCTTCCAGATCCAACCAAGCCACCTACGCCAACCGAATATGCAGTTATTGCCTGGGTCATCGCGGGGGCGCTGATCGTGTTCGGGATTGTGGCGTTGGTATTCGCGTTCCGGGCTCCGCCCGACAAGCATGAAATAGCAATAGGTTTGGAACATTACGGCCTCTGGTCACTGGGACTTGGCATTGGAATAATCGGCATCTATTGGCTCGTTCGTCGGATTACAGATTGAGCATAATAAATCTTCGCTTCTCCAGAGCGTTTTAAAAAACAATGTGGCCGTTCGGAGCGGGGATTTTGGGTGTTTTGGCGAGGCTTCGGCGAAGAAACATGTTTGAAAACCCTGTGACTGCCTGCCACGCCGTAGCCTTTGGCGAAGGCGGGAGCTGAAACGACGCCAAAACCCAAAAAGACCGCTTCTCCTCTTTCCCTCCCGA
>DASXDM010000019.1:0-41517 GCA_036490655.1 Verrucomicrobiia bacterium | reverse complement strand
AAGAACGGCGCGCACGGAGTGACGCGCCCTACCAGGGAGGGGCATGGGTCATCGGATCCTGAAACATCCAACATCCAACGCTCAACACCCAACGTCGAAGGGAAGAAGGAAAGTGGCAAATTAACTACAAAGCAAAAGGTTTAACAACAAAGGAAACTAAGGGAACGAAGAAGAATGCGCCTTACCCCGGCTGCTGGATAACAGGGAAACATTCAATCCGCCTTCGCCTGGCTTCCGCCGTCGCTGAAGCTATGGCGAGACGAGCCGGCGTGACAAGCATCCAACGTCCAACGTCCAACATTCAACATCCAACATTCAACATCCAACATTCAACATTCAACATTCAACACTGAACATCCAACACCCAACATCGAAGGGGAAGAAGGAAAGTGGCAAATTAACTACAAAACAAAAGGTTTAACAACAAAGGAAACTAAGGGAACGAAGAAGAATGTGCCTTACCCCAGGCAGGTTTGCCCGGGCAGGTTGAGGGGGACAATGCGCGAAATTTTCTTTTCCACGTTTTCATTCACCCGCATGATTGCGGCATGAAATTGTCCAATGCTGACATCCGCGCCGCCGTGAAACGCGCGCTCGCCGAAGATATCGGCAGCGGCGATGCAACGACCTCGGCGATGGTGCCGCACGGCCTGAACGTCCGCACCGTGATGCGCGCCCGCGAAACGATCGTCGTTGCCGGGCTCGATTTCGCCGTGGAGGCGTTCCACCGGTTGTCCCGCAAAATCAAAATCGAAAAGATCGCCCGCGACGGCGAACGGGCCGCCAGCGGCAAACCCTTACTGAAAGTTTCCGGGCCGGCCCACGCCATCCTGAGCGCGGAACGGGTAGCCTTGAATTTCGTCCAGCGCCTTTCAGGCATCGCGACTCTCACCGCCCGGTTCGTGCGCGAGGCGAAGGGAACGGGGACGAAAATCCTCGACACGCGCAAGACCACTCCCGGCTGGCGATCTTTTGAAAAATACGCCGTCACCTGCGGCGGCGGGAGAAACCATCGTCTCGGGCTGTTCGACATGGTGCTGATCAAGGACAATCACCTGGCGGCGTTGCGGAATGAAAAGCCGAACGCCATCGCGGCGGCGATCGGCCAGGCACGGGCTAAATTTCCCGAGCTGCAGGTGGAAGTGGAAGCGGACAACCTGGCGCAGGTCAAACATGCGGCGGACGCCGGCGCAGACATCATTTTGCTCGATAACATGGACTTGAAACGAATGCGATTGGCGGTGAAGATCATCGAAGGCCGCGCCTTGACCGAAGCGAGCGGCGGCATCGACCTGAAAACGGTCCGCGCGGTCGCGAAGACGGGCGTGGATTTTATCTCTGTCGGCGCGCTCACCCATTCGGCGCGGGCGGTGGACATCGGATTGGATTTTGAATGACCCCGGACGCAAAAATCCTGACGGCCTTGCGCGAAAATCCCGACGGGTTTTCGGGCGCGGAACTGGCCGCGCAATTGCGCATCAGCCGCGCGGCGATCTGGGCGCGCATCGAGGAACTGCGCACGCTCGGCTATGAGATCGAGGCCGGGCCGCATTTCGGCTACCGCCTGGTCGGCGAACCGGATGCGCTCCATGCGGACGATCTGCTGGCGCGCCTGGGAAAAACCAAGGTCATCGGGCGCGACATCCGCGTGTTCGAGGAGACGACTTCCACGAACGACGTCATCGAAAAGCTGGCGCGCGATGCGGTGCGCGAAGGGGTGGTGGTCTTTGCCGAATCACAAACGCGCGGGCGCGGACGGCTGGGCCGCAAATGGCTGTCGCCGGCGCGCAAAGGCCTGTGGTTCTCGATCCTGCTGCGGCCCAACCTGCGGCCGCAGGAAACCACGCAATTGACCGTCGCCTCGGCCGTCGCCCTGCGGCGGGCGGTCGTCTCGGAAACGAAACTGCAGCCCGAGATAAAATGGCCGAATGATATCCTGGTCCACGGCAAAAAGGTTTGCGGCATCCTGACGGAGATGAGCGCGGAACTGGACAAGGTCCGTTATATCATCCTGGGCATCGGCATCGACGTGAACCTCAACGCCAATGAATTTCCGGCTGAATTAAAAAAGACGGCCACGTCGTTGAAGATCGAGACGGGTGAAGCCCTTTCGCGCGCGGCCCTGGCTGCGGCCATCCTCACGGAACTCGACAAGGTGTATGCGGCCATCAGTGCGGGAAAATTTTCGGCGGTCGCGGATGAATGGGAAGAACATTGCGCCACGATCGGAAAAAATGTCACCGTACAGATCGGCGACCGGAAGATCCGGGGAACCGCGGAATCGCTCGACGACACGGGCGCGCTGCTCTTGCGCACCGAGCATGGGCGGCTGGAACCGATCTTTGGCGGCGACGTCACTGTAGAAAAATGATCCTCCTCCTCGACATCGGCAATACGAACACGCACGCGGGCCTGGCGGACGCCAGACGCGTCGTGCGCCAGACGGACATCCCCACCGCGAGGTGGTCCGGCGGCAAGGCCGCTGCGCTCGTGAAAAAATTTACCGGCGCAAACAAGATCGACGGCGCGGCTTTGTGCAGTGTGGTTCCGCGCGCGACCCCGCTCGTCCGCAAGGCAGTGGAAAGATTTTGGAAGGGCGATATTTTGGAATTATCGGCAAAGACATTGCGCGGCGTGGGCGTTGATTATCCCAGGCCGCACACCATCGGCGCAGACCGGCTGGCGAATGCGCTGGCGGCAAAAATCCGTTTTGGCGCGCCCGTGGTGGTCGTGGATTTCGGCACGGCGGTGACTTTCGACGTCGTTGACGCGGCGGGAAATTATGCCGGCGGCATCATTGCGCCGGGGCTGGCGGCCATGACGGATTATCTGCACGAAAAAACCGCGCTGCTGCCGAAGATCAAGATCGTCGAGCCAAAAAGGGTCGTCGGCAAAAGCACGGAGGAGGCGATGCTCGTCGGCGCCGTGCATGGTTATCGCGGGTTGGTGCGCGGCTTGATCGCCGGATTGAAAAAGGAATTGCGCGCGAAAAATTTGCCGGTCGTGGCCACCGGCGGTTACGCGCGGTTGATCGCATCAAAGATGCCGGAAATTTCCGCCGTTGAGCCAGGTTTGACTTTGGAAGGCTTGCGACTGGCGTGGCGGGCGCACCACGACTGATTCATCGATTTCCTTTGATCTGTTTGGGAACCTATTCCCGTTTTCCGCCTCTCACTTTTAATGAGTTGGAAATTTTCCTGTTATCTCGTTGTTTGCACATTGGTACTCGCTGCCGCGTTCGCAGGCCGTGCCTCCATCGTTTGGGATGGACCGATGATCGGTTACAACCAACCCACGCCCATTGCCAACCAGGCCTCCAATCAGGACCGCATCACGCCGGATGTCTGGCTTACCCGCACTAATTCCAAGGGTCTTTTCAACGCGTTCAATGAGACGAGCGCGGGGACGTTCAGCCCGTCGAACACGTTGTGGGCGTTTGGAAGCATCACGAATCATTCATCGCTATTTTTCACGAACTGGCTGGCGCTGCTCAATGGCGCATCACCTACGACGCTGATCGGGCAGCCCATGGTGGTGTATCTGACCTCAGACGACATCTATTTTTCCATCCTGATCACGAATTGGCCTTCAGGGGGCGCGGGCGGATTCGGTTATTTGCGCTCGACGCCCGTCATCAATTATTCGCAGGCAACAGCAGGCAACGGCCAGTTCTCATTCAATTACACGACACAAACCAATTTTGCTTATGTCATCCAAAGTTCGACTGACCTGATGAATTGGGTTTCTGTCTCAACGAACACCGCCACAAGCAGTTCCACGTCATTTTCCGACTTGTTGAACCCCGGCGGAACACAATTTTATCAAATAAACCTGCTGCCCCGGCAATAAAGCACGGTTTGGTTCACCGTCTTGTAACAAAAATTCTGGAACTTTAATCGATCCGGAATCTCACACTTCAAATGAAGTCATCAAAATCATTTTCCAAAATTTTAGGACTGGCCCTTTTGCCTGCATTTTTGCTGGCAGCAGCTTCAGTAACTCAAGCCTCCACGATTTGGGATGGGCCGACGAATGGATTTTTCGGCGTCAACACGCCGGACCCGTTATTGCCCAATGTCTATTTCAACCGTTTGAACGGCGTTAATACCGGAGGGTTATTCAACTCCGGCACCAATAACGGTTCGTCGACGGCCATTGAAACCGCGCCGGGCACCGGCAGTCCCAAGGGGACAGGCTGGTCGCAATCAGGAAATACGCTGGCCAGCTATGCCGGCATATCGTATGGAAACTGCCCGTTCGAAGAGCACGGCAGCCCGTCGGGGGATATTGGCCATCCTTACGTGGTGCATCTATTCACCAACGACGTTTATTTTCAACTGACGCTGACCAATTGGGGTGGCGCGGGCGGAGGAGGCACCAAAACTTTTGGTTATGTCCGGTCAACGCCGACGGTGCCGCCAGCCATCACCAGCCCTTCCGCGAATGCCAGCTTCAGCGCGCCGGCCAGTGTCACCTTCCAGGCGACGGTGATGACGAATGTGCCGGTGCAGTTCACCAACGTGGAATTCTTCACCAATAATGTTCTCATGACTTCAGTCATCAGCAAGCCGTTCAATTTTACGGCCAACAACCTGGGCGCCGGATCCTATGCGCTCACGGCGGTGGAGATCGCGGCTGGAAATTTCACAACATCGTCGATTGTGAATTTCACCGTCAGCTCACCCAGTTCAACACCGTCGGTGACCATCACCAATCCGGCATCGGGGGCGGTTTTTAGCGCGCCGGCCAATCTCACCGTCGGCGCCATGGCGTCAGACACTGGCGGCACCATCGCCAGTGTGCAGTTTTCCCTGACCGCCGGGGGCAACACCGCGGTCATCGGCAATGTCACAACCAGTCCCTACGTGGCGGTGACCAATAATGTCGGCGCGGGCAGCTATACGCTCAAGGCGATCGCCACCGATAACAACAGCATCACCAGCACTAGCTCGATCCCCATCAGCGTGGTGACGCCGACGCCAATCTCACTGGGCAGTTCGGCGGCGACCGGCTCGACCAATTTTGGATTCAGTTATGCGGCAAACGTAGGCCTGGATTATGTCGTCCAGGTGTCCACCAATTTGGCGTTGGGAAATTGGGTTTCATTGGTGACAAACGTGGCCGCCAGCAACCCGGTGGTCTTTGTGGACCTCAAAGCGACCAATAACGCCAGTTATTATCGCGTGGGTCTTTTGCCCAATCCTTGATCAACCTAAACAACCTGGCCGCCGCGGTCATCGCCATCATGCGTGACCGCCTGCGGTGTTATTATCGCCGGCTCCTGCCGCCGGCGAAGAGGACGCGTCGTCTCACAGCCGGGGGCTTCGCCCTGGGTCTTGGCCTCTTCCTGGTGATGACGAACTCCTGTTCCACCGACCGCACCGTATTCGTGCCGCTGAAGATCGACGGCGCAACGTACGTCGGGGACCAGGCTTGCGCGTATTGCCATGCCGATATCGCGCGAACTTTTCCCGCCAGCCCACATGCCAGGCTGCGGCTGGTAAATCCCGGCGCGCCGGGGCAATTCGGTTGCGAATCGTGCCACGGGCCGGGCAGCAAACACGTGGCCATGGGGGGCCAGGGCGGTCTCGATAAATTCATCATCAACCCCGGCAAAGACCCGCAGGCCTGCCTGCAATGTCATGTGGAGGTGGGCGCGGAATTTCGCCTGCCGCAGCATCATCCGGTGCTGGAGGGAGACATGAACTGTGTCCAATGCCATGATCCGCACGGCACGGACATCATGAAGCCTGAAGGGGGGCTGGCGATCTCGCGTTTGAACGAATCCTGCGCGCAATGCCATCGGGAAGAGACCCAACCGCATGTGTTTGAGCATCCGGCGATGCGGGAGGGCTGCACAATCTGCCACAGTCCGCACGGCTCCGTGAATGCAGACATGTTGACCGAACCGGACGCGAACCTGTGCCTGCGCTGCCATGCGCAACAGCCGATGCCGGGGGGACCGCCGGGAGAGATCTTCATTGGCGGCAAAGACCATACGAGCAGCCTTGCGTTTGGAAGTTGCTGGACGTCGGGCTGCCATACGGCGGTCCATGGTTCAAATGTCCAACCCATTCTCCTTTATTGAAAGGCCACGCGCGCATCGCAGTCACGTTGAGGCAGGCCAGCCTTTGCCTGCTGGCGTTATGCTGGTGCGGGCGCGTTCGCGCCGCGGAAACGGACGCAACCAACCTGCCGCCGCCGGCGGCAATGACAGTCGACTTTGCCCGCGACATCAAACCGATCCTGGCCGATAGCTGCCTACGCTGCCATGGACCGCAAAAGCCGAAAAGCGGTTTCCGCCTGGACAACCTGCCGGATGCGATCAAGGGCGGTGATAATAACACCAATGACATCGTCCCCGGCGATAGCGCCGCGAGCCTGTTGATCCCGTACGTCGCCCGGCAAGTGCCGGACATGGAAATGCCGCCCGCCGGAAAGGGCGATCCCCTGACGACCAACCAGATCGCCCTGTTGCGCGCCTGGATCGACCAGGGCGCATCCTGGAGCACGGAGCTGGTCACGAACGATTTTGATTTCTCGTTCACACCGATCCTCGGCGCGAATGTGGTCAGCGGCAATGCGGCGGCCTTCCGCGAACAATACTGGCAGCGCGATGGCGCCTACGGCGGGGTGGAGAAATTCCAGTTGTTCCAGCAAACCGGCCCCAACACGACGCTGCTCGTCAACGGCCATGTGTTGCCGGATGATTATAAAATCACGGGCACGTTGAACCGGAACGATTTGGGATTCATCGACGCGGGCTGGCAACAATTCCGTAAATACTACGACGACGTGGGCGGGTACAACCCGAATGTAGCCCCGATGGCCCAGTCTTTGAATGAGGATTTGCACCTGGACAACGGCAAGGCATGGGTCGATTTCGGGCTGACGCTGCCGGACTGGCCGCAGATGGTTTTGGGGTATGAATACGATTACCGGCAGGGCAATGAGGCGCTCACTCAATGGGGCGCAGTGACCGGCCCGACGACGACCGAGAACATCGCCCCGGCGTATGAGAACGTCCATGAAGGGGTCCATATCCTCAAATTCGACCTGACGGACGATATCGCGGGATACAATATCGCAGATAGTTTCCGCGGAGAGTTTTACAATCTGAAAACGGGCGTCACAAACACACAATCCGGTCCGGACACTCATGATGTGAACCAGGGCACGAGTTATTTCCAGGGGGCCAATACCATCCGGGTGGACAAGAAATTCAACGACTGGTTCTATGCCTCGGCCGGCTACCTCTACAGCAAACTGGATGCAAATTCATTTTTCGTGATGGATGACCCGACGTTGCAGCAGGTCACGAGCATTCCCCAGATCACCCTGGAGAAGGAATCGCACGTGGGAAACATCAACGGCCAATTCGGCCCCTTCGGGGGCCTGACAATCGCAACTGGCGCGCAAGCGGAATGGACGCGGCAGAACGGTTTTGGAATGGGAACGTGGGACCAGCAATTCACGCCGCCGCCGGATTTTATCATCCCGTTCACCGAAGATTCGGATTATGACGAGGAGTCACTCCAGGAGAATTTGTCTTTGCGCTACACCAGCATCCCCTACACCACGCTGTACCTGGAAGGGAATGGAGAAGAGCAGGACATCGGGCAGGACGATCAGTTTGCCGCGCAAACGGGGATTCCGAACAAGCCCGTTTTTCAACAGCACACCGCCTTCAGCAACCAATCCGCGGATTTGCGGATCGGCATGAGCAGTTCGCCGTGGCGCTTCGCATCGTTCAGCGCCCAATACCGGCGGCTTGAGGATTACAGCCATTATGATAACGACCCGTTGATCCAGCCGCTTCCGACCGCCTATCCGGCGTTCATCCATTCCCGATGGCTCACTACGGACGAGGTGGAGACGAAAATGATCTTGTACCTGGATCCACGCATCAAAGCCATCCTGTCGTACCAATATCAGGACGACGGTTATGACGTGAATACACAGCCGTATGCGCCGTTTGGAACCGTCATCACGCCGGGGGGTAATGTATTCGCCGGCCGGGATTACGATCATATCTTTTCCATCGGCACGACGTTTCTGCCCACCTCCCGCCTCTATCTTTCGACTACGTTCACTTATGAATTGTCGGCAGCCAGGACAATGGCGAACGGAACGCCGGCGGTCGCTCCCTATCGCGGCAACATCTATACAGCCCTCGTTGATGGCACCTACGTTTTGAGCCAAAACACTGATATTTTTGCCGGTTATTATCTTTCCGATGCCAATTATGCCCAAAATAATTATGCGACCGGCCAACCGCTGGGCATCGAATACCAACAGCAAAGCGCCCAAATCGGGGTGTCCCGCCGATTGGGCAAGAACGCTTCCGCCAGGCTTCAATATCGCTATACCTATTACAACGAACCGACTAGTGGCGGGGCCAATAACTATCGGGCCAGCTCCATTTTTGGCTCAATCACGTTTCAACTCCCCTAAAGGCCCCTCTCAGGAGGCTTGCAATCACGCCGGATATGGACACAATTTCGTTAATATTTCGACATTTGTCGGAACAATTGATGGTCCGGAAACTCTTATTATAGCGCCCGTTATGGCTGAAGGCGTCGATTTTGACAGTTTAGTGGCTCGTCACTATGAGCCCCTGTACCAATTCGCGTTCAGCCTTACACGCGATGAAGCGGACGCGTGTGATTTGACGCAACAGACGTTTTGTATTTGGGCGGCCAAAGGCCATCAATTGCGCGACATATCGAAAGTGAAAACCTGGTTATTTACCACTCTGCACCGGGAGTTTCTCGGGGCGCGGCGAAAGCAATCCCGCTTTCCGCACGTCGAGTTGGAGCACGCCACGGCGGAGTTGCCGGTGATCTCGCCCGCCAATGTCAATCAGCTCGATACCGCCCAATTGGTCGATGCGCTCACCCAGTTGGATGAGATTTACCGCGCGCCGGTTGCGCTTTTTTATCTGCAGGATTATTCTTATAACCAGATAGCGGAGATTCTTGAGATACCCCTTGGCACAGTCAAATCGCGCCTCACGCGCGGCCTGGCCCGGCTGTATCAATTGCTATCCGATAAAATAAAATCATGAACCGCGACGAAGCCAAAAATATTTTATTGCTTTACCGCTCGGAAGCGGACGCGACCGATCCACAGATCGCCAGCGCGCTTTCGTTCATGAAAACCGATTCCGATCTGCGCGAATGGTTCGAGGGTTATTCCGCCCACCAAAAAATCCTGTGCGAAAAACTCCGGAAGATCTCACCGCCGCCGGGATTGCTGGAACAGATCATCTCCGAACGGATCGCCCTGGCGGAAAAAAATTCGCGCCGGGATAAAATCGTCGCCTCTCTCGCGATGGTGGCCATCGTGGCGGCCCTGGTCATCGTGGCAGGCCTTTATTATCCGCGTGGCCACGGCCCGGCCGCGCCTGATTCATTCGCCGGTTATGAGAGCCAGATGCTCAATGTGGCCGGCGAAGGCTATAGCATGACTTTTGCCACCAATGATTTGACACAGGTCCGCAACTACCTGGCCCAAAACAAATCGCCGGCGGATTATACGCTGCCCGATGCTCTTGAAAAAACCACGACGGCCGGGTGCACCATCCAGAATTTCATGGGCGCCAATGTTTCCATGATCTGTTTCACCACGGGAAAACCGCTGCCGCCGAATCATCCCGGCGACCTCTGGCTGTTCGTGGCTCCAGCCAATGCCCTGAAAGATTCGCCCGCATCCGCCACGCCGCAGCTTGCCGAGGTCAGCGGGATGTCGGTCGCCACCTGGAGCCGGGACGGCAAATTCTACCTGCTTGCCACCCCCGGCAACTCGCAAGAAGTCCAAAAATACCTCTAACCGGTCATTTTTCGCAGCTCCGGGCCCAATTCCAACATTGCCCGCAAGCCGGATTTTCCGCAAACTCTCCGGCTCAATGTCCAGCAGTCGCCGACAATATCCGTTTCATTTGATCGAGCCCAAATGGCAAAATGTTTGGGAGCAACAACAGGCTTTTCGCGCGTTCGGCCCCGGCGATGAAATTCCCGCCAGTCATCCGTTCGCGCTGCGGCACAAGATTTCCGGCAAAGTTTCCCCCAACCAACTGCCCCCGAAATTTTACATCCTCGACATGTTCCCCTACCCCAGCGGCGTGGGACTCCACGTGGGACATCCGGAGGGTTATACTGCCACGGATATTTTGGCGCGATACAAGCGCGCGCAGGGTTTCAATGTCCTGCATCCGATGGGTTGGGATTCCTTCGGCTTGCCCGCCGAACAATACGCCGTCAAAACCGGCCAACATCCGCGCAAGACGACCGAGGAGAACATCGCCACTTTCAAGCGGCAGATAAAATCGCTCGGCTTCAGCTACGATTGGAAGCGCGAACTCGCCACCACCGACCCTGATTATTTCAAGTGGACCCAGTGGATCTTTCTCAAGCTCTACAACTCGTGGTTCAATCCGGATACGAATAAGGCTGAACCGATTGAAACATTGAAATATCCTGTTGGATTGCGTTTGCCAGCTTCGTCGCCCGATAAAACTGTTCTCGAAACTCTCGAATCAAACCGTCGAATCTTTTGTGATTCCAAACGCCTCGCTTATGTCAGTGAACAACCCGTCTGGTGGTGCGAACAGCTCGGAACTGTCCTCGCAAACGAAGAAGTGGTTGATGGCAAAAGCGAAGTCGGCGGATTTCCTGTCGTCCGCAAGCCCATGCGCCAATGGATGCTCCGTATCACGGCTTATGCCGAGAAACTAATTGCCGACCTCAACACGATTGATTGGACCGACTCGCTCAAGGAAATGCAGCGCAATTGGATCGGTCGCAGCGAGGGAGCACATGTTCGTTTTAGAATTGAAGGTCGCTCAGAACATGTCAGAGGAGTTTCCAAAGACCTGGTGGACGCGGATCCCGAGCTAATAGATTTTTCGGCGATTGATGCTTTTATCGAGTCACCTGATTCGCGACTGACAGATTCAATCTGGGTTTTTACAACTCGCCCAGACACCTTGTTCGGCGCGACCTATCTGGTGCTCGCACCAGAGCATCCTTGTGTTGATGAATTAACAACCGACGGACAACGTGCCTTAGTTGAATCCTATAAGGCCGAAGTCACAAAAAAATCTGACCTTCAACGGACCGAACTGGCCAAAGATAAGATCGGCGTTTTCACCGGTGCGTATGCCATCAATCCGGTCAACGGTGAGAAAATTCCGATCTGGATCGCAGATTATGTTCTCGCGAGCTACGGCACCGGGGCGATCATGGCCGTGCCGGCACATGACGAACGTGATTTTGAATTGGCGATCAATTTTAAACTTCCAATACGCCCTGTGGTAAAACCCTCGCTGGAATGGCTATCACAGAATGGAGCGCATCTCGAAGTCTCAGTAAATGTTGATGGAAAGCCGCTGACTTGGACTTACATTGAACTAATTAAAGCTGCGGCAAGCGACAAAGCATTAGAACCACAGGTCTTTGAAGTCTACACGAAGAGGGCGCCTGAATTCAGCGCTGCTTTCGCGAACTCAGGCGTCGCGATTAATTCTGGACTCCTCGATGGATTGCCCACCGCCGAAGCCAAAAAGAAAATCACGGCCTGGCTTGAGGAAAAAGGGCTTGGCAAGAAGACCGTTAACTTCAAACTGCGCGACTGGCTTTTCTCGCGCCAGCGTTATTGGGGCGAGCCGTTCCCGATTGTTTGGAAGAAGGACGCCGACGGAAAACTTTATCATGAGGCCTTGCCGGAAACTGCCCTGCCCCTCCTGCCGCCGCAATTGACGGACTATAAACCGACTGCCACCGGCGAACCGCCGCTCGCGTGCGCCAAAGATTGGGTAAATCTGCCGGATGGTTCCGTTCGCGAAACCAACACCATGCCGCAATGGGCCGGCTCGTGCTGGTATTATCTGCGTTATCTCGATAACAAGAACGGTTCCGCTTTTGTCGGCAAAGATGCGGAACATTATTGGATGGGCGGCAAAGCTGCCGGCGTTGATCTCTATGTCGGCGGCACGGAACACGCCGTGTTGCATCTGCTTTACGCCCGCTTCTGGCACAAGGTCCTGTTCGATCTCGGCTGCGTTTCCACGCCTGAACCGTTCTTCAAGCTCGTGAACCAGGGCATGGTGCTGGGGGAGGATAACCAGAAGATGTCCAAGTCGCGCGGCAATGTCATCCCCGTCGATGTGCCGGTCAATGAAGCCGGCACCGACGCGTTGCGACTTTACGAGATGTTCATGGGCCCGCTCGAAATGGTGAAGCCGTGGAGTTCCAAAGGCGTCGAAGGCGTGTACCGCTTTCTCGGACGCGTTTGGCGTTTGTTCGTGGACGAGAAGTCCGAGACTGAATTTGAACAGGCTCAGACCACCGCCGAGACGCAAAATTTGGAAGTGTTGCTGGACGTGATCAAGTTAGATCCATCCATCAAAGAGGCCGCACCCACGCCCGCCCAATTGAAAACGCTTCATGCGTGCATCAAGAAAGTCACCGAGGATCTGGAAGGTCTGCGCTTTAACACCGCCATTTCCGCATTGATGGTTTTTGTGAACGACGCGGTGAGCTGGGAGACCAAACCGGTCTCCGTCCTGCGCGATTTTCTGATTTTGCTTCAACCGTTCGCACCGCATCTCGCGGAAGAATTGTGGTCCAAAGTCCATACTCCACAGTCCACAGTCACTTTGAGTTACCAACCGTGGCCGAAATTTGATCCGGCCCTGCTCATCGAAAGCGAAATGGAGATTCCCGTGCAGGTGAATGGCAAGTTGCGCGATGTGATAAAAGTTTCCGCGACCGCCGACAACGCCACGATCGAAGCCGAGGCAAAAAAATCTGAGAAGGTCCAGCAATTTATCGCGGGCAAAGCCATCAAAAAAGTCATCGTGGTCCCGAAGAAAATGGTGAATCTGATCGTGGGCTGATTTGCCGCGATTCATTAACACCGGGCTTTAGCCCGGTGCTCACAGGCCAGGAAGACAAGAACCGTTTTAACGGTTTGCCTGCAACTATGCCGGATCAATTAAAACTATAGCCGCAGACAAGGCTATGGCGGACGAGCGGGGTTTTGATTCAGCGGCTGCGCCGGAGGTGTGTTTTGAGCCCAAGCCGACTCCAAGAGATGGGCGGCTATAGTTTTTGTTTAAACGCTCTAAAGCCGTTGAAACGGCTCACCTGCGGGAAGGGTCGCACACCCGGCTAAAGCCGGGTGTTAATGAAACCTGAAATCGTTCTATTTCTCCCCGCCTGCCAAAATCGTCTGGAAATGTGGCGGCTGTTCTTCGCGGGCCACCACGCTGATCTCAATCTTTTTGAATCCGGCCACTTCCATCCAGTGATGCAGATCGCACTCGGCAAATCCCGGCCAGCGGTCGCCGTAAAGCTCGCGCGCCTTGTCGAAATTATGCTGCTGCAGGTCGAGAATCATGATCTGCCCGCCGGGTCTCAAAATCTTGTAGGCGGCGGAAATCGTGGCGGCGGGAACTTCGGCATGGTGCAGCGCCTGGCTCAGGACGACCAGGTCAACGCTTCCCGGCTCGATCGGCGGGTTCTGCAAGTCGCCCAGGCGGAATTCCAGGTTCTTCATCCCATTCTTCTTCGCCTTCGCTTTGCCGAAGGCCACGATCTTTTCCGAATTGTCCACCGCGATGACCTTCTTGCATCGCCGCGCCAACAATTCACTCAACAATCCTTCTCCGGCGCCGAGGTCGGCCACCACCAGCGCCGGCAGGACGCGCAACAACAGATGTCCGAACGCCTGCCATGAACGGCCCGGCCCGTACACGCGGTCAAAGCGCCCCGCCACCTGGTTGAAATAGACCTGCGCATGTTCGCGCCGGCGCGCCAGCACGCGCTTCAAATTGATCTGGTCGCCGCTGCGCTCGGATAACTCTTCCGCACCGCGGATCGCCAATTGGATGAACTCGCGCGCCGTGGTATCGGCATCCTCGTTCAATTTATAGAACGTCCGCTTCCCTTCGCGCCGCGATTCGACCAACTCACAGTCGGCCAGCAGGCCGAGGTGCGTCGAGATGCGGGATTGGCCGAGCCGCGTGATTTCCTGGAGCTCAGCGACGGACAATTCGTCCTTCTCGAGCAAGGCAACGATCCGCAGCCGTGTCGGGTCCGACAGGGCGCGTAATGATTTCAGCATGGCCGGCATGGTTTGGGTCGCGTCAAAATATTTGGAGATTGCATTTGACGAACAATGAAAATCATATATCATCCTATCTTGATACGTCAATACGTTAAATTATGAGCAAAAACTTTATCTTTTCATCCGAGTCCGTCGGCGAAGGCCATCCGGACAAAGTCTGCGACACAATCTCCGATTACATCCTGGACGCCTGCCTCGCGCAGGACAAATCCAGCCGTGTGGCCTGCGAAACTTACGCCAAGAGCAACCTTGTCGTGGTCGGCGGTGAGATCACCACCAAGGCCCGCCTCGATTTCAATGCCATCGCCCGCGAAGCCATCCGCGAGATCGGCTATACGCACGATGACGATGTGTTTCATGCGGACAAGGTCCTCATCCTGAACGCCATCACTTCGCAATCGCCGGACATCGCCCAGGGCGTGGACGCGCGCGAAGCCGAAGGCAAAGACACCGATGAACAAGGCGCCGGCGACCAGGGCCTCATGTTCGGTTACGCCTGTAATGAGACGCCTGAACTGATGCCAGCCCCCATCATGTATGCGCATTTGCTTGGCCGCGCGCTCACGAAGATCCGCAAGGCCGGCAAGGTCTCCTGGCTTCGGCCCGACGCGAAATCGCAGGTCTCCGTCCGCTACGTCAATGACCAGCCCGTTGAGATCACCAATGTCGTGATCTCCACCCAGCACGCGCACGACGCGAAGCATAAGACGATCAAAGAATTTTGCATCGAGGAAGTCATCCGCAAGACGCTTCCCAAAAAGATGCTCACGAAGAATACGCAATTTCTCATCAACCCGACCGGCCGTTTCGTTGTCGGCGGACCGCAAGGAGATACCGGTTTGACCGGGCGCAAGATCATCGTTGATACCTACGGCGGCATGGGCCGTCACGGTGGCGGCGCGTTCAGCGGCAAGGACCCGAGCAAAGTGGACCGCAGCGCGGCCTACATGGGCCGTTATGTGGCCAAAAACATCGTCGCCTCCGGGCTGGCCACCAGCGCGGAGATCCAATTCGCCTACGCCATCGGTTATCCCGACCCCGTCTCGGTCTGTGTGAACACTTTCGGCACGGGCGTCGTCCCGGACGAACAACTGGAGAAGGCCGTTTGCGAAATATTCAGTTTCAAACCGGCGCACATCATCAAGCAATTGAACCTGCTCCGTCCCATTTATGCCAAGACGACCAATTATGGTCACTTCGGCAAAACCGATCCCGAGATCACCTGGGAAAAGACTGATAAAGCCGCCGCGCTCAAAAAAGCGGTCCGCTAATTTTTACATCACCCAAAAAGAACTTAACTCATATGGCAAAAATTAAACTTTCTCCCTCACGCCGCACCGTTGTCAAAACCAACGGCAACGGCACTAAACACGATTATTCCGTTCGCGACCTGTCGCTGGCGGAATGGGGCCGCAAAACCATTGAAGTCTCCGAGCACGAAATGCCCGGCTTGATGGCCATCCGCAAAAAATACGGCCCGTCAAAACCGTTCAAAGGCGTGCGCATCACCGGTTCGCTGCACATGACCATCGAGACGGCGATCCTGATCGAAACACTGGTCGAACTCGGCGCCTCGGTGCGCTGGGCGAGCTGCAACATTTTCTCGACGCAGGACCATGCCGCTGCCGCGGTGGCCAAAGCGGGCGTTCCCGTTTTTGCGCACAAAGGCGAGACGCTGGAGGAATACTGGGATTTTACCCTCGACGCGCTTACCCACCCCGGCAACAAAGGCCCGCAACTCATCGTGGACGATGGCGGCGACGCCACGTTGCTGATCCACAAAGGATATGAGCAGGAGAACGGCGACAACTGGGTCAACACCCCCAGCGATAATCACGAAATTGCCGTCATCAAAAATCTTTTGAAACGTGTCGCCAAAGAGCGCCCCGGCTTCTGGCATGCGGTGGTCAAAGACTGGAAAGGTGTTTCCGAAGAAACGACGACCGGCGTGCATCGTCTCTACCAGATGCTCGAAGCGGGCAAGTTGCTCGTTCCGGCCATCAACGTGAACGATTCGGTCACCAAATCGAAATTCGATAATCTCTACGGCTGCCGCGAATCGCTGGCCGACGGCATCAAACGCGCGACCGATGTGATGGTCGCCGGCAAAGTCGCTTGTGTCTGCGGATACGGCGACGTGGGCAAAGGCTCGGCGCACTCCTTGCGCGGGTTCGGCGCGCGCGTCATCGTCACCGAGATCGATCCTATCAATGCCTTGCAGGCGGCGATGGAAGGTTTCGAAGTGAAGACTGTTGAAGATACCCTTGGCACGGCTGATCTCTATGTGACGACAACCGGCAATCGCGACGTCATCACCGTGGAACACATCCTGAAGATGAAAGACCAGGCTATCGTCTGCAACATCGGCCATTTCGACAACGAGATCCAGGTGGATCGCTTGAACAATGCCAAAGGCGTCAAGAAACTGACCATCAAACCGCAGGTGGATAAATACACGCTGCCCGGCGGCAACAGCATTTATCTGCTCGCCGAAGGACGCCTGGTAAACCTGGGTTGCGCCACCGGTCATCCGAGCTTCGTCATGTCGAACAGTTTTACCAACCAATGCCTTGCGCAATTGGACCTCTGGAAGAACCGCGAGACCAACGAGGTCGGCGTTTATCGTTTGAGCAAAAAATTGGACGAAGAAGTCGCGCGCCTGCATCTCGAAAAGATCGGCGTGAAATTGACCAAACTCTCAAAGAAACAAGCCGAATATATCGGCGTGCCGGTGGAAGGCCCGTACAAAGCCGACCATTACCGGTATTGATCCCCGCTTAAAAGCCAAAGGCGGGCGCATTTGCGCCCGCCTTTGTCATTTTAACGGAGGAAATATTACTTCTTAAATCGTTTACCAACCGCTGTGAGGCCTGCAAAAGCCATTCCCAATATCGCAAGCGATCCCGGTTCAGGCGCGGCCGTTATGGTGAAATCCGGCGTTCCAGGGCCGCCTTCAATACCCCCGTCATAAGCTACAGAAAGGCCGGAATTAGCCGTTCCTGCCAGGGTTGCGGGCGAAAAATCAGCTTCGTAGGATAAGAGGACTGATTGGCCCGTGGTAATGGCGGTGCCGCCGGAAAATTGGATGGAATTGGCGACTCCCGAGCCGGTCCAGCCCAAAGTCCCGGAGATGTCGCTAAGGTTTGAGTCCGGAAGATAAAAATTTGGAGAGACATCCGGCGTCCAGGCGTACCACAGGCTATCAATCGGATTAGCCCCTGTATCCGTCAAGGTAATGGTGTAAAGCCAAAGGCTGGGTCCTTCTTGTACGCTCGAAATAGTGCCGCTGGCGAGCGTCCCCTGCCCCCGGCTGGCAAGAGTTGAAGCAATTA
The DNA here is from genome assembly GCA_036490655.1 of Verrucomicrobiia bacterium. Lineage (GTDB taxonomy): Bacteria > Verrucomicrobiota > Verrucomicrobiia > Limisphaerales > UBA11358 > UBA11358. The sequence continues at coordinate 24,055 of DASXDM010000019.1, read as the reverse complement.
AAGCTGCCGCAATAATGGCAGAATGCCATGAATTCAAACGAATCGTTTTCATAATCTCCTTGTTTATTTAAGTTACGTTAGTCATTAACCGTGACCCATTTAAGAAGCATGACCTTGCAAAAGGTTCCAAACTATTTTAACCGTGTTTTCCTTCGATTTTTAACAAAATGAACCCTCCGTAGATGGAATTTCCATTCGCCTTTTTTATGAAAATCGTTTCAATTGTTTGCGTTCGATTATGGGCCGAATATCAAAACAAATTTCTTTAATCCGGTTGGGACAACTATTCTTGATTGCGGGCATTCTGTGTTATGCGGCCTTGTGTGTTTTGATGACGGTCTTTCAACGCTCATTTATTTATTATCCGGCCAAGTATTCTTCCACGCAGGTCGATCAAAACGCGCGCTCGGCAAACCTGGAACGCTGGACGAATTCAGCCGGTCAACCCATCGGATTTATGCGGCGCGCGCCAAAGCAGCCTGCCGAAGGAAGCATCCTGATTGCGTACGGCAACGCAAGTACGGCGACTGATAGCGCTCATTATGCCGATGACATCCAATCGGTTGCCGGCATGGATGTTTATATTTTGGAATATCCCGGATACGAAGACCGTCCGGGCTCGCCAGGTCAAACCGCCTTCTTCCAGGCGGGTGAAGACGCCCTTAATTCCCTTCCCACCAATCACCCCATTTATCTTCTCGGTGAATCTCTCGGCACCGGAACGATTTCGTATTTGGCCGGAATTTTTTCAGATAAAGTCGCGGGTATTGTTTTGATTTCTCCTTTTGACCGCCTGGCCAGCCCGGCCCAATATCATTATCCCATATTACCAGTGCATTTATTGCTTTTTGACCGCTTTTCTTCCGTGGATTACTTACGCAATTATCACGGCAAAGTCGCCATCGCTGTCGATGGTGCCGACGAAATTGTGCCCGAAAAATTTGGCCTGCGCCTTTACGACAGCTATAGCGGTCCGAAAAAGCTTTGGGAATTCCGGAATGCCGGTCATTGCCAGATCAGCGGCTCGGTGTCGGAATTTTGGAACGAAGTGATTGGATTCTGGCGGGGCACCAGATAAATTTTCAGAATCATGTTTCGCATCGGCATCGACCTCGGCGGCACCAAGATTGAGAGCATCGTCCTCGACGATGCCGGCAAGGAATTGTTTCGCAAGCGCATCGAAACGCAGCAGGAGCATGGCTATCGCCATATCCTCAATCGCATCAAGGAACTCCACGACGAATCGGCGGCGCAGATCGGAAACCAGCCGCACACCTTCGGCATCGGCGCGCCAGGTGTGGTCTCGCCGCGCACCGGTCTGATGAAAAATTCGAACACCACCTGCCTCATCGGCCAGCCGCTAAAGGCCGATCTGGAAAGTCTCATGCGGCGCAAGGTGGAGATCCAAAACGATGCAAATTGTTTCGCTATGGCCGAGGCGCTATACGGCGCGGGCAAGGGCAATAATTTGGTCTTCGGCGTCATCATGGGCACCGGCTGCGGCGGCGGCATTGTCCACAAGGGCGAGGTCATTGTGGGACGGCAGGCCATCGCCGGTGAATGGGGACATACCAGCATCATGCCCGATGGGCCGGCCTGCTACTGCGGCCAACGCGGTTGCGTGGAAACCTTCATCAGTGGCGGAGGCGCGGAGGCGCGTTATGCGGAAAAGTTTGGCGAAAAAAAGCCGTTTCGCCAGATCGAGAAGGAATTTTACATGAAAGAGCCGAAGGCGGTCGAATTCATGCAGATTTTCTTCGCCCGTTTCGGCCGCGCCCTCGCCAATGTGATCGATATCATGGACCCGGACATCGTCGTTCTCGGCGGCGGCGTTTCAAATTTTGACGCGGTCTATACCGAAGGCGTCGCGCAGGTCGCGAAATATATTTTCAGCGATTCATTGGAAACCCCCATCGTCAAACATAAACTCGGTGATTCCGCCGGCGTGATCGGCGCGGCGTTGATCGGCGTGTGATGAGCACCACCATTCTCATCGCCACCCACAACACACATAAAGTCGGCGAGATCAGCGCTATCCTCGGCCCGCAAGTACGCTGCCTGACCCTCGATGATTTTCCCGGTGCGCCAAAAGTCATTGAGGACGCGGATACTTTTGAAGGCAACGCCACCAAAAAAGCCGTCGAGCTTGCCCGGTGGATTGCCGGCAATCTAAAAAATAAAAGCATAAAATTGGATTTTGTCCTCGCTGATGATTCAGGATTGGAAGTGGACGCACTCGATGGCGCCCCCGGCGTTTATTCCGCCCGCTTCGCCGCTTTGGACACTGGCGCTCCCGGCAACTCTTCCGACGCCGACAACAATGCCAAGCTGTTGCGATTGCTCACACAAGTTCCCCCGGAAAAACGGACGGCGCGATTTCGCTGCGCCATCGTGCTGACCATCGTCCCCGATACTGCGGTGGAAAATTCTTCACCCGTCTGTTACGCCGATGGATTGGACAGCCAAACCTTCAGCGGCGCTTGCCCGGGAAAAATCCTGCTCGAGCCGCAGGGTAAAAATGGTTTCGGCTACGATCCCCTCTTCGCGCCCGATGGATACGAACAAACCTTCGCTGAACTCGGCGACGACGAGAAAAATAAGATCAGCCACCGCGCGAGAGCGCTGGAGAAAGTACGGCACTATTTGTAGAGGTTTAATACGTGACCTGCACGCGATAGAACCGGTTCGGCACCGCCGCCGGGTCGGTCACGGTCATCCGGGCACCGGTTCCATTCGTTGTGACCAGGGTATTCCACGTCGAAAAATTTGTGGTGTACTCAACCATATTCGTCAGGCCGGTCGCGCTATTCCATGAGATCTGTTTGCTGGCTCCCACAGTCTGGATGCCGATCTGCATCAGCGAAATATCCACAAAGACAAAACTGTTTGTCGTGGGTGGAAAATTGGATGACAGCACGGGCAACGTATTGAGCGGTGCGGCGTAATAACCATTCAGGACGAGGTTCGTCGGCGAGGGCGCGGGGAGGCTGTTCCAGTTTACGAACTTATTGAATGTGTTCAAAACATTTGTCCCGGAAATCACGTGGCCAAACACGCAAAACAGATCGTTGGTGTCCGCCGCGTCAAGTGACGAATTATTCGCCAGGTTAAAATACCACTGGGAGGTTGCGGAATTGGTGAACCCACCCAATTTTGCCATGGCAATGGTGCCATAGACGTTGCTGTATTGGTGGCCCACCCCAAATTCATCCACAATCGGCGCATTGGTTGGAATGGAATAGATCGTATTGCTCGTCAATGTATATCCACCACCCTGGAGAACAAAGCCCTGCGCCAGCCGGTGCGCAAATTCATTTTGGTACAGCCCGCTATTGAGGTAATTCAGGAAATTTTTCACTGTCACCGGTTTGTCCTGGTCGTAAAGCTCCACCTCAATATCTCCCAAAGCCGTGCGGAATTGGACGAGCGTCCCGGCATCAACCCGCGCGAAAGAACAAACCAAAACGGCCAAAAAACATACTGTCCGAAACTGCTGCATTTGAAGACTTTATCGTATTTTAATCAACTTAGCAAATCATCCAGCTTCAGTTTTCGGCGCAGCTTTCCATTGTCCGCGCACATCCGCAGCCGCCCGTCCGGCAACAACTTCAAATACATCTCTCCGCCAGAGCATTCCACCATCAGGCCGCCCGCCGCGATGTCCCAAAGATTGATGGTGCGCTCCACGTAAACATCCAAACGGCCGCTGGCAACGTATGCCAACTCGAGCGCCGCGGAACCCATAATGCGGATCTTTTTTGCCTTGCGGGCCAGCCGGTTCAGATGCGGCAGGCTCTTCTCCATGTTCTCTTTGCTCTTGGAGAAACCCATCGCGATGATCGCGTCGTTAACCCGCGAATGTTTGCTGCAACAGACCGGCCGCCCATTCAATTTCGTCTTGCCGCCCAACGTCGCCGTCCACAGTTCATCCGTGAATGGATCGTAGATCACTCCAAGCAGGGCTTCATAGTTTTGGCGGGATCCCGTGACTGCGGGATTGAGCCCTGATTTTGCCGCTCTCTGCAACGCGATCGACACCGCTGCATGTGGCATTCCGTAAAAATAATTCACCGTGCCATCGATCGGATCCACCACCCAACGATAGGCGGCGTTCACATTCCCGGAATCACCCTCCTCGCCCAGCAAAGGAATCTCAGGGAATGAACGACGCAAAATTTTTTCGATCAACTTCTGGCAGCGCACATCCAATTCCAGCTTGATGTCGTGAGCATCCAACTGTTTGATTTTTTTGGGCAGGTGCCAATTGTCATGCATCACCTTTCCCGCCGCGCGCGCCGCCTTGATGGCGACGGCTAATCCTTTATTTACTGAAAATTTTTTCATCGCATCAGCCTTTCAAACCGTCCAACGCCGCCTGGGCGTGGGCCAATTTATCCTGCCATTCCATCAGGCGTTGTTTGTGCTCTGCCAAAACATTCGCCGGAACTTTTTGTGCAAAACTCGGATTATTCAATTTCGATTCCACCTTACCGATCTCCGCCTGGCATTTCTCGATCTCTTTTGTAAGTCGCGTTTTTTCGGCTTCGACATCGATCAGGCCTTCCAGCGGCAGGAATAATTCTCCCGGTTCTCCCCGGACGGCTAAAGCATTTTTCCCGGGTTGAAAATTCGGATTCGCTTCCACCGCCTCGGCATTGAGCAACAATTTCAAGACCTCGATATCGTTGGCTGTCGTCTTGCCAGACGGTTTGAGGATGAATTTCACTTTCTTGTTCGCCGGCAGATTCGCATTGCGACGCAGATTGCGCCCTTGTGCAATGAACTCATTCCGCGTCTCGATGAATTTCTCATCGTTCGCGCTCAAAGCGTAAAAGCTCTTAAATTCGTCATCCAACGGCTTCGGCCAGGGCGCAAACATGATGGTCTGGCCGCCCTGCTTTTCCGGCATGTCCCCGCTGTAACCCATGCCGTGCCATAATTCCTCGGAGATGAACGGCAGGAACGGATGAAACAGTCGCAGCATATGCGACAGCACAAAGTCAATCACCGCGAGTGTGTTCTTTTTCCGGGCTTCATCCACCGCGGAACCGGAGAGGCTTGCCTTGCTCGCTTCGATATACCAATCGCAATATTCGCTCCAGAAAAAGCGGTAGAGCGCAGCCGTCGCATCGCTGAATTTGTATTCCGCAAAGGCAGCGTTGACCTCGCGGATGGCCGCATCCAGTTTGAGCAGGATCCACTTATCGTCCGAGGTCAGCAGCTTCGGATCGATTTCCTCCTGCACGCTGCCGCCTTGCATCTGCCGGAAACGGCACGCGTTCCATAGTTTGTTGCAGAAATTACGCCCCAACTCGACGTTCTGTTCGTCGAACAAAATATCCTGGCCCAGCGGCGCACTGCGCATCGTGCCGAACCGGAGCGCATCCGCGCCATACTTGCCGATCAGGTCGAGCGGGTCGGGCGAATTGCCGAGGCTCTTGGACATCTTCCGCCCCTGTTTGTCCCGGATGATGCCCGTGAAATAAACATTCTTGAACGGCAGTTCGCCCATGTATTCAAACCCCGCCATGATCATGCGTGCCACCCAGAAGAAAATAATGTCCGGCCCCGTCACCAAATCAGTCGTCGGATAAAATTTCTTCAGTGTCTCCGTCTGCTCCGGCCAGCCCATCGTCGCAAACGGCCATAGCCATGAGCTGAACCACGTGTCGAGGACATCAGGATCCTGAGTGAAACCATTCTGCTCAAGCAGTGAAATTATTTCGGTTTGAGATGGATCGACCGCTACATCAAGCCGAGCAAAATAGTTCTCTTGAGGGTCGTTCTGCAAAACATTGATTGTTCCTTCTTTTTTCGCATGAGGCGTGTAAAGATTCATGTGAATTAGAATTCCGTTTTGCTTAAAAACATTAAGCTGAGTCTGCACCCTACCAAAACCCGACTCGCCAGCATTTGCTTTTTTGGACCACACCGGTATCCGATGTCCCCACCAAAGCTGCCGGCTGATGCACCAGTCCTGGATACCACTCATCCAGTGATCATATACTTTTGCCCAACGGTCAGGATGAAATTTCATCTCTCCCTTGGCGACCACCGCCTGGGATTTTTCCACGCTGGGATATTTCAAGAACCACTGCTCGCTCAGGCGCGGCTCGATCGGCACATCGGCGCGCTCACTGAAACCGACGTTGTTCGTGTACGGCTCTTCCTTTTCCATCGCGCCAAGTTCGGTCAATTTCTCCGCCGCGACCTTCCGCGCCTTGAACCGGTCGAGTCCGCGCAGATCCGCGCCCGCCGCATCGTTCATCTGCCCCGCCGCATCGATGACCTCGATCGGCGCAAGCTTATGCCGGTGGCCGATCTCGAAGTCCGCCTTGTCATGCGCGGGCGTCACCTTGAGCACGCCGGTGCCGAATTCGAAATCAACGTACTCATCGCCGATGATGGGGATGAGCTTCTGTTCGCGCGGCAACTCCGCCGGCAACGGGCGTACCACGTGTTTGCCGATGAACTGTGCGTAACGCGGGTCTTTGGGATTTACCGCCACTGCCGTGTCGCCGGGGATGGTTTCCGGCCGCGTCGTCGCAACCGTCAAAAAGGTTCCCGGCGCCTCGGCGATCTCCACCTTGAAATAATAGAGCGTTCCTTTCTGCTCTTTCATCACGACCTCTTCATCCGAGAGCGCCGTGAGCGAGACCGGGCACCAATTCACCATGCGCTTGCCGCGATAGATCATGCCCTTCTTGTAAAGATCCACGAAAACGCGCTGGACGCATTTCGAATACTCCGGGTCCATCGTAAACCGTTCGCGCGTCCAATCGCACGACGCCCCGAGCTTCTTCAATTGCTGGATGATGATGCCGCCGTGTTTTTCCTTCCATTGCCACACGCGCTCAAGAAATTTCTCGCGGCCCAGATCGTCCCGATGCCGGATCTCGCCGGATTTTTTCAGCGTCCGTTCCACCACCGTTTGCGTGGCGATGCCCGCGTGGTCGGTGCCCGGCAACCACAACACTTCCTTGCCATCCATGCGCGCCTTGCGGGCGAGGATGTCCTGGATGGTATTGTTAAGCACATGCCCCATCGTCAGCACGCCGGTCACATTCGGCGGCGGGATGACGATGGAATAGGCCGGCTTGGACGACTTCGGGTCGGCAGTGAAACAATGATGTTTCAGCCAAAAATCATACCACCGGTCCTCAACGGACTGCGGTTCGTAGGCTTTGGAAATCTCGGACATGCAATTCTTCAGGGGATGGTTTCAAATTCACCAAATTGGCGGAAGTGCTGGTCGAAAGCCACCACTCGTTTCAAATTCAAGCGGCGCATGACGATAAATGAAAGCGCGTCGCATAGCGAATAAGTTTTGTCGTGATGAATCTGTAAAATTTCACGAGCAGCTTTTTGGTCCTGGTGCGAAATATTTTCAACCGTGAGAACCGGGTTGCCAAAAAGGTCATTTAAAACCTGGTCACGCGCTTGCCGTTCCCGCGCAAAATAAGCGTGGATTTCGCAAGCCACGGGAAGCGTTGTCACGAAATGAGTCCGCTGTCGGAAAAGATCGCTCATAACGCGGCGGGCGGTCGAGTGATTGGCGTCCTTTTCATCACGATAGACGATCCAAAACGAAGCATCGAGAAAGGCGCGGCCATTCATTTGGTTTCGTCCAGTTCACGGATCATCTTGTCGTAGGCGTCCCCGCTGATGCGATTTTGGTAATAGTCCTTCGGTAAAGGAGGAGCTTCAATGTATTCACCTTTTACTTTTATCCACTTCTTCGGGCAGCCGTAGAGATAATGATCATGGTTGATCCCCCCATCCTCATAGCCTTTCCAATCCGGATCATGTGACCACGGACGAAACATCGGATTATGTGTCCAGGCATCTTCAGGAATCTCCATTTTCTCGTCAATGAATCCGCGGATCACCGCCGCCATTGGCTCGTCCCGCCGCGATGCTTCCGCCTGGATAAAATCATATTCCTGCCGGTTGAGATAAATCTGCGTCCGGATCATCGGCGTTTCTTGAACCTCATCCGCCACCGCCATTTCTTTAAGTTTGAGCACGGAGCTCTTGTGAGGCGCATATGTTGTTGACCTTCGCTTTTTCACAAAGCCTAATATACATCACGATGTATAGATGTCAATCACTTCTTCAGCAACGCATATTCCATGCTGTCAACCAGTGCCTGCAAGCTGGCCTCGATGATATTCTCGCTCACGCCCACCGTGCCCCACTCGCGTTTGCCGTCGGTGGATTCGATCAACACCCGCGTCCTGGCCGCCGTGCCGGTCGTGGAATCCAGGATGCGCACCTTGTAATCCGTCAGCGTGATGTTCTTTAGTTTCGGAAATGATTTGGCCAGCGCCGCGCGCAAGGCTGCATCCAGCGCGTTGACCGGGCCATCGCCCTCGGCCACTTCATGATGCGTCTTTTGACCAACACGCACCCGCACGGTCGCCTCGCAGATGGATTCCTTCGCGTCCCGCCGCATGGAGACGTGGTACGTCTCCACCGTGAATTGCGGCTTGCGTCCTTTCATCGTCTTCTCGATGAGCAATGCCAGTGACCCTTCGGCCGCCTCGTATTCGTACCCGGCATTTTCCGATTCCTTGACGCGATTGAGGATGGTCTTCAACTCCGGCGTATCGTTGTTGAGTTTGAAACCCAGCTCGTTCGCTTTCATCACGATGTTGCTGCGCCCCGAGAGGTCGCTCACCAACACCGTGCGTGAATTGCCCACCACCGTTGGGTCGATATGCTCGTAGCTGGCGGAAAGTTTCTGCACCGCGTTGACGTGCATGCCGCCCTTGTGCGCGAATGCCGCCGCGCCGACCCACGGCAACCGTGGATTGTGCGCCATATTAGCGATCTCATCCACGTATTGCGAAAGTTCCTTCAATTTCGACAGCGATTTCCCGGGCACGCATGATTTTTTCATCTTCAACGCCACGCACGGGATCACGCTCGTCAGGTTGCAATTGCCCGTGCGTTCGCCGTAACCGTTGATCGTCCCCTGCACATGCACCGCTCCCGCGGTGAGCGACGCCAAGGCGTTCGCCACTCCCAGACCGATGTCGTCATGCGTATGGATGCCCACCTTGCAATTCAACTTGCCGATGGCCATCTTCGTGATCCTGGTGACCTCCTCCGGCAGACAGCCGCCGTTCGTATCGCACAACACCACAAAATCCGCCCCCGCCTTTTCCGCCGCCTGCCATGTCGCCACGGCATATTCGGCGTCCAACTTGTATCCGTCGAAACAATGTTCGGCGTCATAGATCACGAATTTGCCGTGGTCCTTGAGATATTTCACCGTGTCGCCGATCATTGCGAGATTTTCCTCCGGCGTACAGCGCAGCACTTCCTTCACGTGGAGCATGGAGGTCTTGCCAAAAATCGTCACCACCGGCGTATGGGCCTCGATGAGCAAACGCACCTGGTCGTCCTGCTCCACCGGCACGCCTTTTTTGCGCGTGGAACCGAACGCCGCGAGCCGGGCGTTTTTGAATTTTTTCTTTCGCGCTTCGACGAAAAACCCGATGTCCTTGGGATTGCTCCCCGGCCATCCGCCTTCAATATAATGGACCCCAAAAGCATCCAATCGCTCCGCGATCCGGAGCTTGTCTGCCACCGAAAAGTTGATGCCTTCGCCCTGCGAACCGTCACGCAAGGTCGTGTCATATATTTCTATCTGGGGTTTCATAAATTTGCCCGTGAAAACGGATGGTTATTATTCCTTAAATCCGGATAACTGGCAAATCCCAAAAAAAAGAAAAAGGGACGGCCAAAGCCGTCCCTTGCGTGATTTGAAGGTGATATTGTCTTACTGCTGCGGCGGCGGCGGAGTCGCGGCCGGAGCATTGGTGCCGCCAGCGCCACCCGGACGGCGCCCGCGTTGTGCCATTTGCTGATACTGGGTGAATTGGTCCGGCGTCAAAACGGCCTGCATCTGGTTCATAATGTCCTGGCGGATGGCCTTCATCTTTGCCCGGGCATCGTCCGACGACAAAGACGAGTCCTTGCGCACTGCGCCGATCTGATCGATTTGGCTCTGGAGGATGGGCTTGACCTTGGTCTGTTCGTCAGCCGTCAGGCTGAGCCGGGTGGTGAGCCGTTGGAGCATTTGGTCCACGCTTTGCCCGCGCATCTGGCCGCCCTGGACATTGGCCGGAGGTGTGTTGGTGCTGGGGCTGGTTGAATCCTGCGCCAGCAACGCCGGGCCGAATGCCAATGAGCCGCCCACGGCCAGCATCGCAATGATATTTTTTCTGTTTAAGTTCATAGCTTTCCTTATTCCATCTTGTTGATTGTTGTTAAATTGCCACGCCGGTGTGAAACGTGGGTATCCAGTCAGACGGTCAGGATGACCAAAGGTTACAATGTTCGCAACACCATTGCCGCCGAGTTGATCGTCTTTTCCATGTCCGCCGCCGTGTGCGCCGTGGAGATGAATCCCGCCTCAAATTGCGAGGGCGCCGGATAAATCCCTTTTTCCAGCATCCCATGAAAAAACTTCGCGAACCGTGCGCGGTCGCTCTTCATCGCGTCCGCCAGGTTATGGACCGGCTCCCCCGTGAAATAAGCGCAGAACATCGAGCCACAGGCGTTGACCTGCATCGGAACCTTTGCGGACTTCGCAGCCTCACGCAGCCCGCTCTCCAATTGCTGCCCCAACTCTTCGAGATGACAATACGCGCCGCCCGTCTGCAACTCCTCCAATCCCGCTATCCCCGCCGCCATCGCGATCGGGTTTCCGCTCAAGGTCCCCGCCTGATACACGGGCCCCAATGGCGCCAGCATGTCCATGATTTCCGCGCGCCCGCCAAAGGCGCCCACCGGCAAACCACCACCGATGATCTTACCCAGGCACGTCAGATCCGGCGTGATCCCAAACCGCTCCTGCGCTCCACCCCTGGCCAGGCGGAATCCCGTCATCACCTCGTCGCAAATCAACAACGCCCCGTTCGCCTTGGTGATCTCGCACAAAAATTGCAGGTAATTTTCCTTCGGCAGATACAACCCCGCATTGCCCGGGACCGGCTCCACGATGATGGCCGCGATCTCATTTTTGTTCGCCGCAAACGCCGCGCGCACCGCGTCGGGGTCATTGTAAGGCACCACGATCGTATGCTTCGCAAAATCCGCTGGAATCCCCGCGCTGTCAGGATTTCCAAACGTCAGCGCCCCGCTGCCGGCCTTCACCAGCAAGGAATCCGCATGACCATGATAACAACCGTCGAATTTGAGGATTTTATCCCGACGCGTAAACCCGCGCGCCAGCCGGATAGCGCTCATGCACGCCTCCGTCCCTGAATTGGTCATCCGCACTTTCTGGATGCTGGGCACCAATTCGCAGATCAGTTTAGCCATCCTGACTTCGTATGGATTCGGAATGCCAAAACTCGTCCCGTTATCGGCGGCAGCCTTCACTGCGGAAATAATTTTTGGGTGTGCGTGTCCCAGGATTGCCGGTCCCCAGGTGCAGACATAATCGATCAATTCATTGCCGTCCACGTCCCAGACATGCGCTCCCTTGGCTTTGTTGACAAAAAATGGCGTCCCGCCCACGGCGCGAAACGCGCGCACCGGCGAATTCACTCCGCCGGGAATGAACTTCAGCGCCTCGGCAAAAAGCTTTTCCGATTCAATCCGTGACATCCCGATATTTAATTCACAAATCCCTAAATCCGCGAGCATTTTCGAGGTGGGCAGGGCGTCCTCGCGAGCCGTAAATTTGATTTCACATTCATAAAATCCTGTCCCTCCTGATAATCCTGTCTTGCTCCTTTGTCTTTATTCACCTCTTTGCCAGAAAAACTCAAGCAAAACCTCACGCAATGAACGCCAAGGCCGCAAAGGAATTGGATTCATTCCAAAACGGAATTTTCAAAAAACTTTGGGTCCTTCGCGCCCTTCGCGTGAGACCTCCTTGTTTCTACCTTCTGCCTTTCCTTTTCGATTGTCTTTCACACACGATGGGAAATACTTCCCCCATGCAAGCCCCGTTCCAATCCCGTCGTGATTTCATCAAGACCGCATCCATCGCCGCCGCCGGCCTGCCCTTTCTTGGCGCGCTCAGTTCCTCCGCGCAGGACACCGGCAAAAAAATTGGCTTTGCCCTCTGCGGCCTTGGCAGCCTGAGCACCAACCAGATCGCGCCTGCACTTCAGAAAACGAAATTTTGCCGCCTCGCCGGCATCGTCACCGGCCATCCGCAAAAAGCAGCGCGCTGGAAGGCCCAGTACAACATCCCCGATAAAAACATTTACAACTACGACACCATGGCGCAGATGGGGGACAATCCGGATATCGACGTCGTCTATGTCGTCACCCCGAATAGCCTGCACGCCGAACACACCATCAAAGCCGCCCGCGCCGGCAAACACGTTCTCTCCGAAAAGCCGATGGAAGTCTCCGTTGAAAAATGCCAGTCGATGATCGACGAATGCAAAAAGGCCGGCAAACAACTCGCCATCGGCTATCGCCTGCATTTCGAACCCAACAACCTCGAATGTGCCAGGCTGGCTCGTGAGAAAGTTCTCGGCGATGTCAAAGTCATTGAAGCCGGGTTCGGTTTTCATATGGGCGATCCCACGCAATGGCGGTTGAAACGCGACCTGGCCGGCGGCGGCTGCCTGATGGACGTGGGCATCTACTCGCTCCAGGCCACCCGATACCTCACCGGCGAAGAACCTGTCGAGGTCTCCGGATTGACGACCGTCACTGACCCGGTAAAATTCAGCCAGGTTGAAGAATCCATCACCTGGCAGACCAAATTTCCCAGCGGCATCATTTCTCATTGCAGCGCCACTTACAATGCGAACGGCATGAATGCTTATAAAGCGTTTGCTGACAAAGGATGGTTCTCGTTGGATCCGGCTTTTTCCTATCACGGAAATCGCGGAGTCCGCAGCGACGGCCAGGAAATCAATTTTTCCGACATCGATCAATTTGCCGCTGAAATGGATGATTTTGCCCAATGCATCCTGGAGAACCGCCCCACCCGCGTTCCCGGCGAAGAAGGCCTGCGAGACGTAAAAATCATGATGGCCATCTACGAATCTGCCCGCACCGGCAAAGCCGTCAGTCTCGTGTAGCGTCACATGTCCTTCCTGGTGGGACGAGACTTAGCGCGCAGTCCGCGTTTCTTCTCTCCCTTGGGGGAGAAAGGAAACTTGCTCCTCACCGCCTCAAAAACGTATCGGCCATCGAACCTTTTTCGGTCTTGATGACCATGCCGACGTTCACATTATGCCGCGCAAACCATCCGTCCGCCGTCTCCAACACAAATTGAATGTTCTGGTTCGTGGCGACGACTGGAACCGGGTCGTTCTTCTCAAAATGATGAAGCTCTTCAATCGTTCCGTCCGCTGAAATGTAGGCGGCTGACTCGGACACAGGGCAGTTGGTCATCCAAAAGGAAGCGGCTGTGGGATACGGCAACACAAACAGCATCGAATCGTCTTCCGGTATATTCGTACGGAACATCATCCCCGTCGTTTCCTCCTGGGGTGTCACCGCCAGTTCCGCGTCCATCACTTCCGCGCCGAGATAAATCTTTATCGTCGGCAGCTTCGGCTGGGCCTCGGTAGGCATCTGGACCGTCGGTGCTTCCGGTGCCATGGGCGTCTGCGTCGTCTCCGTTTTGTTACAACCCGCCAATAACGGCGCGAGCAGGACCGCCGCGAAAAATCTGGCTAATTTCATGCCGTTAGAGTGCCGCAGGCTGGCGTGATTTTCAACCAAACTCGGAGCGGGACATATTCACGGGGTGAATTAACTGAGTCCCTCAATCAACCGGGACAACGAATCCTATTTTTTTAAGAGCACGTTATGGACGGTTTCGAGAAGGGTCTCGTTTGTGAACGGCTTGGGAATGAACGCATCCATTTTTACCTTCGGGATCAATGCCTCCACGCCCCCTTCCGATCCGCTCATAAAAATCACTTTCAAGTCCGGTTGGATTTTGCGGATCGCTTTCACTGCGGTCGCCCCATCCATCAGCGGCATGGCCCAATCCGTGATCAGAAGACTCACCGGAGGCCGATTTTCTGCGAAGTAATTGATGGCTTCAGAGCCGCTACGCGCCACCAAAACTTCGTATCCGTAATTATCGAGTGCCGCGCGCGTGATCGCCAGGATAGCTTCCTCATCGTCCACCACCAGGATGCGCTCACCGCGCCCGGAAGGCGGCAGCGGCTTCGGCGTCAATGCGGATTTCACCGAAGATTCTTCGCTGGCTGGCAGATAAACTTCAAATCGCGTACCCGCGCCGGGCTTGCTTTGCAAGGTGATGAATCCGTTATGGCTCTTGGCGATGTTCTGGCAGGTGGAAAGCCCCAGCCCCGTTCCCTTTTTTCCTTTTGTCGTGAAAAACGGCTGGAAAAGTTTCTCCCGCACCTCGGCCGACATCCCTGTGCCGGTGTCGGCGACGCTAAGGCAGACAAAATTTCCGGGCGCCATTTTGTAGCGTTCCGCTTCCTGCCGGGGAAGATTCACATTTTCACCCGTCAAGGTCAAAGTGCCGCCGTCCGGCATCGCGTCGCGCGCATTGACACACAGGTTGAGCAGGATCTGGTGAAGTTGTGTCGGAAATCCCGATACCGGCCATAGATTTTTATCCACCTGCATGCGGCACCGGATGGATTTCGGAAATGTGTCGGCAATGATTTTTGCCATCTCTTTCACAAGCTGGTTGGCGTGGATGATGGTCTTGTCCTTCTCGCCGCCCCGGGCGAAAACCAACATTTGTTGCACCATTTCCGAACTGCGCCGCGCGCTCGACTCCATCGTGCGCACCATGCTTTCCGCGTCCGGTGAAAGCGGCTGCATCCGCAAAATGTCCACCCCCACCATGATGGGCACCAGCGCATTGTTCAGGTCGTGGGCAATGCCACCCACCAGCGCCCCCAGGCTTTCCAGCCGTTGCGCCCGCAGAAATTGTTCCTCCAACTGCTTGCGCTCCGTGATGTCCGTATTGATGATCAGCAGCGATTTGCCCACGCCGCGTTCGTCGCGGATCAAGGTCGCCCGCGCCTGCACCACCACGGACAGGTTGTTTTTGGTGAACTCGGAAAGTTCCCCCATCCACTCGCCGTTTTCTTCCAGGCTTTTGCACGCCTCCGTGGGAAGCCGTTCGCGAAAGAACAATTGGCGGACATTTTTCCCGAGCGCCTCCCCGGCGCTCCAGCCGTAAATCCGCTCGGCGCCCTTGTTCCAATAAACGATCGAGCGGTCCAAATTGCAGACAATGATGGCGTCCTGCGCCTTGTCCAGCAACTCGGCCTGCTCACGGATTTTTTCCTCCGACTTCTTCCGTTCCGTCATGTCAATGGCCATCCCGACCACCCGCACCGGCTTCCGGCCATTGCCATAAATGATGGAGGCGCGGTCGTAGATGTCCAGATAAGCGCCGGAATCCCGGCGTACCCGGTGTTCGCTCCACCAGACCCGGCCGCCGGCCGCCACCGCCGCCGTCAGACCCGCCACCACCCGGTCACGGTCTTCGGGATGGATCAGGCTTTGCCAGCGCACGAGGCTCGATCCGATCTCCTCCCGGGAATATCCAAAAACATCCTGAAAATTTTCACTGAACCATAATTTGTTACGGGGGATGTCCCATTCCCACACCACGTCGTTAGAGGCGCGGGCCACGATCCGTAAACGCTCCTCCATCTGGTGCAGCTCCCCTTCGATTCGCGTTACCCGCGATCGCTCCTCTTTCATCCGCAACGCATTTCGAACGGCCCCCACCAGCCGTTGGGGACGCTGTTTCAGCACGTAATCCGTCGCGCCATTTCTCAAACTCTCCACCGCCACCTCTTCGCCGATCGTGCCCGAGAAAAAAATGAAAGGCGTTTGCGGCGTTATTTGGCGCGCGATTGCCAGTGCTTTCAGCCCGTCGAAGGACGGCAGCGAAAAATCGGAGATGATCAGGTCAAAAGGCTCGCGATGTAATGCATTCTCAAAATCCGAACTCGTGGAAACCACGGTCATTTCACCCAATAAACCGTCCCCATGCAGCATCTCGCGCACAAGCAACTGGTCGTTTGCATTGTCTTCCAAATGCAAAAACCGCATCGGACGTTTCAGAAAAGCCGTTGCCATAATCAATTCAATTAGCCTCGTTTCACTGCGCCGGGCGGTGGTTCATTGATGACCGCCCAGAATACCCCAAGCTGTTTGACTGATTCGACGAACTTCTGAAAATCTACCGGCTTCACCACATATGCATTCACTCCCAACTCGTAACTTTGCACCAGGTCCTGTTCCTCCCGTGACGATGTCACCATCACCACCGGTACCCGCTTTAATGTCTCATTACTTCGCATTTGGCGCAATACCTCTAATCCGTCAACCTTCGGCATCTTCAGGTCCAGCAGCACCACCACCGGAAGCCCATTGGCGTGGCCGGCGAATTTGCCCCGGCCATGAAGATAATCCAGCGCCTCCGCGCCATCGCGCGCGATCACCACTTCATTGGCCAGATTATGCTCTTCCAGCGCCGCCAGCGTCAATTCGACGTCTCGTTCATTGTCTTCGACCAACAGGATGCGTTTCAAAGGGGCCATGTTTATTATCCTTTCGTTTCAATCGTTTGTTTTGGTATCGCAAAAAAAAATGTCGAGCCTTCGTTCAGCTTGCTCTCCGCCCAAACCCGGCCATGATGGCGCAGCACGATCCGTTGGACGTTCGCCAACCCGATGCCTGTCCCTTCGAACTCCTCCACGCGGTGCAATCGCTGGAATACTCCATATAACTTATGCGCGTACTGCATGTCAAAGCCAACGCCGTTGTCACGGACATAAAAGACAAATTCAGCGTCACTTTCGTTACAACCAATTTCAATGATGGCCGGATCCCGCGGACGCGAATATTTCACGGCGTTGCCGATCAGGTTGGCCCAGACCTGCCGCAGCATCGCCAGATCGGCGCGGACTTGCGGAAGTTTGGCGATTTTCCATTCGATCTTCCGGTCCTTCATATCGTCTTGCAACGTTTCCATGACTTCATGGATCAATGCATCCGGTTCCACGTTCGCGCAGTGTAATTCCATGCGGCCCATCCGCGAAAAGACCAGCAGATCGTCGATCAACGTTCCCATCCGCCGCGCTGAATCGGCGATGATCTCCAGATATCGCCTTCCGCGCTCGTCCAGGTTTGAGTTCGCGCTCTTATCCAGCAATTTCACAAAACCGTCGATATGCCGCAATGGCGCCCGCAAATCATGCGACACGGAATATGAAAACGCCTCCAGCTCCTTATTGACCGATTCCAACTGGCCTGACCGCAGCAGCAGGTCGTCGTTAAGTTTTTTGATCTGCTGTTCGTTCACCTTCCGCCCGGTGATATCGCGGGAAAGGCCGAAGGTGCCGATGATTTTGCCCGAGGAATCGCGCAATGGCACCTTGACCGTCAGCACCCATGTGACCCGCCCGTCCGGCCAGGTCTCCTGCTCCTCTTTTGAGATCGGCTTGCCCGTGCGCATGATTTCTTCTTCATCCTGGCGCGCCTCCCGCACATGTTCCCCGGAAAAAAAATCTGCATCAGATTTGCCGATGGCTTTGGCCGGGTCGTCCAGCCCGAATTTCTTGGCATGGTTGCGGTTGATCCGGATGAATCGGCTCTCTGTGTCTTTGAAATAAATATTTTCCGTGGCGTTCTCCATCAACTGCTTCAACAAATGCCGCTCATGTTCCAATAATCCCGCAATGCGCCCTTGTTCTTTCAAATCGCGGTGGATCATTGAGATCGCGATCAATCCCAGGACGCAGGCCAAGATCCCGCCGCCGATGACACAAATCGCGGCGAGGTGCGCATCCGTGAGTTGCGCTTGCTGTCGCTTTTGCAACAACTGTACTTCCGCCAAATGCATCGCGTCGATGCGCCGCGAGATTACCTGGGATAACTTATCTCCTTCGCGCGTCGCCACGGCATCCGCTGCGGCTTGAAGCCCTTGTGTTCGCCGCACTTCGATCCGGTTGTTTAAAAAATCGAGTCGCTGCGCGATCAATGGCTTCAGTTCATCCAGGCGTTTTTCCTCCTCCGGATTGTCGGATATCAGGCTGCCCACCTCCGCAAACCAGCCTTTCACCTGCGATTGCGCATCCTGTGAATCCTGTAAAAACGCATCCTCGCCCGTCAGCAGATAAGCGCGTTGCTCAGTTTCCGCTCTCGTCAGGATCGCCTCGCCATGTTCAAGTTGGGTGATCACTGTATAAGTGTGGGTCACCCAGGCCTGTGCCGTGATGGAGTTTTTAATCGTCTGATAGGAAAGCAATGAAATTCCCAATAGCGCCGCCACTGACGCCAAAAAACCCAACCCGATCTTTTTTTCCACCGAAGCGATCATATTGCCTGATACGAATTGCAATTGCCTGTGCTTCAACCACCAAGATTGTTAAAACTCTAATCATTAAACCATTAAATGCAACAGGTAGTTTTGCACGGCAAAACCTTACACACCACCGATCTTAATCCAATCCTGTCTTCTTCCCGTTCTCGCCTTTTTAGGCCCTTCGACGTTGGACGTTAAGCGTTGAATGTTCCCCACGCTGCGTTTAATCCTGTCTGTCCTGTCCCTTCCGTCTTTTCCTTTCCCGTTTCCACTTTTCCTTATAATGTATGGGTTCATACTAATGAACTGTCAGGCAAAATCATGAGCGGGGATGCGGCAACAGTCCAATCGGGCGATCGCGTGCCCAAGAGAAGCCTCTTGCAGAGCGGCATCATTTTTTCCGCTGCCAACATGTTCGTGGCCGTCGGCAATTTCCTTTTCCAGATCATCATCAGCCACGAGTTGGACCAGGGGCATAAGGTGAACAATGGCCAATTCGCCCTGGTGAACACCACCCTGGGCTTTGTGCTGTTGCTCAGCCTGCCCATGAACTGCGCTACGTATGCCGTCACCCATTATATCGCCCGATTCCATTACAGTGGTGACGATGCCCGTTTGCTGGGCCTGTTTGCCGGTTGCCGCAAATTTCTTTTTCGCCTGACCCTGGGCGCCTGCCTCCTGGCCGCGATATTGTTGGCGCCCTTAAGCCACTTTTTCCATTTTCCCCCCGCCCTGGCCTTCGCTGCGTTTTGCGTCGTGTTGATGACCTGCTGGGGTTCGTTTGTCAATTCCCTCTGCCAGGGATTGGGATGGTTCAATCGCCTCGCCTTGATCGGCATCCTCGCCGTTTGCCTCCGGCTGGCCTTCAGTTCACTGACCGTCTTCAGCCCCACGGCCATCATCGCCGTGCTGGCTTCGGCGTTCATGCTTCTCGCCAATTTGGTCCTGCTGGTCTGGAGAAAAGATTTGTCGCGCAAAGCCGAGCCCGTCTCGCCCTGGAGTATTGAATTTGTCCAATTCCTGACCGTTGCCGCTGCTTTTTCCGTGGGCAATTATTTTTTCAGCCAGGGCGATCTGCTCGTGGCGCAACGCCGTTTTGCCGATCTTCCCGTTGACCTGGTCGCCTTCGTTGCGGCCGGTGTTTTCGCCCGCAACCTGCCGCTGGCCGTCGGGCCCTTGTTGACCGTCCTCTTCACGCACCGTTCCCGCAGCGAACATCACCATGAAGATGCCTTGCGCCAGCAGTTAAAGCTCCTCGGCCTTTATGCCCTCGTCCTGGGATGCGGCGTGGGTTTCCTGTTGCTCTTCCGCGTTTTTTGCCTCGAAATCCTCGGCAAATACACGCCGGAAACTGCCGCCATGCTCGGCCCCTTCTCCATCACCATGGCTTTCGTCGGCCTCTCCCAGGCCCTCGCCATGTGGGCGCTCGCCAGCCGCTGGACAAAATTTGCGATGCTCTATGGTGCGCTCGGCATCGGTTATTGGATCGTATTATTTCTGTTTGGCACCACGCCCAATGTTTTAGTGCATACTATGCCCATCGCTTCCGGCGTAACCTTCGCCATTTTATTTGTCACCTGGCTCGTGGCCATGAAACAACATAAAAATCCTCCCCCGCCCGAGGACGAGCCAATCCCTTGAGCAGTTCCACCCCAACTCCCGCCCGTCCGCGCCTGGTCTGTTTCGTCAATGATATCTATGACGAAAGCATGGCCGGGGGTGACGTTTACTTTTATTTCACTGCCACCGGCGGCATCCAGGCCGGCCATCCCATCCATTTTTTTGGCGGTCATGCCCTGCCCAAATATCTCGAGCGCTGGAACCTGCCAAAAAATTATACCCTCACTGATTCCGCCCACGGCAAACTTGGCGATGTCTCCAAATTGTCCGGCCAGCTCCGGCTCCTCTGGGATTTCGGACGCCGTATGTTCGGCACTTTTCCGCATCTCAAGGACATCAGTCCGGATGACATCGCCTACGCGATGTCCGACTTTTGGTTCGATACCATCCCGATGATCCGCTGCCCGGCGCGCCGTAAAATCATGTATGTCGGCATGATGGCGCCAACTTTTAAACAGGTGTTGTTCCGGCAGCGCGCCGATGTCACGTCCACGCGGCTGAACTCGTTTTATTTTTGGTTGAGCCAGCAGATCTCGTTGCGCTGGTTCCGGCATTGTCCCGGCGGCATCGTCACGTACAGCCATCCAGAGATCAAAGATTACCTGCTGAAATTCGGTTACCGCGAATCCGACTTGTGGTTCGTCCCCAATGGCAGCGATGCCGTGACCGCCGACCGCATCCCCGCGCAACCCAAACAATTCGATGTCGCCTGGACCGGCCGCGTCCATCCCCAAAAAGGCATCGACGATCTGCTCTCCACGTTTGCCTGGCTCAAGCAGCAATTGCCCGACTTCAAGGCCATGGTCATCGGCAACAGCAAGAAATGGCTCGAGCCGGTCATCCAACAGATGGGCCTGTCCGAAAACGTGACCTTTAGCGGGATGGTTTCCGAGGATGAAAAATTCCGCCTGCTCAAAAGCAGCCGCCTGTTTTTGATGCCCAGCCGCTATGAAAGTTGGGGCATCGTCGTCGGGGAAGCCATCGTCTCCGCCGTGCCCGTGCTGGCCTACAAACTCGATTGTTATCCGGCGGTCTTCGGTGATTTTGTCCGGTATGTTCCGCCCTTCGATTCCGACGCCTTCAAACGCGCCGCCGAGGACGAAGTGCGCAAACAACGTGCCGGCCAGAATTACATGGCCGCATTGGATTGGCCCGCCAAGAAAGAACAGTTGAGCTGGGAAACCGCCCGGAAAAATTTTCGCAGCCTGCTTGATAAATTGGGTTAAATGCCCGTGCGGCTCGCACTTTTGAAGAATTTTTTGCGTTTTGGTTTTTCCCATGTCTCCAACAGCCCCGTAAATTCGGTTAAATTTAATCTTCTTTTCATGATCGCCTTGACGGGGCTGGAAATTAAACGCAGAGGCGGATGGATGCAAAGATCCGCAAAGTTGCGCAAAAAGGGCAAGGTGCCACCCACGCCGGCATCCCTGGCAAGAGGGGTTAAACGTAACTTTGCGTAATTTCACGTAACTTCGCGTAACGGATGGGAAGATCGAGTTCAACTGAAGGCAGAAGGTGGAAAACAGGAAGTGTCCGCATCCCGCAGGGCGGGAGCTGAGATCCGCAGATTTTTCGGACAAACGCTTCTGCCGGCCTGCGCCATTGAAAATGGTCATCGCATTCATACAGGGTGATTTAAGCATGGATTGCCCCAAGTGTAATGTTGCCGGGCAACATTAACTGAAAGACGAGGATGGAGGATGGAGGGTTGAGAATTGGAAAATAGAAAAGTGGATTTGACAGGAGCAAACAGAGGTTTTTAACCGCGAACCCGCCGTCACTGCGCTATGGCGCGGCAGGTGGACGCGAATTAACGCCAATCGGCGACTTAAAACCGGAAGTTGTTTTACAGAAGGAAACGAAGAGGGATCCGCCTTCGCTAAAGCTATGGCGCGACAAGTTGGTAGAGCGAGCGTGCCCATGTCTAAAGCCCAGAGCCAAATTTGTTTTAAAACTCGGACCCCATCCCTTTACGACCCCTTTACTTTACACGGCGGAATGGCTGCTTGACGGCATCGCCATTTCCAGTGATAGTGGGTCTAACAATACCCGCCAAGCCTCTTAACAATGCTCAAATCGGTGGGTTACTTTTTTTCGGGACACACATGAGTTGTAACAAACCTCCCAAAACTTTGGTCGAGCAACTGCAAATCCTCCAGGGCCGCGGTCTGGCCGTGACCGACGAAGCCCAGGCTCTTCATTGTCTCGAACACCACAATTATTATCGCATTTCCGCTTATCGGTTTGTTCTTACCGTTCCCGGCAATCCGGATCAATTTCAGCCGGGCACGACTTTTGACGACCTCTGGGCGTTATATCACTTTGACCGGACGCTACGCCTATTGATCAGCGAAGCAGTCAAACGCGTTGAGATTTCCGTTCGCGCCCGGTGGGCGTATGTTCTCGGTCATGCCCACGGGCCGCAGGCTTATGAAGACGCCGCCGCTTTTCGTAATCCGCAACGTCACCACCATTCCCTGGAGCGCCTGGACGAGGAACTGGACCGGAGCGATGAAGTTTTTGTCACCCACTACCACCAGCGTTACCAGATGCAACGTCCTCCCATCTGGGCCGTGTGTGAGGTCATGTCCTTCGGCCTCCTGAGCCGCTTTTACGAAAACATCAAACGCGACCGCGACAAGAAACAGATTGCCAACACTTACTCGCTCTCGATTGACAATTTGAAATCACTTTTGGAACACTGCGTTTATATCCGCAACCTCTGCGCCCATCACTCACGCCTGTG
Source organism: Verrucomicrobiia bacterium (assembly GCA_036490655.1). Lineage (GTDB taxonomy): Bacteria > Verrucomicrobiota > Verrucomicrobiia > Limisphaerales > UBA11358 > UBA11358. Next base: position 1,388 of record DASXDM010000019.1, on the reverse strand, counting down.
GAATCGCCGCTTCACCATCACCGTTCAATTGCCGCAAAGTTCTCCCGCACCGGTCATTCCCAATTTAAATCCGGCGGAAAATCGGCGCATTTACAATACGCTGGTGTTACTCATCCACATGGTCAGCGTCATCGAACCTGCGGCGACCTGGCCTAAACGCCTTTTGCAACATCTGGTGACGTTGAAGCCGGAATTGCTGCCGCACATGGGTTTTCCAGGTGACTGGCGGCAACGACCGTTCTGGCAAAAACTCCTTGCCACCCCATGACCACCCCATCCCGCAAGGCGGGACTATGACGCGACAAGGGAAAGGCGGGAAGCTGCTCCCGGCCTGCGCCATTGGAAATGGTCATCGCATTCATACAGGATGATTTAAGCATGGATTGCCCAAAGTGTAATGTTGCCGGGCAACAAATTCGGAAAGTGGAGGTTTTTAACCGCGAATACACACGAATTAACACCAATTGGAGACTCAAAACCGGAAATTGTTTTACAGAAGGAAACGAAGGAAACAGGTCTTGGGCTCTTGGCTTTGGGTTCAATCGAGCCGTCCTGATCCGGCAATGCAATGGATGTCTGCGCCTTCATCTCCAAGCGATAGCTGTCCATATCAATTGTTTCGAGAATGCCCTTTGAAAAATCCTCTTCCTTTGGAGCAGGAAGTTTTGGCACGAGAAAATTCAGGAAAATTGAAAGTTTCTCCCACTCTTTGCTGTTGTAAGAAAGCAAGGTTGCAAGGAAACTGTATGTGCGGAGAAAAATCTTTGCATTACTCTTAAAACTGACTTGTGCGTCTTCGTCCAAGTCCGCCACATAAACGGCGACACAAGCATCCAAAATCGGATCGAGTTTCTCGCGCTCCGCTCCGTTAAGATAAAGCCCAACCAATCTCTCAACATCCGGCCACGCATAAACTTGTTGTCCGTCCAAGTCCGCTTTGAGATCGTGCAATTTGTTCGGGTCGGTTTCCTTGCTCAAAATTGTCGTGCGATAAAAGGGCGCAAACGATTCCTGAATGGCGTCTGCATGATTGGCAAAATCCAAAACAAAGGTGTCGTATTTTTGCGGATGAGCGCGGTTCAATCGAGAAAGTGTCTGCACTGCCCTTACACCCGACAAGATTTTATCAACATACATTGTGTGCAAAAGCGGCTCATCATAGGTAATGACAATTGGGTTTGGGCTCTGGGGGGGGAAGCATGGCTCGGCTGGAGCCTCGCCCTACCTCAATGGGAAGACAGGAGCGATTTTTCATTCTGCCGCCCCGGTGGGGCTTTGTCGGTGTCGGGATTTTATCCGCAGTTAAAACTGCGGGCTATTTTCGGACGCCGCGATGCGGCTATGGGGTTTATTCAGGGTCTCGCGGAGCTCAACCCTCCGGTTCCGGG
>DASXDM010000018.1:0-18465 GCA_036490655.1 Verrucomicrobiia bacterium | reverse complement strand
CGTAACTTCGCGCAACACATTTCCAGAATCGATGACGAGGAACAATTCGCATTCCGAAGTCTGGGGTGGAAAAAGAGTTAAAAAAAATTGGTAAACAAGGGTAAACAACGGTAAATCCGCCGGGGAAAAGCGGAGAGCCGCAGTAATGGAAACGGCCACGATGTCAGTCGCGTTCTTCATATATTGGTTTTAGCAGAAAAGAGGCGGAGTGTAATGTTGCCCGGCAACAAAATCGGCCTTCGCCTGGCTATGGCGCGACGAGAGCGGAAGGCAGGTTATCGACAAAAGATTGCAAAAGGGGGAAATGGGAAACGATGACAGGATTAATAATCTGCCGCCCCTGCGGGGCTTTGCCGGTTAAAACACTTAACCCACGGTTGAAACCGTGGGCTATTTTCTTACGCCGCTGCGCGGCTCTAAGCTTCGCTTTATTCCGGTGCGTGTAAACTTTAAAACGTTTTTTGTATTCTGGTCATCTAATCACCGGGCTATACCGTATCAATAAAAACTATGGCCGCAGACAAGATGCGCGCTTCGCGCGGCTTCGCAAATGGCGGCTGTGGTTAGCGCCTTCATACCCAGGGCGGCGCTCGCAGACTTGCTTGCCCTGGGCTATTTTCGGTCACCCCTCCGGGGTTTTGATTCAGCGGCTGCGCCGGATGTATTTTTTCAGGCCAGAGCCAGCTCCACAAGATGACGCGGCTATAGTTTTGGTTTAACCGCTCTAAAGCCCGGTGTTAATGAGATGGTTGGGAAAGAAGTAGTCAGGGCTCAACGGAGTCTCGCCCCACCGTTAAAACGCTCTAAATCACGGAAGGCTTAGCGCAATTCACCGTCATTAAATAGCAACTGAACGAAAGCGGTGTTTTTGGACTTTCCCTATCATACGCGCGATGAAAAATATTTTGATCGCCGGTTTTTGTCTCCTGCTTGCGTCTTCCAGTAGCTCCGCCCATGCCGACGCGGTAACGAATGATTCACAATCCCTGGATGCCGTTAAGACTTATTTGGTGGATATCGTTCAAAAGATGGACGAGGCCGGGCATGATTTCGTGACCAATGCCGCCGCATACCAGGCGATCATTGACAATGCGCAGGGTGATTATAACAAGGCGGCCATGGAACACGGCGTCGAATTGGGCGAACTCGTCAAAAAAATGCAGGCAGACTTCGGCATCTACCACAATCATGGGTACGAAACGGTCGAAGGCATCGTCGCCGGCACCCGGAAGATGGTATGGTTTGACAATTATTTGGACGGCGGCGTTCCGGCCACCGAAGCGTCCACAGATTCACCCGAATCACCGCTCGTACTCCGCGCAAAGGACGGCACGATGATCAGCAATCATAACGGCAATCTTTTCCATTATGTGATCGAGCCGACGCTTTGGGGCACCCGGACATTTTTCCTGAAAAAATTAAGTCCTGAAGCGCAGGCGAAATTGAAGGAGGAATATGAAGCATCGCTCAACACAAAACTGAATGCCGGGCCGGTGGCCTTGCCGCGCGCGGATGTTTTGACGGCGGCCTCGATCGATTGCGCCGCGAAATTGGATGAACTTTTGCAGGTCTGCAAAGATTGGCAGCCGGGCCTGGGCGAGTGCATCGGCGCGCTGGTGTGGATGACCCCGACGCTCAATGGCTATTTCGATGACTGGCGCGATTCGCGTTACAATCCCGTTGCGACCGGCCACTACGTCGCCGAGAGCCGCGTGCTCGATATGAAAGGCATCATGTATAGCCTGAAGGTGACCTGCGATGCGATTTTGCCGCAACTGCAACCGAAAAACCCCGGCCTGGCCGACCAGTTGAAATTTGAATACGACAACATCCTTTCGTTCATCGACCGCGTTGAACAGCGCGACGCCAAAAACGGGTACCGGATGAGCATCCCTGAAATCGAGGAACTGGCCGAACAGGCCAAGACGATAACGGACCAACTGCAACCGCAATTGCGCCAAATGGCGGCGATCCTCAACGTTGAAGTTCCCGAAAAGCCGACGCTCGTCACGGCGGATGTCCCGGGACAAAAATAATCATCACGAAGCTCCAAAGTGAACCGCGTGTCCAAAAAAATCATCCTCCTGGCGCTGTGGCTGGCCACCATCGGGCTGCCGGCGGTTTCGCGCGCAAACTTGAGCGGCGATTTTCACGGCGTTCAATCCAGATTGAACGACACGCTGCTCGATATCTATTCCGGCGAGAGCGAAACAAATTTGCCAGCGCAGATCTCCTCGAGCCTGGCGGCTTTGAAGCCTTATGTCGAAGGTTATTCAGATCCCGCCGCGGCAGATGTTTTAGACGAACCATTGCCCGCCCAACTTTCTTCCGCCGGGCAGATCGGGATCGCACGCGCGCGATTGGAGCATGCCGCCGCGCTGGCGATGTTGCAGTGCCAGAAGACGGGAAATTATTCCGGCGCGCAACAATGGCGCGCGCTGATCACGCTGCCACAATTTGCCAATGGCGTGGACAGCGCGATGCTCCTGCAAAATCCTGAATTAGCGGGCAAACCTGAAGTCGCCCAAACGCTGGCGAAGGAGTATTTGGAATGGGAGACGATGCGCGTCCGGCAGCTCCTGGATTTTTTACAGCAACAGGTCGCCATCAAAGCCGCCGACCAGAACGTCGTCGAGGCCAATGAAAATGAGATCATCACCCTGGCGAGCTTCCCCGCCGAGCTGGTGAAGATCGCGGGCCTGACAAACAATCCAGCCGTGGCGACGGCCACAATCGCCTGGAATGACTCGGCTGATCAAAAACAGAAAGTGGATGCGGTTTCTACCTGGCGCGATGAAATTGAATCCACGCTGCCGAATCTCCTGTCGGCATCGGACATCGGACGCATGCAGCGATTGCTGGCACGCTGCGTGACCTTGGTTCCGCGCGAATATTCGCACGGCGTCGCCGATGGCAAATTGATCATCCCGCTTGAGCTTCGCGAAGCGAAGCAATTCGCCGACGAATCGCAGATGCTCGTCAACCAACTGGCGCCGGTCTGGAAACAGGAGCAGCCGAAAGTTTACGCGCAATATCGCCCTGAACTGACCGGCAAACTTGATAATTTGCAGGATCTGCTGGCCAATCTTGCATCACAGGACGACCTGGACCGTCTCGGCAAACAGATTTCCGCGATCCTCGAAGACAAATTCAAGATCACGGCGCGCCGCCCCGGCGATAGCGGCGACGTGATCGATGAAACGGTTTTGGAAGTCCGCAGTTCCCTCGGCGGCTCGCTTGCCGCGGCACAAAGCGAGCAATGGTCGTCCGCCGAATCGCAACGCATGGACGCTTACACGGCGTTCGACACGGAGATCGAGGCGCGCGTGCTGCCGCGGAATCCCGACCTGGCGCGCGCGGCCGAACGCAGCTTTCTCGAAGGCGACGGCTCGCAACTCGGGATCAAGGCCCTGCTCGACCGTCATGCGCCAATGGAACAGCTTTCCGCGGCATATGAACACACCTTGTCGGAACTCGCGCAATGCACCGAACTTTTGAAAGTGGCGGTTTCCCCGGCCACGATCGGCTTCACCGCGTTCACGATCGTCGCCCGTGAAGGGCTGGAGGCCATCATCATCCTGACAGCTTTATTGGCGGGATTGCGCGGCGTGGAATACGCCTCCACGCGTAAGGGGATCGTTGGGGGCGCGTGGATGGGCCTGCTCGTCACGGCGATCACTTTCTGGCTGTCGCGCACCATCATCCATTCGCTCATCCGCTTCGGCGAAAAACTGGAGGCCGTGGTCTCTGTTTTTGCCGTCATCATTTTGATCATCGTCACGAATTGGGTTTTTCACCGCGTGTATTGGGTCGGCTGGAATTCCAAGCTGCGCTCGCTCTCGAAATCCGCGCAGGATGTCCAATCCACCCGATGGGAATGGCTGGCGCTGTTGGGGGTCGGGTTTTTGACAGTGTATCGCGAAGGCTTTGAAATGGCTTTGTTCCTGCAATCGCTATTGCTGGAAGGCAGCAAAAAGGCCGTGATGGTTGGCAGCGGCATCGCCGTTCTGTTTTTGATCGTCCTCGGCGCGCTGACTTTCCAGTACGGCGTGAAATTGCCGTATCGGAAGCTCATGGTGTTGACCGGCCTGCTGGTGGTTTCCATCATGATCACTTTCATCGGTTCCACCGTGCGCCTTTTCCAAACGGTGAACTGGCTGCCGATCCACCCGGTTTACACATTACATTTCCCGAATTGGACGGGCCTTTGGCTGGGACTTTACCCGAGTTGGGAGGGCCTGCTCATTCCGCCGCTCGCGTTGGTTTACGTCGGCGGCGCATGGCTCTTCAACCGCTGGCGTTCCCAAAAGGCCGAAAGCGGACTGTCTGCTGCCAGAACAACGCCGGCCTGATCCTAAAAATTTATGCGAAATAAATCAAACCTGCTCCTTGCGCTCACCACCGGATTGTTGCTGGCAAAATCATCCGGGGCGGCGACAGCGCCGACTTACACGCCCGGCCCCTCATCGGGAAAAGTTTCCGGCGCACCCGGCGAAGTCCCGCCGTCTGCACCGGTGACCACGCCATCAACCACTTCCACCAATCTGCCCGTCGGAGGTCCCGGCGCGCAGACGATGCAGGGTTATAATCCCTCCACGGACAATCCCGGCTTATACACCGGCCTGCCGATGCAAATGCCCGAAGGCTTGACGCAAACGCCTGAAACATTTTGGAAGCGGGACACGATGTTCGGGGATGTCTGGGGCTTGCGCAATTCGGCTGAAAATTATGGCTTTGAGTTTGATCCGGTTTACACCGGTGAAGCTTTCGGAAATGTTTCCGGCGGCGTGAAACAAGGCGCGGTTTATGACCACAGCCTGAATTTGCCCCTGACCGTTTACATGGACAAAATCGCGGGCTGGTGGGATGGGGGAACGATTCACGCCAATGCCTTATGGATCGCCGGCCGCTCTCTTTCAGCGGACAAAGTCGGGGATATCAGCGGCACGAGCAATATCGCCGGCTATGATACGCTCCGTTTGCAGGAGCTTTGGTATCAGCAGACTTTCTGGCATATGCGCGCATCGGTGAAAGCCGGGTTGGTCGCCGCCGACGCGGAATTTTTCACTTCCGATACAGCATCACTCTTCATCAACGGGACTTTTGGCGCGTTCACGCTGGTCGGCGCAAACCTGCCCAATCCGCCGGTGTATCCCATGGCGGCGCCGGCCGTGCGCTTTTTGATCCAACCTGTCCCCCAATTCTATTTCCAATCGGGGGTTTATGAAGGGAACAGTGAAGCCCAGAACGTGAATAAAAATGGCGTGGACTTTCGTTTCTCCACCCATGACGGCGCGTTGATCTTTTCCGAAATCGGCTGGCTCGTCAATCAGGCGGCCGGCGACCGTGGGCTGGTCGGCACATACAAACTCGGCTCGTTTGTGCACACGGCAAATTTCGCCGATTGGAATTCCGGGGCAGGCGAAGGCGCTGACTTTGGAATTTATGGCGTCGCTGACCAGGAAATTTACAAGCATGGCGGCAAGGATATTTCGGCGTTCACACGCGTTGGGTATGCGCCTGCCAACGTGAACACGATCGATTGGTACTTTGACGCGGGTTTTAATTTTTCCGGTTTCATTCCCGGCCGTTTGCTGGACACAGCGGGCATCGCCATTGCGCGCTCGAATTTCAGCAGCGATTTCAGCGACGCACAGGTTGCGGGAGGTTCCAACCCGTTCACGCAGGAAACAGTGATCGAAGCGACTTACAAAGCGCAAATCACCCCCTGGTGGACGGTGCAGCCGGATTTTCAATACATCTTCAATCCCAGCGGCCAAACCGGATCGCCTGACGCGACGGTTCTTGGGGTGCGAACAACGATTGTCTTTTAAACCCTGTTTCGCCGGGACTTCGCTGGTTTCAAAGCAGAAGGGCAGCGCCCAGGCAATGCGCTTGCGTGTCCTTTTTCCTGCGTTGGCGGTGTTTGATTAGCGCCGGGGAGGACAGGGGCAGGAAAAATTGCCGGCTTCATATTTGGCGCGGCGATAAAGGGAATAAAGAAGACGAACGGGATGCCTTCACGCATCCCGACAGAGAGAGGCCGGCAGCCGCGGTCAGCGCCGCGGCAGCCATGGAACTATCGAACATTCATTATCGCGGGTTACCCGCTGGCGCCGTCGTGTAAGTATTCAGTTCATCTTTCACCTTATGCACCCCGGCCAATCCCCGGATTTTACCATCAAGCTTATTCCGCTGGCTTTGATCAGGTTTTTGTTCGCCAGGTGAATACGAAGGGCCGACCAAGGTGACCGTTCCGTTATTGATCGAAGCCACCATCGGAAATTCAAATCCTGGATCATTAAGGGACATCCAAAAAATCTCCATGGCGATGACATGATTCTCCGAGTTGATGGAATTATTCGAGGGAGCAGCATTCGCCGGCGAACTGGCGATCAAGATCGCACCCGCGATGATTCCAAGGGTTAAGGACAGTTTAGTTTTCATATTATTATTCCTTTCGTTATAGTTTTTGGCCGGTAACGACCATGGAAATAATTCCAGCTTTATGAATGCCATCCGTCGGTCAGATAACTAAGCGTTTGATTGGCAGGGGAAATATCGAATCTGTCGGAGAATCTTCCACTCAAAAGGCCGCGCTATTTGCATAAAGTCAAGGCACCCTGCAATAGATGATTCCTTTCCAGAGACGCAACGCGGCTGAAAGAGACGGTCTCGAAAATTATTTATTGCGCCGAAATAGTAATCGATTGGCCTGAAACCGTGAACGGCAATTTGGCACGGAGATCATCGGATGCCGCAGCGACCAATAATTGGTATTTGCCCGGTTCGACCACATATTGCTTCGTGATCGTGTCCCAATAACGCAATCGTTCCGCCGGGATATCGATCGTGATCTCCTTGCTCTCGCCTTTGGCCAGATGGACGCGCTGGAATCCGCAGAGCGCCTCTTGCGGCTGGGGCACCGCCGAATTCACATGGCGGAAATATACCTGGGCCACTTCATCCCCGTCGCGGTCGCCGGTGTTCTTCAATTCAAAGGACACGGTGACGTCCTGGCCGGCATCGATCTTTTTGGATGCTAATTTTGCATGGCGGTAACGGAACGTCGTGTAGCTCAAGCCGTGGCCGAAGGCGAAGACGGGTTTGCCGCTGAAATATCGGTACGTCCGGTTGCTCATGGAATAATTTTCAAAATCCGGCAGATCGGCGGTGGATTGGTAAAAGGTAACCGGCAACCGACCGGCGGGGTTGTTTTCGCCGAACAAGGTTTCGGCCACGGCGCGTCCGCCTTCTTCGCCGGGATACCACGCCTGCAGGATGGCATTGAGATATTCATTCTCCCAGGGCATGGCCATGGCACTGCCACTGCAATTCACATACACCACGCGTTTGCCGGTCGCCTGCAACGCTTTCAACAAATTTTCCTGGACGGGGGGCAATTCAATGCGGGTGCGATCGCCGCCGTTGAATCCATCCAGATAGACGCGCATCTCTTCGCCTTCGAGATGGGCGTCAATACCGCCGACATAGATGACGACATCAGCTTGGGCCGCGGCGTTGATCGCATTAGTAAAGTCTTTGTCCGGCGCCACCACATCATTGGTGTGAGTCGCCAGGGAACAGCCGCGCTCATAAGTCACCTCAATGTTCGGCCCGGCGATCATGCGGATACCTTCGAGAATCGTCACCGGATTCGAGGGGGTGCCATTGTAGTTACCCAGTAACATGCCGACGGAATCCGCATTGGCGCCGATGACCGCGATGCGCTTGATTTGCCTCCGGTCGAGCGGGAGAAGCCCGTCATTTTTCAGCAGGACCATGGATTCGCGAGCCACCTGCAACGCCAGGGCTTCATGCGCCGGGGTGTTGTTCTCCGACGGCGGAATCTGGTCATACGCCACCAGGGAAGGCGGATCAAATAATCCCAGGCGGAAGCGAGTCTTAAGCAGCAGAGCCAGCGCATTATCGATCTCCGGCTGAGTGATCAGCCCTTCCTGGACGGCGCGCGCCAGGGCATCGTAATCCGTTCCGCAACAAAGATCATCGCCGGCTTTGACGGCCGCGGCGGCGGCTTGCTCCGGCGTATCCACGTAGTGATGATTGGCCCAGATATCGAAGATCGCCCCGCAGTCCGACGTCACGTAACCGTCAAATCCCCATTGATTGCGCAGCAAATCGGTCAACAAAAACGGATTGGCGCAGGCGGGCTTGCCATTGACGCTGTTATAAGCGCCCATCACACCGCCCACGTGGCCTTCGCGCACGGCGGCTTCAAATTGCGGAAGATACGTTTCATAAAGATCGCGCTCGGGAGGTTCGACATCAAAGGTATGGCGCAACGGGTCCGGGCCGCTGTGAACGGCGTAGTGTTTTGCGCAGGCATAAGCTTCGAGATAATGAGGATCATCGCCCTGGAGACCCTGGATGAACGACACGCCCAGTCGTCCGGTCAGGAAGGGGTCTTCGCCGTAAGTCTCCTGGCCACGGCCCCAGCGCGGGTCGCGAAAGATGTTGATGTTCGGCGTCCAGAAATGCAGCCCATAATATTGGGCGCTGTCGTCATGGTGGGCTTGCCGGTACTCATTGTTTTTGGCGCGCGCTTCCACGGCGATGACATGCGCCTCACTGTAGGCCAGCGCAGGGTCCCACGTGGCGGCCATGCCGATGGCCTGGGGGAAAACTGTGGCGATACCGGAACGCGCCACGCCATGCAGGCATTCGCTCCAATAATTATATGCCGGCAGGCCGAGCCTCGGAATCCCCGGGGCGGTGTTGCGCATCTGTTGCACTTTTTCAGCGAGCGACATCCGGCTGATGAGGTCATTCACGCGCGCGTCCAGCGTTTGCGATGGGTCTTTCCAGATGACCGGCCCCGCGACGACCGGCGGCGTCAACGCTTTAGTGTCGCCGACGTTCAGCAGGTCCGCCGCGCGAATGGACACGATGGTTTGTTTATCGCTATCGCGGAGGTCAAACGAGTTCAGTTTGGCGTCATTGACGCGCCCGATGAAATTGAGGGTGAGGGGACCGACATTTGATTCTTCCGCATGGTCAACGAAGTTGCTGACAAAATACACTTTGCCCGCTCCGCCAGCCGCGGCGATGATATCCAGGTTGCTCGCCAAGACCTGATCGCCGCAAGTGATGTCAAAAACCCTCTGCCCGGCGTTGGTAAAATCCACTTCGGCCAGCCCGATGATCGCCGTATACCGGCCCGCAGGCAGACCGGAAACCGACACGGTGAAATTTGTCCCAAAGATCTCCTCGCGGAACGCATCGCCGCCCCGCCAGGTCTCACCCTGGATGGTCGTGACGCCCCAGGCCCGGCGATGCTCGAATTGGCCCGTGACGAGGACTTTTTTATCGCACGCCACGCAGGTTTCGTCGGCGAAAGCGGTGAGGCTTGAGAGGAGGCACGCCAGCCCGATTACGGCACAGAAGATCAAGCGCATAAAATTTCTCCAAAGTTTATTGTTTCAGCAACGACTGCGAATGAGGGACACGCGGACTACTTATAAAAATTTGTTTCGCGCCAGGATTTGCGTGAGCGCGACATATTTTTTCCGGACGACGATATAATCATGGGCCCGCTGCGTGTCAGGTTCGGCGGCTTCATCAGCCTTGACCGTGGCGCAGTTCATGGCCAGATCAGTCACCGATTGAGAGGTCTCGACTGCGGCGAAAGCCTGGATGGCGGCGCCAAGGGCGGCGCCTTCCGCTTCGGCAAGAGTCACGACCCGGCAATTAAAGATATCAGCGCAGATCTGGCGCCAGACGGCGCTCTTGCTGCCGCCGCCGGTGAGGCGGATTTCCTTCGGTGCGATGCCCAACTCGCGCATCCGTTCCAATCCATAGGCCAATCCCAGGGTGACGCCTTCCATCACCGCACGCGCCATCAACTCCGGTTTCATGTTGCGCGGGGTGAGGCCATGGAGAACACCCGTGGCCAGCGGCAAATTCGGGGTACGCTCGCCCGTAAGATAAGGCAGGAAAAGAAGGCCGCCGGCGCCGGGAGGCGCGCTGGCGATGGCATGATCCAACTGGGCAATCGACCAGCCGAACAGATTCCGGAAAGCCTCGGTGGCGACCGTCACGTTCATCGTGCAGAGCAGGGGCAACCAGGCATCAGTACTATCACAAAAGCCCGCGATCTCGCCGAACGGATCGATCACCGGTTGTGAGCTGTAGGCGTAAATCGTGCCGGATGTGCCGATGCTGGCGGTGACGCGCCCGGGAACCACGTTGGCCGTGCCGATAGCGCCCATCATGTTGTCCCCGCCACCTGCGCTGATGATGACGTCGGGGGAAAGGTTCCATCGCGCCGCGAGGTCCGCCTTCAAGGTGCCGACCGGTTTGCGCGAGGATTGCAACGGCGGCATTTTTTCCGGCAGGGCGGGATCGATGAATTCCAAAATGCCCTGTTCCCACGTGCGCAGGTGAACGTTCAACAGCGCCGTGCCGGAGGCATCGCCATATTCCATCTGGCATTTTCCGGTCAGGTAATAGTTCAGATAATCGTGCGGCAGGAGCACGGTGGCCAGCTTCGCAAAATTTTCCGGCTCATTGCGCTTGAGCCAATAGATTTTCGGAGCGGTGAAACCCGGCAGCATGTCCAGGCCGACACGATCGATGAAAAAGTTCGCGCCGCCAAAATGCTTGCGCATCAATTCGCATTCCTCCGCAGTGGAAGTATCGCACCACAATTTGGCGGGACGGATCACCTGACCCTGTTTATCGAGAGGAACAAATCCGTGTTGCTGGCCGGAAACGCCGATGCCGCGGACTTCCTTGCGGCGGGGGCCTAACTTCTCCAAGACCTGGCCGACAGTGGTGTCCACTGCGTCCGTCCAGGTGGCGGGATGTTGTTCCATGGCGCCGGGCGGTAAACCGGGCAGGACATCGTAACTCTTGGCGGCTGAGGCGATGAACTTGCCGGTGCTGCCGTCGAGCGCGACGGTTTTCGTTCCCTGCGTGCCACAATCTATGCCGAGATAAATCATCTAATTAATAGAGGCATTCCGCCAGATAACCGGCCAATGCCGTGTACCGCTGTGTTTTGCGAAACTCCAGGATCCGCTGGCGATTCACTTTCAACGCGCGGTTCCACAACCGCTGTAAGTTCGCCGCGCTGGTGTGCAATATATCTGCAATGTCTTCCTGCCGATCAGTGCGCGGAGCTTTCACGTCGAACGCAAGTATACCCGGCCATTTGTCATCCTGCAATGCGACACACAGCGCCAGGTCCTTCAGCGGTTCGGTGTAGCCGAACGGCAAATCCTGGTCGTAACGCGTGGTGTCCTGCGAATTGAGATGGATGTGGAATAATTTTCCGGCTTCCAGGCCGAGTTCAACGTCCCAGAGATAATCCAAACCGGCCATGCGGCTATGCGCCGTTTCCGGATTAATCCCGAACAGATGCTGCACCCGGGGATCGAGGCGGCTGATGAGATAAAGCGCTTCGCCGACGTTTCCCAGATACATGTTGGCGCGCGGTTCGTTGGGCTTCGGTTCGAGCGCAAACTTCGGCGATTTCCGGCCATACTTTTTGAGCGCGTATCGGCCGACGGCATTGAAGCCATCGACGAGGCGGCGGAAAGAATCCTGCCCGTTTTTGGCGAGCATGAAATCAAAGCCTTCGCGCCCGTTCCAAAACACCATCACTCCCGCGCCCAGCGCCACGGTGACATCCACCGCGCGCAACGCATTTGCGGTCGCGAGTTTGCGGACGGCGGGGTCGTTGCTGGTCATGGCGCCATCCTTGAACACGGCATCCGCGAAGAATGACGGCGTGTACATCCCCATCTGGACGCCATGTTTTTTCATCAAGGCCTTGGCCTGGGGGACTTCTTTGGCGTGGATTTCCACGTCATGCGCCTCGATATAGGTGATACCGGCATTGGCCAGCAATTCGATGCGATCGAGGATCGGGATCTCTTCCCGGGTGGGACCGCCAAAGGGATCACGACCGGCTCCCAAATTCCAAACTCCGGCGCCAATGCCGTTTTTGCCTCGTTTATTTTTGATGATAATTTTTTTACTCATAAATTTAGTTGTTTTTAGCTGTCGAAAGAACGGCTGCAAGAGCCGGTTTGGCCTGATAATCACGCCCGAAAAGCATGGGATACGCCGTGCGCCCGGATACCGGCCAGTTGTTGAGCCACGATTGAGCGTCTGTCACGCCCCAAAAAGTGATGCGCTCCATCGATTGACGGTCGGCGACCCAGACTTTGAACAAATCCTGGTACCGCTGCGAGAGGGCCTGCTGCACGGAAGCCGGCAAGCCATTGGTGTAGGGGTCGATGCCCGCACGATATCTGGCATTCATCGAGATATCCGCTCCCTGCGAACTCGTGGCCGCCGGCAGCAGGTCGATGTCCAGTTCCGTGATGCTCACCTTGATTCCGAGGGCCGCAAAAGCTTTGATCGTCACATCCACATCATTCGTCGACGGCCAATCCATTTTGTAGTGGCCCTGCAATCCAACAGCATAAATCGGAATCCCCGCTGCTTGCAATTTCTTAATCAAGGCCACGGCTCCATCCCGCTTGGGTTTGTTCTCCAGTGAATAGTCGTTGTAATATAATTGCGCGTCCGGGTCGGCTTCATGGGCAAACTGGAAAGCCTTCACGAGATAATCGTCGCCGATGATCTTCTCCCATGGCGAATTGGTCCTCAGCGTGCCGTCTTCGTTCAGCGCTTCGTTCACCACGTCCCAGCCGCCGATCTTTCCTTTGTAACGGCCCACCACTGTGAAGATATGGTCACGCATCCGTGCGATCAAGGCATCGCGCGAAATGGCCTGGCCATTCGTATCCTGGAAGACCCAGTTCGGAGTCTGGCTATGCCAGACCAGGTTGTGACCGACGATGAACATGTTGTTTTTTTGGCCGAAGGCGACGTATTGGTCCGCAGTGCTGAAATCGTATTGGCCGGGATTCGGATGGACCGATTCCCATTTCAAACAATTCTCCGGGCTAATCGTGTTGAACTGCGCCTTAATCAAGGCCACGGCCTGCGGATCGGTCTCTTCGAATTGCGATTCATTCAGCGCGGCGCCGATGAGGAAATCGTTTTTGAAAGCATCCTTGAGAGTCGCGGATTGATCGTCAGCCATGCAAAGGCCGCGGGCGACCGACAGGGTGATGGCGATGGCGAGTGATGTAGTTAAAAAATTCATTGATTGATTCTAGGCCGCCGCCAATCTCCTGCGTTCTGCCAGTTCATCCGCCATTTGGATCGTAAGTTTTTTGTTCAATTGATAGCTGGCCAGCAGAATCGTGCAGATGCCAAACAGCAAGCCCACCACGATGCCGCTGCACACTCGATAGCCTTGAAGGGCGCCCGATGCATCCGGCAATTGGGTGTCGTAATGGAAAAAACCAAGCATGATCCATAGAAACGATGCCTGGCCAATGGCTAAACCGGATTTAAGCGCGAACCCAACGGTGGCAAATACCATTCCCGTGAAACGGCGGCCGGTTTTCCATTCAGAGTAGTCCGCCACATCAGCAAAAATTGCCCATGTCAGGGGGATCGTCGGCGCATAAGCGATGGAGACGAAAGCGGTGATTCCGATCATGCCCCAGACATTGGTTGGACTCAAAAGATAAAACGACAATGAGCCGATCGTGGCCAGCGCAAAACCAGTTGCCGCCACAGCCTTCTTTCCAAACATTTTGGCCAACGAAGGTGAAAGCAGGATCACAATGATGGTGATTCCGGTTCCCATCATATTGATGATGCTGTTGAAAACGTCAGCGACGTTCGGCGCCGTTTGGTCTCCATGGACAACGTAGTTGAGCCATTCAAGAATGCCGCCGGGCGCAGATGCCCCGGGGGCGAGGGCGGGCGCCGTAAGCCCAATTTGTTGCACCACGTTAAACATCGCGCCTTTGTCCGCGTAATGGTGGTAGTAATTATAAAGCGCACCGCCACGGAACGAGAGGATGGCGAAATGGACCAGCGTCCAAAACCACATCACCTTCCAGGGATTGTTTTTGAGCAAGTCAGAGAAATCCTGCCACGGTGACGATTTTTCCTTGCGGACGGGCTGGATGCGTTCGCGCGTGGTCGAAAAGGTGATGAGAAACAGGACGAGGCAAAGCGCCGCCCAAATGGTCATGGTCATGCTCCAGCCATATTGTTTGTCGACCACGCTGATGGGCGCGCCCGCCGCGTGTTTGGCGGCAAACTTGGCCACGAGGGGAAGGGTGCAACCCCCCACGATGAACTGAGCCGCATTCACCGCGACAAACCGGTAGGAATTTAATTTTGCCCGTTCGTTGATGTCGCCGGTCATCACTCCCCCGAGCGCTGCGTACGGCATGTTGTTCATCGAATAGATCGTCATCAACATGGTATTGGTGATGGCGGCGTAGGCGATGAGCGCAGCCATGCTCCAGCCGTGCGGCGTGGTATAGGCCAGGACCATGACGACGACCCACGGCACGGTGGTGAACAAGATCCACGGACGAAATTTTCCCCAGCGCGAGTTCGTGCGATCAGCAAGGACGCCCACAATGGGGTCGACGACGGCATCCCATAATTTCGGCCACAAAAGGATCATCGCGGCGACACTTGCCGTCAGCCCGAACACATCTGTATAAAAATTCACCTGAAAAAGCACCATCGTCATGAAGACGAAGTTCGCGGCAGAATCCGCGGCGCTGTAACCCGCTTTTTCTACGAACGACAATTTTTCGTTGGGATCTGCCATAGTTTTAGGGGTTGTTATTTGGTGACTGTCAAAACCACTTTCTGCAAATCGCCATCGCGAGAGGAATTGCCGACCATGATCTCAAAGTCACCGGGCTCCACGACGTACTTCATGTTGATGTCGTAAAACGCGAGCGAATCGGGCGTGATGTCGAGCGCGACCGTTTTGGTTTCGCCGGCCCGCAATTCGATCTTTTGGAAACCCTTCAATTCTTTGATGGGCCGCGTCACGGAACTGACCAGGTCGCGGAGATACATCTGCACCGTTTCCGTCCCGGCGCGTTTGCCGGTATTGGCCACATCCACCAGAACCTGCGTGGAACCGTTCGCGCGGATCTTTTTGTGTTTGAGCCGCACCTTACTGAATCGAAAAGTGGTGTAACTCAAGCCGAAGCCAAAGGCGAACAGCGGCGACACGTCCGCGAACAGATAACCGCGGCGCGCCGAGGGCTTGTAATTATAAAACGCCGGCAGATGCCCGGCAGAGCGGGGGACGGTGATGGGCAATTTGCCGCCCGGATTGAAATCGCCGAACAGGACGTCGGCCACCGCATGGCCGCATTCCTGGCCGAGATACCAGCACTCGAAAATGGCCGGGACTTTTTCGGCCACCTGGTTGATGGACAGCGGCCTGCCGTTGAAAAGAAAAACGACGACCGGCTTGCCGGTTGCGAGCATGGCTGCGACCAATTCATCCTGGCGTCCGACGAGGTCGAGGCTGGTGCGGTCGCCCATGTGCTTCAGGTTCCATGCTTCGCGCGAGGTCTGCTCATTGCCACCGATCGCCAGGACAATGACATCCGCCTGTTTGGCGACTTCGACCGCTTCGGCGATCTGTTTCCGGTCTTCGGCGGGGTCGCTTTCGAAAACTTCGTCCTGTTGCCAGGAACCGGGCCTGGTGATCTTGCAACCTTCGCTGTAGAGAACTTTGGCGCGGGCACCGGCTTTGGCCCTGATGCCCTCCAGCACGGTGACCTCTTGCTTCGGCGCGCCGCTGTAACCGCCGAGCAGGCTGCGGTTCGCGTTTGGGCCGATGACGGCGATCGTCTTGAATTTATCCAAGTCCAGCGGAGCCAGGTTGCCGTCGTTTTTTAAGAGCGTGATGGTTTCGCGCGCAGCTTGCAGCGCCAGTTTGCGGTTCGCATCGCTGGCGACAATCTTCGCCGCCACGCCCGGGTCCACATAGGGATCATCGAACAATCCCATCTTGAATTTCCACAGCAACATCGGCGCGATGAGTTCGTCCAATTGCGATTCTTTGAGGACGCGTTTGCGGACCAGTTCGACGAGGTGCAGATAGCAATCCGGCTCGGGAAATTCGATGTTCACGCCGGCCTTCACCGACAGCTCGCACGCCTCGCGCTTGTCCTTCGCCACAAAATGGCCGTGGGTGTCGGGGCGATAGCTCAATTCCCAGATCGAATAATAATCAGAAACGACAAAGCCCTTGAACTTCCATTCCTTGCGCAACACATCGCGCAGCAGCCATTCGCTCGCATGGGAGGGCACGCCATCGATCTCGTTGTAACTGGCCATCACGCTGAGGGCGCCGCCTTTTTCAATGGCCTCCCGGAAGGTGAACAAAAATGTTTCGCGCAAAACGCGTTCGGAAACATTGACCGGCGCACAGTTCATCCCCGATTCCGGCTGGCCGTGCGCGGCAAAATGTTTCAAGGTCGCGATGACCCGGTTTTTGTTTTGAAATTTTCCGTCGCCCTGGAATCCGCGAACGGCGGCGATGCCAAGCCGCGAGACCAGGTAAGGATCTTCACCGTAGGTTTCCTCGACGCGGCCCCAGCGGGGATCGCGCGCCACGTCGACCACGGGAGTCAAAGCCTGATGCGCGCCACGCACCCGGGTTTCCTCCGCGGTCATCGTGAACAGTTTTTCGACGAGATCGGGATTGAAAGTTGCGCCCAGGCCGATGGGTTGCGGAAAACTGGTGCCATCGTGCGCGGCATGGCCGTGCAGGCATTCTTCGTGGAAGAAAACGGGGATGCCCAGCCGTGAATTCTCGATGAAAAATTTTTGGATGGCATTGGTCAACTCAGCCATCGCGCGCGCTTTCTTGCCCTTCCACGGTTCGGTGGCGGGGGCGCCCGCATCGCTGGGCCGTCCCACCTGTCCGATGCCATGGCCCTTTTTGAAATTGGCCCTGGCTTTTTCCAGGTCGAAGTCACCGCTGGCGTTGAGAAATTTGGATTTTTCCTGCCAGACGCACATCATTTGCGCGGCTTTTTCTTCAAGAGTCATGCGCCCAAGCAGATCGCGGACACGCTTTTCAGCGGGCACCTTTCGATCCTGATAAGCCGGGGACTTTGCGATGGCCTGTTTCTTCATGCGCTATTGCGATATCGTATGCTACACGGTGTAAAATGCCTGAGCCCATTTCAATTGCAATTGCATGGAGAATTCTACAACTCGTGTTCCGGCAGTGAAAATTGGCGACACGATTTCCGATGCCCGACCTGCCCAAAAATCATCCCGGCTGCTTCACCAGCCGGGAGTGCGGATTGCGCGGAAACAAAAAATTGAACGCCGCCTGCCCTGTGAACGAAGACAGTCAAAAGTCACAGAGGCGGGCCAAGGGTTGGTGGCGGCGGCGTTCAAAAAATAATGAAAGGGGATTTTTATTCCCGGTGTTTCTTTCCCCAGCTCTTGATCAGCAGCCGAAAGCGCCATTGCATGATCGTGACCGGGATGATCGCGGCCAGCGGGGTGATCCACAGCAGATGAAACTTCGAAATGGGAAGCAGGCCCGTCATGATGAGCGCGATCGCCAAAATCAAGGCAGGAATCCCAAAGAACTGGGAGTCGCCAGTCTTTTGGCAGGAAATCCAATTGGTGGCCAGGAAGAGGGCTTCCACGGCAACGAACCCCCACAAAGCCCAGGCAATCATCGTGATCATATGTTTGTTTGAATCATTGTTTAGTTGGTTTTATCGAGGGGTCTGAATCTGAGGAAATCTGAAAGGCTCCCGACAATGCCGGTCAATCCATTGGGTGCGGCCTGCGCGCCGCTGGAGGACCGGACTTTTGGATAGAGCTTATCTTCGTACGCGGCATCAGTTGCCCATTCTTCCACCTCGTCCACATCGAACATGCGAAAGTTTATTCCGGTCGCTTCCCGTAAAGCCAAAAAACAGATGGCGACATCCGTCAGGCCGGCATTTGAATCATGGATGTGGTTGATGATGTGAAAAGCATTCTGATGATCGATGCTCTTCTCATCGTACCGGTTCAGATAGTGCTTCAAGGCGCTTTGGGGATTCCCATAAGCATCATGCCCGATCTGCTCTTCGGCCAGGCGCTGATATTTTTGAAAGATGCTTTCCGTCGTGCGGTCAACGGAATCCCTGATGGGTTCGCCGGTCATTTTATTTGGCCTTGACCTCAGGAAATTCGAGAGGAATTCGGCCTTGCCGTTTAACAAATCAAGTGCGGTCCGCACACCATCCCGTTTTTGATCGCTGAAATTCATAAGCTTTCAATCAAACGGATGCTTCTGATTTTAGGTTTGATGGTCATGACTTAGGGCTGTCTGAATATAGGCTGGAATCAATTGACCCAACAACTGCCCTTTGGGGTAGGTCGTTGACATTCAGTAAAATGGAGAGATTTGAGGGGGCTGGCGGGTTAGAGCGTTTTAAAAAATACTGTAGCCCTTCGGGAGGGAAAGAGGAGAAGCGGTCTTTTTGGGTTTTGGCGTCGTTTCAGCTCCCGCCTTCGCCAAAGGCTACGGCGTGGCAGGCAGTCACAGGGTTTTCAAACATGTTTCTTCGCCGA
>DASXDM010000017.1:0-11394 GCA_036490655.1 Verrucomicrobiia bacterium | reverse complement strand
CGTAACTTCGCGCAACACATTTCCAGAATCGATGACGAGGAACAATTCGCATTCCGAAGTCTGGGGTGGAAAAAGAGTTAAAAAAAATTGGTAAACAAGGGTAAACAACGGTAAATCCGCCGGGGAAAAGCGGAGAGCCGCGGTAATGGAAACGGCCACGATGTCAGTCGCGTTCTTCATATATTGGTTTTAGCAGAAAAGAGGCGGAGTGTAATGTTGCCCGGCAACAAAATCGGCCTTCGCCTGGCTATGACGCGACGAGAGCGAAAGGCAGGTTATCGACAAAAGATTGCAAAAAGAGGAAATGGGAAACGATGACAGGATTAACAATCTGCCGCCCCTGCGGGGCTTTGTCGGTTAAAACACTTAACCCACGGTTGAAACCGTGGGCTATTTTCTTACGCCGCTGCGCGGCTCTAAGCTTCGCTTTATTCCGGTGCGTGTAAACCTTAAAACGTTTTTTGTATTCTGGTCATCTAATCACCGGGCTAAAGCCCGATGTTAATGAAATCGAAGTTGGTTTCACGCGGGGCGTCCCGCAGGCGCGCGATGGCAATGGCAGAAAATCGCATTACAAAAATCCTTTCTTTCGCCCCATCCGGGGCTTGAATTACTTTAATGGCATTGTTCCCACGGTTGTCACCGTGGGCTACTATCGCCCGCCACTCCGTGGCTAAAACATAAAACCTCGAATCCTACAGATTGCCGGTGCGCGTTTTCATCGATAGAGCGGGCCGAAATTGGCGCAGGCGCGGAAATCTGCGCCCTCGCGGTCGGCGGTGCCAAAGGCATTCCAGGCGCTGGGGCGAAAGACGTTCTCGTCACCCACGTTGTGCATGTAAACCGGGATGCGCAGCATCGCTGCCAGGCTAATCAGTTCCGCGCCGATATGGCCGTAGCTCATGGAGCAATGATTGGCGCCCCAGTTATTCATGACGGTGTACACATCGCGAAACGCACCGCTGCCGCTGGTGCGGGGAACGAACCAGGTCGTGGGCCAGGTGGGGTTGGTGCGTTCGTCCAGGATGGCGTGGACTTTGTCCGGCAATCCGATGGTCGTGCCTTCGGCGATCTGGAGGGCAGGCCCAAGGCCTTTTATCAGGTTCAACCGGCAAATGGTTGCGGGCATTCCGCCGCGCGTGCGGTAGCGTGTGGACCAGCCGCCGCCCGGAAAATATTCCGTGATGGACGGATGCCAGGTCGTGGCCGCGAGACATTTCTCAATCTCCGCGTGGCTGATATCCCAGAATGGTTTCATGGCCGGTTTGCCATCGATGGTTTGTTCCCCTGCCCCGTCGAGCGATGCCGGGCCGGAATTGATCAGGTGCAAAAATCCGCCGGAGGCCGGGCCGGTCAGCTTGTGGCCGGCGACGCGATGGACTGCGGCCGGGCTCCAGTAAGTGCGAACATCCGCAAAGATCTGCGAAGTATTGGTCAGCAGATACCCGAACAACATGCAGGCGCCATTCAACGCATCATTCTCTGTGGCAACGATATAGGGCGCGCGCGCGCCGTTCCAATCGAAGGATGTGTTGAGGATGGCTTCCATGAAATCGCCGTTGGGATAATGGTCGGTCCATTGGCGCTGGCCCTGGAAGCCGGAGGCGATGGCGTTGTGGCCGAGGGATTCCTCGCCGAAGCCCTTTTTGGCCAGTTTTGGATTACCCACCATCAAATCCCGGGTGATGAGGGCCATCTTCACGGAAAGCTCCCATTCATGGTCCAAGAGCGCGCGGGACCGGGTGGTTTTGGGCGAATTGTAATCTTTCCCCTCCTTGCAATTGGCCTTCACCCAGGTCATGGCTTTTTCATATTCCGCCTTGTCAAAGATGCCGCGATCGAAGCGGCGGATGAATTCGCTCATGTCCACGGATTCAACGCGCATGCCCAGGTAACTCTCGAAAAACACCGGGTCCACGATCGAACCGGCGATGCCCATCGAGACGCCGCCCATGGCGAGGTACGATTTGCCGCGCATGATGGCCGTGGCCAGGCCGGCACGGCAGAAGCGCAAAAGTTTTTCCTCCACGTCGGCGGGAATGCTTTTATCCCCGCCGTCCTGGACGTCGCGCCCGTAAATCCCAAAGGCCGGCAAACCTTTTTGGGTGTGGCCCGCCAACACCGCAGCGAGGTACACCGCGCCGGGACGTTCGGTGCCGTTGAATCCCCAAACCGCCTTGGGGATGGCCGGGTCCATGTCCATGGTCTCGCTGCCATAACACCAGCAGGGGGTGACGGTGAGGGAGACGCCCACGCCTTCGCGCGCAAATTTTTCCGCGCAGGCGGCGGCTTCCGCGACGCCGCCGATGCAGGTGTCCGCGATCACACAGGCCACGGGTTTGCCATTGGGATAACGCATTTTGGCGGCGATGAGTTTGGCCACGGACCTGGCCATATCCATCGTCTGCGCTTCGAGCGATTCGCGCACGCCGCCGAGCCGTCCGTCGATCGCGGGGCGGATGCCGATTTTGGGGAGTTTTTTGTACAGGGGATTTTCCATAATCGTTTGGTTTCTATAGCGAATTAGAACAACATTGGCACACAAGACAGAAGACGGCTCCAGCCTTCGCTCAAGCTACGGCGCGGCAGGCACGGGTACGCCCGCACCACCGGCGGCACGCATCCCGCAGCCGCGGGACGCCCTATCTTGCTACCCGCTGTGTCAATCTTGATTGGGATTACCATATTTTACGGCTCAATGAGCGATGATTTTTTCGAACCGGGCGAAAGCATCGTCCCACTGCGCGGTATTTTGCGGTTCGAAGGTCTTGGTGCCGAACGAACGGCGCACGACCGCGCGTCCTTCGGCCAGGGAACCGATCTTGCCGAGCGCGATGAGCTGCATGATGATATTGCCGGTCGAGGTCGCTTCAACCGGCTCGCACACGACGGCGCAATCCAGAGCATCGGCAGCGAACTGGTTCAAGAGATGATTCTGGCAACCGCCGCCCACCACGTAAATCTTTTTCACCGGTTTGCCGGTGACCTGCTCCAGCGATCCTCTCACCGACCGATATTTCAGCGCCAGGCTTTCGAAGATCATGCGCGTGAACGCGCCGGGATTGGCCGGGGGCGTTTGGCCGGTTCGCCGGCAGAATTGGGTGATGGCCGCAGGCATATTGGCCGGGGCCTGGAAATCGGGCGCATCCGGGTCGATGAAAGTCGCAAAGGGCGGCGAGCTTTGCGCGTGGCTTTGCAATTCGTCATAGCTCGGGGATTTGCCTTCGGCATCCCAGGCGCGCTTGCATTCCTGCAGGAGCCACATGCCAGCGATGTTTTTGAGGAAACGGGTCGTGCCAAAGACGCCGCCTTCATTCGAGAACGCCGCAGCAAAACTTTTTTCGGAGACCATCGGGCTCGCCAATTCACGCCCCATGATCGACCACGTGCCAGAACTCAAAAAGACCGGATTAGGCTCATCGGAAGGCACGCCGACCACTGCCGATGCCGTGTCATGCCCGGCCGGAGCGATGACCTGCAGGTTTTTTGCGCCGGTTTCCTTCGCGATCTCGGGCAATAATCCGCCCAGGACTGTCCCGGCATCGATTAACCGGCCAAAAATTTTCTCCGGGAATTTCATCGCGCGGATCAGGTCTTTGTCCCACTCCTGTTTTTGCGGAGAGATCAACTGGCTCGTACTGGCGATCGATCTCTCATTCGCGCGAACGCCGGTCAAAAAATAATGGACCAAATCCGGCATAAAGAGCAGGTGTTCGGCGCGCGACAGGTTTTTGTCGGCAAGCAATTGGAAGATCGTATTGAAGAACAGGAATTGGATGCCGGTCCGGTCATAGATTTCCCGACGCGGCATCAACCCAAAGGATTTTTCCTGCATCCCGTTAGTGCGCGCATCACGATATTGGAAGGGTGCGCAGATCAATTTGCCATTCGCATCCAGCAGCCCATAGTCGACGCCCCAGGTATCTACGCCGACGGACACGACGGCATCGCCGTATTTCTGGACCGCCACGGCGATCCCCCGCTTGATGTCGTTGAAAAGATTATCGAATTGCCAATGCCAGCCGTCCGCCTCCTTCGTGGCGTTGTTAGGAAAGCGGTTCATCACGGCCAACTCGAGTTTGTCGCCGTCGAAGATGCCCGCGACGACCCGGCCGCTGCCGGCGCCCAGGTCTACTGCGAGGTGTACTTGTGGTTTACCCATTTTGCTTCTTATCGTTTGGACAATACGTCCTGCTCGTAACGCTTCATCTCCGCCAGCCAATTTTCGCCGACGGGAACATTTTTGCTCTCGCAGTAGTAGTCCCAGACCGCGCCAAAGGGCAACGTTTTGCTTTCCTCCTGCAAGGCCAGGCGTGTCGTAAAATCGCCCGCCGCCTCGGCAGCGCGGAGTTTATCCGCCGGTTCGAGCAGCGCGATCAGGAGCGCCCGGACCATGTTCCGCGCGCCGATGGTCCAGGCAGCCACGCGATTGATGCTCGCATCAAAATAATCCAGGCCGATGTGGACGCGTTTGGTATAACCGTTGGCCACAATCTCCCGGGCAATCGAGAGCAGGTCGTCGTTCAAGACAACGACGTGATCGCTGTCCCAGCGCACGCCGCGGCTGACGTGCAAGAGGATCTCCGGCATGAATTGCAGCACGCTTGAGATCTTGTCGGCGATGCCTTCGGTCGGATGATAATGTCCCGCGTCGAGCGTCAGCATCTTTTTGCGCGAGACCGTGTAGCCCAGGTAAAATTCGTGCGAGCCGGTGACATAACTTTCACTGCCGATGCCGAACAGCTTTGGCTCCACGGCGTCCAGGTTCAATGCGGGTGAAATTTTCTTCGCGAAAATCTTGTCGAGCGATCCGGCCAGCCGCGCGCGCGGCGAATTCCGGTCGGCGGGCGTGTCCTTCATGCCGTCGGGGATCCAGATATTGGTCACGCAGGTTTTGCCGAGCGCTTTGCCCATGGCCGCGCCGATCTCCCGCGAACGGACACAATGCTCGATCCAGAAATCGCGGATGGCCTTGTCGCGGTGGCTCAGGGTGAACCCGTCCGCGGACTTGGGATGCGAAAAGCAGGTGGGATTAAAATCAAGGCCAAGCCCGTTTTTCTTCGCCCAGGCGATCCAGTTTTTATAATGCGCCGGCGTGATCTCATCGCGATCAACTTTCCGGCCACCGAACTCACCGTAAAAAGCGTGCAGGTTCAGCCGGTGTTTTCCAGGGATGAGAGAGAACGTCTGGTCCAGATCCGCGCGCAGTTCGTCCGGGGTGCGCGCTTTGCCGGGATAATTGCCGGTGGCCACCAACCCGCCGCCAAGGGACTGGCCAAAATTTTCGAAACCGCCCACGTCATCGCCCTGCCAGCAGTGCAGGGAAACCGGGATTGTTTCCAGGACCTTAAGCGCCCGCGCCACGTCGACGCCGAGTTCGTGATAACGTTCCTGCGCGAGGCCAAAGGACTTTTCAATCGTTGTCTTTTTCATGCGGATTCAAATTGGACAGCAAGAATTATTGCCCGATTGAGGGTCGATTCTCAAACCAAATCAATGGTTCCGTCATCCGGGGGCACTTGATAAATGTGGCCCCAAATCGCGGAGGACGGCAGAAAAGAAACATTCAACACTGAACATCCAACATCCAACATCCAACGCCGAACGCCGAAGGGGAAGAAGGAAAGCGGCAAATTAACTACAAAGCAAAACGTTTAACAACAAAGGAAACTAAGGGAACGAAGAAGAATGCGCCTTCGCACGACTGCTGCATAACAGGGAAACATTCAATCCGCCTTCGCCTGGCTTCCGCCGTCGCTGAAGCTATGGCGAGACGAGCCGGCGCGAAAAGCATTCAACGCCGAAGGTGGAAACGGGGATGGTTAGGATTAGGATTTAGGATTATGACGGGGGTACAGTCCCGCGGTCAGGCTCGATGGAGTCACCCCCCATCGTTGAGGGGAGAGGGAGACGAACAATTTTCGCGCACATCCCATTGGCGAAAGGAAAGCGGCAGAGGACTGCCGCACTCCACAACCTCGCGGAATTTCGACGCGGGCTCGTGTTCTCGCGGCGACAGTTTTTCTTCAAACGCTCCAGTTCATAACGGCGGCCAAAACGCATGGCGGGAAGGGTAGTTTTCTGGTGTCTCACCCCTCACCCTGACCCTCTCCCCGTTGAGGGGAGAGGGAACTGGTGGCGAACGCCCTTCGTATAAATAGATTACATAAGCATCGGCTGTCATCGAAACATTCGAAAGGCAGCCTGTCCCCTCGAGGGAAATTTAATTGGGAAATGGTGTCCCGCGGTTGAAACTGCGGGCTATTTTCGTTCGGGCTTACGGCCCTTTGGATCAGAAGTCGCGGTAACTCGTCCGTGTGGCTGAAAATTGAAAACCTCCCCTGCGTCTTTGCGTTGAATCCTACTCATCCTGCCATCCAGTCTCACTGTTCTTTTTGGCCAATGATGCAAAGATTATCAGCCATCAAAGCCGCTCCCAATATTTTCTCCGTGGCACGATAGCCGATTTTTGCCGGCTTCATCCACGGCGATTTTTTGTAAGCGGTCGTCCGCTTCAGCAACTCGTATCGTTGTGTCCGCGAAACCTCCCGCGGCGCATGGCGCGAGTCCTGCCAGATCACAATGGGATTGAAGTGCGTCGATTTCAGGGCGAGCACCTTGAATTCCTGCCCCACAAACTTTCTCAGCGTCGCGGCGGTGAAGTAGTTCAAATGCTCGCCATAAATATATCGGTATTTTGCGCCCAATAATCTTGCCGCCAGCGAGTGCATGTTCGGCACCAGAATAAAGCAAACGCCGCCGGGCCTCAGGATGGACGCAGCTTTTTTAAGAAACTTCTCCGGCTCGAAGAGATGCTCCATCACTGCCCAAAAGGTGACGGCATCGAACAATTGGTCGAAGGAATGGGTGAGAAAGTTTTCTTTGATGACCGGCACACCCATTTTGGCCGCGTGTTCCAGGGGCGGCCCGGAAGCGTCGGTTCCCAAAATCTGGTAGTCACCCGGATAACGCCTGTTCAATTGATAAAGAAATGCGCCCGAGGAGCAGCCGACATCCAGGACGGTCCCCGATGAACAATATTTTCTGAACAACCGCAGTTCGCGTTCAAAGCGGACATTCGAGTAATCGCTCTCAAGCTTTTCCGGTGATAGATATTCGGAGCCGGCCTGGTCGTAAAATTCGCCGGAGGCCAGATCCGCCGAAACCGGATTGGTGAAGATCATCGAACAATCCGGGCAACGCAGAAGTTGAAAGTTATCTTTTTTGAGATAAAGCACCGCGCGAGATTTCCCGCAAACGGGACAAGGCCTGTTCAGGGGTTCAGTCGTCTGGGATGCCGGCGCCATTGTTTGTCCTTTGTACAAAATCACAGCTGGACAAGCCAGTGAAACCGGATTGACGCCACTATTTCAATCTCACCCCTCACCCTAACCCTCTCCCCGTGACCCATCTTCGCAAAAGCTACGACGGGGCAAGGGGGAGAGGGAACAGTTGGCGAACGCCTTTTTGTCAGCGGATTGAAAGAGCTTCGACAGGTATTGAAGCGTTAAAAAATCTGAGCATATTCCACACAGCACCCTCCCCTCAACGAGGAGAGGAATTAAAGGTAAGGGGTGAGGCAGCAGAAAAGGCAAACATTTGTTCCCATAATTGGGCCACAAGGTCCTTAGCCTCAGCGTGACGAGCCGCTTATCCGTTGACCAGGCGCGCCGGGACTGTTAACGTGGCGGAGAATGGAAGGAGACGCCGCGCAGGTGTCCAACAGGCATTATTCTGATCATTTATGAAGATAAAATCCATGTCCTTTCGCGCAATCATTTTTCTTTTGGCCACGATCACCACTCCGCTTTACGCGGGACAATATTTCCAGGAATTCTCGTCTTTTGCCGATGGCACGACGAGTTTCGGCGACGGCTCGCAACTTTTCAGCACATCCCTTGGCACGGCGGGCGGGGCGGGAGTGGAAGGAAGCAATCCGGGGGGACTGCAATTGACTGAATCCGGCGATGCCAATGTAACGTCCGCGTTTGAATTGCCCGACCTGGACCCGGGGAAACCGGTTTTTGCGTTTTCGGCCAAGTGGAACGCGGATGTGAAAGGTAACTTTCCCAGCGCCGCCGACGGCTTCTCCTTCAACTTTGGCCAACTGGCTTCACTTAACCTGATCAGCAGCAGTTATGCGCAGGAATCGGGTTATCCCACCGGGATGTGTTTCTCGGTGCAAACTTATGCCAACAACAATCCCGGTTTCTATCTCCGCATGAACGGCAATGTGGTGGCGTCGGCCCCTGACAATCCCCAGACACAATGGGGAGTGAACAGCAGCACGAACCATTTCTTTGAAGTGGATTGGAACTATACCAATGGCATCACTGTACAAATGGATGGAGCGATGATCTTCTCGAATGTGCCAACGCCCGGACTGACATTCCAGGCCGGGAACCGTTTTGTGTGGGCGGCGCGCTGCGGAAGTGACAGCGAGGAGGTGCGGCTGGACAATATCGTGGTCATGACCGGCGGCAACCTGATCCAGATCCCAACGACAAGCCCCGATTACTCGGACTCAGAGGAAGAGGAACCTGCGGCTAATGCTTTTGACGGCAACTTGAGTACCTCCTGGGAAGACGTCAACTTCATTAACAGCCCGACAGGTTATGTGGGCGCGACGGTTTCACCGGCGGGCACAGTGAGCGCGTACGCACTGGTTTCTCCCCTGCCCGGCAGCAACCTGGCCGGCGCTCCTTCGTCCCCGGCGGGATGGATCTTGCAGGGTAGCAATAACGGCGGATCGAGCTGGGCGAATTTGGGCACGGGGGTGGGGCATTTTGTCAATTCCCTGGAGACGCGCTGCTGGATGGCCACGAATTCCACAAGTTATGGCGCCTATCGTCTCAATGTGGATGTGGCAAACGGTTACGTGGGATTGGGCCTGGCGGAATTGCGGTTTTACACATTTGTTCCCGTTATTCCCAGGGGCTGGACGCTTTCGCCGGCACCGGGAGGCAGCACTTGGCAGGCTGTTGCTTCTTCCGGGGACGGAGCTAAATTGGCCGGAATCGTTTTCGACGGCGGAATTTATCTTTCGACCAATGCGGGCGCCAGTTGGAGCGAAAGCAGCGCCCCGGTAAATTATTGGGAGTCGGTCGGCATGTCGGGAGATGGAACAAAACTCATCGCCGGCGCCAATAACAATGGTGTGTATGCTTCCATCAATTCGGGGACAAATTGGTTCCAAACCAGCTTGCTTGATGGGAATGTTTATACCGGCGCGGCCGTTTCCTCCAACGGAAATTATATGGCTACGGTGACAGGAAATGGAGCAGGCAATCCCGCCATTAATATCTCCGCCAATTCCGGCACGACATGGTCGGGAAACGTCGCTCCCTCTATATCCGGCGATGGCTGGACGGACGTCGCCTTGTCAAGCGACGGAAAAACCGGCATCGCCAGCAGTTTTGGCAACAGCGTCTTTGTTTCGACCAACTCGGGTTCTTCCTGGAAAACAACGACTCTGGGAAATTCTATTTGGGGCGCTGTGGCTTGTTCGGGCGACGGCACAAAAATGTTGGCCGCAAATGACAATACCTCGTTGTACGTTTCGACCAATGGCGGGGGAACGTGGATCCAGGCGGACGTTCCGGTAAACAGTGTGGCGATCTCATCCGACGGCACAAAAATGTTTTCGGCCAATAACAACGGCGTCTATGTTTCAAGCGATGGAAATTCGTGGCTCAATACCGATTCGCCGGTGTTGGCGTGGAGCGACATTGCGTCGTCGTCTGACGGAAACCGACTGATCGCCTCCAGCGGCAGCCAAATCTGGATTTACGGAGCGGTGACGCCTGCGCTTCCTGCCGTTACCAATGAAAGTGCAACGGTGGAACATTATGCAGCCGTGCTTGACACGCAATGCAGTGCCAATTTCCTTCCCACCACGGCCTGGTTTCAATGGGGATCAACGTCCAGCTACGGCAATGTTACGAGTACGGAAACCATCGACGACTCGCAGCCAAATGTCAGCATCATCATAAACGGTTTAACCCCCAACACGACGTATCACAGCCGTGTCATCGCGAGCAACATTCTCGGCATAGTTTACGGTCCGGATTTCACTTTCACGACGGAAGCTTCAAATTCGCTTTTTACCCTCACGGAACCGTTCGATGCTGTGGTTCCAACGTCGACCAATTCGCCCGTCGGCCAGGATGCCACCATGGCCACCGATGATACGGCTTCAACCAAGTATCTCAACTTTGATATCACCAATACCGGCTTCACGGTCTTTCCATCCATCACCAATGTTCCCGTGCAGGCCATCGGCCTCATCAGTGCGGAAGACTCACCGGAACGCGATCCCGCGAGTTTCATTCTCTATGGTTCGCCGGATGGGACCCACTTCACCGAGATCGTGAGCAATGCCGTCCCGCTTTTTGCGGCCCGCGAGACGATCCAGTCTTTTCCGTTTGCCAACACGAACACGTACGAGGCCTACAAAATCATTTTCCCGACGGTGGTGAATCCGACCAACGCCAATTCGATGCAGATCAGCCAGGTGGAATTCCTGCCCTATGGCGACATCACTTCCCCGAACGACGCTTTTACACTGGTGTTGCCCGACGGCGCCACCTTATACAACGGCGGGCCGACCAACGCCCTGTTGGACCGTGAATTAGACGATCAAACCAACGAGATCGTCGTCCTGAACGACACCACGAATGTCGTGGCCCTGGTCACGCCCGCCGCGGGCGCCAGTGTCGTCAAAGGCGTGGAACTTATCGGCGGATTTAACGACATAGACTTTCCTGAGCGCGAGTCGACGACGTTCCTGCTGGAAGGCTCGAACGACGGGGCGAATTATACCACGTTACTTTCAGTGACGCCGCAAGAGCCGGCCGCGAACCAACAGATCCAGGGTTTTTCATGTTTTGGGAACACGAACGCCTATCGGACTTACCGGGCAACGTTCGGCCCGCCGAATTCCGGCAACGTGATGGAGGTCGCCGAGTTGCGGTTGTTCGGGATCACCCAAACAAAATTCACTATGACTTCGTCGGGCCGCAATCTCTCCCTGAGGTGGCCCGTATCAGGCTTTACCTTGCAGCAAAGCACGAACCCGGCTTCGATGAACTGGCTGACCGCCACGAATGGAATCACAGTCACCAATGGCCAGAGCCTGGTGACTATCCCCGCGGTGGGCAATAATTTCTATCGGCTGCAATCGCAATAAAACTGGGACTGGCGGAAAAAATATCCACTATACCGTATCAATAAAAACTATGGCCGCAGACAAGCTGCGCGCTTCGCGCGGCTTCGCAAATGGCGGCTGTGGTTAGCGCCTTCATACCCAGGGCGGCGCTCGCAGACTCGCTTGCCCTGGGCTATTTTCGGTCACCCCTCCGGGGTTTTGATTCAGCGGCTGCGCCGGATGTATTT
>DASXDM010000016.1:0-212482 GCA_036490655.1 Verrucomicrobiia bacterium | reverse complement strand
GGATGGGTTCTGAGCGGAGCGGTAACACACCGGGAGAGGAACCTTCAAACGGAAGAAGAATACTTTCGCACCGCAAAACGTTTTTCCAATGGGATGCTTCAACCCTCAATCCCGCCCGGAGTTTTCACACAGGCTCGTGATGTGTTAGGTGGCGTCATATCAACATCAGCAACCAGGATTGAAATACCACTTAGTTCGCCATTTCAAAACCTTAACCCTAACATTTGATTTGTCGTAAATCAGAGCAAAATAATACATCCGGCTTCTCCTATCAACCGAGATCCTGACTGCGTGTTGTCCAGTGCCATCCTCAAACAAAATGATGTCTCGAATAGCTTGCGACCAAGGCACGACTCCGCCCGGAGCGTCCCCAACTTTATCCACTGGAAGCTCGTGTTTGATATACTTCTGAACATCATCCGAAATCGCTTTATTATCCAAATAACTAACTCCCGAAACCTGTTTCCAGCCTGCCAATTGGTCTTTCGTGGTCTCACATCCACAGAATGTAAATGCAACTAGAACCAACGGTAGGATTAGTTTTTTCATAATATCACCAATCAGTTCAGCATTATTCGAGCTGCCTAACCTAGTATTAGGCCGCATTTTTGCGGTACTATTTTTCTCATAAATTCGACCTTATTTCTGCCTTTCCCTTTTGTCCAGAACAATTTAAGTATCAGAGAGGGTTAAAATATGGAAACGACAAATACGGCACGACGGGTTAAGTTCATTCCCAATCCAAAATCACGCACCCACAGTCGTCGTTTCGCGGACTGGCAAACCCTGACCATTCGGCAGAGAGCTTTTCCTGGAGGCATTCTTCCTTTGCCAGTGCTGATTTAGCGCATTTGTGCCCTTGTCCGGTCTTTAATTTATTCCAGCAATTCTGGCAGGGCGAAATATATGACGCTGTTTGGCGGTGGATTGCCCAGCGGCTCGAGCAGACGCCTTGGGAGGCTGAAAACTCCCGCTCGTTAGAATGAGCTGGCCCGCTCCGTCCGCTAAACGATCGAATACGTTTTGTTGTGCTCAGTTAATCTGACGCACGGATAGGAGGATGAGCCTTGGCTTTTATGCCCAGCGCCACGCGGACGGAGACGCTCACCGAAAAAACAAAAAACGCTTTTAAGAAAAAAATGAAACCCTTCACTTAACCCTTGACTCATGAACCATCATAGGAGGAGGCGGCGTCATAAGAACGCAATCCCTGCCCTCAACAAAAGCCATAGTGCGGCAAAAGCAAAGGCTAAAGTGGCAACTCCAGAAAAACAAATAGCTCGAACTGATCCCGTCTGCTTGGGACTAGAAAAATAAGCCATAAGCCACATTGCCGTCAGTACAAGTGTAAATCCGGCAATAACCATGCAAACAACGCTACTAGCAAAATATAGCTCTCGAATAGTCATATTCACGTTCTATTCTCGCGACGCCTAACGAACAAGAACTGAGCCACGCCGGACTCGTGATGTCAATCCCGCACTGCGGAACGCAACCGGCGTTGGCTCCAGCGCGGAGGCGTAGCTTTCACTGTGGCACCCACGCATCATCTTCGTAAACTTTGCCGTCAAACTCCACATAGAAACATTTAGGTATCACAGAAATGTTCGTCGAAGAGAATGTAAATTTCCATCCAGGCGAGCTTAATTCTGCACTTGCGCTCGCACTGACGCAATGAAACTGATTTGTACTCTGGCCGAGTGCAGTAATAGCGATCTGATATGCCGCTGGCAATGGAAGCGACGGCGGCTTCGTTCTGTCATTAGGCGCTGACGGAAATCTCGCAAATACTGTCGTAGCAAGTGCAATCAAACCTAAAAGAATGTATCGAATTTTCATAAAGTGTCGCGCCACGCCTAACCTGATATTAGGCCGCATTTTTGCGGTACTATTTTTCTCATAAATTCGACCTTATTTCTGCCTTTCCCTTTTGTCCAGAACAATTTAAGTATCAGAGAGGGTTAAAATATCGCACCGCTTAAACAACACATCGCCGAACTTGAAGCCCAACTGAAAGGAAAATCATGAATATCATGTTTGTTGAAAGAGCTTTTGCAATAACTTTTTGTTGTCGCCGGTCAGGAGATAAACTTGGTCACCCTTAACCCATGTTGCCGTCATCAAACCATTGGCTTCGGCAAATTGCGGCGCGCTCCCTTCGGGTAGGCCAGGCAGACCGACTCGATCCATGACAAATAAATCCATGTGTTCGCCATCATCGAGGACAAAGCAAAGCATCGTCGCCTTCCGGCCGTTCCAGTCAACGACGCGGCACCCCTGAGCCGGCCCCCTGTGCAGAGCGGCGGGCAGTTCAAAATTGGTTTCCATGCCCCGGTCTTGAAGCCACTGCTGAATCTTCGTCATGTCGTGTGACTCGAAGGTGATGTGCCCATGCTCCTGCATGGAGTAGCGCGCCATTGTTTCGCGGAACGACGCGAGTTGCGCCGGTGTTTGCGGGCGCAACCAAAATGTGGCCACCCCCAGCAACAACACCGCTGCGGCGGCAGCCAGCTTCAAAGGTTGAAGCCACCACGGCGCTGGACGAATGATTTTACGCAACGCCAGAAGATTTGATTTCAACTCGTGCGGGATTGGGAGCGCCGTTTGCAGGCTGGCTTGAATGCGCGCGTCCAGGGCGGTTTCTTCCGCGAACCACTTTTGCAATTCCGGATCGCGGCGGGCCTGTTCCAACGCCTCCGCAAACAGCGGGTCGGACGCATCCTGTCCGCCGCAACGATAGGCTTGCAGAATCAATCTGGCTTCCTGGTTGTTCATATCACGTCTGACTCCTTTGAGATTCTGGTTTGATGGAAATGATTTTGCGCTCCGCGCCGATGGATTTTGCCGCGAGCGATTTGCGCATCATGTCTTTCGCCCGCGAAAGTCGCGACATAACGGTGCCAATGGGGACGCCAAGCAGTCCGGAAATTTCCGCGTAAGTATGATTCTCGAAATAATAGAGCGCGAGCAGCACGCGATAGCGTTCCTCCATTTCGAGCAGCGACTGGCCCACCGCTTCATGTTCCAGTTTGTCCACTATGTCCGGCGTGACTGTTGGCAATTCGTTCTCGACGCTGGTGATCTCAAGATGTGGATGGCGCGTGTCGCGGCGTTTCCAGCCGAGATAGATGCGATACAGCGTGGTGAAGAGCCACGCCTTGACCTTGGAACGGTCGCGCAACTGGCCGCCCTTGGCGAGCAGCCGCGCAAACGCCTCCTGCGTCAGTTCGCAGGCGTCGTCCGCGTTGCCCGCAAGACTGTGGGCGAACCGGTATAATCCCTCGTAAAAGGAATTTACCGCCTGCTCATAATCCACTTCGTTCACATTGATGAAAAATTTCAGGAATAATTTACCGCACAATGCTGGCAATACCAATTTTAAGGGTTTAGCAATGGTTTGATTTCTTTTTCAAACTCGTCCTTGTCCGCGAAACCCAGATGCTCTTTCACGATTTGCCCCTCACGGTCTATAATGAACGCCGTCGGCACCGCCTCGATGCCGCCAAATGCCTGCTGCGTCTTTTCGTCGGCCAACACTATGGGATAGTTCATGCCCAGTTCTTGCGCGAACGACTTGACTACATCTGCACCACCTTCGTCCACCGAAGCGCCAATCACCACCAATCCTTGCTTTGCATACTGCTTTTGAAGCCCGATGAAGCCGGGAATCTCCGCCCGGCAAGGGCCGCACCACGTCGCCCAAAAATCCAGGATAACGACCTTGCCCTTGAAATCAGTGGAACGCACCGTTTTGCCATCCACATCCTTGAGCGACCACTCCGGCGCAACCTCAGTCTGACCGGCAACAACTGGCGCACCTTTGACTAACAGGGCGATAGCGAAGTAAATCGCCCCGACTGCGAGGACAATTCCAACAGTTTTCACGTTTTTCATTCGTAGATATGAGCGCCCGGCGCATGTTTTTATTCCGGTTTATTTGACCGGACGGACAAAACTTATTTTCGGGAATAAAACCGCGGCGAGATTCCTCCCATCTCCAATACGATGAAATTGATTTGTTTTTTAGGGCTGCTTGCCGGCATCGCGGCCAATGCCGCGCCCATTGCATTTCAGAGTTCCGAACGCCAGACGTCGCTGCTGGAACTTTACACTTCCGAAGGTTGCAGCAGTTGTCCGCCCGCCGAGTCGTGGTTGAGCAGGTTGAAAACCGCGCCCGGCCTGTGGAGCGGATTTGTGCCAGTCGCTTTTCACGTGGCTTACTGGAACAATCACGCTTGGAGCGACAAATTTTCGAGCGAACAATTCTCCGCGCGGCAACAGAATTACGCGCAGGTTTGGTCAGCCGAAAACATCTACACTCCCGAATTTGTCCTGAACGGCAAGGAATGTCAGAGCTGGCTTGGGTTCAGAGGCGCACCATCCGCGTCCGCGACCAAGGCGGGCGTGCTGCAAGTCGATTCCGATGATGGCAAACACTGGCAGGTAAATTTTGTTCCCGCAGAAAATGAAACTGGTGATTACGAAGTGACCGCCGCGCTGCTCGTCAGTGAAACAAGTTCCGACGTGAAGGGTGGCGAAAATGCGGGCCGCCATCTGAACCACGATTTTGCCGCGCTTTCGCTAATCACACGCCCGCTCGCCAGCCAGACCAACCGGCTTCAAGGCAAGTTCATTATTGATGACGACCCGAAAGGAATCACCGGGCGTCTCGCGCTGGCTGTCTGGGTGACGTGCAGCGGGCATCTTGAACCGTTGCAGGCTACCGGTGGCTGGCTGCCGCAGCCGGAGAAAATAAATTTATCCGCAAATCAACCAACGCAAACCCAATAATAACAACCAACAAACAAAATGAAAAAAATCGTCAAACGACTATCGTTCGCCGTCCTGGCCTGCGCCCTGCCACTGGCTGTGAACGCACAAATGGGAGGCATGGCGCAGAGCACCATGAACACGACCAATTCTCCGCAAATGGGAAACATGGCCCCCGCGATGAACGCTTCCAAAATGGACAACATGGGGTCCGATATGATGAATGCAGCCAATCCGCCAAAAGTTGGTGACATGGCATCTGATTTCACGCTCAAGACGCTTGACGATCAATCCGTGCGGCTCAGCGACCTTACGGCCAAGAGCGAGGTCGTGCTCGTCGTGCTGCGCGGCTGGCCAGGTTATACGTGCCCGTTTTGCACGCGTCAGGCCCATGATTTTGTCAGCAACGCTGAAAAACTCAAAGCCGCTGGCGTTCAAGTCGTCATGGTTTATCCCGGTCCGGCAGACGACCTCAAAGCGCATGCAACTGACTTTCTTCAGGACAAAGACTGGCCGAACGATTTTCTGTTCGTCCTCGATCCTGATTACAGCTTCACCAAATCTTACGGCCTGCGCTGGGACGCGCCGAAAGAAACCGCATATCCGTCCACGTTCATCATCAGCAAGGAAGGCAAGGTCACTTTCGCGCACGTCAGCAAAGGACATGGCGACCGCGTTGGCTCAGATGCAGTGCTAAAAGCGCTCAATGCGGGCATGATGAAGGATGACATGACGAAGCCGGGCATGTAAGCCGATTTCATGTTATTAAATTTTCTTGCGAAGTGCAGAAAGCCGGGGAAGTTTAATTTGCAAGCTGTGTTCCAACTATAACAAGGAAATTAACAACTCAACTGAAAGCATAATTATGATCAAAGTCGCATTATGGGTCCAACTGGAAGCCAAACCTGGAAAAGAACAGGAAGTGGCAGATTTTCTTAACAGCGCGCTGCCTCTTGTCGAGCAGGAACCTGCCACCGTGACGTGGTTCGCTTTGCGGATGGGGACGACGACATTTGGTATTTTCGATGCGTTCGCGAACGAAGAGGGACGTCAAAGCCATCTCTCTGGAGCCGTCGCCGCCGCTTTGATGTCCAAGGCAGCTGATCTCTTCGCCAAGCCACCGCAAATCACCAAGATTGACGTGCTGTCGGCAAAGGTGCCTTAGCCGTCCACAAACCCCAAAATAACAACATCAATTTAGTAATGAAACGAACAAATTGTGAATAATAACATAGCGGGAAAATTGGCAGGGAAAGTCGCGGTAATCACTGGAGCCACGTCCGGGTTGGCGTTGGCAACCGCCAAGTTGTTTGTCGCCGAAGGGGCTTACGTGTTCATCACCGGCCGCCGTCAGCAGCAATTAGACGAAGCCGTGAAGTCCATTGGACGCAACGTAACCGCCGTCCAAGGGGACGCAGGCAAACTTGACGATCTCGACGGTCTATATCAAACGGTTGAAAGAGAAAAAGGCCAGATAGATATTCTCTACGCGAGTGCGGGTCTCGCTGAACGGAATGCGCCAATTGGCAGTGTAACCGAGGATCATTTCGACAAAACCTTCGACCTCAATGTCCGAGGCACATTGTTCACCGTTCAAAAGGCATTGCCGCTCCTCAAAGACGGCGGATCAATCATCATGACAGGTTCGATTGCCGGCCTCAAAGGCTTCGAAGGGCTTGGCGTTTACAACGCAAGCAAAGCCGCCGTCCGCTCTTTCGCACGGACTTGGGCGAACGATCTCAAGAAGCGTAAAATTCGCGTGAATGTGATCAGTCCTGGTCCGATTGACACTGGAGCTCTCGTTGGAATGCCGAAGGAAGTCAAAGACGCTTTCGTTTCGGTCATTCCGCTGGGGCGGATCGGTCAACCGGAGGAAATTGCCAGAGCGGCTCTCTTTCTGGCGTCGGATGATTCCAGCTTTGTGACGGGCATTGAATTGTGTGTGGACGGCGGCCTGGCGCAAATCTAAATCCAGTTCCGGTCCGTTCCTCGCACTAAATCCGTCGGAGACAGGTATTCCCCTTCCCGCCGATGTTTTCCCGCCTAAACTGAAATTCACCAGTCAGAAATGGCTAACAAAATGGCTAATAAACCAAGTGGAAACCGGCAGTTCCAATAGTGACACAATCTGCTTGAATCGCCTATAAAATCATACAAAATTAACTGTCGTTCGTCACCAAAGGCGCTCGATTCCGACCCTCGCCTCTAATGGTTTAAACTCAGCGGCGGGACTGATTCATTTTCATCAACCAAAGTTAGTTCAAAGGTGGGGACTTACCAGGGGCGGAACCGAATAGCGAAGATGGATAATTGAGGATGGTTGATTGTTGAGGGAAGGGTGAGAAGGTTCTGCCGTCCCTAACAGCCTGTTGAACAAAGCGCCCGGTGAGGGCACCGGGCCTACAAGTCAGCTAGCTTCCGAAGATATTCTGTAGGCCGCGTGCCCTCACGCGGCGTTTTGGGGATTCTTCAACAGGCTGCTAACGGGACTCAGTCCTTTTTTTGCCGATCCCCGCCGTTGAAGGGTGTGTTGCCCAAATCGTTTTGGAGGCAGAGGCACGCGGCTCTGTGAGCCGCAGCATGTTCGACAGCTCAAAACCCTTGGAAATTCGTGCGCTCTTTCGGCAATCCAAACTGCTGCGGGTCACAGACCCGCGTTCCGTTCCATTTGAGCAACACGCCCTGAAACGACGGGCTATTTTCGGGCCGCGCCATTCGGCGCTAAACAACAGCGATCGTAATTTCTATTGTCCGCCGGCGTAATCGATGAAGTTGCACAGTAATTTGCGCGCGACGTCGACGCTGGTGTCTTTGGATTCCAACTCGCTGGTGAGGTCGAGGGTGGAGACGATGATCTTGCCCTGGCCATACGGGATGATTCCGACCGCCGTGCCCAAATCCATGGGATAACTATGCCACGCGCCAACCACAAGTTCTTCGCCTTCCAGACGCAAGCCGGTTCGCGAGCGGCCATTGCGGACGACGGCCTGGTACGGCCAGCTCATGGCGGTGTTCACCGGCAAATCATTGAACAACGGGTTTGACCGGACAAAAAACAGTCCACCCAGCCAGGCGGTGCCGATCACAAATGAGCCGTCATATTTGACCGGGGTGGCGTTGGTGATGAGATTCATCCAGGTGTCCGCACGGTCAAGGATCAGCAGGGTGGTGCCGTCATCATGAACGCGCTGGAGAAGCTTCGCGGCGTCCGGCGCGTCGGATTCGGGCAGCGCCCATCGGAGTTGGAATTGTGCATTGCTTTTGCGGTGCCACAAATCGACCCGCAATGTGACCGGCTGTCCGGCTGTCAGCGTGATCTGGCCATGGTTGACGGGATTGATGTGGGTGCGAAGGTCGTCATAGAGGAGCTTGCCATCCACCCGGAGTTGGGCGCCGTCCGTGCCTTCGGTTTCAAAGGAATAAACACCGCTGACCGGTGGATTGATGGTCCCTTCCCAGCGCACGGAATAATCATCGGTCACGTTGGCTTTGGGATCGGGAACTGAACCGTCGGGAACAGAGAAATCCAATGTGTGGTCCGTGCGCTCATAAATCGGGTTTTGAAAATTGCCGTCGCCGAAAAATGTGGTCTTTAAACCAGCGCCGAAGGCTTCGGCGGGAACAACCACCTCCACGCCCTCTCCCGGAGGCCGGGTGACGGCCACCCAATCCAGCTTACCGAGATCGTCGCGATACGCCGGGACATTCAAACTTTTTTTGTCGGCGAGAAATTTCCGGACATGCGGCGCGTTTTCCCAGGTCGCGCCGTTACCATCAATTTTTTGGTTTTGCCAATCCACGGCGAGCACTTCGTCGTGGCCGCTGGCGACGGTTTGGCCGGAGGCATCCACCAGACTGGCTTTGATCTCGAACATTCCGGTGGCACCGGCGATGGGCACGGCAACATCTTTCGCCAGCAATTCGCCATACACATCGCCGCCGGTGAGTTTTACGTCCATGGCATTGGAGAACACCCCCTCGCCGGCTGGATTTTGAGCGGAAATATTCAAGGTATAATCTCCGTGAAGATTTTTTTCGTTGATACCGTAGAAATCGACGGCGACGCGGCCGGGAATCCGGGCGAATTGGCTGCGCGTTTTGACGGCGACATACAACGGCTGGTTGTAATACGCGAGGATGGATGGGTCGGCCTTGGGATTGCGCCAATCATCGACGATGCCGGAGTGGTTTTCGATACTCTCGGATTCCCAGCCATTGATGGCGTAGCCGTCGGTCACATCGCCGATGCGCATGGTCTCAATCTTGCGGCCCTGGTGATAATACGAGACGGCGCCCATCGAAGTGGTCAGCGCCTGCACGGTGGGAAAAGCATCGCGCAGATTTTTCTGCGTCAGGAAATCATTGAACCGCTGGTACCAATCCAAATAAATCTGGCCGTCCCAGCCTTTCACCGGCGAAGCATCGAGGGCCGCTTTAATCAGGTCCAGGCGGGGCGGCGAGGAGATGGCGCCTTCCTCGCCCCAATAAACGATCTCATCCCGGTTGGTGGTGTAGTTGTAATAATGGGTCGGAGATTGATACAAATCCTGCCGCCAGACTTCGGGGCCGCCGGCGTGATGAGCATCGAACCATCCGGTGAAATGGATCTCGCCGTCAAAGGGGCGCAGGTGCGCCTTGATATCTTCGGGCGCGTCGGGCGTTTTGGCCCACGACGAGGACAGTGTGATAGTGCGGCTCGGATCGAGGGCGTGCATCGCCAGCATGTCGGCGCGCTCGCGGTCTTGAAACGGCAGATGCTGGTCACGCTCGTTGATGAGGCTGAAGAGGACGAGGCTGGGATGGCTGCGATCACGTTTCACCATGCGCAAGACCTTTTCACGCATCAACGCCTCGGAGAACGGAGTATCGGCGGATTTATAGCCGCCCGGTTCCTGGTAATAAAGCAGGCCGAGTTCGTCCGCCGTGTCCAACACGAGCGGTTGGCCGATGCAACGATGGAAATTGAGCATGTTCATGCCGAAATCTTTCGCGTCGCGGACCTGTTGTTCGGCGAGTTCGGGCGTCGGAAAAATTCCGTTGATCGGCCAAAAGCCCCAACTGATGGACGTGCGCAAAACGATGCGCCTGCCATTGAGACGGAACATCGCGTTGCTGCCGAACCCTTCGGGCGCAAACCAGCGGAAACCGAAAGTTTGATCGGCGCTGTCTGATATATTTTTGTCCTGATTGAGGAGGCTGACCGTGCAGACGTAGAGATTGGGATGATCCAGATCCCATAATTGAACTGGACCGGTCGGGTTCACCTGGATGGTCACCTGGTTATCGCCGGGGTTGAGCTGCACATTGGTGACGACAGATCGAAACACCCATGGGATCGCATAACTTCCACCGCCGCCCGAGTCGAACAGCCGGTTTAAATGGTCCAGGTCAACTTTGGACATGACTTCGAGGGTGAGATTGCGTTGCACGGCCTGAGGCAGGGTATTTTTTACTGTGACCAAGACCGTTGCGTTTGTGATGGCGGGCGTATTTTGGACGTAAATGTCATCCACGTAGACCGGGTCGGAGGCGACAAGTTTCAGCGGGCCGGTGATGCCGCCAAAACCGTGGCTCATGGGGATGACATTCGTGCCCCACATGAACGGCGAACTGTCGCGCCAATCGAAATTGCCGCCCGGGTCGGTGATGCGAACCGCCAACTGGCATTCCTGGCCGGGCTTCACCCTGCCGGTCAGGTCCGCCTCGAACGGGGTGCCGCCGATGACATCGTAGCCCACAAGTTGATGGTCGAGATAGATCTCTGCGCGCTGCCGTTGCGATTCGAAATGAAGGACGATGTGCGCGCCGGCGCCTTCGGGGATCTTGATCGTCCGCCACCACCAGCTTACGCCGGTATAATCGCCCGCCGGACCGGTGCCGGGATTCAGATATTCCTCCACCGTTCCCGGCACGGAGACGGCGATCCCGTTAGTTGCCAAAACGCCCCAGCCGCCGCTGGGCGGATTCACCGGCAATCGGGAAAGATTCACGGGCGGAAGAAACAATGGATCATTTTGCCAGGCGGCGTTTGTATCCGGCCACAATTTCCAACCAGGGCCGGAAAGGTCTGCTTCGATCCGGGCCGCATTCGCGGTCAGGGCCAAACCCGCTGCGAAGACAAAACATAGCGACAACATGCGCCGGAGAAAATTCATGGAGAAATGATTGCAACCAAGCGGTTGCGGCGCGAGCAAAAAGGCCTTATCTGCTGCCAAATTTTTTGGTGTGGTTCAGTTTTCAAATATTAGACATCATCACTTTTAGCATGAATATTCGCCGATATAAGAACGGTGATCTTGAATCGATGGTTTCTCTGTTCACTGAAACGGTGCGGCAGGTGAACATCCGCGATTATTCGCCAGAGCAAGTCGAGGCGTGGGCGCCCAAACCACCCGACTTGATCCGCTGGCGCGAACGCGTCGCCGCTCTCACTTTTTGGGTTGCCGAATCGGATGGGCAAACCATCGGCTTTTGCGGTTTAGGTGCGGACGGTCACGTTGACCTGCTCTACACGGACCATCGCTTTCAACGGCAGGGCGTGGCCCGCAGTTTGTATCAGCAGGTGGAGGATGAAGCGCGCCGGCGTGGCGTTCAGCGTTTGTTCACGGAAGCGAGCATCACAGCGCGTTCGTTTTTCGAGAGGATGGGATTTGCGATCGTGAGCGAACAACGCGTCGAACTGCGTGGTGTCAGTTTTAAGAATTATGTGATGGAAAAGTATCTTGCGCCAGCCAACCGCACTGGAATCATCGGTGAGAATGTTATCGGCTAAGGCAGTCGCTCGATTTGGCACTTGCCGTTTTTCATATGGTG
Source organism: Verrucomicrobiia bacterium (assembly GCA_036490655.1). Lineage (GTDB taxonomy): Bacteria > Verrucomicrobiota > Verrucomicrobiia > Limisphaerales > UBA11358 > UBA11358. Next base: position 200,899 of record DASXDM010000016.1, on the reverse strand, counting down.
GGCCAGCGTGATATGTCCAGCGGGGGTGACCGATTCAGAATGAAATCAAACTGCCATAAAAAAAGCGGGTTTACGTTGATTGAATTACTGGTGACGATTGCCATCATTGGCATTTTGGCGGCGCTGTTCCTGCCTGTGTTGGGAAAAGCAAAAGAGCAGGCAAAAACAACGCATTGCATATCAAATCTAAGACAATGGGGACTCGCCGAACAAACTTATGCGGCAGACACGCGTGACGGAATTCCCACCGATGGTTTGGACAGGGACAATGGCGATTCGTACCCGGGAAATAATATGCAATACAACGCCGTCAATTGGATGAATTGCCTGCCGGAGTTGGTTGGCGAACACAGTCTTTCCACGTATGCCACCAATGCGACCAGTTCGGCCGTGGAAAACTCGCAGATCCTTCCTTTTCCCGGCGGCATCGGTAAGATGTGGGAATGTCCCGCCGCCACCATGTCGACGGCAGATTTGCAAAGTTTGCAAGGTGCGGGCGCCGGCGGTTTTTTCAGTTATGTCATGAACATCGATTTGAAGAGAGCGCCCGCAGCCACCTACGACCAGGCGCCGGGGGCAAACCTGCCGTTTCCCCAGGAACCGCGTTTATCCTCGCTGGCCAAACCCTCCGCCACCGTATTCATGGAAGACGTCGTTTTTAATTATGCGGAAGGCCAGGCTGCGGGGTATCAGTCCGATAATTATACTTATTCCACCATTCCAGCATTGCGCTGGCGATCTTTTGCCTCCCGGCATAATGACGGGGGAAGCGTTTTATGTTTTATCGACGGGCACACCAGTTTCTATGAGTCGTCCTATATCAACCGGGAGCAGGATGACCGGTGGGAATGGCTCAATCCCGATGTGATCTGGAATCCGGCATATCGTTCGGCCAATCCATGACTTGGCATTTCGTTTGGCAAACGACAAATCTATCTAAATAGACAAGGCGCCAGGATGCCTGGCACTTAGAAGCATTCCAACTTCCGCCTTCAATCATCGTCATCCACGACTTTTACAGCCCAATCGGGATACGGCGTTTGCGGGCCTTTGATGGCGCGCCAGAGAATATGGTTGAAGAGGTCCTCGGGGCATTGGTCTTCTTTATCCAACGGAAGTTTCGCCGAAACCATCGCATCCTTGCGCGATTGCGGATTGGAAATCTTTTTCGGCGGGGGATTCATGGTGTCGAGCGGCACCTGATTGGTCACTGAATCGAAGGCCGTGAAATCCGGCGTGTTGGTGAAACAATCGAACATGGGGGTGGCGGTGGCGTCCATCTGGTTCATGGGCGGCAGGCCCAGGATCAATTCCATGGTCCGGAGCACGCTCGTCTGGTTGTATTGCGTGTTCACCACCACGCCGCGTTTCGTATACGCACTTGCGACATAGGCCGTGGTGCGGTAGCCGCTCACATGGTCCCATCCATTCTGCGGATCGTCCTCAATGGCAAAGATGCATGTGTTCGTCCAAAGTTTCGAGTGGCTCACGGCGTCCACCACCCGGCCAACCGCCAGGTCATTGTCCGCCGCCTGGGCTTCGGGCGTTGGGAAATGATATTTGGTCCCGCTGGTGTGGTCGTTTGGCAGCCAAATGATGACCAGGTTCGGCAGGTTGTCCACCGTGCCGGCTTGCTTCAAATAATCAGTGAATTGGGCAGCGCGCCATATGTCCGGCACGCCCAAATCCCATCCGATGGTGTTGGTGGCGACGAATGGCCGCATCGCTTCGATGTCCGGCGTGCTGGAGTAGGCAATGGCATTGGAACCGCTCATGAAATCATGGAAGGCGTCGAGAAAAGTGATATTTGTGCCACCGTCGCTTTTCCAATGTTTGCTGGCAGTGGTGAATTCACCGAAATCGATGACGCTTTTTCCATGGGACAGCGCGTCATTCCAGATGAATCCCGCCGGGGAATAGGCCAGGGCATCCGCGCCGCCGAGGCCGAAGCCGCCCGCGGGATAGCTGCGGGGCCATCCGGCAAATTCGCGCTCGACGTAATCAGTGGCGATGCCGGTATCCGCCCATTGATGGCCGTCCGAGCTGATCGCGCTGCAGCAATAGATATTATCCAGCAGGCAAAAATCGTGGACGATCTTGTGTTCATTCGGGGTGACCCGCTCGCCAAAAGTGCAAAGGCCGGGCTCGCCGTTGCCTTCGCTCACGTCGCCCAGCACCTGGTCGTAGGTGCGGTTTTCCTTGAGGATATAGATGACATGGGAGAAAACGCTTGGCTCGCCGATGCGCCCGGGAACCGGCGTGGCCGGCTGGCCGGCACGCGGCGGCAAGAGCGCCTGCGCCACCAGCGGGTAACGCATATCGTCCCGCGCGGTTTGCGTCAATTGTGCCAGCTGTTTATCGGAAGGTATCGGCACCAGCGAGAGCGAGCCGCTGTATTGCTTGGTGCTGAATCCAAATCCTGTTGCGCCCTGGGCCGCCTTTTGCATCGTGGCGGGAAAGCCTTTGATATTGGCGACGTAAAGCCTTTTGCCATGTGCGTCATAGGCGATGGACCCGGGGAACCATCCTACCGGGATCAGGCCCAGCAATTGGGATTCGCCGGGCTTGAACTGGAAGACGGCCACGGCGTTTTGGGTGCCGTTGCAGACGTACAGCCTTTTCCCGGATTTGTCGAAGGCCGCTGCATTAGGCTGTGCGCCGAAAAGATCGGCGGGATTCTGCCGCACGCAGATCGTCTCCACAACCGTATCAGAGCGAGTGTCGATGACGCTTAACGTGTCGCTCCCCGTGTTCGCGACCACGAGAAATTTTTTATTCGGGGAAAGCGCCAGGGCAGAGGGGCGGAGACCGGTCATGATGTCGCTGCGGTTGGTGCTGTCCAGGTCGATCACGGTGACCGAGCCTTCGTTGGCGATGCTGCGTTCATCGACACGGACCAGCGTGCCCTGGCCGGCGGGGCCGGTCAGGCTATCCGCAGCCGGGCGGCGCCCGCCCCAATTGCTGACATAAATTTTGTCTTTGCAGAGGACGACCCCGAAGGGCGCGACGCCGACGTCCCAGGAGTTCAAAATATCGCCAGTGGCGGCGTCCATCTCGAACAGGCGATTGGAAAGGTTGCCGGCGACAAAGATTTTTTTTCCGTCCGGTGATACGGTGATGCCCGCGGGAATATCATTGGTCCGCTTGAATGCTTTTAACGAAGGCAGGGCCATTGAATAGAGCGGAGAAATGGCATGGTCTGCGCTCACCGCTAGCACCTTGATATCGCCGTTGACGTTGGAAAGATAAATGCGCGAGCCATCGGGCGAAAATACCAGCCCCGTGAAACTCATTTTTGCCGATTCATTGGTGGTCAGGATGGCATCAGTCAGGGAAACCTCAGGGTGGGCTTTGTCTTTAGGAAAGGGAATGTGCCCTATGATGTTCCCTGTGGGCGGATCAACGACGATCAGCTCATGGGTCAAGCCCGCAGTGACGAGAATTTTGCCATCGGGACTTAAGGCGAGAGCGTTTGGACGAATGCGGGTTAGGGGCACCTGGATGCCGGCGGGAGTCAGGAGTTGATTGACCGGCGTCACCACGCTATTCGCATCTCCCGGCACCGGACCTACGGGGTGGGTCGTGGCATCAAAGCTATCGGCAGGACAATCGGCGACCGCGCCAAAGACAAGCACTGCAACTAATGCAAATCTGGCAAAAATGCTCCATTTCATCCGCAAATGATGTCAAAAAGACAAGGCTTCCGGCAAGTCACGTTCCGGTGAATTTCATCCGAGAGCGGGAGCCAGGGTTTTGTCCGGCACGAGGTAATGGCGAACGTAATCGGCGACGGCATCTTCCAGGGAAGTGACTTTATCTTTATATCCGGCAGCCCGTAATTTGGAAATGTCCGCCTCGGTGAAGTATTGATATTTGTCGCGGATAGTTTGGGGCATCTCGATGAATTTGATCCGGGGTTTGCGGTCCAATGCCTTGAAAACGGAATTGGCCAGGTCGAGCCAGGTCCGCGCGCGGCCGGATCCGATATTGAAAAGACCGCCGGCTTTTCGGCTGGCCGCCAGATGCAGGGTCATGGCGACGGCGTCTTTGACATACAGAAAATCGCGCTTTTGTTCGCCATCGCGGAAATCCTTGCGATAGCTCTTGAACAGCCGGATGACATTTTCGTTTTGGACTTGCGCGAAACTTTTATGGACCAGGGAGCGCATATCGCCTTTGTGATTTTCGTTCGGGCCATAAACATTGAAATATTTCAGGCCGATGACGCGGTTTAAGAATCCCCCGCGCTGCGCGTGCAGGTCGAAAAGGTGCTTCGAATAGCCGTACATGTTCAATGGTTGCAATTTTTCGAGTTGCGTTTCGTCATCGCTCATACCGGCGGAACCGTCGCCGTAGGTCGCCGCGGATGAGGCATAGACAAAGCGCGCTTTGTTTGCCAGCGCCCAGGCGCATAAATCTTTGGTGAAACCGTAATTGTTGCGGATCAGGTAACTGGCATCGCGCTCGGTGGTGGAGGAGCACGCGCCCATATGAAGGATGAGATCGAATTTCCCGAGCGCGCCGGACTGTAGCTTCGGCAGCAGGGCGTCGGCTTCAAGGTAATCCTTGAATCGCAGCGGCTTAAGGTTGCGCCATTTTTCGTCTGTCCCGAGGATATCGCAAACGAGGATATCGTCGCAGCCGCGCCGGTTCAGCGCCCAAACAAGGGCGCTGCCAATAAAACCCGCGCCGCCGGTGACCAGGACGCGCGAATCGGAAAAATCGTTCGGTTTCATACTTTGGCAGAGCATTGTCCGCGAACCGAAGCAGGTTTCAAGTTCTGTTTGAAGCGCCATCAAAAACACCGCAGCCATTTGGAAACGGCTGCGGCGCTTTTAAAATGGTCTATTGCGTTACGTTATTGGTATTGACCGCAGTCGTTTGCGGCGGAGGGGTGGGAGTGTACTCATAGCCCTGAGTGGCCTCGGTATTCTGCGATTCCCGTTTACCTTCGGCTTTGATGAGTTTCTGTTGCTCAGCCGCATCATCCATTTCCGCGGCGGCGACGCCTGGTAATTGTTGTTGCTGTCTCACGGTTTCTTCCGCGGCGATCTCAGGCGTCTGCAACACGGTGGGACGCATCATGACGATAAGCTCCTCGCGTTGTTTGGAATCATTGCGGCTGGTGAACAGATTTCCCAGCAAGGGGATGTCCATCAGCAGAGGGATGCCGGAGCGGGAGGTGGATTTGTCGTTCTCGATGAATCCGCCCAACATGATGGCGTCCTTGTCGTGGACGGCGACTTCGGAGGACAGGGTGCGCTTGATGGTGTTCGGAATATTGCCGACGCCGGTGATGCTGGTGAAACCGTTCAAGGCGTCGATCTCCTGGTTGATGTCCATGACGACCAGTCCTTCGGGATTGATGAACGGGGTCACATCCAATTCCACACCGACGGACAATTGCGAGTAGGAGGATTGATCACCATAGGCGCCCCCGTAGGTGGTGCCGTTGATGTAAGGCACCGTATTGCCGACAAAGAATTGCGCGGGTTTGGCTTGCGATGTCATGATGCTGGGACGTTGTACGATGGTCGCATGGCTGTCCGCCGCGACGGCCTGCAAGGCGACGTCCCAATGCGGCCCGATATTGCCGAAATAACTCAAGCCGCCGGGAAGATTGTTACCGAACACGTTGTTCGACAAGCTGCTATTGTTCGCGAGATTAAAGAGATTGAGGAGCGACTGGCCGTTGTTGACGCCGCCCGCGCCCATGATGTTGGGGTTGGAGGAATAGCCTTGCGGACTTTGCGCGGCGGAAACACCGTAACTGATGGTGTTGGGTCCCAGCGAATAATCGATGATGACGGATTCGATCAGAACTTGAGAAAGCAATACATCCAACTGGTTAATGACATGTTTGATGGCTTCCATGTCCTGCCGCGTGGCGAAGACGAGCAATGCATTGCTGCGTTGATCGGCGATGATTTTTGCCTGTCCGAAAACCTGGATGGTCGAGGATCCGCCTGATGCGCCCGTGGTCGGTGAACTGGCGCGGTTGATGATGTTCATCAAACGTTGCTGGAAGGATGATCCCGTGGCCGGCGTACCATTGGGCGAGGTCGACTGCGCTCCTCCCTGGCTGTTACCCTGGCTGTTATATTGGGACGGTGATGAGCCAAAGCCGCCGGTGCCACCTCCTCCTCCAAATCCGGACGTGCCCCCGCCCGTGCGCTGGCCGCCCAGGCCGCTGACTGCGCCCGGCGCTGAGGAACTGCCGAAGGACACGGTTGAACTGCCCTGGCCACCCAGGGTATTAAGAGCATTGGCGATGTCCTGGGCCTGGGCATATTTGATGGGGATGACTTCCGAGATGTATTCCATTGGCACATTCACATCGATCATCCTGATCATCTCCATCATGCGTTTGACGTTTTCCGCATAATCGCGAATGACGAGGATGCCATTGCTGTCGATGGGAATGATGGAATTGACCTTGGCCAAGGGCTGGATGATGGGGACGACCTCGCTGGGCTTGATGTAATTCAACTGGATGATGCGGGTCACGTAGGAACCCAGTTCGGGCAGGTCATCCACGCTGTTAGTATTCAATGCCCCGGCGGCCCCGGCGGCCTGGTCGGTCGGCACGACTTCGGCAAACTTATCGCCGATATTGATGATGGAAATCCCGTTCATTCCCAGCAACGTCTCCAATGCCTCGATCGTATCGCTCTTGGTCATGGGCGTCTCCATTTTCAAGGTGATGGTCCCGCCTGGCAGGTTCGGGGGGCGCAACAAGGTGCGTCCGACCAAATCCGCATAAACATCCAGCACCTGGTTCACATCCACCGCAGGCCAATCGTATTGGTAGCCGGCGGCTTCACCATTGGCGCCATTGGATGGAGTTATGGGAGCCGCAGGGCGGGCGGCTGCCGGAGGATTGTGCGGCGATAACGGTGATGGCGACGGGAATGCCGGGGAAATTGGGTGCGCCGGCCCAAATTGCGCCTCGGCGCCCAGGCAGGTCAAAAACAGGGTTAGGGCTATGGTGATTATTTTCATGGCTGTTGCGGTTTGTGGAAAGGAATGGGGCCGGCCGCGGTTTTTTTCACGGGTAATTTTAGGGGTGCTTTTTGAGGTTCTTTCACCGGTGCCTTGACCTTAGAGGTTTCGGCGGCTGCCGTCGGAGCAGCGGTCGGATTTTTTAGATAACTGGCCATCAGCTCGACGTGCGCATTGAGCTTCATCCTCGATTGGTCGGGCTGTAATTCCAAATCGAGCACCCGGATCATCGAGGCGCTCGAACCGAGCTTATAGAGAAAATCAACAAGTTGCTGGTCATTGCCGTTGACGTCGATGCTTTGAGTTTGTTCGACAAAAAATTCATTGGTGTGCGTATTGACGTGACCCATGCCGGAGATGCCGGCTCCGCTGGCGGAGGATTGTGATTGGACAGTCCTCAAAAAGCTGATGGCCTGATCCGCGGCGGGGACGAATTCCCCCTGGTTTTCAAAGTCTTTCACCAGCGCATCATATTTTGCCGAGTCGGCGATCGTCTTTTGGTAGAGCGCCAGCGTTTGCTGCCCGCCCACAAGCTGGCCGTGATAATTTCCCCAATCGGCGAAATGCGGCCAGATGAACCACCAGTTCAGGACCAGGATCACGATCACGAGCACCGCGACGGCCAGGCGGCGTTCCATGGGACGCAGTTGGGCGAAGAATTTTTTCATTGCGGCTCCTCCGCGGTGTGCTTGAGCTGCAGGGTGAAGCGCCATGAGATGCTGTTGCCGCTTTGGTTCCAGATGAGCGGCTCGACCGCATCCGGCTCGAACATCGGCTGGCTGCCATTCTGCGCCTTGCGGACGGCATCGTAAAATTTGCCCGGATCGGAGATCAATCCGATCTGGTCGGACGTGCAAACGCCGCTGAGCGACATTTTTTCTCCGTTATCAAAACTGAACCGCTGGATCGCCAGGTCCGCGGGCAATTGTTGGGCGACAATGTCCCAGCAATCCAGGGCGGCATATTCCAGTTGCTGCCGCTGCTTGAGCACTTCGTAGCGGGCCTGAAGCTGCAAGGCGTTCGTGTAATTGTTGCTGATCGCCGCGACCTGGTCCTGGACAACCTGGGCTTTGTGCGCCAGCACGTCGGTCGAGGCGAGGTAAATCACGACGCAGATCGCGTAAATGATTCCAGTGGCGATCAACCCGCGCAGCCACAGCCGGTCGACGAATTGCTGGTGGTAACGCGTGGTAAATTCCTCCGGCAATAGCGCCAGGCCGGGTCCCGCGGTGGAGGCGCGGAGAGCGGTGCGCACCGCCAATTCCGCCGCCGGCAACGGATGCGTGACTTTCACCGGTTCGCCCACCGCCGTGCGCAACCAGGTTTCCCAGTCGGCAGCATTGACCGGGTCGGCGAGTAGATGCCAGGTCGGTTTGCCTGTTAACCAACCTTCTACTTCGCCGGCCCAGTAAATCTGTGAAAGCTGCTCCTTGAGCGTTTGGGCGCGGTCGCGGTCCGGCGACAGGACGACCAGCCCCAGATTTCGCAAACCGCCGCCAAACCACCAGGCGACCAGCGCTGACTCTTTGCCGTGTGTCCCGGCATAGACCCAGGCGCCGTCTTCGGTCGGCGGCGACATCTCCAACTGGTCGAGCAGGGGCGTCTCCAGCCGGTCGGCGAGAAAGCCGCGGTCTTCCAGTTTGCCGAGAAAATTTTCCACGGCGGCGCGGGAGACGATCACCACGACGACACTCTGCAATTCGCCGGCGGCGTTTTCTCCTTCCGGTTTATGCGTGGCCCCCGGCAAAATATGGATGGTCCAGACGACCTGGTTGACCGGCAGCGGTGAAAGTTTCTCCAACTGCAATTCGATCATGGAGCGGGTTTCGTCAAAATTGCTTTTGGGCAATTCGACCACGCGCAAAAAGACTTCTTCCGGCGGCAGCCACGCCACGTTCAGTTTTGGCTGCCAGAGCGAGCTCCACGATTTGCCGACCATTCGCGAGGGCAGCGGCGCGCCATCCACGGCCTTTTGTTCGCGGCCCAGGACAAAGCCCCGCCCCTTGGCGTCGAACTGCCACAGGCGGTTCGCTTCCGGGGCGATTTGCAGGATATTGCAGGAAGTCCAGCGGGCCATGGGTTAAGCTCTCATTGCGATTTGGTCCACACCGCCGTTTTCTCATCCCCGGCCAGCGCGCCCATGTGTTCTTCGATTTGGGTGACGCGCAATACTTCCTCGATCGTGGTCTCGCCGTTTTTGACCTTGTTCCAGCCGTCATTCCGCAGTGTGCGCATGCCGTTATCGATGGCATGTTGCGCAATCGTGGTGGCCGGCGTGCGGTTCATGATCATGGGACGGATCGCCTCGTTGACGAAGAGCAATTCATAGATGCCTTTGCGCCCCTGGTAACCCTGCTGGCGGCATTCCTCGCAGCCCACGCCGCGCCAGAATTTTGCCGTGCTGATATCCTCCGCCGGAAATCCGATCCGGCGCAAATAATTCGTCTCCACCTTTTGCTCTGTTTTGCAATGCGGACAGATGGTGCGCACCAACCGTTGCGCCATGATGGCCTCGACCGAGGAGGCCACCAAAAATGGCTCGATACCCATGTCGATAAGCCGGGTGAACGCGCTCGCGGCGTCATTCGTATGCAGTGTGGAGAAGACCAAATGGCCCGTGAGCGAGGCGCGGATGGCGATCTCCGCCGTTTCCATATCGCGAATTTCGCCGACCATCACCACGTTCGGGTCCTGGCGCAGGATATGGCGCAAACCCATGGCAAATGTCAGGCCGATTTCCGGGCGCACAGCGATCTGGTTGATGCCTTTCAACTCATATTCCACGGGTTCCTCGATCGTGATGATGCGTTTATGGACTGAATTGATGGCGCTTAAAAAGGCGTAGAGCGATGTGGATTTGCCGGAACCCGTCGGGCCGGTGACCAGGAAAATCCCGTGCGGTTTGATGATGATGTCGCGGATCATCGCCTCGTCTTTTGGCGCAAAGCCAAGCTTGTCGAGGCTCAGGAAAATTTTTCCACGGGTCAGGAGGCGCAGAGAAACGCTTTCACCATAAACCGTGGGCACGGTGGATACGCGGATGTCGATCTCCTCGCCCTTGATCCGGACATTGATGCGGCCGTCCTGCGGCAGGCGCTTTTCGGAGATGTTCATGCCGCTCATGACCTTGATACGCGAGATCAACGCCGACTGGAACCGTTTCAACTGCGGCGGCATCGGCGTCTGGTGCAGGATGCCGTCGATGCGATAGCGGATGCGTAATTCATCCTCCGCGGGCTCAAAGTGGATGTCCGTCGCCCGGTCCTTGAAGGCCTCCCAGATGATCTGGTTGACGAACTTGATGACGCTGGCCTCCTGGTCGTCCTCGGTGATTTCCTTGTCCGAGATGTCGATTTCCATCGCCTCGCCCTCGCCGAGTTCCTCGAGCGTTTCGGCGCCGACGCCGTAATATTTTTTCAACGCCTTCTCGATCTCAATTTTCGGCGACAGGACAAATTCGACCGGCATGCGGGCGTCGAAGCGCACCGCGTTCATCATGGCGGTGTCGAAGGGGTCGCTGGCGGCGATCTGGAGGGAGCCGGCGTTGAAGGCAGCCGGCAGGATCGAATATTGAAAAGCGATCTTCGTGGAAATCTTATTACGGGCTTCGGTCGGGATGGTGTGCTTGGGCAGATCCAAAAAGGTCCAGCCGATGGCACTCGCCAATTTTTGGGTAAAAACTTCTTCCGACAGCCCTTGTTCGCGCGCCACGAAGGTGAGCAGGGATTCATTGGAACCGCTGGCCACCGCGGCGCGCCAGGCCTTGCGCCAATCATCAAATTGCGCAGGCGTACCGCCAACGACCGAAGCGACAAGATTTTTTGCTGAACTAAACGCCATTTTGTCTATCTTGAACATCAAAAAGCGAAAAAAGTTGCGTAAATTCCTCAAAATTTCAACATTAGTCTGATTCGGTAAGGCCATATTATGAAACAATTTGCCACCATTACGGTCATCGGGCGGGATAAGACCGGCGTCATCGCCCGCGTCACCAATTTTCTCTTTGAATTGCGCGCCAATATCGAAGCGCTGGAAGAGCAGGTCACCCGCGGCCAATTCAGCATGACGCTCCAGGCTTCCTGGAAGAAAAATGCCTTAGACCCCAATGTGCTGGAGGCGGGGCTCAAAGAACTCGCGGGGGAGCTGGCGATGGAGATCAAGCTGCGCTTCACCGACCCAAAACGACGCCAGCGCTTTGCCATCATGGTCACCCGGGAAACCCATTGTTTTGATGCGATCATGAAGGCGAAATTGAACGCCGATCCAGCATTGGTGATCGGTAATTACGAAGGGTTCGCCCCGCTGGCTAAGAAACATCGGCTGCCCTTTGAGGCGATCGGCTGGAATGACCGGGCCCAGGCCGAGGCGCGCGCCTTGCGCCTGCTGGAGGACAATGAGATCGATTTTGTGGTGTTGGCGCGGTTCATGAAGATCCTTTCGCCGAATTTTGTTTGGCGGTTCAAAAACAAGATCATCAACATCCATCCGTCGCTGTTGCCAAGTTTTCCCGGCCCGCAGGCTTACCGGCAGGCTTATGAAAGCGGCGTGAAAATCGCCGGGGTCACGGCGCATTTCGTTTCCATGCGGTTGGACGAAGGACCGATCATTGCGCAAGGAGCCTTTCCGATCACCCACGGAATGGGGATCAAAGAGATTGTCGCGCGCGGCCAAAAATTAGAGGCGGATGTGCTCGTGAAAGCGGTGAAAATCTATCTCGGAAAACACCTGGATGTTTACTGGGGAGTGGTTAAGGAAGTGTGATTTGATTTTATCTACTTCTTTGCCTTGAGCAACAGGACGGGCACCCGGATTTTGTGCCGGACACGACGCGAAGCGCTGCCCAGGAATAAATCGGCAAGGAATCCATGGCCATGGGTACTCATCGCCACCAGGTCACAACCTTTTTTCTCGACCCATTTGACAATCTCATCGCCGGGTTCGCCATAGGCCATTTCCGTGGCGGCATCGATCCCTTCGGATTGAAATTCGGCGCGGACTTTCTCGAGATAGGCTGTGTCTTCCCTGATTTCAGGGCTGATGGCGTCCGGCCCATAAGTGCGCGCTGCCCATCCATCGGCCACGTGCAGCAAGATGACCCGGCTCTTGGCCCATTTTGCCAGAGGCTTGACGTGCTCGATGATCGTGCGGTCGCTCGGCGTTGCGTCCAACGTTACCAGAATTTTATTATACATGACCTGAACTGGTTGTGGTTGTGAGGCTCATCATCAATGACCGATGATGACTTGCCAAGCCTGTTTCACCGCGTCCGGCAGGCCGTAAAAATCAAAGGCGGTGATCGTCAATGCCGAACCCCAGCCGGTGATCAGCAGGAACCAGCCAAGCCGCCATGGCCCCATTCTTTTTCGTGAACTGGCGAATTGCAGCAGCGGAAACATGGCGAAGGGCAATTGCAACGCCAGCACCACCTGGCTCAGGACAATGAGGTCGTTGATATTGTTGGCCCCGCGAATGCCGATAAAAACTGCCGTGGGAATGATGGCCAGTGAGCGGGTGATGAGCCGCCGTAACCATGGTTTGATGCGCCAGTGCATGAAACCTTCCATGACCACCTGGCCTGCCAACGTCCCGACAATCGTGGCACTTTGCCCACTCGCCAGGAGGGCAACGGCAAAAAGTACGCTGGCGGCAGTTGTGCCCAGCAACGGCGCCAGGGTCAGGTTGGCCGCCTGGATCCAGTCAGTGGCCGCATTGAATGTGACCACATGACCACCGGCGACGGTGACGCTGGTCTTTCCATAAAAGACCAGCGCAGCCAGCACCAGGATGGCGGCGTTGATCAGGAAGGCAACCGAGAGGTTGGCGGTGACGTCGATGGTGTTATAGCGAATGGCGGCACGGATGGATTCCTCGTCTTTCTGGAATTTACGGCTCTGCACCAGGGCCGGGTGCAGATAAAGCACATGCGGCATGACGGTGGCGCCGATGATTCCAATGGCCACATACATCATGGCCGATGAACCCAAAGCAGGCGTGACGATCGCCCGGCCCATTTCCAGAAAGCTGGGTTGGGTTTGTGGCAGGATAAAAATTTCGGTCACATAGCAGGCGCCAATGGTGGCCACCAGCAGCAACACCACCGCTTCAATCATCCTCATGCCCAGTCCCTGCAGCGCCAGCAGCAGCAACACATCCACGCCGGTGATGATGACTCCCCAAAAAATCGGGATATGGAACAGCATATTGAGCGCTACCGCGCCTCCCAGTACTTCGGCCAGATCGCAGGCGATGATGGCTATTTCCGCCATCAGCCAGTTCGGGACACGGGTCCACCTGGGATACCAGTCATAACAGCATTGCGCGAGATCGCGCCCGGTGGCGATGCCGAGTCGCGCGGCAATGACTTGAAGGAAGATGGCCATCAAGCTGGCCAGGCCCACCACCCAAAGCAGGGAGTATTTGAACTGGGCGCCGCCCTGGAGATCGGTTCCCCAGTTGCCGGGGTCCATGTATGCCACGCTGACCAAAACTGCCGGGCCGAAGAAAGCGGCCATTTGTTTCCAAAACCCTGCCTTATGGTCAGGCACACTTACGCTGTTATGCAATCCATCCAACGACATGGCGCCGGGAGGCGGTGCAGGGGCATTGGGCCCGGATGTCGTTTCGTTGGTTGGTTCGCCAGGATCCATAGTTTTGTCCGGCAAATGCCGAATCGATTTTTCCCTCAGTCCCGAAGAGTGATTCCGGCGAAAACCTTATTTTTTACCATTAACAAAAACATGTAGCTTAAGTTACATTTTGCCGGATGATGCGTCAACCCCAAAATGTAGCTCAGGTTACAAAAATAGCCTCGACTCTTAACCGGCTTTCAGTGTAATGCTTAGAGATGCCGCGCCCGTCCAGAAAATCAACCGTCGCCGCCCAACCGGATGTGCGGACGGCCACGCAACAGGCTGAAAACCTGCGCCGATTGCGGCGCGATCGCGCGTCGGAGATCGCCCAGGATTATGTCGAGGCCATCGCTGACTTGTCGGTCTCCCTTGGCGAGGCGCGCGTCACGGATTTGGCGCGGCGATTGGGGGTCACGCATGTCACGGTCAATCGCACTGTCGCGCGCCTGTTTCAAGCCGGCTATGTGAATACCCGGCCCTATCGCGCCATTTTCCTCACCGAGAGTGGACGCAAATTGGCCGATGAATCAAAAAAGCGCCACCAAACTGTGGTCGCCTTTTTACGCTCGCTTGGCGTCCCGGAAAGGACTGCGGAACTGGATGCGGAGGGCATTGAGCATCACGTCAGCCCCGAGACCCTGGCGGCTTTTGAGCAAAAATTGAGAAAATAGGGATGCAACCTGTCGACCTGCAGCAAATCGGGAACGAGTTGGCGATCAAGTGGGACGATGGCCGGGAAAGCTTCATTCCCCTGGAGACATTGCGGCGCCATTGCCCGTGCGCCGGTTGCAAAGGCGAAACGGACATCATGGGGAATGTCTATAAGAATCCCGGGTCAACCCTTGCCCCATCGGCTTTTCAACTGAAGCAAATCGTCAGGGTTGGCAGTTATGCCATCCAGCCGGTTTGGAGAGATGGCCACGCAACGGGAATATTTTCGTTCGACTACTTGAGACGAATTGATGGAAATTAAAAAGGCGCGTCCTTGCGAACGCGCCTGTTTTGTTAAAGAAAAACTTTACGGAACTTCCACGCGATAGAACCGGTTTGGCCCTGGCGGGCTATCATGGATTTCCATGTAATTGCCCGTGCCGATATTTGTGGAAATTGAAGTCCAGGCTGATGGGAACAATGTCGATGAACGCTGAATGACGTAATCCACGCCATACACGCTTGGCCACGAAATGACGGCGTCCTGCTGGCTGTGCGCCATCGCCTGGTCGGTACCAGCGAAATAACGGGACAAGATGGAACTCGGATCAACAGGATTTAATCCAGCCACATATTTCTGCCAATTGTTCATGCCCGTGCCGTCGGCATCGGCGTTGGAGACAGAGAGCCAATTGTTTGTTGTGCCGAAATAACGCAAACGCCATGAATCAGGAATACCGTCACCATAGGACGAAGTGGTGCGGCTGGTAAGCGTAATCAAGCCCGTGAGCGTATGTTTCGGGAATGAAGCGAGACCATTGGGCGAACCGGAAGCATGATCAAAATGAATCGCATAGGCGGACATGCTTGTGGCATTCGCCGGAACGGTGATGGTCAACGTGCCAATAGTTGCATTATTTGAAAGGCCTGCAATTGCGCTGTTCAGCCAGGCGGCGGCGTAATTATTGTTGCCACTGGAAGTGGCCGTGTAGGGTGCGCCTAAAACTACGTTGGGTGAAAATGAAATGGGAGTTGTCAGCGCCGGTGAACCATCCAATGGTACAACCGTCATGTTCAACATCATTACACGCAATGCATAATTTCCGAAAACAGCGGCGGTGACTGGAATTTGAATTGTCTGACCAGCCGTGGCTTGAAAATCGCCGGCAGTAAAATTGACCAATGGCGCATTAGTAATGGAAGCCGAACTGATGCCCGGCTGAATCTTGCCGCCGCCGGATTGTTTTGAGACAGCGCCGGCAATCACTGCGCTGGCATTAGTAGAAATCGCAACACGAACTCCGTTGGTCCAAAATCGTTCGAACCACACCAAATTGTTTGTATCCAACGAACGGCGGAACGTCACATAAACATCGCAAACATCCAATACGCCATCTCCGAAAGCGATCTGGTTAATGGTCGTGTCATTGCCGCTAAACAAAGTGGAATCGCCGGGTTGTACGGGAATGTTTACAAAATTGTTTACCGGATCGAGATTGGTCGCAATAGTCAGATCGGAATTCGTGATGATGTAAGTATTCGTGAATTCCTCATTAACAGTAAGGAAATAAGTCGTTAGAAAGACGGGAAGTGTCGGGCTGGCGAAAGGACCCGCCGGCGTAGAATTGGAGCTCACCACAACACCGTTGGTATTCTCATAGATGGTAGTGTTGGTGATCGAGTAACTGAAATTGGTGTAATAGGCATAATTATTGGCATTGGTATAATAGCCGGTTGCTCCGTCCAACACGCCGGAATTGCCACAGGAATCTAACGCATCAAAAAGATCAGATCCATACGGAGGCGCAGCAATGGGATAGACAGCAAAATCGAATACCCGGCTAACATCAAGATTGTCCAGGTTTGAAGAGCCGAAATCACCGGCGTTAAACCAATTAGCGGGATGAACATCGCCGACGAGATATTTTATCTGTCCGATTGTGACGTTTTTCAACGCATTCACAGAGCCGGGGCCGACTAAATTAGTATCAGTAGCTGCGACAATTCCGACTGCGACTCCATACGGATTGACACTCAAGCCGCCCGGAAAAGCTGTTGCCGACGGTCGTCCAATTTGAAGTTGGTAGACATCGCCTGGAATGGCATTGGCCGGAATGCCAAATGAATATCCACCAACAATGCTTTGAGAAGATGGATAAGGATCGTTGCCATTAAAGATAGGAAATGAAAGTAAATTCTGGTTTACGGTATCGTAAAGATTGGTGCGGCCATAAATTTCCAGCCAGCCGAGCCCCAATAAAATTTCGTTGTTGGTATCGATAAACTGAAGGCCTTGATACCAATTGCTTTGATAAAGAAATGTGTCGGGATCATTGTTCGGCGGAATCTGATTGGTGCTGACAAACATATACGGCGGAATGGGAGCAAAGTAACCGGGATTTTTGGGATCCGGCTTGCCGATCAACGGTGTGAAACCAATCGAGCCTGGATCTACGGCTGGGCCGGTAAGATTTGTCAGTGTTATATTGAATTGCAGGCCATAAATAGACGGGGAGCTTGCCAACATACTCAAACCAATCGGAAGCACAAAGGACTGCCCAGGTGAAGCAACAAATTGGCTGGACCCAGGGCCGGAAGCAAATCCAAAGCTGATGGTGTTCGCCAAAAAATTACTCGAAGCGAAATTATTAGTGTAGACTGCGCTCGGCGTATAGTTCGCCCGGTAGCCCACCGCTTCAAATGTCAGATTGGTCGTCCCCTGCGGAAAATTGAGGGCCAACGTTGCACCATTGGTAATGGGCCCGATCGCGGCCGGGTTGGTCGCGCTTGGATAGCCGGGTAAACTGGTGTTGTAGGCGTAGGTATAATACATGGTCGATCCCACCGTGATATTCGTGAGGGTAAATTGGCCGGCATTGGTGCCAATGGCCTGCGGTTGGCCGACAACGAATTGGAACAGCGCCGCAACGATGTCACTGCTGGGATGACCAGATTGTTCACCAATGGCCTTGATCATCAGGTTCGGCGCAGGTTGTACCAATCCGTTAATAGTGTAGCTCGCCTCCACGGTGGATTGGGGAAGACCATTGACATATCCAGCCGGAGCAGTCGTAGAGGAAGGCGTGGGATCGAGAACATTGGTCACCACAGTTGTATTTCCAACGTTGAAGAAAATCTCCGTGCCGGGCGGGTTGGAAATGACCAAATCCACATCATTGTTAAATGTATTACCAGCTGGTGATCCTGGATTTAGAACTGACAGGAATGCGTTCTGCCCGGTGTTCAGTGGATAAGTCACCCACCCGATTACCGGATCAGGCACCGGGGGTAGCGGTGGGGTGGCGGCCACTTGTGCGGAATTTGTAGGGTTTACGCCGCCACTGTTGACCGCCTGGATGACATAATAATAAGTAGTTCCATTGACCGCAGTGGTGTCGGTATAGGTTGTGGTCGTTGTGGTGGCAAGCGGGGGTTGATTGAACGTGCCGGATGTTTGTGAGCGCTCAACGTTATAGCTGGTTGCCCCTTGAGATTGGGACCAGGTCAAGGTGACTTGGTTATAGTTGGTCGCCACGCTAGTGATGGTCGGGGCTGGAGAAAATAACGGTATGGCGCTGACTTGTGCCGAAAAGGGGCTGCTGCCCGTGTTATTTACCGCTGAGACAACGTAATAATAGTTCGTCCCATCCGTAAGGCCATTGGTATCAACAAAGCTGGTGCCGGTGCTATAGCCGATGGTGGCATACCCGGAGCCGCTGGTGGTTGATCGTTCTACAGCATTACTCGTGGCGCCAAAACTCGGCGACCATGAAAGGGTGACTTGTCCATAACCTGCCGTCGCCGTTAAGCCGGTTGGTGCCGCGGGCGCGGGCGCGGGCGGTTGGGAGAAACCCGTGTTAGAAATATGGCGGATGATATTATAATAATCCTCTGTGACATAAACTGTGCCGTCTGGCGCAAAGGCGACCCCTGAGGGGTTTCTAGCCTGAACATTCGGAGATTTGGAATCAGGAACCTGAACAGTTCCATCCTGGAAGCCCGGGTAACTACCGCCCCAAAGATTAGAACTGACACCATAGAGGTTGGTTACCGTGCCGCCGGGCAGCACAACCTTAACACGGCTATTACCATAATCGCTTACCAGCAAATCTCCTTCACCAGTTTCAGCAACACCCATGGGCTGAAAAAAAGTGACCACATTGCTCGGCGCAACATTGTTGGCGCTTTGAAAATCGCCCTGGCCATGAAATCCGGCATTAGTGGTCACCAACCCAGTGTTTGGATTGATTTGATAAACTCCATCCCTTGCCGAATCGCAAACAGCCAACATCCCACTATGCCTCACCACCAGACCCTGCAGGCAAGCGCCCGGCTGGTTAACTGTGGCAATAATGTTGCTGGCTCCGAGTGCGGTGAGTTCCAATACCTGGTTGCTGTTGACCGTCACATAAATATTGTCCTGGGAATCCAACGCAATTCCATTGGCGTTGGTTAAACCCGTTGCATTGGTAAAAATGGAGTCGCCATTGTTGTCGATAAACCCATTGGCAAGTATTATAACACTTCCATTCTTGCCGTTTCCGTGATTGACGACAAAGATATTGCCCGTGCTGTCAACCGCCACGCCGACGGGAACATTGTAAATGTTCGTCATGAGGTTGCCTCCTATATACCCTCCTTGTGTAAAGGCTGTGTTGTCGTCAAATTCCAAAGTCCGAACTACATTGTTGCTTTGATCCGCCAGAAAGACAAAATCTCCAGTGGGATCCACGCAAAGCCCGCGGGGAGTGTTGTATTCAGCTTCTGAAGTGATATCGCCATCCGAATAACCTGCACCCGTGGGACTGACGCCCAATTCATCAGGATTAGGGCCGCCACTGATCCAATTCACTGTGGCGCCGGCAAACACATTTCCGGCATTAAAAATCAACGCCGCAGCTAAGGCGCTGGATAGGCTCCGCCACAAAAATAAACTCTTCATAACTAACTATTCTTTCTCAGTTTTACTTACTGCGATGTTGAAACCTGATTCGTCTCCATCCCGGCCATCGGCTCTTGTTGCGGCGTGATTGGATTGCTCCAATTGCCCCGCGGTTGGGCGCTATCCCACCATGAATTCATTTTCATGGGGTCAGCCATTGTCCTGGGCGTACTGTCCAGGAAATCGGTTTGCATCGGCTTGAAATCCGAATCTCTTACTATCGTCGGGGTTATAAAAATTAGCAAATTATCCTTATCGATAGAGTTGTTTTCACTCCGGAAGAAAAAGCCCAGGCCGGGAATGTCACCTAAAAGAGGAACTTTTGTGTAGCCGGCGTTCGGGTTGTCCTGGACCAGGCCGCCCATCACAAGCGTATGCGCGTTGGGGATCAATACCTGCGTTTCGATATGGCGTGAGTCGAAAACGTCAGCCTGAAAGATAGTGCCGGCAATGGTTTTGGTGTCGGTCCCAAAGAAAGTGGACACATCCGGAACTACCTTGAGCCAGATATAATCGTTGGCTGTGATGCGCGGGGTGACATAGAGGATGGTGCCGATATTGGAATAGCTGATCGTTGAACCGCCAGCGGTGTTCTGCGTGCTGGCCGTGACATTGATGACTGGAAATTCGCGAGTGACCTGAATGGTGGCCATTTCATTGTCCAACGTCACCAGTCGAGGAGTAGAGACCACTTGCGCTTCCGACGATTGGTTCAAGAACGAGAAAACCGCTTTGACACCATCAGCGCTCAAAAAGCCGGCATCGGGGGTCAAGCCGCTCAAGGTATTGATCATCAAACCTCCGGCGGCGAGAGAGCTTTGAGGCTCAGAGGCAAGCGTCGTAAGCGAGCTCGAACCAGGCGACGAGGTTGTCGTTGATGCGGGGTGTCCGCCGAAACCTGGAATGGTTGTGGTAACAGGCGATCCAGGGTATGTCGTCGTTGATGCCGAACTGGCTGAGGCATTCAACACGCCGTTTCCGAATGAAAAGTTTTGCGCCTGCAATGTGCCGGACCAATCGATGCCCTTTTGCGTGCTGGGATTGCTCGAAAGCTCTACCAGCCTGGTTTCAATGAGCACCTGCCGGGTGGGTTTATCCAATTCATCGATCAAAGTATCCAACGTGGATTGTTCAGGATCCGTGGCCACAATGACCAATTGGCTCGTGCGCATGTCGGGAATGATGCGGCTGCGTTTGTCAGTCAAGACGTTCTGTACGGCGAACATCATGTTGGATGTGCTGGCGTATTTGAGTTGGACCACGCGCGTGATCAGGGGAGGAAGTTGGTCTGGAGACCGAACGCTGATTTTCGCAATTTTTGTCTTCGGATTTTCGGTGAGTTGCAGCCCGTAATTATCCAACAAAGCCAGCAACGCCTGCTCCGGCGTCACGTTGTCCCAGCGGACTGATAACGTCGGCGGCTGTTTAACTTGTCCGTTTTGGTCGGGGGATCCCCAACCGATGGACGGATCGAGCAAATAATTGATGTCGGCTTCGCGGGCCAGGGCCTGGATCGCCACGTCCAAAGGCACATCAGTGAACTGGATGGGCATCACCGCGGGAGCCGGCGCATTGGTGGAAACCGGAGCCGGTTGACTTTCGGCGGTTGCTGCAACAACCGGCGCGTTGCTGGGAGTCATGCCCGGAGGCGCGCTGACGGCCATTGTGCTTCCCGGAGGGTTGCTTCCTGTCAATGGCAGCGTATTGGTGACTTCTGGGACAGGGACGCTGGTGATTTGGGTAGTCGAGGAGTTGCTTTCAGTGACCGTTACAGTGTTGCTGGTCGTGACCATCGCCGGCGGATTGCTGGCGGCAATTGTCACTGACGAATTGCTTTCGACAACCACCGTGGATGAATTGCTTTCAACATCCATCGCGGTTGACCCGGCTGGCGCCGGTGTGGCGGAGGGAGTTGTGACGGTGTTGGAATCGGGATTGGTCGAGAGCTTAATGACATTGCTGACCATGCCGTCGGTCACGGCATTTGTGTCGGCAGTGCTGGGTTGAGACAGCACGGGCTGTTGCAGGAGAAGTCCCGCGATTAGCGTGATGGCGATTCGTTTTGTGTTCTTCATGGTATGATCTCCGCTTTCTCCGACTGTTTCAATAATGGGCACAATTGCTGGGAAAAGCCAAGGGAATTCTGCTGCTTTTCACCTTGCAAATCGCGCCGGAAATTTTGAGTAAGTTCTTTCATCTCAATCGTTTTTATTGGCTGCTGGAATAGGTCAACGTCATGATCGCGTCACCGGCTTCCACCGTGACGGTGCCTTTGGCGGCGTTGATATCCATGCATTGAATATGGATCCGCCGTCCGGCATGGGTAACCACGTCGGCTTCATCTCCAACGCCGAATGTTTGATCATTGATGAGCGCAAAAGCCTGGCCATGCTCATTCACTAAAATCGTTTTTACAATCAGATCGGTGATGGACGGCACATTCGAGGTGGTTGCGGCTACCGCTTCCTCATAAGGCCGGGTGGAATCCGGGAAAAACGGGTCCCTTCCCTCCTGCGGCTTGGAAGGAAGAGTAAAAACGGATTTGGGCGGGGGCAAATCCGGCGCGCTCGCCGGCGGGGCGGCAAAACCGTTTGCCATTCCCGCTAATGACACGGCCACCAGCATCGCCGGTAAATTTTTAAATGATTGCGCGCCTCGATTCATTGTCAATTAGGATTGGTTGGGTTTGATCAAAGCAACGATATCCATGGTAAAAGTGAGTTTTTCACCGTTCCCTGAGGGATGGATCGATAGATTGCAAATACGCCCGTGGGGATAATCATTTTCAAAATCGGCGATGAATTTCCCCAAATCATGGTAGTACGCAGAACCGTTAATGGTGACTTTGAGCTGCCTGTAAGGAAATTTCCCCATGATGTCCACTTCTCCGATTGAGGTGGGGGAGGCAATGGTGATGTCCATCTTGTATTGGGACTTGAATCCCCGGATTGTATCGTAAATCCACGCATTGGGATCGCCAGTGGCCATGTCCTTTTCAGATTGGCTCAACAGTTGGACAGTGTCTTCCAAAGTCGCAGCCGTGGTGGCAGCTTTATCGATGGCATCCTGCATATTCTCCAATTTCTGCCGCTTCGTTTCCGTTTGAGCCTTGGCCTCCTGGATGGAGGCATATTCGGGGTGAATCAGCAGAAGATAAATGACCAACAAAGCAATGCCCGTGATCATGCACACCAGGATCAATTTGTCGCGTTTCTCTTTTGGTAATCGGTTCATCGGGTATGTTCAGGAAATTGGCATTGCAGCGAGAAAGTCACGAAACTTTTACCATTATCGTCCTGTGGCGCTGATGGAGGGCTGGTCAATTGGATTGCGTTGGTCTTGGTCAACATCTGCTGGAAATACGGCTGCTTGACGATGACAGCCATGAAATTATTGATCTGGTCGCCGGCATTGGCGCTGAAGTCGCGTCCATCCAACCGCAAGGTGATACGTTCTGTGACCGAAGGAGGACGGCCCGGAATGCTGGTGCCATTGCTGTTTTGGGCGTCCGTTCCCGGTTGCAGGAAATAATCCTGGCCCAAACTCATCCCGGTCAATTGCACACCGTTCACTGTCGCCATTTGCAGAGCATTAAGCAGATTGCCCTGGAGAAATCTTTGGGTTTGCAGTTTTTTGAGCGAAGCCAGTTTAAGCCTTGCCGTATCAAGGGCTTTTTGATTGACCATCACTTGATTGAAGGCATTCGTCCTTGCGTCGATCCCCACTTCAACACCTGTTTCGCTCGCATTGTCCGCCAACGCATAAGCGGCCACTGCGGCATACCAGACAAAAAAAACTGCCACGATCGAAATGCCAATGAAGACGGCGCGTTTGACCGGGTCGCGTCGGCGTAATTCCTCCGCAGCCTGGGCTTCCGCCAGCAAATTAATATTTATCGGCATAGCAAATTAAAAAAATCTGAGTCGATTCCGCCACCTGTTACCCGCTTAAACTGAACCGCCACCGTCAATGGTCAAATTGCAGCAAGCGCCGCGCCAATCGCTACGCTTAATTGTGGTCCGACATGTTCAACTTCCACTGCCTGCTGCCCCGGCAACGCCAATTGTAAAAACGTTGTCGGATTCCACGACTTGCATTCAACGATCATTTCTGAATGCATCATCTGTAAAAACATCTCAGATTTTGCCGCGCTTCCCGTCACATAAACCTGTGAAATCGGCCGGTCGGCCTGGTGCTCAAAAAAGTCCAGCGAAGCGCGCAATTCGCGGCCCAATGGCGTAACTTGCGCTTCAACAGCGGCCTTGGCCTCTGGCGCCATGCCTAATTTGACTCCTTCGGCTTCCGCATACGTCACCCCCATTGTCTCAGCGAGCCCGGATGTCAATTTATCGCCACCGATATTGACCACGCGGGTCAGGGCCAATTCGCCGCGATCCAGTACGCAAATGGTGGAATGCTTGAATCCGATGTCTACCAGGGCCACCGAATCATTCTCAAATACCTGCTTCATAGCCAGTTCGAAAGAATTTACCGGGCCGATCAAACCCGGAACGATACATTCGGGAGTGAGCCCGGCATTTCTCACGGCAGACTGATAATCATCAATCAGATCCTGTTTGGCCCCTGCCACGAGTACTTTCAGTTTGGGTATGCCCGTACGCGGCGCGTCGGGCCCTTTTGGGACCGGGGCCACCCGTGGAGCGAAAATATGGCAGTCAAAAACGTGGTTGGGCAAGTCCTGCTGCAAATATCCCCTCGTGTTGTTTTTCAAAACCATCCGCATTTCATCTTTGGGAATCTGCGGCAGTTCCACCTGGCGGACCACGGTATCATCCAAACCGATGGCCAACGTGACAAATCTCCCTGAACCGCCCAATGCCTCATTAACACTGCGTAAATGGTCAGAGAGCAAGTCGGGGGAAAATTTTTTATCATAAATCGGCGCGTCCAACATGGCGTAACGGGTCAACATCAATACCTCGCCACGCCGCTCCATGAGAACAGCTTTCGTCGTTCGAGTCCCCAAATCGACGGCCATTATCTGAGTGCGCTTTTTCTTGGATACCCCGCTTAAGAATGGCAAAGCCATAGCGCGTTTATAGCGGGATATTTGATGATTGCAAGTGTAATTGTTACGTTTGCCAAAAATGTAAGATTTTACTGTCCAAGACTCTGGGTGCAATCCGATTGACGCCTTGCGCAATTCTGCTTACGGTCGCCTTCCCAAATAATGTCATTACAGCCTTGTGTCCAACTCTGGATCTGGATTTCCGCCTTAGCCACCTTGGCGGGTTGGACGCTGTCTGCTGCGGGTGAATTGAACCGGCCCGGCTACGCCGTGGCCTTCGCCATATTTATCGGGTTAGCTTTGTCCGTCCATAAAAAGTTCGGACTGCCGGGGACATATAAGGTCTCGCACATTAAAAAAAGTCTTCGCCGTCTCCGCCGTCCATTGCCGTTTTGCTTTGCGGTCCTGGCGGCCCTGATTTTTGTTAGCGGCGTCATCTATGCCCCCGACAATTACACCGGTTTGACCTATCGAGTGGGGCGCGTTTTACAATGGCTTTCGCATAACCATTGGATTTGGATCCATACTCCCGATTCACGGATGAATGACCGCGCCTGCGGTATGGAATGGTTAATGGCGCCAGTTTTGATCTTCACCCATTCGACCCGGGGCTTGTTTTTATTGAATTTCATACCGTTCCTGCTGCTGCCGGGCCTTATTTTTAGCACTCTTTCGCGCCTGGGCGTTCGCCCGCGCGTGGCCTGGCAATGGATGTGGTTGCTCCCGACTGGTTATGATTTTCTTTTGCAGGCGGGCAGTATCGCTAATGACACCTTTCCAACCCTCTACGCGCTGGCCGCCGTTAATCTTGCTTTGCGGGCCGCAAAATCCAAAAATTTTTCCGACTGGTCCTCTTCCCTCCTTGCCGCCGCGCTCCTGACCGGCGCCAAGGCCAGCAACCTGCCATTACTCCTGCCCTGGGCGATTTTAATGCTCCCGATCCTGCCGTTGCTGCGGAAAAGAATCGCCGCCGCCGCCTGGGTCATTGTGTTGGCTGCCGCCGTTTCGTTCCTGCCGACGGCTATTCTTAATACGGTCCATTGTGGCGACTGGTCTGGAGCCGTTCTCGAACCGCCCGTTATGACCGTAAAAAATCCTGTGATCGCGGTGACCGGGAACGTATTCCAATTGCTTTTGGATAATCTTTGCCCGCCGTTTTTTCCCCAGGCTGCCTGGTGGAATGCGAATGCCACCAGGATTCTTCCGGCGGCGTTGGTCTCCATTTCAAAACATTTTGACAATGGTTTTTTTCAGCTCGGCGAATTGCCAACCGAAGATTCCGCGGGAATTGGGCCGCTCCTCTGCCTTCTGCTCGCTCTTTCCGTCGGCGCAAAATTCTTTCGCCGGCCTTCTTCATCTCCATCCGGCGGACCATCCTCGCTGTTTCGGATCATGGTTTTAACCACCCCCTGGCTTGCGCTGCTGGTGTATTGCGCTAAATCCGGGATGATCACCGCAGCCCGTCTGATTGCACCATACTATCCTTTGCTGCTGCCGCTTTTGCTGGTTGGACCTGCTGCGTCATCCGTCATCCGCCGGTCCTGGTGGCGCGCCCTGGTCTATCTTAATCTGCTTTTGGCGCTACCAGTCCTGATTCTGGCACCCGACCGGCCGCTGTGGCCGGCTAAAACGATTTTGTCCAGCCTGGTTGCGCGGCATCCGGATTCACATTCACTTGCCCGCGCATATACTGTTTATTCCGTCTATGCCAGGCGGCCTGACCCGCTCGCGGAAGTCCGCCTTCTTTTGCCGCCGGAGGCTAAAACCGTCGGCTTTCTCGGCGCGGAGGATGACTGTGATTTTTCACTTTGGCTGCCCTTGGGCTCGCGGCGCGTCGAGCCTTTTTTGTTGAGCGATCCACCGCAACGATACCATGACCTGGGAATTGAATATGCCGTCGTCGGCGGCCTTAACTTAAAATTACGCCAGACTACCCTTGACGAATGGCTGAAAAAAACCGGCGCCCAACTCATCGCCACCACCAATGCCACGCAAAAAGTCAATGAAGGCCCTCAGCCGTGGTATGTCGTCCGGTTCAACCGTTAATCATGACTTGCCATCGGCAATGAAACGGACGGATAATCCGGGTGATGCCTCGGCGCGCGTTCACCTTGATTGAATTGCTTGTGGTCATCGCCATCATCGGAATTCTTGCGGCGATGCTTATGCCCGTGTTGTCCCAGGCCAAACAACGGGCACAGGGCGCCATGTGTCTCAATAACGGCAAACAGTTGATGGTGGCCATGCACCTCTATATCAACGACAACCATGACTTCTATCCGCCCAATCCCGATGACGGCAATACTGACCCGGGTTATAACTGGTGCCCGGGAAATGCCGGCATCAGCGGCCCCCAGGAATTTGACCCAGACGTTCTGCTGGATCCCCGTCTCTCCCTGCTCATATCTTATCTGGGACAAAATCCCGCGCCATTCAAATGCCCGGCGGATACGCGGCAGGGCCTTTATCAGGGAACGAATCCGTTGTTCATCGGCAAAACTGTTCCGGCGGCGCGAACATTTTCCATGAGCCAGGCGGTCGGCACCATCGACCCGGGTTTTGATGCCGGTGGCTCGCACAGCGGTGTCCCCACGCTTTCCGTCAATGGTCCCTGGTTGAACAATCAGGAAAACCACCGGCGCAATACCCCCTGGCGCACTTTTGGCAAAAATTCAGACGTAGGTCCACCCTCGCCTTCCGACCTTTGGGTGCTCGTGGATGAAGACGCCCGCGGTTTGAATGACGCCGCCTTCGCCTTTGGAATGGAGCAGGCCCAATGGCTCGATATTCCCGGGACGTATCACAATATCGGTTGTGGCTTTGCGTTCGCGGATGGGCATTCGGAGACTCACCACTGGATGTACCACGGCGTGAAACAACATGGCGACATCACCGACCCCCATGACCAGGCGGACTGGGAATGGATGGCCTGGCACACATCGGGGAAGGCTGAGTAAGTTTTTCAATTTCCTTTTCTGGCGCCGCGAGTAACCTGCGCGGCAATGAGCGAACTTCAGAAGCCAACCGGGGAAGCCAGGCAGCCGGACCTGCGCAGCTTCTGGCTCATGTTCGTCGTCGAATTCCAGAACGCTTTCAGTGATAACCTCCTCCGTTGGGTTGTTACTTTTTCGATGATCGGAATCGGAATGTCGCAGGAAAAGCGCGATTCGCTCGTGCCGGTAGTCGGCGCTATCTTTGCTTTGCCGTTCATCTTATTTTCGATGGCCGGTGGCTTTTTCGCTGACCGCTTCAGCAAACGGGATGTCTCGGTCGTGATCAAATGTGCGGAGATCCTCTTCATGTCCGTGGCTTCCATCGGCCTGTGGACCGGCAATTTGCTGTTGTCATTCGTGATGATTTTTCTGATGAGCACACATAGCGCTATTTTCGGTCCCACAAAATATGGAATGTTGCCTGAAATGTTGCCGGAAAAAAAATTGTCCTGGGGTAATGGCATCTTCGGCCTGGGCACATTCTCATCAACCATCATTGGAATGATCGCCGCTGGAACCCTCTCGGATATGTTCGGCAAAAACCAGCTGGCCTCGGGGTTGATCCTGATTGTCTTGGCATTCTTAGGGCTTTTGCTTTCTCTCCAGGTACGCCGGGGGCCGCCCGCCAACCCGAACAAAGAATTTCAGATCAATTTTTTCGGTGATTTTATTTCCCAACTAAAAATCATCTATAAAGATCGTGTTCTGTTTTTCGGCACGATCGGCAACGCCTTTTTATGGTTTCTCGGAGCGTTGTTGCAATTAGTCATTCTCTTCTATGGGAAGGATATCTTCCATTTCGATGACCGACACAGCAGTTATATGCAGGGAACCCTGCTTGTCGGAATTGGCCTGGGAAGCCTCGTCGCCGGATTTCTGTCGGGCGGAAAAATCGAATATGGACTCATTCCTTTGGGAATGACCGGGTTGACGGTGACGGCGGCGATGTTCTTTCATTTTCATTTTGGCATCACCGGCTTTGCGATCAACCTTGCCCTCCTCGGCTTCTTCGGAGGAATCTATAATGTACCCGTCAACGCCATCATCCAACATCGTCCTGATCCTGATAGCAAGGGAAGGGTCATTGCCGCCGGAGCCTTTTTAAGTTGGGTTGGAATTTTGCTCGCCTCCGGCGTCTATTACTTGTTTGCAGATGTCTTCGATCTAAAACCACACCAAATGTTCCTTGCCGGAGCCATCCTTTCCCTGATTGGGACTATTTACTGCCTGCAACTAGTCCCGGATTCTCTCGTCCGCTTCCTCCTTTGGCTGTTGACGAAAAGTGCTTACCGCATCCGCGTTGAAGGCCGTGACAACATCCCCGAAAAAGGCGGAGCGCTCTTTGTTTGCAACCATGTTTCCTTTGTGGATGCGCCCCTGCTCATGGCGGCTACCGATCGCAAGATCCGGTTCCTGATGCACCGGGAGTATTATAATCTTTGGTGGATCAAACCTTTCACAAAAATGCTCGGCCTCATCCCCATCGCTTCCGACCTCGGCCCGCGTGAAATGATCGAATCCCTGCGCGCCGCCGGCGATGCCATCCGCAGCGGCCGCGTCGTCTGCATCTTTGCCGAGGGAAAGATCACGCGCACCGGGGATCTGGACGAATTTCACCGCGGTTTCGAGCGCATCATGAGAGGGAATGTTGCGCCCATCGTGCCGGTCGCCCTCGTCGGCGTTTGGGGAAGTGTTTTCAGCTTCGAAAACGGGAAGTTTTTTTGGAAATGGCCGAAGAAAATCCCCTATCATGTGACTATTCGTTTCGGCAAAAATCTCCCTGCCACCGCCCTGCCCCAGGAAGTGCATGATACGGTGAAGGATTTATTAAATTCTGGTCAGTCTGGTAATTCCGTCTAACCAATCGGCCGATCTCAAAAGCCCTTCAGCATGTTCATTCGAACACCGCCTTAGGTATGACCAACGAAGGAAAATTCGGACTATCGAGCCAGTTCGCCAGGGCAAGAAATTCCAATGCCGTCAATCCCCCGGGTGCGGTGCGGATGAACTGTACTTGAGTGGGCGTTGTTTCTCCGGCCACGGTGATGGTGGGTCCCGGTTTGAATTTTAGGCTTTTAAGCCAGGATTCCGCGGCGGAATCGCCCAATTGCCGATATTCGACAGTCATCAGGATCAGCTGTGTCAACTCGGGCAATTCCTTCAATCGATCCTGGGTGAGTTCCCAATGATAATAAACCGTCCCGGGAGTGTTCAACTCCCCGGCCAATTGCTCCGGCAGCGGTCCAGAGCCCGGCCAGTTTGGAAGAAATCCGCCCGTCAAAAAGTCTCCATTCGTCTCATGGTCCGCCTGGAGATACGGCGACATAAAGGGCATGCTGAACAAAATCTTGCCATCGCTGGGTATCACTTTCAGCGGCATTAGTTGATTTTGCCAGTTTGTGTTGCCCGTCAGGCGCTGGCGGATCTGGGCCAGCGCCGCATTTGCATTCGGCACTGGTTCGGCGCCGTAAGTTTCAAACGGAATCCCCGGCAAAGCCCAGATAAAAAACTGGTCCGGCTGCGGCTGAAGACGAAACGGCCTGAACCAGTCTTGTTTTTCCAACCAGGGGCCAAGGCCCCGCGCCGCGGTGAAACTGTCGAAGGGTTGGGAAATCTCATTCGTTGGCACCCGCCACTTCTCCAGCGGCGGCAGGGGCTGCGCTAAATCCAACGAACCAGAGATATAAAAACATCCTTCATAGCCCACTGTCTGGAATGAAAACTTCGGAAAATCCAGTTTTCCGGGGGTGGGATACAGTTGCGCCAGCCGCGGCCAGTCTACGCTCGCAGTCAGCCAATTGGTTTCGGCGGTTTTTGTGGCCGATGCAAATACTTCGTTGCCCAGTGATAAATCATTTTGCCCGCAATCGAGGATCACCCAGTCCCCTCTCCGGCTGAACTGGAACAGGTTCGGGGGCAGGTCTTTCTTTAGCCGCCAGCCATCGGAGGTGTTTTGAGCATGGATGGCCGTCCACGATTCGACCAGCGCCCGCAAATTTGCGCTCCAGAGTTGCGCGCGCTGGTTGTCCAGCCGGATGGCCAGCGCATATTCCGGTGAGCCATTTGTGGTATCGCGCATCTCGAAAATCCATTCAGACTTCAGAAAATCGTCCAGCAGCGGGCGCAATTGTTTTGAACCATCGATCGCGTGTGACGGAAGCTTTGCTTTGAACCAACTGGTCGGCGCGGCGGATAGCTTGTCCAACGCCTGGTTCTCTAGAACCCGTGCCGCTGCCGAACAGAATTCATTCGTGAATCCGGGGCTGTTCGTGTCCGCGGAGATCTCCTCACCGCCCAGGAAATGGATTTGGGCGATCAAATCCGCCTGTGCTTGCGAACACCCGGCGGCAAAACATAAAACAGCCAAAATACACAAGAGTTGTTTCATTTTCGTGCTCTTATGTGCCAAAAACAGTCGCCAATTTCAAGCCTTCTCCTCGCCCAAACAGCATTTCTTTACCAATATCAGTGCCGAACTCATAAATTCATAAATTCCGCCCGGATCCCCTTTTCATCGCAATGCAGGATCGCCGCGCTGCGTTCCGTGCCGCCCTTCGGCTTGCCGGAATAACCGGGATTGAAAAATAAAACGCCGCCGATCTTCTCGTTGAATGCCTTGTGCGTGTGGCCAAACACGACGACCTCCGGTTTGTCGCGCGCGATCCGCGGTTTCAACCGGTCCGACAGCGCGTACGGGTTGACGATATGGTGCACGAGAAATTTCCGCGCTGCCAGCTCCACGATTTCCGTTTCCCGGAATGACATTCCCATGTCCGTGTTGCCATGGACCGCCGTGACTGGCGCGATCGCTTCCAATTCCAGGATGATTGAAGCATAGCCGATATCGCCCGCGTGCAGGATGTGTTCGACGCCCGCGAACAGTTCAAAAATCGCCGGCTCCAAAAACCCGTGTGTGTCCGAAATGACCCCTATTTTCACGCTTCCGCTTCCCTGGGTTCAGCTTCCGTTTCATTTTCCTCCCGCGCGCCTGCCGTCTTGTCTGCCGGCGATTCGGCCGGCGCCATTTTCTCCGCGCCCACGAACAGCGCCGTGAAAATTCCCGTGCTCACCAGGGTATTGCGGAACATCTCCCATGTCGTCGGATGGACATTCGGCAATCCGCGCGTCAGCGCCTGGATCCAGCCCGCGATGCTTTTGGCATAATCCGGGTTTTGCAGCCACGCCAGCGTGTTCGTGACCAGATAAAAGAATACCGCACCCAGCAGTCCGCCAAGCAGCAGTTTGAAAAATCCCGAGCGCGCCCCGAACCATTTTCCCAGCCCGATGATCGCCGCATAAACCGCGTACCTCAACAACATGTCAGGGCTCAACGGCGAAACATGGTAATAAAAGACGCAGAGGCCCACATCCGTGGCAAAGATCGTTCCGAGCGGCAGCCACCAGCCCATCCCCCTGGGAAAATAAACCCCCGCACAGAACACAAACGCATAGAGCACGCTGAAATTTGGCGGCAACAGGTTCGGGATCCGCGATACCGCCAGCACGACAATGAACAGAGCCGGCAATAGTTTGTGCAGTTTTTCTTTCACCAGCGCCAATGATACGCCAGCTTTATCCAAAGACAAGTTGTGGAAAAACTTTTTGAGATCATCTTTGAAGACGCCGACCTCCTCGTGGCCAACAAACCCGCCGGCCTGGTCTGTCATCCCACCAAGAATGGCGAGATGTCCAGCCTCATCGGCCGTGCCCGACTCTATTTCAATCGGAGCGCGGAGTTCCCCGACGCCCTGATTTTTAGTCCAGCCCCGTCCAAGCCTTATCTCATCAACCGCCTTGACCGCGAGACCAGCGGCATTGTTTTGATCGCGAAAAATCCCGCGACCGCCGGCGAACTCGGAAAATCCCTGGAAGAACGCCGTGTCCAAAAAGAATACCTCGCCATCGTCCACGGCCACGTTCGTGAGAATCATGGACTCATTGACGCGCCGCTGGGCAAGGACGAGCACAGCATCGTCGCCGTCAAAGATTGTGTCCGCGCGGATGGATCGCCCGCCCGGACAGAATTTTTTGTCGAACAAAGATTTTTCCGCGAGATAAAAACAGATTCGATTGGCTCCAACCCATTCCAAACTGTTGAACCGCGCGCGACCGATCCTTCCCTCTCCCCTCAACGGGGAGAGGGGTTGAGGGTGAGCGGTGAGAGCGGCAATCTGGTCTTCGAATCCGTACGCCGCCATCTTCCATTCTCGCTTTTACGGATAATCCCGCACACCGGCCGCAAACATCAGCTCCGCATCCACCTTGCCTACCTTGGCCATCCCATTGTCGGCGATAAACTTTACGGCCATGACGAAGACTGCTATCTGGCGCTCGCGCAAAACCGTCTTACCGATGCGCAGCGCGCACGGCTGATCTTCCACAACCATGCCCTTCACGCCCGCAGCCTCTCATTCGATTGGCGTGACCAGCCCATGACATTCACCTGCGAACCTGAACCATGGTTCACCCGATTTTTAACCAAAGATGGACACGCATAAACATTGATATTAGCCGCACAGGCGCAAAGACGCCGAGAGACAATCGAGCTGGCAAGCTCTGACCCTCTCTCCCCGCGACTGAGCGGGGAGAGAGCCGGAGAGAGGGGTTGCTCACCAGGCGCATAAAGGTTTCTGCCCTTCCTTTTTTTGTTTTTAATCCGTGTTTTTCGGTATTCGTCCGTGGTTAACTTTTTTCTCTGCGTCTCAGCGTCTCTGCGATAACTTTCCCCTGTGTTTGACATCCCCAAAACCATGCGCGCTGTCGTTTATCGCGGTGCCAACGACCTCCGCGTCGAAACCGTTCCCGTCCCCGGCATCGGCGCCAATGAATTGCTGGTTAAAGTTGCTGTCTGCGGCGTTTGCCCCACTGACATCAAAAAAATCCACTACGGCACCGTTGCCCCACCGCGCATTTTTGGACACGAAACCGCCGGCACCATCGTCAAGATCGGTGCCGGGGCAAAAATCCGCGCGACGGGCCTTAAGGTGGGCGATCGCGTCGCCCTTCATCATCATGTGCCCTGCCTGAAATGCCATTACTGTCGCCACCGCGCCTTTGCCCAGTGCGAGACCTACAAGCGCACCGGCATCACCGCCGGATTCGAACCCGCCGGCGGTGGCTTCGCTGAGTACGTCCGCGTCATGGATTTTGTGCTGCCCGGCGTCGTGAAAATTCCCGCAAAAAATTCCTTTGAAGAAGGCGCCATGCTCGAACCCGTCAACACTGTGCTCAAAGCCGTCAAGCGATTGAACCTGCTGCGCGGCGACAATGTCCTCGTCGCCGGCCAGGGACCCATCGGCCTGATGTTCACCAAAATTCTGCAACTTCGCGGCATCAACGTCCTGGCCACCGATCTGCTCGAGTCGCGGCTGAAACTCGCCAAAAAATTCGGCGCCAAAAAAACTCTTTTGGCCTCTCAATTATCAACCATCAACCTTCAACTGGATTCAGCCATCATCGCCGTTCCTTTCGACGACGCCGTATCCCAGGCCCTTCAACTCGTTCGCGGCGCGGGCCAGGTCCTGCTCTTTGCCCATACCAAAAGGAAAAGTTCCGCGCCCGCAGTTCCTTCGCCTGCTCAAATTTCCCTGGCACACCCGCTAAGCCCTTCCCTCTCCCCTCAACCCGGAGAGGGACCGGGGGTGAGGGGTGAGACTGGGCATCTGCCCTCCGATTCACAAGCCCTTCCCGGAATACAGACTGCAGGCCCCGGATTGGAACTCGATTACGCCTCCATCTGTTTGGACGAAAAAGACCTCATCGGCAGTTATTCCTCCGATTTTACCATTCAGGACGAAGTCGCCCGCCTTGTTTTTTCGCGCCGCTTGGATATTCGCCCGTTGATCACCCACCATTACCCCTTGGAGCAAACCACCGGGGCCATCGCGCTGGCGGCCAAACCCACCGAAAAATCACTGAAAATCATCATCCAACAAATGTAGGATTTGTGTTGCCGGGCAACATGACGGTCTGGCTCTTTTCTGTTAAATCTGGTCTCATGAAGAACAGGATTCAATATCCGGAGGGCGGAGTTCCACGACGCCCTGATCGTTAAGCTAGTCCCATGAAAAACGTGATTCAATATCCGGAGGGCGGAGTTCTACGACGCCCTGATCGTTAAGCCTGCTCCCATGAATAACGTGATCCATGTCATGAACCATGGCTTGTCGTCGCCACTCTTCGCGAATTTTCGCTTTTTTGCCTCCTTTTGGCGCCCATTTGCGTTTACCAGCCATGCCAGCTTGTCTCGCCAAACTTCAGCTACGGCAAATCTGCCAGGCATTCGTCGGTCGGCCTCCGTTCAAAAAGACCCAATATTGCGAAACGAACCCAAATTTAATTTTAACCGGAAAACTTGTATCAATTTATTAATTAACGACTTATGACAATAATAATGCCAATCTTCCATTCTGTTCACCAAAAAACGAACCCAAATTTCCTCTTCTCCATGTCCAAAGTCTCGTGCCTATTGGCAGGCGGATATCTATTGGGACTCCTGCGCCTCTCCTGCGTTCATTCAACCTTTCGCCTCCTGGTAGGCCAAGTCCGGCCCAGTCCAACCAAATCCGACCAAAAAACATTAAACGTGAGCAATTATTGGAAATTTCGTCTAATCACACGGATTTGGATATTTCCTGAAAACTGTAGCAATCCCGCGAAGAGGGATAAGTCCGCCCTAATTTCGTTCAAAAACGAACAATATATGGATGCGACTTATATCGGTCACTATGCATTATGAGGTTTTGCAGGGATTTCAGATGGGATCATCCAGCAATGACAGGATGTCGAACTGGGATGACTTTTCATCATTCTGCCAGCATTTCCTTCAAAAATTGTTACAGGCGGCAACATTTTCCTTCCCAGGCACAGATTTATTGCTCATCTTCATCTGTCGATACCCATGCGCCAGACCATTTGAAGTTGACCAAAGCGCTGAAAATGAATGATTTAAATCAGAATAGCTGCTGTGCGGTTTCTCGTTTTTCGCTCCTGTTCTCAGATGCCCCGGGAAAGCGTTCAAAATATTTTAAAAAATTGTTGACACTCTCTTGCTGGTCTGGGATATTTGGCGCACACACGGCAACACCGTAACAACAACCAAAGCAGAAAAATGAGAACAAAAGCACTTATAATGGCCGCTGCAGCACTCGCAGCGGGAATCGTAACTTCAAACGCCCAGGTTTATTCTCAGAATATCGTGGGATATCAAACCGTACCGCTGACCGCTGGTTTCACCATGGTAGCCAATCAAATGGATGTTGATGGCACTGGTACGAACAACAATATTGCAACCGTCATGGGCACCAATTTGCCGAATGGCACAATTGTTGAAGCGTGGAATGGTGCGAGTTTTGCCTCTACGAAATGGAGCGCATCTGGACAAAAATGGTCTGCCAGCAATGGACTTATTACAAACTCGATGCAGCCGGGAGTGGGCTTCTTCGTGAGCAGTCCAGTCGCTACCAACATTACTGAAGTAGGCAATGTGCTGATTGGCACCAATAATCTGACCATTACACCGGGATTCCAAGTGGTGTCAGTTACTGTCCCTGAATCGGGCGGAATTCAGACTGTTTTCGGATATACGCCGACCAAAAACGACGTGGTTGAGGTTTGGAATGGTACATCATTTGCCTCGCATAAGTGGGGTGGTGCTTCGTGGTCTGGCGGCGGTGAGCCGATACTGGCCCCTGGAGAGGCTGTTTTCTTGAATGCGGTGGGGGCCACCAACTGGACGCAAGTTTTCACCAACAACTAATGGTTTTATCGCAACAATTTAACTTAACCCAAAACATAAACGAAATATGAAAAAAATAGTATTATCAACAATCGCAATGGCGGCAATGGTTTTGACCAGCTACGGCCAGGGTATCATAACCTTCGACGCAAGCGAAGGCGGCGGTGGTGTTGTCAGCCAAGGCACAGCAGGTAATCTCGAGCAAAATGATATTAATGCATCGTTGCTGTATTTTAACGGCACCAGCTATGTGGATATCGTGGATATGTTGCTGAGCGACAATACTGCCACTTCCGGTCTTACTGTTACTGTTCCACCAACCTCAACGCAAGCTGCCGGTGGCGATATTACGTTCTCTGGTCCTGGTATCCTTTATGATAATTCTGGAAATAATTATGTAATAAATGGTATAGCTTCCGGAACTGTTGTGAGCTTCGAAGTTGAAGCTTGGACCGGAAGTTTCAATAGCTATGCTGCCGCGCTTGCGTCAGGAACTGCATTCGCCGGCACTTCTTCACCGTTTAGCGAAACGTTAAGCCCTGCAGGGGCTCCTCAGAACGCTAATATTGACAGCATGCCGAACTTTACCATGACGGTTCCCGAGCCGACCACGTTGGCTTTCGCGGGCCTTGGCGGTCTGTCTCTGTTGCTGTTCCGCCGTCGCAGCTAATTTAAGCTCCTAATCTCAACCCGCTCTGGTTTCCAGAGCGGGTTTTTTGTTTATATCTTAAATTCCGCAGGAGACGACGTCAGGAGTCTCTGAATAGTCCCGTTCGACCAATAACAACTCACGGATTTCAGTATCCTCCATTCGTAATCTTTGACATCACCCGCCTTCGTGAATGGCTCCCCAAAATATTAGAGATTCGTTACCTCATCTCCTACCCTCCCCAAATAGATTCGACGCCTCTTCTCATTTCCGGTATATACTGCTGACCCAATTATGATTTTATTCCTGTTCTTTTGCTCGGGGGCGACCGCTTTGATTTACGAGGTCATTTGGTCCAAATATCTGACCCTGCTCTTTGGTAGCACAATTGAGGCGCAGACGGTCGTACTGGCGGTTTTCATGGGGGGATTGGCTTTAGGAAACAAATTGTTCGGCCGAATGGCTGATCGGAAGCAAAACCCGTTGATTCTTTACGGCGGCATTGAGATCAGTGTCGGAGTTTACGCCTTTTTATTTCCGCTCCTATACTGGCTCGCCGATGCGATTTTTGCCGGCATTGGCTCCAGGCTGCTGGATTATCCCCTTGGGCTTCTATTTTTGAAAGGGATTCTCAGTGCCGTGTTGTTGCTTGGCCCCACCATTCTGATGGGTGGCACATTACCGGTGCTCGCGGCATGGCTCCAAAAGACCACGCCTGATGGCGGACGCCGGTCCGCACGTTTCTATTCCACGAACAGCCTGGGAGCAGTTTGCGGCGCGGGCCTGGCCGGGTTTCTCCTGGTCCGCTGGGTTGGCTTACAAACGACCATGGAATTATCGGCGGCTGCCAATGTTTTGGTAGGCGTTATTGCCATTGGTATCGGCAGGACACAATCATCCCTCAATCCAGATAAGAATAATTCTTCAACTAACGAATCGCCGACGACGATCAGCACCTTTCACTGGAGCTGCATCCTGGTGGCGTTGACCGGCGCCGTATCGATGGGTTTGGAAGTCCTGGCGTCTCGGTGCCTGGCTTTGATTTTTGGCGCATCTTTGCAGGTGTTTTCCATCGTGTTGATGGCGTTCATTTTGGGGATTGGCCTTGGCAGTGCGATCATCGCTTCACCGCGCCTGAAACAGTCATTCCGTGAACTTATCACCATGTCACTTCTCCTGGGCGCTGCAGCGCTGATTGGATTTCTGGTATTCAACATCAACCAACTTGCGACCGTTTACTTGTATGTACAGAGCGGTTTAACCCGCACATCAGTTGGCTATTATTATCATCAGGTAATCACTTCAATCATCGCAATTTTTGTTCTCGGCCTTCCGGCAGGCGCATTGGGTGCCGTCTTGCCTCTATGGATACGCGCGGTTTCCGGGACGACAGACCTATTGGGCGATCGCGTGGGCCGGCTGGTGACCTGGAATACGCTGGGTGCCGTTGTGGGCGTATTGATGACCGGCTTCGTGCTCATGCCGAATATTGGTCTGAGGGGATCATTTGCGATCCTTGGATTTGTCCTTATAGCCGCCGTTATGTTTATGGCGCTGGTAACTCGTCGAAAACTGGTTGCCGTATTTGGGTTGGTCTTTGGAGTGCTCCTGGCAATGGCGAGCGTGAACGGCGGCAGGGATTGGCAAAGCATATTGAGTTCTGGTGTCTTTCGCCTGGCTAATATGGATTTTTCTCAAAAAGAATCTCCCCTGAAAGCCTTTCTCTTATTTCGGGAGCAATATACAAAATTACTCTTCTATGAAGACAGTGCCGATGCCACCGTTTCAGTCGAAGGTGAAGTCACTGCTTATTCGACCAATGAAATTGTCTTAAAAATAAATGGCAAGCCGGATGCCTCCGCGTACGGCGATCATTCCACTCAAATTGAACTCGCGCAATTGCCATTGATGGTCAAACCGGACAGCAGGGATGTTTTCTGTTTTGGCATGGGCAGCGGCGTTACGGCGGGATCGACGTTGGGCTACCCGATTGATCACCTGACCATTGCGGAGAATTGTGAACCGGTTTTAAGCGCGGTTAAACTATTCACCCCATGGAATCGTGGTGTTTACACCAATGACCGGGTGCGAATTTACCATGAAGACGCGCGGACGGTGCTCAAGCTCAGCCCGCAAAAATATGACGTGATCATCTCGGAACCTTCCAATCCCTGGATGGTTGGGATTGGGAGTGTGTTCAGCCAGGAATTTTACAATTTGGCCGCCAGCCGCCTAAAGCCGGGTGGCATCATGACTCAATGGTTCCATCTTTATGAGATGGATGATAACACTATGGATTTGGTCTTGCGCACGTTCGCCTCGGTCTTCCCGAATATGGAGATCTGGGATATCGGGGATGAAGACATTGTTATCCTCGGCTCGAAGCAGCCATGGGAAACCGGGCCTGATGTTTACCAGCGGGCTTTTGATTTGCCACAGCCTCATGATGATTTGGCCTCCATCGGGTTCTTGTCACCACGAACGGTGTTGGCCAGGCAACTTGCGTCACAAGCCACCGCCTTTGCCATTCCAGGTCCGGGACCGGTTCAAAGCGATAATGCGCCCATTTTGGAATATGACGCCCCCAAGGCGTTTTATATCAATAACGGAGCACAATCATTCCAGGACTATGATGAGCGGACGTGGCAAAAAGATTTGGCTCCGGTGGAAAAAAATAAAATTTTGGCAGGGTTAAATTTGACGAACCTGGCCCCGATTTTCCATATCGTTTATGGTTCGGGAAATCTCCAGTTGCAGTCCTATCTCACAGACCGTTATAAGGGGAATATTGGCTCGTTGACATTTGGCAATCAAGTCATGCCATGCATCTTTCGGGATACGAATGCCAGCCTATTGGTTTATGCGCCGCCCAGTGTTAAGACAAACTTGATGGTCCGTCAGCTCTATTATTCTGAGATTGCGCTGTTGCAGTCCGGAACTACCCAAAAATCGAAAAACGGATCAATCGCGGTAAATGCCATCGAGAGCATTCTTGATGGTGTCCAAAATTACAAAAGGGAAAATGAGGATTGGTCGGCGGCGCATTATGCTGATATCGCTATAAAGGCAAGTTTACGCTTCGGAGATGTTACCCAGGCAAAAGCCATCCTCGCTCGTGGACTACAAATGGAACCCGATTCGGAACAACTCCAATATCTCTCCCGCATCTTGGCGCGCGACTAAACATGGCATGGCGGCCCGCTCGTCTAATTGCCATCACCACTGCCATTAGCCAGATTTTCAACCTCTGTTGGCGGCATGATGGCAGCATTGGGGTCGCCATTTTTGATCATTTGCGTCTTGTTGGCGTAAATTAAAAATTGCTGTGTTTCCGGCGACATTGGCTGTGTACCCGCCGATGGATTGATTGTCCGATTTTGTGAGCCCGGCCCATTGAAACTCAACCCCATGGTTCCATTATTGCCGCCGTTCATACCGCCGGAAAAGCCACCATTGTTAAAACCATTATTACCATTATTTCCTGAACTTTGTCCGGTATATCCGCCGGGATAACCGGGATTGGTAGAGTGATTGGCAAATCCACCGTTTCCGCCGCCGCCGTAGCTTCCGGGAAACCCTGGAGCGTGTCCGCCGCCAAAACCCGCCTGCATGCCTCCACCTCCTCCGCCGCCGCCTGCACCCCCGCCGGTGGTCACGGTTACCAGGGGAATATGCTGCTCCGTGCCATTATTTTTAAAAGTCACCGTTTGGGCGTTTTCATCAATCTTCACGACTTCAAAGCCATCCTCGCTCTGGCCTTCAGCTAAATCATAATAGCTATCTTTGGAACCGGGTTTGCCAGATGCTTTGAACAGCACCTTCAGGTTGCCAAACACGTTCATAATGCCATTGGCTGTGATTTTTGGCAGATCGGCGGCTGTTGCAGCATTCGGATCAACTGGTGCCGGAGGGGGAAGAAGGCCGAAAACATTGCGCTCCACGATCGGTGTATACGGGCTGCCGGCAGCCGTATTTGACGCCACAAGCACCTCAGCACGTAACGTGATGCTGCACGCTAATCCGCCTGCCAGGCAAACGGCAATCTTTCCGATACTTTTCACAATCTTAATATACAAGACAAAACACCGCCGGCAATGGGAAGTTGCGGTGAAATTGGCCCTCGTTAGCCTTTTTACTTTCCGGCAGCGTCGTTCAAAATTGACAGTGTTCATGCCGCTATTCATCTTTGCGGCATGTTAAATATCGTTAATTTTGCACAAACGCGCTGGCTGCCGATCCTCCTTTTGATCTGCTCGAATATCTTTATGACCTTCGCCTGGTACGGTCATCTCAAATTTAAGGACAAACCATTATGGCTGGTGATCATCGTGAGCTGGTGCATCGCCTTTCTTGAATATTGCTTCCAGGTGCCCGCCAATCGATGGGGGAGTTGGACATATTCGCCGTTCCAATTGAAAGTCATCCAGGAGATCATCACGCTCACCGTGTTTGTTGTCTTCGCCTTCCTCTATTTTCACGAAAAGTTGCGTTGGAACCATTTGGCGGCGATTGCATGCCTGGTGGCGGCGGTGGTGTTCGCCTTTTTGCCAGGCGAATGACCGGGCGGGCCAACTAAAACGGCGCTTGGCAGGGGCGATTCATTCTGTTTAATTAGCCCCGCAGAATGAGACGGTTTCCCGCGATCACCTTACTGATTTTTATTGCCGCAATGGCCCCGGTCATTGTTTCGGCCCAGCAACAGCCAGGATTCGTGATGGAGTCCCTCCACGATGTTCTTCCCGGGGTGCCGTCCGGGGCCTGGATCTACGATTTAACTTCGCAGAGCGCCCGTGGCACTAACGGCGTTTTCTTGAGCTACGGTGATACCACCTTGACTGCCGATACTGTGTCCGTGAACCAGCAGACCGGCGAAGCGAAAGCCGACGGCAATGTGCGGATCGAGCAGGCCGGCCAGATCTGGTTGGGCGACCATATCGACTACAATTTCAAGACGCGCCAGATGCGCAGTGAACAATTCCGCACCGGACACCCTCCCGTCTTCGCTTCCGGCAAATCGCTTAGTGGCGATATCAGCAACAAAGTTTATAACGCAGAGGATGGCCGCGTGACCAGCGATGACGTGAGTCACCCGGCCTTTTATATCCGCGCCGCGCATATCCGGGTCATCCCGGGAAAATACGTCGAGGCCTGGAACGGTGTGCTTTATATGAAGGACGTGCCCTGTTTCTATTTTCCGTATTACCGCCGCAATATCGGGCCGCACCCAAATAACTTCAATTTTCTTCCGGGCTACCAAACAGCGTTCGGACCCTATTTGCTGACCACCTACACATGGTATTTGAATGACACATTGGATGGCGTCTTGCATGCGGATTATCGGGAACGGCGTGGATTTGCCGGCGGTCCGGATTTGAACCTGCACCTGGGTCGATGGGGCGACCCGGTCATCCAATACTATTATCTGCACGACCTGGCTCCCAATCTGTATACCAA
The DNA here is from genome assembly GCA_036490655.1 of Verrucomicrobiia bacterium. Classification (GTDB taxonomy): domain Bacteria; phylum Verrucomicrobiota; class Verrucomicrobiia; order Limisphaerales; family UBA11358; genus UBA11358. Next base: position 158,813 of record DASXDM010000016.1, on the reverse strand, counting down.
TCTTCCGGTCAACGAACCCATTCCCAAAGACCGGCAGCGTTTTTCTTTTCAATGGCAGGCAACGCCTGCGACTAATCTGAACCTCAAAGCGATGGCGAATTACCAGAGTGACCCGCTGGTGCTCCATGACTTTTTTGAGGGTATCTATTCGCAAAATCCGCAGCCCGTCACGTTTGCCGAGGCCAATAAATACTGGAATAATTGGAGCCTGGACGCATTGACGACACCGCGCGTCAACGATTTCTTCGACCAGGTTGAACGCCTGCCGGACATCAAGTTGACGGGTTGGCGGCAACAGATCTTTGATACACCGATCTACTATGAGAGTGAAAGCTCGGCTGGCTATTATCGAAAAATGTTGGCGGACACCAACGCATTGTTTGGGGGCACCAATGGACCGGGATTCGATTATTCCGCCGCCCGCGCCGATACGTACCATCAAATCGTCCTGCCCCGAACTTTCTTCGGTTGGCTGAATGTCATGCCACGCGCCGGCGGACGATTCACTTATTACAGTCATGAGACCGGTCCGGGTGCGACCAATAATGAAGCATATCGCACTGTTTTTAACACTGGTGTGGATACATCTTTCAAAGCCTCCCAGCTTTGGACTGGCGCCACGAATTCATTCTTTCAAGTCAATGGCCTGCGTCACATCATCGAACCTTCCGCCAGTTATGCCTTTGTTCCGCACCCGAGCGTTGCGCCGCAGCAATTGCCTCAATTCGATACCGAGTCGCCCAGTCCGCTCCTGTTGCCCATCCAATTACCCGATTACAACGACATCGATTCGATCGACAGCGAAAACGTCATCCGTTTTGGCCTGCGAAACACCTTACAGACCATGCGCCAGGATGGGCTCGAAAATCTTGTGGATTGGAACGTCCTGCTCGATTGGCGGCTCCATCCCAATCCCGGCCAGCAAACGTTCAACGACCTTTATTCCGACCTGACCTTGCGCCCGCGCTCCTGGCTCACGTTTCAATCCCAGGTACGCTACGATGTCAACAACGGCTATTTCAACCTGGCCTATCATCAGGTCACCTTTACGCCGAACGAATGGTGGAGCTGGAGCGTGGCCCACGATTATACGCGGGCGGGTTTTGTGGATAGCGGGGATAACCTTTTCAGCAGTACGATGTTTTTTCGCCTGAATGACAATTGGGGCTTTCGCACTGAGCACGATTTCAATGCCTTTGACGGACATCTTCAGGACCAATTCTACACCGTGTATCGCGATATGCGTTTTTGGACCAGCGCCCTGACCTTTCGCGTGACCGACAATCAGGGAAGCCCGGTGAATTACACGGTCGCCTTCAGCTTCTCCATCAAGGCGCATCCGAAATACGGCGTGGGCGGCGATGCGGTCTCACCGTATAACCTTGTGGGTGAGTAGCTTATTGGGTGGGCAGCGAGATGGTGAAAGTCGACCCTTTGTGCAGTTCGCTTTTCACTTCAATTTTTCCCTGGTGTTCCTGGATGATGCGCTGGGAAATCGCCAGCCCCAGGCCGGTGCCATTTTTTTTCGTCGTAAAAAACGGCTCAAATAATCGCGATAAATTCTCCGTCGAAATGCCAACGCCGGTATCGTGGATTTGTACCAGGAGGCTTTTTTTGTCGCCGGCTTCGACGATTTCCATGGAGAGCGTCAGTGTGCCATTGGTGCCCATGGCCTCCACGGCATTGAAAAGGATGTTCATGAACACCTGCTGCAAGCGCGCTTCATCCGCCCGGGCAGTATTGAGTTTGGCCCGGTAATCGCGTTTTACGGAAATCATTTTGCCGGAGAGTTGATGTTGTAGCAGGCGCAGGGAATGTTCCAGCACGTCCTGGACTTGAAGGCTGGAAAAGATGGCCGCCTTTGGCGCGGCAAACTTCAGCATCTGACTCGCCATCGAATCGATGCGCGCCAATTCCTTGGCCACCACAACCGCCAGATCCTTCTCCTCCCCGGCCAGGTCCATCTGCTCGCTCTTTTGCAGCAGCAACTCGATGAACGTTTTGATGGGGGTCAGGCCGTTCTTGATCTCGTGCGCGACGCCGGCCGAGAGAGTTCCGAGGTTTGCCAGCCGGTCCAGCCGTTGCATGTTTTCTTCGGAAATGGAATTAGAACTCCAGAGAGTGGAATTTTTCTGACCGCGATTTTTGCTTGAGCTATCGGTTGACATATCAAAACAACAATATGCCGCCCCTTTGCCATTCAGCACTAAGAATGACGAAGAGTACCCATTCGAGACCCCGCGATGAAAGAAAAAACTACACTTAGATGTTTTTTCCCGTTTGTCGCTGGCATTTGCCCACAAAAATCGCTATTTTGTCCTGCTGAATGAAAGACAATTTCAACAGCATCGAATCTGTCCTGGCTGACATCCGCAGGGGAAAAATGGTCATAGTCGTGGACGATGCCGACCGCGAAAATGAAGGGGATTTGATCCTCGCGGCCCAGCATATCACGCCGCGTGCCGTCAACTTCATGGCCATGCACGGGCGCGGGTTGATTTGTGTGCCGACGATCTCCGGGCGTCTGCAGCAATTGGGCATCGAACGCATGGTCCACCAAAATCGTGAAAGTTTCCGCACCGATTTCCAGGTCAGCGTGGACGCTGCGAGGGGGATCACGACCGGCATTTCCGCCGCTGATCGCGCCGAGACCATTCGGATCATGGCCACACCCACGGCGGTGCCCGAGGAATTGGTCCAACCCGGCCATGTTTTCCCTCTGCGCGCGCGCCCCGGCGGAGTGTTGCAACGGGCCGGCCATACCGAGGCAGCCGTGGATTTAGCCCTCCTCGCCGACTGCCGCCCCATCGGCGTTCTCTGTGAGATCCTGAACGATGACGGCACCATGGCGCGCCTGCCGCAGTTGTTGAAATTTGCCAAAAAGCATAAATTAAAAATCTGCACCATCGCCGACTTGATCCAATTCCGCCGGACGCGTGAGAAGCTGGTCGAAAAAATAGAATCCATTAGCCTGCCAACAGACTACGGGGATTTTGATCTGCACTTGTACCGCTCCAAACTCGATGGGCAACATCATATCGCCTTAGTGCGCGGTGATGTCGCCGGGCAAAAGAATGTTCTCGTGCGTGTTCATAGCGAATGCCTCACGGGCGATATTTTTGGTTCGCGCCGCTGCGATTGTGGGCCTCAATTGCACCAGGCCATGCGGCAGATCTCTGCAGCCGGCAAAGGCGTCATCGTTTATATGCGGCAGGAAGGTCGTGGCATCGGCCTGGCCCCAAAAATCAAAGCTTACAAACTCCAGGAAAAAGGTTTGGATACCGTGGAAGCAAATTTGAAATTGGGTTACGGGATGGATTTGCGCGAGTACGGGCTCGGTGCGCAAATCCTGGTGGACCTGGGCCTGAAGACCATTCACCTCCTGACAAATAATCCCAAAAAGATTGTCGGGCTGGAGGGGTATGGGCTGCAGATCACCCGTCAGGTGCCCATTCGGATGAAACCAAATCCGTATAACGAGCGGTATCTGAAGACCAAGCGTGAAAAGCTTGGGCATTTGTTGTGAATAACTTCTGATTCGCCGCTGGTTTTTTGCACGGCGTTGCGCGGCATTTTCCATCGGAAAATTGCATTCTGCATTTTTTATAGCGAATTTCACCCTAATCTTCCTTGGCACACTTTGGGCTATTAGAAGTTCATGCCTGAACATGAAACTTTGGAACGGGTGCGAAAAAACAAACGCGAAGGAATACTATGAGCATCTCTACCATTCTTTTGGTTCTTTTGATCGTCCTGTTGATCGGTGCGCTGCCCACATGGCCCTATAGCGGCGGCTGGGGCTATTATCCCAGTGGGGGGTTGGGAGCGGTGTTATTGATCCTGGTCATTCTTTTAGTACTGGGAAAAGTATGAATTCTGAACTTGCCAAAAAGGAATGCAAATCGTGTGACGGAGGAACGCCTGTGTTAAAAGGAGACTCGCTCCGGCAGATGAAAGATAAATTGGACGGCGGCTGGCAGGTCGCGCAAGAACAACGCCTGGAAAAACAATTTAAATTCCCGGACTTCCGCCACGCGCTTGAATTCACCAATCGCGTCGGAGAAATCGCCGAAGAACAAGGACATCATCCCGACCTCTTTTTGACGTATGGGGAAGTACGCATCCAGATTTGGACCCATAAAGTCAATGGCTTGACGGAAAGTGATTTTATCCTGGCCGCCAAAATCAACGAGTTGGATTAACCCCCTAAAGAGAATTCCCTATGAAACCGCGTCATCCATCATCCCACAAAATCCGCTACGCCGTCGTGGGCCTTGGCCACATTGCCCAAAACGCCATCCTGCCGGCATTCAAACACGCCGGAGAAAACTCGGAATTGGCGGCCCTGGTCTCCGATGACCCCGTCAAATTGCGCGCTATGGCTGAAGAATATGGCGTGGATAATTGCTTTAGCTACAATGATTACGAGCTGTGCCTCTATAGCGGCGAGATCGACGCCGTTTATATCGCGCTTCCCAATAACATGCACGCGGATTTTTGTGTTCGCGCGGCAGAAGCGGGTATCCACGTTCTCTGTGAAAAGCCCCTGGCTGTCACGGAAGATGAATGCCATCAGATCATCGAGGCTTGCGCCGACAATGGGGTGAAATTGATGACGGCCTATCGCTTGCATTTCGAGCGTGGAAATCTGGAAGCGATCAACATGGTGCGATCTGGAAAAATCGGTGAGCCAAAGATTTTCAATTCGGTTTTCACCATGCAGGTTGCCCCCGGAAATATCCGTACCAAAGACCGTTACGCCGGCGGCACCTTGTATGACATCGGCATTTATTGCATCAATGCCGCGCGCTACATGTTTGGCGACGAGCCGACCGAGGTTTTTGGCCTCGCCGCCAGTAGCAATGACCGCCGCTTTCGCCACATCGAGGAAATGACCTCTGCGATCATGCGCTTTCCCGGAGAACGGCTGGGGGCTTTTACCACCAGTTTCGGCGCATCAGATACCGCAGATTTTGAAGTGATCGGGACGAAAGGCCGGTTGCGGGTCATCCAGGCATATGATTATTCCATGCCGGTGATCCTGGAACTGACACGCGACGGCAAAACCAGGAAACAAACCTTTGGCTTGCGCGACCAATTCGCGCCGGAGCTCATATATTTTTCAGATTGCATCATCCGCGACCGCGAGCCGGAGCCCTCGGGCGTGGAAGGTTTGATTGATGTCCATATCATTCGTTCGATGTATCACTCTGTAAAAAAAGGAGTGCCGGTAATATTAAAGACATTGAAACGCCGGCAACGCCCAAATTTGCGGCAGCAAATCTATCGGAGGCGTGTGACCAAGCCAAAATTGGTCCATGTCACCGCGCCGACAAAATAATCGGCGGACGTTGACAGAAAAAATTGAATAGATACTTCAAAAATTCGCGCAGAACATTTTATATCATCGCCGGAATCGTTGTCTTTCTCATTCTGGTGAGGCTGGCATTGCCATTTGTCATCAGGCAATACGTCAATCACCAACTGCAAAAGTCCAGGGATTATGCCGGCCATGTGAATAATATCGACCTCTCGCTCTGGCGTGGGGCCTACCAGATCAAGGGCATCGATATCTACAAGCGGAATGGGAAAGTGCGGGAACCATTCTTTTCTGCCCCCTATATGGATCTTTCGCTCCAATGGGATGCCTTGTTCCACGGGCGCATCGTGGCAAAAATCTACATGGAACAGCCGCAGTTGAACTTCGTGAAAGGACCCACTGCGGATCAAAGCCAGGCGGGCGAAGACACTCCCTGGAACCAAATGCTGCAAAATCTCACCCCGTTCAAATTGAACCGCCTCGACATCCATGACGGCCAGATCCATTACAAGGACGATTATTCCACGCCCAAAGTGGATATTTATTTTTCTCAACTGGGAGTATCCGCGACGAATCTCTCCAATGCCCGCAACCAGAATTTGCCATTGCCCGCCGGAATCGTTGCGGATGCCAAAACCATCGGTAATGGCCATATGAATTTTAACCTGCAGTTCAATCCGGTTGCGCCCGCGCCCGAATATCAATTGCAGGCAGCGCTGACGAATGTGGATTTGCCGGCCATGAACGATTTCCTGCGCGCCTATGGAAAATTCGATGTCGCCCACGGCACCTTTGCCATGTTCACCTCCGTTGCCGCCACCAACCAGGCCTATGAAGGCTATATCAAAGTCCTTTTCAACCATCTGGACGTCTTCGAATGGAAAAAGGAGCGCCAGAAAAACATCCTGAAAATTTTTTGGGAAGCCATTGTCGGCACGGTCTCGACCGTGCTCCGGAACCATTCGGACGACCAGTTGGCAACCAAGATTCCGATCGCCGGAGTTTACAGCAATTCTCAGGTCGATGTCATGAGCACCATTGGCACATTGCTGCGCAACGCCTTTATCCGCGCATTACTCCCGCAATATGACCAAAAAATCACGACTGCGGACGTGGCGCAAAAGGTGCAACAGGGACAGATCCCCAACGCCAATACGAATGGGGTGGCCAAAACAAATTTTTTTGGCAGCCCAACATTTTTAGAGACTAACAAGCCCGCGGCCCTGCTGAAGGCGGCAACTAAACCTTCCCCGCCAAAGTCCGCCCCGCCTTGATGCCCTGATTCAACTTGGATTGTCCCGGCAAATCAGGCAATTTCGCGCTACGCGCGGAAATTGAAAACACTTCACAAATATCTGGCCGGGCAGGTCCTTGCATCACTGCTGTTGACCGTGGCAGTGTTTACCTTTGTCCTGTTGCTGGGAAATCTGTTCCAGGATGCTTTGAAATTGCTCGTTAGCGGCCAGGTGCGGATCGGGCTTCTCTTCCGCGCCATTGGCTTGCTCATTCCCTATGCTTTCCTGTTCGCGTTGCCGATGGGATTGCTCACGTCCACGTTGCTCGTCTTTGGGCGGTTTAGCGCCGACCAGGAACTGACCGCTGCCCGCGCGAGCGGCATCAGCTTGATTTCGCTGGCGATGCCGGTTTTGATCCTCAGCCTGTGCTGTTGCGCGCTCAGCGCCTGGATCAATATGGATCTTGGCCCCGGCGGGCGCGCCCAATACAAAAATATCCTGAATGAAGCGCGATCGGATTTGGTTGATGTGCAATTGCCTGAAGGCCGGCTCATTTACGATTTTCCGGGCTACATTTTTTACACGGCCAAAAATGACAACGGTCATTTGCAGGACGTATTGGTTTATTGGATCGCGCAGAACACCACCCTGCAGGCGCCCAGCGGGACTTTGGAAATGGATAAGACCAACCAATTGCTTAAGGTGGATCTTTTGAATGCGCAAAGTGTTTCGCGGATGACCAACGGCACTCCGTTATTTTCCAGCTTCCGGGACTTCCCGATCGCGGTCAGCCTCAAGCCTTCGGCAAGACCGCCCGCAAAACCCAGTATCAGCGATATGACCTTTCCCCAGTTGCAGGAGGAATTGCGGGAGCGTGAAAAACTCCTGGATTATCTGCCTGCCACCACCAATACCCCCGCTCAGTGGCGCGCCCAGATCAAGGAGACCGAAACAGGCATTGAAAAAGTGCGTTCGCAGATGCACCAGGAAGTCGCTTTTTCCTTCGCCTGCTTTGGGTTTGCCCTGGTTGGCATCCCCCTGGGTATCCGCGTTCATCGCCGCGAGACGAATATCGGCATTCTTATCGCGCTGATCATGGTGTTGATCTATTACACTTTCGACATCGTGGGGAATTCCTTGTCATCGCATCCTGAATTTTATCCGCACCTGATCTATTGGCTGCCCAACTTTATTTTTCAGGCCATCGGCGCGGTTTTGCTATGGCGCGCCAATAAAGGCATCTGAAAAGGTTGCGCGCCTGAAAAATCCCCATATAATTTCCGTGTGTCGGCTGGGGTCGTAGCTCAGTTGGTAGAGCGTCTCGTTCGCAATGAGAAGGTCAGGGGTTCGAATCCCCTCGGCTCCACCAGTCGTCGCTGAATGCCTGAGTTAGCCGCGCCACCCCAATCATCCAAGGCCAAAACCTTTTTCCGGCGGCTGATCACTACCATTGTCCTTTGGACCATTATCATCACTGCGCTTTTTTCGCGCTATGACGTGGTTTCCGATGGCGTCTTTATCATCATCATTGTTTTCCTCGCGCTGGCCGGGTTGGCAGAATTCTATGGCCTGGCCGAAAAACGCGGTTTGGCCTGTTTTAAAATATCCGGTCTCATTGGCGCCGTCTTGCTAACCGTTGGGACATTTCTAAACGTCACGGGCCACATTGGAACGCAGGGTTCCCCGGCCCGGGTCAACGATTTCGAGACCGGTTTCATTATTTTATTCGTGCTCGGCCTTTGCGTGCGGCAATTGTCATCGAAAAACAATCCTGCCGGCATCACCGCTATCGCTGTCACTTTATTTGGGTTGATGTACGTTCCGTGGCTGCTGAATTTCATCCAAAAAATAAATTTCTTTCCCGGGGTTGAAGGTAAATTTTTTCTGCTCTATTTCGTTCTCGTCACCAAGTTCAGCGACATGGGGGCTTATCTCGTCGGTTCGCTCATCGGTAAACACAAGATGATCCCCCGGATCAGCCCGAACAAAACCTGGGAAGGTTTTGGCGGGGCCATTTGCCTGTCCACGGCGGCGAGCCTCATCTTTGTCTACGCGTTCCATGACCGGATGTTTCATATGAACTGGGTTTATGCCATCATCCTGGGTGTCATTTTGAGTTCCACGGCCGTCATCGGCGATTTGATCGAGTCATTATTCAAACGCGAGGCCGGGGTGAAGGATTCCGGGCGGTTGTTCCCGGGCATTGGCGGCATTTTGGATCTATTGGATAGTCTCCTGTTCAACGCGCCGATCATGTACCTCTACTTGCGCCATATCCTGACGCATCCATGAGTTTCGCCGTTTTGGCGCGCAAAAAAGGGTGAAAGAAAGACAGCGGAATACTTTGCTCTCTCCTCGCGTCGCATCATAATATGGATTGTTATGAAAGATTTACTTCAGTTTTTGATCGAACTTCAAACCATCGAATTCAGCGAAACACAGTCCGATAATGACGAAGCCCGCATAGCCGGATTACGGGCCAAAGTGCCTCCGCAAATCCTTGGTCATTATGACCGCCTGGTGGCTCGCGGCAAAAAGGGAGTCGCCACCGTCCGCCGTCAAACTTGCATGGCCTGTCATGTCAGTGTGCCTTTGGGCATTGTCATGACCTTGAAACGTCATGAAGATCTCCAGCTCTGCGGCAATTGCGGCCGTTATCTCTTTTTGGACGAGACTCCCGAACCGGTGGTGGAAGTGCCGAAGAAAAAACTGCGCCGCCGGAAGGCTGCGCAACTCATTCCTGCGTGAAGTAACTCAGGTTTTCCAGTTCGATGGCGAGGTTGACGTTGTTGACCATCACCTCTTCCGGGACGGAAAGCACGATCGGCGAAAAGTTCAGGATGCCGATGATGCCCGATTCGATCAGGCGGTTGGCCACCTCCTGCGCTGCTGACGCGGGAACCGTCAGGATGGCCATCTTGACGTTTTGTTGTTTCACAAACGCCGGGAATTCGGCCATGCCGTAAATCGGCTGTTTGACCTCCTTGTCGCGCTCCCGGTCCGGATGAAGGTCGAAGGCGGCGATGATTTCAAAACCCTCTTTCTCGAATCCGCGGTATGAAAGCAGGGCCAGCCCCAGGTTGCCGACGCCGACCAGGATCACCGGTTGCAAACGCGACGTGCCGAGTTCTTCGGAGATTTTTTCGGATAGTTCCGCCACTTCATAGCCCAGACCGCGCGTGCCGAACGTGCCGAAATAGGCCAGGTCCTTGCGCAATTGGGTGGGTTTGACGCCGGCGGCGCGGGCGAGCGCATCACTGCTCACCGTGCCGATGCCGTTCTCACGCAATCGCGCCAGGCAACGCAAATAGATCGACAGGCGATAGATCGTCTTGCGCGGTATTTCAGGTCTGCCGTTCCTTTTCAACGCCGCGAACATTAGAAGAAGCGCCGATGAAGGGCAAGCTTCGTGAGGGATGGCAACAGCGAAAGGCTTGCTTAAACAGTCATTGCCTCACGATCTGATCAAACATTCCGCCGTGTAAGTAGTCGCGCACGAACGGTTTCTCCAGGAAATCTTTAGGGAAGCCATGTTCAATCTTGCTGGCTTCATCCAATTGCGCGAGCTGCTTCGCGTTCAATGACCATTTGATGCAGTTCAAATTGTCTTTGAGCTGGTCCAGCTTTCGCGCGCCAATGATGGGAATGGTGTTGCGGCGCGCGCGCAGCCAATTCAACGCCACTTGCGCCGGGGATTTTCCGGCCGCTTTGGCAACTTTTACGACCGTCCTGGCGATCGCTTCGTTGCGCTCTGTGCGCCGGGCAAATGCCGGGGTCTTGTCCAGGCGCCGTTCCTCCTTTGCTTTGCCGGCATATTTGCCAGTCAACCAACCGCTGGCCAGCGGCGACCACGGAGTCACCGTCAATCCCAGCGCCTCGGCCATCGGCAGCAATTCGCGTTCAGGCGTCCGTTCGATAAGATTGTATTCGATCTGCAGGCCGGCGAATTGCGTCCAGCCGCGCAGTTCCGCCAGCATGTTCGCCCGCGCCACCCACCAGGCCGGCGCGTCGGAGATGCCGATGTAGAGCACCTTGCCCGCCCGCACGAAATCGTCGAAAGCGCGCATCACTTCCTCTACCGGCGTCATTTCATCCCACGCATGCATCCAGTAAAGGTCCACGTGGTCGGTGCCGAGCCGCTTGAGCGAACCGTGCAATGCCTGCGCCATGTTCTTGCGATGATTGCCGCCCCCGTTGGGGTCGCCCCGCCGCTGGTTGAAGGAAAATTTTGTCGCCACCACGAATTGATCGCGCTGGCCGCGAATGAATTCGCCTACGTATTTCTCGCTCGTGCCCATCGTATAACCGTCGGCGGTGTCCAAAAAATTGCCGCCGGCGTTGGCATAGGCGTCGAAGACCGCCTTGGATTCTTCTCTATCCGAGCCCCAGCCCCACTCTTCGCCAAAGGTCATTGTGCCGAGGCACAGTTCAGAGACGCGCAAACCGGATTTTCCAAGAAGTTGATATTTCATAACCTTGTATTATTTCATATGAATTTAGGACGAAGCCGCTCCTTGTCCAATTTTTCTTTTATCTCCCACCCCTATCTCTTGCTAAGCGTAAATTCACGTAATTTTGCGTAACTTCACGTAATAATCCGCCTTCGCGTCGCTTCGGCGCGGCAAATAGTCCACAGTCCGCACATTTTTCGGACGGAACGCTGTTTCCAACCGAGGCGATCTAAAATTGTCATCGCATTCATACCGGGTGATTTAAGCATGAAATTGAGAAAGCGTCATGTTGCCGGGAAACAAATTCGTCAAAATGAAGCATCTTGCTTGATACCCCTTGATTTGGCCGGACTGGGCCGGATCCGCTGTCTCTAAAGCTATGGCGAGACGAGTTGGCACATGGGGTGGGTGTGCCGAAAAACTCGAGAAGTTTGGGTTCGTTTTGGGAGGCCGCTTTTGAGTGGTTTTTTCATAAGATGTTGAATGATAAATTCTTGAAACCAAATTTCGGGCTGAAAGTTTGGGTTCGTTTCGCAAAATCGCTATCTGTGGAATTGGGAGGCCGTCAGGCGCGAGGCACAGGGCATGAGGCAAGATACAAGAAAGAGTTTGAGCCTCGTGACCTCGGCTCCTACAGACGCATGTTAACACACCCCTCATGAAGGAAGGGTAGCAGGAAAGCAAAAAGCGTCATGTTGCGGGGAAACACAATCTTAAAAGTGGACATCTGGCTGGAGGTCTCTTCTTTTTCCATTTCTTCTCCAAATTCGCGTTTATTTGCGTCTATTCGCGGTTTAACTCTCCTCCTCCTGCCGCCTCGACAAATTTCTCGATCAAGGGCGTGGCCGCCTTTTTCTTCCAGATCGCCCCGACGGGGATCAACTCACCCCTGGGGTTCAATGGAATGATCCTTAATCGGGGCCCGGCCATGCAGGCGAAAGAATCCGGCACCAGCGCAAAGCCGCGGCCTGATTCCACCGCGGCCACGATGCTGGCGATGCCATCATGCTCCTCGACCACCTCGGGGATGGGTCCCGGGGCGAAGATCCGCGCGAGATGCGCATGGTATTCGGGATATTCTTCGCGGCTGTAACCGATGAGCGGCTCTTCCAGCAATTGCGCCAGGGTGACAGACTTCAATTTCGCCAGCCGGTGCTTCGGCGCGACCGCGATGCTCATGGTGTACCGCGCGAGCAGTTTGAAATCCAGGTCGCGCAGCGATTTGGCCTTGGGCTGCACGGTGAGCGCCACCTGCAATTTTCCCCCGCGCACGCCGGCGAACATCTCTTCCGTGGACAGATCATGGAGCGAGACGCGCACTTCAGGATATTTTTCCTGGAAGACCCGCAACGCCTGCGGGAGGATGCGGACGGTCAATGACGGCGCATAGCCCACATGCAATTCGCCACCGGGTTTGTTGGCCGCTGCGCGCGCAGTTTTCACTGCGTCATCGGCCCGTTGCAGGACGGCGCGCGCTTCCGTGAGGAAGATTTTACCCGCTTTGGTCAACTTCAACGATCTGGCGCTGCGCTCAAACAGTTTGAACCCGATCTCCTCTTCCAGATCCCGGATCTGCCGGCTGACGCCCGGCTGCGAGACGCGCAGTTTCACCGCCGCGCGCGAAACATTTTCCTGTTCCGCCGCCGCGATGAAGTAACGGAGATGGCGTAGTTCCATTTTAGTATCATTTCACCACTGTCGTCCTAGGTCTTTTGCCTATTTTGATCAAGTAGCGAATTAACACAACAACTATACAGAGAAGATAGGTAATGCCCCAAATTTCCAAGAAGAGGCCGAGAGCAAAATTTTCCCTAAATAAAGCATGGAGATCGCCGTAGTCGCCAACGCCCATGATTACATTATATAATAAAAATGTTAGCATGATCCCCAGGGGCATGATCCAAGCACCTCCCTCGCCGGCTCCGCCGACAGGCGTAATCACGACTGCAAGAAGAAATGTGACAACAAGCAATCGCATCCATATCGGCAGTTTCTTGGTCAAGAACCAAACTCCGATACAGACGGCAAGATTAGCGATAAAAATGAATACAAAAATCCCCATTTTCCAATGCTAGCGTTTAAAGCTGAATTATGTGGCGAGTCCTTGCAAGCCTCAAAGTTTGATAACGCTATCGATAATTCGTTCTGCCGTCCCTAACGGGACTCCGTCACTATTGCCACCGCCACCCGCCGTTGAAACGGCGGGCTATTGTCGGTCGCGCCGAAGGCGCTAACAAAAGGCCGGAGGCCGATAGGCGATAGCCCACCGATTTATCGGTGGGGTTAGAATTTAAATCAAATTGAGTCCCGCAGGGACGGCAGAAAATCAATTTGGCATCGTTCTGATTACAAGATTTCCACAAGCGCTTTACCGGCAATGGCATCAGGACTCACAGACCATGTTTGGACGGTTGAGGAGTTACTTGCGAGTCCAATCTGATGTTGGCTCCAGCGCGGCTGATGTAATCTCATAGTTTAACCTTTCCGAAAATGACGATTAATCCGAACACAATGAGAAAAGCAGCACCTAAAAATAAGGCTACAACTCCCGCCCAAAACTGGAATGGGTTTTTGCTTCTCGTTAAAACCAGCCCACCGCGTGACCGCACATATCCCATTTGGATGGTGTTTCGGATAAAATAGAACGGAATTATTCACTTCATAAAACTTTTGTTATACTGGCATCCTGAGAGTCTGTCAGGGTGAATGACGGAAAGTGTTCTGGTCTTCATGAAAGAAAGCAAAATTCTTAACTGGTTGGGGGATATTTTATCCACTCTGGAGGCTCGTCCAAGATTAGGGCATGAATGGGAATTTGATAAAGTTCCGAGAACTGAAATAACTTGGCCAAGAATGGCAATCCACTATTTAAGGGTAGCTGCCACAGATTTATGGTCGGGTGGGCACTTTCTGCGGTTGGCCTGTAGGAACCTTCTGCATTTTTCAAAAAATCTTGCCATCTCGTTATGGTTGAGACTGTATCGGTCATTTTTGGCAATTCTGCGAATACGATAACTGTTCTCATAAATTCACTTTCTCGCTCAGGGTCAAAAATTTGTTGACAATTTCCACCCTCTTGGGATGGTTATGGCCGACATAACAATTTAGCGTAGGTCGGTCACGGGTGGCTAGAAAACTTGGAAACTTTCATACCACAAACCCGTCCGAGTCACGCCCTCACTGGGCGCGGCTTGGCGTGTCTTGTGGCGGGCTCTTCCAAGTGCCTCTAGCTGGGTGCGTCAGGTTCGCGCCTTTTTCCTGTCATCTTCCAATCGCTAATCATCCAGAAAGGGTTCAATGTATGAAAAAATTGCCTCTTTGGGCTAAAATTGTGGTTGGAGTCATTGTCAGTTTTACACTTCTTATTTTGATTGGTTCGTTATTGCCTGACCAGAGCACTACGTCTCAATCCAACCAAAATACTAATTCATCTGACCAAACGTCACAATCTGGTACAAACAGCGTATTTGAGTCCGGCGCATGGATTGGAGCAGTTGATGGAATAGCTGCCTATAATCGAGGAGATTCTTATCCAACCGATGAAGAATTTGATTCAAAAGGCCGTCGTGATACGGCTGACATGAAATTTGATAATGCAGGAGACCGCCAAGATTGGATGAATGGCTATAAGGCTGGATTTAAAATTGGATGGGACAAAGAAAAAGATGGAAAATAGACATAAAGCAGGACTTGGGCTAAATTTGTGTAACGAGGCTCGGCCCCCACTCCGTAAGGATTTATTCCGGAACTGTTGAAAACGACGACTGTAAAAGGCCAAATCGTAATCTCAACAGTTCCATACTTAGGATAAAAGGCCAGGACGCCTCGTTACTTATTTAAGAACTCAATTTCCAACCAGTTCACGGAATCTCAACAATTTATCTTCGGTGTGCTTTAATGCCCAATCCCGTCTGTCTAAATCTAGGTGCTTTCGGCTGTTCCATCGAAATTCAAACTCGTTGCAGTAACGGTGCAAATGCTTTTTGCTGATATGATGAAAAGTTCCACGGATTCCACGTTTCAGCAGGGCAAAGTAACTTTCAGCTGTATTGGTGTTCACTCCGTTTCTGGAATATTCTCCTTCACCGTGATTAACAAATTCATGTTTAGCAGCAAAGTGCTTGCTCAAACTCCGATAACTTGCAAATTCGTCAGTGTGAATTGCTGAAGCATCGGCAGCGCATTCTCTGATGACATTCCTGAGATTAGCTGAAGTAACGCGGTCAACTGGTCTGGAATAAGCTCTACCATCGCGCTCAACGACTACGACGACCGGAGTTTTGTAAGTTCCACGACCGCGTTTTGATTTAATGCCAGCCGGAGGCTTTCCTCCCACGTAAGTTTCATCCACCTCAACAGTTCCAGTAAAATTTTTAGGGTTTGTTTTCATGGCTAAACGGATGCGATGGGACAAATACCAAGCAGTCCGGTATGATCCTAATCCAAGATTTCTTTGAAGCTGCAACGATGAAATTCCTTTCTTGCTGGCACAAATCAGGTGAAAAGCTTGAATCCAAATAGACAGAGGCAGGTGTGAATCTTCAAAAATGGTCCCAACCGTTACAGTGAATTGCTTTTTGCATTCTCGGCAACGGCGTAAACCAGGACGGATGCTCATTCCTTGCATTTCATAGACGTTTGAACTTTTGCATTGAGGACAAACTGGCCCATTTGGCCACCGAATACCTTCAAGATGCATTCTGGCTTCGTATTCAGTCATGTTAGGCAAGCTTTGCCCCTTTTGAGACTCAAACTGTTTTTTACTCTTAATCATGCCTGAATTTTAACAATTAGCCTTAGACATTCGCTGTCTAAGCAACTTAAAATAAGCAACTTGCGAGTTTTATTTGGCCGGTCTAACACCCTATATAATACCGGGATGCAGGGGTACTGTATAAACCTATTTTACACCGTGGCATCAGGGGATGTCCGTGTAAGTTTTATGAAGTGAATAATTCCGAAATAGAAAAAGAACAAGCTCAATAGCCAGCAACCGATTGCGAGGACGATATTTTTCATTGGTATTGGAATCAGACTAACGTTCCAAAGCTGAGCCACGGCGTGGGAAACGCAAGCGATAAATTCCAGCACCAATCTAGATGGACACCATACCTTTAAGTATACTGCCCGTCCACATTGGTGCTGTGGCGGCAAAAATATTTGAAATCTCCGATGAACGGGATGGGGTAACATTTTCAGGCAAATTATCCATTGCCTCCTATATGGCGTGCCTTCTCTATTGCAAAAAGCATCCTGGCTCTCCCGTCAGGTTTTCTGGAATTGATATTACACCACGAGACAAACTCATCGGGGTCAGCTTTGATTTTGACAAGAAAAGTCCCCTGCTCGGCCTTTTCCTCAATAAATTTCTCAGCCTTTGCAACCCAAACAGAGTAAGGAGACACAAGTTGATCCTTGTCATCAATAATTTCTCGGAAGCGGAGATACGTCGCCTCATCACGATACCAAAAGAGGCCGTTCTTGAGATTCATTGAAACAACATAATTAAAACCACCAATCAATGCCATGAATGTTCCTGAAACCCAAGCAAACGTGCACGCCGTCAGAAATAACGGCGGAGAATATACACTGCTCCTCGGCTCATCCATAAATGAGCTTCGGGCATTTAAGATGCCCGAGCATGTCGCTGCAATGATTGCCGCCGATTTATTCCGCGCCCTCCCAGCCGTCGCCCGCGATGATTTCCACAATCTGGTAGCCAGGTTGACCTCGATAAAAGATGTCAGTTCTCAGGATGGTGTGAAGTGATTTCTTCCCAATCACCTGAACCTGCTCACTATTTGATAACTGTTTATGCGACCATATTTGGTAAACTGAATGGATTGTGTGGTCGGTAATTTCGTCGTAACATTGCAGGTTGTTCATTTTGTGTTTTCCTTTTGTTTATTATCAATTTTCCGAAGTGGCACGTAGCAAATCCATGACCACAACCAGGATAATACGAACAAAACCATTACCGCTGGGAATGGGCTAAAATTTGCAATGCAGAAGTAAAGGATTGCCGACCATCCGATAAGGCCAACAATCATCATGATGATTACCAATGCCCCGTTAACCACACTCTTTTTAGCATCTTTTTTTGCCTTATCATCCATTTCAATCTTGCCTTTTAACCACTCAATATCTCGATTGAGTGCTCTATTCACAGACTCAAGATGTTTTATCCGATCGGTATCTGTCTGTTTTGACTCTTCCATTTTTACGCCTCCATTTCTCTCAGCTTCCGATTTCTCCATTCTTTGAACATATCCTGTTGCTCTTTTCGGCCATAATAGCGGAGTGGTATTTCACGCTTGTATTCTTTTTGGAACATTTCAAAATTGAAAGAATTAATCACCTTTTGGCGTTCCGATTCCTTTCTCTTTACCTGTTGCTCATACTGTTTGATGGCGGCTTCTTCCTGCTCCTCAATTTCCTTGGCTCGCATGGCAACGTATTTTGCCCTTGCCTTAGCTTCATCTCCTTCGGCTTCGGAATAGCATCGAGCCAGAAGTCCCTGAGAGGGTCTTTTCTCGACCAGTTCTATCATGGCTGTGGCAAAATGGAAATCGGATGGCATATGTCCCTTATTTTTTACCATCCCATTCATCGAACGCCATCGGCTTCTCGTCGGGCAGGTGGG
Organism: Verrucomicrobiia bacterium; assembly: GCA_036490655.1. Lineage (GTDB taxonomy): Bacteria > Verrucomicrobiota > Verrucomicrobiia > Limisphaerales > UBA11358 > UBA11358. Next base: position 141,164 of record DASXDM010000016.1, on the reverse strand, counting down.
ATTTCTCGCGCTCCAAATTGGTTTGATCCACTTGTTCCAGGTATTCCGAATAATGTTGTCGATCCTGAGAATCCATTATTCTTTGAACGACACAACCTTGGATCAACGGCATGCAGGTAATAGCGACCAATATCTTTTTCATAACTTCCTTCCATCAGAGCAATAAAAATGGCGTGCAACCGAACACACCCCACAGAGGCCTATCACAGCCCAAGAAGAATGCATTGCAATTACACGCCAAGCCCGGTTTCCCGCGTTGGAGCAGAGTCTTCTTTTAAGAATGTGATAGTTCCTGTGTGCTCTAAGATTTTATGTGTTTTCTGTCATTTATTATTGAAGCAAGACAGGGAAAAGGCGTGCAGCCAGCACACCCGACTAGAGGGTTACAACGCCCTTGAGAAAGATGCGCCAAACCACACGCCCGATGGGCGTGGAGCGTGGCAGGGGAGTTTCTCTCGGAAATGTTGTAATTTCTAGTCGCCCTTACCGCTTCACTAAATTTCAATAACCATACAATCCGGTTTGAGTGTGATAGTCAAGCCCATCCAATGCTCTATACAATCCGCTTTGTATAAGCACTTTACGTTAATAAATTATTGACCATAAATCAGAACAATGAGAGGATGCTGATTGTTGCCGATTTGATCGGTAATGCGCTGTTGAAAGCGTAAAACATCAATGAAGTAATTTACCGCTCTGATTGCCGCCCGCCAGTCTTACAACGGGTTTCAACCGGCGAGAGGAGCGGGACTTTTATGGCCTGGATATAACGCGGGGGCTGATGACGCCAGAATCAGTCGCCAAGAAAATAAAACGGCGGACGAAATTTCCTTTTGCACAGTTCATTTCGTCCGCCGACAGGCAACTTGGGGTCGCCGAGATGCTTAGACAGTATCTTTGCCAGCCGCCGAAAGCAAGGTCTTTCTGACCCATTCTGACTTCGTTTTCCCAGACTTGCCAATAGCGGTGTGAACTCTCTTTGATTCGTCAGGGGAGAACCTTGCCCCAATCAGGATGCTTTTTGACTCACCTGGCACAATTTGAGGTCTGCCCATTTTATTTTTCATAGTTTTGTTTAACAAAAGTCTTGCATTGAGACTAACTTATGTTAAACATAAGTCAACGATATTAAGAAAGGAGAAATTGAACTGTCATTGTTGTAGCGGAAAGGTGAAAAAGTGTGGTCGTTTCAAGAATCGAAATGGGACTGTCCAGAGGTTCAAGTGCATCCGCTGTGCCAAGTCTTTCAGTGAAACGCAGCCTTTGGATGGCATACGCACAGATCGCGCCAAGGCGGCTCAGATAGTCTCAATGCTGGCTGAGACGGTCGGTATTCGTGCGGCTGGCCGGCTGGCATGTGTGGACGAAGATACGGTTTTACGCATCCTTGAATCTGCTGGAGAGCATTGCGCCCGTCTGCTGGATTCCAAAGTCCGAAACCTGACCATTCCATATGTCCAATGCGACGAGGTGTTCTCTTATATCAAACAGAAGCCCAACGGTGAGAATGAGGATGACCCAGAGCGCGGTTCAATGTGGACGTTCCTGGCGGTCGCCAAGGACGAGAAGCTGATTGTCAGTTATAGGGTCGGAAAACGCACAGGCGAGGAAACGGAAGGGTTTTTGAAGGATTTAGGCTCACGCATCACCAATCGGTTCCAACTCACCACCGACTCATTCAGAGGATATGTGGCACTTCATGGAAGCGCTGGGGCGGTTAAGGACATTCTGGGTGACAACTGCCATTACGCGACGGAGACCAAGCGTTTCAGGACCGATCCACGTTATACAGGAAACCGCGTCTTCTTCGCCCCAAAACTGGTCAAAGTGTATCGCAGTCCTCGCATTGGCTATCCTGACATGAAACACGCCACCATCGGCCATTGTGAGCGGACAAACCTCAGCCTGAGGACGTTTAACCGCAGGTTTGTTCGTCGGACTATCAATTTCTCAAAGAAGACCGAAAACCATCGCCATGCTGTTGCCTTGTTCGTTGCTCATTTTAACTTCTGCCGTGTTCACAGTGCTATCGGGATGACGCCAGCAATGGCGGCAGGACTGACTGACCACGTTTGGACGGTTGAAGAACTTCTTTCTGCTCGCTAGACTATTTGAGGAATGAAGTTACGGAAAATAAATGAACAACGTTATGTGGACGATGAGACTGGAACTTATTTTGATCTGCCACCGGGAACGAATGATTCAGAGGCGGAGGAGCAAATTCTTTTACATCAGCGGGTTTTTTTTGATGAAGTATCCTGCGGAAGATTGGTTTGGGACAAACAGGTTTCTTCCACGAATGGGAAAGCGGCGTCCTCCTCCAGAACCCGATTCAAAGCCATGATTAAATCTGCCAGCCCCTTGTTGTCAGTTATAAACCCAATCTCTCCAATCGATACAAACGCAAACTCGCTTCCAATTCTTCGAGTCGATCCGGACAATTCTTTGGTTTTAAATTCCACATGCTCACCCTACCACGCACCAATGTGGACGGGCAGTATACCTTTAAGTTATACTAAGGCAAGAAACATGATATTTCACAGGATCACAGGCGCGCGGTAGAGTCTTTCCATGATGACTATACGAAAAGCAAATGAACGGGGCCACGCCGAACATGGCTGGCTGGACACTTATCATTCCTTCAGTTTTGCGGACTATTATGATCCGAATTGGATGGGGTTCCGCAGCCTGCGGGTGATCAATGACGACCTGGTGATGCCGGGGCAGGGCTTTGGCGCCCATCCGCATCGCGATATGGAGATCGTCACGTATGTGCTTAGTGGCGCGCTCCAGCACAAGGATTCCATGGGCAACGGCAGTATCATCCGCGCGGGCGACCTGCAATACATGTCCGCCGGCAGCGGGGTGCAACATAGCGAGTTCAATCCGTCGAAAGACGAGGCGGTGCGCCTGTTGCAGATCTGGATCATGCCCGATGCCAAGGGTCTCAAGCCGCGGTATGCGGAGAAGACCCTGCGCGACACGCCCACGGGCCAATTGCACCTGATGACGAGCAAGACGGGCCGCGATGGCTCGATCGCCATCCATCAGGACGCAGACCTGTGGCTGGCGAAATTGGATGCGGGACAGAAGACCGCGCATGCGCTTGCGGCCAACCGCAATGCCTGGGTCCATGTCGCTGAAGGCGAAGTCGTGTTGAACGGCAAGACGCTTTCCGCCGGGGACGCGGCGGCGGTGAGCCAGGAAACGAAATTGGAACTCTCGGCCAACAAACCGTCACAGGTTTTGTTGTTCGACTTGAACTGAACAGATGAAGGCAATCGGGAAACCGGTTGCCTTCAATTTTTCCAGCCGAAATTTAAATAAAAAAACAAAGAAACAAAATTAGATCATGAACACAAGTATCACTCCGGAAACATTGATCCATCAGCTCAATTGGCGCTACGCCACCAAACAGTTTGATCCTAACAAAAAAATCAATTCCCAGGACTGGGCCACGCTGGAGGAAGCATTGTTGCTGACACCCTCCAGCGGCGGTTTACAGCCGTGGAAATTTATCGTCGTCACCGATCCCGTCGTTCGCGCAAAACTTAAGCCGGCATCTTACGGGCAGGCGCAGATCACCGATGCTTCGCATCTGGTCGTATTCGCCTCAAAAACCAATTTCAACGAGGCAGACGTGGATGCCCATGTCAAACATATCGCCGGAGTGCAGGGGATTCCGGTTGAAGCGCTGGCGCCGTTACGCGGCATGCTGGTCGGCGGCATCGTGCAAAGCCAGGACGAGGCCGGTCGCAATGCCTGGGCGCGCAACCAGGTTTATATCGGCCTGGGCAATCTTTTGACCAGCGCCGCTTTGCTCGGCATCGATGCCTGTCCGATGGAGGGATTTGACCGCGCGCAATACGATGAAATCCTTGGTTTGAAAGCGCAAGGGTTCGCCAGCGGCGTGATCGCGACGCTCGGCTACCGGTTGCCGACGGATAAATATGCGACAGCGCCGAAAGTCCGTTTTCCCAAAGAACGGGTTTTTCTCAATATCTGAAACTCCGGCCCCTCCACTTAAACTACAATTAAAAATATGAAAATCCTGACTATCATCGCTCGTGTGTTGCTCGGCCTCGTGTTTGTCGTCTTCGGCTCAAACAAGTTCCTGCATTTCCTTCCCATGCCGCCGATGCAGGGTCCCGGCGCTGCCTTTATGGGGGCGATGTTTGAGACGCATTACCTTTATGTCGTCGCCACATGCGAGGTTGCCGGCGGACTGCTGCTGCTGATCGGCCGTTACGTGCCGCTCGGCCTCACGCTGGTTGGACCGGTGGTTGTGAACATCCTGTGTTTCCACACTTTTATGGATCATTCGGGGTTACCCATCGCACTGGTTGTTTCCGCACTCGCGCTTTTCCTGCTCTGGAGTTACCGGCAGAATTTCGCCGGTCTTGTTAAACCATAAGAGTTTTGCGTAGTGTATCAGCTGTGTAAACGACCTGTGGATTTTTTTGAAACCAATTAAAACAAAGACCGCTAATAAACCTATGCCTACTATCTCTATCATCTACTTTTCCGGCTCCGGCCACACCGCCAAACTGGCTGAAGCCGTCCAAAAGGGCGCCGCGTCCGTCGCGTCCGTTAAAACCCATCTCATCGCCATCAACGGTGATGACATCAACAAGGGACGATATAAGAACGACGAAGTTTTCGCCAAACTCGATGCCAGCGACGCGATCATTTTTGGCAGTGCCACTTACATGGGCGGCCCGGCGGGTCAGTTCAAGACCTTTGCCGACGCGACCGCCGGCAAATGGTTCGGCTCTGCCTGGCGTGACAAGATCGCCTCCGGGTTCAGTGTTTCCAGCAGCCCAAGCGGCGACAAATTCAGCACGTTACAATATTTTTTCACGCTCGCCATGCAACACGGCATGGTCTGGGTGGGTCTTGGCGAGATGCCGATGCAACCCAACGGCGTGAACCGTCTCGGCAGTTTCAGCGGGGCGATGGGTCAGGCGGGACAAGAACCCACCGACGTTGCGCCGACCGACGCCGATAAATTGACCGGCGAAGTACTCGGCAAACGCGTCGCCCAATTCGCCTTGAAGTTGAAAAAATAATCAGGGCCTGGCCCGGCACGCCAGCATCGGCAGATAAAACCGCCGATACGACCAGGCCAGGTAGAGTTCCAGCGCCACCACGACGGATGCGATCGGGATCCCCGAAGGCGCGATGAACAGGTGGAAGAGGATGATGTTGACGATGACCGGCGCGAGCAACGCAAGGGCCAGCGGCACAAAACAATTCAGCAGGAGCAAGGCGCCGCCGAGGGTTTGGGTCGCGAAAATCAGCGGGATCATGTAGCCGGTTTTCATGAGCGCGCCGAAGAAATCGGCTGCGCCGGGCGGCATTTCTTTGGGGAACTATATACCTATTCACCCTTGACCACAAAACGGGTCAAAGTATGATTTTAGGCGGGCGGGGTTGGTAATTACTTTCTCGTCATAAGAAAATAAGCGTTATGCGAATGAGCAAAACGTTTTTCCAACCCCGCCCAAATTCACTCCGCGTTCACCCTTGCGCGGACAGCCGCAGTTTGGTGTTTCAAAACGCCTTGTCAATAACAAAATGAGCTTGCCTGAGTCAACCCTTCCAATATCCTTAAATTGACATTTTAGTGAAGCGGTAAGGGCGATTAGAAACTGCAACATTTCTCGAAGAACCCCTTGACCGGCTCCACGCCAGTTGGCGTGTGGCTTGGTGCATCTTTCTTCAGGGCGTTGCAGCCCTCTAATCGGGTGTGCTGGCTGCACGCCTTTTCTTTTCCCGCTTCAAAACGAAACAAATATGAAAGTCACCAATTACATAATCAGTGGAATCATAGCGGCATTGACAGCATTGATTGTATCAGAGTTCAGGACGCCAGATTTAAACGCCGATAAAAAACAATCAACCCAAGGAGTCGAAACTGTAAACAATTTAACAAACGAACTTTCACAGCTAATCCAGCGCGTCCAGTTTTTGGAAACTAAGTCAGAATCCCAGGAAAGCAACTTTGAGCTTATGTCAAGTTGTCAGGCCAGTTTGGCTTCGGTAGAGGATTCCGATTACAGCATTCTCACAAATGGAATCAATATGGTCGATTTGGATGTTGCCGACCTTCGTTTGGCCGTCAATCAACCATCTACTATGGATGAATCTGGAAAACCTTAACAGGCTCAAAATGAAAACTATTCTGGCAATACTTTTGTTGTCTGCAATCTCAACAAAATCCCAAACCAACCAATTTACGACGAATACCATCTTCAAAACTGCACTCACAACAAATTGGTATAAAGCGCCGGATAATTTCCGAAGATTTGGAAATAAGGTGTTTAATTTCGATGATTTAATTAAAACCCGCAACGGCTTTCCTGGGTTTTATACCATATTAGGGAATGTTAACAATGTTGAAGACGGGTTGGTTATTGCAGAGGCAGAGGCGTTTGAATTTGACCCAAACGCGAAACCGTTCGACACGAAAACAGTCGCAATAACTAATTATCCAGACGCTATAATTGATGTGGCGGAAGGTCAGAAAATTGAAGCATACGCATTGCGTATTGGCGTTGTGAATGTGGACGGCAGACAGCTTGAACTTTACGACTATGGTACGCCCTGGGTATATGGCGTGACTGTGACCAATAAAATTCCAATCACAACAGAATTAATCTTACTAAAATGACTTTTACAGGTGAGACGGGTTAAAATCCTTCTCCGAATATTCCTTAATAAAAATCAATTTATATGGGAACCGCGCAACTTCGGCGGCGGAAATCATTTTGCTCAGAAGCAGTCCGTCGTAATCTTTCTGAATTAGTGACAGAACCTCCATACTACGTAGCGATGGCGAGGATTTATTTTCTGGAATATCTGAAACTTTCGATACGAATCTATTCCAAGCGTCTTCTGACGCATTTTCGGATTTTTCGCAGACGAATAAAATTTGCATTTCGTTACTTGGTAAAACTTAAATAACAACCTAAAGTCAAAAATGATAAAATTCAAATTCAAAAGTCTCGTGGAATTTATGGATTATTTCCATACTGAGGAAATCTGTCGTAAGGAATTTGCCAAAATCCGATTCGCCGCTGGGGAATATTGCCCGTACTGTGAACATGCCGAGATTTATAAATTCTCCGGCGGTAAACGGTACCGCTGCGCCGGGTGCAAGTCAGACTTTTCTATCAAGACCGGTACGATATTTGGAGACAGTAAATTACCACTCCGAAAATGGTTTATGGCAATTTACCTGCTTTCATCAAGCGCCAAAGGAATGTCGTCAATCCAACTTTCCAAACATCTGGGAGTTACGCAGAAAACCGCTTGGTTTATGGCGCACCGGATTCGCAAGGCTCACAAGCAGGAAACCCGCAAGCTGCGCGGTAAAGTCGAAGCTGATGAAACTTACATCGGCGGCAAAGCCAAAAACATGCATAGTCGCCGTCGGCGAGAGATAATGAAAGGCAGGGGAACGTATGGAAAGGTTCCCATCTTTGGTCTCCGCACGCGAACTGGCAAAGTCCGCGCCCAAGTTATCGAATCAACAGGTATGGACACTCTCCACTATCAACTCAAATCGAACATGGCTCGCGGCGCCACCCTTTATACTGACGAGTGGATGGGTTATAACCGGCTTGGCAGAATTTACAAACGCGGTGTTGTCCAACATGGCGTTGGAGAATACGTTCGCGGCAAAGCCCACATCAACGGAATCGAATCATTCTGGGCTTTATTCAAACGAGGTTATCACGGAACATATCACAGCATGAGCAAGAAACACCTTCAACGCTACGTTGACGAGTTTGTTGTCCGGTTTAACAACCGATTGAATCCACCGCAGAGAATTTTCCACGGCGCAGTTCAAAGCGCAGCCGACACTGGTCAATTAACTTACGAAAGTTTGACAGCATGAAAAAGAAGAAGAAAATCATCCAGCCAATCAAGGGAACCTTCAGCAGTATTTTAACCTGTATCGCCTGCGGCAGCGGCGCACGGAAACTTAAACCCCGAAAACCCAAGAAGAAATCATCATGAATTTTGGTGCCAGAGAGCAAAAGGGGCCGCAACGTCTTGCGGCCCGTGGTTCGTACAAAAAACTACAGTACCCTCATCTGGCACCACCTTCCTCTCTAACCCCGCCGTCGCGGAGAATGGCATCGTGACAGCCTGTGGCGGCATGTCAAGAACAAAAGAAAATTTCACCCAAAATAACCAAGGGTGAATAAGTATATAGTCCCCTTTCTTTGGGTTGCGGGATGAATTGCAGGAAGCCGTTGAGGCCAAACACGAAAAAGACCAGCCCCAGGAGGAGTCGCGCGATGAGTGTCAGATAATCATTGGCAGATTTTGCGGCCATAAAATTCCTTTCAGTTCGAATGCACCAGCACCATCCACATCACGCCGAATTTATCGGTGAGCATGCCGAAACGTTTGGAGAAAAACGTTTCTCCGGCCGGCATCGACACCTGGCCACCCTCGGACAAGGCCTGGAAGGCTTTATCGACTTCCGCCGGGGTTTTCAAAATGAGTGAGATGGCGTTGCCCTCAAACTTCGGTTTGCCCTGGCAATGCCCGTCGGAGGCCAGCATCGTGGCCTGGCCGATCTGCAAGGAAGCATGCATCACCTTGTCTTTGTTGCCCGGGGCGATGTTCGGCTGTGCTTCCGGGGGAGCCTCTTTGTATCGCATCAGCAGGTTCACTTTTGCGCCGAGCGCTTGTTTGTAAAACTCGATGGCCTCTTCGCATTTTCCATCGAAGAACAGGTAGGGCTGGATAATGGCACTGTCGTACATAATTTCTCCGGGTGTGGTTGCGGTTATTTTGCTTTCGGACTCATTTCCCAAACGGCGAACGGGTTATTTTCCGAATCCTGGCAGATGGCGAAAAAGCCCATGCCCGGCACGGCGGTTTTGGGTTTGACGATCTTTCCCCCCAGTTTCTTGACCTTCGCCGATGCTTTGGCCACAGAGGGCACGCTGATGTAAATCGTGACCGGATGCTCCGGGCACATGCGCTTCAATACTGCGCCGTCGGGCGATCCGTCTTTGCCACCGGTGTCCATGTGGAAATATTCGGGCATGTGCGGCAACGGATTGATCTTCCAGCCGAACAGCTTGTTGTAAAATTTCTTTGCCCGGGCGGTATTGTCTGCCGGGATCTCGAACCAGACCAGGCTGGCTGCGGTTTTCTTCGCTTTGCTCATAATTCGTTCTCCTTATTTACTTTGTTTCTGCCTCCAGGAAGCCACTGAATATCCATCGCCCTTTCCGCCGGGTCAAGCGATGGGTTGTTATCTTTTCGTGACAGCCCTCTTCTTTAAAAATTCCTCCAGCCGCGCCAGCGTTTGTTTGCCGCCTTCGATCGCGCCGAATTCCCTCACCACCATGTCCCTGGCAGCGGCGGACTTGAAGATCATGCGGATGGAGACACGCGTTTTGTCTTTGGCCAGATTGTCGAACGACCAGGTCGCAATGAAATTTGCGCCCGATCCTTTTTCACGACGGCCACCGTGCGCGAACACGAGGCGCTCAGGTTTCACCACTTCCGTGAAGACGCTGTGGTTCGGATACTTCGTGCCGTCCGGCCCTTGCATGACGTGTTTCCACACGCCACCCACCCGGACATTCATTTTCTCAATGGTCGTCGTGAATCCGCGCGGTCCCCACCAGTTCACGACATGCCTGGGATTGGTCATCGCCTCCCATACCAGCTCGCGCGGCGCGTTGACGGTCCTTGTGATAAAAATCTCCCGGTCGAAATTCTCGACAAAATCTTTGATTTCAGTGCCAATGAGCCACGTCCAGCCGCCCACAAAGTTCTTGCGCGCCATTTCCGGCGCTTTTCCGAATGATTCCAGGCCTGCATGGGTCAATCGTAACCGCATCTTCCGGCCCCGGCTGAACAGCTCGAACGTCACCAGGGAAAGCCCTTCGCGCCCCTCATAGCGCCAGGTATAAGCGATTTTTTTCTGCGGCGCCAATTCCGTGATCCGGGCGCGATGGTCATGCACTTTCCCTTTATGCTCGACGACGAACCGGAAGTCGCAGCCCACCTCCGGGCGGAAATTTTGCATGTCGAAATACCAACGGCTCATGTCCTCGGGGGTCGTGAGGGCCCGCCAGACCAGCGCGGCGGGCGCGTCCAGGATGCGCTCGATGATGAACGGTTCTGTTTTCACCTGTTCCGCCAGGCGTTCCAGGCTCGATGTCATGCCCGTCGTAAATCCGCCGATGTAACGGTTCGCCTCCGGCGTCGTCATGGTGACCTTGGAACGAAGGATGAGTTTTGTTTTGCCCTTCTTTTCCGTGAACGTGGCGTCATGCAAAAATTCAAAAAGCATTTTGCCCTTCGCATCCAGCGCGCCGCAGGCGAACACCAACCGTTCCGGCGGGGTGATCTCGCGGAATTCGCCGCCCATCGGATAATCGACGCCGTTCGGCGCGCGCATCACATCATAAATCTTTCCGCCGGGCCGAACGTCCCATTTGCAGACGGGGTTCGTGAAACCTTTAGGCCCCCACCATTCGGCCAGTTGTTTCGGGTCTGTCCAGGCCTTGAAGACCAGCTCGCGCGGCGCGTCGAACTCGCGGGTGATGACAAATTCATGTCCCAAATAATCTTTAGTTTTTGTAGCCATAAATCATGCGATGATCTTTTTTTCTTTCACCAGCCCAACGAATTTATCCATCAGCGACGTCCACCCATGCGTGTGCTCGGCCACGTCTTCCTGGTCGGGCAGGCCGGTATGCGTCAGCGTGACGCGCGTTGTCTTGTCCAAGTCTTCAAATTCCACTGTCACGACGCTCTCCGGCATGGCGTAGTGTTCCCATTGCCATGTGAATCGCAGTCGCTTACTGGGGATTACTTCCAGGTATTTGCCGACGGCGATGTGGTCGCCTTTTGGTGAAAGCATATGGATGCGGAAGGCTCCGCCGATGCAGACGTCCGCAGTCACGCTCTTGCATTCGGCTTCCTGTGGGCAGAACCATTGGGCCAATTGTTCGGGTTCGGACCAGGCGCGATAGACCATTTCGCAAGGCGCGTTGACGACGCGCGAGAGGGTCAATTTTAATTCCGACGATTTTCCCGCAGTTTCATTTTTTGTGCTCATGTTTTTTCTCCTCTTGTAATTTTTTCAGATATTCGTCCAAACGGTCAAAGCGTTCCTCCCAAAACTTGCGATATTCCTCGATCCATTGCTGCGCCTGCTTCATCGGCGCCGCCTCCAGTTTCAAGCGATGCACCCGTCCGTTGCGGCGGCGACGGACCAGGCCGGCCTTTTCGAGGACGCGCAAATGCTTGGAAACAGCGGGCAGCGACATGGAATATGGTTGCGCCAGGTCAGTCACGCACCGGTCGCCATGCGAGAGGTGTTCGAGGATATGGCGGCGCGTGGGATCAGCCAGCGCCGAAAAAGTGCGGTCCAACAACCGGGATGAATTGTTAACCATATGGTTAAATATAGGCGGAAAATTTTAGACGGTCAAGGGAAATTTTATTTATGGGGCTGGAAGCTTTTAAAATCTTTGTTATCCATTTCTGAACAGGTCTTCTAGAAAAGCGCCAGGGGACTGGCGCACTCCAAAAGCTGGCGCAAATTTTAGGGCCCCCGGCGAACGCGTAGCGTCTTGGACTGCGGCAGTCTTCGGCCGCTTATTTCCCTTCCAATTCTGCCACTTCCTCCGGGGTCAGCCGGAAATCCATCGCTCCGATGATGCCTTCCAACTGCTGCGGATTCCGTGCGCCCACGATCGCGCCGGTCACCGCAGGGTTGTTCAGTGTCCAGGCGATGGCCACCTCGCCCGGATTCTGGCCGTGGCGCTTGCCGATGGCGCGCAGCCGGTCGGCGTAGGTGAGATTTTGGGAAAGTTTCGGCTCCTTGAAATTGTCGTTGCGCGTTCGCCAATCGTTCTTGGGCAGCGCCGCGATGCGTTCGCGGGTCATTGTGCCCGTGAGCAGGCCGCTCGCCATCGGCGAATACACGATGACGCCCACATTGTTCTTCAAGCACCACGGCAATTGCGACGGTTTGACGTCCTGCCGGATGAGCGAGTAGGGGGGTTGCAGCGAAGTGATGGGCGCGATGCTTTTCAGCTTCTCCATCTCCTCCACGGTCGCGTTCGAGACACCGATCCAGCGCAATTTGCCTTCGCGTTTCAGTGCCGCGAGCGTTTCCCAGCCCTCGACGGTCTCGGCCAAATCATCCGCCGTCCAATGGACCTGGTACAAGTCGATGACCTCCACCTTGAGGCGGCGCAGGCTGGCCTCGCATTCGCGCCGGATGGAATCGGCGCGCAGGGAATAGCTGATCTCCTTCTTGTCGTTCCACAACATCCCGCATTTGGTGAAGACATAGGGCCGCGAGCCCTTCCAATCGCGCAACGCGCGGGCAACGACTTCTTCCGAATGTCCCAAGCCGTAAACGGGCGCGGTATCGATCCAATTGATGCCTAACTCCAGCGCGCGATGGATGGCGGCGATGGACTGCGTATCGTCCTGCGTACCCCATCCGAATTCCCAATCGCCGCCAATGGCCCAGGCGCCTAAACCGATGGGGGTGATCGACAGGTCAGAATTTCCCAGTTCCTTGGTTTTCATATCGTTAATCATTATTCGAAGGGTTGTTTCCAGTAATTCTTCATCAATTCCTGCGACCATTCGGGCTGAAATACTTTTGTGCGCGGCAGGAATTCCGTCATGACCGGTTTGATGTCGAGCACCGGCGTACCGTCCACGGCGTCCAACTCGGCCACGAGGAGTGATTTGCCCTCACGCCGCACAATGCGAACGATGGTGCTGCCGAGACGATTCGGGCGGTTCTTGCCGCGTTGGGCGAAAATCCCGATCTTTGGCCAAACAGGATTATTGCGCGGATGCCGCGCGCCGCGGACAATTTTTTCAGGTTCGACTTCGTGAAAGAAAAAAATGATTTCCGCATGGGAGAAATCCTCAATGCCGTCCAGCGCATCTGGTTCGATAGTGTCCGTCAATACGATGCGCGATTCGGCGCCACCCCAAAAATCATCCGCCAACGCCTTGCGCGCGCAATCGACATAGCCGATGGGAGTGATGTTCAGATCCATGCCGATATTATAGTGTAGGCAAAAAAATATTCGAATTCTGTTTCCGGTAATATTCTACTATCTTTTCGCCATGGAAAAGAACCGGATCGAAGCGTTCAGCGACGGCGTGCTGGCCATCATCATCACTATCATGGTGCTGGACCTGAGAGTGCCGGAAAGCCCGGATGTTGCGGCGCTGAAACCTTTATTGCCGGTCTTCCTGACGTACGTGTTGAGCTTCATTTACCTGGGGATTTATTGGAACAACCATCACCATCTGCTCAAGGCGGCGCGCTCGGTCAATGCCTCGATGATGTGGGCGAACCTTCACCTGCTGTTTTGGCTCTCGCTTTTTCCATTCGTGACCGGCTGGATGGGGGAGAACCATTTCACCACCGCGCCGACGGCCTTTTACGGAGCGCTGACGTTTTGCGCGTCCATCGCCTATTACCTCCTCCAAAACATCATCCGGGCGCAATACCCCCGCGATTCAAAACTGGCCCGCGCCCTCGTCAGGGATTGGAAGGGAAAACCCTCGCCGGCTATATATGCAACCGGAATCGGACTGGCGTTTGTTCGTCCATGGCTTTCCTGTGCGGTTTACTTCAGCGTGGCGCTGATGTGGCTGGTTCCCGACCGGCGCATCGAGCGCGCCCTGGAATCGCGCGATTGATTTCGCCGTTGCTTTGCGCGAGAGTGTGCAGAGTTGAAAGACGGAGGCTATTATGTATTACATTCCCATCATTTGCGGCAGCACGCGGCGCGACCGCCAGAGCATCAAGGTGGCGCGATTCGTCCTGAAAAAATTGCAGCAGCGGCAAGGCGTTGAAACCGAGTTGCTCGACCTGCTCGAATATAATTTTCCCATCATGGAAGAACGCCTGCACCGCCGCGACGATCCGCCCGCGGGCGTGCGCGAATTTGGGGAGAAGATCGGCCGCGCGGATTCCATCGCCATCGTCACGCCCGAATATAACAACGGTTATCCGGGCGTCCTGAAAAATGCGCTGGATTATCTCCTGCCGGAATATGAGCGCAAGCCCGTCGGCATCGTGACGGTTTCCGCCGGCGGATTCGGCGGCATCAATTGCCTGGCGCAATTGCGGCTGGTGATCATCGGCATGGGCGCGGTCCCCATCCCTGAAAATCTTTCTGTCTCGCGCGTGCACGACAGTTTCAAGGACGATGGCACACCGGTTGATCCCGCTTATGAGAAGCGCGCCGCGGAATTTCTGGACGATTTGCTTTGGTTCACCGAGGCGATCGCCGCCCGAAAAGCCAAAGACAAACCCGCCTGAATCATTTCTCCGCCAGCAGGGAATCCAAATCCAACGCGCGCGTGAACATCGCCACACCGCCGTCCGGTGAACGCGGCCATTGTTCTTTGGGCCGGTCCCAATAAAGCTCCACGCCGTTGTTGTCCGGGTCGCGCAGATAGATCGCCTCGCTGACTCCATGGTCGGAGGCGCCGTCGATCTCGATTCCCGCCGCGAGGACGCGGCGCAATGCATCCGCCAGTTGCGCCCGGGTGGGATAGAGGATGGCCAGGTGGTACAGGCCGGTCGCGCCCGGCGGCGGCGGCGAACCGCCCGCGCTTTCCCACGTGTTCAAACCGATGTGATGATGATAATCGCCGGCGGAAATGAAGGCCGCCTGCGAACCGAAGCGCTGTTGCAATCCGAACCCGAGCACGCCGCAATAAAATTTTAATGCGCGGTCAAGGTCGGCGACTTTGAGATGCACGTGCCCGATGCGGACATCGGCGCCGATGGGTTTTTGTTCCGGCTTCACGAAATCACATTACCACCCGGAAAATTCCCGGCAAGGACAGTCGGACGGGCGTCACAAATTTGGCACAAAGCCATTTACAATCATCGCTTCGAGGACCATGATGGATTTGCCTGCGGGGAAACTTCTATCCCGCAAGCCAGTCAACCGCGGTAAAAAAATAAAACTATGGCAAAAAAAGCCAAAGCCAAAAGCGCAGCCAAAAAGAAACCAGCCGCTAAAAAGAAGAAAAAGTAGCGTCCTTGTCTCTCCTGATCCAATGATCAGGAGGGACGTATCTATTTTGCCGCGGCGCAACGACCGGCCGGAGCCCGCGGTGAAGCCGCGAGTTTTCCCCGCCAATAAATTAAACTCCGGCCGGAGCGATAGCGGAAGTTCTTTCGTCCCGTCCGTCCCTTCTCCCGAAATAAACGGTGAATTGCATTGCTATAAGGTCGTCGCGCACTGAAGCTCAACCATGAGCAATAGCCTCCAAGATCACAGCGTCAGGGAAGTCACCAAACAACTCCGCCTCCGCATGAAGAATAGCGGCCTGGAAACCATCGTAGTCCAGGTCACGCGCCAGGCCGGAAAAGTGAAGTGCAGTTTCACCGGCTCGCCGGAACAGGTCACCAAAGCCAACGAAATCCTTGCCAATTGGCCATAATTTGAAGTGGTCGGGCGGTGTAAATGGGCCGATGGGCTTACACCACCGGCCTGAATTCCAACTTCTCCCGGAGCGCGGGTCCTATGACCCGCAGAAGTTGAAGTTAACGGAGGGCGGTTAGCAACCCGCGGCAGCTTTGGCAAGCGAAGGCATTTGGAGCAACCTGTGAAGTCTTGAAAAACCAGGACATTGCTGCGGCTCACAGAGCCGAGCTCCACTACAACCGCAACACTCCAAATTCATTCCGAAACCGCGCACTGCTCCAAGGCCACTCTTTCGGATCGAGAACCAGTTTTGCTTTGGTCGGATTATTCTCGATGTAGCAAATTGTTTGTTGTCTGTGTTCAACTTCCCGCATGAACACGTCAAAATAATCTTCCGCCCAAAACGGGCCATGCTTTCCGAGCAACTTATTGGCAATCCTGCCCGTATGCTTTTTCCAAGCGCCAACAATCTCTGACATAGGAACGCTTTCCACCTTGAATAAGACATGAACATGGTTCGGCATCACTACCCACGCCTGCAAATCGTAGCGGGATGTGTGTTCTGAAGCGCAGGTCTGTGACCCGCAGTACTCTCCGAATTGCCGAAAATTATCCTCAACCAGCTTGGCAATGTCAGGTCGGCGCAAATGACATTCGCCACGTCCTCTGTCCAGGTAAGCCTCCAGCTCAGTCCGCTGCTCATGGGTGTCTTCAATCCTGGCAAGATGTTCCCACTCGGAACGAAGTGATTCAGGAAAGCTGTCTGCAAGACGAAAAGTGACGAACTGTGTCAAACCAGGCTCATCCCGATGGGGTAGATAACCGCGCTCATTCCAGCCACGAAAACCGCGCCTGGCGTCTTCTGGTTTTGGTGATGAGGATCCCTGTCGCTTGCTCTCGACCAAATCGCGCACGCCGGGATTATGCGGCGGGCTGGGACGACGCGGTTTGGGTCGCTGGCTCACACTTACATTGAGCCGTAGCGTGCTTTCATGCGCAAGCATTTGGAACGCTGGTGTTCGACCCAAGGCCGGGGAAACGAAGCCAACGGAGCGCGGGTCTATGACCCGCAGCAGTTGAAATGAACGGAGGGCGGTCTGCAACCCGCAGCAGCTTTGGCAAGCGAAGGCATTTGGAGCAAACCTGTGAGGTCTTGAAAAGCCAGGACGTTGCTGCGGCTCACAGAGCCGCGCTCCGGGAATACGGCGGACCGCGCCTCTGTGAAGCGCAGCGGTGCTGCCGGTGCGTTCCAGGTAATCCGCGTTGGGGATGCGCATCAGGTTGGATGGCCGCCAATGCAGGTCTTCTGGTTTGATCAAACAATATCCGCTGATCGGTTTCATACTCCATCATCAAGCCAGAAAAAGTTCGACGGCGTCAATGGACTTTTATTTGAAGCCTGTCGAGAGGAACGGAGCGCGGGTCTATGACCCGCAACAGTTGAAATGAACGGAGGCGGTCTGCAACCCGCAGCAGCTTTGGCAAGCGAAGGCATTTGGAGCAAACCTGTGAGGTCTTGAAAAGCCAGGACGTTGCTGCGGCTCACAGAGCCGCGCTCCGGGAATACAGCGGACCGCGCCTCTGTGAGGCGCAGCGGTGCTGCCGCTTCACCAATGCGGGTCTTCGGGTTACAAGTCGAAGGATTAATTACCGTTCACGCCTTCGCGTAAACTTCCGCGCCCTTTTCCACAAACTCTTTGCTCTTCTCCTCCATGCCTTGCTTAAGCGCTTCCTCTTCCGCGATGCCCTGTTCCGCCGCGTATTTGCGCACGTCCTCGGTGATCTTCATTGAGCAGAAATGCGGGCCGCACATGGAGCAGAAATGCGCGCTCTTGGCGCCTTCCTGCGGCAAGGTCTCATCATGGAATTCACGCGCCGTCACGGGGTCGAGGCTCAGGTTAAATTGGTCTTCCCACCGGAATTCAAAGCGCGCTTTGCTCAACGCGTTGTCGCGATATTGCGCGCCGGGATGGCCCTTGGCCAAATCCGCCGCATGGGCCGCGATCTTGTAAGCGATCACGCCGTCTTTCACGTCTTTCTTGTTCGGCAATCCCAGATGTTCCTTGGGCGTCACGTAACAAAGCATCGCGCAGCCGTACCAGCCGATCATCGCCGCGCCGATGCCGCTGGTGATATGGTCGTACCCGGGCGCGATATCCGTGGTGAGCGGCCCGAGGGTGTAGAACGGCGCTTCGTGGCACCATTCCAATTGTTTGGCCATGTTCTCCTCGATCATGTGCATGGGCACATGGCCGGGGCCTTCGTTCATCACTTGCACGCCCTTGGCCCAGGCGCGGGTGGTCAAATCGCCCTGCACTTCCAGTTCGCCGAATTGCGCGCGGTCGTTCGCGTCCGCGATCGAGCCGGGACGCAAACCGTCGCCGATGGAAAATGAAACGTCGTAGGCGGCCAGGATGTCGCAGATGTCATCCCAATGGGTGTAGAGGAAATTTTCTTTGTGATGCGCGAGGCACCACTTGGCCATGATGCTGCCGCCGCGGGAAACGATGCCGGTCATGCGCGATGCCGTCATGGGGATGAACCGCAACAGCACACCCGCATGGATGGTGAAATAATCCACGCCCTGCTCGGCCTGCTCGATCAAAGTGTCGCGGAAAATTTCCCAGGTCAGGTCTTCGGCCTTGCCGCCAACTTTTTCGAGCGCCTGATAAATGGGCACGGTGCCGATGGGCACCGGCGAATTACGCAGGATCCACTCGCGCGTGGCGTGGATGTTCTTGCCCGTGGACAAATCCATGACGGTGTCCGCGCCCCACTTGGTGGACCAGCGCATCTTCTCGACTTCTTCCTCGATGGACGACGCCACGGCGGAATTGCCGATGTTTGCGTTTATTTTCACCAGGAAATTGCGCCCGATGATCATCGGTTCCAATTCCGGATGATTGATGTTTGAGGGAATGATCGCGCGTCCGGAAGCGACTTCGCTGCGGACAAATTCCGGCGTGATCTCCTTCGGAATGCGTTGGGGAAATTTGCCAAAGATGCTGGGCGTAAAGCGGGTCGAATTCTGTGAGGACCCGGCATGTTGTTTCTCCAAATCGTTGCGGACGATGTCCCTGGCCATATCGGCGATCTGGGCCGCGCGCATATTTTCGCGGATGGCGATGAATTCCATTTCGGGCGTGATGATGCCGGCGCGGGCGTAGGCGAGTTGGGTGACGACTTTGCCGGACTTAGCGCGCAGCGCTTTGCGGCGCGGCGCGGTCAATCCCTCCAGGCGCAGCGACGTCTCATCCTGCCGTTTGGCGCGGTCCATGCCGCGATGTTTTTCGGAGAGATATCCATCGTCGATCGGCTTCACTTCGCGCCCGGCATATTCGTCCACGTCGCCGCGGTCGCTGATCCAGCGCGCGCGCAAGGCGGGCAGACCTTCCTCCACGGTCCCGGTGAAATCGGCATCGCCCCACGGCCCGCTGCAATCGTACACGCGCACGGGTTCATTCGCTTCGCTCTGGCCGTTGAAACCTTTGGTGGGCGAGAGTTCGATCTCGCGCATGGGCACGCGCACGGTGGGGTGCAATTGGCCCTGGACGTAGACACGTTTGCTGGCGGGCAACTGCTCGCTGCTATGCGGTTCGAATGAATCTTTGGATGCGATCATAATTTTGCGGAAAGCCCGAGAGTGGCCAATTCTTGCGCCGGCATTATCCGGTTCAAGTTCACGGGTCATTTGCGCTCCCGCGCAAAACTCTCAGCGTCACCCCGAGGGTGATGTGGCTCCCCGAACACTGGAAACACTAGGCCGGATTGCGCGCAGCGTCAAGGCGGCACTTGGGCATCTTCATCTGAGTGACAACTGATTAAAGCCCTGAAAGGGCGAACGATAGTAGCCCAGGGTAAGGACGCGATAGCGTCCGCCACCCTGGGTAAACGTTTCCAATTTAAATTTCCCTCTCCCCTCCGAGGAGAGAGGGATCAAGGGTGAGGGGTGAGAACTTTTTCTATATCAGCCCCTGATCTTTCTGCCTTAAAAGACCGCATCACGTAATAAAGCACCGGCGTGGCGATGAGCGAGAGGAGGACGGAGATGAACAGCGCGCCGATGACGGCGATGCCCAGTGGTTGAAGCATTTGGGCGCCCGCGCCGACGCCCCAGGCCAGGGGTAACATGCCCAGCGCGGCGGCCAGCGAAGTCATCAGCACCGGACGCAACCGGCGATGGCCGGCGCGAACCAGCGCCTCGACGAGGTCCACGCCCTGCGCCTGGAGTTGTTGGAAATAATCCAGCACGAGAATGCCGTTCTTGGCGACGATGCCAACACCGATGATCATGCCGAGCAAAGAGACGATGTTGAGCGAAACATGGGTGAGCCACAGCGCGGCCAAGGCGCCGAACAACGCCAGCACGGAACCGAAGATGATCGCGATCGGCTCATAAAAGGACCTGAATTCGACCAGCAACACCGTGAAGACCAGCAGAATGGCGGCGAGCAACACCGCCAGCAGATTGCGAAAAGATTCCTGTTGCAGTTGATACAGCCCGCCGTATTCCACGGTGCCGGGCGGCAGCCAGGTGTCTTTGCTCAACGCTGCCTGCACCTCCCGCATGGCGGTGCCGAGGTCCACGCCTTCCAGCCGCGCGGTCACGACGTCATTCTGGCGCAGATCTTCCCGGTTCAATTCCACCTCGTTGGGCGTCACATTCACGTCAGCCACTTGTTCCACTCGCACCACGACGCCATTGGCAGTGCGGATGGGTAGATTGCTCAACTTGGAGATGGTGTCCACGCTCTTCGGTTCCGCCATCACGCGAATGTTTACGAGGCGGTCGCCCTGGAGCACATACGATGAAACCTGGCCGAGCAGCGCCGCGTTGACGGCGTCGGCGATATTTTGCGCGGTGAGGCCGAAGCGTTCAGCGTCGGCTGGACGCACTCGCAGGTTGATAGAGGGACCGGTTTCGGTCAGGCCGTTAAAGGTGTCCACCACGCCGGGAATTTTTTGGATCTGATCCTCAACACGTGGCGCGACGCTTTGCAGCCAATCCATATCCGGCGAGAATAATTTGATCTGGATCGGGTCGGGAGCCATCTGCAGGTCGCCGATCAGGTCGTCGAGATAGCCGTGAAAATCCCAATTCATCATCGGGAAACGCCGGTTGTAATCCTGGCGCATCCCATCGAGGACTTCTTCGGTGGAATGTTTTCGGTTCGCCTTAAGTTTGATGAGGTAATCGCCGACGTACGGTTCGGTGATGAACGGGCCAAGTTGCGTGCCCAGCCGGCGCGAATATCCTTCCACATCAGCATTGGTGCGGATGCTCTGTTCGGTCGCATCCAAAATCCGCGAAGTTTCAGCCAGACTCGTGCCCGACGGCGCCTGGTAATCCATCACAAATCCGCCTTCGTCAAAATCCGGCAGAAAGCCTGTCTCCAATTGCCGGAAAATGAATATGCTGGCGACGAGCACCACACCGCAGGCCAGCAAAGTCAGCCACGCATGGCGCAAAGCCCAACGGATGGCGGCCTCGTAAATCCGCAACATGGGCCTCAGCACAAAACCGGCTTCTTCGCCGGCCGAAACTGATTTATGCCGGCCACGGATCAGCCACGCCGCAAGCGACGGCGTCAACGTCATCGCCAAAGCCAGCGAGACCAAAAGCGCCACGACCATGGTCAGCCCTAGTGCGCGGAAAAACACTCCGGGCATTCCACTCAAATAGGCCAATGGCAGGAACACCACGACGGGCGTTAGCGTCGAGCCGATCAGGGCGGTCAGGATTTCGCTCATCGCTTCATGGATGCTCTTCAACCGCGGTCCACCCGCGGCGAGCCGGTGGCACATCGCCTCCACCACGACGATGGCATTGTCGATGATCAACCCGATGGAGGCCGCGATGCCGCCCAGCGTCATCATGTTAAAGCTCATGTTCGTCAATTTCATCACCACGATGGTGATCAACACAGAGATGGGGATGGTGACGATGGCCGTCCAGACGCTGCCCCAATTCTTCAGGAAGAAATACAGGATGAACACCGACAGGATGAGGCCGAAGATGATGGCGCTCCACACGCTGCTGACGGAATCGCGCACGAACTGGGATTGATCGTAGAAAAATCCCATGCGCATATCCGGCGGCAGTTGCTGGTGCAACCGGGCGAGGTCGGCTTTTAAGGTCGCGGCGATCTGGAGTATGCTGGCATCGGGCTGTGTTTCGATATTGAACAGGACTGCCTGCCGGCCTTGCGCCGTGATGCTCGTGTAAGCCGGCGCCGGTCCGCGCTGCACCGTCGCCACGTCCTGGATGCGGACGGGATTACCGTCGTGGACGGCGATCACCACGTTCCCGATGTCTTCTGCCGAATGGACGCGTCCATCGACCATCGTCAGGTAGAGATGATAGTTTTCCACCATCATGCCCGCGGCGGCTACGAGGTTGTTTTGAGTGAGCGCGTCGCTTACGTCCTGCAAGCCCAGGTGCGCCGCCTGCAATTTCAGCGGGTCCACAGTGACGTGATATTCCGGTTCGCTGCCGCCGAGGATATCCACGTTGGCGATGCCGGGGATTTGCAGGAAGAGCGGTTTGATCGTGTAATTCGCCGTTTCCCACAGGTCCATCTGGCTGCGGGTGGAACTGGTGAGGCTGATGCCGATGATGGGATAGCTCAACGAAAACGCCACCTGCGAGACGTCGGTGGACGCTGTGGCCGGAAGGTCATTACGGATCTCTGAAAGTTGGCTCAAGACAAAAAGCTCCGACTGCTTCATGTCCGCGCCCCAGTTGAACATCACGTTGATGACGGCGGAGCCGCGCGTAGTGGAGGAAGTCACCGAGACCACGCCGGGGATGCTCTTCATCGATTCTTCGATGGGCCGGGTGATGGTGGCCATCATTTCGTTGGCAGGCATGATGCCGTTGTTGACCATGACGACGACACGCGGGAAATCCGTTTTAGGGAAGACTGATGACGGCGTTTGCCGCGCGCAAAAGATGCCCGCCAAACAAAGCGCGAGCGCGATGAAGGTGATGGACAGCGCGTGTCGCGTCGCAAAAGGCCCGAGCTTTGAGGAAGTGTCGGGGCTCATTGCGCGGCGGGCGAATTGGTGGCGGAGGTATCGTCCGCCGGTCTGACGATCGAGATTTTTGTCTGGGCCGGCAAACCATATGCGCCCACGGTCACGACAGAAGCATCCTCTTCCAAGTTGGTTCCAGCAACTTCGACCCAGTCACCCTCGCGCAAACCGGTCGTTACTGGCCATTGAGTCGCTATGTCCTTAGACACGCTTGAGATGACACTATGGCCGTCATTATCCGTTACGACGCTCTCGGCGGGCGCGGCCAGGGCATTGGTCTCAACGAGAGTGATGATCTTCACCGGTGCAAATTGTCCGGGTCGCCATCCGCTGTCCGCGGGCAGGGCCGCCCACGCGGAAACGGTTCCATCGCCCGCGTCGACCGCCGGGCTGACAAATGAAAGGCTGGCGAGCGTGGATTGAGGATCCTCGCCGACCTGGACATCTTCGCCCGTTTTCAGATCGACGGCCTGGGAAGCCGGGATTTTCAGCTTCACCGCCAGCCGGGTCAAATCAACCACTTCCGCCACGACAGTATTTACGTCCACCGCCTGGCCCGGCGTGACGTCGAGCCGCGTGACCGTGCCGTCCACCGGCGCGATCACTTCCAACGAAGCGAGTTGCGCCGCGGCATCTTCGACATTTTTCAACGACGTGTTCTGCTGCGCCATTAATTGCTTCTGCCGCTCCACTTCAGCCTGGGCATAATCAAACGTCGCCCCTGCGGAATTCAATTCCACGAGCACATCCCCTCTCTTGACCGGTTGGCCGGCGACAACATTGATCTTCGCAATGATGCCAGCGCCCGGCGTGGCCAGTGGCCCGCCCCCCGACGACGAATTTTCCGTGGCCGGTGCGGGTTCAACGGTGCCATAGCCCGTGACATACCGATGGAGCGTCACGCGTTTGAGCTGGCCGACCTGGACCGGGATGATGGTCTGGACATTATCATCGCCCGATTGATCATCCGCAGCCGGCGCACTTCCGCCGAGCAATTTGACGAAGGCAAAAATGCCCAGAGCCAGGCAGGCGATGATCACGCCGCCAATGAATATGGATTTCGGTTTCATCTTTGAGTTTTCTGGTTTATCGCGGCGCCCAATGTTTCCGGCGGCAACGTCAGCGGACTTTGTGCGGCATCTTCCAATTGGCCGAGCGCCTGTTGCGCCTGCACCAATGCATCCATGCGGCTCTGCCCGCCGGCCGCAAATTCCGTTTCGGCATTGGCCAATGCCAGGGCATCGATCTCACCCGCCCGGGCCTGCGCGCGTGTGGAATCCATCTGCCTCTGCAGGTCGGTCGATAATTTTTCTGCCGTCGCGGATTTCTGCAACGCCGCGTCATAACCGGCCACGGCGGAATCGATTTCTGAGATCGCTCCCGCCTGGATGGTCAGAAAATGAGCTGCGGCTTCAGCGCGTTTCGCCTTTGCCCCGGCGATGCCGCCCTGGTTTTGGTTCAGTAACGGCAAGGTCACGGTCAAACCGAGTTGCCATTCATTGTCACCGGCGTTGCCGTTGTTCCAGGCATAGCCGGGACCCAGGTGCACATCGGGATATTGATTGGCGATCTCGATCTGAAGCGCCGATTGGCTGGCCGCGTATTCCGCCAGCGCGCCGCGGACATCCGCACGATTGAGCAAGGCCTGTCGGCGGATTTCCGGGGCGGTCAGGTCCCGCGGAAAATTCTTAAAATCATTAAAGGAAAATTCCACGCCTGCCAGCGCGCCCAAGGGCACGCCGAGGACGCCGGCCAGTTGCGCGCGCGCCTGGTTGAGTTGTCCGATAGCATCCTGTCGCGCTAATTGTGTTGTCTCCAGGGTCACGCGCGCCTGCGTGACTTCATAGCTGGAAATGCTGCCTGCCTGAAGCTGGCCTTCCAGCAGACGCACGACATTGTTTTGCGCCGTCTCCTGCCCGGAGATCAATTTTTCATCCTCCTGCGCCGCATAAAAACTCAGGAGCGCCGCGCGGACGTGACTGCGCGCCTGCCAGATTTGGCCGATATAATCCCAATAAGCGGCTTCGGATGAATGTTTCGCTTCCTCGATGCGTTTGCCGCGTTTGCCCGCTGTCTCAATCGGGATATCAAAACTCACCGGGATCATCCATGGGCTGGGATTGTTCGGGATTTGCGTATCATAGCCGGGCGTCACGGAAACTGTCGGGTTTGGACGCTCCCCGGCGGTGATTTCTGCCGCGCGCGCTAATGTCCATTGCGACTGTGCCTCCGCCAATGCCGGTTGATAATAAAAGGCGACCAGGGTCAGTGAGCGCAGGTCCCAGGCGCCGCTGAAATGGTTGGTGCTTAAAAACGCCTGGAGATTTTCATTCGTCAGCGAACGTGAATCGAAATCAGCGGCGGTCTTTTCCGGCGAAATCGGCTGCGGTTGAAAATGCGCGCAGCCACATAACGAAACCAAGGCGCCGGCCATGAGACTTAAAACGATGATCGATTGACGGCGCATGGATGAGATGAAAGCCGATCCTTTAAGCGATTCGACGGCTTTGTGCCGGCGCGGTCATCGCGCGGAAATTTCCGGGGACCAATGGGAGCCCACTGTTTTTCATGATGGTTTTAAAAGAGGTTATTACTTATCAAACCCTTCTGCTGAAAGGAAATTCTGAATTATGACAAAGAATTCATTTTGTCCCGGGCATGGCCCTGTTTCATGATTGGATGTAGCAACCCTTGAAATCGCTCGACGAACCGGGCGCCAGCGGTTCTAATTTTTCCATGCGCGTGCTCGTCATCGAAGATGAAAAGAAGACCGCCTCGTTGATCCGCAAGGGTCTTCAAGCGGAAGGCTTTTCGGTCGATGTTTGCCTTCGCGGTGACGAAGCGCTGGCCGCCGCCGGCGCTCCCTATGACGGCATTGTGCTCGATATCATGCTGCCGGGGCGGGACGGCTTGAGTGTGCTCCGGCAATTGCGCGAGCGGCAAAATCGCACGCCGGTCCTGCTGCTCTCGGCGCGCGGCGCGGTCAATGAGCGTGTGGAAGGCTTGAATGCCGGCGCGGACGACTATCTGCCCAAACCGTTTGTCATCGCTGAACTGGTGGCGCGATTGCGCGCTTTGAACCGGCGCGGCCAGGAAAATCCATCCACCACCTTGCGAGTCGCGGACCTCGCCCTGGACACCATTTCCCACCGCGCGCAACGGGGCGAAAAACATTTTGACCTGACCGCCCGCGAATTTCGCCTCCTCGAATTCCTCATGCGTTCAGCGGGGCGCATTTGCGGCCGGATGACGATCATTGAAAAAGTTTGGGACTATGATTTTGACCCGGGCACCAACCTGGTGGACGTCTATGTGAAGCGGTTGCGCGAAAAGATCGACGACGGTTTTGAGCCCAAGCTCCTCCATACCGTCCGCGGCGTCGGCTATGTCTTGAAAGAATGAAAATCCGCACCCGACTGACCGTTTGGTACGCCGCGATCCTCATCGTGTCGCTCATCATCATTGGCGCGGGGACTTACCGGGAGATCGCGGAGTCGATGCGCTACAGCCACCGGCCCAATTTGTGGGAGCACGCCTTGAATGAAACCGGCGAGATGGTCTTCGACGTGGGACTGCCGGCGGTCGTGCTCGGACTCCTTGGCGGCTGGTGGATCACCCGCCGGGCCTTGGCCCCGGTGACCAAATTGACCAACGCTGTCGAAAAGGTACACGAGGGCAATTTGCGCGGTCAATTGCCCCGCACCGGAAATGGCGATGAGCTGGACCGCCTCACGGAAGTCTTTAACGCCATGACCGCGCGCCTGGATGATTCCTTCCAGCGCGTCCGCGAATTTTCCCTGCATGCTTCGCATGAACTCAAAACGCCCCTGACCGTGATGCGCGGTGAGCTGGAGATGGCTTTGCGCGAGGAAAATGTGACCGTTGTGCAAAAGGAACGTTTGTTAAGCCATATTGCCGAGGTGGAACGCCTCGCCAAGATCGTTGACGGCCTGGCTCTATTGACCAAGGCGGACGCCGGGCAGGTCCAGCTCAATTTCGAAACCCTCCGGCTGGATGAATTGGTGAGGGAAAGCGTGGCTGACGCGGAAATCCTCGCGCAACCTCATGATATCAAGGTTAACCTCGTGACATGCGATGCAGCTTCCATTTCCGGCGACCGACATCGGCTCCGGCAACTGCTTCTGAACCTCATGGATAATGCCATCAAATATAATCAGCCCCAAGGTACGGTGGACATTTTATTGCGGCAGGCCGATGGCTGGGCGGAATTGAAAATCGAAAATACCGGCGCGGGCATCGCCCCGGAATTGCAATCGCGCGTCTTCGAGCGTTTTTTTCGCGGCGACACCAGCCACAATAATACGATAGAGGGTTGCGGCCTGGGCTTGAGCATTGCCCAATGGATCGTTTCGGCGCATGGCGGCGAGATCCATTTTTCTTCCACTCCCCAAAAGCTCACGGTGGTGACTGTTAAATTCAAATCCTAGAGTTGTTGCCCCGTGGAATCGTTCCACAAACCTTACCAAACAGAAGCCCTTTCTCGTCGTTATCGCCTATCCTGGGACCCTAAGTCATAATTTAAGACTGCGCAGCAACTGAGCTCTGGAAATTCGGTTAAGCCTTTGTGTTGCCGGCCTGGAAGTGTTCCTTTTGCCACCGGTTTTAAAGTCCGCGTCCATGCAGAATGACGGCGGCGACATTAAAAAATATGACGATTCCCGTGACATCCACCAGGGTCGCCACCATTGGCGCCGAACAGACCGCCGGGTCCAGACGTGCCAGCCTCAACAAAATCGGCAACATGGAACCCGCCAGGCTGCCCCATAAAACGACGCAAACCAGACTGGCGCCGATCGTCAATGCCAGCCACGGATATTCCGCGCCATACCCATTCGGTCCGGCAAAGTGAAAGAATTGCCATATAAAAACCCGGGCTACGCCTACGCAGGCAAGGATGCAGCCGAGCAAAAATCCGCTTGCGACTTCCCGGCGAAAGACTCGCCACCAATCATGCAGCGTGACATCACGCACCGCCATCGCCCGGATGATGAGCGATGTCGCCTGTGAGCCGGAATTGCCTCCGCTCGACAAAATCAACGGCACAAAAAACGCCAGGACCACGAATTTTTGTATCTCGCCCCCGTAATTCTGCATCGCCACTGACGTAAACATTTCCCCGATGAATAACACCGCCAGCCAGGGGGCACGTTTCCGGACCATCTCAAAAATACTTGTTTTAAGGTAAGGCGCCTCCAATGCCTGCACGCCGCCCAATTTCTGGATATCTTCCGTCGCCTCGCGTTCCGCCACGTCCAAAACATCATCTACCGTGATGACCCCGAGCAGCACGTCCTGTGAATCAACGACTGGCAATACCGTCACGCCGTATTTTTTGAATGCCAGGACGGCCGCCTCCTGGTCGTCCACGGCCCGCAATGAAAGATTCTGGTGCTCCAATAATTCTGTCACGCGGGTTTCGGGAAGTGAAACGATCAGCTTCCGCAATCCAACGAAGTCAACGAGATGGTTCTTGTCGTCCACGACGTACAATTGCCCCATGGCATCTCGTTTTTCATGCTCGTGCCGCAGGTGTTCAAGCACCTCGAGCACCGTCCAGCTTTGTTTGATGGCGACATATTCGGGGGTCATGCGCCGTCCGACAGATTTTTCAGGATAGCCCAGCAGTTCCGTCGCGATCTTTCGTTCCGATGGATTCAACAGGCTGAGAAGCTTCTGGGTTGCCGCGGCGGGAAGCTCCTCCAAGAGGCGTGTCCGGTCATCCGGTGAAATATCATTCAATATTTGCGCGACCTGCTCGTTTCCCAGTGAGTGCAAAGTCTTTTCCTGATCGTCAACGGGAAGAAACTCGAAAACCTCCGCAGCAAGGTTCCGGGGCAGCAACCTCAACAATACTGCCTCGTCGTCGGGATTAAGATCCACAAAGATTTCAGCGATATCTGCCGGTGGAAAAGCGCATAAAATCTCGCGAAGCCCCGTGAAATCGCGTTTGCGGATCATTTCGACCAACTCAGGCATGAGCAAATTGCCGATCATTTCAAAGATGAAACTAAAATATCCATCCCGCGTAAAACAAAAAGCCGTTCCGCATCTCACGGAACGGCGTTAATAGGCCTGCGCAAGTTGATCAAATTCGCTCAGGCCTCAAAGGATTTTCCGCAACCACAGCTTTGTTTGGCATTCGGATTGGAGATCTTGAATCCGCCGGCGGTCAAAGAATCACTGAAATCCACGCTGCAACCCTGTAAATATTGGGCACTGATGGGATCCACCAGCACATTCACCCCATTCTCTTCAGAAACCAGGTCGCCATCGCGTTTTTCATCAAAGACCATGCCATATTGCATGCCTGAACAACCACCCTCTTCGATGTACAAACGGAGGTGTTTTCCGCCGTTCTCCACCTTCTTTTCAAGTGACTTTATCTCCTCCACCGCGCCCTCGGTCAATTTCACCATCGGTTGGTTTGTCGTGGCTGCGCTCATTTACAACGCAAGCTAAACCTGCCCGGCTCAAGTGTCAAATTTGTAACTAACTTTTTGGAGAGAGAGTGGAGGCGCGCATTTTTTCGAATGAATCTTTTAGGGCCGGAAGCCAATATTCCATGCGGTCGATGAATTTGCCTGTTTTTATCGGGTTCCCCGCTCCAAGTGTCTCCATGAGCGGCAAAGCCTTTAATCCCGCCTGTTTTGTCCAGTAAGGATCCGCCGTTTCGCCGTCGCGCAAATTATATTCATAAAAGACATCGAGATAATTATCCTCGGCCAGTTGGAGCAGCGCGGTTTGGTTTGTGCAGGTCGCCAAAGCCGCCATTTTTTCCAGGGCCTGCCCAAGCCCGACCTGCGCCATACTCCGCGTTGAAACAGAGGCGATGACATCGGCGCTGAGCACTTGTGCGTAATCATTGGTGGCGGCGTCAAAATTCGTTAATTGCAGATCACAGTTGCCCATGTAAAACCAACCGAGGGCGCCAAATTCATTCGTAGGATTTCTTTGGTTAAGTTGGGTGAAGACATCCCTGGCGGGTTTAAAATTCGCCAACGGGTTGTTGGTATCGGAGGAGGGCATGTCCATCAATGCTTTGCCATTGGCCAACAAGGTCCGCGCCAATAATTCCGGGGAATCGGTGTTCGTCTCGAGAATGGTCTCGACCTGGCTGTAATGCCCGATCGCTTCGGAAAAATCTTCCCGCGCTGCGGCGGCGCATCCGGCCATATACTGTGCGGGATAGGCCAGGCGGCTGGTTGGAAAATTTTGGTAAACAAACTCATAATTTTCCTCGGCCTCCAAATAATTGGTGTCACCCAGCCTGAAAAAATGGTCGGCGATCCACCATTGCGCATCCGGCGCAAGGCTGTTGTTGGTATATTGCCCGACAAAATTGGTGAACAGCACGAACGCGTTCGATTCGTTTCCGGCTTGAAAATTCACCAGGGCGAGCGCGTATAAGGCCTGAGGGCGGGAACGGTTGGTCGGATAGTTTCCCAGCCAGTTCTGATAAGCGGCAATCGCGTTGGTCCAATTATTTTCCAGTTCATAACAGCGGGCGATGGCAAAGTCTGCTTCGGGCCGCAAGGGGGAGTTGGGAAATTCCTGCGCAAACTTTTGAAATTTCGCGCGCGCGACTGCTGGATGGCCTGAGTCCGCCAGATTTTCCCCGTAAAGCAATTCACTGCCGGGCGCCAATTCGCCCAAAGGATGATGTGCCTCGATTTGCGCCAGAGCGTAGCTGGCATCGGTCAAATTGGTGACTTCGAGGCTGGCGCGTAAAATTTGATACAGGGCCGGTTCTTCAAGCTCCTGCCGGACGGCGGGATAATTGGTGAATTCGTTTAAGACGGTATAGTAATTTGTGATGGCGGCGGGATAATTTGTACTGGCAAATTCCGCATCGCCGGTCTTGAAGATGGCCACCGCCAAATCTTCGGAAGGCGGCAGCAAATTTGCGGCTGCCTGGAAATCCGGGAGGCTTTCCAGAAGTTTCTGTTCCAGCCAAAAGCACCAGCCGCGGTTCAAATAAGCTTCACCCAGGAGTGGATTGTTGGGGAAGGTGGAAATAAACCCATCCAATTCCGTATGCGCTGCGCTTAATAGATTCGTTTCTCCCGGTTGGGCTGCATGATCTTTCAATTGCAATTCTGCCAGCGAGAGCAATCCCATGTCTATGGCCGGGGGATTGGCGAATCGCCCCAGGAAATTAGTCAGGATTGCAGTGTTCGTGAATTGCATCAGGAAAATGGCCAGGTTGGTTTCCGGCAGCGAATATTGCCGCTGCCCGATGGCCAGGTCGGCGATATTCAAGATCGCCTGCCGCTGCCGTCCGGGAGGAGAATTAGTGGTGAGATTTTGCGAATAAATCGTGATGGCATCGCCGACATCGCCCATTTTTTCCAAAGCATCCGCGCGCATCGCTATGCTTTCGGCCATCAAATCGATATTACCCGCGATTTTTGCGATCTGATACAGATTGGTTGCGGCCGTGCTTGCCTCAGGGAAATTGCTCGTCTCCATGGTCAATTGGTATTTCAATCGCTGCAGGCCAATATATAAATCGGGGGTGAGGATTTGCGGATTGATGGAATTCAAGACGGCTGATTCATCCGGATATTGAAGTTCGATGGACATCGCCTGTGCTTCCAACTCGCGCCCGCGGGAAATCAAATCGTTGTTTGGGTCCAATTGTGCTGCGCGTTGAAAAACACCGTTGGTTTGTGCCAGCAATGGAATGACATTGGTCCATTGTCCGGCTGAGGCAAAAGCCGAGGCTTGTTCGACCGTGCCGCGCAGCCGCAATGAAGAATCTGGAAAACTCTGCACCAGCGAACCGAAAGTATCCGCGGCTGCCAAAAAATCATTTTCGGCAAATTGTGATTCACCGATCCAATCAGCATATTTGTCAGCCAGGATTCCGGCGCCAGCCATATTTTCGGTGAGCAAGGTGATGGCGTTCGTATACTGCTCCTGTTCGTAGACCGCTTGCGCTTCCAGAAGCACGGCATTCGGCACATTGGTGGAATTTGGAAATCTCTGGATAAATTGGGCAAATTCCAGCCCGGCGCGGGGGTAATCACCGTCCTGGAAAGTGACGATGGCGGCGTTGTAAGCGCGCGTTGCCTTGTTTCCCTCAGCGGCGAGAAGTTGTCCGGCGCTCAAAATGAGCGTGAACAAAATCAACAGTCTTTGCCGCAACAATGCCATGCATTGATGTTAGACGATTTGATTAAGCCGCGAAAAGATGAATATTTTGCCGGCGGGCATTGATTGATCAGTTTTTTGCCGGCGCCAGCACCGATTTCAAATATTGTCCCGTGCTGCTTTCGGCGCAGTTGACGATTTTTTCGGGTGGGCCTTCGGCGACGATCTTTCCGCCGCCGGCACCGCCTTCAGGGCCAAGGTCGATGATCCAATCCGCCGTTTTTATCACATCGAGATTATGTTCGATGATCAATAGAGTGTTGCCGGTCTCGCGCAATTTGAACAAGACTTCGAGCAGCTTCGCCACATCATGGAAATGCAGTCCGGTGGTCGGCTCATCTAAAATGTAGAGCGTTTTGCCGGTGGCTTTACGGCACAATTCACTGGCCAATTTCACCCGCTGGGCTTCGCCGCCGCTCAAGGTCGTTGCCTGCTGGCCCAAATGAATGTAGCCGAGGCCGACTTCCGCCAGGGTCAATAAAGGATCATAGATTTTTGGCACCGCCCGAAAGAAATCCACCGCCTCGTCGACCGTCATATCCAGAACGTCCGCAATATTTTTTCCTTTATACGAAATCTCCAGCGTTTCCCGATTATAACGCTTGCCGCCGCAGGCCTCGCAAATGACATACACTGCCGGCAAAAAATTCATTTCGATCTTTAAGACGCCGTCCCCTTCGCACTTCTCGCAGCGGCCGCCCTTGACGTTGAAGCTGAACCGCCCTGGTTCATAACCACGCACTTTCGCCGCGGGCAATCGCGCGAACAGGTCCCGGATATGATTGAACATTCCTGTATAGGTGGCCGGATTGCTGCGCGGAGTCCTGCCGATCGGGGTCTGGTCGATCACGATGACTTTGTCCAGATTTTCAAAACCTTTCAATGCCCGGTGCGCTCCCGGGACTTCCTTGGACTCATAAAATTTCCGGAACAAAGCGCGCTGGAGAATATCGTTTACCAAAGTGCTTTTGCCTGAACCGCTTACCCCGGTGACACAGGTCAGCGTTCCCAGGGGAATACGGACATCGATATTTTGCAGATTATTCTCACGCGCACCCAGCAGTTCGAGCCAGCCTTTCTCTTCCGAAGGAGAATTGCGTTTTCTGGGAATGGGAATCTGCAGTTCGCCGGTCAGATATTTGCCCGTCAGGGAATTTTTGTTGGCCAAAATATCGGATAGCGGGCCGGCGGCCACCAGTTCACCACCGTGAATGCCCGCGCCCGGTCCCAGGTCCAGGATATAATCCGCATGGCGGATAGTATCGGCGTCATGTTCGACGACCAGGACGGTATTGCCTAAATCCCGCAAGCCTTTCAATGTGGCCAGCAGCCGGTCGTTATCCCGCTGGTGCAGGCCGATGCTGGGTTCGTCCAGGACATATAGGACTCCGACAAGGGCGGCGCCGATCTGGGTGGCAAGCCGGATGCGTTGGGCTTCGCCGCCGCTCAAGGTGCCGCTTTCACGATCGAGTGTCAGATAACCCAAGCCGACGTTTTTAAGAAAGCCCAGTCGTGCGCGGATCTCTTTGATGACTTCTCCGGCGATCTGGCGTTGGAAATCAGTCAGGTTGAGATTGGCAAAAAAATCATCAGCTTTTTCCACCGAAAGATTGCAGGCGTCCATGATGGATAAACCCGGAATCTTTAGTTTTCCGCGTGGGGGGGATTTGAAGCGGGAAGCAAACGCCTCCTCTCCCAGGGTCACGGCCAAAATTTCCGGTTTAAGGCGCTTGCCCTTGCAGGCATCGCAAAATTGGGGGCTCATATATTGCTTGAGCCGGTTGCGGATGAATTCGCTTTCGCTTTCGGTGGCGTGGCGTTCCAGATTGGGCAAAATCCCTTCAAACGGCCTGGTGATTTTGCTGACTTTGCCGGCGCGCCAAAATGAAAAGTCCATCTCATCTTCGCCCGATCCATGCAGCAAAATTTTCTTAAAATCATCCGGCAGGTCTTTATATGGCGTTTCCAGCGCGATTTTAAAATGACCTGCGATGGAGCGCAGCAACGCCTTATAATAGATGTTCATCCGTTTTCCCGCCCGCCGCCAGGGCTGGATGGCGCTTTCGAGGGCCAATTCCGGGTCGGGTACCACGAGATTCTCATCAAAAACCATTTTTTGCCCGAGGCCATGGCAAACCGGGCAGGCGCCAGCGGGGGCATTGAACGAAAAATGCTTCGGCGTGGGCGGGTCAAAACTTTTCCCCGTGGCCGGTGAGCACATTTTGTTTGAATGCAAGGTTTCAATCCACGAATCCGAGGCAGCGCCGGGCAATTGATGGAGAGCCAGTAAAACGCCGTTGCCCCACCGTAAAGCCGTTTCCACGGAATCGCCAAGGCGGACCCGGATCTTATCATCGATCACCAGCCGGTCTACGATCGCCTCGATGTTGTGAAATTTCTTTTTGTCCAGTTTGGCCGGCCGGTTGGTGTCCCCGAGTTCGATCAGTTCACCGTCCACGCGCGCGCGCACAAACCCCTCGCGGGCGAGGCGTTCAAAGACATCGCGGAATTCGCCCTTTTGGCGGCGTACCACTGGCGCCATGAGCATGACCTTTGTTTTTGGCGGCAGCGCGAGGATTTTGTCAACGATGTCGCTGGTGCTTTGCGGCACGATGATCACGCCGGTCTCGGGACAATGCGCCTGGCCGATGTGGGCATAGAGCAGGCGCAAGTAATCGTATATTTCCGTGGTGGTGGCGATGATGGAGCGCGGACTGCTTCCGGAACTTCGTTGCTCGATGGCGATGGCCGGCGAAAGACCTTCGATAAAATCCACATCCGGCTTTTGCATCTGGTCGAGGAACTGGCGCGCGTAAGCGGAGAGCGACTCGACGTATTTGCGCTGGCCTTCCGCATAGATGGTGTCGAAAGCGAGCGACGATTTGCCGCTGCCGCTCAAACCGGTGATCACCACCAGTTTATCGCGGGGGATCTGCAGCGTAAGGTCTTTGAGATTGTGCTCACGCGCTCCGCCGATGCGAATAAATTCTTTGCTCATGTCCGGCAATTTTTGAAATCAAACAATCTGTAAGCATATCAAAAAAACGGTCAAAAGTAAAATTTTAGTGAAAGATGGGAATATGGTTAACAGTCAGTAGCAGATTTTGCAGCATGAATGACTGTTGAATAAGACGTGCTGAGAGCGGATCATAGTTTCTGAAAGCACTTTTGTAATTCAGGCAGTTTTTCCTTATGGCAGGCGAATATATTGCCACCGTCCGCGAGTACGAAGCGTTCGGTCGGGTCAAATTCTACCAATGTTAAAAGTTCAGTATCGGGGACAGATTCCTCAATATCATCACCGATATAGCAGCTCCTTTGTCCCATTTTTCGTGTCCAGGCCAACCGGTAAAACACATAGCCCAGTTCGTTTAAAAAGAAAATGGGGCTCAAGGCGCCTGCTACATCCGTGAAAGCCCGGACGTTTTCAAAAATGATCATGGGCTTATGTTTTTCAATCAGTTTTTTGCCCCCGGCAAAAACTTTTTCCTCATTTCCCTCCACATCCACTTTCATGACATCCGGTGGATCAAATGATAATGAGTCCAACGATGCAATTTTGATTGATTGCCGCCCTTCCACCTTTTTTTCATCCAATCCGGCCAGTCCGCTCGAAAAGCCATCAGCCATGTGCATGGTGCCGTCTCCACATTGGTCTGAAATAGCCATTGCATGGCATTGAATCCTGTCTTCAAGGCCGGCCTGTTTTACTGTGCTGCACAGATCAGCATAGCTCCCCGGGAACGGCTCAAAGGCATGAATCTTCCCTTTAAAATCACTTCGGGCTGCCAATGACAGGGAGAACCATCCCCAATTGCTTCCGATATCATAAAAAACGCCATTAGTTGGAGTGATTAAATTGATCAATGACGTTGTTTGTGGCTCATACCCATTTTTAAATAAATCCCAATAGACAGAATGAAATTGACTGTTTTTTGGATTGAATTGGATTAATTTTTCTGTTCCTGCATTGTAAGTAAAAGTCCCATGGGCCTGAAACGGCCAAAACCGCTGGTACAGAAAATACATTAAAAAATATGGCGCTCCAAACAAGGCCTGGCGGCGTGGAGAAGCCCAACGATGAAACGGATAACCGTAGATTTTAAGAATCCATGGAATCGATTTTCTCTGAAAGCAGTGTTGACGGGTTATCTCCCGGACAAAAGCAGCGCGCATTGTGCAAAACTAAAGAGGAACTATGAACTGTGCAAGTTCAAAGGGGCAGCTTGGTAAACACGAACCAGTCCCGCTATGGCAGGAGGATCAACTCGTAGAATTTCTCGGTCAACAGGGTATTGTTATCGGTGAAGGCGAAGACGCCATTGGGGGAGGTGACGATATTGGGCAGGAGGTACCAGGTGATGGGGGAAGCCAGGTTGGTCGACCATTGGACCTGAAATTGATCATTGGTCGGCGCCCGCCAGGCCAGGGTGACGTTGGTGGCCGTGGCGCTTACGTTGGTGATGGCCGGGAACGGCGCGACAAAGATGGTGAATTGATTCGTGGCCTGGGCGGGCGGCAATTCATTGTCGGTGGCCACCGTGAGGAAACGCGCGGCCAGGCCGGCCGGAAGGGCATTGGCCCAGGTGATGACGCCATTGGTGCCGATGGCAGCGCCGGCGGGCGGGTTGACCAGGTTATAAGTGAGGATCGTGTTGGGATTGGAATCGCTCGCCGTATTGGTGACCGTGACCGGGGTGGAGAACTGGACGACAAAATTGGTTTGGGCCGGCAGGATCACCGTGCTCGCCTGCAACAGGGCCAGCCGGTAGAACCGGATCGTTCCGAAGCCGCCGGTTTGCGTACCGTCATCGAAGAAGTTGAACTGGGTGTTATTGGGACTGGTAAAAGCATTCGTATTGTAACCGATGATACTGGTGAACGAGGCCCAGCTGGTCGGCGACAGGGAAGCGGTCCATTGCACCTGGAACAGATCGTTGCTGGGCGCGAACCACGTCAGCAGGAATCCGTTGGTCCCATTGATATTCGTATGGACGATGCTCGAGATGCGGATGCTATTGGTCAGAACGGACGAAGCCGGATACCCGAAATGAACCGTCAAAGCATAGCCAATCGTGACGGGATTGGTGTTCTGCACCCCCAGGAAATACGTGTTGCCCGGGATGATCCCCGGTGAAGTGTTGGTGCCCAGCACCCTCACGCCGGAGGTGGCATCCGGGATAATGATCTGGTCATGGGGATTGGTGATGGTCGGCGGCAGGTTGGTGCTGAACCAGACGTTCACCTGCAGGTTGGTGGCATAGATCAGGAGATTCGTCGCATAAATGGCATTCGTCGGCACCGGGACGGCCACCCAACTGATTCCTCCGGGTGGAACGGTGTTCGTCTGCGGCATCCCGTTGGTGAAGTTCAATGGCGGAAGAACCGTGACCGTGAAATAATTCGTGTTGCTCAAGGACTTCGAGTTGATCGCCCACGGGTTCGTATCCGTCACTATCGTGGTGAACAGGTAATTGCTTCCCACCTGGGCAAGCGTCGGCGTCCAGGTGATGATGCCGTTGGTGTCGATGGAGACATTGCCCGCCGCCGGCGTCACCGTCATCGCATAGGACAAGGGATTCGTCGGGATATCGGTATCCGTGGCCGTGTTCATCACCGTCAGCAGGTCATAGGCGTTGATGACATAATTGGTCTGGAGGGGAACATTGGTCGGCCAGAACGGCGCCAGATTCGATTCCAACACGATCACCGTAAAGGTGTTCGTGTCACTGTAAGCCCCGTTCGACACATTGACGGAAATGGAGTTGGTGGAAGGACCTTGCGCCTCGTTGGGAGTCCAATTGATGAGGCCCGTATTGGGATCAATGGTCATGACGTTGGTCGCGCCGGGCACATTGGCCGGCTGGTTCAGCAGACTGAATGTTAGCGGCAGCGGCGGCGTATTGGTGTCGGTCGCCTGGCATTGCAGTTGGAAGAGCGTCGTTTCAATGTTGCTGAACACTTCATTGGTGGTCGGGTACAGGAACAGCGGCCGATACAAGGTCGGATATTCCGTGGCCTGGAAATCATAACTGACCGATCCGCCGGAGGGATTGACATCGACCACCCCCACGTACCAGTTGCCATTGGTCAGCGGCACCGGCATGGAATTGGTCCAGATGACCACTGCCTCATTGACCGGATTGGTGCTGATGTAATCGTAGTCTGACAGCGACGGCAACCGGTTGTATGCGACTATTAAATCCGCCCCGCCGGTCGGGTTGATGTTTGTGACAACAAACGACATGCCAATTGCATTGGCGTCTGGCACATAAGGTCCATAAAAATCCGTGCCGCCGGAGTTGGTAGGATCAAAAACTCCAAAGCCAAGTGAGGTAATCACCGGTGGTATGTTGGTATTTACTTTAACTGCGACTTTGCTGGCGACGACGCTGACCGTGACCGGGCCGAAGTAAGCCACCGTGGTGTTATTCGTGACATACACGTCGAACGAGGCCAGGCCGTAATTGGTGGTTGTGCCGTTGAAATTATTTGCCGGGGTGAAGATAGCAAAGCTGTTGCTATAGGTGCCGGTGTTGGTCACTGCAAAGAGGGTGCCGGTGACATTGGTGTAATTCAGGACGTTGGTCAGATAAACCGAGCCGTTGACCGCGTTGGTCACAAAGAAACTCAAGTTGCCCGTCTGGCCAAAGAGTTGCATCAAATCCACTCCGACAGGCTGATTGGTGACCGTGAGGGCATGCGGTCCGGCCAGCCAGTTGAGGTATTCTTCAAGCTCGGTATAACCCGAACCGTCCAGGACGTTGTTCTGGCTTGGGACAAAAGGATTGCTCCCAAATGTGTCCTCCCAAAAATCCGGAATCCCGTCCTGGTCGGTGTCGAGGTTGGGAAACACGGAACCCGATAGTGACAGGATGGGTTCTGTAGTGAGGAAAGAACCATTCTGGGTGCGGACATGCCCGACAATATTTGTATCCACAGCATCGCGTTGAGCCATGTCCGGCCCGGCAAAGTCCAAAACTTTTTCGTACGCGAGATCGGCTTCATCGACTGAGATGGGCGGGAATTGGAATTCGCGATCGAATTCTGTCGCATTGGTGGTGAACATATTCCAGCCGGTGTTTTGTCCGGTTAACGCCAAATAAGTCAAAGTATTGGTAGAGGTGTTGGTGCTTTGGATGAAATTGTTGGTCTGGTAAATCCAGGTATTCGTCGTACCCGCCCAGAATGCGATGGTATTCGTCAGGGAATTGGTGCTGGCAATGAGATAATTACAGATGTAATTCATCCTGTTTGTGAAGCCATTCGGATCATCGGTGAGGGTTTCATTCATGGAATACCCGGCGTTGGTACCCCAGTTGTAGATAACGTTATCCTCAAAATCGAGATTGAGATTATCGCCAAGCCGCGGGCTGGCATAGGCATTGTCAGCATAAAGATTGTGATGAAAGCTCAACGTGCCATTCCCGTTGCGGAGCAAGGAACCATAGCCATTGGTGGCAGAGTTATGCACGCTGTCGGCAATGATGGACCATTGTACCGTCACATTGGTAGAATTCAAGGCAGACAGATCATTGTTGGTACTCCATTCGGTGG
Organism: Verrucomicrobiia bacterium; assembly: GCA_036490655.1. Lineage (GTDB taxonomy): Bacteria > Verrucomicrobiota > Verrucomicrobiia > Limisphaerales > UBA11358 > UBA11358. Next base: position 101,928 of record DASXDM010000016.1, on the reverse strand, counting down.
AGATGTGATCGGCAATGACGTTTGATACAGTGTTAAATTGTAAAGAATCACCGGGTGCAATACTTAATGCATCCAGCAACATGCCGGGCTCCATGCCGGAGATAGCAACGGCTGTCTTATTGGAAGTCGCTGTGAAAGTGGCCGTCTCAACTTGCCAATTAGTATTGTTTCCATAAAAAATCAGGTTAGTAGCACCATTTACCAAAATTTGAGCCTTAGCCAAGCTCAACGATGGCGAAATTTTGAATTCAACAGGGTCAAATTTACCGTTAGTACTGTCCATATAAATGGCTTTGACTTCGGAAGCGGATAAAGCACGGTCGTAAAGAGAGGCTTCATCAATCAATCCGTCCCAAGATGAGGTATAAGTCGGATCAGAATGATTACCTATGCGCAATGGGACAGTGGTTGTAAGGTCACCTGGCACGGAGGTCGCATCATATGTATCTCTGAGAGTACCATCCACATATATGCGGATGCCTGTTGTGGAATTTCGCATTAGCGTCACAATAAGTTGATGTAAAGTTGAATCGGCCAAGTATGGGCCGCCCCAAACGGTACCATCACTATTATTGTTATCGGACAAGTGGAGGTTTACAGAACCACCACTGAGATTGAGTTCATAGCCATGGCAATCAGCACCGTTTATAGTCCGTTTGTCGAAAATTGATGCAACATTTCCAACCGGGCTATATGGAATTGCTTTAATCCATACATCCATCGAGAAATTCTGATTTGAGACAAAGTTCAAAATTGGGGCATTAGACACAATCACGCGGTTGGGATTTCCATTAAAATTGAATCCCAGTCCTACTTGGGCATGTGAATAAGCAACCATTCCGTTGGTGTCTACACCATTATTGCCGTAGACACTATCAACTAAATTGCTCTCGCCGCGCCACCATCCCGCAATGTCTGGTCCGCGGTAACCAAATGTCACAGCGTAAGTCTGCCCTGGGATCGTTGTCAGGTTGGTTGAAATGGTTCCATTGGCCAAAGCCAAATAGTTGCTGCTTTGCATCGCATTGACTGCATCAGTAACGACACTTACCTGATTGGATTTAACCGTCCACGTTCCGACTATTTGTCCATTGGTATAATCTCCAGCGATCGCCATCTCAAAACCAGTCAATGGAGCGCCACCGGCGCGGAACCTTACATCCCTGATGATGACGTCATGGTTTGTGCTCAATTCGGTCATTTGGCCGGCGACGGTGATACCGCCACCCGGGGCGGATTGGCCGGCGATAGTCAGGAAGGAATTGGTAATGACCAGCGGGGTTTGCAGGAAGATCACACCCGAAATGTCGAAAACAATCGTCCGGTTGGTCCGCGTCACGGCATCCCGTAATGTACCGAAACTGCCATCGTCAGCCAGGCTGGTGACATGATAGACCGTATTGTTGGTGAAGCCCGGTCCGATGCCGCCGCCGCCGGCGGTACCGGCGCCGGCGCCCTGGGCTCCGGGGAAAGCGGGGAACGCGCCATTGGTTTCGATCTCGGCGACGATGGTAAAATTGATGGGATTCGTCTCATTGTTCGGTACTCCCAGGAACCAGGTGGCGGCGAGGTTGGTCAGGGTGCTATTAGTCTGGACCTGGATATATTCGGGGACGGTGCCTGGCTGGGCGCTGAGCTGGTAGAACGGCGGCGCGAAGGGCGGGACATTGGTTTGGACGGTCAGATCGCCGTTGCCATTCAGGTCATAGACCTCGAAGCGCAGGCCGGAGACATAATTGGTGACGCCGTTGACGACGGGGTTGGTGACCTGGAAACTGAAGAAATTGGTGAGGGCCGCGCCGGCGTCTTCGTTGGTGAATGTGTACGGCACATTGTTGGTCAGGGGGATGACCAGGACAGTGGGCGGGGAATTGGTGGCTAATTCCTTGGCCAGGATGGAATAGTTGAGGGCGCCCGCATCACGTTTGATGACGCCGAGATACCAGGTGCCGTTGGTGAGGGGGACGGGCAACGAATTGGTGAGCACGTAGATACTTTCATCGGCGTTGCTGTTGTTGAAGCTGGCGTAATCGGAGCTGAACAACGTTGGCAGCGGAGGGGTATGGCGGACGACGAGGTCCGCGTTGCCGCTGAGCTTGAGCAATTGGAAAGTGGCTTCGAACCCGTTGGTGACAGTGAACGAGAAATAATTTTCGGTTTGGTTGGTGCCCACGGTGCCGGTGTAGATGACATCGTTCGTCAAGTTGATGAGATTGAAATCGACTTCCACGGTGGCGTTCACGGCGTGGGTATTGGTGTTTTGGACGCCGAGATAATAGAAATTTGTCGGCGACGTGGGTAGCGGCGGAGCGCTTAAGGCAGTCAAAGTAGGACCGACCTGAACAATCGGCGGTGCGGTCACGCTTATGGGAGTGAATTCTATATCCCCTGTTCCACCACCCGTGGGGGGCTGCGAGGAATTATAAAAGACATTCACCGGGCCGGTGTCCGAATCGACGATGTTTTCCACCTGAGACGCCCAATCCGGGACCGTGATGAGCAGCGGGACGATTTGGCCTGGGGGGATGGTGATAGTCAGGGGTGAATTGGGGTCAAGGTCCAGGGTGGAGGGCGTATTGGTTTGGAGGACCATCTGCAACGTCCAGCTATCCAGGGCGCCATCGGGGGGCAGGAGGCTGTCGGTGCGATTATCCCAGATCTGGAGGGTCCAGTTGCCGAAGGCGTTATCGCCGGTGAGTTCGGCCAGCGATTGTTCGGGGAAATAGTAGAAATTGGTGATGGGGGCCTGGGCGACCGAGAATTGGGCGAGCAGCATGCCCGGCTGGAGGCCGGAGATCGAGAAGGGCAGCGAGTTGGACGTGGCGATGAAAGTATAAGTGAATTGGTCCCACTGATCATTCAGGCCATAGAGGACATTGGTAAAGCCGCCCAGGTCTACGAACGCTTCGGCCAGGCCGGCGGCGGGGGTGACGGCGGGATCAAATTTGCCGGTGAGACCGTTGGTGGCGGAGGCCGAGACACTGTAGATGGTGGCGATCTCCGCGTCGGACAAGGCGCGGCGATAAATGCTCATCTCATCCATGAGGCCGCCGTAATAATCATTGGTGAGCAGGCTCATATCTTTGCCCAGCAACACATCGCCGGTGGTTTTGGGGATGAACACGCCGAGATTGGTGGAGGCGACGTTGGTGCCGTCATAGAACAGGTTGGCGATGCCTGAATTAGTGCTGTACGTGAGGGCGACGTGCTGGAAGACATTGGATTGGACCAGGCCGGGCGCGGAAAAAATGATATGGGAGCCGTTGGTGATGTCCACGAGGTTCGCGTAGAGGCAGCCATTGCTGCTGGTGATGGTGTTGGTCGTGCCGGGGATATTCGTGACCGAGATCCAGAACTGCACGCCGTTGGTCTGGAGGGCGGGCACTTCCGCGACGCCGTAGATGAGGTTGGTGAAGGGCGGGACGCAAGTCCGGCCGTTGGTATCGGCCATCTCCCACAAGCCGGACTGGGCATTGGTGGCGGTGATGATGGCGACATAAAACTGGTTGCCGTTGCAATTATCGGGCTGGTTGGTGGCCCAATCGGTGTAAGCGAGATTGGTCAGGCCGCTGGCATAGGCGAAGGTGGCGCCGTTGTTGGTCAGGCCGATCCACAGGTTACGATTGGTGCCGTCGTAATTTTCAAAAGCGTCGTAGATCCAGTTCTCTTCATCGGCGGTGTCGACGGTGGCCAGGTGGCCGCCGAGCGATTGGGCCCAGGCCTCCGAGACGGTCCAGTTCGTGGCGCCCAGCAGGTAATAATAATGGCTGGTGGCCGGATCCAGGAACGGCCCGGCGACGATATTGAAATTGGTATCGGTGACATTGGGATAATTGGTGGGCGTCCCGGCGAGCCATTCGACCAGGGGCTGCTGGAAGGTGACGTTGGTGGGATTGATCCAGCCTTCGATGGTGAACTCCCCGCCGGCGCCGACATCCAGGGTGGAGGACTCCACGATCGCATTGCTTACCGTGGAGAAGGCGTATTGCGGGTGGATCTGCACGTAACTGTTCGTGCCGGCGAAATCAAAAGGCTGGCCGTTGTCTTCCATCTCGAAGGACTGGCCGACCTCGCCCGCCGGGAAATCGAACCGGCCGATGAGCGAGCCGTTTTGCCCGTCATTTTCCGGGTTGGCGCTGTCCAGGGCGTTGCCTTCGCCGCGCCACCAGCCGGCGATGCCGGGTCCGCGATACCAGAAAGTGATGTTGTACTGCTCGCCGGGGATAGTGGGGATGGACCGGGTGATGGTGCCATCGGCCAGGGCCAGGTAATTGCTCTGGAAATTATCGCCCAGCGAATTATTCGGGTCGGTGACGACCGTGACAAAATTATTGGTCAGGACCACCGTGTTGGTGAGGGTCACGTCCTGGTTGCTGGCGAGGTTGAAGACCGTGGTGACGGTCGTGAGGTTGGTCGGGAGCGTCCAGCCGCCGAACGGGTCGAAGATGTTGGTGAACCCGAAATAATCCCCGTTGGTGGCCTGTTCGAACGAGAAGGAATAATTGGTGGCCCCGCCGTCGAAGCCGAAGGGCGGCACGGCAAATTTGATGGGCGTGTCGGTCAGGTTCGTGTCCTCGGTGAACATGAGATATTCGAAATTTGTCTGGGCCGAGCCGGCGGTATACGTCCAGGCATCGCCGTTGCCAGTGGCGTAGGGATTGCCGAACTGGTTCATGATGATAGTCAGGCCCGGCGAATTCGGCGGATAGGCAGAAGTAGTATTGGTGTATTCGGTCTGCGTATTTTGCGACCCTGGGCCGGCGGGCGGGTTATTGATGAAGCCGGTGTCTAAGATGCAGAACGGGCCGTTCGGGTTGAAATCCAGGGGGTTGGTCGAGTCATAAACGGTCATCTCATCGGGCAAAGTGTAAAAGTTGTAAGCGATCGGCAGCGTCCCGCCGGCCGGGTTGGCCGCCAGGTAGTTCGTACTGGCCGCCGCCCCGCCGGTGGCGGTGGAATTGACCAGGTTGGAGAAGAGCTCCATGGCCCCGGCGTTGGACGTCGTGATCCCGCCGCGATTTTCCATCAGCAGGACTTCCTGGCCCTCGGGGCTGACCAGCGTGAAGGTCAGGTCCGAGATCCGCGGGTACGAGGCCACGATGCCCACGTTCACCGAGGCGACTTCCCCGGTGGAGGAGATGAAAATATTCGTACTGGTCACGGCCTCCGGGGTCAACGGCGGCCCATTGGACGCGGTGACCGTGGGCGGGATGCCGGACTGGAAACCACTGAGCGTGGCGATCAGATAGACCGTTTGAGCCACGGTGTTTCCATTGATGATCCCGATCCAATAAGTTCCCGGCGCCAGGGGCGGCCCGTAGGAGATGGAATTACCCGGATCAGCGCCGTTGGGATACAGCAGTCCCGTTGGGCTATTGGTCAAACCGGCTTCGAAGAGAAAATTATTGGTTGTCGGCGGATTGCCGTCGTTCAAATACAGTTGCAGCGGGATAGATCCTGGTGGCACCATCAAATTGGTTGCCGCCACGGTCAGGTTGGTATAACCCGGCGGCACGATGACATAGTTGTAATACCATGAACCGGGCGGAATGCTCACGGTGATGCCTTTCTGCGGGTTCTCATGCGGGATAAGGGTCAGGGAAAGCGTGTCCACGCTGCCGCTGAAGGGCGTCACGCTGTTGGCGATGTGATAGTTCCACAGGGAAAAGATCCCCACGTTTTGCCCGACGAAATTGAGCAGGCTCCCGGGCCCGTCCGAGTGATGCAGCGTATAGTTGGGAGGCAAAGTGCTGGCAATGACCGTGCCGGTGTCGTCATAGACATAAGGGAAGGTTCCCGGGACATTCGGCGAATTATGGTTCATCAGCACCGCGGTGGTGCGGCCGCCCACGCCTGAGTCCAGGGTCAGGGAACTGACCAGGTCGCCGGCGTCCACCTGTTCGAAGACATTGGTGACGATGACCGCCTGGATCTGGATGGGCTGGAGGGAAATCCCCAGCACATCGCTGAAGCCGGGGACAGCCGGCGAGCCGGAGGGGATGGCCGCCGGGATGGGATTGCCGTTGACGGTCTCCACCCCGTTGGAATTATTCATCTGGCTGAAGGGAACGCTCGTGAAGAGGGAGATGTAATTATATTCGGCGGCCATCTGGTCCTCCGATTGGACCCCGACATAATAGACTTCGCCGTGCTGGGAATTGGTGTCGACGATCACTTCCTCTCCGCCCCGCCCCAGCGAGGCCCCGTTGAAGGCGCCGCCGGCCGAGGCGCCGATCTGCGCGCCGTTGACACAATTGGAAAGCGCCGTCGCGCTCAGGTTCGTCAAGGTCGGATCGGTGGTCACGAAAAGGTCCACATCGGCCTCCGTGCGCGTGGAGTTCGCTTCGCTGTTGGCGTACACCCCCGTGCGCGGGAGGGCCAGGGTGTTGGCATTGTACGTCACAAAAGCCGCGTTCGTGACATCCGCGGTCGAACCGGCGCTGTCCTGCGCCTCATTCGTCACGATATAAAAGTGCCATTGGTTGGTCTGGCCGACGGTGATCAGGCCGGACGAAGCCCACGTGGAATTGGTGCCCACGGAAACCGTGTTCGTGCCCAGCAAGGGCGAACTGGCGCCCAGGACCTGGTTGTCCACCGGCGCGTTCGTGGTGCCGATGGCCAGGATGTCCTGGTCCCCGGCCGGATTGGAGACGGTGCCCTGGTCCACGACCGTGAAGGAACCCGTCGCGTCGCCATCGCCGCTGCTGACGACCAGCGCGTAATCCTGCACGATGTTGTTGGTCTGCTCGACCACCGCGTTGACATTCACCCGGTAACCTTTGACGGTGATCGTATAGTTGGTGCCCAGCGGCTCGGGAATGATGATGGTCTGCACGTTGTTGATCGTGTCCGGGGCCACCGGGTTCGTCGGACTTTCCGCGGTGTTAAAGGCGCTGGCCTCCCCGATGTCGTTGCCGTAATAGACCACGATATTGGTGGGGTTATCCGTGTTGGTGACCGTGAGCTGGAGGCTGTTGACCAGCTTGATGGCGGCCACCGGGTTGCCCGGCGGATCGGTCCAGGCCAGCGTGAGGCGCAGCGGCTCATTGTTGGTCTGGGCAATCAGCGTGTACGTGTGGAGGTCCCCCGTCGCCAGGGCATTGGTCGGGCTCTGGTCCTGGAAATAGATCGAGGAGGCCACCGCGCCGTTGAACCCGTTGGTCGTGATATCCGGCGGCAGGGTGTTCGGCAGGTTGACCAGCCCCCAGCCCTCATAATTGATCGTGTTGTTGACCTGCAGGTTGTAGAGCTCGGCATCGCTCAGTCGCGCGCCGTTGAGCAGCAGCGCCTTCATCAGCGCCGGGCTGGGCTGCAGTTGCAGATGGTTGGTGAAGTAATCCTGCATCAACGCCAGTACCCCCGAGACATCCGCCGCCGCCATGCTCGTGCCCGTCTCATACCGGTAATACGGCCCCAGGCTGTCGTTCATGTTCGAAAGGACATCATAATAATCGCCGTTGTCGTTCGTCGTCGCGATCTGCGTGAACAGGTCGTAAGCCACATCCTGCGCATTCGAATTGACGATCGCGTAGTTCAACACCGTCGCCTGGATCTCGCTCAAATAAGTCGCCGAAGTGCTGTTGGGCGGATTGTCCGGCGGGATCAGGACCTCGTTCGTTTCAGAAAAATCAGCGGAGGTCGGATTGGCCGGATCCGGAAAATCACTGTCGCTGGCATAGATCCACAGGGTGTTCGCCGGATTGAAGGGCAGCGCCTCGATCTCCACACTGATCGCATTCTGCGGGATCGACAGGCCGAAATATTCGAGCTGGCCCGCCCCCACCACCAGGTTCGTCAGGATGCTGTCATCATAGTTCGTCGGGTTGTAATAAGCGTTGGTGTCCCATTCCGAGGAACGCGTCGAGACGACAAAGGTCCCCGGCGCCACCACGTCCGGCTTGAAACGCCCAAACTGCCCTTCCATCCCGATCCCCACATTCCCGCAACTCGAAAAATCCGCCACCTGGAAATTATTGGCCGTGATCCCCGCCCATACCTGGTTGGAAACCCCGTCCACAGTCACATAGTTCGTGATGTTCCGCGCCTCTTCCAACGCGCCCACCGTGATCACATTCTTGGCCGTCCCCGGCGAATCAATGGTGTCTGCCGTGTTGTTGTTGCCCCCGATCTGCCCAAAACCGTCGTTGCCCGCCGCAAATACAAACAACACCGGTTGCGACCCCTGCGTATACGGCAACGCATCGCGCGTCGCCGCATCATAGCTGGCCGCTGCCAGGTCGTACGTCTGGTCCCCGCTATAGACCCAACTGTTGTTGGAGATCAATGCGTTCGTCAGCGCCGCCTCCGCCTGCAAATTGCTGTCGCTGCCATGAAAGTCCACCGCAAATAACATCGCCGCCGGCGCTTTGCCCCGGAAATCCGCGTTGGTCACCGAGCCTTCCGCCGCCGCCCCGACGTTCACACCGCCCGGAGGATGACTTTCGCTCCCGTTACCCGCGATCTCCCCCGCCACAAACGTCCCATGCCCGTCTGTATCCACCAAATCCCCCGCAAATTGACCCGTCACCCGGGTGGGACCACTCGGCCCGGAGGCGGCATTGCCGTTCAATGTAAAATCCGGATGCGTCTGGTCGATGCCCGAGTCGTTCACGTCCACCATCACGTTCAGACCGCTCAGGTCCAGGTAATTGGTCGCTACCAGGGTGTCCACCGATACTCCTGTGGTCACCCGGCTCAAATCATTGGCATGAACACGCGTATGCGACGGCTCAACAATCTGTACCCCGGGCAAATCGGCGAGGGCGGTCCAATCCGTCGGCGGCATCACCCGCACCACCGGCCCAAAAGGCGAACTGTCTTCCGAAACGATCTGCGCCCCCAGGTTCTGGATCTGCGAAATAGTCTGCGCCGCGTTGTCCGGAAACAGTCCCAGCGTCAGGATCGCGTTCCGCGGTAAAATGGTCTGGGCCGTCGCCGCGCCCAGCAGCGTAGATTGGACCTTGTAATAGGGCTCGTAGGGCAACACGGCTTGCGTGGCCGGATTTTGCGCCACCGTGCCGGCAATCCCCGCCGAAGCTTCCACCAGGTAGGCATTGTTGGGGATATAAGAGATGACCTTCGCCCCGTTGGCCGCCAGCATCGCGCGAAATGCGCCGCTGTCCACCCCCCGCGCCTGCACGAGGTACGCCCCGGGATCGCCCTGCCGCTGCAACGACTTCGGAAATGTCAGGCCCAACGGACGGCGGGAATCGATCAACGCATTCTCCAGCAGGATCGCATGCGGGTCATGCAACAATTGTTCCAGGGTCTTCCCCGTGTTGTTCAGCCGGTAGGCAAAGAGATTGGTCCGCGAGGCCGTCAACTGCGCCGCTTTTTGCGCCAGCGACGCTTTCGTCAACCGGGGCGCGCTGGAGGCCAAAGACATCACCGGCAAAGGCCTCTGCCGCCCGGCCCTCAGCATGTGCCCGTTTTCCATATGCCAAAAGATCCACGCGCCGCCAATGCCCAGCAGGCTCAACAGGATCCACATCTTCACTCGTGAACGCATAGGTCAAATGACTCAAAATCTATCACAGTTTCATCCAAATGTCAGAACACTTAGCAGTCCAATCCCGGCAGCCCTCCCCCCTCCACCCAATGCTGCCGCCAGCGGCTACAGGCCGCTTTCATCGCTGCTGTGTTCTGTCAGTTATCGATCACTATCAAAATTCATGCCAATGCAGGCAGATTATTACACAAACCCGGCGGGCAAAATGCCTGCCCCGCCGTAAAATCAATCCGGCGGCAGCACGTTAATGCTTTCAATCACCGCATGCGGCTGCGCATTCGTCAACGGATGGCCATAGGTATCCGTAAGATTATCAATGCGGATGACCGCGCGCGTGGCCGATTCAGCCGTGACCTGGTAATTGGTGATCATGCCAAAGGCGGATTGCCCGTTGGCCAGCGTGGCGCTGCCGGTATAAATGCCGTTGGGGGCCGGCTTGAGCGTCTGGCCGTAGGCATAGATGACATAGCGTGGCGCGCCGGTGTTGCGCACGAGCGACATCATCTGCTGCGGCAGCCATTCGTACATTTCATCGTTGTTAAAAGAATCGGCGTTATTCGACTGGGTCAAGTTCAGCCATGGCGATTGGTACGTGAGCGCCGGCGTGGAGAGGATATCGCCCTTGTGCTCGAAGCTCCCGAGCAGCCCATCAAAGTTAACGAATACATTGCGATTGGAATTGATATTCATCACCAGGTTGCCGAGCGCAGAATTGGTGCCCAAGGCACCGGCTGGATTGATGACCGAATAGTTGTTGGTGGAACCCATCGGGGGTGGAACCACCATGCCACTCAATACGGCCGACCAGCCAGCCAGGCCGGCGGTGGGATTGGCCACCGGATCATATTGATCGGCGGATTGATTCACAGAGAGCTGGCCGCGTGTGGCGTTGTCATTGATCCCTGTCGTGAACAGGTCGAACAACATCCGGTCCCATACGGGCGAAGAATTCACCGCATCAAAGAACTCGCCGCTTTGGCCGATCGGCAGGAAGGTGGTGTCGCCTGTCCAACGCGCCCAGATATTTTGGCCGACGTAGGGTGTGTTCCCGACGGTAAAAGCTTCCTTCAATACGTCCGGCGATTTCATATAAACTGTTTGCCAGGGCGTCCCGCGATGGACGCGACCGATCCAGCCAATCGTGGGAAGTTTGTTCGTCGGAAAATCCCAGTTATCCGGTCCAACCGTCATCGGGTCCCGTTCCGAGAGATCATAGGCGTTTGGCTCCGTTTGGGCCCACGTCTGTGGATTTGAATTCAGCCTGTTATAAGGATTCCCCCCCCAGGGTTGGAAATTATAATTCAATTGGCCGATCGTGAACGGCTGGGCGGCAGGCGGTGGAACATTGGTGATGTCGTTGTTGTATACATTTTGGATATTTGTCTGGAAGGAAAGTGACAGATCACTGGCCAGATAATGGACCAAGGGATCGTTGGCCTCCAGGGCGGTATACCCCACCGCGTAACGGGTCGGTGCATATGGAGCCTGGGCGGTTGCCTCAAAATTGGATCCCTGGACTCCGTTGAAATATACAACTGATCCATACGGATGGAAAAATGCCTGAAAATCGGCCTGTTGTACCGGTATCGAACTGCTATACGTGGCAGCTTCCGGATCGGCCTGCCAATTACCGTCTTCTGACTGAACATTTACCAAGCCTTCTGAAATTAGAATTTGATTATCGATGCCCCACGGTATGGCGTATTTTGGATTTATATTGGTGTTCCAAACACCACTCGTATCATCACTGAAAATTTCACTATTAAGATTTTGGCTTCCCGACTGTTCCATATGGACATAGTCGATCACATGGTTCGTTCCTCCGGAATCCCGGTCCAGAATGTACACCTGCATGGCATTCGTCGACAGCAGACCCCATTGTGGCACAGAATAAAATGGCTGGCCGACGGGCCGATTGTTTTCAAAAACCGCCGTTATCGGTGCTCCATTATCAAAATAATTTGTTGAAACTAAAGCGGGAGGCCCATAAGGATAACCCGGCGGCATGGCGCCCGGCGTCATCCCTGCATTCGGCGTGCGATAGACCGAGTTCGACAGATTTATAAACGCGATAAAATTCAATGGAACATAAAATGAATTGGTGTTCGGCTGGCCTCCGATCCATGGCGCGGAACTGGGCCACGCAGAAAATGAAGTGGAACCTGAGCTGAAATATCCCAACGTCGTTGGCTGGCTGGGAACTTGCCCGCCGGCGTCGCCCGCAACACTCGCATCGCTATTGGTGAGCGACAGAAAAGTGACCACACGGTAATTCACGGTCACGATATCGTTGAGCCGGTTGGTGTAGGAATTCCAGAAATCCAGTCCGCCCGAGGTGTTCACGCTGACCATATACATCTGGTTGGTTTGCTGGATGGGGATGGTTTTGTTAACGGTGGCGCCAGTGACGTCCCGCACGAATTGCAAGCGCCGGGTCATGCCCACCATGTTTTCCCCGACAAATTCGTTGAAGCTGGGGAATCCTTTTTTGGCGCCGATGATCCATGGTATGCCGTAAATATTCGTCGCCAGATTTGGGCCGGCGAGAAGGATGGCCGGGTCCGGCGTCGGAAGAAGGATGGACGCCAAATCCACCGGCGGATCCAGTTGCGGATCATTCGTGCCAGTGACATAAGCGATATTGGTATATCCGGTGATGAAGACATTGTAGAAACCGTTTTGGTTGGTCACCAAAAACAGCGGGCGGAAAACCGAGGGATAATAATTCGTCGTCGTGGCATCATACAAGTTGGCCGCCAGTTGCAGCACGCGATTGACCGCAGGCGTGTAAACAAGCCGGTTGCTGACCAGGACCGGGATGTTCGTGATGCCAAAGATGTTGGTCATGTTGAACGCGACCACATAATTTGTGTTCAAGATCGGATAGATATTGGTCGAAGTGGGGGTGACCACGTTGGTGTAAGCCGTCATCCATTGCGCCGTGTACATCTTCAACATCCGGTCGGCGGCATTGGTGAAGAAGGCGATGGGCGTCCAGGACATGAAATTCGTCTGGCTGGCTGAATTGTTGGTATAATCGATGTTGTCGTAATTCAGATTCATCAAGGCCGTATTCCCCGGGCCGGTTTCGGGGGAGGAATCAGTACTCAACTGCGACAGCATCCGGTAGAAAGTATAGCGATCGTAGGTGGCATTACTGTTCGTACCGGCATTCAGTAATCGCGCCGGGAAATCATTTCCACCTGAGATTGCCAGAGCGGAAACACCGTCAAGTGTTTTTGCAGGATCAAAGAGGTCGGAAGGCAGATCGAAGAAATGATTGGTATTGTCGGCACCTGCCCAGGACGCGGCAACATTTTGTTTAACAATAGAATAATTATAATTCGTATCAAAATTCGTTTGCAATGGCAGATCGCTATAACCGTCAACATTTCCGATGGCAAAATAGTTGGTGAAGTTGAGGCTGTTGGGGCTGAACAGATTGCTGGCTGAGGCCAGCGAATTATAAATGGTGGAATACCGGTAATCTACCAATGAAAAAGCATCGGCAAAAGCATAGCCGGAATTGGGAAAGGTGACATTGAAAGGCCGCTCATAATTATAAACACCAGGACCTGTCAATGGAGCCCATTGGTTGGTGTTCAAATCCGACAGGAAGGCGGCGAGATTAATTTCCCAGGTGCCCACGCCCTGATTTCTGAAATATCCATCCTCCGTTATATCTAATGGCTGGTTCTGTGTTTGATTATGGATCGAATTCAGATCCAGTGAGCTGCCGATAGGCACGGCGATGAACGCAAAACGCGCGATGAATTTATTGTTCGGCCCGTAAGGCTGGCCGGGATGTTCGAGGAGGCCGATCCATTGTGGATCACCCATCGCGAAGGTGAACTCAGTATTTCCATTGATCGTATTAGTTTGGGGTTTGCCCTGGGCATTCAATGTCACAACCGGCACCCACCCGCTGTCTTCAAATTGCCCGTTGCGGTTCAAGTCGAGGTAGAAGCGGAAATCGTTCGTGCCATTTTGCGGGACATATAACGGCACGCGCGGGAGGTAATAGAGATTGGCCAGGTTTTGCAAAAAGTCCTGTTGATTATACGCGGTATTATCACTCGTATAATAATAATTCACATTGACCGGGTCATTGGTCGTGTCTTTGGGATTAAAACCATTCACGTTGAAATAATTGGTGGAGACGAGCAGGCCGAAGTTGTAAGGGTTGGCGACGGGCGTTTCCGCGGCATTGAAGCCGCCGGCCAACGCATTGGCAACGATCTGCGCCTCGGCGCTGGAGAGAGCGGCATCGGTGGCAAACCGCGAATTGGCCGTATCCGTCGTGGTGGTCACCGAAGCGCGTTCGCGATTGCTGATGGCCAGGAAGGCTACCGCCATGACCAGCGTCACCGAGAGCAAAATCAGGGTGATGATCAGCGCAATCCCGCGCTCGGAACGACGGATGAATGCAGCAGATGCCGCCGGTTTTTTACAAATCGGCGTTCGGCGTTCGGCGTTCGGCAAGGTCAGTTTCATTGATAAGCGGTTGGGTCGACCAGCGAAATGGATACGCGCTGGCGGAAAATGTGGACGGCATTGGCATGACCGGAGAGGTAATTCCATAGCGCCGGCACATTCGTATAATCCGAAAGGGTGGAGATGCCCAAAGATTCGGCGCGCTGCAGGGTACGGTCTTCCAGGGTGGCCATCTCGATCTGCACGCTGGCAGGCACCGCATTACTGTAGAACGTAAAACCGACCTCGCCGCCCGGACCGGGATACGGCGGGGTGAACCACGTGTTTTTCAAGACGTTCGACTGGCCTAAACTAAAATTATAACCGTTGGTGAGCCAAACGCCATTGGTGTCAAAAGCGCGGACGGTGAGACCTACTACGCCATCCATGAGATGGCTCATGTTGGTCCATTGGTCCGAAACGATCTCTCTTTGAAAATCATAGAACAAGCCCAGGGGGTTGTTTTCGATGTTTGTCTGGGCGGTAAAGCGGTACAGCGGGTAGAGAGAACTGCTGCTGGCAGTATAAGTGTTGACGATATAGCCAGTCCCGATCCAACTGGTGTTCTGCCGGCCCAGAATGAAGAAATATTCCAGCAGATTGGTATGCTGGGCGCCATTGTCGGCGCCGATCAACTGCTGGGTTAACGGCGCATAAAAAATGGAATTGTTCGTCGCGAAAAAATTAACGGCACAATTGTCGTTGGCCAATAACAACGCATTATTGGTGCCCTCGGAATAACCATAGGACGGAGTCATCCCGCGCAAATCCTGGGCGATCATCTCCATGGTGGCGCGGCCGTTTTCGAGGATGTCGGATTGGGTGATGCTGGAGCGGAACGCCCGCTGCGTATTGCTGAACACCGCCATCAACGCCGTCACGATCAGGAGCAGCAACCCCATCACCACGATGACTTCAACGAGCGTGAAGGCCCTGGTGGCGCGAAATGCCGTCGAACCCCGGATTTGCCTTCCTTCGATCTTTCCCGCAGGAGTCGTTTCCCCGCGCCTGTTTATATGCGAGATAGTTCTCATTACGGTAGCGGCCCTTGTTGTGCCGCGACGACAGCATTGGTGAACGATTGCGACTGAAAGAAAAACAGGTTTGGCTGAAGGCGATCCTTAAGCAGCCGGCCGGCGATCATCGTGCGAAAACTTTGGGCGCCCGGCCCCAGGCTGCCGCTGGGCTGCTGCGGCCAGCGGAAAAACAACCGCAATTCATACAAATTATTCTGTAAAGCGGACGACACAGAAGCATCGGGCGTGCTTAACGGCACCGCCACCGTTTCACAAATCAGCCGGTAACCGAAAGCAGATTGGCGCACCAGGCTGTCGGTGGGTTGCGGCGGCTTTTCCACTGCGGGTCCGCTGATGGAAGAGATGTAGGCAACGACGTGATTGCTGAAACCGGAATTGGTCCAATTGAGAATCGGGTAACCATTATTGTCCTCATATTCCGGCATGCTCAACAGGCCGATGATATTGATGCCGTTGGTGAGGGGTTGCAACGTTGGAAATGGTGGAATCGAGGGGCTGGCATATGTGTTCGAAAAAGTATAGCCGTTCACACCGGAGTTGGTCGTGTTGCCATTATAGAAAGTCCAATAATTCGTGATGGCGTAAACGTAATTCGTCAGGTCATCCGCGCTTCTCACGCCGTTGCGGATGTCTTCCAGCAGGATGGTCGCGTCCTGGTTGATGATGGTCTCCTGCCGGTTGTCCTGCTGGGTGCGCATGCCGATGGGCAGCACGCCAATGATGGCCACCAGCGCAATCCCGATCACGGCCAGGCTGATGGCGATCTCGATCATCGTAAAACCACTGGCGACGCCAAATCCGATGGCGGCGCGACACTCCGTCGAGCCCTGGCGCTCACTTCCTTTGATGTTCAGGCGCATTTTCATTGGATCGGGTGGAAGAGCAGGGTGCCGCGGCCCGTCAGCGGGTCGATATGGAGGACGCTGTATTGGATATTGGTGCTGTTGCCGGGAGGCGTCTCGATGATTTGCGCGGTATCGAATACAAACGCCTTGGTGGCCGGATTCACTGCCGCCAACACCGTGCCCTTGTCCAGGGGAATATCAATGCCGCTGCCGGCATAATCCTGGTCCGCATATTGGGGCAAGACCAACTGGCCAAGATAATTAAATTCGAGATAAGGCAGCCAGGGCTGCGTTGGGGCGTTGGTCGCAGACTCCGAAGGGAACGGAATCACGTTCGTGTAGCTGAACGGATTGATGTTGAACGTATTTTGGTTGTTGAACGGATCGGTGAAAGTAAGGGCCTGGGAGTTCGTGAATTTCCAGGTGGCAATGAAATTTCCCTGCGGCAGGTTTTGCCAGGGGCCCAGGTAATGCCATTGATGTTTGCCCGGCTGGTCGCCCAGCGCGCCATAAGCCACAAAATTATAACCGCTCAACTGGTCATCGCACAGGTTCGAGACCACGATCAGTTGCTGCGGAGTCATGGCGTTTGACCATGCCGTGTTCGTCCAAAAATTCATCGGCACAAAAACCATATAGATGGTGGTGCGGTCGGCGATGGCGAGCTGGCGCGCGCGGGCGACGTCCCGCAAGATCTGTTGCGCGGCAGTGAGGGAGGCGTCCGACTTGCCGAAATTTTTCAGTGCGGGGACCGTGAGCGCGCCGATGATGCCCAGGATGGCGATGACCGCCAGCAGTTCCAGGAGGGTGAAGGCGGACGCAGGGCGGGCGTTATGGTAGGGCGCGTCACTCCATGCGCGCCGTCTGTCCTTTGATTCAGACCATCGGCTACCTGCGATCGGCAATCGGCAATTCATCTTCACAACTTCACGCTTTCAAAAAACATCTCACTGCCAGCTTAAAATATGCCCCTTATTCTGGGCGTCAGTCGCCGGGTCACCGACATCCACCATGCCGGGATTCGGGCCCGCCGACCAAACCATCACGTCCCCGTGATATTGAAAATTAGGCGTGTTACCGCCCGAATCCGGATTGGACAATCCATTGTAACCCTGCACGCCGGTGCCGCCAATTTGAGAGACGGCTTGTTTCTGATAAAGCCAATCGTTGCACAATGGCGGTTCACGATAACTTGTTCCCATTGTGATGACATACGGCCTGCCCCACGGGTCGCGATAATTGCCATAGACATCCATGCCCCCGACCGGCGTGGCCGAGGGATTGGCGGGGTCATAGCCGGAAAGTTTCACGCTCCCCAGATAGATATTCTGTTGCGGGTTCTTGGTGTAATTGGCATTGACGGGGATGCCCGTGGAGGCATCCGGCGCCCAATTGGTATTGTCCATCAATATGGCCATGACTTCGTTATTAGTAAGGACTTTCGTTGCTGCGCTTGCCACCGTCGTGCCGATGGCCGTAGGAGCAAAGTTTTCATCAAAAAATATTCCCCCATACGTAAAATCGCCTTTTTGGCCTCCGGCGGTCGCCGCCACCACTTGCGCGTTGGTGGAAAGGGGGAACCGTCCGTAATCCGAATCATATTTCTGGATGGCACTGACGAGTTGCGATTCTTCAGCCTTGGCCTGGGTGATCCGCCCGTGCTGCTGGGCAGCATTGAGCACCGGCAATAGCAGCGCCGCCAAAATGGCGATGATGCCGATCACCGTCAGCAGTTCTACAAGGGTGAAACCGGAACGGGACCGGCGCGAGGAAGGCAGGTTGGTTTTCATGGCTTTGAAATAGATCGTATTGCGGCGCGGCTGTAGGTTGAGGGGGGAGGTCAGGCACTTCCGTTGAGAGATTTGAGAAACCCTCCATCCGAGACGTTCGACTGGCAGCTTTGTGATGCGCGGGCGCCAGGCGCAATCGCTCCACTCCACCGGCACCGCGCGCGGGCCGTCTCTAAAAGTTGTGGCGATATCTTTCATGGATAGGGAGCGCCAACCTGCACTTTGCTGCTCCAATTGCAGACCAGGTTGGTTTGGTTGTTGATCTCGAGTTGCACCCACAGATCATAGGAATTGGGATTGTTCGTCCCGGGATAGGCATAGCGCCACGGATTGATCCCTGGCAAATTGGTCGCGACGGGCGCATAGTTGATGTTCGGCCCGCCTAAGGAATACACCAGCATTCCATTGGTCCCGGCGCTGTTGGTTATCACATAGATCTGGGCAGGCTTCAATTCACCGATAAAATCCCTGGCCACCGCTGAATTCTCGCCGCCGGCTCCGGATTTGCTGCAATTGACGAACCCGCTCATTCCAAACATCCCGGGACCAAGCCCCTGCATGTTGCCGTCCAAAGTGCTGAAAGCTGGAGTTCCGGTCTGGCTGACATTGGTCGTGCCCGCCAGTTCGGCGTAAAGAGGGTTGATCAGACAATTATTACCCATCGGCGGATAGAAACCATATTGTTGTTTGTAAGCTTCGAGGGCTGCTTTAATTTTATTCATCTCGGCGGTGGCGGTGCTGACGTATTCTGTTTTTTTGACCCCGCCGGTCACTGCCAGGATAAACGCCGCGAGGATGCCGATGATGGAGATCACCACGAGCAGTTCAACGAGGGTGAACGCGGAAATATTCCGGAGGCCCGCTGATTTTTTTCCTGGCCCGAAGCCGGTCGCTGGCGTTTCGATGTTCATGTTCATTTTTCTCTCAATTCGTCTTCCATCCGCTCACTCAACCACTGCTTGATCATGCTTTGATAATTCAGGTACCGCGACCGCGCGAGCCGCTTGATCCGCGCCAGCATCCGCGGATCGATCCGCAAAGTGATCGTGACCGACTCGGAACTCTCCGTGCTGCCCGACATGGCCCCTTCCATCAGTCGCAGCGCCGGCCGGTTCTCCGACCAAAAATCCGCCTCGGCCTCTTCGGTATCGAAGAGCGGCACTTCTTCCCAGTTGGCAAAGGTTCTCATAGATGCATATGTCCACTGCTCCCTGCCATCATTTGCCGCCTGCCGCGCCGTAGCCCGGCGCAGGCGGGTCACATATTCAGCGTTTGATCCATCTTTCGCTGATAAAAAAATCTTTCTTCCGGCTCGAATGCGCGGGCGAGCATCACCCGGATCATTTTTCCGTTGGTGCGGTAGACGCTGAACACCCCGATACCGCCTGCGGACATGCCGAGATTGAAGAATCGGGCCTGGACCCCAAACCGCGATGAGTCAGGCAAGAGCCGGATGGCAAACGGGTCTTCGAAGGATTCTTCAATTTCTCGCTGAGTCAAAGAGCTATCCATTTCAAAGGGCGGATTATTCCAATCAAAGTCCATAGCGGCTTAATTGTAAATAATACGACCATGCAATGTATTTACTTTGTATTTACTCAATGGCGCGGCTTTTGTCAATGGTTTTTCTAACCTTTTGCAAAAAAAACCGCAGTTGGCAAGCAATTAACTAATCCCCACCGCCGCCGCCGCCGCTGTCGCCACCGCTCATCACGGTGATCATCTTGATCAGGGGCAGGAACATGGCGATCACGATACTACCCACGACCACGGCGAGGAATACAATCATGATAGGTTCAAGCAAAGACGTCATGGCCGACACGGCGTTATCGACTTCTTCATCATAGGTGTCGGCGATCTTGAGAAGCATTTCAGGCAAAGCGCCGGTTTGTTCGCCGACGTCCACCATGCTGACCACCATGGGGGGGAAAACTCCGGAACCTTCGAGGGGCGCCGTGATGGTTTCACCTTCCTTGACGCTCTCATGCACTTTCATGACGGCGTTGCTGATGATCACATTGCCGGCGGTCTCTTTGACGATGGTGAGCGCCTGCAAAATGGGGACACCGCTGCTGACGAGTGTGCCCAGGGTGCGGGTGAAACGCGAGATGGCCACCTTGCTGATGACCGGGCCGACGGGGGGAATTTTCATTTTGATCTTGTCCCACATATAACGGCCGGATTTGGTCTTGTTCTTGATGAGGACGAACACCACGACGACCGCCGCGATCAGACCCATGGCGGTCAAAAGGTGTTGATGGACTTCATCGCTGACCGCCAGGACGAAGAGCGTGAAACCGGGTAGCGTAAAACCCATCCCGTTGAAGACGTCTTTGAAACGGGGGACGACGAAATCCATCAACAGGATCAAAATGCCGACGGCGACAACCATGACCGCGACGGGATAAAACAAGGCGGCCTTGACCTTGCCTTTGATCTTTTGCGCTTTTTCAGAAAATTCGGCGAGACGTTTCAAGACCACTTCCAGCACGCCGCCCAATTCGCCGGCTTTCACCATGTTGACGAAGAGCCGGTTAAAAATTTTGGGATGCTGCGCGAGCGCCTCGGAAAAAGTGCTGCCGCCTTCGATGGCCAGGGCCAGTTCTCCCAGGACCCGTTTCAGCGTGACATTGCGCTCCTGTTTTTCCAAAACGCGCAGGCCGCGCAAGAGGGGAAGACCGGCGTCCACCAGCGTGGCCAATTGCCGGGTAAAAGTCGTCAGCACCTTCGGCTTCACTTTCCCGCCCAGGCCGGGAATCTTCAGCTCGATGTTCATGCCGCCGCCCTTTTTTCCCGATTTGCCGGGCTTGGCTTTGCCCTGGACTTTTTTGCCGCCCTTGTCCTGCATCTTTTCGGCTTCGATGATCTTGGTGGGGAAGAGGCCCATCTCCTTGACGCGACCGATGGCTTCGTTCTGGGTGGATACTTCGATGCTGCCTTTGGTTTCCTTGCCGCGGGCGTCCAGGGCTACATAATCAAATTTTGGCATAACTTCTTATGAGGGTTGTTGCCCCACTATAATACTACATGGATGGCCGCGCAAGCGGGACAGGCTCCGGAATTCGCCATGGACACTTCTCTGGTCATCACTCAACTGGGTTTGGCCGTTATTTTACGTGTATTTGACGACTTCTTCAATGGTGGTATCACCCTCGAAAATACTTCGCAAGCCGTCTTCGCGCAAGGTCACCATTCCCAATTCCACAGCTTTTTGGCGCAGCACCACCGTGGGGGCGCGCTCATTGATCAGGGCGCGGATCGCATCCGCCACGATCAGCAGCTCGAAAATTCCTTTTCGGCCTTTATAGCCGGTATCATTGCAAACGGAACAGCCGCGGCCATAGTGGAAAACTTTATCGCCCAGATCGTGGGGCGAGAGGTTGAGCAATTCCAATTGCGCCTCGGTCGGCTCGAACGGCGTCCGGCAATTCTTGCAGCTCGTCCGCACCAGCCGCTGGCCAAGCACGGCCATGAGCGTGGATGAAATCAGAAACGGCTCCACGCCCATGTCCACCAGGCGGGTGACGGCGCCGGAGGCGTCATTGGTGTGCAGGGTGCTCAACACCAGGTGACCCGTCAGTGAGGCCTGGATGGAAATCTGCGCCGTCTCCAGGTCGCGCATTTCACCGACCATGATGATGTCCGGGTCCTGGCGCAAAAAGGACCGCAACGCTTTTCCAAAGGTCATCCCGACGCCTTCATTGATCGCCACCTGCATGATGCCTTCGATGTCATATTCGACAGGGTCTTCGGCCGTCAGCAATTTGGAGTCGATGGTATTCACGCGGCGCAAAGCGGAATAGAGCGTGGTGGTCTTCCCGCAACCGGTGGGGCCGGTGACGACAAAAATGCCGTTGGGCCGCTGGATGACCTCGGTCACAAAATCGTAAACGTATTTTGGAAAACCGAGGGACTCGATCTCGAGATTGACCGACGACCGGTCCAGGACGCGGAGCACGACCGATTCGCCAAATTGGGTCGGCAAGGTGGACATACGCAAATCAACCTGGCGGTTGAGGATGTTCATGCTGATGCGCCCGTCCTGCGGCAGGCGGCGCTCGGAGATATTCAGGTTGGCCATGACTTTCAGGCGGGAAATCACGGGCAGCGCCAGATGCTTGGGAGGCGGCGCCATTTCATAGAGGGCGCCGTCCACGCGATAGCGGATGCGAAATTCGGTTTCGAAAGGCTCGAAATGGATGTCACTGGCGCGGTCCTGGATGGCCTGTTGCAGGACGAGGCTGACAAATTTTACGATCGGCACCTCGTTCGCGAGGGCTTCGGTGGCCTTGACATCGATGTCCGCCGCCTCGACCACTTCTTTGGCGATGTTTTTATCGGCGTCGATCTCTTTGAGGATGTCGGAAAAACTGCCGGCACTGTCGTCCTGCCCGTAATGGCGCTCGATGGCTTTATCGATCTCCTCGGGATCGGCGACCACGATCTGCACATCGCGTTTGATGGCAAAATGGATTTCATCGGGCTTGGCGGGATCGAGCGGATCCACCAGGGCGATCTGCACCGTCCCATCGTTCACCCCCACGGGAAGGCAATGATACATCCGCGCGATATTGGCGGGAACCAGTTGCAGAAGTTCCGGCGAGATGTCGCCCCTGATGGTCACCACGTCCGCGCCGATATTGGTGCTGATGACATGGAGGATGTCATCGATCTTCATGATCCCGAAGTCCTGCAATAACTGGGTGACGGGAGTACTGCTGCGCTTCAGTTCGCCGACGACTTCTTCGTATTGCAAATCGTCGATCAAACCCTGCTCATGGATGAGGGCCAGCAACGGGTTGGAAATCTCTTCGGGCATGTGAAATTATGTGCCTTTGGGCTGGTTCTTGGTTTGCGCCAATTCAAGTTCCTGCAGTTTGGCGAGGATGGTGGTGGGGTCCTGGGCTTTGGTGACCACTTCTTCGCGCGCAATCATGCCTTGCAGATATTTGTCGATCAAAAATGAATCGAGCGTGACCATGCCGAATTTCGCGCCGGTCTGGATGTCGGATTGGATCCGGAAAGTTTTATTATCGCGGATCAGCGCGGCGATGGATGGCGTGTTGACCATGATCTCAAAAACGGCGACCCGGCCGGGCTTGTCGATGCGCGGAATGAGCAGTTGGGAGATGACCGCCTGCATCACGGTGGAAAGCTGGATGCGCACCATTTCCTGCTGGTTGGTGGGAAACGCGTTCGTGATACGATCGATCGTCTTGGCGGCGCCGGTGGTATGGAGAGTGCCGAAAACCAAGTGGCCCGTCTCGGCGGCGGTGATGGCCGCTTCGATGGTTTCCAGGTCGCGCATTTCACCGACGAGCACGATGTCCGGGTCCTGCCGCAATGCCCGGCGCAGGCCTTCGGCAAAGTTGGGGACATCCACCCCGATCTCGCGTTGCGTCACCAGCGCCTTTTTATGCTTGTGATAATACTCGATGGGATCTTCGATGGTGATGATGTGGGCCTCTTCCCGCTCTTCGTTGACGATGTTGAGCATCGAGGCGAGGGTGGTCGTCTTGCCGGAGCCGGTCGGGCCCGTGACCAGCACCAATCCACGGGGCTTGTAAAGCAGTTCCCTGGCGGTGGGCGGGATGCCGATCTGTTCCATCGTCAGCAACTTGCTTGGGATCTGCCGGAGAACGAGGGCAAAATTTCCTTTTTCCTTGAACACACTAACGCGAAAACGCGCTGCATCGCCGAAAGCAAAACCAAAGTCCGCGCCGCCCCGCTCGCGCACGCTTTGGATGTGTTCTTCGGAGGTGATGCTGCGCATCAACTCCTCGGCGTCTTCCGGGGTCAATTGGGGGCCTTCGACACGATGCAGGATGCCGTGGACGCGGATGACGGGCGCGGTGTTGACACGGATATGCAAATCGGACGCCCCTTCGGAGACGGTCAACTGCAGCAGATCTGACATCGAATAGGACATAAATTTTAATTGTCGGATGCGGAATGCCGGGGGAACGAACCGGCACTATCCGTTAAATGCGCTCTGATCGGGCCTGTGTTCATTCCAATTTCGTGCTTTCCAAAATCACGTATCGTCTCCCACGGTTGCCTTGATGACTTCGTCCGGCGTCGTCAACCCGGCGAGGACTTTGCGGATGCCGTCTTCGCGCAAGGTGCGCATCCCCATTTCGCGCGCGCGCGCGCGGAGAACAGACGATGAAACTTTGTCGTAAATCAATTTTCGCGCTTCGTCGTCGATATTAAAGATCTCAAAAATACCAAAACGCCCGCGATTGCCGGTGTTGGAACAATTGGCGCAGCCGCGGCCTTTCATCATCGTGGCCGTTTTCAACATGTCCGGCGTGATGTTCAGGGCGCGCAGTTCCTGCTCCGTGGCAGTATACGGCTCGGGGCATTGCTTGCAGATTTTCCGCACGAGACGCTGGGCCATCAGGCAGCGGGTCGAGGAGGCCACCAGGAACGGCTTGACCCCGATATCAATCAAACGCGTGACGGCGCTGGGCGCATCATTGGTGTGGAGCGTGGAGAAAACCAAATGGCCGGTGAGCGACGCATTGATGGCGATCGAGGCGGTTTCCAGGTCGCGAATTTCACCGATCATGATCACGTTCGGCGCCTGGCGCAGGATGGAACGCAGCGCGGAGGCGAAAGTCAGCCCCACGCTTTCGGCGACCTGCACCTGGTTGATGCCCGCCAGGATATATTCCACCGGGTCTTCCACCGTGATGATCTTGCGGTCGGGCCGGTTGATGAAATGCAGGCAGGAGTAAAGGGTCGTCGTTTTTCCGGAACCCGTGGGCCCGGTCACCAGGAGGATGCCGTCCGGCAGGCTGATGACCTTTTCAAAGGACTGCTGGTCGTCGGTAAAAAATCCCAACTCAGGCAACCCCAACTTGAGGCCTTCCTTGTCCAAAATACGCATGACGATGCTTTCGCCGTGATTGGTGGGAAGACACGAAACACGCAAATCGATCAGTTTGTTCCCCACCTTTGATTGGATACGTCCGTCCTGCGGGATGCGATGCTCGGAAATAGACATGGCCGACTGGATCTTCAACCGCGCGATGATGGAAGGTTGCAACCGTTTGGGCGGCGCTTTCATCTCGTGCAGCACACCGTCAATGCGATAGCGGAGGCGAAACCGTTTTGCGAGCGGCTCCAGGTGGATGTCTGAGGCCCGCAATTTAAACGCCTCAACGATGATCTGGTTCACGAGCCGGATCAGCGGAGCGTCCGCATCGATGGCCCCGCCGTCATCATCGGTGGCGGTGACGGTGACCTCGGATTCGGTCAATTCCTGGATGACATCCTTGAACCGTTCGTCCTGGATGGCCTTTTTCTCGGTGCCGCCATAATACTTGTTGAGCGCCGCTTCGATGTCCGACTCGGACGCCACGCGCGGTTCAATCTCGGCGCCGAGCATGTGGCCGAGAGTGTCAATGGTGTTGATGTCCGAGGGATCGGAGATCGCCAGGGCCACTTTGCCCTCAGTTTTGAAGAGGGGGATGACGCGATATTTTTTGGCGACGTGCCGGGGGATGATGGAGATGGCCTCGTCGGGGATCTGCATCCCGGCCAGATTGACGACTTCGGCGCCGAACTGCGCGGCCTTGGCCTGGGTGATGTCGGCCTGCTGGATGATTTTATTGGCCAGCAAAAAATCCATCACGCCAACGCCGGAGGCGCTGGCTTCATGGCGGGCATTGGCGATCTGCTCGGCGTTTACTCGCCCGAGGTCGACCAAAACATCTGCCAGATAATCGTCTTTCTCTGCCACAAATCAAATCGCTCCTATCAATGCCTGCAGGAACGTCCAAACAGACTACCGCCGAAATGCCTGATGTCAACGCGCGGAAATGATTTCAGTAATAATTTTTTCAGGCACGTCGCCGGGGGCCGGGGTGAAGAACCGGCAATCCCCATGGCGCCGGAACCAGGTCAACTGGCGTTTGGCAAACTGGCGGGTCCGCATTTTGACCAGCGCCACAGTTTGCGCCAGGTCATGTTCGCCTCGCAGATGTTCCACGACTTGCCGGTAGCCGATCGCCTGCATGGCGGTTTTATTCTGGTTGAGGCCGTGTTTGAGCAATTCACGCGTCTCCTCCACCAGCCCGCGGCGAAACATTTCATCCACGCGCGCATTGATCCGCCCGTGCAAATCATCCTGCCCTCGCGTAAGACACACAATCGTTTTGGGGGTGGGGTCCGGGACTTTCGGCCGCCACTCCGCCCGCTGTTCGGAAAACTTTTTGCCCGTGAGCCGGATCACTTCCAGGGCGCGAATGACCCGGCGCGGATTTTGTTTATCGATCTTTTCGTACGTCTCGGGGTCGCGCTCGCGCAATTCATGCAGCAGGGTTTCAAACGGCAGCGCCTCCAGTTCCGTACGCAATCCCGGGTCTGCCGCCGGGGCTTCGCCCAATCCACCCAGGTACGCCTGGAAATATAGGCCGGTGCCGCCGCAAAAGATCGGCGTCCGCCCTCGCGATTGGATGTCCACTACGGCTTTTTCAGCCAGCACGACAAATTTTGCCGCGTCGAAGGACTCCGCCAAATCCACGACATCGATCAAATGAAACGGCACGCGCTTCTGCTCGACCGCAGTGGGTTTGGCCGTGCCGATGTCGAGCCCGCGGTAGACCTGCATCGAATCCACGGAAATGATTTCGCCCCCGATTTTTTCGGCGAGCGCCAGGGCGATCTCCGATTTGCCGGTGGCGGTCGGGCCTCCCAGGAACAAGGGATGGAGAGTGGACGATGGAAGTGAGGTGGACATTTTCAATTATGAGTCTTCGCGCGGCCCGGCGATTGGGATTTTGGTGATTCGCGCCGGGACAACACTGCCGCCAGCGCCAGGCCGGCAATGAAGATGGGCACTCCGATCCATTGCGCCGGGGTAAGCCCGAAATGATAATGCAAATCAGAATAATCGCCACGGAAATATTCAACCACCGCCCGCGCGATCGCGTAGCACATCAAATAAGTGGCAAAGATCTGGCCGTCGAACTTTTTTCGCCGGAACAGCCACGCCAAAAAAAAATAAAGGGCCAGGTTTAACAGCCCGTCGTAAATTTCGGTGGGATGCAATGGGATATTGAGCGGCGTCCCCGAAAGGTCATGCGCCTGCGGATTGGTGAACGTGATGGCCCAGGGCACATTCGTCGGGCGGCCATAGCAACACCCGTTGAGGAGACAACCCGCGCGGCCAAAAACACTGCCCAGCGCGACGCTCGGCGCCAGGACGTCGGCGGTCTTCCACAGGGGCATTTTTTTCCAGTATATATATATGACCCCGGCCAGGGTTGCGCCGATGAATCCGCCATAATAGACCAACCCGCCATGATACACTTTAAAGATTTCCGAGATGGGGCCGCCGGCAAATTCCTCATGCCAATATGTCGTCACATAGACGAACCGCGCGCCGATGATCGCTCCGACCATCAGCCAAAGGGTGATATCGGCGATCCGATCAGGGGAGATTTTTTCGCGGCGCGCGCGCAACATCGCCGTCCAAAGCCCTGCCAGGAATGCCAGCGCGATCATGATGCCATACCAATGGACGGTCAGGGGACCCAGATGAAAAGCGATCGGTTGCACGGGCGAAATTTAAATTACCGGGAAGGAAATTGAAATTCGATTCTCTCTTCAATTCAAATTTGTTCCATCATGAGTTTGTGCCGTGGGATGGTTGTTGAGCGGACCGTTGAGGGCGCCCGGGGGGAATGGAGGCCATTGGGGAACGTCCGCCACCAGGTCGCGCCAGGCCTGCCGCTCTTTCGGCGAAAGTTGGGACCAGCGCTCGGCATTTTTCAAGAACGCCGCCCGGTCCTGCGGGCTCATGTTCGCGAATTCGTTGAAGGCGCGGATACATTCCAGGCGTTGGTCCGCGGATAAAGTGGCGAACGACTGCAGGGTCTTCTCCATTTGCGCGCGTTCGGCATCCGAGAGGGTATTGAGTGCCTGTTGCTTTTCATCCGGTGTCAATTCGAAGAATTGATTGAACTGGGAGGCGAGGATATTGCGTTGTTGCGCTGACAAAGATTTCCACTGGGTCAATTCTTCATCGGTGGGCGTATTGAAGGAAGCATCCTCTGCGGACGGAGAATTGGTGGCGTGCGCGAGATAGTGCACGGTCCGCTCGTTCTCCAGGAATTCCTGCTGCAATTCCGGCGGCAGGATCTCCCATTGCAACAGCCGCGCTTTGACCAGGTCGCGGACGCGGTCGGGTACCTGCGCCAGGGCCGTCTCGCGCCGGGCCGGCGGGTCGCGCATCAGGGGGAGGAGAAACCAGCGCAGTTCAGTGGCGCGCAAGCGCAATTCCCGTTCGTCGGGATCGAGCGCCAGATATTCCTGGATTTTTTCAAGGAGACGGTCGCGGATCTCTGGCGGACGCCCGGCCAGGTAATTATCGCGTTCGTCAGGCGACATCGCGAGCAACTGGCGGAATAAATCCACGGGCGAATATCCCGGCGGATAGGGCGGATAGGGCAGGGAAGCCGCTTGGGGTTGAGGAGAGTTCGTTTCATCCCCGTGCGCCGGCCATGCAATCACCAATTGTGCTGCCGCGCAGAAAATCAATAACCAATGCGCGTGGGACCGTTCATTCATTGCAACAGGGCGAGAAGCTCGTCATCCGCGCGAGCGGGCTGGCTCATGTTCTTAATGGTATTGAAATTTTTCAAGGCATCCACGCTCGGCATCGGCGTTTGGGCGACGAAGACGGCGTTTTTGGCAAGGGCAGTCCGTTCCCCGGCCACGCGATGATGTTGTAAAGTGAGACCGGCAAAGGAAAGGGCCAGGACCGCGACGGCCGCCCGCGGTACTAATCCGCGCCAGTTCCCGATCAAGCTCCATGCAAAATTTCCCCTGCGCCGCGAACGGGCCTCCTCCAACTCAATGGCTTGCATCACCCGGGCGGTGAAATTCGATGCCACCGGGGCATCCGGCAACCGCGCCAGCATTTTATGCAGGTCATTCTGGATCGGCTCTTGGTCCATATGAAGAGTTAAAACCCATCCTGCTTGCAAAGTTGCGCTCGCCGTCGAAAATATTTTAGCTATCCTGCCGGGACAAAGATGACTAATCGCCAACGATTTCTGGATGCCTGCCGGTGCCAAAATGTCGGCCGCCCGCCGGTATGGCTCATGCGGCAGGCCGGGCGCGCCCTGCCGGAATACCGCAAGCTCAAGGACAAATACGATTTCCTGGATCTGGTCCGTACCCCCGAACTGGCCACAGAGGTCACCCTCCAGCCCATCCGCCGGTTCGACTTCGATGCAGCCATCCTCTTCAGCGACATCCTCGTGGTCGCCGAGGGATTGGGGCAAAAATATAAATTCCGGGAGGGCGGCGGCATCCAGATGAATTTTGCCCTGCGCTATCTCGATGACATCAAGGCGCTGGACCTGTCGGCGATCCCGGACAAGCTGGATTATATCCCCCAGGCTTTGCAACTCGTCAAAAAATCGCTGGGC
Organism: Verrucomicrobiia bacterium; assembly: GCA_036490655.1. Classification (GTDB taxonomy): domain Bacteria; phylum Verrucomicrobiota; class Verrucomicrobiia; order Limisphaerales; family UBA11358; genus UBA11358. The sequence goes on along the minus strand of DASXDM010000016.1, from coordinate 72,831 downwards.
GATAAAACGGCCCTCATCGGCTTTGCCGGCTCCCCCTGGACCCTTGCCAACTTCATGCTCGAAGGCGGCAGCAGCGATGATTTCCAACATGCCAAAAAGATCTATCATACCGAACCGAAAATTTTCGGGTTGCTGATGGAAAAATTGACCGCCGCCGTCACGCGCCTGTTGCAGATGCAGATCCTCGCCGGGGCGGATGCGGTGCAGATCTTTGACAGCCTCGGCGGCCTCCTCCCGCAGAGCGATTTTGCCATGGCCTCCGGCCAATGGATCAAGCAGATCGTTTCAGAGTTGAAAGGGACGGTCCCGGTGATTGTCTTTGCCAAGGACGTCCATGGCAGTTGGGACACGCTGGTCGATACCGGCGCCAACATTTTGGGCATCGATGCCGGCTTGCGGCTGGCGGATGTGCGCGCCCAATTGCCGCCCTCGATCGGTGTGCAGGGCAACCTGGATCCCTATCTGCTGACGACGACTCCCGAAAAAGTGACGAAGGAAACGGAACGGATTTTGACTGAAATGAAAGGCGCGCGCGGTCATATTTTCAACCTCGGCCACGGCGTGCCGCCGGACTCAAAATTGGAAAATATTGCCGCGTTGGTTGATGCGGTGAAGAATTTCAAGTGAGCGCGCTGAACGTCAACCTGGATTTGGTGACGAAGTACAACGTGCCGGGGCCGCGGTATACGAGCTACCCGCCGGCAACGAAGTTTTCCAGCGCCCTTTCCTGGCCGCAACTGGCCGAAAAGATTTCCGGCAACAACCAGTCCGGCCGCGACCTCTCGCTCTATTTCCACATCCCGTTTTGCGAGACGCTGTGCTGGTTCTGCGGCTGCACCACCGTCATCACCTTGAATCATGCGCAGGGCAAGACCTACCTGGATTATCTTGAACGTGAGATCGCGCAAATGGCTTCGCTGGTCGATCCCAAACGCCAGGTGGTGCAACTGCATTGGGGCGGCGGTTCACCGACGTTTTTGCACCCGGATGAGATCCGGCGGCTCGGCGGGATCATCAAAAAATATTTTAAATTTTCCGGGGACATCGAGGCCGGGGTGGAGATCGATCCGCGCCGGCTTTCGCGCGAACATATCGAGGCATTGCGCGAGATCGGGTTCAACCGCACTTCGCTGGGCGTGCAGGATTTTGAGCCAGCCGTCCAGCAGGCCATCCATCGCATCCAGCCGCGCGACATGACCCAACAGGTTTTGGACTGGGCCCGCGAATTGGGTTTTGCCTCCGTGAATTTCGACCTGATCTACGGGCTGCCGCACCAGACGGCGGATTCATTCAACCGTACGCTCGACGCCGTGCTGGAGATGCAACCCGACCGGCTGGCGGTTTTCAGCTACGCGCACGTGCCATGGATAAAGCCGGCGCAAAAAATCCTCGAGCAAAAAATCCTTCCCTCCGCGGAAGTGAAACTGCAATTGCTCAAGAACGTCATCGAACGCCTCACCGGGAATGGCCGATACGTGTATATCGGCATGGATCATTTTGCCAAACCGACGGATGAACTCGTCGCGGCCCAGCGCAATAAGACGTTGCAGCGAAATTTTCAGGGATACAGCACGCGCGGCAATGCAGATATCTATGCGTTTGGCATGAGCGCCATTTCGCAGATCCCCGACGTGTATTGGCAAAATATAAAGGAATTGCCGGATTATTACGCGGCGCTCGATGGTGGAAAAGTCCCCCTCGCGCGCGGCTACCTGGTGACCGACGAGGACAAACTCCGCCGCGAGACCATCATGCGCGTCATGTGCGACCTCTCGCTGGATTATGCGGAGATGTCGAAAAAACTGGGCCTCGATTTTGCCGGGCATTTCTCAAGCGAATTGGCGGCGTTGAAATCGTTTGAAGGCGACGGGTTGATCAAATTCTCCAAAACCGGTTTGGAAGTGACTGAAGAAGGTTGTCTGTTCATCCGCAACATCGCCATGTGCTTTGACAACACCCTCGTGCCGGCGGGCGAACGGAAATTTTCGCGCACGATTTAAAAATATGATCGCCCAGGCCAATTCAATGGTGGATAAACATCCCCTCGGTACCGGCCCACTGCTGCTCATGTTGGCTGCCGCGTTGTTGCTTCTCTTCGGAGTGGGCTTTTTGATTTTGAAGATCAGGAAGTGACCAGCGACCAATGGTTGACAGGTATCAAACTACTAGAAGCGGGGATATCATGTATCTCATGAGGGAGCATTGAAGAATCCGATTGTCGCGGAGAACGGTATTGACGGATAATCACACTGGTTTTCGGGCCTGCTGATTTTGTTGTTCATCCTGAAATTGATTTTCGACAGTTGACCAGGCGCAATAGAACAATCCAATGATTTTGTAGCGTTCGATTCCCGTGCCTGGGTTGGAAAACGTTAAGGCACTCGCAGCATGTAATACATGCCCGCATTCGTGGAAGAGATGGCGTTGGTAAATGAAAAATTTCCCGTGCCGTCAAAACTGTTGGTCGTCAATACCGTCCAGTTTGTGAGCGGCAGCAACAGGTTCGTGGATTCCAGCACATGATATGTCCCCCCGGACCCGCTATTGTTTGTCCCGCTCAGGATGAGGCTGCCACTTCCTGCGGTGACGTGGAGGATTTTCGGCGTCCCGACATAGGTGAATTTATCCGCCGCATTTGTTGGCGAGGTTCCGTAACCGAAAATCGGTTCGTGCACGTTGGCGCCCGGACCATCATTCGTGTCCGGTTCATTAAGACCCGACTGAACTGTGATCTCCACTGTCCCGGAGCCCGATGGAACGATTACAGAAATTTGCGAGTCGCTCTGCACCTCAGGCGCGGCCGCAGCCGTGCTTCCGAAGAACACGGAAATATGGCCGGCCGCCCCGGAGAAATTATCTCCCGAGATCGTCAGCACGGTGCCGGGGATGCCGGCGCTCAGGCTCAGATTGGTGATCGCTGGCGTCAGGTTCACGACTTCGAAGTTGCTGGCAGAAAGCTGCTCGAGACCGTCCAGGATGTCGTCCATGTTCCAGACCAGGCTGATGCCGTTCGTGGCATTCTCTGCTGCCGATGTGCCGCTTACATACATCGGGCTGCCGATGTCCGCGAGGATCAACCCATACTGTTGCATCGCATGGGCCACGATCTGTGACTCGGGCCCCATGGTGGCGATGAGCGAATTGACGGTGCTGTTGTTCTTCAGGCGCAACCGCGCGCCGAAGGGCAGGGTGCCCGATGCCGTCACCACGTGCGAAGCGGGATAAATATACTGGTCGCTGACAATATTCTTGGGCAGGGTCATCCGCAACGCATGGTTGATTCCGCCCTGGCCGCCCTGGGATACCGGCAACCCTTCGTCGGGGCGGGTGAGACCCGCCAGGACAGACAGGCCCGCGGCATCGGCAGACGTATAACCGAGCGGACGAAAATCGTTCGTGTCATAATTCCATACCGTTTCCTGCGCGGCATGCCATTTGCCATCAGTGTGGCCGGTCTCATCCAATAAATTCGTGTCTGACGGCCGCGCCGCTCCATAAAACTCATACGCGATATTATTATCCTCGTCCCAAACAAGGAGATGCGAGTCGCCGCGCTGGTTGAGATTATAGCCCGGGCCATTCGTATTCGGACCGTTCTGGAAATCGCCTTCGATGACTGCGTTCGTCGGGATTGGCGCCGGCACGATGTCGCTCTCGCCGGGGTAATCGTCGATGACGACGTTTACCATCGCGGTGCTGTTGCCATGGACAACATTGTAGGGAATTCCATACAAGGGGCTGGTGCCGTTGGCGGGGCTGTCCTCTCCCCAATCAGGATGGATCTTTGTCGAAGCCCCGATGGCGGAAATGATGCTTGCCGAATTCGTCGCCACCGGTGCGTTGCTGATGTTTTGGTTCCAGGGATTATTCGCGGGAAAAAGATTCTGGCCCAACAATTGACCCATGGCCGGGGATGCGGCAAGCGCCGCCGCCACACCCGTGATCAATCGCTTAATGCGGCGTTTGAATTGGCGCATTGCTCAAATTGGATGGTTGAACGCCGGCGTCGGCCACCGCTCGGTCTGACACCATGGCGCTTGCCTCTGATTTTACCCCTCAAACTTCAATAAGGCAAACCGGCTCGAAGATAGGAAACGTCTTCAATTGACGCGCTGCCTTTGCATTACCTGGTAGGGACATCGCGCCGCCCGAAGTGATCCGCCCACTGGAGAGACAATCCAAAATCAGGCACCCACACTGGCTATTTGCCAGCCGAGTTGGTGCTGACTTCGTTTTGCATATCAACCGCCATCCGATAATGGTCCTGGAGTGTCGGCAAAGTCTTTTTGGCAAAGCGTTTTAAATCCTTGTCCTGCAATGTCTGCGAAGCGTCGGTGAACAATTGAACGGCATTCGTATGGTCCGCGACGCAGCAATCAGCATAGGCATGGTCAAAATCACTGCCGGAAAGAGAACTCAGGTATTTGGCCATCATGTAATCAGCATTGGTGCCGGAATAGTTTTGCATCAATGCCGTCGCCTGCATCCCCTTGAAATTTTCAACGTCCACCCCCTGCCAGTATTCCGGCGCAAATGAATTGGTCGGGGGATAGCTCAAGCCTTCGCCGCCGGCGAGATGGATCAGGCGCTCATTTGCCCGCGAGTGGTCGCGGACCATGCGCGCGGCAAAATTCGTTACCGAGGCGTCCTGGCTTTTTTCCATGGCCATCTGTCCCATCGCGATCTCCTTTTCACCCGCCCAGGTCGCCTTGGTGACAAAGTCCTGGGTGAGGAGGGGCGTCATCATTTGATTTGTGGCCGTCGTATTGTCATCGGCAAAAGCGCTGGGTGACATGACCGGAATGCTCATTAATAAAGTCCAAAAAATCGTTTTCATTTTGATTTCTTTAATTTTAGTCATCGGTATGGATTAGCGAAAAACATGCCACCCTGAGATATGCATTCTGAGCGTGAATAAACCGATTTTTTGCCTGATTTTCCATGCGAGATGCACTGCCCATTGCAAAATCCAACGCTTGCAGGCTGCGGGGGCTTGTTTATCGTGGCGTAGTGAAATCCATCGCGATCATCGGCGCCGGCATCACGGGATTGACTGCGGCATTCTATTTGAAGCGCAAAAATTTTCCCGTGACGGTCTATGAAGCATCCGGTCGCGCCGGTGGTGTCATCCGCTCGATCCGGCAGGATGGATTTCTGGCCGAGTTTGGGCCGAACACCACGCTGGAAACGTCCCCCAAAATTCCGCGGTTGATCACGGACCTGAACCTGGATTCACGCCGGCTTTATACCGATCCCCGCGCAAAAAACCGCTACCTGGTTCGCGATAAAAAACCGGTGGCCATGCCATCGTCTCCGCTTGGGTTTGTTACAACCAAACTATTTTCCGCCGGCGCCAAGCTGGCCGTGCTGCGCGAACCCTTCGTGCCCGCCCGTCGTGATGGCCTTGACGAAAGTGTGGCCGAATTTGTCCAGCGCCGCCTGAACCGCGAATTTCTTGAACGCGCCGTCGATGCCCTCGTTTCGGGGATCTACGCAGGTACGCCGGACAAACTTTCCGTCCGCCACGCGCTGCCAAGATTGTACGAACAGGAGCAAAAATATGGCTCATTGATCCGTGGCCAGATTTTTGGCGCGGGTGATCGCCAGCGCCGCGGCGAAGTGGCGCGGAGCCGGGCAAAAATGTTTTCCTTTGATGAAGGCTTGCAGGTGTTGCCCGATGCGCTCGCCGCACAACTGGGAAGTTCATTGCGACTGAACACCGCCGTCACCGGCTTGACGAAGACCGAAAAAGGCTGGCGCCTTTCCACCACCAATGGCGAAGCACAGTCCGATGGGGTCATCTTTTGCGGTCCGGCGCACAAATTGGCGGAATTGCGGCTGGACGGTGTTGACCTCAAAATGTTCTCCGAAGTGCGCCATCCGCCCGTCGCGAGCGTGGCCCTGGGTTTTCGCCGCCAGGACGTCGCGCATCCGCTCAACGGATTCGGGGTGCTGATCCCCCGGATCGAGAATTTCAACATCCTCGGCTCTATTTTTTCCTCGTCGCTTTTTCCGAACCGCGCGCCGGAAAATCATGTGGCGCTGACCAGCTACCTCGGCGGTGAGCGAAATCCCGGACTGGCCCTCAAATCACCGGAAGAATTGGTTTCCCTGGCGCAAAACGATTTGCGGACGCTGCTTGGGGTTGGCGGCAAACCGGTTTTCCAACACGTTGCCTTTTATCCGCAGGCCATTCCGCAGTACAACGTCGGCTACGGTAAATTCAAGGACGCGCTTTCCGGGATGGAAGCAAGTTTCCCGGGCCTCTTTTTTGCCGGCAGCTATCGCGATGGCGTTTCGCTTGGTGATTCGATCGTTTCGGGGATCAATCTCGTTCAACGCGTGGAAAAGTTACTGACGGCGGATGCCCCCTGACTTTAAGCTCAATCGATTGCAATCATGAAAGGAATATTACTCGTCAATCTGGGGTCGCCCGATTCGCCATCCGTCAGTGACGTCCGGCGTTATCTGAACGAATTTCTCATGGATGGGCGGGTGATTGATTCTCCGTGGCTGTTGCGGCGATTCATTGTCGGCATGATTTTGATCAACCGGCCAAAAGAATCCGCGCATGCGTATGAGAAAATCTGGACGTCCGCCGGTTCACCGTTGATCGTCCACAGTCGCCGCGTGCTGGAAAAGTTGCGTGAACGCTTCAATGTGCCGCTGGAGATGGCGATGCGTTACCAGAATCCCTCGATCGAAAGCGCCATCGGTAAATTGCGGGACGCCAAAGTCGATCATTTGTTGTCGGTGCCGCTCTTTCCGCATTATGCGATGTCCAGTTTCGAATCGGCGGCCGAACGCGTGAAAGAGGTCGCGGCGAAATTGGCGCCGGGAATGAAGATCGAGACGCAGCCGCCTTTTTATGATTCGCCGGGTTACATTTCGGCGCTCGTGGACAGCGCCCGGAATTATTTGGAGACCGGCTACGACCATCTGTTGTTCAGTTTCCATGGGGTCCCCGAGCGCCATTTGCGCCTCTCCGACCCGTCGCATAAACATTGCCTGGCGCGGGAAAATTGTTGCGAAGGAGCCAGCCCGGCTCATGCCACCTGTTATCGCGCCCAATGCTTCAAGACCGTCGCGGCCTTTGTCAAAGAGGCGGGCATTCCTGCGGAAAAATTCTCCGTGTCCTTCCAGTCGCGGCTGGGCAAAGATCCGTGGTTGAAGCCCTATACGGATTTTGAATTGGCGGAATTGCCCGGGCGCGGCGTGAAAAAGCTTTTTGTGATCTGTCCGGCGTTCGTCTCCGACTGCCTGGAAACGCTGGAGGAGATTTCGATGCGCGGCAGGGAGACCTTTCTCTCCGCCGGAGGCTCGGAATTCGCGCAAATCCCGTGTCTGAATGAGAACCCGCTCTGGATCTCCGCGCTGGAAAGAATGATCCGTCGATTCGTGTGACGCCCCGGGCTATTTTTCCAACTTGTCGCGGGTGGCGTGATGCCCAAACTTCAGCCTGACCGTGTCCGTCAGGAACGACAGGAATCCGCGCTTCTTCTTTTCCGGGGCCGCGACCTGGATCATCTCGCATTTGTGGCTGCATGAAGGGCAAAGAAACAGGGACTGTCCGCCCTTGATCCGCATGATCTTGATGCACTGGTTGCACATCACATCATGGCAATGCGTGCACTTGTAAAGCGCCGGTGTTTGCGCATGACGATTACAGGCCACCATCCCTCCCTCCAGCAACGTCGGCGGCTTGGGCCGTTCCCGTTCGTATTGGGGGATCACGACGTTCACCTCGGTGGACTCGACAATCAGTTCAACATCGCCAAAACGGACTTCCTGGCCGCGCATGAGCCATGCTTCCCGGATGGCATCGCCATTGACAAACGTGCCGTTGGTCGAGCCGCAATCTCGCAGCATAACGCCGTCGGCGGATACCACGATCTCGCAATGATCTGCGGATACCGTGGGGTGGATGATGGGAAAATCACAGTCGGGATTGCGGCCAATGCGATTGACCCCCAGCCGCAATTCAAGCGTCCGGTTTTCTATGCCGGCGGTTTTAATAAGAAGTCTGGCCATAATTCCAAACTTTTGAGACAACCCATCTTGTCCCTTCCTTTGAAAAATGTCTAGGAAAAAGACTCAGGGCAACGGATTTTTCGCAAAACAGTATTCTTCAACGATTTTTCCCCCAACCAAATGCTCCTGGATGATCCGTTCCAACACTTCCGGCGAACAGCTATGATACCAGGTGCCCTCGGGATAAACCACGGCGATGGGGCCGCGGACGCAGACCCGCAGGCAATTGGCCTTCGTTCGATAGACCTGCGGTTCCGGGCCGGCCAGCTTCAATTCTGCCAGCCGTCGCTTCAGGAAATCCCAGGCTGCGAGTGATTTTTCCCGCGGGCAGCACTTCGGATCCGTGGCATCCGTGCACAGGAAGATGTGGCGTCGAAATTTTCCAATCCCGAGATTTTCCACGGCGGTTTGCAATTCCGTTTTCATGCGCGGCCATGATAACGGTTTAATGCCAAAGCGCCAACCCGACAACGCCGGCGACGGCAACCATGGCTCCGGCCAGCGAACGCACCCCGATTTTTTCACGGTCCACGATCCGGGTTATCGGCAGCAGGATGAGCGGGGTGGTCGCGACGACCGTCATGACGATACCCGTGGGGGTTCTTTCCAGCGCCCACTGCACACAGGTGACGCCGAGGGTTTGTCCCGCCAGGCTGTTGCCAAAGACCCAGGGCCAGATGCGCTTCCATTTTTCGCTCGAGACCTGCAACGTTTTTTGTTCAAACATGCCCCCGTGCGCCTGGGCCGATTTCCATTTGGTGGCCAGCAGGATAATGCCCGGGATCAATAAACCTCCCAGGACACGCTGATAGCCCGTGGTGCCCGGGTCGGGATTTTCGCCGGCGGCATGGGCGATGAAATAAGCTTTGCGGCTGAGCACGGCCCCGAACGCGCTGCAAATGCCCGCGAAGGCCGTATAGCCGATGCCGATCCAGAGTTGATCGCGGGAAATTTTCGCGTGGTCCCCCGGGGCCAGGGCGATGGCCACCCCCGCCAGGATGATGGCGATGAACGACAACTGCCCGGCCGAGAGCCTGGTTCCCAGCCAGAGCCATTCGATCAGGATCGCAAAGATGGGGATAAAACATTGCGTGAGCAAAACCGCGCGGCGGCTGCCCAGGCGCGGCAGGGCCTGAAAATACGCGGTGTCCCCCAGGCCGATCCCGAACACGCCGCTCACGGCGAACCACGGAAACGCCTGGCCGGCCATGCCCTGACCAAAAAAATTCGCCCACAGCGCCAGGCAGAATGTCGCCATGCAAATCCGCCAGAAATTCGCTTCCACTCCGCCGATCTGGGTGGAACTGCGATAAGCGCAGATGGCGGAGATGGCGAAACAGAGCGCAGCTAAAAGCGCGGCCGGCATCAGGTCAAAACTTGGACGGACTCAATGTGGGTGATCAACCATTGGCCGCCGATTTTTTGGAGCGTAAATTTCATCTCTTCCGCCAGGGAGTTCCGTTCGCCATCGATCTGCGCGCGGATCGTCAGGTCGGCGGTGGCCGTATTCTGGTCCGGCGCCAGCGTCACGTTCAGATCGGGAAAGTCCACTTCCAATTCGCTGACTGCGGCATGGGCCTGGATCATGCTTTGCACGATTTGATCGCGTCCCGATACGATGAATTCCGGGTTGCCGGGCAGGTTCAAGGTGACTTCCACATTCGTGCTGAAAAATTGTCCCACCGTTTGCGCGGACAGATATCCCGCCAGGGTGCTTTGGCTGGATGTGAACGAAGCGTCCCGTGCAAACTCATTCAGCCGCGCGCGGATGACGTGTTGCGGGGTGGGGAAAAGGACCGACCAAAGCCACGTCCCCGCCATGGCCATGACGATGACTATAACCAGTCGGATCGCGATTTTCATTTGAGTATCTTGCCGATGATCCGGTATCCCGGGCACCTGCCGTGCGTATGGTCCTGCGCCGGCATCGTCCGGTTGTCGCCGACAACATAATATTCGTCGTTGGTCAACGCCTCCGGCGGTTGCTCCCAATCGCACGAATTCGTTTCATACGGTTCCTTGAGCACGGCGCCGTTGATCAGGACCTGCCCGTCGGAAAATGCGACCGTCTCTCCCGGCAAACCGATGATCCGTTTTAACAACATCTCATGGATGCCCGCCAGCCGGATCGCCACGATATCGCCCCGCTGCGGCTCATGCCAGAGATAAGCGCACCGGTTGACCCAATATTTCGAATGTTCCGGGCACGTCGGTAACATGCTAAAACCGATGACCTCAACCCGCACCAGCGCCACCCTGAAAATAATGATGCAAAGAACTGCCCAAACCAGCGTGCGGCATAATGTCAGTTTCCAGTTGCGCCCAATTACTATCACTCGCAGCCAGGAGCGGGAATTCGGGCTGCCGGGCGGTAGGGGAGGTGGACTCGGAGAGGAATTGTCGGGTTTCAAAGACACATGGATTTTCTCACTCTACAATTCATCGTAATATTCGTCTCCGGCGATTTCCCCTTCGGCGGTATCTACCGCGTCTACTTCCACCCCGCTCTCCTTCAGAAGCTTGGCGATGTCCGGCGATACCCACTTGGTGCCTTTCTTGTTTTTGGGAACCGGCTTCACTCGATAGCGCCCTGAAAGGTCGGCTTCCAGGATGCCGCGTTCCGACATCCGCAACAGGATCGGCTTGGCCCAGTTCGGGTCCTGGTGAAATCTCTTCTTGCTGCCGGCCCGCCGGCAAACTTCCATGGCGGTCGTATAATCGCCTCCCCAGGTCTTCAAAAATTGGAAAATTTCACGCTCATCTGTATCCATACAATCCAACCTTCCCAAAAACTCTATTAGGCGTCGAGTCTTAAAGTTTTGGCGCGATCATCTGCTCTAATTTCATCGCATCGGCGTTGAACGAACGGATCCCCTCGGCGGTTTTTTCCGTGGCCATCGCGTTCTCATTGAGCAGCCACCGGAATTTCTTTTCATCGAGCGAGATCTTTTCCAACTTCGGATTGCGGGCCTTGTCCGGGCTTAATTTCCTTTCCACCGGCTTGTCCGAAGCCTGCAATTCGCCGAGCAATGACGGGCTGATCGTGAGCAGGTCGCAGCCGGCCAGTTCCAGGATTTCGCCGGCGTTGCGGAAGCTGGCCCCCATCACTTCGGTCTGGTAGCCGAACGTCTTGTAATAAGTGTAAATTTCCCGGACCGAAACCACGCCCGGATCTTCCGCGGCCGCAAAATCTTTGCCCGTGGATTTCTTATACCAATCCAAAATCCGCCCGACAAATGGCGAGATCAATCGCACCCCTGCCTCGGCGCACGCGACCGCCTGCGGAAACGAAAACAGCAAAGTCAGGTTGCAATGGATGCCTTCGCGCTCGAGGATTTCCGCGGCCCGAATCCCCTCCCAGGTGGAAGCGATCTTGATGAGGATGCGCTCGCGCCCGATGCCCTGCTTTTGGTACAGGTCGATGAATTTTTTGGCCTTGGCTACGAGGGCCTGCGTGTCAAAAGACATGTTGGCGTCCGTCTCGGTGGAAACGCGCCCGGGCACGATCTTCAGGATTTCCAGCCCAAAAGCCACCAGCAATTCATCCATGACCTGGCGGATTTTCGCATCGCTGCTGAGGGAAAGTTTTTTGCTGTCCCCGATGACCTTGTCCAGGACGAACTTGTATTCCGGCTTTTGCGCCGCTTTGAGGATCAGGGACGGGTTCGTGGTGGCATCGCGCGGCGTATACTGTTTCAGCGTCTCAAAATCACCGGTATCGGCGACGACTACCGTAAATTGTTTTAATTGGTCGAGCTGGTTCATAATGTCTTATAAATGTGTTGGCTTGATAAACGTCTTGATAACATTGCGCCAAAAACCGCCTTCTGGCAATTTTCATCTGTCTCGACTTGATTAAACCTTTGAAAAGGGGCGATTGACCCCTCGAACCGGTGCAAAATTAACTAAAGAACCGGCACAAAATTGACTAAAGAATCGGTGCTAAATTGAAAGAACCGGCCCAAAATTGACCGCTCGACTGGCGTAAAATTGGCTAAAGAACCGGCGCTAAATTAACGAAATAAACTAAATTAACTCAAGAACTGGCGCAAAATTAACTAAATTTAACCGAATTTAACAACGTAAGATAACGTAAGTTCATGGAACATATTATTCCCGGTTTCCGCACCGTCCCGCGCACCGGCGTGATCTATGTCACGCACGAGGCGACGCGCCATGGCTTTTCCTATGCCAATCCCGAATGGTCGAACCTGGGGCAAGGCTCGCCCGAAACGGGTGAACTGGCCGGCGCACCCCCGCGCATCACGGAAGTCACCATCCCTGAATCGAGCCGGCAATACGGCCCGGTGGCGGGCAATAAAGTATTGTGCCAGGCCGTCGCCGATTTTTATAACGCCACTTATCGGCGCGGAAAAAAATCGCAGTACACCGCCGAGAACGTAAGCATCGCCAGTGGCGGACGCCTGGCCCTCACCCGCCTGGCCAGCGCCTTGGGCAACATCAACATGGGCCATTTCATTCCCGACTACACGGCGTACGAGGAATTATTGAGCGTGTTCAAGGCGTTCACCCCCATCCCCATCCTGTTGCGGGCCGAACATGGATACAAGATTGCACCGGAAGACCTGAAAGAAGAGATCCTCGGCCGCGGCTTGAGCGCGTTGCTCGTAAGCAATCCGTCCAACCCCACCGCGCAATTGATGGAAGGCAAAGAACTTTCTGCCTGGTGCGGCCTGGCCCGCGAATGCCAGTGCTCGATGATCTTTGACGAATTCTATTCGCACTACATCTATACCAACCCCAAAGCGACAAAACCGAAGATGGTTTCCGCCGCCGAATTTGTCGATGACGTCGAGAGCGACCCCATCATCATTGTGGATGGCCTGACCAAGAATTGGCGTTATCCCGGCTGGCGCATCAGTTGGACGCTTGGGCCCCAGGCAGTCATCGAGGCCATCGCCAGCGCCGGTTCGTTTTTGGACGGGGGAGCGAACCATCCTTTCCAGAATGCGGCGCTCCCGCTGTTGGATCCCAAAAATGCCGCGGCTGAAACCCTGGCCATCCAAAAACATTTTACCAAAAAACGCGAGATGATGCTCTCGCGCCTGAAAAAATTGAACATCATCGCCGATGCGCCGCCTGCCGGGGCGTTCTACGTCTGGGCCAACCTGGCCAAATTGCCCCCGCCGCTTGATGATGGCATGAACTTCTTCCGGGAAGGATTGAAGGAAAAAGTCATCGTCGTGCCTGGAGTCTTTTTTGACGTGAACCCCGGCAACCGCCGCGCTACCGCGCGTTACAAAAACTACTGCCGCATCAGCTTCGGTCCCGAGATTGAAAAGCTGGAACTGGGCTTGAAAGCGATCGAGCGGGTGATCGCAAAATTTAAGATGTGATATTCTGCGCTTTGCGCCTTCATCCCTTTGTAAGAAAATTTGAAATCGGTTATACACTCGACGAAAGATTGTCCAACGGGTAAATTGCCCGCATGAGAAAGTTGGCTGTCGCGTCAAGTTTTTCCCAGGCCACGGCAAGGCGATGGGGTAGAAAACTTGCCGCAGATGTTGCCGCCGTGATCTCCCGTCATCCTGATGCCGACCCCGAAGATGTCCGCCTTACGTTGATTTCACTGCAATCACCGCCGCTCGCGCGGCTTAACCGGAGTTTGCGACGTGGCCGAGGTTTTGCCGCTTTCAGAAAGTGAGCTCCGCCTGTTGGAGTCGCTGCTAAGCCATAAAATTCGTTTTATGGTCGTCGGCCTGTCAGCTGCTGCTCTGCAAGGCGCACCGGTCGTCACTGAGGATGTGGATCTTTGGTTTGACGATTTAAGCGATCCTAAATTGACACAAGCCCTCCTCAAGGTCGGCGCGGCCTACATTCCGCCGTTCGGCCACAACCCGCCGATGTTGGGCGGCCCCGGCAGCGAGCCATTTGACATCGCCATCCGCATGAGTGGGTTGGGGGAATTTGCCGACGAATGGAAGGGTGCCGTTAAGATCAAAATCGGAAAATTATGGCTCAAAGTGCTGCCACTCGAACGAATTCTTGCCAGCAAACAAGCCGCAAATCGACCGAAAGACCAGCGGGTCATCCCTGTTTTGCAGAACACATTGCGGACATTGCAGACGAAATCAAAGCGCTCGCGCGGCTGATTGCAAAGTTCAAAAAAATAAGATCCAAAGGTGGAGCTTTAGAGGTAAACCAGAGGCGCAATCACGTCGTAAAATCCACGTTCGGCACGTCCCGGACGGCTGGCGGCGCGCTGAAAAAATCGCCTTCGGATTTGAAACCGAACATATTCGCCACCAGGTTGCTTGGGAACGTTTCGCACTTGTTCCGATAATCCCGCACGTTGCCATTGTAAAACCGCCGCGCCGCCTGGATGCGGTCTTCCGTGTTCACCAATTCCTTTTGCAGTTGGAGAAAATTCTGGTCGGCTTTGAGTTGTGGATAATTTTCCACCACGGCCAGCAATTGTTTCAACCCATCCACCAGTTGGGTCTCATCGCGCGATTGGTCGGCCACCGGCCCGTTGTTGGCGGCGCACCGGTTGCGCAATTCCGTTACCCGCTCCAGCACTTCACGCTCGTGCGTGGCGTAGCCTTTCACCGTTGAAACCAGGTTGGGAATGAGGTCATAGCGCCGTTTTAGTTCCACGTCCACGTCGCTCCACGATTCGCGCACGTAATTGCGCAGGCCGACGAGCGCGTTGTATTGCAACAGCGCAAAAATCACTGGCAGGATGACAACGACGAATATGGCGATGAAAATGGCAATCATGCGTTTTGAGTAAACAAATAATCCGGCATCAATGAACGGATTTGCGCGAGCCGTTGCAAGTTCAATTCGATTTGTTCCACCGGCAATTGCGGCTCGAACGCCATCGAAATGACCGGGCCATTGATCTCTATTTGCAAGTCCCGGTTTCCCATCAAGTAATCCATCATCTGTGGATTGCAGACATCATACGCAAAACGTTTGTCCTGCGACCTCACGCTAAAAACCCGTGAAAATTCGGCCGATTCAAATTTGACCTCGTTGCCGATTCCCAATGCCGCTGCGATCCGTTCCTGCAAATTGCCGGATTGGATGATCAATTGCGGAAAAACCTCCTTTTCGATCAGCATGAGCAGGGTCCCGTAATTGTCCCCTTTATTCTCTCCCGCGTCAGCCCGGTAATGAAAGTCGAAGGCGAACAGCGCCTGGCCATGGTAATTTCCGCGAAGAATGTTGCAGGCATATCGGTTTTCTCCCCGGCTCAGCGCGCCTAAAAATCCCCAGCCCACCATGAATCCTTCATCCCGGCCAGGATTGAATTGGTCAAACCCCAAGCTCTTTCCCAAATCACATAATAGATCCGAACGTTGCCGGCGGTCTCGCTTCTGGTTGCCAGCGATGAGCAACGCCACGACCACGAAAACAGCGATCATCAGGAATTGCAGAAAAACCGTGACGACTGATACATCTGCGATCATGCGCTTTGGGTAAAAAGATAATCCGGCATCAGCGTCCGGATCTGGGTCAGTCGTTGCAGGTTCGGTTCAAAAAGTTCGGGAGACAGGCAGGAATTGAACATCAACACGAGCGCCTGGTTGTCAATTTCAACGCTCAAATCCCGGTTGGCCAGCAGATATTCCATCATCCTCGCGTTGCAAATGTCATAGGCGAATTTTT
The DNA here is from genome assembly GCA_036490655.1 of Verrucomicrobiia bacterium. Taxonomy (GTDB): domain Bacteria; phylum Verrucomicrobiota; class Verrucomicrobiia; order Limisphaerales; family UBA11358; genus UBA11358. The sequence goes on along the minus strand of DASXDM010000016.1, from coordinate 57,165 downwards.
TGTCGGGCGAACGGACGCAGAAGGTCTTGGAAAATTCCGCTGACTCAAACTTGATGTCCTGGTAGCCGAAGACTTCGGCCACCTTCAGGAAAAAATTTTCGTGCCGGATGGTCAGGTCCGGAAAAAGCGTCGGCAACTGCAAAATAAAAAGAGAGAACCGGTAATGGGTGGTATGGCTGCCATTTTTATCATGCGTGGTGACCTGGTAATGGTAATCAAATGCCTGGATGTCATCATTTTGATATTTTCCAGAAAGGACGTTGTAGGCATACCGGTTGTCTCCCTGCGCGAGTTTTTTAAGGAATTGAAGCTGTTCGGCCAGTCCGTAATCCGGGTCCGCGCTGAAATTCAGGCTCAATCGCGCCGCCAGTTCAAAAAGTTCCTCCCGCCGTTTGCGCGCCGCGATTGAGCCATAAATGCCGCCGACGACCGCGATGATCACAAACACGACGATGATAAAGGGGCTGAAAAAATCCACGTCTGAGAGCACGCGAAATTTTTAAACCAAATCACGCCGGCAGGCGACTATAATTTGGGAGGAATTTTGTAGCCTGCTTACGATACCGTTGACTCGTTCTTGTTCTTGCGGGGCATGGTCAACCGGTATTTTTCCGCGCATTCGGGACAGATCCCATGGGTGAACGCGGCATCCGTGCGCGAGGTGATATAAAATTCCACCTGTTGCCAGTACCCTTTGTCGTCACGGATGCGTTTGCAGGAGGCGCAAATCGGCAAAAGTCCCGTCAGTGTTTTCACCTGTTTCAAGGCGTCGGTCAATTGCTGGATCAGTTGTAAGCGCTCTTCATCCGCGTTTTTGCGCTCGGTGATGTCCCGGGTGATCGCCGAGGAGCCCACGATGTTGCCGTCGGCATCTTTGACCGGCGAGACCGTCGTGGAGACGGGAATGATCTGTCCGTCCTTGCGCACGCGCGTGCTCTCATAGATGCCCGCATGACCGCCCTTCTTGAGGCGCTCCATGAGATCGATCAACTCATCGCGCTTATCGCGCGGAAACAGGACAGCGATGGAACGGCTGATCATTTCACTTGCGCGGTAACCAAAAATTTCCTCCGCCGCATGGTTCCAACTGGCAACCGAGCCATCCATGTTTGTGGCATAGATGGCATCGTCCGTGGATTCGACGATGGCGGCAAGCAGCCGGGAATTTTCCTCGGCCTTCAATCGGGCGCGCCGGGATTTGGCGGCTTCGATTTCACGTTCGATCGCCGGCGCCAGGCGCGACAGGTTTTCTTTGACGATATAATCATTCGCGCCCGCTTTCATCATGTGTACCGCCGCTTCTTCTCCATACGTGCCTGAAACCACGATAAAGGGGATGCCCGGCTTTTTTTCCTGGAGGACCAGCAGCGCATTGGGGGCGCTGAAATTGGGCATGACATAATCGGAGATGACCACATCCCATGACCGCCGCTCCAGGGCCGCGATCATTTCGGCTGCAGTCTGGACACGTTCATGGAGCGGAGAAAAATTTTTTCTTCGCAATTCTTCCAATAACAATTGCGCATCATTCTCCGAATCCTCCACCACCAATACTTTGAGTAAAATAGCCATTTCCTCCGCTTTACCTAAAATCACCCATGATCAAAAAAAAGCAAAGTAGGTAAAGTACCCATGTCGGGCAAACCGGCGATAGTGCAACCCGGGCTGTTTTGTGGCAGGATAAAGCCATGGAAATGTCTGAAACGATCCAATGCCCGTTTTGTGGACAGTCCTTTGAGATCGCCGTCGATACCAGCGCGGGCAACCAGCGTTTCACGACGGATTGCGAAGTCTGCTGCCGCCCCTTCGAGATCATCGCCGAATGCGTCCCGGGAGAAATTCTGAACTTGGAGGTCGTGGCCAATTAGTGCATTCTTCGCGCGTGAATGATTTTGCCGCCAAGGTCCTTTGGATTTACATCGTCCTGCTGCTGGTCGGCGGACTGGTCGGTTTTTATAAGGGGAAAAGTAAAGTATCACTGATCATGTCGTCCGTCTTTGCGGCCTTGTTGGTCTTGACGTTGTTGCACGGGGTTTTCCAACGACCCTTTGCCAACAACCTGGCGAACGTCCTTTTGGCGATCCTGCTGGTGGTTTTCGCCATCCGCCTGGCCAGGACAAAAAAATTCATGCCCTCCGGATTGATGCTCATTTTGACGATTGCAGCGCTGGCGTTGAGAAATATCTCCTGGGGTTGAATGGGCGTGTCCACGCATTGTTCTAAAAGGTGGGAGCATTCCTCCACGATGTCTTCTTTGAAACACGGCGACGACTCGTTTTTCTTTCTTGCCCCGTCGTAGCATTTGCGGAGATGGGCCGCGGGGAGAAGGATCAAGGATGAGGGGTGAGACGTTCGCGAGGCATCCGATTTTTTCAATCGTGTTAGCAATCGAGTTTGCTGTTTCGGCTGTTGATTGCTCGGATGCGGAGCGCGCTGCTGCAAATCCGATGGCAGGCTACTCGTCGTTGATTAAAAATGTCAAACGATGCTCAATCAGCCACTTGCAGCGAAAGACGTCCGCCACCTGTTCCTTCTCCCCTCAACGGGGAGAAGGTTAGGATGAGGGGTGAGACGTTCGTGAGGCATCCAATTTTTTCAATCGTGTTAGCAATCGAGTTTGCTGTTTCGGCTGTTGATTGCTCGGATGCGGAGCGCGCTGCTGCAAATCCGCCCAGATGATTGGATTCGTCGTTCTGGAGTTTTAGGGTGGCAACAGGGTGAGACAACAGGAGGCGCAGTCAGAACATAGGTATGCTCTGCGCCATGCCTTTGGGCAGCGCATCTGGAATCTCACCCAATGCCGGCCTGGCAGGAACAGCACATAAATGCACTCAGGCGCAAAGCGGCTTCGGGAAAAATCTTGCGCTAAAGGGGCGGATTCGTAGACTATACTTCCCTTGGCTGCACCCATAGCTCAATTGGATAGAGCGTCTGACTACGGATCAGAAGGTTGTAAGTTCAACTCTTACTGGGTGCACCAGCAATCAACTTCACCGGCTGATCGCTGCTAACGTTTCCATCAATACGCGAACTCCCGTCTGGATCTGCTTCGGCGACGAAAACTCATCCGGGCGATGGCTGTAACCGTTGCGGCACGGGATAAAGATCATCGTCGTGGGACAGATTCGCGCCATGAACAACGAGTCATGGTAGGCGCGGCTGATCATTTTTTTGCAGGGAATCTTTTGGGTGCGACAAATGCCGGAAATCATTTCGACAAGGCGGGAATCACAGACGGCGGGAGGATCGATATTCAATCGCTCCATCTGGAGTTTTATTTTGCGGCGACGGCAGATTTCCCGCGCGACCTTTTCAATCTGTTTTACTGCGATGTCACGCGACTTGATGTTTGTGTCGCGCAGGTCAATTTCCAGATGGGCGCGGCACGGGACGCTATTAACGGCGCCGGGTTCGATCTTGAAGATTCCGGTCGTGCCGACGGTGTCGGGACTGCCGGTGCTGCGCGCGATCTTTTCCACGGCGAGGGCGATTTCTGCGCCCGCCAGGGAAGCGTCCCGTCGACCGGGCATAAGGGTGGCGCCGGCATGACCGCCCGCGCCGGTGAGTTCGATGCGCAAGGTGCTCGGGGCGGCGATTTTTTCCACGATTCCGATGGCCACTTTCTCTCTTTCCAAAATCGGCCCCTGTTCGATATGTAATTCAACGAAGGCGGAATAGAAATTCTTCGGCAGTTTAACCGAGTCCAGGCGACCCCGGCAACCCGCCTGCTTGCGCCAAAATTCCAGAATATTGCCGTCGCGGTCAGCCAAAGCCGCCGCGCGATTTGACGGCAGGATGCCGCCGAGCAACCGGCTGCCGAGGCAGCCGATGCCAAAGCGGGTAGGCTCTTCCGAAGTGAAAATGATTAATTCGATGGAACGGCGCGGTTGAAAGCCGGATTTTTTCAAGGCGCGCATCGCTTGGATGGCGCCGAGTACGCCGACGACCCCATCGTATTTCCCGGCATTGGGAATGGCATCGATGTGGGAGCCGGTTGCCACGGGAGGCAGTTTCTTTTCCACCCCTTCCCAACGCGCAAAAATATTTCCCACGGCATCTTCGCGCAAAGCCAGTCCGGCATCGCGGCAAAGATTTTTCACGAAGTTGCGTCCACGCAAATCGGCGGGGGAAAAGAGAATGCGGGTGACGACTGGTGGCGGGTTTTCCGAGATCAGCGCGAGTTCGTCGATTTCGCGTTGTAATCGCGCTATGTCAACGGGAGGGGTCATTCGCCGAGTGGCGCGCGATTAACGTCTTTGTAGTAGATGTAGCTCGCGGGTGTTTTGCTCATGGCGACAAACCATTGCGGGCAGAACGGTGCCATCCAGATCACGTCCCCGGCCTTGACCGGATGCCAATCGGCATCCAGGCGATACACGCCCTGGCCGCGCAACATCAATAAGCCATGTTCCATGACGTGCGTCTCAACGAAGGGCAGAGTGGCCCCTGACTGATAGGTGAAAATATTCACGGCCAGGTCAAACTCCGGCTTGTCGGGCAACAAGACCTGCAAACGGGCGTCGTTGTTTCCGAGAAATGGCTTGCCGGAAATCTTTTTCTGATGGCTGACCAGGACGCCCGGGATGTCTGCTCCGGGTAGCGGCTCGAACTTCTTTTGGAAAATCAAAAACTGCGCGCCGCCCCTGGCATCGGTGAATTGAAAATCTGTTTCCGGAGGCAGGAAGGCATAGCTGCCCGTAGTAAGAGTGAAACCCGTTCCGCCGATTTTGGCGGTGCAATCGCCGGTAAGGACGTAAATGACAAACTCCAACGAGCCCGTGTTGCCTGCGCCGCCGCCTTTCTTTCCAAAGGTGACTTGGAGTTGCGAGAATTTGGCGCCCATCACCGGTGAAATATTCACGATGGCCGTGACATTCTTCCAGCCGGGCAGATGGGATGGCACAAAGCCATCCGGAGTGAGCAGGGCATAACGCGGCTTGACGGCCGTGCGCGTGAATCCAAAGAGTTCGCTCATAAAGCAAGGGTATCAGAAGTCATGGATTTGGCGATATTTCTCCGCAGTCCATTGCAGGAAATCATTCATCACTTCCAGTGCGATTTTTACGTCGCCGGATTTCACCGACTCCGCCGGGTGATGGCTGATGCCATTTTTGCAGCGGATAAATAACATGGCCGCCGGGCAAATGCCGGCCATGACTGCGGTGTCATGACCCGCCCCGCTGGGTAATTGGAGCAGCTTCTTTTGCCGGCGCAAAACCGCTTGGGCAAGCAGCCCGGAAAGTTTGGTGGAACAGGCAACGCTGGAAGCCTCGTGGACGAGATTGAAATCGATTTTTAACCCGCGCTTTTTTGCGATTTTTTGAGAGATTAGTTTCAATTTTTTCAGCGCGGAGCGCCGCGTGGAATCTTTGGCGTGGCGCACATCAAGGCTCAAGCGCGTTTCCCCGGCAATCACATTGACCGCGCCGGGACCCGCGTGGATCTGGCCGATGGTTGCGACGAGGCCGGTTGTGTTGCGGGCGAGATGTTCGGCGGCTAAGATGAATTCTGCAGCGGCACAGAGCGCATCTTTGCGCAAATTCATTGGCGTTGTCCCGGCATGTCCGGCGCGTCCTTGAAAAATAATTTTTGCGCGGGTTTGTCCGGCAATGACGGTCACCGTTGCCAGCGCGAGATTTTCTTTCTCCAGGACCGGCCCTTGCTCGATATGCGCTTCAATATATCCAAGCAATTCTTTTGGGTTCATCGCGGCAGACTTTATCTTTGTCGGATGACCGCCAAAAATCCGGATGGCTTCGGCCATTGAAATTCCCGCGGCGTCTTTGCGTTGCAAATCGGCCGGATCGAAACATCCGGCGAGAGCTTTACTGCCGAGATACGCGGTTTGGTAACGCACTCCTTCCTCATCGGCGAACCCGATCACTTGAACCGCGAATGGGAACCGGATTTGCCGTCGATATAAATGTTCAACGCAGGCAATCGCCAGGATGACGCCGAGCGGGCCGTCAAATTTTCCGGCATCGCGGACGGTGTCCAGATGCGAGCCGAGCAAAAGAATTTTTGCGCCGGGCTTTTTTCCGGCGTAATGGCCGATGAGATTACCGATCGCATCCGGGCGGACTTGCATCCCGGCCCTGCGCATCCATCGGGCAACGAGTTGGTTCGCCCGTCGCATCGCCGGCGAGGCAAATGTGCGGGTCAACTTGCCGGGATCTTCTGAAATTTGTGCCAGCGCGTTGAGGCGCCGCATGATTTCTTTCGCGTCACTCATCAGCTTCCGCGATAGGTTGAATAAGACCACGGAGTGACCAGCAGGGGCACATGATAGGCGCCGCCGGCATCGGCGATGCCAAAACGCACGGGCACTTTGTCTAGGAAACGGATCTTGGGCAGCCCGGGCGATTTGGTGGTAAAATAATCCCCGACGAAGAAGACGATCTCGTAGTGGCCGGTTTTCATCTCCTCCGCCGTGAGCAATGGCGTGTCGGTGCGGCCATCGGCATTGGTTCGGGCGCTGGTGATGAGCGTGGGCTCGGCGTCGTCGAGCGACCATAATTCGACTTTCATCCCGGCGGCCGGGCAGCCGTGGGCGGTGTCGAGAACGTGGGTGCTTAGTTTTGCGGGCATATCATTGGTGGACCAGATCGCGCAGACGAAGTTCCGCGATTTTGAAAATTTCTTCAAGCGCCGTTTCGATCTCTTGTTCGCGGGAATTTTGGAGGCGCGATCCAAATCCGGCCAGGATGGCCGCCTTTTTATTCAAGCGGGCACAGATCACGAAAGGGAAACCAAATTTACTTTGATAGGCCGCATTCTGTTTTTCAAAGAGAGCGATCTCTTCCGGCGAAAGTTGGTCCAGCCCCGCTGCCGCCTGTTCGCGGGTGGATTCCTGGGTGAGCTTTCCGGCCTGGGCAAGTTTTCCGACCAGATCGGGGTGGTTGCGGATCAACCCCGATTGCTTGGCTTCACCAGAGCGCTTCACAGTTTCGCACAGTGCGTGATGTAATGCGGCCAAATTCGCGAAGGGTCTCCGGGCGAAGGTGGTCCCGGCGATCCACGGCGAGTTTTCAAAGACCGGGCCGATGCGGCGGACAAAATCTTTTTCGTCCAGTGCATTGATCTGTGAAAGGGTCAGGCTCATTGTTCCTTCGGGTCGAAAACCTCCCCGTGATGTAAAATTATTGTGACAATCCGTTGCAAAGCCAGTATAAAGTCACATGGGGAGACGCAGAAGGATTTGTTGCCAGAAGTCCGGCCGGCGCCGATGACGACATCAATTTCCGCGAACCATGAGCTTGTTGATCAAAAATGGAGAGATTGTCACCGCAAGCGAACGCTATGTGGCGGACATCCTTTGCGAAAAAGAGACCATCACGCGCATCGATAAGAATATTACCGCGCCCAAAGGCGCAGAGGTGATCGACGCGAAGGGCAAGTTTGTTTTTCCCGGTTTCATTGATCCGCATGTGCATATCTACCTGGCGTTCATGGGGACGTTTGCCAAGGATACTTATGAAACGGCCAGCAAGGCTGCGCTCATCGGGGGGACCACAACGCTGATCGAGATGTGCGCGCCATCGCGCTACGAGGATACGCTCAAAGGGTTCGAATTTTGGATGGGTCGCGCGATAGGCAAATCGGCCTGCGATTTTTCGTTTCACATGAGTGTGACGAAGTTTGATGCCCGGGCGGAAAAGCAGCTTCGCGAAATTGTCAGGCGCGGCATCAGTTCGTTCAAGGTGTATCTCGCCTACAAAGGCGCGTTCGGCCTGGACGACGCGGAACTTTACCAAACGCTCAAACTGGCCAGGGAGCTGGGAGTCATCGTCACAGTCCATTGTGAAAATGAGACGCTCATCGCCGAGCGGGCGAAAGAATTGCTCGCTGCCGGCAAGACCGGTCCCGGCTGGCATTATGAGAGTCGCCCGCCGCGCGTCGAGGCTGAGGGGGTCAATCATTTGATGAGTTTCGCGGAACTGACCGGCGCCGAGACATACATCGTGCATCTGAGTTGCCGGGAAGCGCTCGAGTGCGCCATTGCCGCGCGGCAACGCGGAGTGCGCGTGAATGTCGAAACGTTGATCCAATATCTCACGCTGGACAAAACTTATGCCGGGCGCCCGAATTTCGAAGGGGCGAAATATGTCATGTCGCCGCCGTTGCGGGACAAAAGCAATCAATCGGTTCTATGGAACGGTTTGCGCGATGGGCTGATCCAGACCGTGGCGACAGACCATTGCCCCTTCGATTTCAAGACGCAAAAAATCATGGGGAAAGGCGATTTCACAAAGATTCCCAACGGCATCCCGTCCCTCGAAGATCGCATCAACATGCTGTACACATACGGAGTGAAGACTGGCAGGATTGATTTGCATACGTTCGTGAATTGTGCGAGCACGCAGGCGGCGAAGACCTTTGACCTGTTTCCCCGCAAAGGAACGATCCAACTTGGCGCGGACGCCGACCTGGTGGTGTATGACCCGGAGTATCGTGGTAAAATCTCAGCGAAAACGCATCATGTGAACGTGGATTACAGCGTGTTTGAAGGTTGGAAGATCGAAGGCCGCCCGAGTGTCGTCACCGTGCGCGGCCAGGTGGCGGTGCGGGATGGTAAATTTACCGGCAAAATCGGTCATGGAAAATTTTTGCAGCGTAAGCCCGGACATTTTTGATAGGATCTGAAAATATAACATATGAAAAACATACCGTTGCCCCCGACTAATCATCAGCCCCAAAAATATTCCGGGCCGACTGCGGCTGAAGTGCTGGCCTTGCGCAAGCAGTTCATGAATCCCGGGATTTTTCTTTATTACAAAAACCCCATCATGATGGTCGAAGGCTCGATGCAATATGTCTGGGACGACACCGGCAAACGTTATCTGGATGGACTGGGCGGGATTGTCACCATTAGCGTTGGACATTGCCATCCGCATGTGGTCGCGGCGGCCAATCAGCAGAACGAGACCCTGCAACATTCCACGACGATCTATCTCCAGCCGAACGTGACGCTCTATGCCGAAAAATTGGCGTCTAAGATGCCGGGCGACCTGAAGGTCTGTTATTTTGTCAATTCCGGTTCCGAAGCGAACGACCTGGCCCTGCTCATGGCGCGGGCAAGTACCCAAAATTATGATTTGATCGCGTTACGGAACGCTTATCACGGCGGGAATGCCTCGGGAATGGGTGTCACGGCGCACAGTACCTGGAAATATAACGTGCCGCACAGTTTCGGTGTCCATCATGCGCTTGCGCCATATCCCTATCGCGGTGTTTTTGGATATGACGATGCGGATGCGGGGAAAAAATATGCGGATGATGTGAAGCAATTGATCGATTTTGCGACGCCGGGCAAGATCGCTGGATTCATCGCAGAATCCATCCAGGGCGTCGGCGGTTTCGTGGAATTCCCCCAGGGTTACCTGAAGCAAACCTATGAATATGTCCGGGCTGCCGGGGGCGTTTGCATTGCCGATGAAGTGCAGACTGGATTCGGACGCACGGGCTCTCATTTTTGGGGATTTGAAACCCAGGGAGTGATTCCTGACATCGTCACGATGGCCAAAGGGATCGGCAACGGCGCGCCGCTCGCAGCGGTCGTGACTACGCTGAAGATCGCGCAATCGCTCGTCGGCAAAATCCATTTTAATACCTTCGGCGGAAATCCGGTGGCGAGTGCCATCGGCAAGGCTGTGCTTGAAGTCATTGAAAAAGAGAATCTGCAGGCCAACTCATTGAAGCTCGGAAATTATATTCTGGCCGGCCTGAACAAGCTGAAGGAGAAACATAAGATCATCGGCGATGTCCGTGGCCGCGGTTTGATGTTGGGCATTGAGATGGTCAAAGACCGCGCCACGAAAGTCCCGGCGTCCGCTGAATGTCAACAAGTGCTGGAAAATGCGCGTGAACTCGGCTTGCTGATCGGCAAGGGCGGTCTTTGGGGGCAAACAATCCGTTTCGCGCCGCCGATGTGTCTCACCCAGGCCGATGCGGACTTCCTGCTCGCCGTCCTCGACGAATCTTTTTCGGCCCTGGGCTGAGATGAAATTGATCTCGCATAATTACGGGAAAGCGAAAGTCCGCGTGCTGAAAGTGTTTCGCGTGGGGAAAATCCATTCGCTCAAAGAGTTGGAAGTCCAGGTGATGTTGCAGGGCAATTTCAATGCTTCCTTCACCAAGGCGGACAATCGCCTGGTCGTCGCGACGGACTCGATGAAAAACACCGTCAATTGCCTCGCGAAACAAAAGCTCGGTGGAGAGAATGAGGAGTTTGGAATTGTGCTGGGCCGGCATTTTTTAAAGACCTATCCACAGGTAAAACGCGCGGAAATAACACTGATTGAACATTGCTGGCAACGGATGGCCGTCGGCGGCAAGCCGCATCCCCATGCGTTTCACGAAAAGGGTCTCGCGCGGCCCTTCACAAAAGTTGTGGCCACTGGCAAAAAAATGACGGTCGAATCCGGGATCGAGGATCTGCTGGTTCTCAAGACGACGGCGTCCGGCTTTAAGGATTTCGTCCGCGACCGGTTTACGACATTGCCCGAAACGGATGACCGGATTTTGGCGACCCGGATGAAAGCGACCTGGACCTATGCGAAGACGCCCAAAAATTATTCGGCAACCGACCGGAAGATTCTGGACGTGATGCTGGAAGTCTTCGCTCAAAATCACAGCCCTTCGGTGCAGGTGACGCTCTTTGAGATGGGGGAGGCGGCGTTGAAGGCAGTGCGCGAAATTTCCCGGATCACGATTGAGATGCCCAATAAACATTGCCTTTTGATCAATCTCGCACCGTTCGGGTTGCAGAACAGGAATGAGCTTTTCGTGCCGACCGACGAGCCGCATGGACAGATCGAGGCGACGGTCACCCGTTGATCACGCGGTGAAACTGCGGCCGAGGCCAAGCCGGCCGAGGCCTTGCCGGTACGTGATGGAGCTTTTGTCGGCGCGGATGTGGACCTCATCCTGCAGGTTGATTGGCAAATCTTCCGGAAATTGTTTTTCGACGATCGCTTTGTCTTCGGCAAAAACCTGATGATTGAAATCAAGAGTGGATTGGAGCGGCGCATCCTTGTCGAAATTCCGGCAGATCGGCACGAAGACCCGCGTTTTGCGCGCGGAGATCGGCGAGCACGCATTCAAGATGTGGAGTTGCCCGTCGTTCGGAAAGAACACGGTGAGTTTGGCGGTAAAGGGCAGCCACGTTTCGAACAAGCGCCGCCAGCGAAAGCCGGGAGGATTCAGGTGCTTGAAGCCTTTCGAATAATTGCTGACGCTGCTGAGGTAATCGGCGCGAAATCCCGCCGGCGTCAGCTCCACGGGGTAAGTCGGAACTTCAGGGTTTTCTACTTCGCCAAAAGTTCCGACATGGATGAATGCGAAATGGCTCACGTCGAGAAATCCTTCAATCTGGCGTCCGGCGGCGGCCTCGAGTTCGACGCTGTCGGGAAGCACCTGCAAATAATCCGGGTCGTCCCATTCCTTCATGTCAGGGAAGGGGGACGGGCCGCTGTCGACCAGCCTCGTCCAGACCAGGCCAAATTTTTCCTCCACGGGAAAAGACTGCACTTTTAATTTGGGCGGGATCGCCGCGCCGGGATGGGCGGGAATGCAAACGCATTGGCCGTTGGCGTTATAGCGAAATCCATGGTAACCACAAACAATCTGGTCGCCGTGGATATGGCCGGAACTCAATGGCGCGCCGCGATGCAGGCACAAGTCGCGCAGGACGGAGACCTTGCCATTCACCCGAAAGGCGACAATGCGTTCATCCAGTAATTTTGCGGCGAAAGGCGTGTCTTTGACTTCGTGCGAGAAAGCGATCGGATACCAGAACGGCGCGAGCGCGCGCCAATCAGATTCGGTAAAGGTGCAATCACGGGGTAAAACGGGTAGTGACTCCGTGTGCCGCGGTTTTTCGTCTGTCGGAGAAGATTCTGCCGAATTCATGTTGTTACTCCTTCTAGAACCAATTAAACAAACACTCTCTTGAAAGCACAAGCCAAAGTATGAGGCGGCTGATTGAATCCCAATCTACCCGCTTGCAAACCGGGTGGAATAACGGCAGCTTTCGTCTGAAATCGGGATCCGCCTGACAAAGCAAAAACCGTGTGACGCATCCATTGAATAAACAACGGCAGGTCAAAACCTGTTTGCTCTGCAGCAGCACGAGGTTTTACTACCTTTTTTCAGTCTCAGACCGCCGGGTTGTCCGATGCGCCGATTGCGGAATGGTCTTTCTCAATCCCCAGCCTGGCGACGAGGAATTGGCATCCCTCCCGGATTCCAATCGTCCTTCGGCCGGGGACAGCGAAAAAAAACGGCAGAACGGCGATGATCTGGCCCGGGGGAAATTTTATTTTTCGGAAATCCGCCGCTATCGGGGCTTATCAACCGGGCGCTTGTTGTTGGCAGGATTGGACGAAGGAGATTTGGCGGCCCGGGCTGAAAAAGAGGGTTGGCAGGTCACTCAACAAAACGGTGATTTAAAAAATAACGATGCCGGGCAATTCGATCTATGCATCCTTTCGAACGCGTTGGAGCGCTCACGTTCCCCCCTGGCTTTTCTCAAAGAGATTCATCAGATGCTCAAGCCCGGGGGAACGCTGTTTATTACCGCTCCTTCCACCGATTCACCGCAGGCGCGGCTGATGCAGAAACGATGGCCGGAGTTTAAAGCAGAACACCTCGCCTATTTTGATAAACAAACCATCCAGACGGCGCTTTTTATAGCCGGCTTCCGCGATCTCATCGTTCAGTCCAACGGGATGAATGGTTTGATGGCTTTTTCAAAGAAAGTTGAAGTGCGCCCGCAAGAGGTTCTTTCCGTGATCGTTCCCGCTTTCAACGAAGCTGCGACATTGGGCGTGCTGATGGAATCCCTTTTGCAAAAAGAATTGCCGAACCTTCAGCTTGAAATCATCGTGGTCGAGAGCAATTCGACCGATGGCACCCGCGAGATTGCCCTGAAATTCCAGAATCATCCGCGCGTAACATTGGTCCTGGAAGATGCCCCCCGCGGAAAGGGGCATGCGGTACGAGTAGGCTTAAAAGTTGCCTCCGGCGATTATGTGTTGATCCAGGATGCTGATTTGGAATACGACCTTGAAGATTACGACGCTTTGGTCGGGGAATTGGTCGCCGGGCGGCACGCCTTCGTGCTTGGCTCGCGGCATGGCGGCCAAAATGTCATGAAGATGCGCCAATTCACTGGCCAACGCAGCTTAAGCCTGATTTTTAATACCGGCCATTGGTTTTTCACGGCGCTCATCAATGTGCTCTTCCTTCAGCGGCTTCGCGATCCCTTCACGATGTTCAAAGTCTTTCGCCGGGACTGCCTGTGCGGATTGGAACTGGAATGTGACCGTTTTGATTTCGACTACGAATTGCTCGTCAAATTGATCCGCAAAGGCTATCGCCCGGTTGAATTGCCGGTGAACTACCGTTCCCGTTCATACAGTGACGGCAAAAAGGTGCGGATGTTTCGCGACCCGCTCTCTTGGTTAAAGGTCCTCGTCTGGCTGCGATGGATTAAAATCGACCCGATGGCGACCGTTGAAAAAACACGCCTCTCTCTTTCTGGGCAGGAATCTTCGGCTTCGGCAAAAGCGGGCGGAACGCCCGTCCCGATTTGAAATGACCGAATCCGTTTCACCCATTAAGATGGATTTGCCAACCGATCCGTCGTCCCAATCAAAGCGGCCCTTGCTCCTGGCCATCGTGTTGGTGTCCCTGGTTGGCGTGATCATCAGTTGCTATCCCGTAATTTTTTGTGGCCGGAGCTATGCCTCATCCACCTGGGCGGCGATGGTTTACAACCGATGGCCGCCCCTGCCCGGAATGAAGAATGTTCCGCAGGCGACAAATCATGGAAGCGACTCCTTTGCGTTGTTAGTCGGAGAGATTCCGATGGGGTTTATTGAATCGCGCAGCGTGTTGGAGTACGGGGAACTTCCTCTTTGGAACCGGTATAGTCATGCGGGCTACACTCTTATTGGGCAGGCAATTTCGATGCTCGGCGACCCACTGCAGTTGATCGTTATTCTTGGCCATGGCTCGGCAGTCGCATGGGACATCAAATTTCTTTGTGCTAAATTGATTTTTTGCATCGGCTTTGGATTGCTCATCTTCCGGCTCTTAGGGAACAGGCTGCTGGCTTTGATCTATGCCGGGCTGGCGGCTTATTGTGGCGCCTTTTTTTACATTTACGATCATCCGGCATTTTTTGTTCTTTCATACGCCCCATGGATCTTGCTGGCCGCGCTGGCATATCTGGACCAGGGATCGGAAAGATTTGTTCGCTGGGGACTGGCATGGTTGCTGGTGAACTTCGCCTGTTTCAATGCCGGTCATGTGGAAACGGCGATCGTTTTGATTGGTGGCTTAAATCTGGCCGCTCTGCTCGATGCACTGGTGCGGTGCCGGAAAAGGATTGAGTTTGCGCGGATTATGGCCCGCATCGGGATTGGCGCATTTCTTTTCCTCGGCCTGACAGCCCCGGTGTGGATTTCGTTTTTGGGGACCCTGGGTGATTCCTATACTTCGCATTCAGAGGTCCAGGTCTTCCAATTTCCTGTCCAGGTTATTATCGGCGTGTTTGATGATTTGTTTTATCAACTTTTGCGAACGAACAATTTCATGGCTGCCCTGGCGCCCGGTTCCAGCTTGCTGGTTTTCGTAGGCTGTATTTTATCAGTCTCACGATGGCGGCGATGCCAAAAGGATGTTTTTTTTTGGATAAACGGCGCAGGCATCGTGCTGGTCGCCGGCTGTGTGTTTAGCCTGGTTCCAGTCTTCCTTTTGGCGGCCATTCCGTTGTTAAACCGGGTTGGCCATTTGCGAACAGATCTATCCTATCTGTTGATCATCCAATTGACCATCCAAAGCGCCTACGGTTTCAAGTGTTTGATCGAAACACGGATTTTTCGGCGGACTGTCATTGATTTGTTATGCGCGGGAGCGGTGCTGGCAGGAATGGTTGCGTTATTTTGTTTTGGAGGTTATGCCCATATGCCGGTTCCGTGGAGTTATGTTCTTTGCGCTGCGACAGGTGCTCTGGGCGCGCCCTTGCTCTTCGCATATTTGCGTAGCCGTGATCCTCGCATTCCAGTGGCGGGTTGGGTGGGGATCATTGCCCTGGCCTTTCTTCCCCACTTTCGTTTCGGACTTTACAACGTTGGACCGGATACCTGGTTGATGATCCCGGGAACGCGTGCGGTCTTGAATGCTCCCAGTCCTTCGATCGACAAGATCAAGGCAGACAATCCGGAGCCGTTCCGGATCGCCGGATTGGGAGGAAATCTCTATGGTGATTACGCCGCCGTTTATGGCCTGGAAGACATCCGTTCCTGCGCACCGTTGAGCAATCGGGAACTGATCGATCTGTTCCAAAATTCTCCGGGTTTTGAATTTACCAATGACTGGGTCGTCATCATCAAGGACCTCGTGGCGGCGCAGCCTCTGCTCAATATGCTCAACGTCAAATATTTGTTTGGCCGGCCTCACCCCGTTGTTCCGCCGGGGGTGGATTATCGCCTGGCGGATGACCATGATTTCGGCGTCGTGGAAAATCTGGAAGTCTGGCCGCGCGCTTTCTATTCGGACAAAATCATTTCCATCTCTTCCGAAGACGCGTTCATCCAAAAACTTGCGGCCGATAGAAAGAAACCATTTGTCGCGCTCACGTCGGAGGAGATTGAAAAGGAGCCGGGCCTGGAACGATTGGAATCCACGCCGGACACATCCATTTCACCCGCGACTCATTTTCAATTGCTTCCCAACTCTACTGCCTTTGACATTCATGCCGCTTCGGCGGGGATTGTTTGCCTTACTGAAGGCCAATCAAAGGATTTTACTGCGACGGCCAACGGCGTAGTGAAACAAGTGTTGACCGTCAACGAGGCGTTCAAAGGCATCTATCTTGATCAGCCCGGGGATTATCATATTGAATTTATTTATCGCCCGCCTCATTGGTGGCTTTCCTGCTGCCTCTTCTGGAGCGCGCTGGGATTGGTTGCCTTGTTGACCTATCTGCGCATTGTCCGGCGGACTCATTCCTGGATGTTTTGTGCCACCGGCAAAGCTTGAGAATGATTCCCAAAATTCAAACCTATAAATTTCCATCGTTTTGACCTACATTCCCCGGCAGTGATTGGAGCAATCATGCGGAGTGATTTAAGATTTCCAGAAACATTTCTGTGGGGCACGGCTACGTCCCCCACGCAGGTGGAAGGCCACATCGTCAACGAATGGACGGATTATGTGGCCTCGGATGGCGGCCATTGCCGTGTGGCCTGCGACCATTACCATCGTTATGAGGAGGACGTGAGCTTGATGGCGGGCCTGGGCGTCAATGCCTATCGCATGGGCGTTGAGTGGTCGCGGCTGCAACCCGCTCCCTTCGCGCCGCTCAACCAGTCAGAACTCGACCGTTACATCCATCTTCTCGATTGTGTCAAAGCTGCGAACATCACTCCGATGGTCGTGCTGCATCACTTTTCGAACCCGCCCTGGATCACCACCGGTGGCGGATGGCTCAATCCCGCCACCATCCCGGCATTTGTCGATTACGCCACGAGATTGGTCTCCGCCCTCAAAGATCGCGTTTATATCTGGAACACCTTCAACGAGCCAGACACTTACGCATCGCTGACCTATCTGTTGGGCGGCTTTCCCCCGTTCCATAAATGGCACTTCGGTTCCTACCGCAAGGTCATCAAGCACATGGCCAGGGCGCACGTCCTTGTGAGCGAAGCCATTCGCCGTGTCGGCAATGGCGGCAAACCCGTTGAGATTGGCATCGCCAAGAATTGGACTTTTTTCGGCGCCTTCCGGGCCTATGCTTTTTGGGACCATTTGCTCGCGGAAATCTCCCATCATTCCTTCAACCGTTTTGTCTTGAACGAATTTCTCGGCGGCAAGCGTCGCCATTCCTCGACCTATTTGGGCGTGAACTATTATGGCCGCGCGCGGTTGAAACACTTCCAGGCCCTGGTGCCCACCAATAATGTTTCCGATGAGCGCTTGCGAAAATTGGGGATCATTTGCGACGACATGTTTGAACGTCATCCCAGGGGTTTTGGCCATCTGCTGAAGAAAATGCACCGCCGATATCGATTGCCCATCTATATCACCGAGCATGGTGCGGCCTCGAATAACCAGGATTTTCGCATCCGGGATTTGACCGAGCATCTCGTGGAATTGAGCGATGCGATGAAGGCGGGCGTGGATGTGCGCGGATTTTTTTATTGGTCCCTGCTCGACAATTTTGAATGGCAATTCGGTTATTCCAAAAAATTTGGATTATTATCGGTGGATTTTGCCGATGAAAATCTCCCGCGCCGCATGACTCGCGTGGGTGAATTTTACCGCGGTATTTGCCGGGCGGGGAAGCCGGGCGATATTTTGCCCGCGGGCATCACCAAAAATGGAAAAGACCCGGCGGAAAATCCCGCGAGATAAATTTATGGATAACAACCTTTTGGCGAACAATCCATTTGCGATCCTGACATACATCGCGGCGCCGGCGATCCTGACGAACGCCACCAGCGTGTTGGCGATGAGTACCATCAACCGGATGTTGCGTACGCGCGACCGGATGCACGAGTTGTTCCGCGAATCGGAGACAAAAGCGAGCGACGCCGAATTCATTGAGCAGGTCAACCGGGTGGAACGGCAGGCCGGTTATCTGTTGAAGGCGTTGCATTGGATCTATGTCGCATTGGGTGCATTCGCGGGAGCGAGCCTGGTGACGTTGCTGGGCGCATTGTTCGGGGAATTGGGGCATGAGCTTCTCATCCGGAGCGGGATCGGCGCCGGATTGGTGCTCGGCTTTGTCGGCGTCGCTGGAATTGTCGGCGGCTGTGTCAATTTGCTCCATGCCACGCGCCTGTCGCTCATCAATATCAGTGAAGAGGCGGAAATCATCCGCTCTCGCGTGAACAAGAAAACCTCTGATCGCTCCCCCGCCTGAATGAAATCCATCTGGCAAACCGGCTTCGCTAACGCCCACACGCAAACCCTTGTCCAAAGTTTCAAGCGTTTTACCGGGCGCGATTTGTTGCCCGGAAAACTTACCGGAATGGAATTGGCGCAAAAACTTTTTGAAGCGCCCTTTGTTGTCGTTTCGCACGGAACCGAGGCCGATCCCATTTTGAATTACGGAAACCAGGCGGCGCTGTCGCTTTGGGAAATGTCCTGGGAGGAATTCACCCGGACCCCCTCACGATTGACTGCCGAAATGCCCAACCGGGAGGAGCGGGCGCGATTGCTGGAGACTGCGGCACGGTGCGGATTTATCGACGATTACTCAGGGGTGCGCATCTCTAAAAGCGGGCGGCGGTTTGAGATTTCTCGCGCAACCATTTGGAATCTGGTTACCGCGACTGGCGATCCCTGCGGCCAGGCGGCGACATTTTCCGGATGGCGATCCCTTTGAAGATTGGGCCTCGATTTATTACTGAACGCGAACTAAGCTAAAGCGTCAAATGATTATGTCATGGAATCGAATCACTAAAATTGCCGCAATCGTGATCCTCACCGCAGGGGCTGTCGTTTGCGCGCGATACACCCTTTTCGCGCAACCGACCAATGCCCCCGTCGTTTCAACCAGCCAACTTATGAATACAAACGGTTTTAAAAAGCCGGCCCCCGCCGAATTGAAGAAACAACTGACGGACGAACAATATGCCGTTACGCAAGAGGCCGCCACCGAGCCGGCTTTTCAGAACGAATATTGGGATAATCACGCCCCGGGCATTTACGTGGATGTGGTTTCGGGCCAGCCATTGTTCAGTTCGCTCGATAAATTCGATTCCGGTTGCGGCTGGCCGAGCTTCACCGCGCCGTTGTCCGGCACCGACGTCGTGGACCGCACCGACAATTCATTCGGCATGGAGCGGACGGAAGTCCGTTCTGCCCTGGCCGATTCACACCTTGGACATGTTTTTGATGATGGCCCGGGACCGACACATTTGCGTTACTGCATCAATTCCGCCTCGATACGATTCATTCCGGTTGATAAAATGGAGGCGGCAGGTTTCGGCAAATACCTTGGGCCGTTCATCAAGGCGGGACTCTACAAACCAAAGACCGGGCAATAATCCCGGATTTACGAAACCGGGGAAGTCCCCGTCCGGGCCGTCGCAGACTTTGCTTTGTTGCGCGCGATCAGGTCTTTGAACCTTTCAAAATAGAGGTAAATCACCGGCGTAATGTAGAGAGTGAGAGATTGCGACACCACCAGGCCGCCGACGACAGCCAATCCCAACGGGCGCCGCGCTTCCCCACCTGAGCCAAACCCCAGGGCGATCGGCAGCGTCGCCATCAATGCCGCCATCGTCGTCATCATGATGGGACGAAATCGCAAAATACAACCTTCATGGATCGCCTCGTACGCCTTTTTGCCATGCTCGCGTTGCGCCACAATGGCAAAATCGATCATCATGATGGCGTTTTTCTTTACGATCCCGACCAGCATGATCAGGCCAACCATTCCATACAAATTCAATTCCATGTGGAACAGCATCAATGTGAGCAAAGCGCCCAGCACCGCTGACGGCAGGCCGGACAAAATCGTGATGGGATGGATAAAATCCTCATAGAGGATTCCCAGAATGATGTAAATGACCAGGATTGCCGCGATCAAAAGGAAAATCATGCCTTGGAACGAAGATTTAAAGACCTGCGCAGTACCCTGGTAACTGCCCGTGATCGTTGCCGGCATATGCATGTCGTTTTCCACCTGGTTGAGCCGGGCTTCGGCGGTGCCGAGTGAAACGCCCGGCGCCAGGTTGAAAGAGATAGTGACGGACGGCAACTGTCCGACATGGGAAATGCTGATGGGACCGATGCCGCGGGTGATCGTGGCCACGGCACTCAGCGGGATAAGATTCGGCGTGCCATTGGTGCTGCTCATCGAGCTGGTGATGTACAGCCGGGACAGGGCATTGGGGTCGAGCTGGTACTGCGGCTGCACTTCAAAAACCACCCAATATTCGGCAATATCAGTATAGATTGTGGAAGCCTGTTCTTCACCGAAAGCATCATAAAGCGCGTTCTCCACCTGCTGCGGGGTGACGCCCAAAGCGGCGGCTTTGTCCCGATTGATCTCCACGTTGACCTGCGGGCTTTTGATTTGCAGATCGCTGGTGACGTCCTGGAAGCCGGGTTCTTGCGAAAGTTTGTTCATCAAGATCGGCGCCCAATGGAACAATTCATTCACATCCGTGTCCTGCAGGCTGTATTGGTAAAGCGATTTACTTTGCTGGCCGCCGATCGGGATCACCGGGGGGATTTGCAGATATATGTTCATGCCCGGCAATTGCGAGAGTTTTGCGCGCAACTCCTGCATGATTTGGGAGGCAGTCAATTTGCGCTTATCTTTCAGCCGCATAAAAAAACGGCCCTGGTTCAAAGTCTGCGACGAGCCGCTGGCCCCGATGGCGGACATAAATCCGGCCACATTCGGGTCGGCGGCGACAATTTTGGCGGCAGCCAGTTGATGCTGCATCATGGCGTCGAATGAAATATCCTGCGCCGCTTCTGTCGTCGCCCGGAGTTGGCCGGTATCTTCGTCGGGAAAAAATCCTTTTGGAATCCAAATCAGAAGAACAAGAGAGATAACACCAACCGTGCCGGCAATCACCAGGGTGACAAAAGAATGACGCAAGGTAGTCTGCAAAGTGCGGTCATAGCCGTCACGCACCCGGTCAAAAAATCGTTCAAAGATATTGTACAGGTTGCCGTGTTTTTTTTCCTTTTCGGAACGCACGAACCGGCTGCACATCATCGGGGTCAAAGTCAGGGAGACAAAGCCCGAGGCCAGTACGGCCACGACGATGGTCACGGCAAATTCGTGCAATAGCCGGCCAACCAATCCGCCCATGAACAAGACCGGAATGAAGACCGCCGTCAGTGAGAGCGTCATGGAAATGATGGTGAAGCCGATCTCACGCGAACCTTTGAACGCGGCCTCCATCGGCGGTTCGCCATTTTCCATGTGACGCACGATGTTTTCGAGCATCACGATCGCATCATCCACGACAAATCCCACACAGAGGGTCAGCGCCATCAAAGAGAGATTGTCCAGGCTGTAACCAAGCAGGGCCATGACCGCGAAAGTGCCGATGATGGACATGGGCAAAGCCAGGCTGGGGATGATCGTCGCCGATATGTTGCGCAGGAATAAAAAGATGACCATGATGACCAGGCAGATGGCGATAAACAGCGTGTGCTCGACGTCAGCGACGGAAGCGCGGATGGATTGCGAACGATCAAAGAGGATGTCCAGGTGGACCGCTGCGGGAACTTCCAGCCGGAATCGCGGCAGCATTTTCTTGATATTGTCCACGACTTCCACCGTGTTGGCGCCCGGTTGACGGAAGATGGCCAGGATGATGGCGCGGGTGCTATTGGTTCCCACATTATACCAGGCAGCGACTTTGTCGCTTTGCACGCTGTCCATGACGTTGCCCAATTCATTTAAACGCACAGGATTTCCATTGCGATACGCGACGATCATGGGACGAAACGCCGCCGCATTTTCAAGCTGGCCATTGGCCTGCACGGTAAAGGCCTGGCTTTTCCCGTAAAGTGTCCCCAACGGCTGATTGACGTTTCCTTGTTGCACGGCCTGGGCGATCTGGTCGATCCCCAATCCGTAAGCCGCGAGCTTGTTGGGATCCACCTGGATACGCACAGCATATTGTTGTGAGCCAAAAACGCCGACTTGCGCCACGCCGTTGATCATCGAAATCTCTTCCGATAACAAATTTTCCGCATAATCATCCACCTTTGAGAGCGGCAGAGTCGGTGACGCCATGGCGATGAACAGGATGGGCGCATCCGCGGGATTGACCTTCTGGTAACTGGGCGGCGAGGGCATTTCCGGCGGCAACTGTTTGGCCGCGCGCGCGATGGCGGCATTGACGTCCTCGGCCGCTGCATCAATGTTCCGATCGAGCGAAAATTGGATCGTGATCTGCGCCGTGCCTTGCGCGCTGATGGACGACATCGAATCCACGCCGGGGATGATGGAAAACTGTTTTTCCAGCGGGGTGGCGACAGCGGAAGCCATCGTCTCGGGGCTGGCGCCGGGCAGACCGGCGCTGACGTTGATGGTCGGGTAATCGACGCTCGGCAGATCGCTCACGGGCAATTGGCGAAAGCCGATGATTCCAAACAGTAGGATCCCCGCCATGACCAGGGTGGTCATCACCGGACGGCGGATAAACAGCTCAGGAACGCTCATTCAAATCAAGGGGTTATTGAGTCGAGTTTGTGCCGGAAGCATTTGCCTGGATGGAGTTGGTGTTGCCGGCGGTTGCGGATTTGACGTTTACCGGAGTTCCCGGCGCAAGGCGCAGTTGCCCGTCAGTGACGACCATTTCCCCGGCCTGCAAACCTGATTTGATCTGGGTCACCTCACCATACGCAATGCCGATGGTCACCGACCTTTCCTCAGCGGTTTGGTCAGATTTGACGACGTAAACAAATTCTCCATTTTGCCCGGTCTGGACGGCCTGGTTCGGCACCACCACAGCATTGGTCAGTTGCGAGAGCGTCAGGTTCACGGTCACAAATTGTCCCGGCCAAAGCGCGTTGTTCGTGTTTGCGAACGTGCCCCGGAGTTGGATCGTGCCGGTCGTCGTATCAACAGTATTATCGATAAACGTCAATTGCCCATGGGGAGGCCGCACATCCATATTTTCAAAATGTACGGATAGATCCAATGCATGCAGGGCCATTTGCTCTTTGATCTCCGGGAGAAATTGTTCCGGCACGGCGAATTGGACGTAAATGGGATGGATCTGGTTGATGGTCACCAGTGTATCGTCCGGCGCTTTGACCACGTTGCCCACGTAAGATTGCAACCCGCCCGCGATGCCATCCACCGGGGCGTCGATATGGCAGAATTCGACATTCAACAGGGCATTGGTGATGGCGGCCCCATCCGCTGACACAGTACCGGTGGCGGCATCCAGGCCGGCTTTGTCCGTGTCGATCTGGTTTTGCGCGACAATTTTTGACTCAAGGAGCTTCAGGTCGCGGGCATAATTGGCTTGTTGATATTCCAACTGCCCGGAGTCGCGCACGAGATTGGCTTGGGCCTGTTCCAGGGCCGCTTCGGACGGCCGCGGATCGATCAGGAAGAGGGGATCACCCTGTTTGACCTCCTGTCCTTCCTTGAAATAGATCTTGCTGATCGTGCCCTGGATTTGGGAATGAACGGTCACCGTGGAATAAGCCATCACATGTCCCACCGGGGGAGGTTGGAGTTCAACGGGTAGATTTGTGGCGAAGGCGGTGGCCACGATCACCGGGGCCTTGGCGGCCGCTGGCGCCTTTCGCGCGGAACAACCGATGGAAGATGCCAGTACGGCAAACGTTAAAATGATGGCCGGAATGAAAATGATTTTTTTCATAAGGATGCGGCGGGAGTTCTTTTGGCGCGATTGCCGGGCGCGGGGCGAAATACGGACGCGATCTTTTTCAAAAAGTCCGCGCGCTCTTTTTGAAAAACCGGATCATGCAATGCGCGCCCGGTGATCAGGCGCGTCAATTGGGGAAAGGCTGCGGGAAACATTGTCAGCGAACGCATTGTCAGCATGATCTGGCGCGGATCCAATTCGCTGGAAACCAGGCCGCGCGCCTGCCGCTGCCGGATGCGCGCCAATCCGCGCGCCACGGAATCGAGCCGCTCTTTTTCGTCGATGACTTTTCCATTCTGCTGTAACGCCTCCCATTCGAACATGCGCACCCAATCCATGTCATTGCAGGCGGCATTGAACCAAAAAGACAGCGTCTCTGCCGGGTCGCCGGTCAAGGTTTCCGCCCAGGCCTGCCGCTCCGAGATTTTCCGGCGCAAGACCGCTTTGAACAATCCTTCCTTGTCCCCGAAATAATGGTAAAGCATCCGCTTGTTGATGGCGGCCCGGCGGGCGATGACGTCGACGCGCGCGCCGGCAAATCCATTGGCGGCAAATTCCTTTAGCGCCGCGGCCAGGATGCGTTCGCGCGTGCGCTGCGGATTGCGCGCCGATGCGCTGGCGGCTTTTGCGGTTTTGGCCATATCATTAAGTAACCAGAGAGTTACTTAATGTGCAAGTAGTTTTTTATGGGGCTTTGGGCGCGGAAGGCTTGGGTTTCTGCATCATTTTTTCCGCGGCCTCCTTGGAGAGACCGTGGGAAATGGAGAGTCCAAAGCGTTTTTTTAGGTATTCTTCCATCACCACCCACTCCCCTTCATATTTGACCTGCCCCGTCCAGGCGCAGATGGTGACGATTTGGCGTAGCTTCTCGAGGCGCAACATGATGGCGACGACTGCGATCAGGGACAGGGCTGTGACCGCCACGAAGATGAGGGAGATGGTCTGGTCCAGGATGAACCGCGATTCGGCCTGTTGCTGGCGCATCGTGAGTTGGTCGGTTTCGATCTCGCGCATCTTGAACAGGATGCCGCGTGCCAGGTCCATGGTATCGCGACCCTGATCGGTGAGGGCGATGGCATTTTTGCCGGTGGGATCTTTTTTGAACGCCGCATCTGCGGAGTTCGGCGTCAGGCGTTTGGCTATGAGATCTTCCAGCGCGTTAAGATTATTTTCCTCCGTCGGATTGCCGGCGACGAGGGTCCTTAATTGTTGCACGTCATCGTTGGCAGCGGCGATGGCCGTGTCATACAACGCAAAGTAATCCTCCCGTTGGGTCAGCAGATAACCGCGCTGGCCGGTTTCAGCATCGGCGATGTGGGCCTGGGTTTCTTCCAGGACGTTGATGGCTTTGTAGGTGTGGGTGACTGCGGAGAAAGCCTGGCTCACCTGGCCATTGGCAATATGCGCCACCCAAATCGTCGCCACCAGGGCGAAAATTGGTAATACCAGCCCCATCCAAAACACGGTTTTTCGGATTTTGCCAACAGCTATCATAAACTGGAGTTAAATCGCCGGTCTCTTCCTGTGCCAATCAGTATTCTGCTCAAAGGAGTGCGCTATACGCAAGAGCGTTTCTTCACCAAATGGTTTGCCAAGCAATTGCAGGCCAATCGGTAACACCGGACTTTTGGTGAAGCCGCAGGGGATGCTGATCCCGCAGATGCCTGCGAGATTGCAGGAGATGGTGAAGATGTCAGACAAATACATCTGGAGCGGGTCATCCGATTTCTCCCCGATCTTGAAAGCCGCGGTCGGCGTCGTCGGGGTGATGATGGCGTCCACCGTTTCAAAAGCCTTTAGAAAATCGTTTCGGATCAATGTGCGCACGCGTTGTGCCCGCAGATAGTAAGCATCATAATAGCCGCTGCTCAAAACATACGTGCCTAAGATGATGCGCCGTTTCACCTCCGCTCCGAACCCCGCGCCCCGCGTTTTGCCGTAAAGTTCGAGCAGATCGTGTCCTTCAACCCGCGCCCCGTACCGGATGCCGTCAAAGCGGGCCAGGTTGGCTGAAGCTTCGGCCGTGGCGATGATGTAATAAGTCGCGACGGCATAATCCGTATGCGGCAGGGAGATTTCCACGATCTCCGCGCCGAGATCGGTAAATTTTTTCACGGCTTCGTCGACGGCAGCCTTCACCTCGGCGTCCAAACCGCCGATCATGTATTCCCTGGGCAACCCGAGTTTAAGTCCGCGGATATTTCCCTCCAGCGCCC
This sequence comes from Verrucomicrobiia bacterium, assembly GCA_036490655.1. GTDB lineage: Bacteria > Verrucomicrobiota > Verrucomicrobiia > Limisphaerales > UBA11358 > UBA11358. Next base: position 31,559 of record DASXDM010000016.1, on the reverse strand, counting down.
TCGCATAATTGGGAACCGGTTGCGGCACGCTGGTGGAATCCCGCAAATCATGCCCGCCGATCACCCCCAGGATGGTCGCGGCATCCGAAACCGTTTTCGTGAACGGCCCGATCTGGTCCAGCGACGAGGCAAACGCCACCAGGCCATAACGCGAGACCAGGCCATAGGTCGGCTTCAAGCCCACGACTCCGCACAAGGCCGCCGGCTGGCGAATGGAACCGCCCGTATCTGAGCCAAGCGATGCGATGCATTCATCCGCCGCGACCGCCGCCGCCGAGCCGCCGGACGAACCGCCGGGGATGCGGGTGGTGTCCCAGGGATTGCGGGTGGCGCCAAACGCGGAATTTTCTGTGGAACTGCCCATCGCAAATTCATCCATGTTGCACCGGCCGAAAACAATGGCCCCGGCCGATTTCAATCTTTCGATGACCGTCGCATCGTAGGGGGAACTGAATTTGCCCAGGATTTTTGACGCGCAGTTGAGCGGCTGGTCTTTGACCGCCAGGACGTCTTTGATGGCGATCGGAATACCCAACAACGGTTTTTGCGCGGGCGTCGCACCGCCAGCGATCTGTTTGTCCACGGCGTCAGCCTGCGCCAAAGCGTCGTTTGCATCCCAACTGATGAAGGCATGAATTTTGCCATCCACGCTCGTGATCCGGTCAAGGCAGGACTGGACGGTTTCGCGCGTGGATGCCTCGCGTTTGGCGAGCCGGGCCGTGAGTTCGGATAGGGTCAGTTGATTAAGCATTAATTCTTCTCCTCGCCCACCTATTCGACGATCTTCGGCACCATGAACAGCCCGTTGGCCCTGGCGGGTGCATTCCGCAACGCGTCGTCATTGGAAAGCGATTCGCGGATCTCATCCGCACGGGTGACATTGACCAGGGGGACGGCATGGGCGGTGGGTTCCACGTTGGAGACGTCGAGTTCTTTTAATTTTTCGATATAGCCGAGGATGTTGCCGAGTTGCGCGGACAATTTCTTCTCCTCCTCGGGGGAGAGCGAGAGGCGCGCCAGATGGGCGACATAATGGATATCGAATTGAGGTTCTGCCATGGAATGATTTTCCCGTTTCAAACCGAAAGTTTCAAGTTGATTTAGCGTGGCTTCAGAAAATCGCAGCCGCGTTATCTGGCAACGATTGCCTTTTATCTCAAAAATCGGCGCCGTTGCTGACTGAGTGCCCTGAAAGGGCACAGGATTATAGCCGGGGCAAGCGAGTCTGCGAGCGCCGCCCCGGGTTGGAATACCCCAAAGTTTGCCGCTGATTGCGAAGCCGCGCGTTAGCGCGATTTTGATCTGGGGTTAATTTATTTGCACCAATCTACAACGTCCTTCGAAACAGAAGCGTCGCAATCCCCATGGCCAGGACCGTGAAGCAGAACAGAAAGAGCAGATCCCCGCTAATGGCCATCAGCCCGGTATTTTTCAGGACCAGTTGCTTGAAGCCATGCACCGCATAAGTGAAGGGGTCCACGACGGTGATGGCCTTCATCCAGGCTGGAAATGATTGGGTCGGATATACCGCGCCGCTGGGAAAATACAGGACGGTGTTGAGCATGCCGAAGATGGCGCGTGGCACCAGGGGATCGTTCACGCGCACCATGATGAGGAACATCATGCTGATCAGCGCCAGCGATGTCGCCACGACCAGGATGAACATCTTCAAGATGCGTACCGGGTCCAATGGATCCGGAATCCCGGCGATGACGGAGCCGAGGGTGATCAGGACCGTCCCGGCGATGATCGCCTTGATCGCTCCCGCCAGCGTGAATCCAAGGATCAATTCAAATTTACGGATGGGGGTGACAAGATAGCCTTCATGGAGCCCGCGCGCCTTGTCGTCGATGTAGATGATCCCTCCGCCGATCATGGCTGAAATAAAGACAGCCAGCACGATGACGCCCGGCAACAGGAATTGGATGTAAGGCACATACGGATAGATTTCGACGACTTCCAACGAGGCATCACCCGTCATGCGCGGCGAGACGGGTGGCGCGTTATATGCCGGCAGCAGGCTGCCGAACACACCTTCGAGCGCGGAAGCAGAGAACTGGTCGGAGTTGTCCTCGATGAGGGCGATTTTCGGATTTGCGGACGCAAGGACCTCGCGGGAAAATTCCGGCGGGATATCCAGCACGCCATTGAGTTTTCCGCTGCGCAAATCCTGGAGCGCGAGGGTGCGATCATCATAATAGAAGGGCGTGAAGGTTTTGGCATTGACCGCCACAGCCTGAAACATTTCGTGCAATTTGATGGCGGGGACGGCCTTGTCTTCGTCCACGACGCCCAGGTCGAGATTTTTTATTTTCCCTCCGAACGCATAGCCCAGCACCACCAATTGCACGAGTGGCATGACCATGGACATGATCATGAGCGCCGGACTGCGCCGGAAGCGGCGCAGGTCTCGTTCGATGATGGCCCAAACTCGATGCATGATTTAGCGTGCTAAAATAAAAGGACTGTCCGCCACCGAAGGCGCTTGAAGCGCGTCGCGCAATTGATGTCCCGTGTAATGCACGAACACATCATCCAGCGTCGTGCTTTGGACTGAAAGCGAGGTGACGGTGATGTTCTCGCTGCGCGCCTTTTCCAGCAGTTCAACGGTTGTCTTCGGCCCATTATTGGTTGAGAGGCGAAAAAACCCTTGTTCGTCTTTCACGTCCGCCACGTCGGGAAGTTTCCGGAGTGTCTCGATCCAATTTGCCGGGCTGCTCGAAAAGCTGACTTCCAGGATGTTTTTTCCGGGGATGGATGCCTTTAGTTTCAGTGGCGAATCCAACGCCGCCAGTTTTCCCTGGTCAACAATGGCGATGCGGTCGCACAGTTTGTCCGCCTCGTCCATGTAATGGGTGGTCACAATGATGGTCAAATCACGCTCGCGTTTGAGTCGCGCCAGCATCTCCCAGACCCCGACCCGCGAAACGGGATCCAGCCCCGTGGTCGGTTCATCGAGGAAGAAAATTTTTGGCTCATGGACAAGGCCGCGCGCGATCTCCATGCGTCGCCTCATGCCGCCGGAGAACATCTTTACCGGTTTATCAGCCCATTGGGTCAGGTCCACCTCTTCCAGCAATTGGGGAATCATTCGATTCCTTTTTTCACGGTTGATGCCGTAGAGTTTGGCGAAGATTGACAGGTTTTCCCACGCGCTTAGCTCCATGTCGCTCGTCATCGCCTGTGGAATCACCCCGATGGATTGCCGGACGTCGTTCGCCTGGCGGACGATATCAAAATGATTCACGCGCGCGACCCCGGAAGTCGGTGGCACGAGCGTGGTCAACATCCGGATCAACGTCGATTTCCCCGCGCCATTCGGCCCCAACAACCCAAAGATCTCCCCGTGTTCAACGGAAAAATTCAACGCGTCCACGGCGACAAAATCGCCGAAACGCTTGGTCAAATTTTCCACTTCAACGTCGAACATAAAATTACGTTTCTACTCCCTCGTCCCCACCCGCCGCGCCCATCGCCCGTCGCGGTAGCCCGTTAGGGTGAGATTCCCCTCAAGGAAAAATTTCGCGCAATGAACCCCTGAACCTGTCGCATGCTTTCTGGCTTTCAAATGACTGCCAGACATCCTTTCCCTGTTCCCTTTCCACTTAACGGGGAGAGGGTTAGGGTGAGGGGTGAGAAAAGAAAGAGGCCTATGAAATAGTAAAGCCCCCTTGAAGTTCATGGTGAGGAGGCGACTCATTTGAGCGGCAGGTTGACATAAGCCGTCATGCCCACGGCCAGGCTGCGGTCGGAATTGTCGCAACGCAGCCGGATCTCAAAAGTCTTGATATCGCGTTTGGTGCGGCTGACATCCCGTTGCGTGGCGTAATCGGCGTCGAGCCCGCGATAAAAAACGACCCCCTCCCGCGTGACGCCCGAGGGCAGGCGGACCTCCAATTTATCCCCCAAATGGATCCGGGTGATATACGTTTCTTCCACATCCGCGCGCACCCAAAGGTCGTCGGGGTTGATGAGCGTCACGATGGCCTGGCCCGGATTGACCATCTCACCCTGCAGCGCCACCCGGGTATCCACCACGCCGTTTGTTGGCGCGACGATTTCTGTATAATCGAGATAGATCTGCGCTTTTTGTTTCTGGGCGGTGGCGGCCTGGATTTGCCGTTTGACCGATTCCACGCGCGCTTTCGCCGCATCATAGCTGGTGCGCGCCGCATCGTAAGACTGCACGGATTCAACGTTATTGCTATAGAGATTGCCGATGCGTTCGTAATTCAATCGCGAATTTTCCTCGTCGGCCTGGGCCTGGGCGAGGTCGGCGGTCGTCTGCTGTTCACTGCGGGAATAGAAATCCGCGTCCGCCTGCCATTGTTCAGGCTGGATCTTGGCGAGCAATTCATTGTTCGTGACCTGGTCGCCGACATCGACCAGGAGTTTTTCCAGGCGGCCCTGGATTTCCGGCGACACGATGACGGCATCCGTGGTGACGGTGCCCGTCAAAATGATTTCGACCGGCGGGCGCATGAAGCAGTAATAGATCCCGCCGGTGATGGCGCCCAGGACCAGCAGGATGACAATAAGTTTACGGCCCGTCTTCATTCGGGCTGAAAATCTAAGATTTTTATTGACCTGTCAAACAAATGTTTTAATTATTTGTTTGAAATGAAGACGCGATCCCATCCGGCCGTCCGGAACCATGATGAAACCCGCCGCCAGCTCCTCGAAGCGGGAGGGGCGGTCTTTGCCGAGATGGGCTTTCGCGATGCCACCGTGCGCGAGATTTGCCGCGTCGCCAAGGCCAACATCGCCGCAGTGAATTATCATTTCGGGGACAAGGACAGCCTTTACCTGGAAGTGCTGCGTTACGCGCACGGCAAGGCACTGGAAAAATACCCGCCGCTGCAAGGGCTTCCCGAGAGCGCTCCCCCGGAAAAGAAATTACGCGCCTTTATCCACTCGTTCCTGCTGCGAATCTTTGACAAGGGACCCACGTCCTGGCACGGAAAGCTGATTTCGCGTGAAATGATCGAGCCGACCGGCGCTCTCGACTCACTCGTCGAGGAAAGGATCCGCCCCATGTCTAACCAGCTTTGGAAGATCGTCGCCGGGATCCTCGATTGCCCGCTTAATGACAGGCGGGTATGGATGTGCAGTTTCAGTGTGGTGAGCCAATGCGTTTTTTTTCATCATTGCCGCCCCGTGGTTGCGCGGCTTTTTCCCAAACAACTGCCGCATGACCCTGCCAGCATTGAGCGGCTGGCTGAACACATCACGACTTTTTCCCTCGCGGCAATGAAGTCCCGGCCGGCCCGATCGGCCACTAAACGTTAAAGGTTTTGAAATGGAAAAAATTAAAATTGTTTTACTGTCGGCGATGTTCAGCTTCGTCATCGTTGGGAATGTTCCCGCGCAGGACGCGGGCACCAATTCGCCCGCCTGGAGTTCTCAGCCGCTGTCGCTGCTGAATGCGTTGAACCTGGCGCTTCAACAAAATCCATCGATCCTGGAAGCGCGGAATGACCTGCAAGCCTCACAAGGCATCGTGATCCAGACGCGCGCCGTGGCCCTGCCGCAATTGACGGCCGGCGGCGATTATAAAGACACGGACCCGGGAGCGATTGAAAGCTTCCCCGTTGTTGGTTTCAGCCAGCCGCACCAAAATTGGAATGCCGACGTGCAAATCGTCCAATCCATCTACGAGGGCGGAAAAATGGTGGCCGCCTTCAAGGCTGCCGGCGCTACGAAACGGCAGGCGATCGCACAATTCCAAACAGTCGTTGCCAATGCGTTGCTCAACACCCGGGTGGCCTATTATGACGTGCTTTTGGCCGTGCAACAGATCACCGTCCATGAAGCGTCAGTGGGTCTGTTGCAGAAGGAATTGGCCGACCAACAAAGCCGGTACCAGGCGGGCACCGTGCCCAAATTCAACGTGTTGCAAGCCGACGTGGCCCTGGCCAATGAACGCCCGAGCTTGATCCAGGCCCGCAATAACTACCGCATCTCAAAAAATAACCTGTCGAATTTATTGGGCTATAATGTGCCTCGCGATGTCTGGGAAGACATCCCCCTCCAATTGTCCGACACGTTTGAAACGAATTCATTTGAACTGAATTTACCCGACGCCATCCAGCAGGCCCTTTCCCAGCGCACTGAACTGATTGCGCTGCGCGAGGCGCAGGAGTTGGACAAACTGAATATCGTCAATGCCAAATCCGGATATAAACCCACCCTGCAGCTCTTTGCTGGATATTCATGGTACAATGCGCAATTCACGCCGCCGGTGACCCTGGATCATGACATCAACGGCTGGAACGCCGGCGCGCAAGTCCAATGGGACCTTTTCGATGGTTTGTTGACCCGCGGCAAAGTCATCCAGGCCAATGCCCTTTACGAGAAATCCCAAACCACACTGGCCGACCAATCCCGCGAGATTGAATTGGAAGTTCGGACGGATTATTCCGATTTTATTGATGCGAAAGAAATCCTCGATTCCCAGCTTGAGGTCCAGGCAGAAGCCGGGGAAGCTCTGCGCGAAGCCCGTGCGCGCTCCGGGGCGGGCACTGGCACGCAATTGGACGTGCTGAATGCCGAGACGGCGCTTACCCAGGCCCGCACCACGCAAGTGCAGGCGCTGCACGATTACGATGTGGCCCGCGCGCGGCTGGAGCGCGCCATCGGCGGGAACATGACCGTTGCGCAGTGAATTAAGGTTTGGTTTGCGCACGCGCGTTGATTTTGCGATTTTGTTTGCGCATGTCAAAAATTCAGCGCGCCCTCATTTCAGTTTCAGATAAATCTGGCCTGGTCCCTTTCGCACAGGTTTTATCACAGGCGGGGATTGAAATCATTTCCACCGGGGGCACCGCCAAGAGCCTTCGCGATGCCGGCTTGAAGGTCAAAGACATCAGCGAGCACACCGGATTTCCAGAAATGCTCGATGGCCGCGTCAAGACACTGCATCCCAAAGTCCACGGCGGACTGTTATTCATCCGCGGTAACGAAAAACATGAAGCCGCCACTCGTGAACACGCGATCGCCCCCATCGACCTCGTAGTGGTGAATCTATATCCCTTCGAACAGACCGTCGCTAAACCAGATGTTGCTTTGCATGACGCCATTGAGAACATCGATATCGGCGGTCCCTCGATGTTGCGTAGTGCGGCGAAAAACCACGAGAGCGTGACCGTGGTCGTTGATCCTGCGGATTATGCGGAGGTGGCCAGGCAGATCGCCGAAAAAGGGGACACGGAATTGGAATTGCGCCGCAAACTCGCGGCCAAAGTTTTTGCGCGGACAGCGGCTTATGACGGCGCGATTGCGGCGCATCTCAATACGGCGTTTAACGTTTCAAATTCAGCATTGCCGTCGGCCCTGTCTGTTTTCTCGCCGCTGGCGCAGCCATTGCGATATGGGGAAAATCCGCATCAAGCAGCCGCCCTTTATGGCCGTTTCAAGGATTTTTTCCAGCAGCTCCACGGCAAAGAACTTTCTTATAACAATATTTTAGACCTGACGGCGGCGGCGAACCTGATCACCGAGTTCGAAAAGGAAGCCCCGACCCTGGCGATCTTGAAACACACCAACCCCTGCGGGGTTGGACAGGGAGCGGGATTGCGCGAAGCATGGGATAAAGCATTTGCGACAGATACCCAGGCCCCCTTTGGCGGAATCATCGCGGTAAATCAGGTTCTGGATGGTGCTTGCGCCGCGGCCATCTCGGAAATTTTCAGTGAAGTTATTATCGCGCCAGATTTTTCACCAGAAGCATTGGGCATTTTGCAGAAGAAAAAGAACCTGCGATTATTGAAAATCTTAAAATCGCCGTCGACGGCGGGTTCATTAGACATGCGAAGTGTGGGTGCGGATTCATTTTTATTGCAGCAGCGCGACCTCAAAACGGCAACGCGCGCCGAATTGAAGATCGTCACAAAACGCCAGCCGACCGGGCAGGAATGGCTCGCAATGCTCTTCGGCTGGCGTGTCGCGAAGCATGTGAAATCAAACGCGATCGTTTATGCGGTGGCCGACCGGACTTTGGGGATCGGCGCTGGTCAGATGAGCCGCGTGGATTCCAGCCGGATTGCGGTCTGGAAAGCCGGTGAAGCAAAGTTGCCGCTCGCCGGCAGCGTGGTTTGCAGTGATGCCTTTTTCCCGTTTCCCGACGGATTGATCGCCGCGGCGAATGCGGGCGCAACCGCGGCGATTCAACCCGGCGGCTCAGTCAAAGATGCAGAGGTGATTGCGGCGGCGAACGAGCGTGGAATGGCCATGGCCTTCACGGGGGCGCGGCATTTTCGGCATTGATTGGAAATTTTAGAGAAAGACCGACACGAGAACTATCGCAGTAGCCAGTAAATCAGGACGAACTGGGTCACGGTCACGCAAATCAAAAGCGCCCAGACGAACAACTCGCGCAGGCGCAAGCCGCGTTGCTGCACGGCGGCCAGCCAGAATTGAATCCTGACGGAACCAAAGCTGATCACATCGCCATTTCGAAGCGGTGCCGTTTCAACGGATACATTGTTGATTGCGGCGAGCGCATGGGGAGAGACAGCAACGCCAAAGCGGTCGTTCTCGCGATGAAGTTCCAGGGTGAGATGTGAATCCCATACCCCGTCATCGTCTAACAGCAAATCATTTTGAGCAGCCCGGCCGATCCGAAAAGGAAAACGGCGGACAACCGTTTGGCTGCCCGCCTTTTTTCCCGAAAGAACATTCAGTTGGATCATCACCAAACTCTTCTAGAGACATTGATCTGGTCGCCTGGATAAACGGTCGGGTCTTCAGTTGGATTTTGCAATGCCTGGTCGTAGTCAATGGTCGTGACCTGGCCGGTGGAGGCGCGGATAAGTTTGATATTATGATGATTGGCAAAATCGGTGAGGCCGCCGGCTGCTTGGATGGCTTTGGTCACAGTCGTGCCGTCCACATACATTTGGAGGCCGCTCCCTTTGATCTCGCCACCCACGTAATAAACGCGGTCGCCAGAACTCACGGTGACCGTCAAGTTGAGATAGTATTTGGGGACGTACAAGTCGTGGATTTCGGTCTGTAACTCACCGGCAGTTTTTCCAACAGCAACCACCGAATTGATATACGGCAGGGTGATGGTGCCATCATCTTTAATGGGTTCCTGGTGCGGCGTAGATGCCATCGGATCGCCGCTGGGCAAACCGGAGAAGCTAATGATGACCGTTTCGCCGACTCGAAAGCGGACCATTCCCTGGACGGGTGCTGCTGAATGTGGGCCGTCGGGATTTTCTGAAATGGTCCCGCAGCCGGCCAGAATGCTGCCGGCCAGAAGGCACAGGCTTAAAAATAGTCCGCGAATGAATAATTTCATGGGGGGTTATCCTTGCGAAAGTTTCGCAATAATCAATACTTTTGTTTGATTCCGCCCCGGTCGGTATCGCCCCCTGCGGTTTTGGCCGCGGCTTCAGCCTCCTGTTCCTGCTCGTTTTTCGAGTAGTAATAATAGCCGTGATAATAGCCGCTGTAGTAATAATAGCTTTCATCCTGGGACATATTGATGTTGTTCAGGACGATGCCGATTAGGTTTCCACCCACTTTTTCAATCATCTGCTTGGCGCGGATATTCATCGGTTGCGGATAGCGGCGATATTGGATCACCTGCACGACCATGTCCACTTCGCTGGCGAGCACCGCGGCATCGCTGACACCCATGATGGGGGGAGAATCAAAGAAAACGTAATCGTAACGATGTTTCAATTCGGCAATCATTTCTTTCATTTGAGCCGAACCCAGGATGTTCATGGAACTGCTGGGCAGTTTGCCGCTGGCCATGACATCCAGGGTGGGGACACTCGTTCGCTGGATGACTTCCTCAATGGCATTCTGCTTGAGTAAATAGTTCGTCACCCCGGAGGCATTGCTGACATGAAGCAGTTTGTGGAGCGTGGGACGGCGCAAGTCCGAATCCACAATCAAGACGCGTTGGCCGGCCTGGGCAAAAACTGTGGCTAAATTGAGCGCGGTGGTGGATTTTCCTTCGCCGGCGCCGGCACTAACGACAACGATGGTGTTGAGTTTGTCGTCTTTGCGTGAGAACAACAGGTTTGTTCGCAATACCCGATATGCTTCGGCATGCTGGCTCTCCACGCCTTCGTCAATGAGATAACCCACGTTTTGTGGAATGACCCCCAGCACAGGCGCCTGCAAGGCACGCTCTACATCGTCAATCGTCTTGACGCTCGTATCCAGATATTCAATGAAGAATGCCAGGCCAATGCCCACAATCAACCCGATGACCAGGCCAAGAATAATGTTTAAAGCTTTGTTCGGTTTGACAGGGTCCTTTCCAGGAACTGCCGAATTGACCAGTTGAACCATTTGTGATTTGGGGGCGTCCAGATCCAATTTTTCCGAATCGATTTTAGCACCGACCAGTTTGTGAAATTCCTCCATGCTTTCCAACTTGCGCTTTTCCTCCCAATACGGTTGGCCCCGGGTGATTTCAGCCAAATCGTTGGACTTGGCATTTTCAAGCTCCGCTGTGATGTTGTCGGCCGTCGCCTGGTACGAGGCGACCTGGGCGGCAAGGCCGGCCATGATGCCTGTCACCCGCGCGCTGACTTCACTTTTTAGCTCTGCATTGACGCTTTGAAGACTTTTGATATCCGGAAGATTGGTGGTGTAAGAGACAATCTCTGAAGCATACGCCTGTTCCGTTGAATGGAGCTTGGTCAGCAAATCGCTTAAAGTCGCATCGGGGTTGATGGTGGGTAAAACATCCTGAAGTTCGATTGGATTGGTCTCTTGGATCGTCTGTAATTGCTTCAACACCACGTCCATTTTCATGTAGTTCTGTTCGTCCAGGTCCCGATCGGTCATTTTCTGCTGCATCTGTTCCTGGGTCAGGGTTGGGCTGGGTGAGATGGCATTCGGGTCGGTGTCAATGATGCCCAATTCCTGGCGTAAACTATCTACATTAGTCTGGACCGCTTCGATACTTTTTTCCTCCTGCTGGTAATTGTCCTCCATCATCTGGACGTCCTGCATCATGTTGGTATTATGCACGGCTAAACGATATTCATGATATGCCTCGGCGACGGCATTGGCGATCTGCGCTGCTTGATCGGGATCTTCACTGAGAACAGTGATATCAATCAATTTAGTCATGCGCTCAGGGGCCAAATTGAGGTGCTCTCTCAGCAGTTCCAAAGTCTGTTCCGTTTTGAGTGGGACATTATTGTTATATTGCTTTCCCCAGGCATTATTGAGGTCCAATTGTGAGATCACGCGGCCCAGGACTTTTTCGGACTGCATTTTTTCAAACTCCGTCTGGATGAAGTATGGATCATATGGCAGATACGTTGAAATCGGCATGGACACCGATTCCGAAGTGTCTGGGTTGATTTCAATGCTCGCCGTACTCGAATAATACCGGGGCAAAATGAAGGTGACCAGGGTGGCGGTAATGGAAATTAAGAGAAAGACCGAGATAATGACCGTTCTGCGGATGCGGATAATGCGCCAATAATCAAGAAAGTGCAGGGAGCTTTCCGGTTGCGGTTGGTTTTTTACTGGTTCCATATTAAAAAATAAACGGGAGACAGAATAAATAAGACCGGTCTCCCGACGAATCGTTCAATTAATCGATGTATTTTCGCCGAAGCCCCGGCTGATTTCAAGGGATATTAATAAGAAGCCGTAACACCCAAATAAATCCGATTCCGATTATAGTCCTGTTGGAGTGTGCTTACCGTCTTGTACCAATCAAAGTTGTAACCTGCTTCTGCAGATAAATGAGGGGTAAAAGTGTACGTAAAATTTAAGCCCAATTGCAGGAAATTCGCAGCTTGATCATTAACAGAGCCGTCATGGTAAATCGAATATTGATAATTCACGGTCGCTGTTCCGATTAATTTCGGAGTCAAGGGATGGTTGATGGAACCATAAATCACAGTGCTTTCCTGGTCCTGGGTAATTTGGCCGTTTGAATTGATCCCGACCGTATCTGTTGCATTCCGCGTTTCCGTCACCCCGATCGAGGCATAACTCCCGGAAGCATAAGTATAAACAAGTGAAGCGTTGCCATAAGGTCCGAGGGCACTTGTCGCGTTTGGATCATTATAATAGCTCGTATATTGTACGCCTAATTGGAATGAACCGGTAAGATTGTCCAAAAAACTATGGCTCACACCGCCATACCCATAGTACGAACGATTATCACGGCTGCTGGAAAAATATCCAGGAGCTATGGCTTCCCCGGCCAAATAATTCACCTGCTGATATTGAACTCCGACCCATGCCATTGTTTCCGGCGACACCGTCCTTTGGAAATTTATCGAGATGAGATTTTCATCCCGGTCCAGTTGTCCAGCCAGGCTTGGAGCCCCAGCGGTACCCCCGCTATTTTGGTACGAGTAGTACGTATTTGCGTAATTGAGCTTTGTGCTGAATTCCGGAGTCCAATCGGTTGTCAGAGTGAAGTTCGCGCCATTGACCAGATTGTTCCCCTCGACTCGGTTGTCAACGGCAATTGGTTGACCCGCCGGTGTTCCCAATCCGGGTTCCTGCGCCACCGTCACGGTGTCTTCAAACCGGGCTTCCCAGCGGGGGGTAAAGGCATGATCAATCCACAGATCAAACTCGTGAGATTGGTCAATCGGATTCTGGCCGAGGTCTTCCCGCTTCTGGTAATAATACAATCCGTACACGTAACGAACGCCGATTTCAGTTTGCGCAAAGGGCGCATTTAAAGTGAATGTGGGAGAAACTTCAAAACCCAGGCTGCCTACTTTTTTGGGCGTAGTGAGATAGTTGTCGTCGTAGAAACCGCGCAACGTTCCAGAGAGGGCCCAAATTTTTGAATTGTCCGAAGCATCAGGTGCATAAGCGGCATGTACGCTCGCAGCCCCGGCCGCAGCCAGTCCGACAGAGACAATAAATTTCTTCATCATACCGCGCGTTTCTTTCTATTAGATGACCCGGTTCAATTTCTGTTCAAAAACTGTTGAACCATCGCAAATTGCAAATGACGACTTCAAGCAAAAATAGCAAAAAAACAAAGTTTTCGTCAAAGCTTTTTTTAAGCTAATTTTCACATCCCAATTCTCTTGATTCAATCACCGGCCGTTCCGGTTACGTTTGCCTGACAATTCCTTTGTCAATGCACGCAAGTTGAGAGTGTTGATCACGTCGCTTTGTTCCAGCCACCCTTTGCGGGCAATGCCGGCGCCCAGCGCTAAAAATGCATAATTTTGGTTACGATGGGCATCGGGGTCGATCACGCACTTGACTCCCTTGCTTTTGGCATAGGGCCAATGACGCCAATCCAGGTCAAACCGGTACGGGTTACAGTTCAATTCCAGCCATGTCCCTGTCTTCGCACAGGCGTCAATAACTGCATGAACATCAATCGGATATGGTTCTCGCGCCAGCAGGATGCGTCCGGTCATGTGGGCGATGATGTGGACATATTTGTTGTTGGCGGCGGCAATCAATCGCCGGGTGTTTTCCGCCTCGTTATTGGCCGGGACATGCAGGCTGGCCACGACGACATCCAGTTGAGAGAGGATTTTATCTTCGAAGTCCAGGCCGTCCTTCAAGATATCGACCTCAATGCCGGTCAAAAGCCGGAAATCACTGCCTTTTTTGGCGAATTTATCATTAATTTTTTTGATTTCGCCGAGTTGTTTACTCAGGCGGGCGGTATCCAGGCCATTGGCCTGATAAGAGGATTTTGAATGGTCCGTGATGGCCCAATACGATAAACCGGCATTTTCCATGAAATCGGCGATCTCCTCCAGCCGGTCATGGCCGTCACTCCAGGTGGAATGGTTATGTAGCGAGCCGCGCAGTTGTGTCCACTCGATCAGTTTGGGCAATTGGTTTTTCTCAGCGGCAGCGATCTCGCCGAGGTCCTCACGCAATTCAGGTTCTATATATGGCAGGTCCAGCTTGGCATAGATGTCCTCTTCGGTCTTACAGGAGACCAGAAGTTTGGGATCGCGCGTTTCTTCTTTGGATTTGAACAAGCCATATTCATTCAGGCGCAAGCCCCGGGCGATGGCCCTTTGGCGCATCACGATGTTGTGCTCCTTGCTGCCCGTGAAATAGGCGAGGGCGAACGGAAACTCGGCATCGCTGACCACGCGCAAATCTGATTGCTGGCCGCCTTCCAGGATGACGCTTGCCTTGGTTTCGCCTTTGGCGATGACCTTGAGGATGCCCGGTTGCGCCACGAAATCGTCGATGACCTCGGCAGGCTTCTTCGAGGAGGCCAGCAGGTCGATATCGCCGATGACTTCCTTGCTGCGGCGCAGGCTGCCGGCAAAACTGCATCGGATCACCGCCGGATGCTCCCGCAACGAATCGAGCAGCGGCCCCGCGGCAAGCATCGCATCGCTCAACAGAAACTTGCTGGCATAAGCGCGCCGCCGCTCGATGCCCTCAAGGATGTTCGTGGCGGTCTTTTCTCCGAAGCCGTCCAATTCCGCGACCTTGCCGGATTTGCACGCAGCTTCGAGCTTTTCAATGGAATCGATGCCCAGTTTGTCATGGAGAATCTTGATTTTTTTGGGACCGACACCGGGGATATCGAGCATTTCGACAAGGCCGGCCGGGATGGACGCTTTCAGTTCTTCGTAATATTTCAGTTTGCCGGTCTCAAACAGTTCGGTGATCTTTTGCTCCAACGCTTCGCCAATCCCCTTGATCTCGCCAAGACGTTTTTCACGGATGAGGACCTCCAGCGGTTCGGCCAGGTTGTCCAGGATACGGGCGCCATTGGAATAAGCGCGGGTCTTGAAAGGATTTTCACCTTTCAGTTCAAGCAGGACCCCGATCTCGACCAGGATTTCTGCGATCTTGCTTTTGTCCATCGCCGCAATTATGCGCCGCAATTCCGGTGCTGGAAAGTGAGAAGTGGAGGAGTTGGGGATCGACGTCCATCTGGGCCGGGGCAGGTTCGTTTCTTTTCTTCATGGCGCCTTTCCGCTAGCCTGTGTGAAATGATTGTACGGAAGCGCATGCCAGTGGCGTTGACCATCGCCGGTTCGGATAGCGGCGGTGGCGCGGGCCTCCAGGCGGACTTGAAAACATTTGCGGCGCTGGGCGTCCATGGCACGAGCGCCATCACCTGTCTCACGGCACAGAATCCAAAACGGGTTTTGGGCGTCGAACCGGTTTCCCCGAAGATGTTGCGGCGACAGCTTGCAGCGATTTTTGAAGAACTTCCGCCGATGGCGGCAAAAACGGGGATGTTGTTTTCGGCGGAGAATGTTCGAATAGTGGCGGAATTTTTCCGGACATTACCAGGACGACGGCGGATTCCATTGATCGTTGATCCAGTTTTGGTCTCGACCAGCGGGACAAGATTGCTGGAGCCGAAAGGGATAAAAATCCTCAAAGAGAAGCTTTTGCCGCTGGCAGCATTGGTGACGCCGAACGTATCCGAGGCGGAAGTTTTGAGCGGCCAAAAGATTTCCACGGTTGAAGACATGGTTGCTGCTGCGAAAAAGATCCATTTGGAATCCGGCTGCGCGGTTTTGATCAAGGGCGGACACCTGAAAAATTCAGAGCGCGGAACCGATCTTTTTTTTGACGGGAAGAATCGATTTATTTTGCGTGGCCGTATCGTGAAAGGGATCCGCACGCACGGGACGGGCTGTGTCTATTCCGCGGCGATCTGCGCCGCGCTGGCATTGGGAAAGGATTTGCCCCGGTCAGTGCGGCTTGGGAAGAAATTTGTCACGCATGCGATCGCCGGGAGCTATCATGTGGGAAGGCATTGGGGAATGGATTTAAAATGAGCAGTGAGAAGAAAAAGTCAAAGGGCTTTCCTGTGGTTCCCTTCGCTATTCCCCATCATCGCTTTGTTCCCTACGGCGGGGCTAATTGAAAGAATTGGGCGGCGTTGGTAGAGCCAAAAGAAACGATTTCCTGCCCATTGCTATAAACCGGGAAGGGAAGATTGTTCGTGCTCCAGATAATGGGTGGGTTGAGATTTGTCGTGGCTTCAAGGACGAATCCTGCCGGATAAGCGGGCCAGGAGAGATTTATGCTTGAGCCGGATGGCGTGATGGTCATCGGGGTGGCGGAAAATTCCCACGCGAGCGCATAGGATTCACTGGCGCTGACAAAAGTTCCACCGGCTTTCCAGACTTGCAGATCGTAGGTGCCTTGCGGGAGTTGCGGCACAAAGATGTGCTGCACGTTATCGACGACGCTCGTCGAACAGTCGACGAGGTTGCTGTTGGCGCAATCGTACAGGAACAGAGCCAGCTTGTTGATGGAGGACTGTCCATTTTGGCGTTCCCAAACGAGAGTCGCCGTGACATCGACATTGCTGCTGATCTCAAAAAAATAATGAGTCACGCCATCATTGGCCGGGGTGTGGCTGCTGGAGACGGAATTGAAGTCCCAGCCGCTTGGGGCATGGATCGTCCCGGTTATCGCCGGCGGCGGATGAGGCGAACCCTGGGTAACACTATTGGAAACACTAAATCCGTGTTGGCCGCCGATGAGTTGTTGATAGGAGTTAAAGAGGTTTAAAATTCCCGCGCCATATCGGGCATCCAGGGGCGAGGAACTTGAATTCGTCCAATCCACAGGTTTTACTGCGCCATTGAGCAGGAGCGCTTTGATGGTGCGCATATCGGCGGCGTTGTTGGTGTGCCCGCCACCATCGCCGCGCATCGCGGCCTGGATCATGATCGTCGCGGCGCCGGCGACCATGGGGGTGGAATAACTTGTTTCACTCGCCGGCGCAACGAGGTCAGGTTTGCATCGGCCATTATCGATGGTGGGGCCGACGCTCGAACCGCCGCCATAGGCGCCGATGCCGATACAATTGTAAGAGGTCCCCGGAGCGCAAACCTGGCCGCCATTATTCACGGCGGAAACGAATAGGGTATTATATTGCGCCGAATAGTTGTCGTAAGCGGTATCAATTGCATCCTGGATATTCGTCGGCTGTGGGCCAAAGCTGAAACTTTGGTTCACTACTGCATCGTCAATATTCGTGGACGGCAAACTGGCGGTATAATTCGTGGTAAATAAGAGATTCACTTCACTGACCTGGATAAAATAATTTGCATCGTAACAATCCACATGTGCCACGTTGGTGGCCTCCTCATGGTTGATCCCATAAAAATATTGGGCCACGCTGTTCGCATGGCCGGATTCCAAACCTACACTGTTCGTAAAAGTATTGGCCACGCCGCTGCTGGAAGTATAGGTAAAGAGGCTGATCGGCTGGCCGACGAACGGGTTGGAGGGATTGACTTCCCAGGTATTCGTTCCGGGTGAAGTAAATGGATCCCAACCTTCCGGTTGCGCCACGCGGATGCCCGAACCATTCAAGTTTGTGGTCGTCTCGTGAAACAGGGTGAGACCGATGGTATCCAAGTACGTTTGTGCCCAGGCTGCTGAATGAAAAAGGGTAATGCCAATAAACAGGAGAACTAGTTTTCGCTTGGATAAACACCTCATGGTACTTGCTACGACAATGTACACTAAATCTGGAAGATTTCCAGCAGCAATGAATTTGCCCTGCATTGCCAATCCCGCCGGACAGGTTGTCAGAGTCTCGCCCCACCATTCTCTCTTCTATTTCAGTTTGATGACAAACAATGAAACGCCCTGCCGGGGCAGCGAGCAATGAATTTCCATCCGGCCGTCCGCCAAAATTTTTTGCGGTTTGCCAAGCTGTGTCAATTGCCCCGCTTTTTCCAACGCCGCATATTGCCCGCCGGTCATTTTTTGAGGTGAACCCATCCGCTTCCACGCCTCAAAGGAATTGCTGTGGTCCGAGTCGATGCGATATTGCGTCACCGTGGCGTGCCCATTTTTCAAAGGCAATTGATCGAGCACCAGGTCAACGGCGGCGTCCGGTCCGGGAACATCATCGTCGTGATAATGCCAGACGAGCACGGTCAGTTGAGATTTATCTTTATCAAAAGCGGCCAGGGCCGAGACATCCGCGTCCGTGCGCACACCCTTATCCATGATTTTTTCCACATCATAACCCGTGCCGCCCTCGACTGCGATGCGGTCGCCGCTCATTTTTGAGAACATGCGGAAGACATTCAGGACCGGCAGATCGATGCCGTCGCTGGCCAGCGCGCGAAAACCGGCAAAGGGCGGTTGGGCTTCGAATTCAAAAGCCCAGGTCAACGCGCCCTCGAGATTCACGCCGTACCGCGCGGCCAGGTCAAGCTCGCGCGGAAAGCTGGCGGCGGTATAGCTCGAGTACATTGTGCCATTGCGATAACCATCCTGAGGGTCGTTGCAGGCCGCGCAACCTTCGGGATCGGATTCACCGATGACGATCGGCAGGTTTTTGAACTGGGGAAACGACGCGATGACCGAGAAGGCATCGTTGATATTTTCAAATTGATGCGCCATGCCCATGCGGACGTGGCCGTCGACAAATTGAGGTGAGCCTTTGGCATGAAAGGAAATGAAATCGAGCGGCGCGCCGATCTGTCCCGTGGCATAATTTGTTCCGACCGCGCAATGCTCCAGGAACGCGGCGAGAAAATTTCCGCCGGGGCCGCCGGCGGTTTCCGGGCCGCCGACTTTTGCGTTCGGCAGCGCCCGCCGCACCCCGTCAACGCTGTAATCGTAGAGCTTGAAATAATCGGCCCGCGACGCTTTCCAATAGCTGATGTTCGGCTCGTTCCAGGTCTCCCAATACCATTTGGCGACCTCATCGGCGCCATAGCGCGCCACGCAATGCTTCGTCCATTGATAAACCAGTTCGTCCCATTTGGCGTAGTCATTGGGTGGATATGCCTGGCCGCCATCGACAGGCGCGCGGTCGTTGACCGGCGGGTGATGCGGATAATTTTGCGGGTGCGTGGAGAGCGCCTCGGGCATGAAACCGATCTCGACATACGGTTTCAGTCCGCGCGCGAGATAAGTATCAAAAATTTTGTCGTTGATGCTCCAGTCGTAAACCGGATTTCCATTGGCATCCTCCTTGTAAGCGCTGGTGGAACTGAACTTGAGTGAATACACACCGTCGCCGCTGGTCAACAGATGATGGCAGCGGATGAAAACCTGTTGCCCCCCGAGCGCGCCGAGTTCGGACAATAATTTCTTCCCGTCCTTCAGGTAGGTATAATCCGCCTCGTCATAGCCAAAAAATCTCCACGTCGGCGTCAATGGGCCGGCCGACTGGCCGGCATGGACCTGGAGGGTGACCGGAAAAGAGTTTGTCTCTGCCCAAACCGATGTGACAGCCAACGCAAGGCATGAAATAGTGGAGAGCAGCGGGAATTTCATGGCGGCAGGCTAGCTTTTTGCGTAAAGAGTTTCAATCGCCAGAATTCAGGATGTTTTGCCTGATTTTACTTCGGCACAGTACGCTATTCGCCTAAAACGTGTCCCATTGACTCCTCTTTCTCCCCTCAACGGAGGAGTGAGACTATTGGAAGGCATAATCGGTATGATTACGGTTCGGAGGAATGCTCGCCCTCCCACAAATAAAAAAGCGCTTTGGTTCGTACACGCCACCTTCGGAATGACGCTGAAAATTCTATCGGATTTTGCGGATTGGTTTAGATTCAACCTGTGTCTGATACGCTCGTCGTCAACGAAATCTACCTGAGCCTGCAGGGTGAGAGCACTTTTGCGGGATTGCCCTGCATTTTTGTGCGGCTGACCGCCTGTGATCTGCGTTGTTCCTATTGCGACACCGCCTATGCGTTTACCGAAGGAAAAAAAATCCCGCTGGATGAGGTTTTGGCGACGATAAAAAAACTGGCCGCACCATTTTCCAGGCCAAAATTGAGAATGCGCCTTCCGCTGGTCGAGCTGACCGGAGGCGAACCGTTATTGCAAAAAAATTCCCTGCCATTGATGGCGAAACTTTGCGATGAGGGCTTCACTGTTTTGATCGAGACGAGCGGCGCCCATGACATCTCAAAGATCGATCCGCGGGTTCGGCGCATCATGGACCTGAAATGTCCCTCCAGCGGCGAGGTGGAGCGAAACCGGCTTGAAAATATTCCGCACTTGAAATCGACGGATGAAGTCAAATTCGTCATCGGCATGGCAGAGGATTACGAATGGGCGAAGGAGCAGGTCGCGAAATATGGTTTGGAGAAGATCTGCCCATTGCTTTTCTCATGGGTGCAACCGCTCGCGCCGGAACAACAGAATAAATCGCTCAAAAAAGTCCCGGCGGGTTTGACGCCGATTTCCCGGCGCGAGCTGGCGGAGCGCATCATTGCTGATGCATTGCCCGTGCGCTTTCAGGCTCAGTTGCATAAAATTATTTGGGCGCCCGAACAAAGAGGCGTTTGACACCATGACTGACAAAGAAAAAATCCTGGAACAGTTGCGCGATTACGAATCGCGCAACGTGGTCTTTGCCGAGACGGACGGTTCGTGGCCGATCATTTGGGAGCGCGCTAAGGGCGTCATGGTCGAGGATACGGAAGGGAAAAAATATTTGGACCTGACGGCGGCCTTCGGCGTGGCGGCGGCGGGACATGCCAATCCAAACGTCGTCAAAGCCGGGCAAAAGCAGATGGGCCAGTTGCTCCACGCGATGGGCGATGTGCATCCGCATGCGCGCAAAGCGGAGCTGGCCGGGGAATTGAGCCGGGTCACCTTTGAGCGGTGGGGAAAAAAAACGGGGAAAACGATTTTTTGCAATTCCGGTTTCGAGGCGGTCGAGGCGGCGCTGAAGACGGCGATCCTGGCGACCGGCCGGCATGGCGTGGTGGCGTTTACCGGCGGCTATCATGGATTGGGCTATGGCGCGCTCAATGTGACGCATCGCGATTTTTTCCGGCGGCCTTTCAGTCCACAACTCCGTGATTTTGGAAATTTTGCCTCGTTCCCAAAAAAGAAAACTGATTTGGCCACGGTTGAATTTCAGATAAGGAATTTTTTCCGCCGGGGCCGCGTCGGCGCGATCCTGGTCGAACCCGTGCAGGCGCGCGGGGGCATCAATGTGCCGCCGCCGGAATTCCTGCCGCTCTTGCGGAAGCTCTGCGACGAATTTGGCGCGTTGCTGGTCGCCGACGAGATTTACACGGGCTTTGGCCGCACGGGAAAATGGTTCGCGTGCGAACATTTTGACGTCGTTCCGGACGTGGTCTGCCTGGGCAAAGCGCTTACCGGTGGTTTTCCGCTTTCGGCCTGCGTGGGGCGCGCGGATGTGATGAATGCCTGGCCGCAATCGCATGGCGAGGCGATGCATACCAGCACCTTTCTCGGCCATCCGGTCGGTTGCGCAATGGCCCTGGCCCAGATCGCTGAAATCGAAAAGCTGGATTTGCCGGTGGTTGCCGCCGGACTTGGAAAATTTTTACTCGAACAACTGTCCCTGTTCCAGGATCTGAAAACCAAATTTCAAATCTCTGCCCGCGGCCTGGGATTGCTGGCGGGAATCGAATTGAATCTGTCCGACGGCAAACCGGCCGCCGCGGAGACGTTTGGCGTCATCAAGGAAATGCTTCGGCGCGGATATATTTTGCTGCCGGAGGGTGAGCATGGAAATGTCATCAGCTTTTCGCCGCCGCTGACGATCACGAAGGCGCAGTTGACCAAAGCGATAAGCGAATTGAAAAAAGTCTTGGCCGCCTCGCGATAAAAATAATTGCGTTGGGATTCTTCCGGATGAGCGGCTAATTTACGGCGTGGCTGAAAACTCAAAGCATTTCAAGCTGGCGGCAATCGACCTTGATGGCACGTTGCTGGGCCCGAAGCATCTCATCAGCGATGCGAACGCGCTCGCGGTCCGGCGTTTGCAGGCGGCGGGTGCCCAGGTCGTGCTGGCCTCCGGCCGGCACTACGATTCCATGCACAAATATGTGGTGTCGCTACCGGGCGTGCAATGGGTGGTCTCCTGCCAGGGCGGCGAAGTGTCAGACGCTGGGCGAGCGACGGTATTAAGCCGCAAATTTCTGCGATCGGCGGAGGTGGCGAAAATAACGGATGCCGGACGGACTCGGGGTTTCTCGACGGTGGGTTACGCCGTGGAGGGGATTTTCACGGATTCCGCGTCGAATTTCGAGATGGATTTTTACACCGATCTGGTGGGACTTCGACCCGTAGTGGTGACGCGAAGTGAACTGTTGGCGCGGGACATTTTTAAAGTGATCTGGATGGGCGAACCGGCTGATTTTTCACGGGTGTCACTGGCGGACGTGACGCCGCCGCGAATTCAGGCCGTGCGGACCAATGCGCGCTTTTTGGAATTTATGCCGGCGGAAGTTTCCAAAGGTTCTGCCCTTGCCACGCTCGCCTTGCACCTGGGGATTCAACCGGCGGCAGCGGTGGCGTTTGGTGACGGGGAAAATGACGTTCCGATGTTCGAATGGGCCGGCATGTCCGTGGCAATGCCAAATGGCTGGCCGCTGGCATTGGCCAGGGCGAAACTGGTAGCGCCCGATGGTCCTTCCGAAACGGCCTTCGCGCGCGGAGTGGATTTAATTCTCCAATGAAAATGTTCTTACGCGTAGATCTGGCAAACGACCACTACGAGTTGAGGTGAATTGAGAATGGCCCGCTTGGCTGTGACTACAGCGTTTTAAAAAATAATGTTGCAGTCCAAACCAATCATGGTCGGTCGAACATTTCTTCAGCCAATTCTTGTTGTGAAACATTGGGAATCAGTACCCGATGACCGGGAATCGAGCGGATGGGCACTGCCTTACGGGACACAGAAGGTTTTACAGGTGCGGCCACAAGCTTGGCCACCGGCTTGGCGTCCTGCGTAAGCAAAACCTCATCGCCGGCCTGGACCTGCTTTATCAATTCGGCCAGTTGTCTGGTGCCAACTTCCATTGTGACTGTCATGCCTGGCATTATACATGGTTTTAGCCGTAGAGTCGAGAATCCTTATTTTAACGTGATTGTTCTGAACCAGGCGCCAGTTCGGTAGCAACGTTGGTTTGGAAATCAAATCACCCCGAGCTCGCGCAAGGCCTGGCCCGCGCCGGAGAGATTTTCGGGCTTCATTTCAGTATAGTTGCGGGAAAGGATGATGCCCTTTGCTCCGCCGGTGAAGGCCGCCTTGACCGCAAGGGCGACGCTTTGTGGAGTGCAATGACTTTCGCCCGCTTCCACCGGGATATCAATATCCACGCCCGGCCAGATCTGCACGGGATGGCCCGCCACACTGGCGACTGAGAGGCGGATTTCGCGTTCCACATATCCGGCGGAAAAGCCCGTGGCGGCCAATTGATCATAGGGCGCTTCGTCATAGCCCATCTGGTCCAGCAAATGTTTGCAGACATCAGCCGGCGCACTGTCCCCGAAGACGCCGGAATGCGCGCCTTTGACAAAACTGACGAAGCGTCCGCCGGCTACATTGTTGTAAACTGCCGGGCGGATGAAATCGGAACAGCCGGCGAGATCAGTCAGATTTTCCTCGGCGCGCTGGAAGGGACTGAAGGTCGCATTTTGCCAGACATGCCAGCCGATCTGCAGGGCGGGGTTCACCGACTTGGCGTGTTGATAGATGGCGGCCTGGAATTCATGGCGGCTGGTGACCCAAAGATTTTCCCAGGCCAACACTTCGGGATATTGCAGCAACAAACGCCAGAAGGTGGTGAAATGCCCATCGCGCGGACTTTGGCCGGCACGGCTGGCGCGGATGAATTGTTCCGTGGCATCGAATCCGGCGCGGGCGCGTTCGACGTTGATGCCGCGGTCGCGGCCTTTTTTGGAACAGAACTCACAAAAACAGGTCGTGCGGGCGGGATTGGGGCCGCCCTCCTGGGAGAGACCTAACGTGTTGAGGAAACCGCTCTGGCGCTCTGAGCCCCACATGATGCCGCCGATGTCATAGGAACGCGCATAGTCTTCCACGAGCCCGAGAGTGAAATTCAGATATCTGGGATTATTGAAGCACGGGCCGCCGGGATGACCCGTGGCGGGACGGCCATGATGATCCACTTCGTAAAGCGATTGCCAGTCCGGAACCGCGGCCGGCAGGTTATTATCCTCGAGAATAAAGCAGAAAGTGCGGATGCCGTGCTTTTGCGCGACGGGAATGACGCGCTCAAGAATGTCCACCTCGCCAAACTCGGTCGCGCGCATATCGCTCTGGGTGAGGGGAATGTCCTTGTAAAATTGCATGTGCGGGCGGGCGTAATTGCCGCCGTGAAAATTAGCGGTATTGGCGGGCAAACCTGCGCGATGGGTTTCATGGGTGTACATGAAAGGCAAAATGGCATTCACTCCGGCGCGCTCCCGCATGTCGGCGAAGAGGACGTCGAGATCCTGCTGCGCAAGCGGGGCGATACTGATCGGCATCGCGACGGTTGTGGTCGGGTTGGAGATGACCGGCGCCGGGGCGCCGGCGAGGGAATCTACTCCGGCGACGATGGCTCCGGTGCCAACGACCCCGAGTTGGATAAATTTTCGGCGGTTCATGTAGAGAGTATTTCAGGGTGACAGTGAAATGAAAAAGAAAAAAACGGGATTCAAGCGCATTCATCCGGGCAACTTTTTATCAGTGTCCATCCGTGATTGTTCGTGTGACTTACCTAAACCGAATTAGCGCGTATTGAGATTTTTCTTTGCCGAGATTTGAATTGAGATTTCGATGGATTGCCGAAGTCCCGTGTCCGTCTCGGTAATAAGGCATCGTTGAAGAAGCTCAAAGGCCTTGCGTCTTGTGGTTCTATCCTTTGCGTGGTGAGCCAGGCTGCTAATGCACTTTTCGGCACGCTTTCGAATTTCAACATCGGCATGAGCCATCATAGGTTCAAGCACCTCATAACCAGCTGCTTCAAATTGTGTAAGAATGTGCCAGGTTGCGCGCGAGCCTTCGGGTTTTGAAACAAGAGAATCCAACATTGGTTTAATGGCACGAGCATCTCTACGCCTTGCCAAAGCATGCCCCGCAACCCCGGCGCAATAACCGCCGGTTTCAAGTATTTTCAAAAGTAGTTGAGCACTCCGTTCGTCATCATAGGCAGCCAAAGCTCCAATGGCATTGTCATTAGCCTTGCCCTGCTCGCCATCTGCAGCTGCCGTGATAAGAGCTTCAATGGCTTCCGGCGGGTGCAAGAGTTCCAACGAACTGGCAGCATGCCAACGCACATACCATTCTGGATCGTTTAGTGCTGCGATAAGCGCATCAACGGCCTGCTTTCCACCCAACCGGCCGAGCTGGTCAGCAGCCTTGGTCCGTTCTGGTTCCTTTGGCGATTTAATTTTTTTTAGTACATCCTCCAGCACGAGCACTTTTTCACGCCTGCGAATGCGGCGATCGGGCTTGGTTGGAGCGTCAAGATAAACGGTGGGCAATTCACCCGGAACTGGAGCCAGTTCAAGGGGTTGGTCAAGTTCTTCACACATCCAACCGGCAAAAGAACGGTAACGTGTAGCGCCGGGACTCGAATTAGAGAAAAACCACGTTTCCCATTCTCCATCCGGCCAGATGACCATCGGATTGAGCAAAACGACGGCATCGTCCCCGATTTCACTGATGCAGAGAGCTTGTGCAAGATGCTTGATTTCAAACTCGGCACAATCTTGGTTCGCATAATCGAAATAATCCTTTTCCATAACCGAGAGCGGCTCAGCACTCATTTGATAAGCCTCATACCAATCTTTGTGTTCTTTGCGGAACCAACGGATTTTTTCAACGGGACGGATGTTTGGGGTCGTCTCCGAAGCAAACTTCCAATTATTGCAGGCGCTCAAAAATGTTCTATAGGACTGAGGCAATTTAATTTTCAATCGCTCTTCCGCTGCGGCCAGTTGGTCTTCAGAGGCACCCGTGTTCGCCGGGTAGGTATCCAGGCCAGTCGCGGCTGCATATTTTTTTAAGACAACCAGCCATTCTTCTTGGGTCGGTATGGCGTGCATGGCCGTAATTCCATCAGAGGAAACTTCGCCGTCAAGTACAGAGGTTGTTTGCCGTTTTAAATTTATCAGTATCCATCCGTGGTTAAAATCCCTTTGATTTGTTCGGAAGGACGATCTCTGCGAGCCCCTGAAATCCATTTTCGATCCGCCACCCTCATTTTTTGATGAGGCGAGACTTCGTTGGACCTTGGTTTTCCATCCCTCCGTTTTCTCCTGTTCGAAAATCCGTGTTTATCCATGTCCATCTATGGTTTAATTCTTCGCGTGAAACTTTCTGAAATGCGGGAAATCCTGGCATCGCGGGGGATCGAGCTGACCAAATCCCTTGGCCAGAATTTTTTGCACGACCAGAATCAATTGCAGCGGATCATCGCCGCCGCAAATCTGTCGAAAGCGGACAAGGTCCTCGAGATTGGGCCGGGCTTGGGGCCGTTGACGGAATTGCTGCTGGAAAAGGCGGGAGAAGTTTTGGCGATCGAGAAAGACGGGCGGCTGGTCGAGGTCTTGCGCGAATTGTTTGATGCAAAATTTGAGTCTCATGATCCGAAATTCCAATTGGTATATGGCGATGCTTTGAAGTTTCTCCAGCAGGAGCCGCGCGATTGGAAAGGCTGGAAGCTGGTCGCCAATCTGCCGTATTCGGTGGCCTCGCCGATCCTCGTGGAAATGGCCTGCGGCGCGTGCGCTCCGGAAAAAATTGTCGTCACGCTGCAATCGGAAGTGGCGCAACGGCTCATGGCCAGGGCGGATGACGATGAGTACGGGATCCTGGCATTGCTGGTGCAGTTAGATTTTGTGCCGCGCGAATCTTTCAAGATCCCGGGAACCTGTTTTTTCCCCGAGCCCGACGTGGCCTCAGCCTGCGTGGTCCTGGATCGGCGTCCGCAACTGCTGTTGCCGGAGGAATTGCGCGCGAGCTATGTGAAGATCGTCAAACGCGCCTTGTCCCAGCGGCGCAAGATGATGATGAAGCTGTTGAAAGCGGATTGGCCGCTGGAAAGATTGACGAAAGCCTTTGCGGAATTGAAGATCTCGCCGATGGAACGGGCGGAGAAATTGAGTCTGGAACAATTTGTGGAACTGACAAAATTATTGAACTGAATCCGATGCCCTGAAGTTCCATGTCGGGAATCCCAGCGGGATTCCATCATTCAGCCAGGGGTTGCGAGGAACGAGCTACCCCAGGTGAACGAAACAAGAGTCAACAACTCTGAAAGAGTTGTATCAGTCCCATACATATGGCCTTTGCTTCAGGCGTGAATTAATTGAACGACAAAACCATTTAATTTTCCGTGACAAATTATCTTGTAAATTAATTGAGAAAAAGGCAACGCTTTGGAAAACGAAGGGAGCCAAAAAGTGACCATTGCGATTGGGCTAATCCATAAATTCAAAACTCAAAACCACCCGCAGGGAGGCTTTCAGCGGTTGCCTGCAATTTGGATGGCGAGCGACAGCCAAACCACCCACGCTTCAACGAAGCGGGAAAACCCTAATAAAATCAATATCATTGATTTTGAGAACGGTCAGATTTTAGTAGCTCAATCAGATAGCGTGGAAATTGGCGATCGCGTTATTGAAATCCTTAAGAAAAAGGCTAATGGGAAAATGATGGTCGATGCTGATACTGCTATCAATACAGTGAGAGAGGCCTTGGTAGAGGTGAGGAGCGCGTTGCTGGAAATAAATAAAGGGCAAAGTATTGATTTAGAAAAGTTTTTTTGGACAGAGAATCGTTTAAATTTATTGATTGGCTATTATTTCAATGAGCAGCCTTATCTTTATAAGATAGAAATTTGTCGTGCAATTCCTACTTGGATAAAATCATTTGAATCTATTGGGGGTGGTGAAATTTTGGGATATTTCCTGATTAAGGAATATGCCAAAGCCGATCCTGATTTTGAATATGGTTTGCCAATCGCCGTTTCGGTTGTGGATAAAGTAATTGAGAATGTGGATGGATGTGGGAGCCCAACATGGGTGGGTCATGTGTTTCCAGTACCAGATAAAATGATGGTTCATGGGCCATCAGGCGTCAGTACTAAATATCAGTGTTTTTGTGGAATGTTACCCCAGTCCGAAACTGAATTACTTTCTCAAGAATTGAAAAAATCTAACGCTCGCAGCGCAACATTGGGTAAGGGCGAAATTATAAAGTTGATGAAGCGGTTAAACCGGAAACATGCGCGCCAATTTATAAAGGAGAGAACCAGCCATGACAGATTCTTAAGGCTAAGATATAGCCCTGCATTGTCTGAAGCAGTAAAATCATCAACTAAATATATTGATAGCATTGGAAATAAAGAGAGCCGCCGAATGATCCGCGCCTTTAGTAAAGAATTGGGGAATGTTAATAACAAAGAAGCGTTAAAGGCTTTATGGAATAAGATATGTGAATTGTGTCCTGAAATTTCTCAGCGACCAGAACTGATCGCGGAAATTGCTAAGCTTTTTTAACGCGATTTCGATTTCTTCCCCACGACTTTTCAAACATTGCTTTACGACGTTGATTGCTCCCAAAATAAACCGTTTTATGCCTGAAGAAATTTTCGATGTGGTCAACGAACGCGATGAGGTCGTCGATGCCAAACCGCGCAGCGAGGTGCATGCGCGCGGGCTGTTGCATCGCGCGGTGCATGTGTTCGTCTTCAATTCGCGCGGCGAAATTTTTTTGCAGAAACGTTCGATGAAAAAGGACCGGCAACCCGGTGTTTGGGATTCGTCCTGCTCGGGCCATGTGGACTCCGGCGAGACCTACGATGAGACCGCCGTTCGCGAATTGGGCGAGGAGATCGGGTTGCGGATGAAAACGACGCCCGAAAAACTTTTCAAGATCGCTGCGTGCGAGGAGACCGATGCGGAATTTGTCTGGGTATATCGCTGCCAGAGCGAAGGGCCGTTCCAATTGCATCCCGATGAGATCGAAACAGGTGGTTGGTTTGCGCCGGAGAAGGTTTCGCGATGGATAGCGGAAAAGCCGCGGGATTTTGCGACAGCGTTTGTCTTGATTTGGAAATTATTTCAAACGCGGATCGACGCCGGACGATAATCTTAGAAGTTATTCAAAATTTCCGGGCGCAATTGGCCGACATCTGCGCCCGGCAACTTTGGGTCGATGGATCCCGCGACGGGCTTTTCCGAATCCACATGGCCGTCGGCAAAGACGACATTCGCGGTCTGGTCGTGGCGAAAATGGGCGTTGGGATAATTCATGGGATTGCTGTAATGGATCTCCAAATCCACATAATACCATTCCTCCAGCATCGGATTGTTGTGGGAGGCAGGCGCCTGAAAATTATTTATCTGGGCGGCATCGGCGAAAAGGATGGTGCTGCTCGTCCGCACGATCCTGTCAACATTGATGGCCGTCTGTCCCGGACCGCCATAGACATAGGCATTGCAGCCATAGCTGAAGATGAGGTTGGTGCCTGAGGTCATTGTCGCCACCAATGCCGGGCAGAGCCGGATCTCGCTGCCATGAAGGTAGGGATATAGCGAGCCGGATGACAGGTTGAAAGGACGGGTTTCCTGGTTGCCATTCCCGATCCATCCGAACCAATACTCAAAACCGGAATTGGTCGGGCCTGACGAATAGCGAAAGCTGTTTCCCCGATAATCGTCCCAATACAATTGCGCGGCGAAGCCAAGCTGGCGAAGGTTGCTGCCGCAATCGGCGCGCTTGGCCGTGCCTTTGGCGCTGTTCAATACCGGCAGGAGCAATGCGGCGAGAATGGCGACAATGGCGATGACCACCAGCAGTTCGATCAAGCTGAACGCCGGCGCGCGCTTGGCTGGCCGCGGCGCGGAATTTTCTCTGGCGTGAAATTTCTCAACGCACGCACGGCAGATGCACGCGCGATTGCGGAGAGGCTCCGGCACGCGCGCGAGGAGTTCCCCGGGGATCTCCTCACGCGCGCACCAGCATTGTCCTTTATAAACGACCGGCGAACAAAGCTGGCACTCGTTCGGGTCGCCGCACAAAGGACATGCGCCTGGATTGAAGGAATGAGTATTCACGGCAAATCTGAGCGGATACGGTAAAAGGCAGTAACGGGTGGCGGATTTGTATCGTAAAGAGTGAGAGGGGTGTTTCCGCTTACCGCAACGGCGGGCAAAGAGACCGTCTGCCAGGTCTGGAAATCAAGGCTGCGTTCGAGGGTGTAGATCCAATTGGTGGTTCCGGTGAAATCGACTTGTCCCGCCGCCGGAGTTTGGATGCCATAGACCGGCAGGGGCGTGGCGCAGGCCAATTTGTTTACGGTGCCATGCGCGAGAATCGAACCGGCATAACCCGGGTACTGGCCCGCGTCGTTGTAGCTGCTGATGGAAATGGCGTCCACCTGGTAATCATCGAAGGCTGGCCCGAGATAAGAATCCACGATCGGGCCGATGGGCGCGCCGTTCGCCGTCATGGTCGTGTGTAGGACTTCGTTCGTGGCGGTATACACCATGACGACGTGATATCGCGTGCCCGTCTCCAGCTCGAGCGGATCGGTGAATCCGCCGCCTGAATAATTGTCTTCTGACGAAATGAACAAGGTCGAAATCGTCGCGCCGTAGTCATTGATGTCATTGGGGAAATAATCGAACTCGGCGATATCCGGGAAATAGCCGCTCCCGCGAAAATAATTTCCGCTCGTCGCTTCGCCGGTATTGATCAGGCCGATGGCGATTTCAAAAGTATCGGGGTCGCCCGGGTCGGTTCCGATATTGATATCGTTGAGCGAAAAATCAAAGGTGATGACAAAATCATTTGTCTTGGAAAAGGTCGTCCCCAGGGGATGATAAAAATAGCTGTTTTGCTGCGAGGAATCCCAGGTGACGTCGAGAACCTGGTTTGCGGAATCCCATTGGAAAAGCGAAGTGTCGCCAAACGTCTGCCACCCGTCCAGGGCGGGATCATTGGTGAAATTTTCGTTGAGGACAAGGGCGTTGGAACGGACGGCGACGAGCGCAAACAAGCCGGCCAGCGCCAGCGCGGAACGGATCTTTTTCATTTTCTGGTCTTTCATTTATCCCGCGCAAAAAATTCTGCGCGGGTGGTTTGGGTTGAGAGACCAGAGCGGGGCTGGAAATAAAAAAACCTCCAGACACCGCAAGACGGGGAATGAAGGCATTCACGAACCCAAACGAAAACAGATCGATTGGCTGGCCTCATCCTTCTCTTTGCGGAGAAGTTGCCCGCAGCAATGCTGCCGGCGACGAGCACAATCAAACCGGTATCCTGACTTCGGCTTCAGACCTCCTTCCGCCTTCCCGGTTTCCCGGTGGCATTGGAATTTGTAGCCGTTACAGTGGCGCAACCGTCTCCGATTCTCACGGAGTTCCCTGACATTTGATCGCTTCAGGCGGAAACTTTCCCGCCGTTTTCAAAGAACACTCCTTTTTTACGCCGAAATTATTTTTTGCCAAGACAAATCGTGTGACAAATAAATTGGCTTCAAATACAAAGACGCAAAGACTCGGAGAGTTTTGGCCGGAGATGGCTTCCTGATTAAAAGTCGATCGGCGCAGCCGCTAATTGGATGCCCTGAAAGGGCAAGCGAAAATAGCCCGGGGTAAGCGCGAGTCTGAGCGCGCGCCACCCCGGGTAACGTATCCTAAAACTCTGCCGCTGACTGCGAAGCCGCGCGATAGCGCGAATCCGATCTGCGGCTAAAGCGTTTTAAGAAAAGTTGTAGCCGCGCGGTAGCGAGGAGTTTTGGTGTTTTGAGAGGCTTGAGCGAAGGATTTAAACGCAAATGCACAAAGAAACGCCGAGACAATCGAACTCGCAAACTCTGACCCTCTCT
>DASXDM010000015.1:0-319473 GCA_036490655.1 Verrucomicrobiia bacterium | reverse complement strand
ATCAGTGAATTGAGCATGGCCGGGAAGATGGCCGCCAGGCCGTCCGCTCCTTCAAAGCGTTCGAGCATCCAATTTTCGGCCTTTTTGAGCGCCATTTTCCGGAACGGATGAATTTTGTGTTCCGAGAACCATTCGGCGAATTTGTGCAGGCGATCGAGCCAGAGGAAAAAATTGCGCCAGGAAATTTTCTCGGGATCCGGGGCCAGGGCCAGCTCGCGTTCATGCATGCCCGCCGGATAAAGCTCGTCCAGATCCACTTTCACGGGCCGCGTGGGTTTGAAATGATTGATGATGGCCAGCGGCACGAGCATGCCGCGCGACCAGTTGCTCATGTCCCAGAAATTCACGTGAAACCATTTGCCGAGCAACAGCACTTCGCAGGGGATGGTGGGGATATATTCCCAGGGATACAGGTTGAGCAGCGCGAGGTACAATTTGGAAAAGGTGTTCATCCGCGGGACGCCGCCGAGGCTCAGGGCGATCTGCCGCGCGCGCAACATGCGGGGATCGGTGGCGCGCACGCCGGCGAGCTTGAGGGCGAGATAGGCCTTGATGGTGGCATTGACCTCGGAAGGGCCGCCGTAATAGATGTTCCAGCCGCCATCAGGCAATTGCCGGGAGAAAATGTGGTCAACGGCTTTGCGCTGCCATTCGCGGTTGACGCTGCCGTCCCAATGGTGATAGGCGACCATGTCCGAAACGAGGGTGGAATCGACGAGCAATTCGCCGTTCCAATAGCCTTCCGGCTTTTGGATGCCGAGCAAAAACAATTGCGAGCGCACAATGGCCGAACCCACGCTCCTGTCAAACTCAGTTTCTAATCGCGCGGCCTGGTCCACTGGCGCCGGCTGAACCCTCATTTCTCTGTCAGTCAACACTGGCCGATATTGCCATTTTTAGGGAAATTCGTAAAGGAAGAAGGAGGGCGGCAGGCCACCGCTCGCCTCCGGCGGCGGGCAAGGAAGGTAGAGAATGGGATGCTACCAGGATTTTGCGCCTGACGCGCACTTCGGATTTTTGTCGCCGCCGGATTTGTGGTAGCGTCTTGACAGGCAATTGGCGATGATAAAAACAACCAAATGAAAGGCTGAACATGGCACAAGCGATCATGGACCCGGAAAAAGTCCGGCGGTTCGCCGACGAATTGCAGCGGTTCAACACCGACCTGGAAAACCGGCTGATCCTGTTGCAGGCGCGCTTTGGCTCGCTGCAGGACACCTGGCAGGACCAGGAGCACGAGAAATTCGCGGAAGAATTCAAGACGGCGATGAAGGCATTAAAAAAATTTGTGGAGCTATCCAAGGAACACACGCCGTATCTATTGCGCAAAGCCCAGCGCATCGAGGAATATCTGCGCCAACGATGAGCCATGCCCGAAAAGGCCCAAATCACGTCGGTGGAGGCGCTCGAGCTGTTTCGCGCGGCGCTGATCCTGTTCACAAGCCGGGCGCGGCCGGTGCTGGAGGAATCTTCCGGGGAGATCACGCGCACGCATCTCTGGCTGCAGAACGAGCAAAGGCACTATTGGCAAAGCCAATTGCGCGCGCGCGGCAAGGTGCTGGAGCAGGCAAAGCAGGAATTGTTCACGGCGCGGATTTCGGATTTCCAGGAGACGACGTCGCTGCTGCAGATGGCGATGCGCCGCGCCCAACGGGCGGTGGAGGAGGCCGAGGGAAAATTGAAGATTCTCAGGCGCTGGGACCGCGACCTGGACAACCGCGCGGCGCCGCTTTTGAAAGAGATCGAACAATTGCACGGATTTTTGACGGCAGACATGCCGCGCGCCGTGGCGCTGCTGGCCCAATTCATCAAGGCGCTGGATGCCTATACGGGCATGGGCGCGCCCAACCCCGGAGGAAAGACCGCATGAGCGCCACCGGCAGCAAAAGCAAACTGCTCGCCGCCACCAAGGAGCTGTCACT
Source organism: Verrucomicrobiia bacterium (assembly GCA_036490655.1). GTDB lineage: Bacteria > Verrucomicrobiota > Verrucomicrobiia > Limisphaerales > UBA11358 > UBA11358. The sequence goes on along the minus strand of DASXDM010000015.1, from coordinate 317,551 downwards.
CAAGTGGCAGGACACGAAAACGTATTGGCGCGATGAAAAGGCCACGGAATTTGAGCGCCAATACCTTATGGAATTGTTCACGAACATCGACAAGGCGGTGGCCGTGATGGAAAAACTGGATGAACTTTTGACAAAGATCAGGAAGGACTGTGAGTAACCCGGGCGTCAAAGAAATTCTGGCCCTGCTGAACGCATTGAAAAATGCGACCCGGGAACTCGCCGCACGCGAGGAGCGGTTGAACGGTGATTTTTATGCGCGAACGTCCGCGGCCACCAAGACGGCGGATGACGCGGCGGTATTGCGGGCAAGGAAATTGGCCGAAGACGCCATGGACGCGGATGCGCAATATCAAAAGGAACAAGAGCGGCTTGATGCCATTTTTGAAAATCGCAAGGCGAGGATTTCCCACGCCCATGCCGCCGTCCGCGAACGGGTCATGAAAGAGATCGGCGCGCAGAGCGGCCAGTTGAAAGATCGAAACGTGGTCCAATCAACGCAGGCCGAGCAAAACCGCGACGCTGCGATGGTGGAAGCGGCGACGGCGTTGGAAGATTTCCGGCAAAAGACCGCCGAGGCCATCGGGAGGCATGAAGCACTGACCAGAACTATTCGCTCGGCTTTTGGCGGTTACGGCAGTTTCCGACGGCAGCTGAGCTATCAATGGCCGGAACCGGATCTGTCGCCGGATGAGAATAAACTGTTCGCCCAGTTTGAAGATTTGGAGAAGCGGATCGGCGAGGACGTGGAACGATTCAAAAAATTTCCGCTGCCACAAATATTTCGAATCCTGCCGATCTGGTTGTTGGGCATTTTACTGCTCGGCTTCGCGGTCACTGTCCCGGTCCTTCAACATTTGAGGGTCAGTGGGCTGGCCGCAATCCCGCAATGGGCAGTCATTGCGGCGGTGGCGGCATGCGTCATCGCATTTATCATCCACTTTTTGGGCGGGCGGAGCGCCGGCCCATTGGCAACAACGATCGCCCAAAGCGTGGTGAAAGCGGGACGGCTCCTGGATACGGCGGCGCAAAAGGCTGAAGTGCATTACGCGCAAGAGCTGGCGCGGATCAAAACTGAATTTGACACGGCGCTGAACAACATCAACCAGGAATGGCGCCAGGCAAACCGGAAGGCCTTGAACTCGCGGGGGGCACGCCCCGTCGAATTGGATGTCCGCGCCGGAAGGATCTTCCAGCGACACGAACAAAAGCATCTCGCCCTGGATGAGCAATTGGAAAAGGCCCACAACGAAAAGCTCAGCCGCATCCAGGCACAATCCCATGCCGAGAACGAGAAATTTTCCTCGGCCCATGCCACGCACATGGCGAAACTCGAGGCCGATTTTCAAGCGGATTGGCGGAAGCTCGAAACGGATTGGAATGAGACCATCCGGTCACTTTACGAAAAAATCCAGGCCGTGAATGCCGAAGTGGAACGCGCTTTTCCGGATTGGGACTCCAGCGCGTGGAAGGACTGGACGCCACCGCAACAATTCCAGAACGGCGCCAAGTTCGGACGATTGGACGTGGACGCGAAGAAATTCCTGGAGGTGGTGCCGAAAGACCCGCGGCTGGCGCTGCCGCAAGTACCGAACTTTTCCGTGCCGCTCGCCCTGGCCCTTCCGCTGGAAGGTTCGATCCTGTTTGAAACGAACAAAGGCGGCGAGGCCGAGGCGGTCACGGCCATCAACAATATCATTTTCCGGCTGCTGTCCGCCACGCCGCCGGGCAAGGTGAATTTCACGATCTTTGATCCGATCGGGCTGGGCCAAAATTTTGCGGCACTGATGCATTTGGCGGATTACGAAGAAGGGTATATCAACAGCCGGATCTGGACACAGTCGCAACAGTTTGAGGAAAAGCTCGCCGAGCTGACCGAGCACATGGAGAAGGTCATCCAGATGTACCTGCGCAATGAATACGCGACGATCGCGGATTACAACGCGCAGGCCGGGAGCATCGCCGAAAAATATCATTTCCTGGTGATCGCCTCGTTCCCGGTTAATTTCAGCGACACGGCGGCCAAACGGTTGCGCAATATCGCGGCCAACGGCGCGCGCTGCGGCGTTTACCTGCTGGTGCACTGGGACCAGCGGAATGCGGCGCCGAATGATTTCGTCCCGGACGAAATGCGAAAAAATTCCGTGCGCCTGGTGCGCGTCGAAAAAGATTTCTTTCTCGCGGATTGGCGCGAGCCGGGAACACGGGTGGTCCTCGATCCGCCGCCGCCGCCGGAGTTTGCGACGCAATTTTTGCACGACGTGGGCGAGAGCAGTAAAAATTCGAGCCGCGTGGAAGTACCGTTCCAACAAGTCGCCCCGGCCGATGAAAAAATCTGGAGCGAGGAGACCACGGAGGAGCTAAGCGTGCCGATCGGCCGTTCAGGCGCAACGAAACTCCAGTATCTGGAGATCGGCAAGGGCACCCGCCAGCATGCGCTCATCGCCGGCAAGACTGGCTCGGGCAAGTCGACGCTTTTCCATATCATCATCACGAACCTGGCACTGTGGTGCGGGCCAGACCAGGTGGAATTTTATCTCGTGGACTTCAAGAAGGGCGTGGAGTTCAAATGCTATGCCAGCCGGAAATTGCCGCACGCGAAGGTGGTGGCGATCGAAAGCGACCGGGCGTTCGGCTTGAGCGTGTTGCAGCGCGTGGATGATGAACTGCGAAGGCGCGGTGATTTATTCCGGCAGATCGGCGCACAGGATGTGGCCGGATATAAGCGCCTGGGCGGCAAGGAGGCGATGCCGCGCTCCCTGCTGATGATCGACGAGTTCCAGGAATTTTTTACCGAGGAAGACCGCGTTTCACAAGGTGCGGCGGTATTGCTTGATCGCATCGTGCGACAGGGCCGCGCCTTTGGCATCCATGTGCTCCTGGGCTCACAAACGCTTGGCGGCGCTTATACGCTGGCGCGCGCAACGATTGGACAAATGGTGATCCGCATCGCTCTCCAATGCAACGAGGCCGATGCCTATCTCATCATGGACCAGGACAATCCCGCGCCGCGGCTGCTTTCGCGGCCGGGCGAAGGCATCTACAACGACTCGGCCGGCGCGATCGAGGGCAATAGTCCTTTCCAGGCCGTGTGGCTGGCCGAGGAGGTGCGCGATGATTATCTCGAAAAAGTCCGCGCCCGCGCCGACGAGAAAAAATTTCCGGGGCCGTTTGTGTTCGAAGGCAGCGCGCCGGCGGATGTGCATGAAAACCTGGCATTGCGGGATTTGTTCGAAACGCCTCCCGCCAAGGCGCCGGTGCAATCGCGAATCTGGCTGGGCGCGCCCAATTCCATCAAAGGCCCCACCGAAGCCGTTTTCCAAAGGCAAAGCGGGAGCAATCTTCTGGTCGTGGGCCAAAGCGACGAACGCTCCCTGACAATTTTGGCGGTGGCGCTCGCTTCGCTGGCAGCCCAATTTCCAAAGAGCAGCGCGAAATTTTATGTGTTCGACGCCATGCCGCCGGGATCATCCGAGCGCGAATTTCTGGAACGGGTGGGCAAGGCAGTTTCGGGCGAGGTCATCCATGTCGGCAATGCGGAACTTGCAGAAGTGATGGCCGGGCTGGCGGAGGAATTGAAAAATCGCACGGACAATTCCACGGCGCCGGAGATTTTCCTGCTCATCAATGGTCTGCAAAATTTCAAAAAATTGCGGCAGGAGGATGAATTCAGTTTTTCCTCCAGCGATTCCGGCGCGGCGAATCCTGCGGCTGTCCTGCTCAGCCTCATCAATGACGGACCGGCGCATGGCATCCATGTGATCGCGACGTGCGACACGTACAACAATGTGAACCGATTTTTGGGGCGCAAGACGTTGGCGGAATTTGAGATGCGGGTGTTGTTCCAGATGAGCGCGAGCGATTCGGCCAGCCTGATCGACTCGCCGGATGCCGGTTCGCTCGGCCTGCATCGTGCGCTCTATTATAATGACCGCGAAGGTTACACGGAAATTTTCCGGCCCTACGCCCGCCCGGGCAATGATTGGGTAGAGAAGATTGCCAAATAACACGTTGCTATTCTCTTGATTATTTGGGGTCGCCAGGCATAATGCAAAATGTCAATTTAATCTGAGTTGATGCGTCGGTCGTTGGATAGGGCGTTTTAATAAAATTTTTACCAGCAGGAGCTTATGAAAGCATCCCTTTCTTTTTTCCAAGTCCTTCTCATTGCATCGGCTCTTGCCATGCCGGCTGCCGCTCAATCTTTTCTCACCAACGGATTAGTCTTGTATTATCCCTTCAATGGGAACGCCAACGATGCCAGCGGGCAGGGGAACAATGGAACCATTCAAGGCGCGACGCTTACAACAAATCGCTTTGGTATGCCGGATACCGCTTATGCTTTCAATGGCCAAAGCGGGATACAAGTTCCCGAAACGATCTTTGGTCCAACGGCCCCAGCGGTCACTATCTCTATGTGGGTCACAACCTATAACGAGAATTATTCGTTTGTGACCTTACTTGAAAAGGGCCCTCTGAACGGAGAAATGAACATGGGAACAACATCATCAGGCCAATTTCAGTTCGGTCCCATCCTTAGCACATACGGCACGGAATTTGTTAGCGCGCCGTTAATGTCAAATGCAATAATACACCTCGTTGGAGTCTATCAAAAGGGCCAGAGCATTGCATTGTATACCAATGGTGTCCTTGCCACAAATATGGCCATCCCTGACGACACACTTAGGCAGACGTCCCAATATCCGATAGATTCCGCTCTTGGTATTTATGACTATACGCCGGGGCCGTTCGGAGGATTTCCGGGAAACATTGAAGATGTTAGAATTTATACGAATGCCCTCACCGCCTCACAAGTCCAGCAACTTTACCAATACGAAGCGACGACGCCCTTCCAGCCGCCTATCATCACCTCATTCGCACCCGTGTCAGCTTTTGTAGGCACCAATGTGACCATCACCGGACTTGATTTCAGTCCGGTGACGAGCAGTAACATTGTGTATTTTGGCGCGGTCCAGGCTGACGTTATCGAAGCCAGCCCGACAAATCTGGTCGTCACCGTGCCAGTGGGCGCCACATTTGCTCCGATCACGGTCACCGTCAATGGCTTGACCGGTTATTCCGACCAGCCATTCCTGCCGACGTTCCTGGGCAGCGGCCAGATCAACAGTTCCTCGCTGGGATTGCCCATGGTCCTGTCCACTGGAGCGGGGCCGTCCCAAACTGTCTTTGCCGACATCGATGGAGACGGGCGGCCGGATTTGATCGTAGCTGACGCCTATTCCGCCGATGTTTCGATTTACCAGAACATCAGTTCCAACGGCATCCTGTCTTTTGCGCCTCCTGTGGTCCTGCCGATAGTGCCCGCAGCCTATGGGAATGCAGTCCCAATCGCGGTAGCCGACATCGATGGAGACGGTAAACTCGACATCGTCGCCATGACTTCCAACAGCAATCTGATTTACGTTTTTAGAAATATCAGTTCGCCGGGTCTGCTCACCACTAATTCCTTTGCCGCACCCGTCACTATTCCCGCAGGTGTCAATTCGCAAAGCATTGCGGTGCAGGACTTGAACGGCGATGGGAAGCCGGACGTCGTTATCCCGAACACATCCAGCAGTACCATTTCCATTTTCCAGAACACGAGCACCATCGGGAATATTTCTTTCGCGGCTCCAGTCAGCTTATTTGCGGGCAATAATCCCTCCGACGCAGGCATCGCGGACCTGGATGGCGATGGCTATCCCGATTTGGTGGTGCCCAATATGTCGGATGGCACTGTGTCGGTATTCCGAAATCTGGGCGTCGGCGGAAATATCACGACCAATTCGTTTGCACCGCGCATGGTTTTCTCCGGAGTGCCCCAGAGTCGTTTCGTCAAGATCGGAGACATGGATGGCGACGGCAAACTGGATATCGTCGTGGCTGATTGGCTAACGGATACGTTTTCTGTCCTCAGAAATCTGACGGCCGGGCCGGGAATCACCAACAATTCCTTTGCCGCGCCAGTGTCCTTTTCCACCGGCGGTTGGGCGAACAATCTTACGCTGGGAGATTTGAGCGGAGATGGAAAACTCGATGTTGCTGTGCCAGAGCAGTTACCGAGTCTTTTCTCCATTTTCCACAACATAAGCGCTCCGGGAAGTTTCACCGCCAATTCATTGGCGGCACGAGTTGACTTCACTTCCGGATGGAATCCAGACGGCGTGACCATAGGCGATCTGAACGGTGATGGCCGGCCAGACGTTGTCGTTGCAAACTCAAATGACAATACGGTTTACGTCTTCCAGAATAATACTCCGCCCCCGCTCCCGGTCATCACCAACGAGCCGCAAGATGATTATGTGAATGCTTATGGCCTGGCTTCATTTACAGTTGGCGTAACCGGGTCCTCACCTTTGTCCTACCAATGGCTGTTTGATGGTTCGGTGGTTGGGAATGCCACGAACGATACGTTGATCGTTCCCAATACCGACCCATCTGATTTGGGCCAATACTTCGTGCTGATCACGAACATGTATGGCGCGGCCACCAGTTACGTGGCCAATCTGTACATGTATCCGGCCATCGTCGACCCATTCAGGGGTATTGTCACCGAATCGGGTCAAACGAATACGTTGAGCGTGGGCGCGTGGGGCAGCGGTGTCCTGATGTATCAATGGTATGATAATGGGGCTTCCATACTTAATGCGACCAATGCAACTCTGACTTTCCCAGACATCCAATTTTCTGACGCGGGTTCGTATTCGGTGGTGGTAACCAGTTCCCTGGGGAGTGTGACCAATTCGCCAGCCCAGGTGGTCGTCAATCCACCCGGCTTCAGTATCGGATTGTATCCAGGAATCATGGTGACCGGAACGGTGGGCAATAGTTACGTCATCCAAAGCAGTCCGGATTTATCAAATAGCAACGACTGGACGACATTGGGAACGATCACTTTGACGGCGCCCGTGCAGCTTTGGGTGGATACCAATATCGATGCGTCATTGCCGGCAAATCCACGCCACTTTTACAGGTTAGTGCCGGGACCGTGAGCCGACTTCAGGGAAGGACCGTGATTTGTACCGGTGTTGAAATGGCGACCAAACCTTTTTCATTGGTCGCCCGAGCAGTCAACGTGTATTTGCCTGCGGGCACGTCGTGCCAGGTCCATTCCAGCGCCGGATAACCCACTAATACCATCAGGAGGGGCTCGGCGCGGCCGGGAACAGGCTTCACCCTGGCCGATACCAGACTGCCGTTTTGCAGACTTAGGCTGTTCGTCCCTGAAAGAAATGCGACGGTATATTGGCTCTCCGGGGATGACACCAATTCCCATTCGTCCGAATGGATGAAAGGCGGGGCCTTCTCCGGTCCCAAATCGGTGCCGTATGGCGTGGCCAGAGCGACCAGACGGATGTTCGCAGGCGCATGAAAGATTGCGCCATCAGCCGGTTCAACGATATGCACCGCCGGCGGATGGATTGGGCCCATCCCGCCAGGCGGACTATACAGCCTTTCCTTTCCTTGGCATCCCGACGCCAACCCACACAAGCAGAGAATCGCCATCAAAGGCAACAACCCAGGCATAAGTCTTGGAACGCAGAATGGCGGAGATGTTCAAATGCAATCAATCCTGCATATCGCAATCCTTTTTATTCGATTTTCACGCAAAACATTCTTGGCACGTTTAAAGCTAAATGGGACGCATGAAAACTAAATCGAAGATCGCCATGGTTTTGGCGATGACAAGCATCGCGGCTCTGCCTGTGTTGGCGGGGCCGGCAATATCAATCCAAGTCAATCCGCCGGTAGTAGTGGCGCCGGCTCCTGTAATAGTGACACCTCCTCCCGCTCCCGTCGTAACGGTGGCTGTGGTTCCGGACACTTATGCCTGGGATGGTACCGAATATGTGGGCGTAGTGGGTGACCAGTACTATTACCTGGGGCCCGGGAATGTATGGATGGTCATGGATCCCGGAAGGTTGGGCCGTTTCCATGATTGGGAAAGAGGCCATGCCGATTGGCGTGTCCATGCCACTGTGAATGAAAAATATCGTTACGATGCGCACCATAATTATGCGCCGTACCATGATAACCATGGCCACGACAATGACCATGGTGACCATCACGACAATGGTCATTAAACAATTCCACGGACGCTAATCCGTGAACTATTCAAGCCCGGTATTGCCAAGACCAATACCGGGTCTTTTTTTTGTTCAGGTGATTTTGCCGAGGCCGTTATTCCCATTCAATTGTTCCGGGCGGCTTGCTGGTGATGTCAAAGACGCAACGGTTGACGCCTTTGACTTCATTGATGATGCGGCTGGCAAGTTTTTCCAGGATGTCGTACGGCAATTTCACCCAATCAGCGGTCATGCCGTCCTGTGATTCCACGGCGCGGACCGCGATGGTGTAATCATAAGTCCGTTCATCGCCCATGACGCCCACGCTACGCACAGGCAATAACACGGCGAAACTTTGCCAGATCTTATAATACCAACCGCTGCTCTTCATTTCCTCGACAACAATGGCATCGGCATTGCGCAGAATCTCGCAGCGCGCGGGCGTGACTTCGCCAAGGATACGGACGCCCAATCCCGGACCGGGGAATGGCTGGCGGAAAACAATTTCCCGCGGCAGGCCCAGTTCCAGTCCCAATTCGCGAACTTCATCTTTGAACAGCCGTTTCAACGGCTCGACAAGGGCGAATTTCATCTTTTTGGGCAGGCCGCCGACGTTGTGATGGCTTTTGATGAGCGCGGCGGGGTTTCCAGCGATGGGCACGGATTCAATGACATCGGGATACAAGGTTCCCTGGGCCAAAAATTTCGCTTTACCCGCGCGTTTGGTGGCGGCGGCAAAAACATCGATGAAGGTGCGGCCGATGATCTTCCGTTTGCGCTCGGGATCGGTCACGCCTTTGAGTTTCCTTAAAAACAATTTCGAAGCTTCTTCGTATTGCAGTTTGATCTTAAAATGTTTTCCGAAGACTTCCTGCACGGTTTCCGCCTCGCGCGAGCGGAGCAGGCCGTTGTTGACGAAGATGCAGGTGAGTTGGGGGCCGATGGCCTTGTGCAGCAGTGCCGCCGCCACGCTCGAGTCCACGCCACCGCTCAATCCGAGGATCACTTCTTCGCCGCCGACCTGGGCGCGGATCTCCTCAACGGCCTGGTCGATGTAGCCGCGCATGGTCCAGTTCCTTCCACAGCCGCAGATGTTGTGGACAAAATTAGTGATGATCTCACGCCCGCGCGGCGTGTGCGCGACTTCGGGATGGAATTGCAGGCCGAAGAATCGGCGCTGGCGGTTTTCGATCGCGGCGAATTCGGAATTTTCGGTGATGGCGACGCTTCGGAAATCGCGCGGCAATTTCGTGAGTTTGTCGCCGTGGGAATTCCAGACCTGCAGTGTTTCGGGCAGATTGGCGAACAACGGGCAATAGCTGTCCGTCACGCGCAACGTGCCCTTGCCGTATTCGCGCTTGAGGCCTTTCTCGACTTTGCCGCCAAGAAAATGCGCCAGCAGTTGCACGCCGTAACAGATTCCCAGGATGGGAATGCCCAGCGAAAAGATCGCCTTGTCGGGCATCGGCGCCTTTTTGGCATACACGCTGGACGGGCCGCCGGAGAGGATGAGGCCGCTCGGATTGAGTTTAGCGATCTCCTTTGCCGGGGTGTCATAGCTCAAAATTTGCGAATAGACATTGCACTCGCGAACGCGGCGCGCGATGACCTGAGTGTATTGCGACCCGAAATCCAGAATGATGATTTGTTCCAACATCCACAGGAGTTTCGTTGGCAGAAAAAAATTTTGCGAGCGAAAAATGTTTCGGGCCGCGCCGGATTCGGCTAAAAAATCACGAATGGAAAAATTCCGGAGCTGGTGCGCGCGGCATCCTTATTGGACGCTTGCCACCGTCACCTTCGCCTTGTTGCTGCCGTTTTGTGCCAAGCCGTTCAACCTGGACGACCCGCTTTTTATCTGGGTGGCGAAACAGATCCAGGTGCATCCGGCTGATCCTTTTGGCTTTACGGTCAATTGGGGCCTGACGGCGGTGCCCATGTACAAGGCCACGGACAATCCCCCGCTGGCCTGTTATTACGTGGCGCTGGCAGGAAGCGTCCTGGGCTGGAGTGAATTTGCGCTGCATCTGGCCTTCATTTTTCCGGCGATCGGCGTGGTATTGGGGACACACCGGTTGGCGCGGCACTTTTGCAATTCGCCGATGATCGCGGCGTTCGCGACATTGTTCATGCCAGTCTTCATGGTCTCCAGTATGACGATCATGTGCGATGTGTTGATGCTGGCGTTCTGGGTCTGGGCGATGGTCTTTTGGATCGAAGGATTGGAGCGGGAGAATTTTCGGAAGTTATTCGGCGCGGGCGTGCTCATTTCACTGGCGGCTGTGACAAAATATTTTGGGTTCTGTCTCGTGCCCCTGCTTGGAGTTTATGGGATCACCACCAAGCGGCGGGGTGCCTGGGCGGCGGCCTTGCTGGTCCCCCTGGCGACCTTTGCCGCTTATCAATGGGCGACGGCCATCTATTACGGCGCACCGCTCTTGCAGGCCGCGAGTTATTCGCTGGCATTCAAAGCGCAAACGCGGGGGGGGTCACTTTTACCTGCGCTGGCGTTCACGGGTGGCTGCGCGGCCGTGGCATTTTTCGTGGCACCCCTGTTATGGCGAAAAAGGATGCTGATGATGTTCGCGGCAACGGTTGTGGTCATCATCCCAATATTGTTTTTGGATAACGGGTTGTGGAATTCGATCGAAGGGACGCCGGTTTGGGGCGCGCAATTGCAACTGGTTTTTTGGGCGGTTTGTGGCGTGTCGGTGTTGACGCTGGTTGGAACGGACCTTTATCACCGGCGCGATAATCCGGCCTGGCTGCTGGCATTGTGGGTCCTGGGTACTTTTTTCTTTGCCGGATTCGTGAATTGGACCATTAATGGGCGCTCCCTTTTGCCGCTGGCGCCGGCGGTGGGAATCCTGATAGCGCGGCGTTTGGATGCGAACCTCGCGGGAGGCTGGAAAATTTCGAAGTGGATCCCGGCATGCCTGGCTGCCAGCGCGGTGTTCGCGCTGTTAGTCACCCGGGGAGATTATCTGTACGCGATGGCGTGCCGGCAAAGCGCACAGCAGATCGTCGCACAGTTCGGAAATCAAACGGACAACGTACTTTTCCAGGGCCACTGGGGTTACCAATATTACATGAAGGCGGGCGGCATGAAGGAGTTTGATGTTTACCACACGGCTTTGATGCCGGGAAATATCCTGGCTAATGCGGATTATAATACCCTGGTTTTGCCGCCCGAAACAAATGCCGTGGCCAAATCCGAATTCATCTATGCCTCCGGTCCCAAGTATCTCACCACAATGAATCCACCGTCCGGCGCAGGATTTTATTCCTCCATCTTCGGGCCGCTGCCTTTCGCCTTTGGTCGCGTAGCTCCCGAGCGGGTCATCGTCTATTATATCAAGACAAACGCGCCGGCGAAAAATTAAGCCGGGGAAAATCGGGACCTTCCGAAGTTTCAGCCGAAAAAAATTGATATTTACGGTGAAATGGCGTTTATTGCAGGTGTACCTGATCTGTTGGGGGGAGAAAAAACAAAGAGCCGAAGCATTATTCATTTGTATTTGTGAGCGACCAACTCGATCGAATAAACACCCAACTCCACGAAATCCGTAATTTCGTGTCTCCTTTGGATTTTAAACTGGAAAGTCTCGGACATCAGATTGAAAAGAATCGGACTACGTTTGAAACAAAAACGATCCATCTTGAATCCAAAATTTTAGAGCAATCCACTTTGATCGCCCATCAGGCTGAACAGCTCAGACAAATCCGGCTGTTCCTGAAAATGCCCGAAATCGTTGAAATCCGGCCCCCCGGAGCGGTCCATGAGGACAAGCAAAACCCGGTGGGAATGTCGCCGATAACTCCTCCCAACTAAATTGGCAAAGGAAGCGGTTGGATTTTTAAATCGTACGCCTTTCAAATCGCTGCGACTGTGGATTCCAATTGCTTCACTCATGGCGTTGGGCTACAAAGCCAGCATGACGGTTTTTCAACATCTCAAGCCACGCGGTTTTTCGCTGATAGAATTGCTGATGGTGGTTGGCATCCTGGCCATCCTGGGGGCGATGGCCACTAAATTCGGGTGGGCGAACCATCAGCGAACCCAGATGGAGCTTTGCTCCGACAACCTGCAAAAAATCTTCCTGGCCTCCCAGATCTATGCCAACGATTACGGCGCTTATCCGCTGAATACGAATGCGCAGACCGCCGAGGACGCCGTGGATGCGCTGGTGCCGCGTTACTCTGTCGATACTTCCATCTTTATCTGCCCGGGCAGCCATGAATCGGAAATCCCCTCCGGCGCATCGCTCCGCAAATACACGATCAGTTATGCCTATTATATGGGGGTGAGCACAAATTCGACGCAGGGGGTTTTGTTCTCCGACCGGCAAATCAACACGTCACCCAAAAATATCGGCGACCAGATTTTTTCGTTGAACGGCTGGGCGCCGGGCAATAATCATCGCAAATACGGCGGCAATCTGCTCTTCACCGACGGCAGTGTGCAGAAGAGCCCGCCGCTGGCGGCGTTTTCACTGTTGTTTTCCAACGGCATTGTGTTATTGAATCCGAAACCTTGACCGGCGATGAAAATACAATGTCCATGCGGCGCGAAATATTCGATCGATGTGTCGCCCGGGATGCAACCCGTGCAATTCATCTGCCCGAATTGCAACGGCGATTATTCTGCGTTCGTCAACGAACTGATCCAGCGCGAACTTGCTGAAAATTTTCCTTCGTCATCGGCGGCGCAACCTGCTTCACCTTCTATCCCGGCGAGCGGTTCGCCCGGGCTAAGGATCTCACGCGCCCATGTGCCGGCCGCACCGGTCGCAGCCCAGGAAAGCCCGGAGGCGATGGTCTGCGCGAAACATAATGAGCCGGCGGCGGAACACTGCACGGTATGCCATAAACCGATCTGTCCGAAGTGCATGGATATTTTTGGTTTTTTTTGCTCGGCCTACTGCAAGAGCAAAGCCGAGGTAGGGAAAATGAATGTGCCGGCGTATGCCGGAAGCACCTTTGCCACCGAAGCACGTTTCTGGCGTAAGATGGGCTGGATTCTTGGTGTCGCGGGGACCCTGGCCGTCCTGGGATTGGGCACGTGGATCTGGTATGCGTGGATCGCTTCGATGCCGCACCAATATTTCGCTGCCACCTTCGACCAGACTTCGCATACCGGCAGTTCTTATCTCAACGACGGGCAAATTGTTTTTCTCCATGGCGGCACGCTGGCGCGGTATGACATGAAAGCCGGAAAGCAGGTCTGGTCAAAGGAACTGGTGTCGCAAACAGAGATCGACGACGTGGTCAAGGGCTTGAATGAGCATGAAACGACGGCGCGCGAAAACAGCGGCGAGATGGATGTGTCCTCGGTACCGTCATCTCTCCGCGAAAAATATGCGCGCATCGGCCTGGAAGGGGCGCTGACCTTGCATTGCGCGGGGCAAAATATCTGGGTGGCCGATGGCGGCCAATTGACACAGTACGACTGGAACACTGGAAATGTGCTGCAGCAGGTCGCCCTGCCGGACGGCGGCGAAGCCACCACGCGCGGAAATGAGTTGCTGACTTTTGGAAGCGGGATGGACGGAGCGCCGTCAGTGGTGCAGGTGGACTTGGCGAGCGGCGCACTGACTACTAATGAATTCCATGACCCGGCGGTGGCCGGGCTGGGCCAGGATTCTCCGCCTTCGGGCGCTGCAGGACCTTCATCAGGCGGCGGCCTGCCGCTGTCGGCGTACCAGTCGGCGCAGCCGATGGATTCGCGACGAGTGGCGCAACAAGCGCAGAATTTGTCGCTGCAGGGGCAAATCGCTCTGCCGGCGGTCATCGCCAATAACTCATACGAACAACGGCTTGAAGGAGCGATGAACGACGGTCAGGACAGGCCACGAACGCAACGAACTTACACCCACCCGGCCAAGACCGCGCACCAAACAACCAATAGCCCGCCGCTGGATTTCACACTCATCCCGGACAATGACGGGTACGAGGAATTTTCATCCGAGATGATCCAGGAGAATATCGTCCAGCGCGAAGCCATGAAAGCGCCCGCGTCAAATTCCGCCCTGGAGAGCGTCAGCGGCGGGAACGAGGAGGCGGCGGTCAATGAACAGCTGAACGACATGCAACGGCAAAATGGCGCAGACAAGGTCACCGAGGACCAAAGCACGTATAGCATCACGATTCGTCAAGCCGGGTCTCCCCAAAATTCCTGGACCGGTGAAGTGATCGGCCCGCCACAATTGATCCCCTTGAAAACGGTCAACGTGCTTGCCGCGGGGAAGACGGTCATCGTTTTAGATAAGACAAATAAAAAACTTTGGCAAACGACGCTCACGTATGATGTCACCGGCGGGAAGCAATCGCCCCTCGAGGAGTCTCCTTATGGCGACGGTCCGTGCGTGGAGCATGACGGGGTGCTTTACGTTTTTGACCAGGCTGTTCTGAGTGCGTTTGATCTGACCACCGGCAATGCGCGCTGGCGCATCCCGACCGTGGGGGTGGTCGGTTTGTTTTTTGATGAAAAGGGAATGCTGTACGTCAATACAACCACGGGCAATCCCGATGACATCAAATATTCGCGCCAGATCGACGTGACGAAGTCCACGACGGCAATCATCCTGAAAATCGATCCGGTCGCGGGCAAAATTTTGTGGAGATCCCAGGGCAGCGGCTATGTTTCGTATGTGTCCGGCCAATTTATCTACGCCGTGCAGTCGTTCGATCCCGGCGATGAAGAAGATCAAATGACCGACAATACGCTCGCGCTATTAAAGCCCGCGCTGACGCGCATCATCCGCATCAGTCCGTCGGATGGACATTCTCTTTGGCAAATCGACCAGCCGCGCGCGGCGATGAATGTGCAGTTTGACGGCAGCTACATCCATATCATTTTCAAGAAACAGGTGCAGGTGCTGCACTATCTGGCGCTTTGAATTTCAAGCCGTTACAGGGAACTCCATTCATCCGGGGAAATCGGGCGCCCCAAGATGGATTCAACCTGATGGAGGAGCATTCGCAATTGTGGCACTGAGTATTCTGAATTGGTGGGAATGGTCTGGCGATACTGGCCGAAAATCATGAATTGATGGCGGGTCCCCGAAAACGGGCCGGCGAAGCCGAGCGAGCGCAGCTTGCGGATAAAATCGCGCCGCTTAAGAGGTCGCCATCCGGCCATTGGAAACTTTGTTCAAGTCAATGCCGGCAAGCACTGGCAGTTTATGGCCGAATTTCAGCCCAACCAAAATCCAATCTTCAAGGGTTGAACGCAGTTCACCTTCGCACTCGCGGAGGGATTTTCCAAACGCGATCACGCCTTTTAGCTTGGGAATATCGCCCGCGAAAGAGCCATCTTCCAGCTTATCGTAGCGCGCCAGTTCCAGCGCTGCTTCAATGTAAGCGGTGATCGGAAACGTCATGAGAAAACATTAAATGATTTATGGCGAAAAACAAGAGGCAGATTATCTACCGGTTGACAGCCGGAGCTGGTTTACGGCTAAAGATTGTTGCGAGCTTTGGTAAAACCCGCCAACCGCTATTGCTTGACCACTGTCACTGTGCCGCTGGCAGGATCGTAGTTCAATTTGTAACCGAGGGGCGAAGTAGGAATTTTTGCGACATAGTTCGGAGTCAATTCCTGTAGATTCGTGGGGTATCGCCCTTCCGCAATGTTAAACTGTTGGATGGCCTGGTTGAGATAAGCCGTATCAATCTTGTTGTCCGAAGATTTCTGGGCCTGGACAAGCGTGCCCAAATAACCGTCCGGGGCGGGCGCAGGAGCAGGAGCGGCGGTGGTGACATTGTTGGTGGCCGGCGCAGAGGTGGTGGCCGGCGTGGAAGATTTATTGCCGCAACCAACCATAAAAAGAGCGGCGGCCAAAATCAAAAATGTCATCTTCATGCAACTAATGTAGCTGTTGAAATCTTAAGTTCAAGTTTGCAGGCTATGCGACGTTTTGGACCAATTGCCGCGCCTGGCGGATCAGATCAAGGTCTTCGGCCAGGTCACCGAAACGGAATTTTGGCAGGCCGCTCTGTTCGCGCCCCAATAATTCTCCCGGTCCGCGCAATTTCAGGTCAGCTTCGGCAATCTTAAAGCCGTCGGTCGTTTCCTCCAAAATTTTCAACCTCTCTCGCGCTTCTGGATTTTTTTTATCGGAAACCAGGATGCAGAAGCTTTCATGGGCGCCCCGGCCAATACGGCCGCGCAATTGGTGCAGTTGTGACAGTCCAAATTGTTCGGCATTCTCAATGAGCATGAGGGTTGCGTTGGGGACATCCACGCCCACCTCGATCAAGGATGTCGAGAGCAGGATTTGGATCTTGTTTGCGCGAAAATCGGCCATGACCTCTTCTTTTTGGGCACTCTTAAGCCGCCCGTGCAACAGGCCGACTTGAAACGGCGCAAAAACTTTCTTCAAGTTGTCGTACTCCACCGCGACGGCTTTTGCCTCTTTGGAATCTTCCACGCGCGGATAGACGATGAAGGCCTGCCGTCCTGCGGAAATTTTTTCGCGGATGAAATCAAAAACTTTCGGCAGTTTGTCCGATTCGCGAAGAAAAGTTTTAATGACGCCGCGCCCGGCGGGCGCCTCGTCGATCACGGATACATCCAGGTCACCATAGAGGGTCAGTCCCAAGGTGCGCGGGATGGGCGTCGCCGTCATCACGAGCAGGTGCGGATAATCGCCTTTGCGGACAAGCTGCTCCCGTTGCGCCACGCCGAACTTGTGCTGCTCATCGATGATGACCAGGCCCAGCCGTGGCAATTGGAAACCTTCAGTGAACAGCGCATGGGTGCCGATGAAAAGAGTGGCGCGCGCGGGATGGGTGGCCGGTTTTGCCTGTGATGTCTTCGTACTTCCAGTTTGCAGCTCAACACTTATGCCCAAGGGTTCGAACCACTTTTTGAAATTCCTGTAGTGCTGTTCGGCCAGGATTTCTGTCGGGGCCATCAAGGCCGCGTTAAATCCGCTTTCAATGGCCATCAAGGCCGCGCAAGCCGCAACGACGGTCTTTCCGGAGCCCACATCGCCTTGCAACAGACGCCGCATTGGATGCGCTTCGCCCAGATTCGCCCGGATCTCCCGGAGAACTTTCGTTTGCGACTCCGTCAATTTGAAACCCAACGAGGCGAGAAACGGTTTCATCATCCGGTTATCCCCGCCGCACGGTAGTCCTTTGGCGTGGGCTTCAAATTTTTCCCGGCGGGCCTGCATCTGCGATTGCAGGTCGACAAATTCATCGAGCGCCAATCGCCGGCGCGCGATCTCCACATCGGTCCGTTCCTCGGGAAAATGGATCATGTGGATGGCATTGGCGCGCGCGGGATGGATTTTCAGGTCCGGGGCCAGTTTTGGCTCGGGGATTTGCGTCTCATGTTTTTCCAACGCCCGCCAGATCAAACCGCGTAGCCAGCGTTGCGGCAGGCCTTCGGTCAATGGATAAACCGGCGCAATGCGATTGATGTGGATGAAACTTTCTTCGCCGCCCTCGATCACTTCAGTTTCGGGATGGTCCATCGTCAAGGGCTTGGTTTCCGAGAGTTTGCCGTAGACAAACACTTCGTCGCCCTGTGAAAAATAATTCTGCATGAAGGGCAGGTTCCACCAGCGGCAATGCAACCGCGCCGAGCCGTCGTCCAAAACGATCTCAAAAACCGACCGCTGGCCGCCGCGAAAACGCCGCAGCCCGAGAACGACAATGTTTCCACGAACCGTGCCCGGCTCAGCTTTCGTCAGTTCGGAGATTTTTTTGAAATGCCGCCGATCTTCGTGGCGTCTGGGACGGTGCAGGAGCAAATCTTCGATCGTGAAGATTTCCAGACGGGCCAACTGCGCGGCGCGTTCCGCGCCGATGCCCCAAAGTGAGGTCACAGGAGCTTTGAGCGGGGACGTAGTGGATTCCGGCGGCGGCATCACGCGCACGATACAAACCATGCCGCACCGGTTCAACGGGAAACGAAACGAAACCCTCACGGCGGCGGCGCCACTTGCCGCAAAGCTGCGCTGCGAAAAACTGCTTCCGCCTCATTCTCTGAACAAGCAAATATAGACTTTTGAGCAGAAAACAGTAAAAATTTAAAGCGTGCCCCAACGATTGGATCATAACACTGTTTTGCTGGTTTTAATCCAGTTCGTTAGACGAGCCGATCATACACGGAGCCTGGAATTGATTCATCGGTATGAAAAATAAAAACGTAAAACAGGCGGGTGAACCGGTTCTAAAACCGACTGGCAGCGCGCAGCATTCTGCTCTTAGAGAATTTTGCCGCGCAAAAGCCATGGCATTATTCGTGGCAATATCAGTTTCCGTGGCCTTCTTTTATATGGTGCACCAATGGGCGGCAACCAACGGGCATAACACGATCACCCCGTTTATTTTCACGGGAATGGTGGACGGGGTCCACAGTGATCATTTTGCCAAGCTTCGTTTGCCGTGGAAGCCAAGAGTCGGAGGCATGTGGATGACCGCAGAATTATTGAAGCATTTTAAGCCCAGCTCGCTCGAAGACTATAAAGATATATTTGGAGCTTACAATGCAAGCTGGTTTTTTGGGACTTTAATACTGCTGATTATCTATTTGAAAGAGCCGATATTTCCCATCCTGGCAACTTTTGGCGGAACCATTTATTCCATTCAGGTAACCACCTACAACAGTTTTTACGACGATGTCCACATTCTGCCGTGGGATTTTCCAGCCATGTTCTTTTTTACTTTGTCGTTCCTTTGGTGGACACGCAAATGGTATTGGCCGATGACGGTGGCAATTATTTTAGGGACCCTCTTCAAGGAGACAGTGGGCGTAGCGGCTCTTTTGATTTTCTTCACCGGGATTGCGCGCCGCCGGCAGATCGAGTTTTTTGCAACGGCTTTTTTAGGGTGCCTGGCGATGCGGTTGTTTATCACGCACTTTGTCCTCGGCCAGCCGACGACATTCACGGCTGAACACAGGGCATTTGGCGCCCTTTGGGAAAGCATGACGGGATTCACAACCTGGGAATTTCACCCCCATTTAAACACAATCCTTTGGGTAAACGGGGGACTGGCTTTCGCGGTTTTTTTATTGCCCAGAAATTCGCCGGAAGATTGGGGAATCAATTTTATTCTTGTTGTTTTTTATGTTGGCTTGGTGGTCGCGGGAATTTTCGCCGATGGCCACATGGAAGCACGGCATTGGACGGATGTCTTGCCCATGCTGGTCATTTATTTTCAAAGAAAATTGGTTGCCCCGGTTCCAATCGGGCATGAAGCATCTGGTAATTTTCCTTCATCGGGGGCGCAAAAGTTAAAAGCCGCGCGCCCCGGTTGATTATACCATTCCAATCCTTAAAAGAGGGTCTGCTGAAATACCGGAATAAATCGGCGAACACGGCCTACCGCCAGAGAAGTTTTTCCAACGTGTCGAATAGCAGCGGTGGATTGGCGAAATGTGCAGGAGCGCCGGTTTTACTAATCAACCCAAAACCTTCGCCATAGGCCGGGCCGTTGACGACGCAAAAGTCCGTCGAACACTCCGTAAGTTGCTTTTGTCCGGCGGCCAAGGCGTCTGTTCGTTTGCCATCAGCCTCAAATTTCCAACCTGTGATCATTGTCCGGGGAAATAGTCCGTGTAAACCGGAGATAATTTTTGGCGCGGGCAGCAGCTCGGCCAGCAATTTGCCCTGCCGCGTGGAAATTTTTTTCGCACCTTTGATTTCAGAAAGTTTTCCGGCATCACCCGGTTCAAAAATCCTGCCAAAGGAAAAATCACCCACGGCGGCGGCGTGAAAGATTGCGTCTGCTTTTTTCCCAGATAGCGCCTTGAATTTTTCGTTCAGATCCGCCGCGGTTGAAAAGTGCTCGACCCTCTGGGCCTTGCGTTCGCCGGGAAACGTCGACATTTCTCCGATGAGCAAAATAACCTTGTGCCCGCGCGCCACCAAAAAATTCGCCAGCTCGGTCCCCAGCCGCCCTGTGGAAAAATTCGTCAAGCGCCGGACATCGTCTAATGGCTCAAACGTCGGTCCGGCAGTGACGATACAGTTCATGCGCCAAACATAGGAAAAGGCCCGGAAGTGTCAAAGCGATAAAGTGACGGCAGATTTTTATTGAAAGCCGCCGCTTTAACGCTTCAACTCTCGCGCGACAACATGAACAAAATCGTCGGCATAGATTTGGGCACGACCAATTCATTGGTGGCCATGGTGGATTCGGGCATTCCACTGGTCATCGCCGATGCCCATGGGCAACGGCTCACACCGTCGGTGGTGCATTTTCCATCGGCGACCGGCCAGCCGGTCGTCGGGCATGAGGCGAATCGGTTGCGCAACCTGAAACCGGCGGAAACGGTCTATTCGGTCAAACGCTTCATGGGCCGGCGCGGCCAGGAGATATCCGATGTTGAAAAATCGGTGATGTACCCCCTGGATTGTTCCGGGAACGGTGCGGTCACCATCCCGATCCATGGGAAAAATTTTTCACCGGAAGAAGTCTCGGCGGAAATCCTGAAAAAACTCAAGCGCGACGCCGAAATTTCCCTGGGCGAAGATATTTCACGCGCCGTGATCACGGTACCTGCGTATTTCAACGATGCGCAACGCGCCGCGACCAAGCGGGCGGGAGAACTCGCCGGCTTCACTGTTGAACGCATCGTCAACGAGCCGACCGCCGCCGCACTGGCTTACGGCCTGGACAAGCTGAAGGAAAAATCAAAGATCGCCGTCTACGACCTGGGCGGCGGCACCTTTGACCTTTCCATCCTGGAACTGAATGAAGGCATTTTCCAGGTGCTGTCAACGAACGGCAACACGCAGCTCGGCGGTGATGATTTGGACCGGCGCATCGTGGATTTCCTGGCTGAGAAAATCAAAGCGGCGGCGCAAATCGATTTTTCGGCTTCCATCCTTTCGCGCATCCGTGAAGCTGCGGAAGCAGCCAAGATAAAATTGTCCACGGAAACGGAGACGGATATCGCCCTGCCGTTTTTAACCCCGGATTTCTCTTTCAGTCACAAGCTCACGCGCAATGAGCTGGAAATTCTCACGCGCGATATCGTTGGCCGGACGCGGCAACATTGTTTGCGCGCCCTGGCGGATGCCAAGATCGAAGCGCGCGATTTGAACCAGGTCATCCTGGCCGGCGGTCAAACGCGGATGCCGCTGGTCCGAAAATTCGTCACCGAATTGTTTGGCTGCACGGAATTTGCCGAAACGCGCGGGGACGTCCGGCTGGGAACGGATTTTCACAAGGCAGGTGGCCCGCAATTGAACGCGTCGCAAAATCCGGACGAAGTCGTGGCATTGGGTGCGGCCATCCAGGCGGAGATCCTGTCCGGCGGATTCAAGAATATTTTATTGCTGGATGTGACGCCGCTTTCGCTGGGCATTGAAACATTCGGCGGATTGATGAATGTCCTGATCCCGCGCAATTCGACGATTCCCACCAAGGCCGGGGAGATGTTCACGACGGCGGTGGACAACCAGCGTTCGATGTTGATCCACGTTTTGCAGGGTGAACGCGAGCGCGCGAAAGACAATTGGAGTCTTGGCAAATTCACGATCGAGTTCGCAGCGGCGCCGCGGGGAGCGGCGCGTGTGGGAGTGCAGTTTGAGATCGATGCCAATGGAATCCTGCATGTGCTCGCGCGCGATACCCGGACTGGCCAGGAAAAAATCGTTGAAATGAAGTCGGCGGTGGACGTGGAGGATTCGGCGGTGCAAAAGATGGTCGAGGAATCGGTTGAGCACGCGTTTGAAGACCTGGCGGCACGGCGCTGGATCGAGGCGAAGCTCAAGGCGAATGAGACGCTGGCCGCTACCCGGAAAGCGATCATGGATAATGCGTCTGAACTGGAATCTGATTACCGGATAGAGATCGAACAGGCCGCGTACGGGGTTGAAAAAATTTTAGCGGCGGAAAAACCCGAACCCGGCGCAGCCGACCTGAAAGAATTGCAGGCCGCCGTCGCCGCGCTGGATGAGACGACTAAACCCCTGGCGGATTACCTGATGGATAAGGCGATGGAGGTGATGTTGAAAAAGCGCGGGCTTATTCAGTGAGTTAAGTGAAAGAATTTAGAGGTCGCCTCCGGTTTAAGATTAACCCGACCTCCCCAGGGAGAGGAAACAGCGAGAGAACGCTGACTGGCGATCAACACTAAGCAGAATGCGGCAGGCTCAGGCCCAATAGTTCAGGCTGTCCTGAACAACCAGGTCAACAGCGGGGCGACAGCGAGTGCGGGCAGATAATTCGCCAATTCGACTTTTCGCACCTCAAAAATCACGATGGCAACCGTCAGGGTGATCAATCCAGAGGCGACACCAATGGACTCAATCAAACCGGCGGGGCTCAAGGACGGCATGGCATAAAGTCGGCAGGCGAAAGTAATCAGGCTAAACAACAGAAAAACTGGAAAAGCAGAGAGTGCCGCCGACCAGCGAAAAATCTTCACGAAACTCGCCATGGCGATCGCGTCCATCACCGCCTTGAGGGCGAGCAGCCAATAATAATCCGAAAGGCCGTCATTGATAGCGCCGAGAATTCCCAACGACGCGAGGCAAAACAACAGGGTGCAGGCATTGAAACCGGCGGCTGAATTTTGCGGCGCGCCTTTTTGCGCCGCAGCGATCAAAAGGGCGGCCTGATGGCCGAAGTGATTTGATGCCTTTTGAAAACCCAGGATTTTTCCCAGGAGACTGCCGAGGACGACCGCCAGCAATGCGATAAACAGCTGGCCGATGCAGGAATAAAAAGTCCCGTTGAGGTTCAACCAGATGAGGTGGAATCCCAAAAAAATAGTGAAAGCGCCGAGGATGTTCCGGAACAATATTTGTGTTTGCGTGGAAATCGGCCGGCGCCCGGCCAGGCCAAAAATCGCGCCGAGCAGGATGCCGCTGGCGTTGAGGGTAGCGCCGATCGCGATGGTCACGGGCAGATTGTGTCGCGCCCGGGGCGGGAAAGAAACGAAGAAAAGTTTTTCTTTTGCGGCGATTGCAGCCAAGATTCCGCAGATGGCCGGCGCAAAAAATGATTCCCGCAGTCCGTGGCTTTGGATTCCAACAGTCTATTTCATGGAAGGAATGCCGAACGCGCTCGTGGCGACGGTGTCGGTGTTGTTTTTCTATGACCTGGGCGTCTCGAACGGGGCGACGGCATTTTACACCAGCCTGCTTTATCTGCCCTGGGTCATCAAGCCGCTCTGGAGCCCGGCGGTGGATATCCTCAAAACAAGGCGGCAATGGATTTGGGGCATGCAGTTGCTTTTGGGGATGATGCTCGCCGGCGTGGCCTTGATGATCCCGGCGTCCCATTTTGTGCAGTGGACAATGGTGTTCTTTGGATTACTGGCTTTCAGCTCGGCGACGCATGACATCGCGGCGGACGGTTTTTACATTTTGGCCAATACGGAGTATCAGCAATCATTTTTCATCGGGTGGCGGAATATTTGTTTCAATGCCGGAAAGATTGCGGCGCAGGGCGGCCTGGTCTATCTCGCAGGCAGATTGATCAGGCACACCGGCAACCCGGCGCCGGCCTGGTCCATCGTTTTTATCATCGGCGCGGCCATCTTCGTATGTCTCAGTGTTTATCATCGTTTCATTTTGCCGCGACCGGCGATCGATGCGCCAAAGCGCCTGTCGGCGACGATTGGTTTTCTCGATGATTTTTTAAATACCTTCGCGACTTTTTTTCAAAAGCCCCAAATCTGGTTGCCCTTGCTTTTCATTTTGACTTATCGCCTGGGCGAGGCACAAATGCTCAAAATTGCCCCGCTCTTTTTGCGCGCCCCGGTGGCCAAAGGCGGGCTCGGGCTGGACGATGGAAGCGTTTCCGGGATTTACGGCACCGTCGGCGCCATCGCGTTCATGTGCGGCGCGCTGCTGGGCGGCTTTTTGGTGGCAAGGCGCGGATTAAAATTCTGGCTCTGGCCCATGTTATTGGCGATCCATCTGCCGGACGCGGTTTTCATCTGGCTGGCGTACGCGCAGCCACAAAATCTTTCTTCCATCAGCGCGGGAGTGGCGCTGGAACAATTCGGTTACGGTTTTGGCTTCACAGCGTTCATGATTTACCTGATTTATCTCGCACGCGGTGAACATGCGACAGCGCACTATGCGATCTGTACCGGATTTATGGCGGCGGGGATCATGTTTCCAGGCATGTGGAGCGGCTGGTTGCAGGGAATCCTGGGATACAAACATTTCTTCCTGTGGGTGATTTTTGCGACGATCCCCAGTTTTTTGGTGGCGATGAAAATAACCCTGGATCCTGAATTTGGAAAAAGGAAGCGTGCGAATTAGGAAGATTTTGTCGGATTTCGCACGGCGCCGGCGATAGCTTTAAAAGATGACAGCGCGCAACCTTATCCTGGCGGCAAAAAGAGCTCCTCGAATTGGATTGCGTTGAACGCGTGGGATTATTCAGAATCAAAGGCTAAATGACATCATTTCGATTCAGCCGGTTCTTGCGCGTTTTGGCTGCGATGGCGGCACTGCTTGATTTTTGCGCGTGGGGCCAGCCAAAGATTATCAACAATACCCTCCCGCAGGCCATTCCCCGCCGTGCGAGCATCATTTTTATCCAATGCAATGGCCTGGGCTATGGCGACTTGAGTTGTTATGGCCAGACGAATTACGAGACACCAAACCTCGACAAACTCGCCGCGGAAGGGATCCGTTTCACTAATTATTTCGCCGCGGATTCTGCTCCGGTCACCCAGGCGGCGTTGATGGCAGGGAAAGAGTATTCACATGCGCAAAGAGAGGTTCCACTGGCGCCGGAATCCGTGACCGTCGCGCAAGTGTTGAAAATGGCCGGCTATCGCACGGGCTTTATCGGTGACTGGGATTTGGGCGACGAAAGCTCTTCAAGCGCGCCGTGGAAAAAAGGTTTTGATGAATTTGCCGGCTTCATGAATGAAAAGGATTTTTCCAATTTTTATGCCGACCACATTTTCCGCTATGTGCCCAGGACGCTTGCCGATCCCCAGGACCGGGCCGCCCATTGGGTTGGAAACGAAGAGTTGTACTATAATACCGGCGGCAAACACGATACCTACATTCCGGATCTGCTCGCCAAAGCAGCGGTAAATTTCGTGAAAGATAACGTGCCCGACTCCTTCAATCATCATCGCCCGTTTTTTCTGATGGTGGATTACACTCTTCCTGACGGAAACGCGAAAGTGCCCAGCGATGCGCCGTTTTCCGAGGAGGCCTGGCCGCAACCGGAGAAGAACCGCGCGGCATTGATCTCGAGGATCGATGATTCCATCGGTCAATTGCGACAACAGTTGGCGACAAATCAAATGAGCAACAATGTCCTGATCTTTTTTGCGAGCGCGAGCATTCCCCGAAAATCGGCGGAGATGGACCCGGCTTTTTTTCATAGCAACCTCGCCACCAATGATTTTCGCGTACCGATGATCGTGCATTGGCCGGAACACATTGATGCGGGCCAGGTCAGCGATTTTAAATGGTCGGCGGCGGATTTTCTGCCGACGGCCGTGGAAATCGGTTATGCGCCGTCACCGGCAGGTGTTGAGGGAGCCTCCATTTTGCCCGAGTTGGGTGGAAAGCGACAGTAGGTATCGAGGCTGAATCGGAAAACGCCGGCAAGCGGCGCAATATCGGCTTTTCCGACGCTCCAACCAAACATTATCTTGCCGCCGGCGGGGGTGCATTGAAGCGCTCGTTCTTTTCGCGCTGGACGGCGAAAAACATCCAGACGATCGCCAGGACAAAACCGAGCACAACGGCCACCAGCACAAACCAAGGCCATTTGTAATTCCGCCTGGGCAAATTTTTGTCCATTTCATCCATAGATCCTGCCGGCGAGTTTAACCGTCAGTGCGGAAAATGACGATGAAGAATCACGGAGAAATTGAGGAAAATCGCCCGTGAAAACTCGACCGCGGAAAAAAATCCGCTAAATTTCCCGCGTGCATGAACAGGAATCACCGGAAAATCTGCCGGACGAGCCCGCCCCCAAGCCCGCTGAGCAAAACGCGTATGTCGTTTTGCAATACGCGGATTTTGTCCGATATCTGATCGGCCGGTTCGTCGCCTCGGTCGGCCAGCAAATGCTGGTGGTGGCGATCGATTGGGAGCTTTACCAGCGCACCAATTCCGCGCTGGCACTGGCGTTCGTGGGCTTATCGATGATGGTTCCGATGATCCTGTGCACCATCCCGGCGGGGCATTTTGCTGACAAGTACAATCGCAAAAACATCATCCTGACTTCGACCGTGATCGTGGGCATCGCCAGTTTGGGACTGACCCTGCTTTCGTATTTCACTGCGCCGGTCTATTGGATCTATATCTGCCTGGTGGTGCTCGGGGCGGCCCGGACTTTTCTCTGGCCGGCGAGCGCCGCCTTTGTGACCGGCCTGGTACCACGTGAGCAATTTTCCCGAGCCGTGACCTTCAACAGCGGCGCTTTCCAATTATCGGCCGTGCTCGGTCCAACGGCGTTCGGTGCGGTCATCGCCCTCACTCCGCATGCGGAAACGCTGCATACCGCCTGGTCGGTTTACGCATTCAATGTCGTGGCCTCGATCCTTTGTTTTGTGCTGGTCGCGCCGATCAAACATTTGCATAAGCCTCGTGTCGCCGAGCCGGTTTCCGTAAAAAATTTGATTGAAGGTTTCCGTTTCGTTTATCAAAACAACATCATCCTCGGCGTCATCACGCTGGATCTGTTCGCGGTGTTGCTTGGCGGCACAGTGGCGATCCTGCCGATCTATGCACAAAACGTTTTTCACGTCGGCGCCGGCGGTCTGAGCTGGTTGCGCAACT
The DNA here is from genome assembly GCA_036490655.1 of Verrucomicrobiia bacterium. GTDB lineage: Bacteria > Verrucomicrobiota > Verrucomicrobiia > Limisphaerales > UBA11358 > UBA11358. The sequence goes on along the minus strand of DASXDM010000015.1, from coordinate 290,751 downwards.
CCATGGCCATCGGCGCGGTGATCTGCATGCTCATCATCGCTCATCGTCCCCCGTTGAAAAAGGCGGGGCGGGCGATGTTTTTGAGCGTCGCCATTTTTGGCGTCACAACCATTTTATTCGGCGTGGCCAATCAAAACTGCTTCGCTCATTTGCTTTCGCTGCCCAACCTGTTTTGGTTCTGGTTCTCCTTCGCCATGATGGCGCTAGCCGGAGCGGTGGATAATATCAGCGTGGTGGTGCGGCAAACCCTCGTGCAAATCCTGACCCCGGATGAAAAGCGTGGGCGCGTTTCTGCGGTGAACAGCCTCTTCATCGGCACTTCGAACGAGCTGGGTGGTTTCCGCTCCGGCCTGATGGCATATCTCTTTACCAGACCGTCATTTTTAGGAAATGCCGCCGCGACAGGCGCGATCGTTTCCACGGTGACCGGCGGCATCGGCACAATCCTTGTGGTTATTGCCGTGGCATGGATCTGGCCGGAAATCCGCCGGTATGGGAAATTGGGGTGAAAAGAATTTCGTGGTTACTTCAACTTGACGCGCACCGCCATAAGTTTATTTTCGGCATATGAGAATGATTTCGTCAGGTCTTTTAATCTTCGCCCTTGGGGCTTTTTCACCCGGATTACACGCCCAGGACGCGGCCACCCAGGCGCAACTGGATAAGCTGTCCGGCCAAATCCAGGACATCACCGAAGCGCTGGCCGCCCAAAACAAACGCATCGACGGCCTGGAAAAAACAATCAACGACCTCCAGGACAAGCTCAACCAACCAGGCGGAAACAACTTCGCCAGCACGGATGACCTGAAGAAGCTGGCCGACCAGTTGCAGCAGATCGACCAGAAGCGCCAGTCAGACAACGACCAGATTTTGAAGCAACTGGAGCAGATGGAAAAGGCATTGAATGTGACGCCGGATCATCATACCTCCGATTCGAACCCGCCCCAGAATGTGACGCCCGGCCCTTTGCCCGATGCCAGTGTTCCCCACTACGAATATGAGATCAAAGCCGGCGATACGATTGGGCTGATCGCCAAAGCTTATACCGCGCAAGGCATCAAGGTGACCACCAGGGAAATCCTGAAAGCGAATCCGGGGTTGAATCCCAATGCCTTGAAAGTGGGCCAGAAAATCATCATTCCCAAATCGCAGTGAGATCGTTCAATTCGGATATTTGGAATGGATCAGCAACACCCCGACGGCGGCAGCGAGGCAATAATAACCGAACCATGACCAGCGCCCTCCCTCCAGCCAGCGCGACAGCCATTTGAGCGCAAGCAAACCGGCGATGAAGCTGAAGATCATCCCCACGATTCCCGGGGCGAACAAGTGCATCATCGAGTCGTGGCTTAAGGTTTTGTCCTTAAGCAATCGCCAGGCTTCACGTCCCACGGCCAGCGGCGTCAAAACGACGGCCAGAGCAAAACTGAATTCTTCCAATTTTTGTTTTGGCAACCCGAACAGCAAGCCGGTGGAAATCGTCGAGCCCGACCGTGAAAACCCGCGGAAGGGCAGGCAAATCCCCTGGACAATGCCGATCCAGACCGAATGCTCCGGCTGGATCTCCAACGGGTGCGGCGTCTTACCTTCGCGCCAGCCAGCGTAAATGATCAAGACCCCCACCACAGCAAGCGCACCGGCGATGAGCGGCAGATTGTTGAACAGATCTTCCATCTGGGCGTGCGGGACCCCGCGCATAAAAAACTTCTCAATGATCTCCTTCAGCACAAAACCAACGGCGAGAGTGAACAAGGTCGCGATGATGATTTGGAGGGCAAACCACTGCATCTGGCCGGCGGATTGAAAATAATCGCGGCGCCAGCCGTTCCAAAAATAGACGATGACGGCGAACATCGTGCCCGTGTGCAGCATCACCAGCAGCATCGTCATCTCGGGGCTGGACGGATCGAGGTTCATGAGTTTTTCCGCGGCGATGACGTGCGCGGAACTGGAAACGGGTAATAATTCGCAGGTGCCCTGGATCAAGGCCAGGACCAGGATTTGAATGTAATTGAGCATGTAAACGCGGAAGTTTCAACCATGCACTGCCAAAAGGCAATTTTGCATTTCGCCGGGGCGGATTATTTCTTCTTGAAGAAAAGCGCCGTGGAATCGTCGTTGCGCAACTTGATCTTGAGCTGTCCCAGGATGGAATGCCAGGCGATATAAATCTTGTGCCAGTTGTTTTCGATACCGCGCAACTCGCCGTCGCCCATCTCACTCAGGTAGCGCAGCGATGGCGCAAAGCCGACGAGCGAAAGGATCTCCTCCTTGGACGGCGATTGGAATTCGATGGCGGAAAAAATCCCCTCAAGGTCCTGGGCGATGATGCTTTTAAGCTCGAGAAAGTTGGTCTCATCCTCGGGCGTGAATTTTTTGGTGCGCGCCAGGTTGATGAAGCTGTTGAATTGCTTCCAACATTCGATATGGGTCTCGGTCTGTTGGACCAGTTGTTCCAGGCGTTTTAAGTTCATGGGCATGTTTTTATTGGCGTGATCGCGAGTAGATTCCGGGGCGGGAAAAGTTACGGCGCTGGTTGGCAACTCGTATGAAGCGGACGCGCAGGCCGGTAAAATGAAATCCCAGCCCGGTCAAGACGTTGCCGCGGTGGTCAATGGTAAAGCTCCCGCACGGCAGTCGTTGGACTGCCGGCTCACTTTTAGAAAACCAATTAAAAAGTCCCATGTCTTTAACAGTTTTTGCCAGGCACAAACACTCGAGCGGCAATCGCCTCCGACGGCGTGCCGACGACAAATACGATGCCATTATTTGGCGATAAGAGCAATTGATGTTCCAGCCAGACGCTTTCGATATGCCCCAGGAGCCTTATCCCTAATTTATGGCCCATCCGCCGGGTAGTTTTTCGGGCATTCCGCGCCCAAGCCGCGACGTGATCGGCAGCATAAATGCCCCAACTTGTGGCGTTGTCCTCTTTTTTGGCAGGAACAGTCATGACAGGTTCCGCGTCGTGGTCTAATTGACCGGGTTTCTTCTTTTCATCTGCGTTGCGGTGGTCAATGTATTTTTAGGAGAAAGAAAAATGACCGCGCCACCCTGGATTTCCCGGGCGGTGATGCGCAGGCTCGCGAAATGCAAAGTCAATTCGGAGAGGGTCAATTGGGCCTCATGCGCTTCTTTAAATTGACGGAGCACCTCGCGCGCGATTTCCGTCAGGAACGCCTTGGGATAAGTGGTGGACACGGTGCACGTGAGGATCTCACCCGCGCGGCTGACGGTAAGGCTGCCGGACGGCAACGACCGGACCACGGCACGTGTTCCAAAAAGATTGCTCAGGAATCCCATGATGCGACTAGTTTTTTGGTTCGTTCGAGTAATTGGGCTTCGGCGGTATCGGCCGGCCAGCCCACGAGGACGGATTGATCGTCCTGGGGCAGGACAAGCAGGCGCAATTGCAACCCGCTGCCGACGAGGTGAGATAACGGCCCGGCACCGAGGCGCTCTCCGAGGCGGCGCGAATTTTCCATCGCGCGGCGCGCCCAGGCGGCCATCGGTTCAGCCGAGGCTGTGCCCATGGTTTCGACTTTTTTGTTAGCGTCCACGGGAGCCGTCACCACAAATTCCGCGCCTTCGGCGGCGATCAATGAGAGCCGCGTGATTGTCTTTCGATGTGAATCACGCTGGATAAATTCAGTCTGCGGATTGGCCATTTCGTCCAATGCCTGGGCTGATTCCAGCAGCAATGCATTGACCGATTTATTGATGGTGCGTTCACGTCCGGGCTCAGCCGGGCGATGTTCAAAAGAGCCGGATTTCCACGCTAAAATTCTTTGGAAGGCCGCCTCGCCTCGCGCATTTTCCACCTCGGCGTCGATCAAGTCCCCATCCTGTATCCAAATCCTGCCGATCAAAGGCCCGCGAGAGATCTGCAGCATGAGGGAATTGCGCGACATGCATTCCAACTGGATGATATCCATCAAACTCTTGCTCTGGATGCCGCGGAAACCGCTGCCAACACTGTCCCGGCCCAGCAATGATTCAATGCAGTCCAAAAACATGTTGATGTTTTGCTGCATCTCCGACTTCAGCCAAAACATATCAACGCCCAGGGCGTAGGCACGGGAACGGTATTCCTCGCCTTCCAGGCCGCTCAGTACCACGGTGCGCAGGTCGGGAAATCGTTTCCGGACGATCGCGAGCACCTGAAGACCATCCACCTTGGGCATCTTGAGGTCGCAGATCAGCAAACGGCACGGCTCGTCGTCCAGTTTGGCGATGGCGCGTGTGCCGGTGCCCGCGGTATGGATTTGCGGCTTGCTGGGAAGTTGCGAAAGAAGCTCGCTGCAGACTTGTAACCAGTCAGCATCATCGTCGACAATTAAGATTGAATTTGGCTTTCCCATGTCTCTTCCAATACTACACCGGCACATCACTACTAGTCCCATAACCAGCCGAAAACAAGTCGAAACATTGGCTATAGGAAAGCGCTTGTAAAGCACATGGCGTTCCATGGAACTGCCAATCGTGCACTTGGTTGTGCTGGAAACGTATTGGATAAATCGTCCAAGAGTGAGACATGCGCAAAAAAGAATTTAATAAAAGCAGGCCGGTTCCCCATCGGTCGGCGCATTTCCTGCTTAACACTCAAAGTCAGCTTTAAGGTTGACCGCACTAAAAAAATCAGTTTGATTCCATGAAAGTGAAATCGAGGTTCGCCCGTTGGCTGCAAAAATTGATCCCAGGTTCTGGCTCTAGCGAGGCAGCGCCGCCGGCGGCGCCGACACGCTCCTGGCCGGTCCCTGTCCCCCTGCAACCAAGGTCTGCTGCACCAGCCGCCGCCCAGCCGACTCCAAAACCTGCTGCGCCGGTTGACAGTGGCGACGTGGAATTGCCCCTGCCGCCCATCCTCGAAAAATTACCGCCGGATCTGCGCGCGCGATTGACAACGCCGATCACTGACCTGGGCGAGGCGAGTGTCTCCATCCCGGCGAATCAAATCCTGCCGCAATTGGCAACCGGCACCGTCCGCATCGAGTTCGGTCAATTGCGCGGCGCGGCCATGAGCTTATTTGATGTCGGTCCGGAATATGATTCAATCGCGATCACCCTGCCATTGGACGTGGTGCTGTCCCGATTGAACCGCAGGTGGTTGTCCCGCGATGCCGGGCAAAAGAAAACGGAATCGCCCGGGGACATCGGCAGCGTCTTCCTCCGCCGCGCAGACGTGTCCCCATCGCCAGGTACTGTCCCGTCGTCTCCGGTAAAAACGCCATCATCCGCTCTCGGAACCGAGACTCAAATCCGGGTCAAAATGCCATCCGGATCGTCCGCACCTGCTGCTCCCTCACTGATGACGGATACGCAGATCAGAATCCGCAAGGCCCCCCCGACACCCGCGCCAGCAGCGCCCATTTCACCTGCGATTAGTCCGCTCACACCACTGCCGCCTGCCGCGCCGCCGAAGCCGGTCACTTCTTCTATTCCTTTTTCGAGTGCGCCGCCGAAGCCAGCCGCACCGCCCATCCCTTTTTCAAGCGCGCCGATTTCCCCGCGTCCGGTGGCTCCACCACCGTCCGTTTCAATGGAGCCGCCCCGGCCTGTTGGGGCCACCGCACCACCACCCGGAATCCTGGCCGCACCCCTCTTGGCCTTGTCGGAAAAATGGCCGGATGCATTGCGGAACGAAATCACGCAACTCGACCTCTCTAACTCGCAAGTCTTCCTGCCGCTGGATTATATTGAATCGGGTTTGAAACGCGGCATCGTCACTTTCTTCTGGCGGGATTTGCGGACATATCTGCACCCGACACCATTGACAGTCGTCTCAGTTCATGACGGCGCGGCCTTGGAATTGCCGCTGAAGGTCATCGCTCCACTTTTTATTGCGCGTAAAGGGGCAGTCCGGCCCAAGCTTGATGCCCCGGTTGATAAATCGATTCCCAATGTTTTCGTGAACGCTTCGGCGCCGAAAGTGGAACCACCACCAGCGCCGGTTCCTCCGGCGACCCCGTTGCCTGAGGTGCCCCGAATGCCCCAACCGATTGTCGCTCCGGTAGCGCCCCTGGCGGCACCCTCTTCCCCAATAGCGGAGCAAGTACAAGCGCGCGCCATCACTCCCATTGCGCCCCCGGCGGAGATCGAACAGCCTCCGGCGCCAGTTCGTCCTCCGGAAGCGACTCCGGCGGAAAAAGCCCGCCGCCTGTCGCCAAGCGATGTCCTGACGCGGACAATGGCGATGAAAGGCGTGGAAGGCGCGATGGTGGTGTTGCACGACGGATTGATGGTGGCTTGCGAATTGCCGCCCTATCTGAATTCCGAAACCGCGGCGGCGTTTTTACCGCAAATTTATGACCGTCTGTCCAAATGCATCAACGAATTGCATATGGGGCCACTTTCCCATTTAAGGTTTAATGTCGGTAATGTGACGTGGCTCGTTTTTCGGCAAAGCTTGGCTTACTTTGCCGTGTTCGGCCGCGAAGGCGAATTGCCGCTGGAAGCGCAACTGGCGCCGCTAGCCGCCGAACTGGACCGAAGCCGACAATAAAAAACTATGGCCATCATCAATCAAGCCTCGAGAGAATTGCAGGTCAAGATCGTCTATTACGGTCCCGCCATGGGCGGCAAGACCACCAACCTTGTCCAGGTCCACGAGCATGTGCAGGTCGCCGGCCAAAAAGCGAACATGGTGTCCCTGGCAACCAATTCCGACCGCACGTTGTTTTTTGATTTCCTGCCCATCGAATCGATGACCATCAAGGGATTCAAGACAAAATTCCAGCTTTACACCGTACCCGGCCAGGTGATCTACAACACGACCAGGCAACTGGTCCTGCGGGGGGTGGACGGAATCGTGTTCGTGGCGGATTCCCAATACGAAAAAATGCCGGAGAATGTCGAAAGTTTCCAAAACATGATCGAAAATCTGACCGCCTTGAAGCTTAACCTGGCGGACATCCCTTACGTGCTGCAATACAATAAACGGGATATGCCAAACGTAGCGCCGGCGGACTACATGGAATTTCTATTAAATAATCGTGAGGTGCAGGTACCGTCGTTCAACGCCACAGCCCATAAATGTGATGGCGTGTTCGAAACTCTCAATATGATCACGCGCATGTTGTTGCATAAATTTATCACCCAATCAGCCGCACCTCACGCATGAGAAGTGACCCCCGCCACTTTTAACCATGCCCACACTGCCCCAACTGCTGGTAGAGGACATTCATAATATGGATGAAGTCCTGCGTGATTTTATCCGGAGTAGCGACGCGACCGCCGCTCTCGTTATCGATAAAGGAGGGTTCCTGATCACACATCAGGGCCAAACTAAAGACTTCGATTTGACCACCATCGGCGCCCTCGCTTCCGGCGCGTTTCTGGCCAACCAAACCATTGCCGGCCTGGTCCATGAGTCCAATTTCAACAGCACATATCAGCAGGGTGAAAAATACAGTCTCTTTATCATCAACGTGGATGACCAGAGCCTCATGGTGGTCATTTTTGATTCGCAAGTCGGCGTAGTGAAATTTTTCGCCACCGGAGCCGTCCAAAAAATTGCGCGGCAACTTAAGATCGCGCAAGAACGAGCGCCCGGCCAGGGCGTTGACCTCTCGGTGATGAACGTCGCGGATTCGGAGGGAGTTTTCCTCAAGAAAAGTCCTGACGGAACAACAAAATAAACCTGCCGGCTGGGGTGCGCCAATCTGTGCGCAGTTTCCTTTTACACTACGGAAGCCAGAGAGCGCGGTAGAACATGGCGGGCGCATTGGTCAGTGGCCATGGCAGGATAACATTGAAACCAGACCCCAATGTGTTTGTCTTCAACGGAGCCCACGTCCCACTCGCCAGGTTCGTCCGATACTGGATCTGATACACGGTCCCGGTGGTCCCGGTGATTCCCAAACCAGTGCCGGCGATGACCACCATGACCGGATTGGCCATTGTATAAGATGCATTGTAACTGGTGATCTGTCCCGGCAAAACTACCACCGCCTGGTTCCCCGGTGGATTCCAGCCCGGGATCGGATTGAACAGCACTGAGATGTTGGTTGAAGTCACCGCGCGGATATAGTTCGACGCGCTGCCATAAGCCGAATCCCCCGACAGTTTCCAGCCCGCCCCGGCTGTCACTGCCGCCGTCGGGCCCAGTTGAAATTCCAAATATCCAGGAGCATTCGCATTGATGGCCTGGTTGGCGACGATGGTGATAACGCCCCCGCCGGTGTTGTTGGTGTTGTTATCACCCAAGACCTCTGCATTGGTGATCAGATTCACTACGGTGCTGTCGATCGCCCGCACCAGCGATGCGTAAGGCGTCACTCCGTTGTACAATGTTCCCAGATAAACTCCCGCGGGATAATAATACCCGTCGTACTGCGCATAGACCGGCCCGCCGCTGTTGCCGGGATAGCTCAGGAACCAATTCGCAGTATAAACCTGCTGGGCCGCCACAGGATCTGTTGCCAGGGCCAGCGGATAGGGCTGAGGCTGCGTCTGATACATCTCGCCCGGCACGATGCTGGCATCACCAAACATCGAACCGTCCACCGGATATCCCACGAGCATTTTCAAACTGTTCCCGGTCAACCATGGATTGGGTGAAGCATCCGCCGGCAGATAACCGCTGTAACCGCCACCTGCCGCCGGTGACAGAAAGTACAGCGCCGCCACGTCCAAATTCCGCGATTGCGGACTGGACTGGTCCACTCCCAACCCTCCTTTTAAATCGTTGGTCCGTTGCGAGGCATAACCACTTAACACGTACCAGCCCCGTGCCGCCTGAGGTTGCAGGGCGGACATCCCTGATTCCTGTTGAAAATACCAAAAGACTTGGCTCACATACCCAAGGGTCTGGTCATTGAATACCATGTGTGCCGCTGTCAGCACCACGTTGGGCTGCACCGCCACACCGCTGCCGTAGCCCACGTCCGATTGTAATTGGCCATTGAACCCAAATGGATAATCCACGACATCCCCGATCTCACCGGCTGGAACCGGAAAAGGGAGCAACACGTTTTGAGGCGCAGATGCGGCCAGCAAATAGGCGGCCGAAATGCTTGTCGGTAAACCGGTGTATACCTGCACTTGCTCGTTTGCCGGCGTCGCATAACCGCTCACCGGCTCAAACTGGATCTCATACACATTAGGCACCAGATTGGCCGCCGTTGAACCCGAGGTGCGCCAGGAACTCTCTCCCAGAATGCGCCAACCGGTCCCTCCCAGGATTGCGGGCGTCAGCGTCACAGTCAGTGAACCTACGCTATTTGTGCTCTCATCATTCAAAGTCGGATAATATTGGTTGGTGAGATAGGTCGTGGTATTGGGTGGCACCACCGCAATGAAATTGGTTTGAATGGTCAGGTAACCGGGTAGGTTGCGGAACTCGATGGGATAATTACCGGCGATCAAATTGCTGGCCGTCGTGCCGCTGGCCCGCCAGATCGTCTCCCACCCAAACCGCCATTGACCGCCAATTCCCGCCGGTAAGAGGGTTATTTCCAAGACGCCGTTGGTTGCTGATCCACCGGAAATCGATTCGTTGGCAGGGCCATAGGAGGTGAAGGTCCCTTTGCGGATGGTGTTGTTCAACAGGTCCGCCACGTAAAGAGCCCCGTTGGTGTCGACGGTGATCGCCGAAGGCACATCGAATTGAGCGGCCTGGCCCGGACCATCCGAGCTTCCAGTGGTTCCTGCCAGGCCGGCGATCGTGGTCACCACGCCTGATTGAGTGATCTTGCGGATGGTGTTATTGCCATTGTCCGTGACATACAGATTGCCGTTAGCATCTACCGTTACGCCAGACGGGCCTGGGTAATAGAAATTATATCCGAACATGGCGTTGGCGCCGGTTCCATCGTTTGTCCCGGTGACGCCGGAAGTTCCGGCCAAAGTAGTGACCATCCAGTTGGTCGGGTTGCTTTTGCTGCCTGTGGCGGGAGCATAGATCTTGCGGATGACATAGTTGGCCCGATCGGCTACGTACAGATTTCCATTGGTGTCCATGGCGATCCCGGCAGGAAAATTGAAACGGGCCTGGCCGCCGTTGCCATCCTGATAGGCGCCAATGTGATTTCCACTATTATCGTAGCCGTTAGTCGGATTACCATGGGAATCGAGCTGTGGATAGCCTGCAATGGTGCTCACAATCCCGTTGGTGGCGATCATCCGGATCGTGTTATAATCCTGTTCCGCAACATAAACGTTGCCGGACTGGTCAACGGTAATCCCCGCCGGACTGCTGAATTGTGCAATATTAGTCGGCCCGTCCAGATAGCCGGAGACCCCGGTTCCCGCGATGGTACTTACGACGCCGGCGGGAGTTATCTTGCGGATTTTGCCTGTTGGAAAATTGTCAGCCACGTAAACGTTTCCGGATCCGTCGATCGCAACACTGTATGGCACCAAAAGACGGGCCAGATTGCCATTGCCATCCTGTTCACCGGGAGTTCCTACCAAGCCGGCAAGTGTGCTCACGACCCCGGCCGTGGTGATTTTGCGAATCACCTGGTTTTGGCTGTCGGCTACGTAAACATTCCCTGCGGAGTCCAAAGTGACTCCACTGGGATTATTAAATCTTGCATTGTTACCTGTTCCATCGAGATAGGACGAGGAATTGACCGGCCCGGCCAGGGTGGTCACGACCGCAGCCGAAGTGATTTTGCGGATGTTGTTGTTTTCATAATCCGCGACATAGAGATTCCCGGAGCTATCCACACACACACCCCATGGAGCACCGAAGAGGGCGTTGGTGCCGGTGCCATCAAGTGAACCCGAAACAACCTCGTTCGGAAACCCGGCGAGCGTAGCCACCACCCAGTTGGTTCCCAACAGTGTCATTTTACGAACAGTGTGGCCATTGCCATCGGCTACATAGAGGTTCGTAAAATTATCCAGGGCGATCCCGAACGGTGAGTAAAATTCCGCGTTGGTGCTTATACCATCCTGGATGCCGATGGTGCCGCCGGCAATGGTTGTCACCAATCCCGCCGGCGTGATTTTGCGGATGGCGGTATGCTCATCACACACATAAACATTGGTGGCGGCATCGACGACCAGCCCGGCCGGGTAGTTGAAGAAGGCATTCGCTCCCTGTCCATCAACATATCCCAGCGTGGCCACATTGCCCGCCAGAGTCGTCTTGACCCAGTGATTCCCGGCGGGGACGAATTTGATGACGGCGAATCCACTTTCCGAATAAATGTTGCCCGAGCTATCGACTGCCACCCCCGGTCCATTCGCAGATACGGGCGTTCCATCGGTACTGGTCAAAGTGCTCACCACACCCGACGGCGTCACCTTGCGAATTGTGGTATTGTCCGAATCCACAACGTAAAAATTGCCGGAATTATCCCGTGCGATTCCAAGTGGATGAGAGAACCGGGCGCTACCATTGACACCATCGGCATCGCCGGTTATCCCGGCCAATCCCGCAAGCGTCGTCACGACTCCGGCAGGTGTGATCAAGCGAATAGTGGAATTGTCAGAGTCTGACACATAGATGTTTCCGTTGGTGTCCACCGCCACGTCATACGGTTTTGCGAACCGCGCGGCGTCACCGATCCCATCCGCATTGCCCGCCGCGGAACCTCCGGCAAGCGTCGTAAAAGTATAGGCGATGGAACCGATTACTCCGCCGGCAAAGGGTTCGCCGGCATTTTCCAGGCCGGGACCGTTGACGATAGTGCCATTATAAGCGGTGCCCGTGGCTATGGCGCTGTTGGCGGCCGGGTTGCCGCCGTTGTCATCAAAGCGGTAGTAGAGAAGCAGGTTCGGTTCGCTGCCCATGAGCGGCGTGCCGAGGTCAGCCAGGATTTGCGCCTGCGACCTGGCCGTGCTCCAAACGCGGAAGTCATCAACGGCTCCGTGATACGGAAAGCCGGGGCCGCCGATCTGCAGACTATAATTGCCGCGCACAAACGGAGTCATGCCACTTTTAGTCGCGCATAAGATGCCATTGGTATAGATGCTCATGTAGTTGCCGCTCTGGCTGGCCACAAAGGCGTAATGGACCCAATTGGAGATGGAATTCGCCGGGGCGGAAACCGGACCAAGCCGTCCACCCCCGCTAATGTTTCCAAAGTCCCAGTAGGTGTTGCCGGCATTCGAAGCGGGTCCGCCATAATTAAGATGGGCGTTGAGACGATCATTGTTATTGTCAGGATTCAGCATGAATGCCGATTGCACCGCGCCCGCAGTCGTATAGGCCCAGAACTCCATGGTGATTTCGTTGGTAGGAATAATGGTCCCGAAGTTGGGAATGGTGACGTATTGGTTAGTGCCATTAAAAATCATCGCGTTGCCAAAGGGACTGTTGGTGGGCGAAGTGACCTCGACAGCCCCAATGTCAGAAGCGGCGCCGATGGGCCGCGTATAACCGCGTTGATCAGTGCTCAAGAGGGCGGGGCCGGCTGCGTCGATCGCGGGAGAACCGGACGAAGGCGGCAACGTTTGCGTAGGGCCGCCGTAGTTGCCGAGCGGCGACAGCAAAGGGTTGACCACGAGAAGGGAAGTGCCGCCGATGAGCGTGCCTGCGTTGCCTACCGATTGCACGATGTTCGAGCCGCCAAAGGTATTTGTGCTGGCAGACCAATTGTAGATGTCCTGGCTGATATTCCCGGACAAGATGGAATTCGTGACGTTCAACCAAGACAAGTAGTTGTCAATGCCACCGCCGGCGCCACCCGCGACGTTGCCGGACACAGTGCAATACAAAAGGGACAACGTGGCGCCAAACGTGTTATCGATCGCTCCACCGTTGTTCGCGCAAGCATTGCCGGACAAAGTGCAGTTGTCCAACGTGCAAGGAGTGCCAGAATTATTGATCGCCCCGGCAAAGCCGGCGGAATTACTGGAAAGTGTGCAGCCGGTGAGTGTCAGCGGGCCGCCATTGGCAATAGCGCCGCCGGAGGTAGATGAATCCACAGAATTGCCCGCCAGCGTACAGTTGTTCAGTGCCAGTGTGCCGCTATTAAGGATGGCGCCACCCGAAATGCCGGTCCCGGGAAAGCCATTGGTGATCACCAATGAATTCAAACTCACGTTAATACCGGAACTGACTTCGAAAATGCGTGAAGTGTGGTTTCCATTAATTATGAGCTGCCTGGTTAACGAAGAGCCGTCGATGGTGAGGTTATGGCCCAGCAACAGTTCGCCGCTGCCGAGGGTGATGGTCGTACCCGAAAGGGTATTGGTAAAAGTGATCGTATCGCCGGAAATAGAATTTAAGACGGCCTGACGTAATGAACCGGCTCCGCTGTCGCCCGGAGAAGTGACCACGAAATTTGCCGCTTTGGCTCCGCCCGTGGCGCCAAAAAAAATCAGGCATAGCCAAAACAAACCTGAAGACGCTTTTTTCAGGCAGGTTATGAATCTGATTTCCTTCATAAGAGTAAGGTTCTGCGGGATTTTTGACCTCAAATAATTTTAACGGATCAACTGATCTCCAAACTTCTTATTACATCCATTAGAGCAGGATTTATTGGTTTAGTCGAGAAATTCCAAGTCATCGCAGCCAAAATCATGAACCCTCTACGGCAACCAGACCGCGCGGTAGTACATGGCAGGCCCATTGGTCAGCGGGTTTGGCAAAACCAGGTTGAAACCGGTGGTGGTGATCGTGTTGGTGCTCACCGGCGTCCATGTCCCGGATGTCAGCGAACTCGTCTTTTGGATCACATACACCGTTCCAGTCGTGCCGGTGATCCCAAAGCCGCCGTTCGCAGTGATCATCATCTTCGGATTGCTGACGGTGTAGGACGCGCTGTAACTCGTGACCTGGTTGGGCAGGACTGCCACCGCCTGGTTCCCCGGCGAATTCCAGCCGGGAATTGGATTGAAAAGCACCGTGACGTTCGTTGAAGTCACCGCGCGGATGTAATTCGTTGCACTGCCATAAGCAGAATCTCCCGACAATTTCCAGCCCGCCCCTGCCGCCCGAGCCGATGGCGGACCCAATTGAAATTCTAGATATCCCGGACTCGAAGCAGAGATGGCCTGGTTGGCTGTGATAGTTACCACGCCACCACCAGGGTGGTTGGTCCCGTTATCGCCCACTGTCGCCGCATTGGTGATCAGATTCACTACCGCGCTGTCGATGGCCCGCACCGCCGATGCATATGGTGTTACTCCATTATACAATGTCCCCACGTACACCCCCGCCGGATAATAGTAGCCATTATACTGCGCATAGACCGGGCCGCCACTATTGCCCGGGTAGCTTAGAAACCAATTCGCGGTGTAAATCTGCTGATCCGTTACCGGATCTGTCGCCAGGGCCAATGGATAGGGCTGAGGTTGCGTCTGATACATTTCCCCGGGCACGATTGAAGAATTTCCAAACTCTGACCCATCCACCGGATATCCCACAACCATCTTCAAACTGTTGCCCGTCAGCCATGGATTGGGTGAAGCGTCCGATGGCAGGTAGCCGCCATATCCGCCGCCCGCTACGGGCGAGAGAAAATAAAGCGCCGCCACGTCATAGTTCCGGGATTGCGGACTGGATTGGTTCACTCCCAATCCTCCCAGCAAATCGTTGGTCCGTTGCGAGGCATAACCGCTCAACACATACCAGCCCCGCGCTGACTGTGGTTCTGGGGTGGACACACCTGTCTCTTGTTGGAAATACCAAAAAATCTGGCTCACATACCCGAGGGTCTGGTCATTGAACACCATATGCGCCGCCGTCAATACCACATTGGTTTGCACCGCCACACCGCTGCCATAACCCACATCCGATTGCAATTGGCCATTGAACCCAAAAGGATAATCCGCCACGTCGCCAATTTCGTTACCCGGCACGGGGAAGGGCAGCAATACTCCGGCCGGCGCAGATGAGGCCAGCACATAATTGGCTGAGATGATCGTGGGCAATCCGGCATAGACCTGCACCTCTTGACTTGAGGGTTTGGAGTAATTGGTCACCGGCTCAAATTCGATGAAATAAAAATCCGGCAGCAGGTTGGTCACCGTGGAACCGGAAGCGCGCCAACTGCTCTCGCCCAGAAACCGCCAGCCTGAACCGCTCAACAGATTTGGACCGATGTCCACCGTCAGCGTGCCAACACTGCCCGCGCTCCCGTCAGCCAATGTCGGATAATACTGGTTGGTGATGGAGGTCGTCGTGCCATTGACCACGGCCACGGTGAAGTTCGTCTGTAACACAAGATACCCGGGCACACTGCGAAACTCCAGGGTGTAATTATCTTGCGTCAGATTGGAGACTACCTCACCGCTGTTGTGCCAGGCCTGTTCCCACGGAAACCGCCATTGCCCATTGGCCTCTGGCGGCAGCAACGTGACCATCAAAGCCCCATTCGCCCCGGCTGCACTCGCAATCGTTTTGTACGCTCCACTATAGGCGGTGAATACGCCCTTCCGGACCGTGCCGTTTCCATCTATGACATAGATATTACCGTTGGTATCCACCACCAATGATGAAGGAAATGTGAAAAGCGCGGCATTACCCGCTCCATCTGCGCTGCCAAAGTCCTTGGCCGTTCCGCCAATAGTTGTGACCACCCAATTGGTTCCCACCAGGACAATTTTTCGAATCGTGCCATTGTCCTGGTCGGCCACAAAAAGATCGCCCGCGCTGTCCACAGCGATGCCGGAAGGACCATTAAACTCGGCATAGGACCCGATACCATCGCCGCTGCCGCTATTTGGCCCCACGATAGTGGTTGTGACCCAGTTGGTGCCCACGGGAGTGATTTTTCGGATCGCGTCGTCGTAGAAATCCGCCACGTAAAGATTCCCATTGGCGTCCGCCGCGATGCCGCGCGGACTGTCAAAACGCGCGACTGTGTTGGTGCCGTCAATGTCGCCGGAATTAAAAAGTCCCGACAATCCTGCGATGGTGGTCACCTGGCCGGATGGAGTGATTTTTCGGATCGAATTATTGTTGCCATCCGTCACAAAAAGGTTGCCATTGGTTCCCACGGTAATACCCATCGGCCCATTAAACCGGGCAGCGGTGCCCGTGCTATCGGTCGTGCCTGAAGTTCCAGCCAATCCGGCGATGGTGGTCACCACCCCGGCCGGCGTGAGCAGACGAACCGTATTGTTGGTATAATCCGTGATATAAACGTTGCCGGAGCTGTCGACCGTAGCGCCGTAAGGCCCATTAAACCGGGCATTGCTTCCCGAGGCATCCGTCGCGCCTTGATTGCCGGCCAACCCCGCGATGGTGCTCACCGAGCCTGCTGAACTGATTTGTCTGATCGTATCGTTGTAGGTGTCCGCCACATAAAAATTGCCCGCATTGTCCATCGCAATCCCAGCAGGTTGGTTAAATCGCGCAGCGGCGCCCGTGCCATCCACATTGCCCGGACTCACAACCGAGCCGGCAAAAGTTCTGACCACCGCCGCCGAGGTGATTTTACGGATCGTGTTGTTCTGAGAATCCGATACATAAAGATTGCCTGCATTGTCTGCCGCAATTCCAGAAGGACCGTTAAATCGCGCAGAATTGCCGGTGCCATCGGCGGTGCCTGAAACCGTTGGCAACCCGGCGAAGGTACTCACCACCCCGGCCGGCGTGACTTTGCGGATGGTATCGTTGCCGCCATCGCAAACATACAGATTGCCTGTGCTGTCGATTGTTACATCATTTGGATAGCCAAATCGCGCGACACTGCCTGCGCCATCATTGGTGCCATAGCTCCCCGGCGTTCCTGCGCCGGGCATTCCAACGAAGGTGCTCGCCGCCCAATTGGTTCCCACCGGGACCAATTTCCGGATCGTGTCGTTGTTTAAATCCGCCACATATAGATTGCCGTTAGTATCCATCGTCATACCGTCAGGCGTGCTAAACTGCGCCGCACTGCCCGTGCCATTATTGGTCCCGGAAATTCCCGGCGATCCAGCGATCGTGCTCACCACCCAATTGGTTCCGACTGGAGTGATTTTCCTGATGACAGAATTGCCACTATCCGACACATAAACATTGCCCGCGTTATCCACTTTTATGCCGCCAGCGAAAAAGCCGCCGTAGGTGCCCCCAAAATGCGCGTTTGTTCCCGTGCCATCAGCATAACCGCCGCCGGCGGGATCTCCGTATTGGTCGAAGGCAGGGCCGGCACCGGCGATCGTAGTCACTATCCAGTTGGTTCCGACCGGGGTGATCTTACGAATAGCGTTATTCAAGTTATCCACAACGTATAGATTACCCGTCTTATCCACAGCAATGCGAGTAGGCTGGGCGAAGCGCGCGTTGCGATTCATGCCATCGACATAGCCGGCGCTTCCCGGCCACCCGGCAATGGTGCTCACCGATCCAGCCGGGGTGATCTCGCGGATCGTATCGTTTAAATAATCCACCACATACAGATTGCCATTCGTATCCACGGCGCCACCAACGGGAATTGCAAACTGCGCGCTGCTGCCAACGCCATCTGCGCTCCCAATCGAAGATGCTCCCGCGAAAGTGGTCCAGGTATAAGCCGAGGCATTATTCAATTGGCCGAGCACCGAGATGCCCACCGGTGATGAGGTCGCAGAGATTCCCGCCGCCGTCGCCACCGCAGTAAAGGTATAAGCTCCGAGCATCAAATTGCCGACCGTGAGATTGTACGGTGGTGTTTGCGCCATTCCCACTGAAGCGCCATTGGCAAAATACTGCACATTGGTCACAGCTCCGTAACCTACTGTGGTAGTAGCCGCAAGATTCACGCTTGCCGGAGATGCAAACACAGCATAGTTCGTCGGACTGGTGATATTCACCGTCGGCACCGCGATAACGGAGATAGTCACCGGAGATGAAGTCGCGGAAATGCCCGCCGCTGATGTGGCCACCGCTGTGAAGGCGTACGTGCCGGGAGTCAGGTTGGTGACCGTCGGATAGTAGGGATAAACCTGGGCGGGTCCGAACGAAACACCGTTCATAAAATATTGCAAATTGATAGATCCGCCACTTTTCACGGAGGCGAAGGCGCTTAGGTAACTATTGATGGGATAGGTAAAAATAGCCCCGTTGGCTGGATTTTGAATGATAACCGTCGGCGCCGGCGGAGGACCGAGTTGAAACCCGTTGATATCTCCTTCCGCAGTGCCGTTGCCGTTGTAAGTGATGGCCAGATTTCCCGAACCATCCGACATGGCAGATACGAATTCCACATAATCAACTCCCGCGATAAATGTGCTGCTCGAAGCGTTCCATGTGCTGGTCTGGCTGTTGCCATTGACGGTAAAAATAGTTTTGCGCCCGGCTGCGCCCGATCCATTATCCGCCCCGTTATACAGGATCAAATCGTAGGTTGCGTTCGCTGCCAGCCCGGAAAGGGTGATGGTTTTTGCGGAACCTCCGGTGAAAAGATAATCCTCCATCAAAGGATCATAGGGTGTGCTGGAAAAAGGGGTGGCGCCGTTGAAAGCGTTGGCGTCATATCCGCCTCCGGACGTGAATGTCATCTTGACCGGCGAACTGCTGCCGCTCGCATAGACCAGGGAAACTCCACTGCCGCTATTGGCGGTGATGCCATTCCAAACATCACTCGCTGCGCCAAGAACCGCTGCCCCGGACATCGTCGGCCCCACGCTGGGGCCGCCGTTCGCTGATCCATTGCTGTCGTTATTGAAATCGACATCGATCAACTGGGCCTGAAGCAGGCTGGCCGCCGAAAACACTGGAAGCGCGATCAACAGGAAACCGCGCCGGGCAAGGCTGCGCCGCCACGACCCCAGGCATGTTGCGGCTGCGGAGAGAGAGGCCTTGCTGATTACCCCCATAAAATCATTGTGAACATGAAATTAAATCGGTAGAAACAGTGAGGCAAGGGATGATGGCTGCTCGAAAAAAACATGTTGTCAGACAAAAATAATTCAAGACGTTGGTTATTGGTATTCGCCGCTGGATTTATCGTGTTGGCCTTCTCCGGGTGGCTTATACACGACATTAGACAATCGCACAGTCCGCCCCATATTTCAACTGTTTCATGGCCATCTAAGACGAATTTCACCAGCGCCAATTCAGCCCCAACCGCCGGGGTGACAAATGCGCCAGGTGATGAATTGAGGAAAACGTGCAACGCCTTGCACGCAACGCAGGATTCGAAAATCTCGGCGCAACAATTAGCAGCCTTGCGCGCAATGCTTGCCAGGATGCCGAAAAACGAGGCGGTGGCCCTCATCCGCAAATTTCTCGATTCCAAGGCCGATGCCGACACGCATCTCGGCTTCAAGGTCGCCCAAAATGGCTTGCTGGACGAGGCCCCCACATTGCGCACTTTCCTCCTTGATGAACTGGTGCGGCTTGACCCCGCGGCTGCCGCTGATTATTCCAAAATCATCCTGGACTCAAAAGATTCGCCGGATGAGTGGGCCGTCGCTTTACGCAACCTGGCGTGGGGCGACACCAGCACTGACGGACGCGCTTTGCTGGAACAGAAAACAGAAGAGATGCTTCAATACCAACCCTGGGAACAGAACCCCTCAGTCGGATTCCTTGAGGCATTCGATGTTGCCGTTTATCTCGGCGGCACCAGCCTTGTGCCCACGCTAACGGATATGGTGCGACAACAGGACAATCCCGCCGTACAACATGCATCGTATCTGGCGCTGGACCGGCTGGTCATCACTGATACATCAGCGACGCTGACCGCGCTTCTGGCTGATCCCAGCCTGATGCAGGGCCATGAGACAACCCGGGCAGACTATTTTGCCCGCGCCGACGTGCGCGATCCGCAACAAAAACAGATCCTGGAAAATTATCTGCTCAATCCCCAAACCAGCGCGGCGGAGATCGACGCGTTTGCGGGAATCTTTCCGAACGCCAATTTTATGATTTCACCAAATCTGTTGACGCAATCCCAGGTGCTTAACCGCGATACTTTGGCAAGCCGGGATGCCGCGTCGTTGAGCGCCGTGCAAGGCTGGCTGGCCGACCCGCGATTCGCGCAGATATCCGCAAGTCTCCAAAAAGCGGAAACTCGTCTGCAGGGATTCGTCCAACAGGAAAGCCAGTGACACTGAATCAGAATATAAAATTTAATTTCGCTTCAAACACGCGGCTGGTAGGCAGGCCTTGATAGACCGTCAGCGGATTCAAATGATAGTTCTGGCCGGTCAAATTCAGGATACCCAACTCCAATTCCGCGCGGCGGTGCGCAAAAAACCAGCCGGCAAACAGGTTATATTGGAAGAAACGATCGCCCGGCTCGGCCGGCGTCCAGCCGGAATTGGCCTGGCCATACCAGTGCGCTTCCGCGCGCGCAAAAAACCCGGAGGGATGATTGAATTGAAGATAAGTTTCAGCCTGTTGCAGGGTGGACCTTTCTGTCTGGTCCGCCGTGCTGAAAACTGAAACGGGTATGGCGGATAGCACATCATCCAGATCTGCGCGGGTGATACTGTAGCTGGCACCGAGGACAAATTTATCGCCGACGAGTTGGTTTATGCTCGCAGCCAAAACGTATTCCTTATAGTCCAACGCTTCTGGAGTCACTCCCGGGGAAACTCCATTTTGCAAAACAAAGTCGCCGATATTTCGTTGGACCTCGGTAGTAAGCCGTTCCGCCTGTATTCCGGCGAACGTGTGCGGCCCCAATTTAAGGTCAAGCGCCGCTCCCACAGTCTCATAAACGGGAGCGGAAACCGAACCAATGATTGATTCGGAAATCAAACTGCGAAAAGCCTGCGGAAATCCAGCCAGTTGTGTTGGTTCGAGCCGGTAACTCTCATCGAGACTCACTCCCCCCAATGAGCGCGTATAGACACCGCGCAAAGTAATAGGCTGAATCGGATTCCAAACAAGGGCGGCCTTGGGACCCAGTTGGGAGCGCTTGTCCTCGCCAGAAGCAACAGGCGGTTGCCGATAGTTATCCGGATACGTCACCTGGTCATATGCAAATCCACCAGTCAGCCAAAGTCGCTTCAAGAGTTCAACGGTGACATAACTATAACCCGTGATGCGCTCGAAATTGGCGCTGATCGAGTTTGCCGTGGGTGTAAACAAAAAAGCCGGTGAAGCATTAAATAGCTGATCATCGGCTTGAAATGTTCCAGATTGATAGCGCGCCCCTACTGACATTGTCACCCGATCCCATTCACAAAGTTGATTCAGCTCGGCAGAATAGATCGTAAATTGATTGTGGTAGTCAACATCGTAGGGCACCGATTGAACACCATAGATCGTGTTATCGGGAAGTTCATCCAGCACAAGTTGCGGCGCAGCTTTATCACTGAAATTCTGTTCGTCAGTCAACCGGCCCACCAGCGCGAGCGTGCGGATTCCCGGCGACCACTCGTGGTCCCAGCCACCGACGAGGATCGGATGCTGGTATTCATCGAATTTATAATTCGGACGCGCGTTGGCCGGATTGTAGTAGTCAAAATTGTCGCCCGAATGATAGTTTTGATATTGCACCAGCGCCAACGCGGTGTCGTGCGGGGTAACCTGTTGTTTGATCGTTGTATCAAATTCCAAATCGTCCAGGCCGTTGTTTACCCGGATGCCGTCATTGTGGTGATAGTCCAGGTCAAACGCATACCCCGTATTCCCATACGTGCCATACTGCGAGGCTTGTTCATGATACATTCCATCCGAGCGCGCATCGGTCGAACTGGCCAGACCCACGCCGTTCTGCTGGAACATTTTTGAATATTCCTGCTGGGAAACTTCCTGCGAAAGCCGGCCGCCGCCAACCGGGGACAAAAGGTTCGCCAGCAACAATTCGTTGAACCAGACCGTTTCATAGCGGAGGTTGAACTGGGTCGGATCGCGCAAATCGTTATAGGCGTCGGACAGATACAAATGCGCGGAGGCATTGGCATAATCATCGTTCACGGCGCTCGCCGCCTCGCGCACGCTGACATCGTTCATGCCCGCGTCACGGTAAATCGAGGCCAAATTCGCGCTCCCCACGGCGCGGTCCTGGTCGAGCAGAAGTTTGGAACGGAACAAACTGCGGTTGTCGTTGAGCGCCTGCGAATGCTGGAGGTCGCCGATCGCGTCATTGACCTTATTCTCCTGTTGGTCAAGCAGCGCAAGATAAAGCCACGAGGTCGGGTCGTTCGGGTCGATCTTCCGGGCCAGCTTCAATTCCTTTTCCGCCCTCGCGTCATCGTTTTTGTTGGCAAACGCCTTGCCCAGATAACTGCGCAACAACGACCGGTTCGGTTCCAAAGTCGCGGCGACCTGCAAGTCCTTCAAGCCGCCGTCGGTATCGCCCTGGTGGATCCGGACCAGTCCGCGGCCCAGCCAGGCGTTGCCCAGCGAGCCGTCCACTGCGATCGAATTGTCAAAAAATTCCCGCGCCGCGATGCTTTTGTTTTGCGCGGCAAGCAGGAATCCTTTCAAAGCCAGCGCTTGCGCGTTATTTGGTGACAGCTGCAAACTCCTGTCCAGCGCTTCGATCGCGGCGTCCCTATGGCCAAAACTGAATTCCAGTTCGGCGACGCGCTCCCAGGCAAACCCAAATTGCGGTGATACTTGCGTGGCGCGGCGGGCGAGATCCAATGCCCCTTTCAATGATTCATCGCCTTGTGAGTGAGACTGCTCGTAGTAGGATGCCGCCATTAGTTCGGTGGAGCGCGAGGGCAGGACCATGGATATCGATTCGTGTTTCACCGCCGCGATCAGCGTCTGCAAGGATTCAGCCAGCGGCTCCGTCTGTTTGTCAGGAGGCAGGGCTTTCAATTCCAGATCGGCCTGATCAACCTGACCGGCGGATAAAAGTAACTCCGCATAATAAATTTTTTCAGAACCGGAAATCCCCGCGCGATTTGTGGGATACCCTGCCAGTGCCGCCAGCAGGTCGCCTGATCGATAAGCATCCAGGGACGGCGCGAGCGCTTGTTTTTCCACATCGGTGAATGGCAAATCATCCAAATTCAGGACCGCCGGATAGTAAAGGCACCATTGGATGATGTTGATGGCGTTGATGACGGCGGTTTTTCTGGGAGCCTGCCCGGGTTCAACAATGCCTTGCTCGCCGGAAACCAGATCCAGGCCGCCATTTTTGTTGGTCAGCGTGACTTCGCCGTCAATGAGCGTCACGATCGTTTTACCGTCGTCATCCACAGCGAGATTGAATTCCGTGCCGCGGATCGCCGCGGAAACCAGTGGTGTGCGAAAATTCATTTCAGTCGGACGATCGCGGCTGAAAAAGTAGGCCGCGCCCTTTTCAAGACTGAGCAGGGATTGTTTATCGGGCGAGGATGGCGGCAGGATCTGCAGCGTCGTCAGTTGGTTGACGCGCAACACGGTTAGATTTGACAAGCGGACTGTGGCGCGGCTGCGCAGGCCGGTGCGCAAGCGATCACCCGTCTGTAAAACCTGGTTGGTATGCCCGGGTTGCCAGTTCATTGTCCCGGCGGGCGCGGCGTCCACCTTGCCGTCAGCAGTAAGTAAAATGGAATCACCCGACGCTCCGGTGGAAGGCGTATTTTGTGCGCAAACCAATCCGGCGATAAAGAGGATGCCAAAGCATATAAGGCCTCCTGATTTGATTTTTTTGGATTTCACGGCCGGGCTTTTCCGAGCAAGCCGCGGTCATTTTCCCTGTGAAAATCCGAATGTCAAGCGACTATCGGGCTGGCCGCCTCGCTTTCCGGGCGGATCTAACAGATCAAGACCCTCTTATTTTTTAACGACCTTGCGTAAAATCGCGCGCACTTCCGCCAGGTGCGGCGGCTTGCTCAAAATTCCATCCACTTCGGACGGCTTGGAATTGTCGCTCTTCATGAACGCGCCCCACCCGGTCAACATGATGACCGCAGTGGCGGGGGACTCGCGCTTGACCGTGGCAGCCACTTCACGCCCATCCACATAAGGCATTCCCAAATCGGTGATGATCGCATCGAACGGCTGGTTTCGCTTTTGCGCCGCGCGAAAGGCTTCGATCCCGGCTTGTCCGCCGTCCGTCACTTCAATCTTGTGTCCATCGCGCTCCAGCATCTCCCGGATCAATTCGCGCACGGGCGGTTCGTCGTCCACGCACAATATATGAAACGGCCCGGGCAGTGTCTCTTCCTGGGAGTTTGACGTTTCACTCTCAATCTTGATGACGGGAAAAATGACCCGGATGGTCGTGCCTTTGTTTTCCTCGCTGTCCACCTCGATTTTTCCTTCATGCCGTTCAATGACACCATAGACCATGGCCAATCCGAGGCCCGTGCCCCGTTTTCCTTTGGTGGAAAAAAATGGCTCAAAGCATCGTTGTTTGGTCTTTTCGTCCATACCGATTCCACTGTCCACGATCTCCAAAACGACGTGGTCTGAAACCTGGTTGTCTGGTCCGGCTCCCAGCCGCGCGTTGCGGGTGCGAATGACAATGACGCCGCCTTTGGGCATGGCGTCCACCGCGTTCAAGATCAAATTCGTGATCGCCTCACGGATTTCCGCCTCGATCCCTGCAAAGTCCGGCACGTCAGGATCCAATTCCATCTTCATTTCGATCATCACGCCGTTGCTTTGAGGAATGTCCCGCCACCGCGGACGGGTCATCCCCACGACCTGTTCCACGAGCTGGTTCAGGTTGAACATGACCAGCGTTTCGGCGCCGCGTGGGCGATAAAAATCGCGAAGACGCTGGACGATGTGCGCAATGTCCTGGCCAGCCGTCTTGATGTAATTCAAATGTTTTATGGATTGCGCGCTCAAATCAGCCTGGGTCTGGACGATGAGATCGGAAAATCCGATGATGGGGGAAAGGGCGTTGTTGATATCGTGCGCAATGCCGCTGGCCATCTGGCCGAGGGCTTTGAGCCGCTCTTGTTGCATGATGGCTTGCTGGGTTTGCCGCAATTCATCATACGCCTTGTGCAAATCCTGGTACAATTGCGCCTGGCGGACCGCCAGGGCCACGTGCGCGCTCATTCCCCGCATGAAGCCGACTTCCGCTTCGCTGAATCCGTTTCTGGGCGCGCGCTGCAACACCAGTACTCCGATCAATCTTTCCTCGACCGTCAAAGGGATGGCCAGCGTGGAGTAATAACCCGCCAGCGCCAATTTCTGGCCGATCAGAGATTCCTGCTTGCTCAAATCCGGCACGTAAACAATTTTATTTTCGATGCAAGGCGCGAAGGATGTGCGTGCCAGCGGAAAAACGTCCGGGATTTGCAACTCCTCCGCGATCTGCGTGGCTTTGGGGCCGCGCACGATCAGCCGGAGCATTTCCGTTTGCGGTTCAAAAAAATACGAACTGACATAATCCGCGGGCAACTTATCCTCCAATTGTTCCACCAGGATGCCCATGATGCTTTGCAGGTCCTGCCGCTCGGCGATGGCGTACGTGATCTGGTTGAGCAGGCTGATGCGGGCGAATTGTTGCTGCAGGTCGCTGGTGCGATTTTCCACGCGTATTTCTAATTCTTTGTTGATGTTCCGCAGCGCACCGTCCCGCTGTTTGATCTGGCTGATCATCTCGTTGAAGCCGTCCACCAATTCACCCAGTTCATCATCCGATTCCTTGTAGGCGCGGACGGAATAATTTTTTTCCGATGAAACCGTCTTGATCGTATTGATCAACTGGGAGATCGGGCGTGAAATCAAACGCTGCAGCCCGCTCGAGAGAACATAGGTGAAGCCCATGATCACCAGCAGGAGGACCCCGAACATCATGGCCGTGCGCTCCAGGTTCCCGGAGATCTCCGACAAGTCGGATTCCAGATAAATCGAACCGATGCGTTCCCCGGATTGTTCAATCGGCGCCATGGTGATCAGCCGCCGCGCCTTGATGTCAAACGTGGAGATCACCCCGCCCGGTTCCCCGTTCAGCACCGAAGCCAGTTGGGCGTTTTGTGGATACCATGCAAAGAGATTGGTCCGGGAATAAACTCCCGCCGCCCGGATATGCGGGTTGCGATTGAGGGGCGCAAGAATTTCCTCTTCGCGATTGACGTCCCCAAAGACGATGGCGCTGGTGCTGCTGTCGGCGATGATCTGCGCCTGGGTCTCCAGTCCTTCCCGGATCCAATCGCGGGCCGAGATCAATTGATAGGCCATGGAGCCCAGCGTCAGCAGCAGGAGCGCTGTCGCGCTTGCCGTCATGATCATGAGCCGCAGTTTTGACTGGATGGAAGATGTGCGCACGGTCAATCGTTCCGAATGGTTGCCGGGAAAATATAGACAGGGCAACTTCTCTTATCAATCCAACAACCACCCTGCACAGCAAATTTCGCACCGTGATTGCTCATGCGCGGGGATGGAATTTCCTATGGATCTCCCGCAGCCGGCTTCCCGCCACATGGGTGTAAACTTCAGTCGTGCTGATGTTTGCGTGGCCGAGCAATTCCTGGATGACGCGCAGGTCCGCGCCGTGTTCCAGCAGGTGGGTCGCAAAACTATGCCGCAACATGTGGGGTGTAATGTTCCGTGACACTCCAGCCCGCCCGACACGATTTTTTATCCGCAACCATAAAGTGACCGCCGCGAAGGGTGTTCCGCGCTGGGTCAAAAACACATTCGCCGGCGATTTGGCGGTGACGAATTTTGGCCGGGCGGTCTCAAGATATCGGTTCAAGGCTGCGACCGCCTTTTTGCCCACCGGCACCACGCGCTCTTTGTTACCTTTGCCGATGACATTGATGAACCCGGCCTCCAGGTGCATCTGTTCCAGCCGGAGATTTTTTAATTCGCTCAGGCGCAAGCCCGAGGCGTAAGCCAGTTCCAGGATCGCCTGGTCGCGGACCGTCTCCTTGCTTTCCGGCTGTTCCGGGGTGAGAAGTTTTTCGATCTCGGCATTCGTCAACGCCTTCGGCAACCGTTTCCAACGCCGTGGCAGCGATAGATTTTCGGCGATGTTCAGCGGCAGGATTTTTTCGTTCTCGGCAAATTTATAAAATGCTCGCAACGCGGCGATCTCCAGGTAGACACTTTCGCTGCTTAACCGGCGCGGGGAATTTTCTGGAGCATTTTCCAATTGCCGCTCGCGCTCAAATTTCAGGAACGCCATCAGATGCCTCAGTTCGACCTGTTTCCAATCGGTCAGCTTTTGTTTGGCCGCCCAGCCGGTGAATTTGCCCAGGAGCGCGGCGTAGGTCTTGGCCGTGTTATCTGACTGTCCGCGCTCATGCCGCAGATACTGGAGAAAATCTTCGACCAGGATTTCCATTGTTGTCCCGGGGCTAATGTGGCGCCACCGGGGCCGGCGCAGTTCCTTCTCTCGCGGGAGCGGGAGAAGGTGGTCCCGCAGAGCGGGACCGGATGAGGGGACACAGGGAAAAACTAAAAAGAGCGCCGGAGAATGTTTTTGGATCGTTCTTTCGGTTCATTATAATGAAATATTAGAACCATTCCTTAGACCGCTTCCTGTCCGCCGCCATCGGCGCCGCCGCCGTCCAGGTCGATCAGGATGTCGCGCGGCTCGGCGCCCTTGCCGGGGCCGACGATGCCGCGGCCTTCCAGTTCATCCATGATCCGCGCAGCGCGGGTGTACCCCAGGCGCAGACGGCGTTGGAGGAGGGATACACTGGCCTTTTGCTCGCTGCGGATGACTTCGATGCATTGTTGAATGATCTCCTCGTCTTCATCGATGCCGCTCGGAATGTCCGAGGTGGTCGGCTTGGAAAGTTGCTGGTGGATCTCCATGTCGTAATTCGGTTTGCCCTGCTTGGCGATGAAATCAACGATGCCGGAAATCTCCTGGTCGGTGATGAGCGCGCCCTGCGCCCGGATCAATTTGGCCGAGCCGGGCGGCAGATACAGCATATCGCCCTTGCCCAATAATTTATCCGCGCCCATGGCGTCCAAAATCGTGCGTGAATCCACCTTGGCGGCGACCTGGAAGGCGATGCGCGCGGGGATGTTCGCCTTGATGACGCCAGTGATGACGTCCACGGAGGGGCGCTGGGTGGCGACGATGCAATGGATGCCCGCGGCGCGGGCCATCTGGGTGATGCGCGCGATGGCCATTTCCACGTCGGCAGGCGCCACGAGCATGAGGTCCGCCAATTCGTCGATGATGACGACGACATAGGAGAGTTTTTCCGGGATGACGATGTCTTCCTCGCGCGGAACGACTATCTGTTCGTCCACTTCCACGGCGAAACCTTCCGCGCCCGGCTCGACTTTTTCCTTTTTGGACATCAACGGCAATTCAGGCTCCTGCGGAACGAGTTTTTTGTCCGGGCGGCTGTTGAACGTGGCGATGTTCCGGACGCCGACGCGGGCGAAAATCTGATAGCGCTTTTCCATTTCATTGATGACCCAGCGCAGGGCGAGGATGACTTTTTTCGGATCGGTCACGACCGGCACGACCAGGTGCGGCAAAGTGTTGAATTGCTGAAGCTCGACGACTTTGGGGTCGATCATCACGAACCGCATCTGGTCCGGTGAGAACCGGTAGAGCAATGAGGCGATGATGGCGCTGATGCATACGGATTTGCCGGAACCGGTGCTGCCGGCGATGAGCAAGTGCGGCATCTCCGCCAGGTCGGCGATGATCGGATGGCCATAGACGTCCTTGCCGAGGGCCAGCGGGATCCTGGCCTTGGAGTTGCGCCATTCATCCGATTCCAAAAGGTCGCGCATGATGACCTTGGTCTTGACGGCGTTGGGCACCTCCACGCCGACGGAACTTTTTCCGGGAACAGGCGCGAGGATGTGGATGCGCTCCGCTTTCAACACGGCGGCGATGTTGTTCGACAGCGCGGTGATCTTCTCCAATTTCACGCCCGGCGCAGGATGCAGTTCGTAGCGGGTGATGGTCGGGCCTTTGGTGATGTCGCCGAGCGAGACTTCGATATCGAATTGCGCGAGCGTCTGCTGCATGAGACGCGCGTTCGCCATCAAATCCTCTTTGGACTCGGTCGGCTTGATGGTCATGTCCGGCAGTTGCAGGAAATCCATCGAGGGCAATTGGTAATTTCCGATGAGCGGCGTCTGGGACACGGCGATGGGTTTGGGCTTTCTCGGTTTGGGCCTGAACGGGGTGATGCCGGTGACTTTGATCTCCGGTTCCGGCTTGGGCTCAACCTTTTCGTCCGTTTTGTCAGCCTTATCCGCCACCGCCGCCTCACTCTTAACTTCGGCTGGTTCTTCGGTTTTCTCCGGCGCTTTTTCCTCTGATTTCTTTCCGAGGATGTCATCCGTGGTCGCGCCGGCGACTTCCCTGGGAGAAATCACTTCGTCTTCAGCGGGAGGTGTAATTTTTTGCTCGGTGGGCAAAGTCGTTTTGCGGACGCGCGGGCCGCCGGGTTTTGCCTGTGGCACGGAGAGATCACGGACGGTCGGCTCGGGAACCGGCTGCATGTCCGCGCCGAGGCCGGAACGTTCGACTTCCTCCTGCAATTTCTTCGCCTGCTTTTCCAGTTCGCGGGCGCGCCGGTCCAGCGTGGCTTCCTCTTCCGGCTTCTCAACCTTGACGGCTTCTTTCGGCTTCAAGAGGGCGCGGATCCACAGGCCGAGATGGAAATTGGTCAGGAACAGGAGGCTGATCAGCACCAGGGTGCTGTACACGATCGTTGCGCCGATGGGGCCGAGCAGGGAAAAGCCGAAATTGTATTCCGGCGTCTGGCCGTAGCTGGCGTAACCAAGCCATCCGCCGGCGCTCTGCGAACCGATACTGACACGGAGATTTCCAAGCCAATGCTCATCATCCAGGATGAACAGGAAGCCGGTGAACGAGATCAGCAGGACACACGCCCAGGTCATCGACCAGGCCATCCGTTCGCGCAGATAACTGAAAAAATTCAGCAGATAGGCGATGCCGAACAACGCCACCAGAAAGGGCAGGAGGTAGGCGGCGATTCCCAGCGCCAAAAACGACATCCACGCCAGGTATGCCCCGATGAGGCCGATCCAGTTGTGGATCATCGTTTTTCCCTCAGCGGATTTATAAAGGAACGAAATGTCGTGGCGATCGAATGACCATTGGGAAACCAGCAACAGCAGCGCGGCGGCCAGCAGGGCAAAGCCGATGACGTCGTTTAAACCGTTATGCGAATCTGACGTTTTGCGCGACATGGATGGAGCGTAACAATTCAAAGCGGCGAGTTCAAAGTTGAAATTGAATCCAAAACCCCGAAGGGGACAGCATTAACAGAATGAACAGTATTAAAACCGGGAAGCCAGATTTCCCCAGTTTGTCTGTGTAGTGCAAGCACCCCGAAGGTCTGATGCAGTAATTTTTCACATTTTTTGGTTTGATTTGGTCGGACTGGGCTGGACTGGCTTGGATTTGGCGTCCTGCGTCTGGGATTTTGCGTTTTGGGAAAGATGGCTCGCTGCGGGCATGAAACAACGGCCCGCGATATAGTTCGCGTTCATATTTTAAGTTTTAACAGAAAGCAGGCAAACCGTCATGTTGCCCCGGAACAGAAAGTGAGGGGAGGTCCCGCTGCCCCCGCGAACAACGGAATTCGGACTTGCAAAAAGGGGCGGAGCGTTTAACAATAAGAATCCACTTGTGCGCGGTTAGCTCAGTGGTAGAGCACTACATTGACACTGTAGGGGTCAGAGGTTCAAGCCCTCTATCGCGCACCATTTCATCCCTTGTCTGAGAATCTACGGCAATGTTGTCCGGAATGCGGAATTACACGGAAGGTTGCGGAATTAGGCGGAATATCAAGGACTTACGAAGGGTTCACCCCAGGGTTTCCATGTGCGGATTTTTAAGCCGTGTGCGGAATGAGAGTTCCAAAAGTGAACAGCGACAAAACTTAATGGATTCAAGGCATGGAACTCTAACGAGGACAAGATCACCGTGGATTGAGGGACGTGGGACGTAGGATGGGTTTTAAAGGCAATTAACGGTTACGAATGCCCCGATTTAACGGGATGATAACGGGCAGTTAAAGGGTGATTTAGAGGGGCCGGATTGGACGACCAGGCGCAAAAAAAACCGGCCTGAGCAAACAGGCCGGCACGCAAAACAGCATTGAAATTATTAGGCGGGCGGGCTACCAGGATTTTTACCAGATGGATCGGCGGGGGGATTTGAAGACCGCAGAGAATTTCCTACTTCATTTATTTTTGCAACGGCGGCACCAAATTGATCGGCCTGCGTTTCTAATTTTGAAAGCCTGCTCAAAAGAGCCTCCTTTCCGGCTTCGTCAAAGGTTTTCGGATCAATCACAAGCTTATATAAGGCGAGTTGGTTATCAATTAAAGGAGGAAAATATTGATATATTTGCTGCGTAATACCAATCAAACCGACAACCATATTTTCGAGGCGCTCAATGCGCTTTTCACTGTCCATGCTTCGTTGATCCCGATTTGCCAAGTGATTAAGCAGGCCAGGGGGCAAATTTCTCATTTCATCTTCTGTCATATACTTTGGGGTTGTGCGCCGGCCAGCGCGGGCCAGCCGGCGCGTGAGGGTTTATGCCGCGTGTTTTAGTTCCTCTGGGCGCTGGTTCGATTGAAAAATGTCGTGCATCTTTTGAGAGAGCGCAAAGGAGTCCCCCCAGGCAGCCCGCAAACTCGCGATCACGGGCTGTCCGCAAAAGTACGCGCCTGCGTCATCTTTCTCATAGTTATAATAGGATTGAATATTTCCCAGTAAATGAATCAAATAGGAGAGCGCAGCAACTTCGTTTTCAATATCCAGGCGAGAATTCAAAGATGGCCTGCGACCAGAAAGCATTTCAATTTGGCCATCACGCCAGGCCTCTAAACTTTCACCAAAGCGCTGCACCTGATCAAAGGCCAATTTGCTGACACCGGATTCAAAACCAATATTAAGATTGCAGAATTTATTCCAGTAACGCGCTTCACGGTCTTTTGGTTGAAATGCCCTGATACTTTCGTGCAGAGAATCCCCGTTCATCATGCAAAGCAGAGCGGCGGCAGCGCCAGCGCGCTGAAAATTATCCAGCGCGTCTCTGACTTCCTGGGCAACGCTTTCAGGGATCGGATTGGCTAGTTTGATTCCGGCTTGTGGCGCAGGGGTTTTGAGGTTACGGTTTAAACGGACTCGATTCGTGGTTTTCATAACAGGATTTCATGTTTCGGGTCTGCCGCTCGGCGGTGGTCTAACACTGCCGGGCTTTTTTATTTTTGACGCTCTTGTTGCTCGACCCAATAAAGCATCTTGAGCGTGGTTTCGCCGCCCGGCTCTCGATCACCGGACAGCCATTGAGAAACCTGCACCAAAGAAACGCCCAAAAACTTTGCCAAGATTGACTTTTTTCCACGCTCGCGCGTGGCATGTTTTAGACGTTCCAATAGTTTAGGCAGACTCTGACTCACAGAACGAATATTAACTATATCGGAAACATATGTCAAGGGCTTATTAGCCAATTCAGTGGCAACAAGAACTTTTTTCACGTTGTTCGTTCGAATGCGTTCCCACATTATGTTTTCGGATCGCCGATCAATATCTTTAGCCGTTTCGGGGGGAAGAGACCGGATAAACTGGTTTGCGAATTGGATCAGATTTTCAGTGAAGTTGTAGGCTTGCCCCAGGGGGATTCGCGCAAACCATTCATCTACCATTATTTTGATCTGCGACTGTAAAAGCAGCCGGTTGGAAATATCATCTTTTCCCGTGGCCTCTTCCTTACCTTCCAAAATTTCCGCGACCGCCCGCATTAAATTTTCAGTATTTGATAGGTCCAAGTCGGCGGTTTCAATTTCTTTTACTTTGTCAGGGCTAATAGCAACAAGGGATTCAGCAGGGTTTGAAAATTTTTGACAAACATCGCTTAAAGACGCACGCAATGACAATCCTGTCCCCGTTGGGATTGGGAAATTATCGGATTGCACATTGTCAGCGAAGCCATCTCCACTCATAAGCCACTCCAAGCTGATTTCAAATGCAGCCCTCAAATTCCAGGCAACTTCATAGCGAAGTGGAGTCCTCCCGCATTCAATGCTTGCCAATTGATCCCTTGTAATCCCTAGCCGTTCCGCGAACGCTGCCTGCGGCCATTTTATTGCCTCCCGAACGATCTTGATGCGTGAACAGATTGCACGCTCCCAATCATTCATTTTGCCGCTCTTTGGCATCGGGCGATTTTACCGGAAATTAAGCCCGAAACAAACGCATTATACAATTACACTAATTTGTGTAGACATTGTGAACAACTTTTAGTAAAAGTGAACAACTTGAAAGTGGCGCGCCACAAGACGTCAAAAAAGTATCAAAATCGCCCTGGCTTAAAGGCGGCGGCGAAGGTGCTTGGTTGTTCGTATTCACATTTGCGGCGGGTCCTTTCGGGCGAGAGGACTTCACAAAATCTTTTAGCCCGGTACCTGGAACTATCGCAGGGACAAAACAACCAACCATCAACCACAACAGAAATATGAAAACGATCCAAGATCACTGGCGCTGGCTTGTCACTCAGACGGCAGCGCAACAACGAACCAGGGACGAAGCATCCGTCTGGGGACTAACAGCAAAATTGCATCCCGATGCAGCTATTTTGCTAAGGGCCGCCGGGGCAACACGCTCCCAGGTGATTCAATTCACCAATTCCCAAATGTTGCCAGATACAAAAACAGCCCGGAAACAGTTCGCCAACGCTGTGGCCCAGGACATGAAAGAAACGCACGCTGACTATCACCTGGCGTACAACAGAAATTTCGCCAATCGGGCTGCGCATCTTACACATGTTGAAATAACTTTGCCCGGCCAGAAACGGAAGGCGCAATTCACAAACGACGCGGCGGGCGACACGGGCGGAGTTCCGGCGCTTGGTCCGGAATTGCGAGCGATCTTTAAATTGCCTCCGGACACAACCGCCGATGAATGGAAGGCGGCCTGGACAGCAAATCAATCCAAGGCGTTTCCATTTAATCCCGGAGCTTGCCTGGACGCGCTTTGCCAGCTTTATCAAAAGACCAAGGGCGCGGATTACGAAGCGGCACTGACAGCGATGAAATCGCGTTTTCCCGATCTGTGGCAAGCCGTACAACAGATTGCGGCAATGTAACCAATCGAAACCACCAAAAACACCAACCAAAATGACTGAGATTCTAAAAAAATTAGGGCTGCCCGAAACGGCAACCGAAGCCGAGGCGGTCACAACGATTGACGGCCTGCAACAGCGCGTTGCTGTTTACGATGCCGCCGCTGAAAAAGAAAGCCGCATCCGAGCCAAGATGGCGGAATCCTGCGGCGCTCTCAATTACAACACGGCCAAAGAGATCGTTGAACGCAACTAAAACGCCGTCAAAAATAAGTCAAACTCACAAATCCCATGAAAATTAAAACCACCACTTCCCAGGCGGAAGAGTTAAAGCAACAACGTGCTTTACTCGAATCCGCCTTAAACACAGTCGTTCGCGGCAACAAGAAAATGGAAAAGCTGCTGA
Source organism: Verrucomicrobiia bacterium (assembly GCA_036490655.1). GTDB lineage: Bacteria > Verrucomicrobiota > Verrucomicrobiia > Limisphaerales > UBA11358 > UBA11358. The sequence continues at coordinate 256,598 of DASXDM010000015.1, read as the reverse complement.
ATCAACAAACGACGCTCTCAGCAGAAATTCAAGAGACGGAAGCAGCCGGGCCGGATGACAAAAGGGCCATCACGGAGTTGACTGAAAAGCGGACGCAATTGGAACTGGTATCGCGCCGGCTCAACGAACTCCCATCGATTGACCTCTATGCGGAGCAAAAGTTAAAGAACGCCCTGCATACAGTCACAAAATTAGCTCACAGCCTCCTGAATCCAGCATACGAAGCGCACATCGGGGAAATCGCCAAGGCTTTGATGCCCTATTCATCCAGTGAATCATGGGCGCGGAAACTTGCCAATGATACGGATGCCGCAAAATCTCTGGCAGGCGCAATGTTTTGGGATTATGGCCGTTGGGGAAACCCTGTTACGAGCGCCAACAATTTGCTGGAACGAATTGACCAAATTCTTTCCGGGGAATTTGTCTGGCAGTTCACCCCTAACACACAAAAGTAAATCAGCCATGAATGATTTTGCGTTGGTTTTAGCGTTCAATAGAACAGGCATCCGTTCCGCTATCCGTTTCGGGTGTTCTTCATTGGTTGAACGCAGGTTGCCAACGCCGCTGCGGGTCGGCTTTTTTTCTTCACCGGCCCGCAGCAAATTTACGCCAAGAAGAAAATCGGAGTGTCTTGGCGTTTTCACGCGGTGATGCCGGCCTTTCGTCCGGCGTCACCGCCTTTATAAATTTCAACCACAAAAAATTCTATGAACAGAACTATTCAAGCCGTTTTGTTTGCGATGCTGGCAATCCTTATGCCGTCGCGGGCGGACACCGTCATCAATGTGTATGTATCCACGTTGAATATCGTGGGTGCACAACTAACAAATGAAATGGTGTCGCTCGTGCCAGGTTGGAAAGGGCCAAGAATTTATGGGACCAACATTTACGCGTGTAGGCAAGTGACACAATTTACCGGGCCGACAGGAACAACGGTTTTTTCCAATGTCGTATTTGGTCCGTATGGCCTAGGCCTGGGAGACACTTATTTGTCATTGGAAGTACCGACGAATCTTTCGGGGACGGTTAATGCTTCGTTGCTGGTGACGAATCCGGCAGTCGTATTGCCCAACTTCAACCAATATCTACCGTTGGGCATTTCAATTGATGACCCGCGCGCTGTGACGCTACTGAATAGCGGAAACGAATTTGCGGGAACGTTCAGTGGAATGGGGACGATCTCGAATGCAATCACGGCGACGATGGCAATCACGGCAGAGACAGCAATGACGGCGACGAAAACTTTAGAACCATTGCAGGATGGCTTGTATTCAACAGCGGGAAACATCAGCGCTGGAAATGGATTGATATTAGGGGGGAGCGACAACGACCCCAATTGGATAGCTGATAATACAGCTAACGCACTGGCCGGGGTGGGTTATACAACCCTTCAAGGAGGTATTATTTTAGGTCGATTCAACTTCGCACCAGGTTCTTATGTGTCCACAGCCTATGGCGGAGTGGCTGCTGTCGATTTTTTCGGAGATAATGGTTCAACTATTTCATCCAGGACCGGATCGTTTATCGGCGTAGCCTTGTATAATTCCGGAGGAAATATTTTTAACGCCGATTGGTCGGCTTTAGGTGTGGTGAGTCTTTTGGGCGCAACAAATAATTTCATTAGTCTGAATTACGGTTCGTTATTCGGTTCGGACTTTAGCAGCATCACAAACTCACAAGTCATTGCCAATAGCTCTTTGGTGTCCATCAAGGGAAGTGATAATTTACAGATCATCGCAAACGAAGGTTCTTATGTCGGCGGTTATCTTCCTGCCGGAACTACAATCGATGTGAGCGATTTATTTTACTATTTCGGGAACGGGATATTCACGGGTTCGATTGATTCCGGCGATTTTATTGGAAACGGGACTGGCATAACCAATGCAGTGAATTTTTCCACAAACACCGCTCCGACTGGAATCACATGGGGAACAACACACCCTGATTATTGGGTGAAACTTACCAATACGATGACCGCCGGTGCGATGTGGATGCCATGCTGGACGAATCATTAAGAGCATTTGATGAAGTCAAAAACTCACAAAATGCCGGGCTGGTTTAAAGAGCGAGCGGATCGTCTCCATCGGATTTGCTGTTCAATTGATAGCCGATCCAGGCGCGGTGAAAAATTACGCCGGTTGGTCTATTGGTTCGCGTGGAACTCGAAAGGGAAGTCTTACAAGTGTGATTCAGAGCGGCCATTAAATTTCACGCGAGGCGTTATCCGCAGGGCGCTTTATACGTGGCGCCTCGGCGGCCAGGTGCCAGCCGCGTTGATCCCGCGATATAAATCGCATGGCTCCAAATTGACAGCGCTGCCAATCATCCGGATCGTTGATTTCCTGACGGCTTGTCCACAGCCGACATTGAAAGCGGCCTTGACGCGGTTCACGGCACTTGGCGGACGTGGCCGGGGTGGAATCAGACCGTTGAAAATTTCTTACGATCAATTGCGCCGCCACTTACCAGCATCACTATTTCGTAAAGTGAGGATCGAGCAACGGGCCCTGGCGGTGGCTTCTAAAAATCTAAACGCATTACGGATTGGTGCAATCGCAGACATCCGCGAGCGCTTGCCGGACCGCCAACCGCGCCCGCGCGCGAAATGCGGAAATGATTTTCAAATCTGAAATGACAACGGCGCAAAAAAACTTGGGAGTGATGGAAGGTGATAAACCGCTTGAGGTAAATCCCCGCGTGTCGCTCTTGACCTTGTCCACGGTGCGGGCATTGCGCGGTTGTTTGACTGTCCCGGTCAGGCGCGATGTTGAATCCGGCAAGCTGTTATGGGTTTGGGACTTCAGCATCTCCAAGAATGCTCCGGACACCAACAGCCAGGCGTTGCGATTCTGGTTAATTGAATTATTGCAGCGTCCGGGCGTAAAAGAATTAAGCCTGGAGGATGTCATCAATCAAATCCTGCCCCCTGGACGTGCGACTTACTCAAGCGGGGAATTCTGTATAAAATTCTCCACAAACAAATTTTTACTTCACAATTTACGGCAACGAACTAATTGGGGGCGGCCAATGATCCAGCGGGATTGTCTGGCTCGTTTTTTAACCGCCCGGTGGATAGGAGCGCAGCAGCGATGAAACCGGCTTCCGCTCTCCTTACCCGCGTAACTGCGGCAAACGCCTTGCCGCGCCCTCTGGAAGCGCGGGCGAGGCTCGCAATTACAGAGTCAGAAGCCGCCAAAATCGGGATTTTGGACCGGTGGCGGGCGGCGATGGATCGACGGCAAGAACGGCAGGCGAAGAAAATAACCACCACAACCCACCTAAACGATTGCCTGGCGGACCTGCTGCGAAAGGCGCAGGCCGAGGGATGGAGCCAGCGGCAGCTTGCTTTGAAGATCGAAATCCCGGACCGGACTTTTCGGCGAATCCGCAAGCAGCAAATCGATGCCTCTGTCTGGTTGCCAAAATTAACAGCCGCTTTGGAGCGGTTAAATCGTTCTTAACAATAGGATAATTTATGGCAGATGTTTCCAATACACTTGAATTTAAAATCACGACGGTAGCAGAATTGGAAGGCGCGCAGGCGGCAGCGGATGCGTTGGAACGCCAAATCGGAAAAGCCAAAGCGTTGAAGCAGGATTATGCGGACCTGCAAAAACAACTCGACACCGTCAAGCAATCTATTGCCGAAAATACCGCCGTCACCACCGATGCCGGGGATGCCGCTGATACCCTCGGTAAATCGCAATCTGTTCTTGGCGCGGAAATGGGAAAATCCGGTGAAAAGATTTCCGAGGCCACCGGCCACGGACGTGAAATGTTCCGCATTTGGGGTGAGATCGACCGCGTCAACCCAGTCCTAGGCGAATCCCTCCGCTCCCTCGTCATCGGACCCTTCGCCGCCATCGCCGGTGCCCTCTACCTCTTTCGCGATGCCAAAGACTGGATCGATAACATGAACCAGTCCCTCGATAAACTCGGCGAGGAAGCGGCCATCTCTGGCAACAAAATGTTTTCCACTTTAAGTGATGTTCGGCAGGAAGGCATCAGACTTGCCGATCAACTCGGTGATAAATTCCAGGAACTCTCTGCAAAAACAGAATCCCTGGCCGAATCCACGCAACATCTTCTGGATGCCGCACGATCTGATTCAGAATTCGCCAACCGTGCCATTGATGCCGCCGCCGATGAAAAAATCGAAAAGGCCAGGCAACTACTGGCGTTGGGATTAATAACCCAACAGCAAGCAATTCTGCTCGAAGATCAAGCGCGCGCCGATTCCCAAAAAGCCCTTGAAGACCAGAAAATCACCAACCTCAAACAAGACATCGCCACCAATCAAGGCGCCCTTGATACCGCAAACAAACGCGAATCCGACCTAAAAAAAGCCGCCACTGATGCCGAGCAAAACGCTTATGGCGTCAATCAATCCGGCACAGTTGTAAATCAGGCCGCCATTGACCGCCAAACCCAAATCGCCAACATGCGAGGCGAACGCCAGCGCGCCGAAGATGATTTTGAAACCGACCGCGAAAAGCTGAACAAAGCCCAGGCAACTTTCGATGCTCGCCGTGACGTTAACGGCCTCAACAAACAAATCCAAGAAGCTCAGGCCGCCATTGAAAACAAAAACACCACCCCTCAAGAAAGACATGCCTATCAAAACCTGATCGATACCAACCAAGCGACCATCGCCGGACTCATGCAATCCACTCCCCAAGGCCAGCAAGTCCGCGCCGCGCAAGATCAATACAATAAGGACATCTATGCCATGTCCGACCAATTCCAGGCCACTCTCACGACACTGGAACGGCAACAAGCATCCGCTGAGGCCGCCTACCAACGCGCTCAAAAAGCCCTTGATGATAATGATTCATCGCTGCAAAAATTTAAATCCAATATTGACGCTGCCAATGATAGTCTTACCGCATTAAATTCCCCGGCAGCTAAATCGGCAACTGACGCCCAACACCAGGCCGATACCACTAAGACCCTCGCTGATCTCGCCCACGCTGGCGGCGTCCCGGCTGCCCTTGAGCGCGATCAAGCCAATGCAAAGGGCATTGCCGACAAAGTTGAAGGCGGTCAGCGCGTCACCGGCGAACAAGGCAACGAACTCATATCCTTCGTCAATGCCCTGGGCGCTCGCGCCGCAACATTGAAACAAGCCGCCGATTGGCTCGAAAAAAACCTCGGCAACGATGACCAAATTTTGGCCCTCGTCGAACGAATCATCACCGCCCAAAACAATCATGCCAATCTCACTGCCGAGCAAAGCCGGCAACTTGCCGCGTTTGAAGCCAGGCTCACGGCCCTCAGTCAGCAAATCCAGCGCAACCAACCCATAGGAAGCACTCACTGAAATATCTCATGCCTATACTACCCAACAATTCGATGGTGCTGCAAAGCTTCACAGCCGCGCAGATTGCCATCGCATTGGGCAAGACGCCAAGGGCTGTGCGCCAGCAGTTGCGCTTTGTAGCGCCGTCAATAATGAAAGTTATCAGGGGGAATGAGGCGGCGGCATGGATGATGGACCAATTGCCGAAGAATTTGCGGCAGCAGATCGAGGACCTGGCACATGCACAGAATTATCGTAACGGAGAAGCGCTGTTACTTTCGCCACGCCAGCGCTGGCAGCCAACGATCCCCCTGAAAGATATTTCGGAAGCGGACATTCAAATTGCCACAAAGTTGCGTGAGGCATTGCGGCCCTGGCTGGTCCAACAGCATGAACGCCATTTCAAAACGGCAGAAATGGAGACGCGCGGCGTGGAAGATTATCGCCGCGCCTTCGGCAATCGCATCACTGGCCGGTATTGGCGGGAACTATTCACGCGGACGATCCGCCGTGATAACGGTTTTGAGGAATGGAACCGGCTGGAAATTTATTTGCAGGATCGATTGAAACGGACGGCGGCAGCCGAAACTGTTTCGGCGGCGCTCGCAGGCAGCTTTGCCGAAGTTGAACAATTCACCGCCGGTTGTTCTAGTCCACACGCGCCAAACGAAACAGAACGCTTCGCGATCTGGACGTTGGCGTTTGAAAAATATGCCGCGCTGGTCCGTAGCGGCGATTCGGAAAAATCCGCCGCGCGTCTGGTTCGTAAATATCTGTTTGCCCGCGCTTCGTTTTTGGCAGTATCGCGCAATGCATTGTTAAAAGCTTTCAACCGAAAGCTTGAAGCGTTTCAAGCCGCCAACGGCGATCCCAAATCCCTCCGCGATGCCCGCGAGGATAACGGCGCACGTTTTAAACTACCGGAAAGCGACCGCGATGCTTTGATTCACCGCGCTGTGTTTAATTATCTTGGCGACATCGCGCCGGCGTGGCGCGATTTGCTAAACAAGGGGTTTTCGCCAGAGGTTGTTTCACGGTATCGCGGGCGTGCGGAAAATAAATCGCACGTCCCGGCCAGCGTGATGGAATCCATCGGCCCGGAAGTGGAAATTTTGACAGTGATGCATCGTGGCCGCCGCGCTTTCGATTCAATCAAAGGCCATGTGACGCGTAGCTACGACGGCATTTCGTCTTTGCAGTGCATGTCAGGTGATGACTTCACGCTCAACACTTATTTTTACGTCCCGGACGGCAATGGCTGGTTTCAATTGACGCGTGGCCAGGTGATTCTGTTCATTGATTTTCGTTCGCTTCGTATTTTGGGTTGGGCGCTTGAACCGCGCCGGAATTATTCATCGCTCACGATCCGTAGCCTTTGCACACACATCTTTGGAATGTACGGCGTGCCAGAGGTTTTATATTTCGAGCGCGGCCTATGGAAAAGCGCAAGTTTGTTGAAGGGCAAAACAGATCCATTTGATTTCACGGAAATCAGCCAGGGTTTGCGCGAGTTTGGAATCAAATTCATTCACGCAATTCGCCCGCGCACAAAGGCCGTGGAACGCATCGGCGGCATGTTTCAGGACATCGCGGAATCCGAGCCGGGATATTGCGGACGCGATGAACGACGCGACGCGCCGGAAACTTTACGGCCGCAAATGGCCGAGGTGGAAGCGCGAAAAGTTCATCCATCAAAATACTTCTATTCGTATGAGCAGTGGAATCACCGCATCGGCGAGCTGGTGGAACGATACAACAGCGAAATTCAGCAAGGCCATATTCTTGATGGCATGTCACCGGACCAGGCTTTTGAGGCGCAGATAAGCCAGGACAAACCGCCGATGCAATTCTGCGCTGATTTACGCTACCTGTTGGCGCATGACAAGCGCCGGGCGCGGATCACATTAAACGGCGTCACAATCCAAGTCGGCAAACAGAAATTCAATTATCGCGGGCGTGAAATTTCTCACCTGGTAGGCCGGGAAGTGCTGGCTTGGTTCGATCCTGAAAATCCCGAAACGATTGTTGTCACGAATCCCGACCGGACAAATCCGATCTGTGTCGCCCGATCTGAAAGTCCGAACGCTCTGGAAAGCTTAATTGAACCGGAAGCCGGAACGCTAGGCCGAGAATTGGCGCGCATTGAGGGCCAGGCGTCCTACATGAAGGCGCGCTTCAATGTCGTCAAAACAAAATTCGCGCTGCCAAGCCGATTATTGCTAAATGCGGCACGGAAAGTTGAACTCGGCCAGGAAATTACCGGCCAGAAAAATTCCGTCAATAACCGCATGACACAGCAGCGCCGGCGTTCAGCGGCCAATAAAGACAAAGCGCGTCGCATGGATATTCCAACCGTGTTAGTGGACGACGATCCGCAAAGCCGGCGCGCGCTGGAATTGCTTGGCGAACCGACGCAATCAGAATTAGAAAATTTATCCGAACAAAATAACAGCGGCGAGATCACTTACACAATCAAACCTTTTGAGGATAACCCATGAACACACGGCGCAAAGAAACCAGCGGACCGCTTTCGCAAGCGCGTTATATGTCCAGCAACGAATTTGCAGAGTTGCGCGGCGTTAGCGGCGTGGCTGTATCGGCCAGGGCGGCGATATTGCTCCATGCTGCCCGCCAAAACTTTATTTGGTTTTTGCAGAGCTTGTCCTTGGCCGATGGCGGATTTAAGCGCGTAGCCAGAGAGTTGGTTGAAATGTTCCCGGATCGTCTTGGCACACCTGAGATGCACAAAGTTGGCGTGCGGCCAGAGAAGGTTTATCACGGAAAACTTTTCGGACGCGTTCAAATGGATTTTGGGAAATATAACTATAACCCTGTAAACACAGTGAAGGGCGCTTGTCTAATTGAAGCCTGCCGGGACGCGGCATTAGCGAATCGTCAATATGGTCAGTCGCAAAACGAATACAGCAATCGACCCTCCTTTCTGTCTCTGGAGGAATTTCTGATTGATCTCTGCATCAATCCACGGATTCAGTTTTCGCTGCCCGGCGAGGACTCTGTGGCTAAAGAAATTGAGAATGAATTAGCTATTGAGAAAAACCCGGAACTGTCCGAAAGCGATTTCAAAACGGCGACCTTGATTTATTTCCGCGACATTATTGGGACGCTGGTTGAGTACAACGCCAGGCGCACGGCCAAAATCAGTGAAAACTTTTATCTCACAGCCATTGGCAAAAAAGTTTGGGATACGTTGGATTATGCGCTGAAGTGTCGCGGCATGGTTCTCCTGGACGGATTGGAGGGACGCGGAAAAACGGAAGCTGTCAAAGCCTGGTGTGAGTTGCATTTGGGTACGGCGCGCTTCGTAAGTTTGAAGGGCATCACCAGCAAGACGACTGCATTCCGCGAAATTGCGAAGGCCCTTGGCATCGCTTCAAGTTATACACGCACGGCCACCGAAATGCAGGCACGCATCGAGGACGTTTTAAAGCGGTCAAAACTGATGCTGGTTATCGACGAAGCCCATTTTCTTTTCAACCAAAGTAGCAGGATGTATTCACGCCCGGAACTCATTGACTGGATAGACACTGCCGTTTGCAACTGTGGAATTCCAATTGCGCTTGTCACAACGCCGCAATTTATAGTGTGCATGACGCGCGCGGCGGACCAAGTTGAGTGGAACTATCGGCAGTTTCGCCGACGCGTGAAGCGTTGGGTTAAGCTTCCAGAAAAAAATTCTGAAAGCGATATTACTGGCGTTGCCCGGAGCGTATTTCAAACGGCGGATGAGGGTGCAATTAAAAAAATTGTTGGCTATTCACTTTTGAGCAAGCGCGACGTTTCCGGTGTTGGGGATGTTGCCAGCGAAGTTCGCGTTATGCTCGGCACGGAAGATTTGAGCGCCACTAGGGCAACGCACGTTCACCGGGCGATTACTGATTTCCTTTTGCCTGGCGATGAAACATTTGCAGAGGGAATGGCGGCGGTGAGAAAAGGCGGTCGCAAAATTATTCGAAAGGCAGTGCCGGTGATTCTAAGTGATGATGTTTCCGAAACTAAATCCGTTGCCGAGCCTCAACAGGAATTTGATCGTACCGCGTTGCCGCCAGCGCCGTCGCGCGCGCGCGGACGATCCACAAACGCCGCTGAATTAATGGGCGTTTAACACACAATTTTTGACCGGTTAAGCCCGGCTTAAACCTTACGGTTTTTCACCCGCCAAAAGGGTGCGTTATTTCCCTGCTCGCGATTCTTGGAACTTGGAACTCTCACAACCGCACAGAATCACCGCGCTTTTACATGTCCGTACAATCTCAATTGATTGCTTTCTCAAATAGCCCGACCAATTCCCTGGGGTGTGAGCGTTGGACATTGTGATCTCCTTCCATGATCCACGTCTGCCAGCCGCGTTCTTTTGCCCGGACGTAAAACCGGTAAAAATCGTCCTGGTCGGGCTGGCTGCCCTTATCAACGGTAAGAATAAAAGTCGTCGGCAATTTCATCGCTGCCGCCTGGTTGGTCAGCGTGATGGGTTCGGAGAAGGTCAACTCCGGCATCAGGACATCGCGCGGCAGCGGCGTGTTATTGGTGACCCACGGCGCGGTAATGTAACCGTCCACGACCGGTTTCAAGATCCGCTGGGCGATGATGGAATTCACGTTCTCGCCGTCCCGGGGCAACAAGGCATCCACGTAGATGACCTGCCGGATGCGATCAGGCACGCGGTCAGCCACGCCGGTGATGACCATGCCGCCGTAACTGTGGCCCACAAGGATGACGTCATGCAGGTTCTCCCAGAGAATGACGTTCACGATGTCCTGGATATGCGTGTCCAGGTCGATGTTCGTGCTGGAGAGATTGCTGTGTTCTCCCTGGCCGGTGAGCGTCGGGCGATAGACGGAGTAGCCGTCGGCGGTCAGCAGGTCGTCCACATGTTTCCAATCCCAGCCGCCGCCCCAGGCTCCGTGCACGATGACAAATGTCGGTTTGGTGTCTTGTGTGGACGTGCCGGTTTTGCACCCGGCGATGGCGAGGAGGAGAAATCCGATTAACAGCGGCAGAATTGTTTTAGTCGTTCGCATGTAATTCTTAGGAAATTGCCCTCCAAAGATTGACAAACACAAGCATATTCCATTATGCCTACTGCACCTAAAGGACCCCGACGCATGAAAATATTTTTATCATTGGCAATCTTATGCGCGTCACTCATTTTGTGCCGCGCCGATATGCAATCCCCCATTCCACTGTGGCCGGACGGCGCCCCGGGCGCCCTGGGCACCTCCAGCAACGATATCCCCACACTCACGCCGTATCTGCCCGAGGCCACCAACGCCACCGGGGCGGCCATGGTCATCTGTCCCGGCGGCGGTTATGCCCATCTGGCGCCGCATGAAGGCAACGATTACGCGTTGTGGCTGAACCAGCATGGCGTCACCTGCTTTGTCCTCAAATATCGCCTCGGCTCGAGCGGCTACCATTATCCCGCCGAGATCCAGGACGGCCTGCGCGCCGTGCGCTGGGTGCGTTCCCACGCGGCGGATTATAAGATCGACCCACATCGCATCGGCATCATGGGATCGTCCGCCGGCGGACATTTGGCGGCGACGGTGATGACGCACTTTGATGAGGGAGACAAAAATTCCAAAGACCCGGTCGAGCAACAAAGCTCCCGACCGGATCGGGCGATCCTTTGTTACGCCGTCATCACGATGGACGACAAATTCACGCATATGGGTTCCAAGAGCAATCTGCTCGGGGCGAAGCCATCCCGGAAATTGGTGAAATTACTTTCCGATGAACTGCAGGTGACCAAAGACACGCCGCCCTGTTTCCTGTGGACCACCTTTGAGGACAAGACTGTGCCGATGGAAAACACGATGATGTTTGCCGAGGCTTTGCGGAAAAATGGCGTGCCATTCGCATTGCACGTTTATGAGAAAGGTCATCACGGGTTGGGCCTGGCCGACAAGCCGCCGTTCGCCCATCCACATCCGTGGGCGAGCGATTGCCTTTTCTGGCTGCAACAACAAGGATATGTGAAATGAACCGCTACCCTCCGTTTGTATCGTTAGCCATCGTTTCGGTGACCTGCCTTATACTGGCCGGCAATCTATCCGCCGGCACAGCCGACCAATGGGATTGGAACGGCGTCATCGGCACGGGCCAGAGTCTTTCGGTGGGGCAAATGGGCAAGCCCGTCATCTCCACCAACCAGCCTTATAACAATCTCAAGCTCACCACCGGCAACTTGGAGCTCCCCATCGACCCCGATGACACGAACATCGCCCTCGTGCCCCTGGTGGAACCCATCGGCAGGTACTCGACAAATTATCCCAGCGCGTGGCCGCAAAACATTGCCGGCGAGACTCCGCATACTGCCATGGCGGATGAGATCACCGCGCTCGTGCGCGCGTCCTCGGGCCATGATTACATCACCGCGCATAGCTGCGTGGGCGAAAACGGCCAGGGCATGATCTATCTCAAAAAAGGCGCGCCGCATGTCGGCGTCAATGGTCATGCGTACGAGGCCTCGATGATCGAGACCAGGGCGTTCGCCCGGCTGGCCAGGGCCGCCGGCAAAACCTACGGTGTGAGTGCCATCATCGTGACGCACGGCGAAACCGATGCCGGCAACCAGCAATACGAAGAGCAGTTGTACAAGCTTTGGACGGATTATAATTCCGATATCCCGGCCATCACAGGACAGTCCCGGAAAATCGTGATGATCGTCTCGCAACAGAATGCCTGCGCCGATCATTCCCCCTCCGCGCAGGCCCAATGGAAAATCGGCGAGGACCATCCCGACTGGATCGTTTGCTCCGGCCCGAAATATCAATATCCCTATGCCGGGGACAGCTTGCACCTGATCGCCGACGGTTACCGGCAGTTGGGCGAGAAGTATGCGCAGATTTATTATGACCGCGTGATTCTCGGCCAGGATTGGCAACCGCTGGCACCGACTGGCATCGAACATTCCGGTTTGGCCATCACCATCCATTTTCATGTGCCGGTGGCGCCGCTGGTCTGGGACACTAATTTTGACTCGCCTCATCAATCGGTGGATGAGTGGAAAAATGGAAAGGGATTCGAGGTAAGCACGGCCGCGGGAACTAAAGTCGCCATCCAGTCTGCGGCGATCTCTGGTGATGCGGTCATCCTCACCTGCGCGACTGATCCCGGCGCCAATGCGCGGGTGGGTTATGCCATGGTAGCCGAACCAAAAAAATTAAAATCGCAGCATACCGGGAGCCTGCGCTGGGGTTTATTGCGTGATTCAGATCCCTTTGTCGGTGCTGTCACGCAATTAGCCCAGCCCAATTTCTGCGTGGCGTTTGATATGACCACCCCCTGAGTTGTTGGCGTAAACGGTTTAATCAAGGGCTCGCCAACCGGAAGAACGCGTTGCCATTGGATGGCGAAAGCGTTATTTCGTTGTTCAAGTTGGTTAGATCAAGCGTGGGAACATTCGTTACCGCTACCCAGTCAGCCGTGGTCAAATCGGCATCCTGCTGCAAAACCAAATTTGTTGATGGTGTAAGCCACGATAAAGCCAGGCCGCCTTCGGCTGCCGTGATTTTAATTTGAGGCGGGGGGACAAGTTGGTAGATCCAAACTCCCGATTGGTTTTCCCCGGCCAATAATTCTCCGCCGTCCGCCGATGAAGCCGCGGAATACCAGGACTTGCCCGAAAAATTTGTGGTCGCCCAGTCCGCCCCAAAATCGGTTGAGGTATAGATTTGCGCTCCGCCGGCATTCACGACGACCAATCTGCTTCCGTCGGCTGAAGATGCCGCAGCAGTGCCCGAGATGCTGGTGGGCGTCCAACTGCTGCCAAAATTTGTTGAGAGATAGGTTGTCCCTCCGGTGGCGATCAAATGGCTTCCATCAGCGGAGGCAGCGACCGATTTCCAGGAACTTACGGGGGCGCCGGTCGGGGTCCAGGTCGACCCCATGTTGGTCGAGGTGTAGATCTGGTCACTATTGGCCGCGGCAAAAATTCTGGTGCCGTCCGCGGTGGCTGCCAGCGATTCCCATTCCTTACTGGCAATCGTATTGGTCAGCCAGGTGGTTCCTGAATTAGTGGAGGTATAGATGGAACCGTTAAGGATGGCCGCCGCCAGCCGGGTTCCGTCCGCTGAGGAGGCGCAGGCATGCCAGCTTCCCGGGGGCAAAATTGTTTGCGTCCAACTGGCCCCGGAATTAGTCGACAGATAGACTTTTGTTCCTCCGCTTCCGGTATAGGCCCCCAGAGCTTTCGTTCCATCGGCGGACACGGCAACTGCATTGCCAAACGTAAAGCTGGTGTTCGTGGTCCAGGTGGCTCCTGAATTAGTTGAGAATGTGGCGCTGCCCGAACCGGCGACCATGATCACTTTCCCATCGGCCGAGGTGGCGATCGAAAAGGGCACGAACTCGCCGCCACCGGCCGGTCTCCAGCTTTGGGCAAAACTATAACTGGCAACCACGATGATTGCGCAGATAAGAACAATTTCCGGAAATAATTTTTTCATCGGTTCGCTTTCTGATTCACCCGGCTGAGCCTGTGCCGTCGTGATTATTTCTCAACTCCAGTTTTTTTCCAATTCTTTCGTTTATAACTTAACGATTCTTTGTTTAGGGGTATTATCCAGACCATGGCAAATCGGCGGGTGACAGAAAAAGGGCCAGGGCTTCCGGGATCAACTCATCCTCTTTCCCTGCTTTGTGCTTTTGCGCGCTGCACCCGGTTCTCGCCTGAAATCCGTTTTGTCGTTCCTGTTTCTTGCGCGGTCATCGTCCGTCCGCCTGGCGCCTTTTCACAGCGCCGTGTGTCTGTGCGGACCGGGACTGGCATAACGCGCACTGCGGGAGGGTGCTCCTTCCCCTCCTGCAGCCTGTCTTTATGAACGATTCTCTCCTCCGCATCGGCGTGAGCCCGCGCGTCTGCCTGTTGACGTTGTCCACGGTCCGCGCCCTGCGCGGTTGCGTGACGGAAAAGATCAAACACGAGGTGGATTCGGGAAAATTTATATGGGTCTTCGATTTTTCTCTGTCCGTCAATGCGCCGGATTCCCGGAGCCAGGCCTTGCGCTTTTGGGTCGTCGATGTGGCGGAAAGCGATGGCGTCAAGGATTTGAAAGTCGATGACGTCGTGGACCAGATCATTCCACCCACGTGTCCCTCGTTTTCTTCCGAGGATCTTTGCCTGCGTTTTTCCGTCAATCGCGTCACGCTCTTCCGGTTAAGCAGGTGTTGGGGATGCGATCGTGGCCGGATGAAACGGGAGGTCCTGGCCGGATTTTTAAAGTCGCGATGGCTCGGGGAAGCCCTGGAGCCTTTAAAAAACTCTCTGCCTCCGGTTGGTCTAACTCAACCGCATGGGCATCACGACGTACAGGAAAGGCCCGTTGATCTTCAAAACTCCGGGACTTAATTCGTCGATCAATTCAAAGAAGACTTCGTCCTCACTCAGCGCGGCCAGGGCATCGATGAGATAGCGCGGATTGAACGCGATCGCCATTTCCTTGCCTTTATAATTTACCGCCAAAGATTCGCGCGCCTCGCCGACCTCGGGTGAATTGGCGGTGATGGCGAGGTTGTTTTTGCCGAAAGCCAGTTTCACGGAATTTGCCTTTTCGCTGGTCATGATCTCCGCGCGGCGGAGGGCCTGTAAAAATTCCTCGCGATTTAAGGCGATCCGTTCCTTGGCTTCCGCGGGGATGACTTGCTTGTAATTCGGATAGTTGCCCTCGATCAATTTCGTGATGAGCAGCACGGAAAAACCCTTGTCATCCTTGAGCGCCAGCGAGGCCTGGTTTTCGCCAAATTTTATTTCCACTTCGCCCTTTTCCTGGAGCAACCGGTTCAATTCCGCCACGGCCTTGGCCGGCACAATGAATTCGCCGCTGCTCTTTTCCGAGATGTCCACTTCCTCATCCACCAGCGCCAGGCGGCGGCCATCGGTGGCCACCATCGTCATCTTGTGGTCTTTCATGCTGATGAAAATTCCATTCAGGACGTAACGCGATTCATCCGTGGAGATCGCAAACGACGTTTTGCGCATCATCGCTTTGACGTTTTCCTGCTGGAGTGAAACTTTTTTGTCGTCCTTGAACTTCGGCAGCGGGGGAAATTCATCAGCTCCCAATCCATGGATCTTGTAAAAGGAAGGCCCACTGCGGATGGAAGTGATGTTTTTATCATCCGTTTCGATCTCGATCTCGTTTCCGTTCAATTCCCTGACGATCCCGAACAGTTTTTTCACGGGGACCGTCGTGGCTCCCGGCTTTTTCACCTTGGCTTCAACTGAACAAGCGACTGTGACATCCAGATCCGTGGCCGTGAACTCGACCCGGTCCTTTTCCGCGCGCAACAGGACATTGGAAAGGATCGGGAGCGTCGTGCGACTGCCGACGACATTTTGGACGGCTTGCAACCCGGCGAGAATCTGTTCCTTGGTGATGGTCAGGTTCATGGCTAATATTTCTCTTCTTTATCTAAATACTCTTATTATTAAGGGTGGTGAATAAGGCAAACAACTTCGCGTGTCAAGGTCACTGCTGCGTTTTCTGGACTGTTCACCGTCACACAACTCAAGTTAAAGGAATCAATAAAATTGGAAAGCCAAAGTTGTTGGTAATGTTCGCAGACAATTCACACGAGATTGGAAAGTTGTTCATGGATTATTAAGAGAGAAAAAATGAAGGAGAAGAGGCCGTTTTTGAAAACGATCAACCGGGGCACCAAAACTGCTATTTTCATCCGGAAGGTTTATTTTAGCGCAGTTTTATTTGGCACAAACGGTTCAATGCCCGATATTGAGATGAATCATGTTTCTCAGAAAGGTTATCACCATGAGTTCGGTGCTGGTTCTTGGCGCGACTTTGTCCGGTTTTGGGGCAGAGCCCGGCCGCGTGTCACTTTCTGGGCATGTGCCGACAGCAGTAACTCATTTGATTCCTATCGGCACCTTGCAGGCGACGAACACTTTAGACCTGGCCATCGGACTGCCGCTGCGGAACAAGACCGGACTCAATGAGTTGATCCGGCAGCTCTACGACCCATCCAGCACCCACTATCACCAGTTTCTCTCGCCAGCGGAATTCACCGCGCGCTTTGGACCGACTGAGCAGGATTATGAAGCCGTGCAGCAATTCGTGGAGAGCAACCATCTGGTCGTCGTTGGGACGCATCCCAATCGCCTGGTGCTTGAGGTGACCGGCAGTGTGCCTGATATCGAGCGCGCCTTCCAAATCACATTGCGGACGTATCATCATCCAACCGAGGCGCGCGATTTTTTCGCCCCGGACACGGAGCCTGCTGTTCCTGCGGATCTGCCGGTGGTGGATGTGGAAGGGCTGACAGATTATTCGCCACCCCGACCGATGGCCCATCTGGTCAGCCGTTCGCTGGCCCGGCCATTGGATTTTGACGGCTCCGGCCCGGGTGGTGAATATGCCGGCCCGGATTTTCGGAATGCCTACGCGCCGGGCTCCACGTTGACCGGCACAGGGCAGGCGGTGGGATTGCTCGAGTTATCCACTTACTTTCAGGTGGACGTCACCAATTACGAAAAAATCATCGGTGGAATCATCGGCAAAACAAATTTCATTCCCTTGACCAACGTATTGGTGAGCACACGCAGTCCAGGCTCGAGCGACAATATCGAAGTCGCCCTGGATATCGAGATGTGTGTCGCCATGGCGCCGGGTTTGTCCCGGGTGATCGTCTACGAGGAGAACCTGGGAAGGACTGCGACGCCGGCGACCATCTTGAGTCGCATGGCCAGCGATGATTTGGCCAAACAATTGAGCAGTTCCTGGACCTGGGGAGGCGGACCCACCGGCACGGTGGATAACGCCCTGATGGAGATGTCCGCACAGGGGCAATCGTTTTTTCAGGCGGCGGGCGATAGCGATGCCTATACCGGGGCGAACGAATTGGATAACGCCGGCCTGGCGGTTTCGCCGGTGGACAGCACCAACGTCATCGCGGTGGGTGGCACAACCTTGACGATGAACGGGAAGGCCTGGGCTTCCGAAACGGTCTGGAACTACAACACCACCGGCATCCCCAATGAAGGGTCCGGCGGCGGCACCAGCTCGTATTATACGATTCCCTGGTGGCAGGCAGGGGTCAGCATGGCCGACAACCAGGGTTCGACAACTTTCCGTAATCTTCCTGACGTCGCACTGACGGCCGACAACATTTTTGCGTGTTACGACAATGGCACAGATGACGGCTCCGAATATCTCATGGGGACCAGTTGTGCCGCACCGTTATGGGCGGCCTTTACCGCCTTGATCAACCAGCAATCCGCAGCGTCAGGTCACTCATCAGTCGGTTTTCTCAATCCGGCGCTTTACGCCATCGGCGCGGGAACGAATTACGCCGCCTGTTTCCACGACATCACGACCGGCAGCAATATCGGGACAAACACGCCGGGATTTTATAATGCCACCAACGGATACGACCTTTGCACCGGTTGGGGCACGCCGACCGGGACTAATCTTATCAACGAGCTTGCGCCGTATCCTTACATTGCGACCCAGCCCGCCACCCAGGTAGGCACCAACGGCAACAATGTCAGCTTCATTGTCGTCGCCGGCGGCCAACCGGCCTTCAGCTATAGATGGTTGTTCAATGGCACCAACCTGCCGGCGGGCGGAAATGTCTCCGGCAACTCAAGCAGCACGCTGACCCTCACTGCCGTTTCTTTCACCAATGCCGGCAATTACAGTGTGGTGGTGACTAATAACTACGGTTCCGTCACGAGCCATGTGGCCGGCCTTACGGTCATCGCGTTGCCCTCATTCACAGCGCAACCGACAAATCTTACCATCCTCAGCGGTGACAACGCCGGGTTCAGCGCCACGGCTTCCGGCACCGCGCCGTTGTCGTATCAATGGCAGAAGAACGGAACAAATCTGGCCAACGGCGGTAACTTATCTGGGGCGACCACCAACGTGTTGACGCTCACTGCTGTCACCACCGCCAACGCGGGCAATTACACTCTCATCGCCGCCAACCTTTACGGGACGGCCACCAGCAGCGTAGCCGCGCTGGGTGTGGTGCAACCGCCGGCCTTCACCCTTTCGCTGACGAACCAGACCATCCAATGCGGCAGCAACGCCATTTTCAACGTAGCCGTCGTTGGTACTGCGCCGCTCAGTTATCAATGGAGCCTGGATGGCACGGTCCTTGGCGTTACGGCCAGCACCAATTTCGTGCTGAAGGAAATCGGTCCTCCTGATCACACTGTCACGGTCACCGTGACGAACTTGTATGGCAACGCCGCGAATTCTGTGACCCTGACTGTCGTGGATACTCTTCCACCGGTGATTACACTGCTCGGCGCTAACCCGATTTACCTCCCGTTGGATACGGACTTTGTTGATCCCGGTGCTACGGCGAATGATCTTTGTGCCGGCTCCGTGCCTGTCACTGCGACTGGTACGGTCAACACCAACACCCTTGGCACCAATGTCGTCACTTATACCGCGACCGATGGCAACGGCAACACCAACGTGGTCACGCGCACCGTCATCGTGCAGCCGCGAGCCGCTTTAATGATGCTGGCATCATCAGAAAATCCGTCTGGCTACCGGGACAACCTGGCTTTCACGGCAAGTGTCTCTCCGACGAACGCCACCGGTACGATCCAATTTCTCACCAATGGTACCGCCTTTGATCAGGAGCCATTGGTGTCCGGAATGGCCGCCAGTATTGGGCTCTCCTCGCTTCCGCGCGAAACGAACCTGATAACGGCAGTTTATTCCGGCGATGCAGATGATTTGCCGGCGACCAACACATTGTCGCAAATCGTCACCAATCATCCGCCCGTCGCCACTTCGGCTTCTTACAGTATTTTGGCTGGTAGTCCGCTGGACATTCCGTTGACAAATCTGGCCACCAACTGGAGCGATCCCGACGGCGACACGATTTCGCTGGCAGCCGTCAGCGAGAGCACTAATGGGGTTACGATCATGAACGATGCCGGAACGCTGACCTATTCCGACACCAACGGCGTGGCCGATGAGTTTTTCTGTACCATCACCGATGGCTGGGGCGGCACAAATGTTCAGGCTGTATATATCGCCATCATCCCGGCCAGTGAAGTTCCGGACATTACCGGCGTGACCAGCATCTCTGACGGCAGTGTGACGTTAACTTTCAGTGGAGCGCCGGGAACCAACTACGTGCTCGAAGCCACGACGAACCTGTTATCGCCGGATGATTGGATACCGGTGACTACGAATACGCCCGACACCAACGGCCTTTGGCAGTTCACCGACACCTCGGCGACCAATTATCCGCTCCGTTACTACCGCCTCATGTTACCGCAGTGAACAAAAAAGCGAGTGGGAGAAAACTCAATGTCTTGCACGTTGGACGATCTCCGGCAATACCGAGCAGACAAAATCAATCTCTTCAGGCGTTGTTTCCCGACCGGGAGAAAAGCGAACAAGCGAATTGGCGGTCTTCTGCCGCCCTAAAGCCACAATGACATGGGATGGCTCAAGGGAGCCGGCAGAACAAGCCGAGCCGCTGGAGGCACAAATGCCCACGACGTCCAGCCCGGCCAGCAGCGTGATGCTGTCCGCGCCGTCGACCACAAAAGAAAAAGTATTGGCCAGGCAATTTTCGGATGGAGAAACAATTTCACAGCCGTCGATTTGGCTGATGGCAGCTTTCAATTTATCAACGAGAGGTTTAAGTTTATTTTTTTCGAAGACGGGCGGTTTTACGAATTTCTCCATCGCCGCCACCAGCCCGATGATCCCTGCGAGATTCTCCGTGCCGGCCCGCCGCTCATTTTCATGCCCCCCGCCAAAGAGCAGGGGAACCGGATGCAACGGCGATTTGATCCACACCAACCCGGCGCCCTTGGGACCATGAAATTTGTGGGCGCAGATGGAAAGCAGGTCCGCATTGAATTGCGCGAGATTGTCGAACGGTTCCTTGCCAAACCATTGGACGGCATCGGAATGAAAAACGATTCCCCGTTCCTGACAGATTTTTCCCAATTCTGAAACCGGTTGGAGGGTGCCGATCTCATTGTTCGCCGCCATGATCGAAACAAAAATCGTGTCCGGGCGGAGCGCTTTTTTCAACGTGCCCGGGGAAACCACGCCAAACGAATCCACCGGCAGCCGCGTGACCTCGAAGCCTTCGTATTTTTCGAGAAAATCGAAGCAGTGCAGCACCGCGTGATGTTCAATGGCTGAAGTGATGAGATGCTTGCCCTTTGGTTTGAGCAATCGCGCCGCGCCAAAGATTGCCAAATTATTTGATTCCGTGCCTCCGCTGGTGAAAATGATTTCACTGGGTTTGGCGCCCAACAACTTTGCCGCCCGGTCCCGGGCATCATCCAGCAGCGCCCGCGCCTTTTGGCCGACATGGTGGACGCTCGAAGGATTTCCCCAGACCTCACCAAGGAACGGCAGCATCGCCTCGCGCACTGCGGGATCCAGCGGCGTGGTGGCATTGTAGTCGAAATAAATCGTGCGCGGCACAGTGAAAGGCTAACAAAAGCGCCAAAACTCGCGAACATAAAACCAGGGGCTGGTGTTGGCGGAAGCGCAGACGCAATTCCTCGTGGAGCGGGCCTTGACTGAGCCAAACCAAACACGTGGTGGGCGGGCGTCCTCGCGAGCTAATTTTAATCCTGTCCTTCCTGTCTCGTAGAACACCCCAGATTTGCATTTTTCACGTTCCACCTTACGATTGAAGGCAACAGGCCAATTTAGATGAGCACACGCATAAAGATTTGTGGTGTCACCAATCTCGCCGACGCGCAAGTCGCCGTCGAAGCGGGAGCGGATGCGTTGGGCTTTATTTTTTATGAAAAGAGTCCGCGCTATGTGACCCTGGAACAAGCGGCGGAAATCTCAAAACAACTCCCGCCTTTCGTGATGCGCGTTGGCGTTTTTGTGAATGCGCCGGAGGCTTTCATCCAGCGCGCCATTTCTGATGTCGGCCTGGCAATGCTTCAATTTCATGGAGACGAGCCACCGGAAGCCTGCACACGCTTCGGGCTCATGAGTATGAAAGCCTTTCGCATGAAGGACGCTGGCACGCTGGCGGAGATCGCCAAATACCACACCGATGCTTATCTCCTGGATGCCTATTCACCAACGACCTTGGGTGGCACAGGGCACACCTTCAATTGGGACCTGGCGCTCGAGGCGCAAAAAATTGGCAAGCCCATCTTCATCAGTGGCGGCCTGACGCCGGAAAACGTTGCGGACGCCATCCGCAAAGTGCATCCCTTCGGTGTGGATGTGTCCAGCGGAGTAGAGTCTGCGCCGGGGAAAAAAGATCACGCCAAAGTGAAGGCATTCATCGCGGCAGCGAAGGGAACGGAGAACCCCTAGAACGGGCTTCCGGCATGGCAGACGGGCATCGTCGCAGTAACTTTTACAATTCTTTTACAAATTCGTGCAGCTTCGCAGGAAACTCGGCGACCATGACGGCGAACCGAAAATTCTCCTCTCAGTACATAGCGTTGGCTACAAATTGGCCGGCTGATGAAGATACGCGCGTTGGCTGAAGCAGGGAACAAACTATAGGCACCCGGCAGCTTGGGCTATCTGCACAATGAAGTAGGCGACCAGGGCACTGGCCGGGATGGTCAATACCCATGCCCAGAGAATGCGTTCAACCACAGTCAATTTAAGCGCATTAAAGCCCTTGGCGGAACCGACGCCCATGATGGAGGTGGTGATGGCATGGGTGGTGGAGACAGGCATTCCGAAATGTGCGGCGGTCAGAAGAACAGTCGCACCGGTAGCCTCCGCAGCGAATCCCTGGACCGGATGGATTTTGACCATCTTATGGCCAAGGGTTTTTATGATGCGCCAGCCGCCGGCTGCCGTGCCGGCACACATAGTTAAGGCACAAAGCACTTTGATCCAAGCGGCGATGAGGAAGGGTTGCCCGGGCGCAGGCGCAACGGCTTTCAAAAAATCCAGCCAGTGCGGCAGATTTGCAAAGGCGCCCGAACTTGTTGCGGTCATGAGCGCGAGGGCAATGATACCCATGGTTTTTTGCGCATCATTCGTGCCGTGGCTAAAGCCCATGTAGGCCGCGCTGAATAATTGAAGTTTGCCAAAAGTGCGGTTGACCGTCACCGGCCGCCAATTCCGCAAAAAGATATAGAGCAAGCCCATGACCAAAAATCCTCCGACAAATCCAGCGATGGGAGACGTGACCATTGGCAAAAGCACTTTCCAAAGAATGCCCTTGCCCAGCCACCAATGGGTCTTGCCCGGAATGCTCCAAATGATCACCGACCAGTTGTTGTGAGCGGCGGCCAGGCAAGCCCCGCAAAGTCCGCCGACCAGGGAATGTGACGAACTGGCCGGCAGGCCACGCCACCATGTGATCAAATTCCAGAGGATCGCTGATGACAGCGCGCAAATCAGCACCGGCAACGTGGCGATTTTTGGATCTACCAGGCCGGAGGCAATCGTCGCGGCGACCGCCGTGCCGTAAAATGCTCCAAAGAGATTCGTGATGGCGGCGAGCAAAACCGCTTGCCGCGGGGAGAGGACCTTGGTGGCGACGACGGTGGCGATGGAATTGGCGGTATCATGAAACCCGTTGATGTACGTGAACACCAGCGCCACGAAGATGACGGTGAAAATAAGTGCCATCGCCTCGCCTTAAGAATTTTTCAGGACGATTTGCATCACCACGTAGCCCACGTCACGGCACCGGTCGACGACTTTCTCGATCAATTCATAAAGGTCACGGATGGCGATGGCCTTCAAGGGGTCATGTTTGCCGCTATAAATTTCGCGAAGAAATTCCATCATCAGTTTATCGGCTTCGCCTTCGACATATTGCAGGGTGTCATTCAGTTCCTTGATTTTTTCAAGATCATTCATCTGGTTGAGCTGCCGGATCATGGCCAGCATCCCGTCGGCAGCCTTAAGCATCATCCCCGACTGCCGGGAAAAATCCAAAACACCGACATGGGGTGCGGCAACCAGATAACGCTCCGCGAGCTTTCCCGCGGTCTTGCGGATCTTGTAAATGCCGCGGGCCAGGGCTTCGATGTCCTCGCGTTCCAGGCCGGTGACAAAAGTTTTCACCAGTTCCGCGCTGATTTGTTGGGAGATTTTCTTTTCCTTGCCGCGGGCCGCGACCAATTCGTCCATGTGCTGGGTGCCGGGCGGCAACTTTATGATTTCAGTGGTCAGCCGTACACTTTCGTGCGCTTCCTGCGCAGCGGCATCAAGCAGTTTAAGAAATCGATCACTTTTTCCGAATAATTGCTGAAGTGAAAACATGAGTTCCGCATGTTACCCGAACACCTTTCAAACGCACGCGAAATCAAGAGGCTTGCGGGGCGTTTTTTGCGCCGGTGTGGCGGATGTCCTCTGCTTCGCATAGATAAACCACGTCTTCGGCTACATTGGTCGCATGATCGGCGATGCGTTCAAGACTTTTGGACACCACCATCAAATGCAGGCACCGGTTTATGGCATCGGGATTCTCGGTCATATATATCGCGAGCTTCCGATGATTCTGTTTATTAAGCATATCCACCTCCTGGTCGCGGGGGATAACGGCGCGCGCGGCAGCGGGATCACGGGTGCTAAAGGCATTGAGTGAAGCTTTCAGCATGTCTAAAGTCAGACGGGCCATGCTTGACAGGTCGAGGTTGATTTTGGCGGGTGGTTCGTGGGACAGGTCCCGGGCTTTTTTGGCGATTTTTGTCGCTTCATCGCCGATGCGTTCAAGATTCTTGGAAATTTTTATGGCTACCGTCACCAGGCGTAAATCGGTGGCGAGAGGCGCTTTGGTCAATTGTTGGATCACGAGATCATCGATTTCCACTTCAAACTGGTCGATGATACGGTCGTTTTCCTTCACTTGTAATGCCAGCTTGTCATCGCGCTGCTCCAGCGCCTGTAACGCCTGGTTCACAGCCGTTTCGGCATGACTGGCCATCAACAACAAACGCTGTCGCAGGGTGGCCATCTCCACGTCAAGATGCGTCTCCATCTGTGGCAATCAAAATAACTCAGCCTGCCTGACCTGTCACATCTTCTTCTCTCAAACACCCTTTGTGAAAGAGCTTAATGAATCAAACGTATCGACTTAATCCGTTTCTTTTGACAACCGGCGGTTGCCTCGAAAGCGCCAATGTTACCAGCATTCCCTTATTTTTTCTTCCTGCATACTCGCTCATGATCGTGGCCGGTAGTCCCCGCCTGGAAACTTGAGACGTCGAATGTTCTCCAGGATGGGTTTGGGCAAAGTGCAAAGGATTCTCCCAGGCTCTCGCGCATTTCGCCCAATGAATTTTTTGCGACCCTCAATACGGGCTTGCTCAAGATTAAAATTCAACCAGCTCGATGAAAGTTTATTGGCTCAAAACTAGCTAAGAGGTATCGCGTGCCTGGGTTCGGGCCGAAGTGCCCGCCATCCCTTCTTGACGGAAGCGGCGAACCCCCTGTCACAATGAAAACGAGTTTCAATATCTTGTGCGTCGTCCTGGTTGTCTCCTTCGTTGGGAAAACTTGGCCAGCCATGGCTCAATGCGCGTTTGGAAATTCTCCAAATGGAGAACTCACCTTCAATTTCGCAGAAAGCGGATATAATACTGAGGGGGCGGCGGTTTCCTTCACACCTCTGGAAAATATCAGCCTTGCCAGTGTCTCCGTTTGGATCACGGGTTATGTTGGAACGGATTATAATGGGCAGCAGGATATGACTCTGCCTGGTGGAATTTATTCAGATAATTTGGTTCAAACCGGACCTGATACCTATTTGAACGAACCGGGTGATTTAGTAGTAAATCTACGCACCCCTTCGCTCAACAGCGACTCAACGACCGAACTCACCTACATGAATTCATCGCCCTCGACGATCATTCTCCAGGCAAAGACCCAATATTGGTTTCTAATCTATGCATCGGGTGCCAACACAGGGAATGGCGGGATGTGGGTTGGAGGGAATATTCCGACTGGAGACGCTGTTTACGATGGCTCTGAATCATTTTTTAGCGGCAGTTTTGCGCCAAGTACAGAAGT
Source organism: Verrucomicrobiia bacterium (assembly GCA_036490655.1). Lineage (GTDB taxonomy): Bacteria > Verrucomicrobiota > Verrucomicrobiia > Limisphaerales > UBA11358 > UBA11358. Next base: position 231,317 of record DASXDM010000015.1, on the reverse strand, counting down.
ACCATCGCTTTCAGTCAATGCAGTCCCCGAGCCTGCCTTTGGTGCGATTACCGGCTTACTGTCTTTCCTGTCGCTCGTTTCGCATAATAACCGTAAACGACGTTGATTCGCCCCCGAAGAAATTTCGCAGGTCGCCCGGTTAAAGGAAAATTTTATATGCGGGCGCCGTACCTGTGTTTTCGGCATTTTGCCGGAAGTTTTACCGTTAGGAGTTTTTCAATTTGATTGCATTCCCAATCCAACAGGCAGCTACTCCCAGTCACTGACATTTACATTAATGTTTTTCCGTCCGTCCCCCCTGGCTCATTTCCCACCCAACGGCGAAATTTTGACGAAATAGACATCATTCTGCCGCATGTTGAATGTGCGTATGAAAGGTTTGCCTGCTTCAATCTGGAGGGTCTCCGCCGAGATCGGGTCGCCGCTGCTCTGCTTGCGCAGGACTTTAACCTGGCCCCGCGTCAGTTGAGAGGGCGCGCCGAGATCGAGATAGCTCGTGAAAACATCGTTCACGCGATAGCCGGTCTGGTAGATCTCCAACGAGTAACTTCCAGCAGGTAGGTTGGCGATGCTGAGTGTCGCCCGGCCAATCGGTTTGGTAGGTATCTCATTCCGATAAAATTGTTGATCGTTCGTTCCTGTCGGCGGCACGATCGGCGTATAATCCCAAAACAATGCCTGGACGGAATGGTCTGGGCTTGTGCACACCCAGGATGCCGGATCAGCATCGGCGAGTTCGGTCGGCCCCAATTCATTCAGGAATTTGAACGAGTAGTAAGCCGGCTTTTTCAAGTCCTCATAATTGATCAAGCCAAAGCCGCCATGGAACGGCGTCATCCGCGGCCCGTTCTCTTCAAAAATATCCGTGAACACCCAGTACGACATCGAGTCCACCGAACGGTATGCGCCCTTTACTTTACTCAGGATAAAGGCCGCTTGCTGGTATGTGTCGTGCATGAAATCGGTGGGGGTATAGGCCGAACTCCATTCCGTGAAATGCAACGGCAACGAAGGCATCGGCGACTGGTTGATCTTCTGGCGCTCACCGGTCATCCGGCCAATCACCGAATTGGAGTCGGAATCGATCACCGTTCCCCGCTGGCCCGTTGCATCCAGATACCCGCTCTTGACGCCATACGCATGGGTGGAAACAAAATCGAGCGGCACATGGTTGGTAAAACAAAAGTTGATGAACGATGCGTCCCATTGGCCGATGGCCGTGGCCGGGCCGCCCACGCGATAATCCGGCGACACGCTTTTGATGGCCTCTGCCGTCACCTGATACAACTTGAAATAATCCTCCTTGTCGCCGGTCCAGAAACCATCATGCAAGTCCGGTTCATTCCAAACCTCGAAATACCAGCTCTTCACCTCGTCTGCGCCATAACGCTCCTGGAAATGGCTGACCAGATTGCTGATCAAGTTACCCCATTTATCATACGATTCCGGCGGCGTCACATTGCCATTCCACCAAAAAATCGTTTTTTTGCCGCTGGCCAAATCGTTGGGCATGAACGAAAGCTCCACGAACGGTTTCATCCCGATGCTCAGCAGAAAATCATAAAGCTGATCGATGTATTGCCAGTTATAAGCAGGGTTGGCATTCGGGCCGTTCTTGTAAACGCCCATGTCATCGCAGAGCAATCCGTGCATGCGGATGTATTGAAAGCCGCAATCGCGCCGCACTTCCCTCAATTGGTCCTGCCAATCCGCGCGCAATCCTTCGTTCGCCCGCCCGGCGCCGATGCACTCCTTGAAGGACGTATCCAGCGGCCCCTGCACCGCGTTCATATCGACGGAGATCACCCGGATATCGGCATGAGAATTCGCCATCGGTGCGGGCTGCCCGGTCGTGGCCACTGCTAACATCATGATCAAAACCCAAAATGATTTTGATGGAAAAAAATTGTTCGTCATAACAAGCCGGATGGATCTAATGATTTAGGCACAAAGTTGCATTCCCAACCGCCACAGGTCTAGCCTTTTTAATTCGATGGCTGGTCTCAAGCGTGGAGCGAAGGCGCATTTAATTCTTGCCGCGCAGCGTTGGCGTCGGAGAATACCCGCATGTTTTCGCATATCGTCGTTTTCTGGACCGATCCGGCCAATCCCAATGCCGCGGACGAACTCCTCGCTGGCGCGCAAAAACTTCTGAAAGACATTCCCGGCGTGACACAATTTCACGCCGGCAAGATGGTATCCAGCCCGCGCCTGGTCGTGGAGCAGAGCTATCAAGTCGCCTTGAACCTGCTTTTCACGGACAAAGAAGCCGAACAGAAGTATCAGGCGCACCCGCAGCACGTTGAATTCGTCGAGAAATACGTCAAGCGGTTGATGAAGAAAATCGTGGTATACGATTTTGAATAGAGTATTTGAAGAAAAACTATCGCCGTGCGGGAGCGAAAGCGAAGCCAAAACCCAAAAGAACCGCTGCATCCCTGTTCTATCTCCGCATGGCTACAGTTTTTTGAAAATGCTTTAGGTCATAAATTTCTTTGCGCCATCAGCGGGTTTGCACGAAAATGCAAGGATGAGCGCAATCGCAGAAAATTTGCCGGACGCCCAGGGCCATTTTGGCCCCTACGGTGGCCGTTACGTGCCTGAAACGCTGATGCACCCGCTGAAAGAGCTGGAGGAAGAATATTTCCGCGCCCAGCACGACCCGGAATTCCAACGCGAACTTTCCTATTATCTCACCGAGTTTGTCGGGCGCCCCACCCCTCTCTACTTCGCCGAACGCCTCACCAAGGACCTCGGCGGCGCAAAGATTTATCTCAAGCGCGAGGACCTTAACCACACCGGCGCGCACAAGATCAACAACGCCATCGGCCAGATCCTGGTGGCCAGGCGGATGGGTAAAACGCGCGTCATCGCCGAGACCGGCGCGGGCCAGCATGGCGTGGCCACGGCCACCGTTGCGGCGATGTTCGGCTTAAAATGCGTCATCTACATGGGCGCGGTCGATTGCAAGCGGCAGGAACTGAACGTCTATCGCATGAAGATGCTCGGCGCGGAAGTAGTGTCCGTCCAGGCAGGACAAAAGACCTTGAAAGAAGCCGTCAACGAAGCCATGCGCGATTGGGTGACGAATATCCGCGACACGCATTATATCCTCGGCACCGCCTACGGCGCGCATCCCTATCCGGTGATGGTGCGAAACTTTCAACGCATCATCGGCGATGAAGCCCGCGCGCAGATTTTGGAGAAGGAAAAACGTCTGCCGGACATGCTCATCGCCTGCGTCGGCGGCGGCTCAAACGCCATCGGGCTGTTCTATCCTTTCCTTGAAGACAAATCCGTGAAACTCGTCGGCGTGGAAGCAGGCGGCCACGGCATCAAACCCGAGCAGCACGCCGCGCGGTTCCAGGGCGGCTCGCTGGGTGTCTTGCAGGGAACGCGCAGTTACATTTTGCAGGATGAATTTGGCCAGATCCAATCCACGCACAGCGTCAGCGCGGGATTGGATTACGCGGCGGTCGGCCCTGAACACGCCTGGCTGCGCGACGCCAGCCGCGCCGAATATACTTACGCTACCGATAAAGAAGCCCTCGAAGGTTTCATGAAACTAGCTCGCCTGGAAGGCATCATTCCCGCGCTCGAAAGCTCGCACGCCATCGCCGAAGTCATCAAACGCGCGCCGAAAATGGGCAAGAAAGCCCTCGTCATCGTGAACCTTTCCGGGCGCGGCGACAAAGATGTGGAACAGGTCGCAACGAAATTAAAATTGAAGATGCCTAAATAAAACCGGTGATGTGAATATTCTGGTGAGACAAAACGAAGCGAACGGTGGGGCGAGCGTCCTCGCGAGCCAAAATCTTTGCCGGCTTGCATTTCATCCACGCGATGATGCTATTCGTGCTGGCGGAACGGAAACCGTTTCCCGCAACCGTTCAACGATTACCGCCGGAAATCAAAAAGCACCAAACTATTGGCTGATTAACCGGTAAAATTGTGCTGAGTTTGTCAGGGACTGGTTGACCACGTTGGTTCCCGTCGAGATGTTTATCCAGTTTGTGGATGTCGGCGATGCCGCGGCTTGAAGGACGTATCCCGTAAAGTTCGTCGGGTAGAGCACACTTACTTTGCCGCCGGATAATTGTGTGAACAACGTGGGGGCGACATCGATGGCCGTCAAGCGCAACGCCTGCAAGCCGTCATCCCGCGTGACAACGCTGGCGCTGAACGACCGGCCATCGCCCCACACCGGCCCTTCGATCTGCACTGCGCCCACGACAATATTGCTGGCGACGACAATGTCAAAGATGTCGCCTTCGTCCGGTTGAAATACATTGCTCTGGTCTGATTCGTCATCGGGATTGAAAAATCCAAATTGGATCGTGCCGCCCGCAAGGGTAGCGGTGCCATTGACCACGAGCTGGTCATATTCCTGGGCGCCCCCGGCCAGCGTATTGGTGCCGGCAATCGCGATGCTGAGATTGCCCGCGAATTGATTGTAATTGCCGTTGATGGTCATTTGCCCAATAAAGGAAGCCGGGCTTTCATCCAATGGCTTGATTTTACCGCCCGCAGGAATATGGATGGCCAGCGGTCTGCTAAAGGCTTCCGAAGGAGAAGTACTGACGAGGTTCGCCGCAACGATCGCGACCTGCAACAGGCTGATGGAATTGCTTGCCCCGGCAGACACCACCTGGAAGGTGCCATCGTCAAAACGGATGGATCCACCCGTAGTGGCCAATTGTTCCAGGCCGCTGACTTCACCCGATGTCAAATTATTCGTCAAAACATTGGCGATATCACCAGTGACAACGCCCTTAAGCAAAAGTCCGCTGCCCGGCCCGACGTTCAAGCCCGGGATGGTTATCGTTTGGCCATTGGTGATGCTCAACACCTCTTTGCCCAGCATCGTCAGCGCAGAGGTCAGGGTGGCATTGACATTAGTCACAAACAGGCTGGCCACCTGGTTGAGGGCCGGGCTGGCAACCCAGTCGGCGTTAGTGGGAATCAACGTATCCAGGGCGACGCTTCCGCTTAAATTATTTTGGATCACTGGCGGCAACGGCGGCCCGACATTGTAAGATCCCGCGGACGCGCTCGAGAGGTTTTGATAAGTTGGCGCCGTCGCCAGCACCTGCAGCCAATAGCTGCCCAGGGGCATATTGGTGGTGGTCAAAGTCCAGGTCCCCGCATGATTAGCCATCGTGCCGCTGGGCAGATTTGTCCAGAAAAGGCCATCGCCGCTATATTGCACGACCAGGCTCATGCCCGCCGCTGCCGTCGGCTCGGTGATGTTGAAAGTCCATAATTTTCCAGTGGTATAGGGCGCGGTTGTTTGCGGCAAAAATTTGCCCATGGGCGCGAACCCGTTCAAGATGGTCTCCGGTCCGACTGCCGGTGAAATACTGTCAAAATAACCGGGCGCCGAGGCGACCACGCGAAAATACCGCGTGCCCAGCGGGACATCAGTGGTGTTCAGGAACCAGCCCTCGAGATTGATTTTCATGTAAGGATTGCCCGGGAGATCCGTCCAGCTGCTTTCAATGTTGGTGGTGGTGGTCGATTGCACGCGCAATTTCAATCCGGCGACCAGGTAGGAATAGCTGGTATAAAATTGCCATGGATTGCTTGAGCGCACCGGAGTCCCGCCCGTATCGTATGAGACGATGGTATTGGTGAAAGGGGCAAGCGCAGGGGGCACGCCCTTGGAGATCGTATCTTCGCCTGCGTCGCTGATATAGACATTGCGCGCCGGGTCGATCGCGAGCCCAAAAGCGTTGCCGAAACGGGCATCCGGGCCCACACCCTCGTTGGAGGTGGTCGCGAAATCATTCCAAACGCCGGCCACGGTGCTGACATCGGCATAACCGTCATTCGCGATATACCGGATAGTGTCACTATCGCTTACATAGATGCCGCCCGTGTCATCCACCGCAATTTTATAAGCATAACCGGCGAAGGTTGCATAAATTCCAAAAGTATCCTCTTCATCCCATGTTTCCGGGCTTCCTGCCACAGTCGTCACCAGGCCAAATGGCGAAATCTTGCGGACGCCCCATCCATCGGCCACAAAAATATTTCCGTTGTGGTCCACCGCCAACCCGCTGGCCACGGCAAATTGTGCATTCGTGCCCTTGCCGTTATTATAACCATATTCACCGCTTCCCGCGATGGTAGTGACCACCCCGGCGGGAGTGATCTTGCGAATGCGCGGGCCTGCCGGATAAAGATCATCGTCGCCCACATAGACGTTACCTTGGTCATCCACGGCGATGGCGTGCGGCTCGGTGAATTGCGCCTGGAGATTAGTGCCATCAGTATGTCCGGGATAACCACTGCCGGCCAGGGTGGTAACGGACCCATTGGAAATTTTTCGGATATCAAAGTTGCCGGTTTCGGCAATGTAAATATTTCCATTTTTATCGACGGCGATATCGCTGTTGTCCGTGATCCCACCGTTTTCAAGAGTGATAAAATTGAACATGGCATCCTGGTTGGGCGCATCAAAATCACCGCCATAGACTTGCCCGGCAAAATTAGTGACCGTTCCGTCAGGCGAAATCTTACGCACGCGATGGCCGTCTAGGACATAGATGTTCCCCGACGCATCAGCGGCGATATTACCCGGGTAGCCCAGGAGCTGAGCATTCACACCCACCCCATTTTGGGCTCCAGAAACCCCAAATTGTCCCGCAAGGTTGGTCACAGTCAGTGATTGGGCAAAAATCGTATTAAAACCAAGGAATAAGGACACAATTAGGGTGTAGAAGATTTTATTAGCACGCATAAAATTTGTCTGCTACGAAGGCTGTTAAGTTATTTACGTCCGATTTGTCCGATAGAGTGCCTAAAAAATCCAAGTAGGTCAATTTTTTTCTGCGTAAAATGAGGAGTTTTTTTTATTCTTACTCGCTGACAATCTCTAAAATTAAGAAGCTATGTTTAAACTATCTCCATCTTTAGCCACTCGCCTTGCCGCCATCGCCGGATTTCTCGCCGTGGCTCTGGGCGCGTTCGGGGCGCACGGATTAAAAGGATTGTTCGCGCAGAACGGGACGACCACGATCTGGGAGAAGGCGGTCTTTTATCATTTTATCCACGCAGTGATGCTCTTCGTGTTGGCGGATCGAAAACCATTTCCCGCGGTCGCCTGGTGGAGTTTCTTCATCGGGATTATTTTCTTTAGCGGCTCCCTTTATCTGCTTGCAGTGACAAATATCCTTTGGCTGGGTGCCGTGACCCCAGTCGGTGGCGTTAGTTTTCTGGTGGGCTGGGGATGCCTTGTCCTCAAATCTACCCGTCCCGGATCTAAATGAGTCCTGGCCCTTGACCGGGCGCAACTTCGGTGTAGGTTTTCAACCGACAAGGAGTTATTATGAAAAAATACCATCTGGCAATCGTTCCCTTCCTTTGCCTGGGCGCCACCATCGCTCAGGCACAATATAATAATCCACCGCCACCGCCCAATGGGCCGCCGCCCGGCGCGGAAATGTATGTTCTCCCGCCGGATGCGGGCCTTTATTTTCGCGCGGGGGTTGGACCCTCCTTTTACCAGGATGGGCGCCTTAATAATTTTGGCGGCCCGGTCAGCAGCCCGGTGCATTACGAAACCGGCCTCGCCGTCGATGCGGCTGTCGGTTGGGCGTTTAATCGATATCTCTCGGCGGATTTCCAGACCGGTGCCCAGGGGACCCGGATCGATAATGTGCCCGGCTACACTCAATTTCATTCGGACGTCGATGACATCCCATTCATGGGCAACGTCACCCTGTCGTATCCCATCCCGCACACCTTTCTGGTCCCATATATCGGCGCAGGCGCGGGCGGCGCGGACACCTTCTTTGACGCGCACGGTTTTACCGACGGCGCCACCACGGTTCATGGCGAGGAGAATGACGTCGTCTTTGCCTGGCAGGCGTTTGCCGGGCTGCGTTTTCAATTGGCTCCGGACATGTCGCTGGGGTTTGGCTACAAATATTTCGCGACGGGTAATACGAGCTACAGCTATCCACCCAGCCCGAATTTCAATGTCGGCTTCGATGGCGTCAGTACGCACTCCGTCATGTGTACCTTCGAATGGAGATTCTGGTGACTTGTTGGGCGGGCAATGGCAGGTCGTCCTCCGGCCTCGTAGGCCGTTTGCTCGTCATGGGCATCGAACCATTTATAGTTTCGCGCCGCCGCAATTTTAGCTATTGCTGGTGGCGTGAGCCATTCCGCTTCAAATGCGCCGGACAAAATCGCCCGCGCGCGGGAGTTGTGCGACCAAGGGTCGTGGCCGGAATTGCTGGCCTTCGCCAATGACTGGCGCGCGGAGGAGCCATCCGCAGCCAAGGCGGCGTTCTTTCACGGATTGGCTCTCGCCTCGATCGGACGATTTGTCGAAGCTGAAAACAGTTATCGGCAGGCCTTGACGCTGGATGCGAATGATTTCAAGACCTGGAACAATTTATCCGGGGTATTGTTTGATTCATTGGACAAGCCGATGGATGGATTGCGTTGCATGGAGCAGGCGTTGAAATTGGAGCCGCGCAACAAACTCGGCTGGTCGAATCTGGCCGGAATGCTCGGCCGATTGGGACGCCACGAAAAAGCGCTCGAATTCGCCGGAAACGCCCTTGAATTGGATCCGCACTTTGTCGAAGCGCTTCTTCACAAAGCCGCCGCCGCCAAGGCCTTGGGAAGGCCGGAAGTCATCCGGGAAGTCTCACTGACCCTGGCCTCCCTCGAGGCCGGGAAATTCCGGCGCGGCAAGTGAAGGAGGAGCGTTCGTCCCACCCTGCCACCCCTCTCATTTTCCACCGAACATCTCTTTGGCGATGATGCCGTCCGCCACTTTAGTGACCCCGCCGGTCATGCGGATGGAAAACCCTTCGCCGATCTCGATCTGGATTTTTCCGCCCGGCATATGGACTGTCACCTCCCGGTCAACCAGGCCAAGCCTGTGCGCGACGGCCGCCGACGCGCTGCTGCTGCTGCCGCTGGCCAGCGTATAACCCGCGCCCCGTTCCCAGATCTCGATCTGGATATTGCCGCGATCGAGGACCTTCAACAATTGTACGTTGGTGCGATTCGGAAAACGCGCGTGCGTTTCCAGCAGGGGGCCGATCTGCTTCACAAATTCCGGGCTGATCTTTGGCAGGGGCAAGACGCAGTGCGGATTGCCGATGGTCGCAGCGCAAAAGTTATAACGCTCCCCGCGCAGATGGATCGGCTCATTGATGACCTCGCGGCGCGGGCCCGCCACGGGAATATCATTGCTCCAAAAACTGACCGTGCCCATGTCCACACGCACGGTCTGGCCTTTTTCCAAAACTGTCGAATGAACGACGCCGCCCGGCGTCTCGATCGTGAATTCGCCGGTGCGCACAATTTTTTTGTCCCACAGAAACCGTGAAAAAATGCGCAGGCCGTTCCCGCTTTTTTCCGCTTCACTGCCATCGGGATTGAAGATGCGCAATGCACATTTGGCTTTTTTGGAAGGGAAAGGTCCGTACAAGATCCCGTCTGAGCCGATGCCGAAATTTCGGTGGCAAATGGTTTTGACCTGCTCCGGCGTCAGTGGCGACGGCCAGTCTTTCGGATGGAGAACGATATAATCGTTGCCCAGCGCGTGATATTTTGAAAACGCAAAACGCATTGGGAGAACATAACTGAATTTTACGCCGCGAAAAGCGCAAACCTGCGCTTACGCCGATCCGATGAGTTGCTTCAGGTCCTTCAGGCCCTCTTTTTCCATCCGCAAAACCAGGTCGCAGACGATCTGTTTGACCAGGCCCGGCCCTTCAAAGACCAATCCGGTATAGATCTGGACCAGGCTGGCGCCGGCCGCAATCTTTTCCCAGGCATCCTCCGCGCTGAAAATCCCGCCGACACCGATGATGGGCAATTGCCCGCCCATCTGCTGGTGGACATGCCGGATCATCTCCGTGCTTCGCGCGCGCAAAGGCTTGCCGCTCAGCCCACCGGTTTCGGAATATACTTTTTGCAGGGCCGTTTCACTGGTATGCGGACGTGCCAGCGTGGTATTCGTCGCGACCATGCCGGAGATATTTCGTGAATTGGCCAGCTCCAGGACTTCGTCAACCGCTTCGAAAGAAAGATCGGGGGCGATTTTGACCAGGATGGGTTTTCGCTTCGCGTCATCGCGCTGGACTTCCTGGACCGCCGCCAGGATTTCGGCCAGCGCGGATTTGTCCTGCAACTGGCGCAGCCCCGGTGTATTCGGCGAACTGACATTGACGACAAAAAAATCCGCGTATTCACGCAGCACCCGGAATGAGTTGGCGTAATCTTCCGCCGCCTTTTCAAGCGGCGTGACTTTGGACTTTCCCAGGTTGATCCCGACGGGATGTTTCGGCCAGCGACCGGATTTGCGCCATTCGGCCAGCGCCCCAGCCATCGCTTCCGCTCCGGCGTTATTGAAGCCCATGCGATTGACGATGGCTCCCTCTTGCACAGCCCGGAAGATCCGGGGTTGCGGATTCCCCGGCTGCGCATGCCATGTCACGCCGCCCAGCTCGCAAAAACCGAACCCGAGCTTTTCCCAGACGGGGACCGCCGCGGCAAATTTATCCATCCCCGCAGCCAGGCCGATAGGGTTGGTGAACTTCAGGCCGAAAACTTCGACCGGTATTTCCGGAACGGGAAAAAATCTTTCCAAAGCACTGATCGCCAGCGTATTCCGGCTGGCCCGGGCAAGAATGCCCAGGGTGAGCTCATGCGCCCGTTCCGCGTCCTGGGCGAATAGAACCGGCCGTGCGATGTTATGATAGAACCAATTCACCTGAAAACTGTGTCAGGTTGCCAACTTTTGGGCGGAATTTCCAAACTTATTAAATCCCGCACATGCAGATGGGTTTCAACCCGGCTCGCCAGACTGGAGTTCGTAAATCATTCGCCAGATACGATCTGTTTCGCCCCGTTCAATGACCTGCAAGGGCGTCGAGCCATCAAAGGCGGAATTCGCCTCCTTCAACCACGGTCCAATGGCTTCCCGGGCAACCAGGGTTTCCAGCGCTGCAAAGATGCGATTCATTTCCGTAAGCCGGCGTCCGGTCGAGACACTGGGCTTTCGTCCTTGCGTCCAATGCGCAACGGCACGGGGCGAAAATCCGGTCAGACGGGTAAAGGTCTCCCGGGTCATCGCATAGGTTTGGCAGAAATCCCTTACCTGAAACCCCTGAGAAACACCCGGCTTGATTATCGTGCCAAAAAATGCGCCGGCTTTGGAGAATGCGGGTCTGTTCCCCGGAGGTATTTTAGCGGGTAAAAGGCGCGCGATCTTTTTCATATCGTCAACTTAGCCCGCACCCGGCAAAATGCAATAATTATTTCATGCACTTTTGCATTATCGCTTCTTCAACCAACGGGCCAATTCATCTTTGCCTAATATTTGAATATGACTGGAGTCGGCCACAGAATCGGGGATTGGGTTTAATCTTCATCGCCATCGAAATTGCTGGTGCGTCCGGAGGGACTTGAACCCCCAACCTTCTGATCCGAAGTCAGAAGCTCTATCCAATTGAGCTACGGACGCGCCGACCCCATAGTAAAAAATATTTCTGCCGCGCAAAAGCGGATTCGGCGCTGATTGACTTGGCGGCCCGCACTGTTTAGCGTGAGTCGCCATGCCGAAAAGGTCTTTCTCGCGCCTCGCCAAAATCGTGACCGGCAAACATACCGGTGGAGAGAGCGAATTCGACCAGTTGGAGCATTTCGTGCACCTCTGGGTTCTTGTCTGGGGCAGTTTTGTCCGAAACCGTTGTTTGATCCGCGCCTCGGCGCTTTCGTATACCACGTTGCTGGCGTTGATTCCTTTGCTGGCGGTGGCCATCAGCGTGACCAGCAGTATTTTGAAAAAAACCGGCGAGGAACAGATCTACAAATTTGTGGATTCCTTCGTCGCCGATGTCATGCCGTCCAGCGCGTCCGATGCAAATTCGCTGTCTCTCCCCGGAACGGACGAGATGTTGCCCGATACAATCGAAGACACCAACGCCATGTTCCTCGCTCCCGGCCAGGCGAATTCCCTCTCCGGGCCTGAAGACCAACAGGTAGTCGCGACCCAACAACAGGTGGACCATGAGATCCATGAATTCATCCACAACGTCCGCAGCGGCGCATTGGGGATCACCGGCATGGTGATGTTGATCTTCGTGGCCATTTCGATGCTCAACCGGATCGAAGGGACTTTCAACGACATCTGGGGCATCACCACCCAGCGCCCCTTGCATTTGCGGTTGGCATATTATTGGATGGCAATTTCACTCGGGCCATTGCTGATTGCCGCCGCCGTTGGTTTGGGCAATGGGGCTCATTTTACCGCCACCAAACACATCATGACAGCCATGCCGATCGCCTGGGCCGTCATCCTGTATTTTTTGCAACTGGCCGTCCTGTGGCTGACGTTTGCCCTGATGTACCTCCTTATCCCAAACACAAAAGTCCGGTTCGATGCTGCGCTGGCCGGCGGATTTGTTGGCGGGACCCTATGGCATCTGAACAATATTTGCGGCTTTCTTTACGTCTCACGCATCGTCATGAACAGCAAGATTTACGGCAGCCTCGGCCTGATCCCGGTTTTCATGGTCGGACTTTATTTTTCGTGGGTGATCTTGCTGTTCGGCGCGCAGGTCGCCTACGCCTATCAAAACCGCAAATCCTATCTGCAGGACAAACTCGTCGAGAACGTGAACCAACGCGGGCGGGAATTCATCGCGTTGCGGCTGATGACCTATATCGGTAAATGTTTTCAAAGCGGAAATCCGCCCGCGACCATCCAGGGCCTGTCGACGGCGCTCGGCATCCCCACCCAGCTGGCCCAGCAGGTGTTACAACCGCTGCTGGCCGCGCATCTCATCACGGAAAATTCTGGCGCGGAACATTCCTACTCCCCCGCGCGTCCGCTGGACGCGATCAACGCGCATCATATCCTGCGCGCGATGCGCTCCGGCGGCGGTGACGAAACGACAATACGCGACGAACCCGGGCGCATCGAAGTGCTGGGTGAGTTCGCCCGTATCGAGGCAGCCGAACGCGAAACAGCGTCACAGATCTCCCTGCTCAGCCTGATTGATCGGGCACAAAAGCGGATTGAAAATTAGGGCGTTTTAAACGCGTATTGCCCGGTAAGAAGCAGCCTGGTTTGACAGAAGCAGAATTATTTTGCCATGGGGGCTTGTGAATGGCATTTTTCCCCAAAGTCGGGCAGGCACTCAAACATCGCAAGATATGAACTGGCATTACGTTGAGCAAGGACAACAAACCGGCCCATTCAATGACGACCAATTTGCCGGGTTGGTTCGCACCGGCAAAATTCAACCTGACACGATGGTTTGGCGCGAAGGCATGGCCGGTTGGCAGCCATACCGTGAAATCACCGGCCCGGCAGGGGCCCCCACTTCCAGTTCGTCTGCAAATATACCGCCCCTGTCAGCAGGGCCAATCGGCGAGGAAGCGGTCTGCGCCGAATGCGGGAAAATTTTCCCGATCAATGAGACGATTCGTTACGGCACTGTGCATGTCTGCGCCAATTGCAAACCGGCCTTTTTGCAAAAACTGTCCGAGGGAGCGCAGATCAACACGGGCGAATTGAGATACGCTCCGATTTTAACCCGCTTTGCCGCCGTTTTTCTGGATGGATTGATTCTGTGGGTGGTTAACATGGGGTTGAGCGTGCTTTGGGGGATAATTGTTGTGGCCTCAGCGAGGTCAAATCCCGCCATTTTCTTGCCGTTGCAATTGGTTTTGTTCGCCCTGCAGTTGGCCATTGGCGCTTCGTATGAAGGGTTGATGGTTGGCAAATATGGGGCGACGCTTGGGAAGATGGCGGCCAAGATCAAGGTAGTCACCGCCGACGGTGGACGGATCTCTTACGGGCGCGCGTTTGGCAGATATTTTGCGAAAATCCTGAGTTCTCTCGCGTGTTTGATCGGATATATAATGGCGTGTTTTGATGCGCCTCAAAGACGGGCGTTGCATGATCACATCTGCAATACCCGCGTGGTCTATAAATGAATTTGCCGATCCAGTGTCCGAAATGCCGGGCGTGGCTGTTGCAGGACATCTTTAATCAACCGGAGCTTAAACCGTGTCCCGCTTGCGGTGTTCCCCTGCGCGTCGAGGTTTTCCCCGCAATGTTCCGCAAAGCGGCTGCGGTCCAAATGAGTGAGACCATCCTGGTGGAGGGGGAATCCAGTTGTTTCTATCATCCCGGAAAAAAAGCCGTCGTGCCTTGTGATAATTGTGGAAAATTTCTATGCGCCCTCTGCGATTGTGATCTGCGGGGACAGCATTTCTGCCCCAATTGCCTGGAGACCGGAAAAACCAGGGGCAAGATCAAGACATTGGACAATGAACGCACTCTCTATGACAGCATTGCGCTGGCACTGGCAGTGTATCCGCTTTTGATTTTTTACTTCACGCTGGTCACGGCTCCCATGGCGCTATTCGTGGCCATCCGTTATTGGAAGGCTCCCAAGAGCATTTTGCGCCGGACGAAAGTTCGGTTCGTCATTGCGATGATCTTGGCCACCCTCCAGATTGCGGGTTGGGCCACCTTCTTTATCATCCTTGCGACAAAATAGAACGATGGACTCAAAATATGTAAAACTGACATCGGCGCGCGCGCGAAGCAGCTTTGCGGTCGCGGCGATGTCGCGTTGTAGTCTGTGGCTGGGTGAAGACCATTTATTATCGGTGGATTCCTCCGGCTATACCGAAACCTACAAACGGTTTTATTTTCAAGACATCCAGGCGATACAATTTTATGAGACGAGGCGGGGGATCAACTGGAACATAATTTTGGGGACGATTGTAACGGTTATCTTCGTATTAGTGATGATCGCCAAACCGGCAGGATCTCCCTCCAATTGGCAAGGCGGTGAGATCGCCTGGATGGTCATCCTGGTCATTTTGCTGGCGATTTTTGGGCTGTTTTTGGTGATCAATCTTATCCATGGACCGACCTGCAAAACGTATCTCCGGACGGCCGTACAAACGGAGGAATTAGCCGCCCTCAGCCGTGTCCGCCGCGCGAATAAAGCCCTGGCAAAAATCCGCCCCTTGATCGTGGCCGCCCAGGGCGGAGAGCTGCCGCCAGATGTGGCCGCCGCATGGATGCAGAATTTGGCCGCGTCCGGCGCGAAGGCAGCCCCGGATGTGCCGCCGCGCCTGAGTTGATGATATGCAATCACTCACGCACCAACGTTGCTTCAACCACGGCACCCGTGAAGCCGTGGCGCGCTGCCCTGAATGCCGTCAATTTTTTTGCCGCGAATGCGTGGTGGAACACGATGACCGGCTGGTCTGCGTGGTCTGCCTCAAGACTCTGACTACACGGCCGTTGTTGCGGCAATCCATGTTTGCCTGGATTCGGCGCACGGCCCAACTGGCCCTGGGCATCCTGATCGCCTGGTTTTTCTTTTTTCTCATCGGTGAAGGTTTATTGAAATTGCCCGACTCGTTCCATGAGGGGACATTGTGGCAGGTGAACACTCCAAACCAGGAATGAATACGCCGCGACGCCAGCATGGAGAGGCCGCATTCGATTTGATCGAAGAAGCGGTGCATGGGCTTCGCACGGGACCGCTGACGGTCCTGGCTGTTTATTATTTAGGCGCAATTCCCTTCATATTGGGATTGCTCTTTTTTTGGGGAGAAATGAGCCGAAGCCCGTTTGCCGGGGAATATCTTTCAAGCGCCAGCCTGGGGATTGGCCTGTTATTTTTTTGGATGAAGTTCTGGCAAAGCATCTTTGCCCTCAATTTTCGCGCGCACCTCACCGGGGAACCGCCGCCGCGATTGACCCCGGGGCGATGCGCCCGGATTTTCCTGGCCCAGGCAGTGTTGCAGCCCATCGGTCTTTTTTTGATTCCGTTGTCGGCCTTGCCAGTGATTCCATTCCCCAGGATTTATGGATTCTTCCAGAGCGCCACCGCATTGGCAGAGGCGGAAGGTGGCCCGGCTAAACTGTTGAACAAATCCTGGAAGTTGGGAGCATTCTGGCCCCGGCAAAATTTCCTTGGGCTGGCCGTGATGTTGGGTTTTACCTGGTACATCTTCTTGAACTGGATCACGGTTTGCCTGACGCTTCCCGAGCTGGCTAAAACACTGTTTGGGATCCAATCCGCCTTCACCAATAGCCCGGAAAGTCTATTCAACTCGACTTTTTTTGCCGCGATGGCGGCCTTGACCTATCTTTGCGCCGACCCGATTTTAAAAGCCATTTTCACGCTGCGTTGTTTCTATGCTGAATCTGTGGAATCCGGGGAAGATTTAAAGGCGGAATTGCAACCTTTCCTCTCCACGTCTTCCAAAATTACCGGGCTCGTTTTATTGCTGGGCACGCTATTTTTGGGAACGACCGCGATGGCGGCCAACCCGGCGCCATCACCGGGCGCGCCCGCTTCGCAAAGTATTTCCGCCGCCGGCCTTGACCATGTCATCAACCAGACCATTCATGAATCAAAATTCGTCTGGCGGATGCCCCGGAAAAAAATGACCGACACCGGCGCGCCGGAAGGCATCTTTGCGCAATTTTTTGATGACTTGGGGAAAACGCTTCGTGAAACGGCACATACCCTGGGCCGTTGGATCGACGAATTGATGCGCAAACTTTTTCCGCAACGTCACGCGGTCGATACCGGGAGCAGTTCCCCGGGATATGGATGGATTTTCTGGGTGGAAATCCTGCTTTACGGTCTGGTTGCGGCGGTCCTTGCGGTCCTTGGCGTTTCGCTTTATCGCATCTGGCAGCACCGGGGAAAATCCGCCGCGGCCATAGAAGCTGAAGCGATCCCAGCCATCCCTGACATCGCCGACGAAAATGTGAGGGCGGACCAATTGCCGGAAGATGGCTGGACAAAAATGGCCCGGGAACTTTTGGAGCGCGGGGAATTTCGCCTGGCGATGCGCGCTTTTTATCTCGCGAGCTTATCGCATCTGGCCTCCCGCCACCTCATCAGCATCGCGCGATTCAAATCGAACCGTGATTATGGGCGCGAACTGCAACGGCGGGGACATACGTTTCCAGCCCTGGTCTCCGTATTTGAAAACAATGTTTTTGATTTCGAGCGCATCTGGTATGGCATGCATACGGTGGATTTTGACCTGGTCAACCGGTTCGCAGCGAACGTGGAGCGGATCAAAGGGGCCGGATGAAAAAAATCGCACCCATCCTGATCCTGAGCGGCTGCGCGATCATTTTTGCGCTGGGAGCGATCAAGCTTTTTGAATTGCGGTTTGAGCGCGGAGATGTGTATCCCCCTTATTCCTCTTTGCGCGCCGATCCGCTCGGGACGATGGCGTTCTATGAGAGCCTGCAAAAGGTCGCGGACATTTCCGTCCGCCGCGATTTCAGCGACGCGAACCGTTTGCCGGAGCAGCATGGCACGGTTTATCTCCACCTGGCGGGCAATAGCGAAGAATGGGAGTCGTTGTCAACGGATTCATTCCATGACCTGGAAAATTTTTTGGCCCGCGGCAACCGGTTGGTCATCACTTTTTTTCCGCAAACCGAAGAGGAAGATTTTTTCTTTCATAACGGGGAGGAAACCAATCCGCCGGCGCCGGTAAAATCAAAAGAAGGGAAACATTTGCCACCGCCGCATAAGGCCACCCCGGACGCCGGGGAAGACAAAGATTGGGTTGCGTTGCAGGACGAATGGGGGTTCCATCCGGGATTCAAGGCGTTGATGCCGGACGGAGATAGTTATGCCCCGGTGCCGGTAGACAACCGGACCGCACTGCCGCTGCCGTCAGAGCTGGATTGGCACAGCGGGGAAGTTTTTACGAATTGGAACAGCCAATGGCATGTCATTTACGCCCGCGGCACCAACGCCGTGGTCATGGAGAGACATTTCGGGAGCGGCTCGGTGGTTTTGGCGACGGACACATATTTCGCCAGCAACGAAGCCATGTCGCGGGACCGGCATGCAGACCTGCTGGCATGGCTGGTCGGCTCTAACAAAAATGTTGTGTTTGACGAGGCGCATTTTGGGATACTCGAAACCGGAGGCGTGGCCACCCTGATGAGAAAATATCGTTTGCATGGCGTCGCCGCCGGCTTGATTTTGCTGGCCGGCCTGTTCATCTGGAAAAACTCTACGAGCCTGGTGCCGCCCCACACCTATGAAAAACCGACGAACATCATCTCCGGAAAGGATTCCGCCGAAGGTTTTATCAACCTGCTTCGTCGCAGCATTTCGCCACGGAATCTGCTGGCGACGTGTTTCAGTGAATGGGAAAAATCCATCGGTTCTGCCGATGCTCTCTCTCGTGCGCGAGGTGAAGCGGCCCAAAAGATTTTTTTATCCGAAGACACGGCATCAGCCCCCAATCAAAGCTCCGTTGAGACCTATCGAAAAATCGCACGATCGCTCCAAATCCGAAAAACGTCACCAACATCATGAATACAGAACGACTCAAAGAAGTCCTGGCACAGGCGAGGCATGAAACCGGCAAGGTCATTATCGGCCAGCATGAAGTCATCGAAAAAGCATTGATTGCCATCTTTACCGGGCAACATGCGCTCATTGAAGGCGTGCCGGGTGTCGCTAAAACGCTCCTGGTGCGCACACTGGCACAGGTCCTGGGCACCGATTTTTCACGCATTCAGTTCACGCCCGACTTGATGCCCGCCGATATCACCGGCACGAATGTCTTCAATCTGCAACGCAATGAATTCTCGCTGATCAAAGGACCCATCTTCACGTCCTTTTTGCTGGCCGATGAGATCAACCGCGCGCCGGCCAAGACGCAATCAGCTTTGTTGCAGGCCATGCAGGAGCGGGCGGTTACGATCGATCGCGAGACGCATCTCCTGCCCGAAAATTTCACGGTTTTTGCCACCCAAAACCCGATTGAATACGAGGGCACTTATCCGCTGCCGGAAGCGCAGAAAGACCGCTTCATGCTGAAGATCACGATGACTGCGCCCGATCGCGCTGAAGAGCTCTCGCTGGCACAGCGGACAATGACCAAAGACGCGCCGGAGACGCTGCTCAAGCAAGGCGTTGTCCAGCCGGTCATCAAAATGGAAGATTTGACGGGGCTGCGTGAAGGGCTGTCCACCATCGTCATCCGGGACGAATTAACTGCGTACCTGGTGGACATTGTGCGCGCCACCCGCACCCATGAAAGCGTTCTGGTCGGCGCCGGTCCGCGGGCGACGCAATCTTTGATCATGGCGGCGCGCGCCTACGCTGCCCTTTCCGGCCGGGATTTCGTGACGCCAGACGATATTAAAGTTTTGGCGCAACCCGTCCTGGAACACCGGTTGATTTTGCGTCCGGAATTTGAGATTGAGGGGTTGAGCGTTGCGGAGGTGATCCAGCAAATCCTGCAACAGATAGCGGTTCCGCGATGATTGTTCCCCGTTCCAGATTATTGTTTTGGGTTTCGGCGATTGTCCTGCCGTTTGCCCTGTTAATCGCCATTGCCCCGGCTGGCGCCGCCGTCTCATTGGCAGTCATCGCCGGACTTTTTCTGGTTGCGGCCGTAGATGCCTTTGGTGCGAGAAAAAACCTTGTCGGCGTGGAAGTCGCGCTTCCTGACGTGACCCGGATGTCCAAGGGCCGGGAAAGCAAACTGGAGTTGCGCATCCGCAATGAAGGCCGGCAAAAGAAGAAGGTGTGCATCGGTTTGGCATGGCCGCCGGAAATCACCGCGGAAATGGATGAGATGGACGCCCAATTGCCTGCGGAGAGCGAATGGTCCCGCCTCTCGTGGTCATGCACGCCGGCAAAGCGCGGGAATTACCGGTTGAACTCGACATTCGTTGAGACAGAATCGCCCTTGGGCCTTTGGGCCGCGCGCAAGGAGCTGCCGGCTGCTTCTGAGATCCGCGTATATCCTAATTTGTTGGGTGAACGAAAGAGTCTTGCCGCACTTTTTCTCAACCGCGGCGCTTTCGGCTTGCACGCGCAACGGCAGATCGGCAAAGGGCGTGATTTTGAAAAATTGCGCGAATATGTCCCTGGCGATGGCTTTGATGAAATCCATTGGAAAGCGACGGCGCGCCGGGGCAAACCCATCACCAAAGTTTTCCAGATCGAAAAAACGCAGGAAGTCTATGTCATCATCGACGCTTCCCGTTTGAGCGCGCGGCAAGCCGCCGACAGCGCTGATAAACCTGATTTGCTGGAGCGTTTTGTGACCGCCGCCCTGGTGCTTGGCCTGGCAGCAGAACAACAGGGCGATTTGTTCGGCTTGATCACATTCACAAACAAAGTAGATCGGTTTGTTCGCGCCAAAAATGGACAATCCCACTATAGCGGCTGCCGGGACGCGCTTTATACGCTGGAACCAAAGATTGTCACCCCGGATTTTGACGAACTATTCAGATTCATCCGTGTCCGGTTGCGCCGCCGGGCCTTGCTGATCTTCCTGACTGCCCTCGATGATCCCGCTATCGCGGAAAATTTTACGCACAATATCGAATTGATCCGCCGACAACATCTGGTCCTGGTCAACATGATTCAATCTCCCGCTGTCAGACCGTTGTTTTCCAATACCGAAGTCACGGGCATGGATGACCTCTATCGTGAGCTTGGCGGCCACTTGCGATGGCAGAAGTTGCGCGAATTGCAAAAAGTTCTCCAACGGCGCGGGATCCAGTTTTCATTGCTGGCCAATGAGCGGCTCAGCGCGGATATCGTTTCGCAATATCTGAACGTCAAAAGGAGGCAATTGTTATGATTGTCGATCTTCAACGGTTCATTGCCAACGAACGGCCCAATTGGAACGAACTGGAAAAAATGTTGGACTGGATTGAAAGTGAGCCGAACGCCCAACTATCGCTGAAGCAATTGGAGTCGTTTCACCAACTTTATGAGCGCACGGCGGCAAGCCTTGCAAAAATCACGACCTTCTCTTCAGAACCCGAGACCCGGCGCTACCTGGAAAATCTCGTGGGCCGCGCTTATGGCGAAATCCATGAAGTGCGCGGGAAGGAACGGCGATTTGATCCGTTGGAGTGGTTTTTCCAGACGTTGCCGCAAACCTTTCGCCGCCATCTCCGCGCGTTCCAGCTTTCATTAGCCATCACCATCGCCGGATGTATCTTTGGCGGTGCGGCGATCGCATTTGATCCGGACTCCAAACCGATGTTGATGCCTTTTTCGCATTTGCTCCAGGATCCCCAGAAGCGGGTCGCGGAGGAAGAGAACCATGGCACTGCGGACCGACTCTCCGGCGAGAAGACGTCGTTTGCCGCCGAACTGATGACGCACAATATCCGGATTTCAATTCTCACCCTGGCCCTGGGGATGACCTGGGGGTTCGGAACCATTTTGATGCTGTTCTACAATGGCGTGATTCTGGGCGCGGTCGCCGTGGACTACATCTACGCGGGTGAGACACCCTTTCTCCTGGGATGGCTGATGCCTCATGGAGTCATCGAGATTCCGGCGATTCTAATTGCCGGACAGGGGGGCTTGATTTTGGCAACGGCGTTGATCGGTCATGGCAACCGAATCCCGTTGCGGGCGCGGTTGCGCCAGGTATCGGGCGACTTGACGACGTTGATCTTTGGGGTGGGCTGCCTGCTGGTCTGGGCGGGGTTTATCGAAGCGTTCCTCTCGCAATACCACGAGCCGATCATTCCCTATGCTGTCAAAATTGCTTTTGGCGGCGTTGAGCTGGTCTTGCTTTATGTTTTTCTTTCGCGCTCGGGATTAAAGAAGACGCCTCAAGAATGAAAACGAGCACCTTGATTATCCGTACGCCGGAAGGGATTGTGTTTTCGCAGCCATTGGCCGGGCCGGTGACCCGCTTTTTTGCCAGTTTTATTGACCAGTTGTGCATCAACGCAACCATGATGTTGGTCTATGCCCTCGTCATGCTGCTGGGGATCATCAATTTCAATGTCGCCATTGCGATCGGTGTCCTGGCCTATTTTGTGGTCAGCATCGGGTACGGGATTTTTTTTGAGTGGTCCTGGCGCGGGCAAACCATCGGCAAAAAACTCTTTCGGCTTCGGGTCGCTGACGTGGAAGGGATGCGCCTGCAATTCAACCAGATCGTGATGCGAAACCTGCTGCGCTTTGTCGACATGTTGCCGGTGTTTTATTTTGTCGGAGGAGTGACGTGTTGGTTCAGCCCCAAATGCCAGCGCCTGGGCGACATCGCCGCCAATACGATCGTCGTCCGCATGCCTCGGATCAGTGAACCGGATTTAGACAAACTGCTGGTGGACAAGTTTAATTCGCTTCGGCAATTTCCCCACCTGGTGGCGCGCCTGCGGCAAAACGTCACGCCTTTGGAGGCGGACATCGCCCTGCAAGCGATCCTCCGGCGGAATGAATTTGATCCGAATGCCCGCGTGGAATTGTTTTCCATGCTGGCGGCGCATTTTCGCGCGAAGGTTGAATTTCCCCAGGAAGCCACCGATGGCGTTGCGGACGAACAATATCTTCGCAACCTGGTTGATGTCATCTACCGGGTTCACCCCGGCCAGCGGGTTGAAAGCGCCGCAACGGCCTGATCGGTTGAAAAAGGATGGGACCTGCTATTGCTGGAGTTGGGCTTCAATCGGATATTTGCCATTCAACATCATGAGGCGATAATGGATAAACTGTTTGGTGCGATCATCGGCCCCGGGGGTCGAACTCAAGGTCGTGTACTGTGCCAGCGCGCCGCTTTTGTCTCCGCTTTGGAACAGGATTTCCGCCATGGAAATTTTTTTGCCCAGCGGGCCGGTTCGCGCCGCTACATCCAGCGGCCACACAACGGGGTCTATTTTCCATTCCGCCATGGTGCGAAAATCAGGATTCCAATTCAGTGCCTGGAGCTGTTCCCGCGCCACGTCATCTTTTCCGGCAAAAAAAGCGACCGCCGCATAAGACGACCGCCACTTGTCGCGTTCCCGTGATTGCGCAGGCTCCGAAAGATAACCCGAATACATTTTTTCAAGCTCAGGCCAAATATCGCTCCGTCCAAAAAGATGGTGGCCTGGTTGCAGATTCATCTCTGATTCGGCGGCCTTGATGCAATCCACCAATTTATAGGGAACATCGGTATCGAACCGTCCGCTTTCCACCGCCGCTTTGCCGAAAGCCAGCATGCACCCCTCATTGCCCAGGCAATCGGGGTTGAAACCCCAGAGCATTTGCGCCCAGGCATCGGGATAATCGATCTGCGCCGCCGTCGCCCGGTCGAACCATGTCCGCATCTTGGTGATATCTGAGTTGCCCAGGGACACCTGGATCATGGCCGCGGGCGCCAGGGGAAAATTTGTTTCCAGGTTCCACGCCTCTGTGAAATTAGTTTCTGCGATAGTCATATCCGCGTAGAAGGTTTTCCGGTCCTTTTGCGTCCATCCATTGTCGCGGGCCTGCCACGCTTTGGTTCGCTCATTTTCCCCGCCGAGCACCAGCGCTACCCAGTGGAAACGCGGTCCGGCATCATTGGCGATCTTGCACACGGCATCTGCGTTGCGGGAAAAGAAATCATTGCCCCACCCGTTCACAAAAATCTCGGCAATTTCCTGCTGGTCAATGTCAGTAAAGCTTCCGTCTGAAAAGCATTTCGGCAGCAGTTCCAGCGCTGATGAATCCAGCGTGGTGACGTGATCGGAGGGTGTATCATAATATCTTGCCAGGATGACCAGGGCGTAAAACTGGGGATAGGCGCGGTGAGCAGACGCAGGATAAGCGGCCAGCGCCCGTTGAAACCGCTCGATGGCCGCGGCGCGATCAGTTGTTTCATTGGCCACCACCGTCAGGACAAGCGGATCTGTACATTGCGGATCCGCCGCCAATTTGTCGCTCTCCCGGGAGAGCGACATTCGATTCGTCGCCGCCTCACCTCCATAATTGCGCGCGATCCAGGTTTGGAGGAATTCCACCACTTCCCCATCGCCTTCGGGATCACGCCGGCCCCGCTGTTGGTAGCCTTCGAGCCATTCCCGGATTCTAAATTCACGCGCCCGGGTCCGCGCGTCAACAACGGTCAACGTATTGGTGTTCCAAACCACCGGTCGCATGGACGCAGCCATCGCCTCGGGTCGCGGTTGGTAGAGGTTGACCGAAGAATGTTGCTGCTGTTGCTGCTGTGTCATGATGCCGATCGCATGCTTCACATTCCACGCGATCAGGATGACGAAGAACACGACACACAGTATGCCGAGGATCACGATTCCCCAAACCAGATTCATGTTGGTCCGGCCCTGCGGAGGGGGCGACGAAGACGGTGGCGATTGGATATAACCCAATTGCAATACCAATTGGAGCGGCTGCCAATCATTCATGCCCTCCGCCTGGACGTATTCACTCCCGGAAAATTCACCGGTGGCGTGGCGTCGCTGTAGTTCTTCCATCGAAAACGCGCCTAAATCTTCGCCGCGGCGTCGCACTCGGTAAATCATACGTTTGATTTAAGGTCTAAATAACCGCATGGATCTAAACTCAAATTACCCTGCCGCATGCTGGCCTAAATAACTTTTCCTGCCAGTCAAATCCATTGCCTTCACCCTCGGCAAATGTCCTATTTTGTCGAAGGCAATTTCTGCTGCAACCAGGCGATCACCTTGCTTTGCCAATCAGGATCAAACTTCTCCCAGTCGGCGATCCGGTGCTGTGCGTTGGTGATGGTGATGAAATCGCATGTATCTCCGGCTTTGAGCAACGCCGCTTGAAAAGCTTCGCTCTGCGTATGCGGCACCGTCCGATCGGCACTGCCCTGGATCAACAGGAACGGCGGTAACCCCGGTTTGACGTAGGTAAGCGGAGAATATTCCTTCAACACCTCGATCACCGGACCGTCGATATTTGTGCTGTCAAACCCGAACAAAGAGCGCATCGAAATGGTCAAGCCCCCGCGTCGCAAGTTATCGGACACCAGGTCCGTCGGGGGTGAAACGCCAACGATGGCCTGCACGCGCGTGTCCTCGCCCGCCGTCGTCCCCGCCAGGGTCACGAGATGTCCGCCGGACGAATATCCGATCAGCGCGATGCGATGGGTATCGCCTTTAAATTCCCCGCCATGCTGTTTCACCCAGCGGATGGCCGCTTGTTCATCTTCGAAACACGCCGGCCAGCGATTCGTGGGCGCCATCCGGTATTCGATCGTGAACCATGTGAAATTCGCCCGGCTCAACGCATCAAACAATTCGTAGAATTCATGCTCCCGGTCGCCGCTCATCCAGCCGCCGCCATGCACCAGGATGGCGATGGGAAATTTCCCCGCGCCCTCCGGGATGTGCGCGTCGAGCAACAATTTTTGGCCCGCCGCCTCCCCATAGACAATATTCAACTGGTTCGTTCCAGGCGCCGGAACCGCCGGCGGTGAGTTTGTCCCCTCCGCAACGGCGATTCCCATGCTCAGGGCCAGGATCAATATTTTTAAAAGAATTTTTTTCATTATGTCCACAATTGCCGGTCCAATGACCGATATTGGATCGCCTCGGATATATGCTCGCTTAAAATATTTTCCGAAGCCGCCAAATCGGCGATGGTTCGCGCCACTTTCAGGATTCGGTCGTAGGCGCGCGCACTGAAATTTAACTCTGACATCGCATTTTTCAATAATTCCTTCGTCGAATCGTCGAGCGCGCAGAATTCCTTCAGCTCTTTCGGGCCAAGACGCGCGTTGCACGTGATTTTTGGTTTATGGGCAAAACGTTTGTGTTGGATCTTGCGGGCTTGGATGACCCGCCCGCGGATTTCAGCTGACGTTTCCCCGGTTTTGTCGCCGGAGATTTCCCTGAATTTCACCTGCGGCACTTCCACATGCAGGTCGATGCGGTCGAGCAACGGCCCCGAGATCCGGCCAAGATAATTTTGGATCTCGCGCGGTGACGATTTGCTTTCGCCGGGCATTTTGCCGTCCGGCGTGGGATTCATTGCCGCGACCAGCATGAACTGTGACGGAAACGTCATCGTTCCGGCGGCGCGGGAAATCGTCACGCGGCCTTCTTCAAGAGGTTGGCGCATCGTTTCCAAAACGCTCCGCTTGAATTCCGGCAGTTCGTCTAAAAATAACACGCCGTGATGCGCGATTGATATTTCGCCCGGGGTGGGATTGATGTTTCCGCCCAGCAAACCGGCATCACTGGCCGTGTGATGGGGTGCGCGAAAGGGCCGCTCCGTGACCAGTGCCTGTCCCGGCGCAAGCAGTCCAACAATGCTGTGGATCTTGGTCGTTTCCAGCGCTTCATCCAAAGTCAGGGGCGGCAGGATCGTGGCCAGTCGTTTGGCCAGCATCGACTTCCCGGTTCCCGGCGGACCGATGAGCAAAATGTTATGTCCTCCCGCCGCGGCGATCTCCAGGGCGCGCTTGATGCTTTCTTGTCCTTTGACTTCTGAAAAATCCAGATCCTCGCTGTGGCCCTGCTCAAAAAGTTTTCCGATGTCCATCCGCTTCGGCGCGATCTTGATCTCACCCTCAAGAAATTGCGCTGCTTCACGAAGATTTTGTACCGGGATGACTTGCAATCCCGCGACCACTGCGGCTTCCGCGGCATTTTCGACCGGAACCAGCATTCCCGTTTTGCCCTCTGCTTTGGCGCGAAGCGCGATTGGCAGGATGCCCTTGCTTGGTCTCACTCCGCCCGTCAGCGCCAATTCGCCAACGACCACAAAATTATCCAATTGATCCGTCTCGATCTGCTCACTCGCGGCGAGCATCCCCAGCGCGATCGGCAAATCGAAGCTGGGCCCTTCTTTTTTGATATCGGCCGGCGCCAGGTTGATGGTCGTGCGGCCCAGGGGAAATTTGTAACCGGAATTGGCCAGGGCGGTCGAAACGCGATCTTTAGATTCCTTCACTGCGGCATCCGGCAGGCCAACCAGCGCCACGAAGGTATCGCCGTAGCCGACGTTGACTTCGACTTCCACTGGAAAAGCCTCAATCCCGCTGAGCGCAGCCGAGGAAACCTTCGCGAGCATCCCAATGATATGGCGGATTTAGCCTTAAACCACAATGTCATTTTCCAACACAAATTCACGTTGCCTTAGCGGCGAATCGAAATGGCAAACGCACTTTCGTCGTTTTTGTGCGATTTTGCCCGACAAGAATCACTATTTTTTAAGTTGTTTAGAATTAAGAGTGGAGCGGATAAAAAAACGGGCTATTGTCTAATGATTTGGAAATCAGATATGCGAATTCCATACCTAATTTTTGCCGTCGTCGCCACGCTATTGCTGGCTGCCCTCCAGGCCCATGCCACCATTGATGCCACTCTCCAGATGCAGCTTGGCAATCCGAGCGGCGCGATTGTGGATACCAATAACCACGACCATTATTTGATCCAGCGTACCGTTGAATCTCTCGATTACAGTGATAACCTGGGTGAACCGAACTGGGCCAGTTGGGATTTGACGGCGGGTGATGTCGGCAACAGCGGACGCTCTTCCAGTTTCTTCACCGACACAAATTTACCCCCCAATTTTTATCGGGTGACCCCCACGGATTATGATGGCGTTGGAAGTATCAGCTTCGACCGCGGCCATATGTGCCCGTCGGAAGACCGCACCGACAATGTCACGGATAACGATATGGTTTTTTTCATGTCCAATATCATTCCCCAGGCCTCTAATAACAATGAAGGTGTTTGGGCGAATTTCGAGAGCTATTGCCGCTCGCTCGCCTCCGCCGGCAATGAGTTGCTGATCACTTGCGGACCCAGCGGTTTTGGCACCACTCGCATTCCCAGCGGCAAGGCGGTCATCCCCAATTACACCTGGAAAATCGTCGTGGTGGTTCCGTTGGGAAGCGGCACCGCCTTGAGCCGCATCACCAGCACCAACCGGGTGATCGTCATCAAGATTCCCAACAACAATTCTGTGAGCAGCGCCTGGCAGAACTACATCACTTCCGCCAGCCAGATCGAGGTCGATACCGGTTACACGTTCTTTACCGCCCTGCCGACCGATGTCGCCGCCGTGCTGCGCAATCAAGTGGATGGCCAGACCAACCCGCCGCCAGTCATCAATAGTTTCTCTCCCACCAACGGCGCGGTTGGCGATTCCATCGTGATCACCGGCACGAATTTTACTTCCGCTACGGCAGTCACTTTCAACGGCGTCAGTGCCACCTTCACGGTGAATTCCAACACGCAGATCACCGCCACCGTGCCCCCGAATGCCTCTTCGGGTCTGATCAGCGTCACGGCCAGCGGTACTGCCATCAGTTCGAGCGATTTCATCGTCAATGGTCTGCCGGTGGATTTGGTCATCACCACCTCCCATACCGGCAATTTTACCCGTGGCGATACCGCTGACACTTATATCATCTCCGTAGCCAATGTCGGTTCGTTGCCATCCAGTGGAACCATCACCGTCACGGATGCGCTGCCCGCCGGCCTCATCGCCACTGACATGAGCGGCGACGGTTGGACCACCAATTTAAATGCGTTGAGCTGCACCCGCACCGATGCCTTGCCGGCCGGCGCCAGTTATCCGCTCATCACCGTCACGGTGGCAGTCGCCCCTAATTGCCCGAACATTCTTACCAACATCGTCTCGGTGTCCGGCGGGGGCGATGCCAACGCGGCGAACAACACGGCCAGCGATCTCACCACCGTGTTCGCGCCGATCGGCAGCATTACCAACACGACCTTGATCGGCTGGGACGTCAACGGCCTTACCGGCGGATCAGGTAATTATGGCGCTTCACCCCTGGCTCCCACCACTAACGCTCCTAATCTCAGTGTGGTCGCCGGCTTGACTCGTGGTTCAGGCATCAGTACTTCCGGCAGCGCTGCTCAGCGGGCATGGGGCGGTGCTTCCTTTACCAGCGCCTCCGAAACCAACGCCATCACAGCCAACCAGGGCATTACCTTTGTCACTACGGCCAAAAGCGGCTACACCGTCTCCTATACCTCGATCAGCAGGTTTGATTACCGGCGTTCACCCGTTGGCCCGCCCACGGGCGCTTTGCAATACCAGGTCGGATCGGGAACCTTCACCGACATCACGGCTTTGTCGTACCCCACCAATACCAGTGGTGGAGCTTCTTTAAACCCGATCGATCTCTCAAGCATTGCCGCGCTCCAAAATGTCGGGGCCGGAACCAACGTCACCTTTCGTATCGTGAATTACAGCGGCGGTTCGGGGGGGACCTGGTATATTTTTGATGTGGCTGCCAGCACCGCGCTGGACTTTGCGGTCCAGGGCACGGTATCGCCGGTGGTGATCGTCACGAATGTCCCTTCGTCTTCATCCGCCACCTTCACCAATCAACAGTTCCAATTCGTGGTCTCCGGCACAACCGGGGTGAATTATATCATTCAAGCGTCCACTAACCTCTTAACGCCGGATTGGATTTCAATCTTCACCAACGCCGCTCCCTTCACGTTCACTGACACAAACACAGCCGACTTCGGCCAGCGCTATTACCGGGTGACGTATTGATCTGGCCGTGGCTATTGCGCGCAGATCGGTTAGAGGTGGCTTTGCAGCCAGAGCAGCGATCTTTTGAGCCAATCGAAATTAAAGTAGCCGAACACGAGAGCCGAATAAGTGAATAACAGCACCCCAAATGCTACCGCCCATTCCCAGCAAAGCCTCCGCTCCTTCTTTCCTTTGACTAAAAACATGGCGGAAAAAATATTTGCGCCCAGCGCCAATGATAATCCCCAGAACATGACCAATTGTGACACAGACGCCGAAGTGATCCGCAGGTTTCCCAGTTTGTCATGTGTCGCCGCCGGCAAGCCGATGATGATGAGGATCAGCAGCGCGCAATTGACGCCTTTGATCAAGAATCGTTGCATGGAATTACGGGAGCCGCGCGCTCAATTGATCTTCTCCGCGATCTTGTATTTGAACATCCGCTTTTTCATCCACCGCACGGCGAGCAAATCGTAAAAAGAGGCGAATAAACGGTTCCAGACTCCGTAATTGCTCTGCCCGGCAAAACGCGGATTTGCGGAGATCGCGACTTCCGTGACAGTAAAACCTTCGATTTTGACCAACGTGGGCATGAACCGGTGCATCCCTTTGAAAAATTTAAGGTCCGCGATGCATTCGCGCCTGAAAACGCGAAAGCAGCAGCCGGCATCGGAAATATTTTCGTCAGACAATTGGTTGCGCACCCAATTCGCGATCTTCGACGAAGCGATGCGGATAAAATTATCACCGTGCGCGCGCGCTTCGACGCGTGTGCCACAAACACAATCAAAGTTTTTTGCCGCTTCGAGCAATTTCGGCAGATCGCGCGGGTCATTTTGTAAATCAGCGTCGAGAGTGACGATGCGTTTTCCGCGCGCGGCTTGCATTCCCGCCCAAAGAGATGCTGACTGCCCGCAATTGAACTCAAAGCGCTGTGCCCGGATTCGCGGGTCGCGGGCAGCCATCTCTTTGAGGATCGGCCATGACCGGTCCTTGCTGCAATCATCGGTGATGATGATCTCGTAGGAAATTTTCAACGGCTCCGTGACTGCCTGGATCGCTTTTACCAGTTCAGGCAGATTCCCTTCCTCATTGTAACAAGGAATTACGAAACTGATTTCAAGATCTTCGGCCATTATTTCTCAGGTAAATTTTGCGACAGCATCGGTGACTTTGTCCGCTTCGTCAATTCCACGCGGCAGGAAAAATACCTCACCGCCTAGCGGTTCACCAACAATTCCCATTGTCCGGCCTGGGAGACAAGGCGCAAGGGGATGGCCGGATGCGCCTGCTGGAACTGTTCCATCGTATTGCCAAAGCCGACCACCCAAACCTTTTTTTCTCCCTGGAGCAATTGCGCCAGGGCATTGTCATCCGGCAAAAGTAAATCACCCAGTCGCTCGCGATTGCCGGGATATTCAAACGGTACTTGTGTGACATTCACGTCCCCCAAATAAGGACGATGTGTCGCCGAGATCGCGCCTTGGGAATAGAATGGCAGGCCTTCGGGAAATTTTCCCCAACAAACAACGGCATCAGCCGGTTGAACATCCCTGGCCAACTCCAAAGCGAGAGATTTAAACGATTGATTGGCCTTCAGCGTCGATTGATACGGCGCGATTTCTGCGATGACGATAAAAAAGCCGGCAAGCGATAAGGCAATGGTCGCGCCGGTCATCGTTTGAACTGTCCATTTGCGCGCCAAAACAGAAATCAGAATGATGCCGCCCGCGAATACTGCCGTCTGCCATCTCAACCATTCCGGCAAGGCATCCTTAAAAGCAATCTCCAGCAATGGCGGGAAAACCGCCGGCAAGAGCAATGAACAGGCCAGGCAAATCTGCCATGCGATTCGTGGTGCCGAGGCATTGGCACTCGCGTCGCTGAAAAACTTCAGCGCGATCAGGACTGCCAGCGCCGGAAAAATCGGCAAAATGTAGGCGGGCAATTTTGAATGCGACAACGAAAATAATGCAAAAGTGAAAATGGCCCAGGTGCTCAGCATCAGCCTGCCGTCTTTGGTGATTTCAGGACGCCGCCAGAGCCAGCCCAACAGGACCGTCCAGGGCAAAAGCCCAACGGTAAGGATCGCAAAAAAATAAAATGGGCTTCCTGTCCGGTTTTTGATGGTCGTGCCCAGCAAATGACCGGCGGCCTGTCCCAAAATCATGTAATGCGCCGAACCGGGTTCGCGTTGGAACACCATCAAAAACCAGGGTGCGGCCAGGGCAAAAAAAACGGCGAAACCACAAATCAAACCGGAACACAAAAGTTTCGCAGAGCGGATTTCTTTCCGATGGAAGATGATATGAACGGCAAAGGCGACCAGTGGAATCGCCAGAGCGATGGGGCCTTTGGCTAAAAATGCTAGCGCGATGGCCACCCATCCGGCGACGTGCCAGAAGAGAAACGGCGAACTCTTGGAGCCTGCTGCGGAATGTTTCAGGCAGAGCCAGCTCCGCCAAAAAAAATAAATCGCCCAGGCGACAAATTGCGTCAGGAAAATATCCGTGGTCAACATCCGCGACATGACGAAGTACAGGAGCGAGCTTTGCAAAATCAGGCCGCTCCAAATCCCCACGCGCCGTCCACCCAATGAATTGCCCAGCAAATAGGCCGCCCAAACGCCACTGATGCCGGCGAGCGCGAGCGGCAGGCGGACCGCCCATTCGTTTTGCCCGAAGAATTTCATCGAAGCGGCCACCAGCCAATAAGTCAAAGGTGGTTTATCCAGATGGGGCAGATACCAGAGATGCGGGACGAGCCAGTTGCCCGTTTCGATCATTTCGCGGGCAATCTCGGAGTAGCGGCCTTCGTCCGGTTCATTGAGCGAGCGGGAACCCAGCAGGAAAAAAAAAGTGAACAGCGTCAGGAGGGGCAATCCCCATTTCTCCAGGACATTTTTCATCTGGCCGCCGCGGCATTATCGGGACGCAAAATCACTTCGCGCCCCTTCCAGCTGGTGCGGCCGACATTATTGAACCGGCCCAACCGGTAACGCCACGAAATCCCGTAAAAAGGATTTCCGGTTGGCCAGAAGGAGATGATGTCCACGCCGATCTCCGTTGCCATCTCGATCGCCCGGGCGATGGTTTCGGGATGGTCGTTCCAGTTGAAGAGAAGATATTTCCACTCGAGGATCGGCATCTTCAGGCCGCGGGCGTCGCGGTAGGCCACCATCTGCTTCATCGCCTCAAACGCCTTGTCAAAATTGCCCCGCATCATGTATTTGCCGGACATCTCTTCGCTGATGCCGTGGATGGAAAATTGGATGTCGCTCAGGTTCAGGGCCGCTTCGCGTTTGGCGTCCGTATTCAGCAAAACCCCGTTTGTCGAAACACGGATGTAGGCATTCGGATTTTTCTGCCGCAACAACGGAAGTTCCTGGCAGATCGTCGGCGAGAGAAAGGGCTCGCCCAGGTTCAGATAAAAGATGCGTTCCATCCCCAGGCGCGCCGTGAGGTCGGCCATCTGGCTTAATTCCGCGAGGGGCATCGTTTTCTTGGTGCGGATATTCGCCGCGCCTTCGCGCGCGCAACCGATGCAGTCCACATTGCAGATGACCGTGTTCTCTAAAAGCATTCCGCGATGCGGCAGATGCGGTTTGGGAGGCTGCTCCCCGCGTTTTAAACGGCGGAAGTCGCCGCAGCGGGTGCAGGTGGGGATCGGGATCTTTCCTTGGTCCAGATCATCCCGGAATTTTTGCGCCACCGGCCCGAAGAAAATCTCTTCGAAGGAATTTTTCCGCAAGTCGCCGAGGTGTCCGCTGCCGTCATAATCCTGGCAATTGCAGGAAACGGTCAGATCCGAATTGATCGAGATATTATAATCCGATTCGCCGGCGAGCGCGTGGCAATAATATTTCCGCCCCGTGACCCTGGCGCGCAATTCCTGCCAGCGACTGCTGGCCCATCGCAAGGCGGTGCTCACGCGCCAGTTAAAGCGCGTCTTCGGGTCGCGGATGACTCGCGAGGGAGACGGTATTGCCATGATGTGATTGTTGCGGCTAAGAAAAATCTGGGCAAGCTTAATTCACCAACTGATACCAGTTGTTCCGCTGGTGTGGCTCGTAGCCCAACTGCGAGATCAGCCGTTTCATGTCCTCTACCGTCATGCGAAACGTCGTGCCGGCCTGGGACACGACATTTTCTTCGATCATGATGCTGCCCAAATCGTTCGCGCCGTACTTGAGCGCCACCTGGCCGATCTCCAGTCCCTGGGTGACCCAGGAACTTTGCACGTTCGTGAAATTGTCCAGATAGATCCGGCCCAGCGCCTGGGTGCGCAAATATTCCTGCGCGCCGACAGTCGGGGCCTTCAACTTGGTGTGCTCGGCCTGGAATGTCCAACAGATGAACGCCGTGAAATGGCCTTTCTTATATGCGAGCGATTTGTCCTGCTGCGCCCGCAAACGTTCCAGGTGTTCGATGCGGTCCTCGATCGTCTCCACGTGGCCGAACATCATCGTGGCGCTCGAATACAATCCCAGCCGGTGGGCCACGTCCATGACCTCCAGCCAGTCATTGCTCATGGCCTTGAGCGGAGAGATGCGCTGGCGCACGCGGTCCACCAAAATTTCTCCGCCGCCGCCGGGAATCGATCCCAGGCCCGCCGCCTTGAAATCGCCGATGATCTTTTCCAGGGGCTCGTTGAAGACTTCGCGGAAATGGATGAACTCGCTGGGACTGAATCCATGGATATTGAAATCGGGAAACTTGCTTTTGACGTGCGACAACAAGTCGAGGTACCACTGCTTCGTCAGCTTGGGATGATGCCCGCCTTGCATCAGCATTTGTGTGCCGCCGAGCGCGATGGTTTCCTCAATCTTCTTGTCCATCTCGTCGAAGGAGATCACATAGGCATCATCGTCTTTTTCCACGCGATAAAAGGCGCAAAATTTGCAATAAACGTTGCAGACGTTCGTGTAATTGACATTGCGATCAACGATGTAAGTGACGATGTCATTGCCGCGCCCATCGAAGTCTTTGGCCTTGGCCAATTGCCGGCGGCGGTCGGCGAGCGCTCCCAGTTCCTCCAATGGCAGATGATAAAGGCGCAAGGCATCAGCCTGGGAAATGCGTGTGCCGTTCCAGACTTTTTGCAGAAGCTCGTCGAGTGACGCGTCGTAAATCACAAGGTCATTTTAGTCGAAATTATTGAGAAAACAAGGAGCACTAACACCGGGGCGATTCAACCACAGACAGCCAAAACCGTCGTATTACCGGGGAACAAATAAACTAACGGGCCCACATCTAATGCCGGTTTTCCTACGAAGAATAAATCATCAACAGCAATATGATCACCCAGAAAATAGTCGCAAAAAAAGCGCAAGAAAGTCCGCAAGCCCGATGTGATTGGGCCGGGTTCCAAAATAACTTCTGTCCCGCGCGGGCTTTTCCTGCATAGACCAGCGCAATGATTCCGAAAGGAATTCCGATGAAGGGTAGCAGCGCGAGCAGGCCAAATGTGTAACACCGGAACGATGCATTGATCATTTTGATTTTTACCAGGCCGTTGTTCATTTTGAGTTCGTATTGGTGACGGCGATTGCATTGGTTTGGGAAATCGCCAGGCGTTCAGTCTGTTGCTGCTCAAGCAATTTAACCTCGCGATGCAGGCGGGCCAGCGCATGCAGGTTGGCGGCGACCAGGGCGACCATGATCGCCAGCAGGGCAATGAAAAGAATCGTCGCCATGCCGCGGTCGCGGCGCGCAAAATATTTTGGGGCGGGTATTTTCATGATTTTGGCTGGACCGCTTCAAAAATGAACGACAATGGCAGGTGGACTTCGTTTCGGCGCGGCGTCATTTCCAACTCCCAACGCCAGGCGGTTACGGCACCGCGCGCGTCCATTTCCATCCCTGAGGTTTTTACCCTCGAGAGCACCACCGCTGTTGCAGACCCGCTTTTGCGGGACATTTGTCCGGAAGCGAAGAGATAGTCGATTTCATTCTGGCCCTCGGGAATCTTCACGGTTTCACCCCTCGGCGTGGTCTCAATGGAAATGTTTCCCGTGGCCGTGCGCACATCGGACCGCCAGCGTTCGCCGGCGGTCAAAGCCGAGTGGATCTGCTCGGTTTCCCCGATCAATGCGGATGAATGGTCCCAACAGAAATAGAACACGGTTGTCGCCCCGGCGAGGAGAATGGTAAAAACACTTAGGTACACCAGGCATTCGATGAGCAGAACGCCCGAACGACGGTGGATATGGCGTGGCTGCAAGTTCATTTGACGGTGATCTCCCTGGAGATGTCGCCGAATCCCTGTTTTTTGTCCGGTAACCATTCCAGGCGCAGGTGATTCCCATTCTTGGTCAGCTCGAAGTGGCCGGGCGGCAATTCCGCCGCCGCATGGCCGGGGACGGTGTAAGCTTGCGCGCCATCGGGAAAATCTTTCCATTCGCCCGCCGCCAGGATTTCCGTTTCCCCGTCCACGATCTCATCCGCCGCGCTCCGGACATATTCCGCGCGCAGCACGGCGCGTTCGCGCGCGAACGAAAAACCCAGCGGCACGATGGCCACCGAAAGGATCATGACGGCCATCAAGAGGTCCATTTCCAGATAGGCGTGTTCATGCCGGCGGTTCCGGCGCCTTGCAGCCATGAATGATTGCAGTTTCATAAATCCAGCATTCCGTACAAAGTTGCCAACATGACGCCAAATGCGCCGATGGCGATAAGCGCCACCAGCAATCCATTAAGAATGACAATGCCCGTGGTGATGGTATGAGCGGCGGCCTCTTCCTGCTGAAAGGCTTTCGCATCCAGTGTTTCATGCCAGCCACGAAGCGCTCCCAAAAACCCGCCGCGCGCGTGGGCGGCGTTGGCCAGCCGCCAATGAAATTCTCCTTTATCATCAAAAGCCCGGACCGCCGCGTCCAATTTTGCGCCTTGTTGCAAGGTGGCGACGATCCGTTGCGCATGACGGCGGCAAATTCCATTAGCCGTGCAATTACCGGCAAGGCTAACTGCGTCCGCCTCCGGCACGCCGCCATCCAGAAGAACGGCAAGCATGGCGGAAAAAGTCCGTTGCAACCGTTTGCGTTTCCAGGGAATAAGCCACGCAATCCTGTCGACGGGCAGGATTCGTCTAAACCACTGCGCCGATTGCGGGCCGCCGATATAAATCACGGAGAGCGCCAATAATGCGGCAGAAATACTGGTCTCGAGAACGCACATCATGAAAGCATGATTGAATAAAAATAAAGTGACCGGCCAGAGCGGCGTACCCATGCCGCCGGCGACCTCCTTGAATCTTGGGATCACAAAGACCGTTAACAGCCATAAGATCGCAATAAAAGAGGGCGAGAAGAACAAGACGACCAACAGCATGTAATGCACCGCGCTGCGGACGCCGGCGGGCCGCTCGCGCAAGATTTCGTGGCAGGCTGGCAACACCTTCTTGAGGTCTCCCAATTTTTCGCCGGCCTGGAGCATCGCCATGATTTGCGGCGGTAAAAAGCGCGGCACTTTCTTCAATGCTTCCACGAACTTCAGCCCGCTTTCGATATGTGCGGCGAGTAAATGAAACCGGATGTTCAAGGACTGATCCCGGCTTTGCGCCAGAGATAGGAGGGTTTCTTCGATGGATTGCCCGCGATTGAGGGCATCCTCAAGGACGTCGAGGAAAAACCGCGCTTGCTCTGCGCGCCGCATCGGCAGCGAGAACAGATTATGAATCAAAGAAAGGATAACCACGATGATGGTTAAATTGAAGAGCAACAAAAAAAACGATATGCCCAGGTGGACAACGTCGACATCAGCCAACATCGGCGATAACAAAATGATGGAGCTAATCGTCATTTTTTAATCCATGTTGCCGCCGAGTGAATTGAGAAAATTTACCAGCGTCAGTATCACTGGTTGAAGCTGGGAGATGATCAGGATCGCGATCAAGAAGATTGAGCAGGGCAACGCTGAATAAAGTAGCATCTCCGTCCGATATCGGGCGCGGGACTCATATAATTCCGCCGCCCGCTTGAAACCGAAAGCCAGGTCTTCACCGGATTGTGAAACCGTCCAGACAAAAAGCGGGGGAAAGATGGGTTTGGATCCACCGGCTTCGTGGGCCGCGATCTCGGAAAATTTTCCGCGGCCGGAAGCCAATCGCTGCCGCCATTGGGCGATTTCTTTCTCCGCGCGGGTTCCCTGCTCCAATTGTTCAGCCAGCAGAAGCGCTTCATTCAAGGGAATGCCGCTTTTCAACATCAGCCAAATGATGGACGCAACCTCCGCCAGGCTGGCCTCCCTGAAAGCTGGCAGCCTCCAGCGCAACACCTGGCGCGCGGGCAATATAACCAGCCCGGCTAAAGCCGCAACCAAAGCAACCCCAAAAATTATCGGCGGCACCCAGAGGCCCACTGTCACCGGCGCAAGCGAGTGGCCCCCAAAAAAATTTGTCAAATCGAGCAGATTATTCCAAATATAATGGCCCAGCAGATAAGACAGAAAACAGGAAAGCAAAAAGGCTGCTGATAATACGATCAACGGATAGACCATCAGGCCCTTCAATCGCATCCATAGATTATTTTGCCGCTGATAATAATCCGCCAGCATCGTCAGCGCCCCGGGCAGGTCGCCACCCCTGACCCCTACCAGGACCATCCGTTTGTAGAGTTCGGGCAACCGGCGCAGCGGGAGCGCCTCGGCCATCGGTGTGCCTCGGGAGAGATCAGCCTCGAGCGCCTGCAATTCATCGCGCAATTTGCCGCGGCGCATGTCTTCGCACAGCCGGTGCAATGCCCCTTCCAGCGGGATGCCGTCCCGCAACATCGCGGCGAGTTGTTGGTTAAAAAAGGCAAATTCGTCGTTTTTCATGGTTTCAAAATCAGTGGCCCGAAACAAATTTCGTGATATGAATAAAAGCCTTGGCGATGGCGCCTATGTAAAGGCCCGCCAAAATTCCGATAATACCCATGACACATAAGAGCTCGATCATGGTGTATCCCCGCTCAGAATGGCGTCTCAGTTTCATAAGCCAAAAATCCGTTTGAACTCGGCTTCGTTGGTGACGCCCTGGTTGACAAACAGACGCGCCGAAGCTTCGAGCGTTTGCGCGGGGGCGAGCGATGACAATTCCCGCCGCCGGACTTGGTCACGCGCTTTCTCATCCATGCGCAATGATTCAACCAACGGCAGGCGCCCGTTGTAGCCGGTCTGCAGACAGCTTTCACACCCCAGGCCCTCGCAACCCGCACACACTTTGCGGATCAGTCGCTGGTTCAAGACAAGTTCCACGGCGCTGGCCACCGCGGAATGATCGGCGCACAGGGTGAGCAACCGCTCAAAAACGCCGCGACACGACCCGGCGTGCAACGTGGAAATGACCAGGTGACCGGTCAAGCCCGCGCGCACGGCGAGTTGGGCGGTGGCATCATCCCGGATTTCGCCGAGGATGAGGACCTGCGGGTCCTGCCTCAGCAGATGCCGGGCCGCCTTTGCAAAATCAAGGCCGATGGCCTCGTTGATCTCGGTCTGCATCGTGCCGGAAACGATTTGCTCGACAGGATCCTCAACGGTGATGATGTGACGTCCGCCTTTCTCCGCGAGGTGACGCAGGCAGGCGTAAATCGTGGTCGTCTTGCCGCTGCCCGCGGGGCCGGTAAGCAAAAGCAGGCCGCTGGGTTGGCCAAGAAATTTTTCCAATTCCGTCCGGGCATTGTCGGGGAGGCCGATCTCGCCTAAAGTTTTCACTGGATCCGTGTTGAACAGGCGCAGGACGATCTTCTCGCCGGTCACAGTGGG
The DNA here is from genome assembly GCA_036490655.1 of Verrucomicrobiia bacterium. GTDB lineage: Bacteria > Verrucomicrobiota > Verrucomicrobiia > Limisphaerales > UBA11358 > UBA11358. The sequence goes on along the minus strand of DASXDM010000015.1, from coordinate 192,287 downwards.
ATAAGTGGCTACGCGGAGATCATTCCGGCTTTTCAATTCATCGCGCGAGATGCGCCCATCCTGCGGCAGGGTTTCCTGGTACGTCTTGAGCTTCGCGAGAAATTTGATGCGGCCGAACACCCGGTCGGCGATTTCCGCGGGCAATTCCTTCACCGGCGAAATCACGCCGTCGAGGCGGAAAGCGACTTCGGCGACCTGGCCGCGCATCTGCAAATGGATGTCGCTGGCGCCGGCGTGCTCGGCCTGGTGGACAAGTTCCTCCAGGATTTTCGGCGCGGACAATTCCGGTTTTTTCTCATTCGCCTGTTTTGTTTCTGAAACCATATAAATAAGTCGTTTAACCAAACCGGTCACTGCTGGTCGGCGATCAAATAATGCATTCCATGTTCATCGGCCATCAATACATGCAAATGGTGGGGCAATTCCGCGAGTTCCTGATGAATCACATGTTCATCTTTGACGGCTACCTGGAACGACGGCCAAATCACCAGCGTGAACACCGCGCAGGCGAACGCAAAACCACCCGCCCAGGCCCATGCCGGCACGAAGGCTTTGCGCGGCCGCTCCATCACCGGTGCCGGTAATTGGCCGCGCACGCGCGAAGGAAAATCCTCCCAATAGCCTTCGGCCCGCTGCGGCACGCGCACGGACCTCAATTTTTTCTCCAGCTCGGAATCATTCATGACTTTTCCCGTTCAAAGACAGCAGCCGTTTCAATTTTCGTTTCGCGGCGAAAACGCGCCAGGAGATCGTCGTCTCCGAACAACGCAAAATTTTCGCCGCTTCGGCATGGTTCAAACCGTCGTAAATCGTCAAAACCACCGCCGCGCGTTGCTTGGCCGGTAGCTTCATCATGGCTGCCTGGGCCAGTTGCGCCATGCCGTCGCCGGTTGTTGAAATGTTAGAATGTTGAAACGATGACGAAGCCTCTTCCGCGCATTTTTCATACGCCTGGAACCGCCTCGCCTCGTCCCGCCGCCAGTTCAGGCACGCATGCACGGCGATGCTGTAAAGCCACGTGGAAAATTTCGCGCCGCCGTTGAACGAGTGGATCTGCCCAAACGCACGGATAAAGGCTTCCTGCGCAAGGTCCTCGGCGTCGGCCGCAGTCCCCGTCATCCGAAATGTCAGCGCATGAACCATTTGTTGATGATTTCTCACGAGCGTTTCAAACGCCAATGCATTGCCTTTTTGGCATTGCAACACCAGGTCATCGTCGGCGTCAGCCATGCATCGTGCTTTTGATGAATTCGAACCCGTGGAGGCAAAAATCCTTTGAATTATTTTTTCGCCATCGGGAATGGCGATCTTAACACCGCTGTTTGCTGGGGGAGACAGCGCAGTCATGGCGACACTTTGGTGATTGGAGAAAATCTAGCAGAAAACGCCGCGACGGCCAATGGGAATATGGGTTTTGATTTTTCTTTTAGCTGGTTTGACTCCATAATACCGCTTTTCAATCCGCGAAACCTTCGCTTTCTCCAACCCTTCGGCTGGTTTGCGTGAAAATCTTTTTGCCTCGCCTGCATTCAGGTTTAGCACCAGGACCACGATCCAACCAAATGCGGCCACTGGAAATGAATGGCGCAAATATGAATCAGTATGTCCCAAAAGGCTATAGCGGGAATCTCTCACTAAAGGTATGATTTTAAATAAGTTAAGACAATCAGACCATTCGCATGAAGGGTCGGGCTGCGGTTTGCCTCGCAAGCCGGAATTGCCCCCTTCGGATTGGTCAAAACCTGAAAATAACAAATGAAACACGTAACCATCGCAACTTTAGCAATCATCATGGCAGCCTCTTTGACTGCCAGCGCTCAATTGAACTATTCCGGCTCCGCCTTGAGTGGATTGGATTACTCCAGTTATTATTCTGGAGACGCGCAATATGTCGCCGGCACACCGGATGTGGCGCAACTTTACACTGCGGATTTAAGTGTCGATGGTGATTCTCCGGCGGTTTTCGTCCAAATATCAGCCCCGATGACTCTTGACTCTTTAACGGCGAGTTACTCTACCAGCGCCGGCACAACGGTCGCTCCCTATTGGCTTATCTATATGACGGACGATACCGGCTTCACTACGCCGATTGTCAGCACTGGCAGTGGACCGCTAAACGGCTCTTCTTTGATTCATACCGGGGATTTGACTCATGGATCAATTACTTTGTCGGCCTTGGATACCACAATCGACCCTAATTCCGGTCTCGAATACGGGGATGAGGACATTGCCTGGGTCGGTCTCGAGATCGGCGACGGCGGCAGTGGTTCCGGAACCGCAAACATCGACTCTATTACCCTGTCTTCCGTTCCCGAACCTACGACGATCATTTCAGGCGCATTGATGTTGCTGCCCTTTGGTGTGGGTGCCTTTCGGGTTCTGCGCAAGTCACTGAGGGCCTAATGGCTGGATCAGTCTGTTCGTGATAATTTATTTGGCAACCAGGCCGGTCCACAAGACCGGCCTGATTTTTTAAAACGCTCTAAGCCTCCCGGTCTGCGTCAATCGCATTGTCATCCGCGATTCTCTTTTCCTTCCGTCTTTCCAGCCATGGGGAACTTTTCTATCTTTGGCCCGTCTCATAGAGTGAGAAAGAAATTTCCATGGATCGTCGGCGCGCTGTTGGTCCTGTTTGCCTTGTTGCAACTGGCCAACCCCTCGCGCGTCAATCCCCCGGTCCAAAACAGTTTTCCCATCACCCATGCCCCGCCGGACGTCCAGGCCATGTTCCGCGCCGCCTGTTATGATTGTCATTCGGATGAAACGCGCTGGCCCTGGTACTCGCACATCGCGCCGGTTTCCTTGCTGGTGGCCGGCGACGTCAAGCGGGGCCGCAGCCATCTCAATCTCTCCGAATGGCCGGCGGATTCTGCGCGCGCGGCGAAAAAGATGGAGATCATGGGTGATGAAATTGATGATGGCGATATGCCGCTGAAAAAATATACCCTTATCCACACGGATGCGCGGCTCACGGACAGCCAGCGCAAAGCGATGGAAGATTGGCTCACGTCCGAAGCCACCAATTTAAAAGCGCAAAAATAACCGTGTTGCATAGCGAACTGATCCCCGCCCTTGAGAAAAATTCCCGCCGATTGATGGTCATGCTCCACGGCCTCGGCGACAGCATCGAGGGCTATCGCTGGATGCCGGAGGCGCTCAATCTGCCCTGGCTTAATTATCTCCTCGTGAACGCGCCGGATGAATATTTCGGGGGCTTTTCCTGGTTCGATTATCCACACGATATGAAGCCCGGCATCCTGCGCAGCCGCAAATTGTTGCTGGAGCTGCTCGATGAATTGCGCGCAAAGGGTTTTCCAACGGAACTCACGACGCTTGGCGGATTTTCCCAGGGCTGCCTGATGACCATCGATGTCGGGCTGCGTTATCCGCACACACTGGCCGGCCTGGTGGGCATCAGCGGCTGGGTCTTTGAGATCGAGACCTTGTTGAAAGAGATTTCACCCGTGGCCCGGCAGCAACGCCTGCTCCTCACTCACGGAAAATTTGACCCGTTGATTCCCTTTGCGGAAGTGCGCAAGCAGGCGCAGCGATTGAAGACGGAAGGTTTCAACCTGGAATGGCGTGAGTTTCCCAAGGACCACACCATCTATGGCGAAGAAGAGATCACCGTGATGCGTGAATTTATACGCGCCGGTTATTCCGAAAAATAACCGGCGGGTTGTGGTTGCCGCGCCGATGTGCGCGGACTTGGGAAGTTTTCATTTATCAATTGGCTTCTTCTCCAGTGCCCTGGGGGCAAAGGTAGGGCGCGTCACTCCGTGCGCGCCGCCTTGCCTCTAGATTCTTCTCCTGCATCGGGTGCATGAACCGTTTTAAGCGCATGCGCAACCTTCCTCCCTCTCCCCTCAACGGCGAGAGGGATCGAGGGTGAGGGGAGGTCGGGATAAACTTGCTCAAAAGATTATCCCTCCCTTGCCCCTGAGGTTCATTGGCTTTGGTATCACACCTTGATTTCGCGGTTTGCGCCGGGCATCCAGATCTGTTCCGGACGCGGTTCGGCGGGAGCGCTCCAGTCGATCGCCCGGCCGACCACTTCGCGCATGTGCGCGAACCACCAGTTGGCGCGGGCGATGCGGCCTGCCGGAGGGGCGGCGGCAATTTTCACGCCGGCCAGCCCGAGTTCGAGTTGTTCATTTGTCGCATTGATTGTCATCATAATATTGCCTTTCTATGCGACCATCCTGCCAGAGGGGGTTGGACAATTGCTGTCCAACCTAAAATTATTTTGGTCATGGCATGTTGGATTGTTGGTTGATTGCTGGCTTGCCTTTTACCCCGCCGAGGAGCAGCTTTGGGAAGTTAGGCTTATCGCAATATGAGCAAGATGTGGCAGCGTTTCGTAAGCGTTTTCGATGACGCGGAGTCGGCGTTTATCGCTTTAATCGTTGCTATCGGCGGAGTCCTTATTTCTGTCGCATTGCTTTTTCACTGGTTCGCAGTTGGTCGATACTATGTCGCGATCTGCTTTGTTTTAATGCTTAGCATGGCAGTTGTAGTTTGCATTCGTGATTATCGGCAAGGTCGATGGAGCGTCCTTTCCTATGTCCTGCTGGCAGTTTGGATGATTGTCACCGCTGTGATCTTGTTATTCAGTGCTATAGTCGTTCATGAATAGGCCTCGCGTTGGAGCAACGCCGACTTACTTCGGCCAATCGCTCGCCGGACACTTCTTTTGGAAAGACTTTTTGATCGCCTGCCTGCTAAATCTCGCATAAAGAGAATCAATCTCATTAACACCGGGCTTTAGCCCGGTGACCACAGGTCTACGACGATAAAAACCATTTCAACGGTTTCTCGCTGGCCGTTTCCCATCCCGCTGCTCCCTTCTTCGCTCTTGCAGAGCTACGATGAGGCGGGCAGCTTTGGCATTAAGCATATTCTGGAATGCTAAAAGAATATCCATGCCGGCAAATCAAAGGCGATTATTTCCGCCGCTTCATGAGTGACGGCTATTTCGACCTGTACGTGTGGTTTAAAACAGACGGCGAGTTTTATGGCTTTCAACTTTGTTATGACAAGATGGGCCGGGAACGCGCCATGACCTGGCTTTCTGACCAGGGGTTTACCCACTACGCCATAGATTCCGGCGACACCAACCCGACAAAGAATTGCGCTCCCATGATGGTTGCGGATGGCCGCATGCCGGTCGAGACGGTTCGGGAAGCCTTCTCAAAACATAGCAGTGCGCTGGATGCGGGAATACGCGAACTTGTGATATCCAGGCTCGATGAGTATGGATCGCTTCAGCGCGCCTAGCTCGGCGCGAAAGCCATTCCCGCCTTTTCTTCGCTCTAAATTCTATCCATTCTGTCTCTTTACCGGTTCTCGATCACTGCTCCAGTTCAATGACATCCCCGATTTCGAGAGGCACGACTTTGCCTTGAAGAAGCACCTCTGGGCCCAAGACCGCCTTTTCGCCATCGCGAGTGATGGTGATCTGTTTCGGCGCATCGTTGCCGAGATAATTGGCCGATGCAATGGCCTGGGACAGCGTCAAACCCGGCACCCAGGGCACGCGATTGTTTTGCACGTCGCCGAGCACCGTGACGCTGGGATTCTGTTGCTGTTGCAACACCGCATTCTGGCCGGCCAGATAAGCCTGCCGCTGTTGCAGTTGGGATTTCGCCGCATTGGACGCACAGCCGGCGGCGGCCAGGGCCAGGATCAAAATGAAAACCGGAAATCTCATCATAAATTGAACAACGGAAGTAGCCGAACGATTCGAAGTAATCAACCGTTTTTATCAAAAGATGGCGGCTAAAAGCCCGCCACCACGATCGGAAAGTCGGATCCCTGACTATACTCTCTCCTCTCACCCCGTTCGTTCAAGGTGAGGGGTGAGAATGGAATAGGGCTCGACTCTATTTTCGCACGTCTGATTCCACAGACTTTTTCCATCCCGCGACGGCGGTTTTGATATCCCCGGCGACATCGGCGCGCGGCTTGACGAAGCGCGGACGGAACCAGGGGAACAGCCCGATCAAATCCGGGGTCACCAGGATCTGGCCATCGCAATCCTCGCCGCTGCCGATGCCGATGGTGGGAATGGACACAGCCTGCGAGATCTCTTTGGCCAATGCGGGTACGACCAATTCCAGGACGATGGCAAATGCGCCGGCTTTCTCCAGGGCTTTGGCGTCGGCCAGCAATCGCCGCTGTTCATCGTCAGTTTTTCCTTTGATGCGGTAACCACCCTCTTCGCGCACATGTTGCGGCAACATGCCCAGGTGGCCGCAAAACGGCATCCCGGCGGCGACGATGGCGCGGATTTGCGGCAGGATTTCCCATCCGCCTTCAGCCTTCACAAACTCCGCGCCGGCGGCTGCGAGTTTTTTTGAATTGGCGACCGCAGCCTTGACCGTTTCATAGCTCTTGAATGGCAGGTCTGCGCCGACAAGGGCCTTTGGCTTCACGCGGGCGACTGCGCGGAGGTGATGCTGGATTTCTGCCATCGTCACCTGCGTGGTATCGGGATAACCGAGGACGACCATGCCCACCGAATCACCGACGAGGATCATCGGAACGTCCGCTTCATCAAGAAGTTTCGCCGTCGGAAAATCGTAGGCCGTGAGCGAGGCGATCTTCTCGCCGCGCGCTTTCATGGCGCGGATGGTTTTGACAGTGATTTTCATTTCTGTAGGATCGCTGGGCGCATGGAAGCCTGGCTGGTTCAACGATTAGCGAAATTCTTCAACAACTCCTCCACAGTCGTTGTGGCCGTGCCGAGCTTGCCGACGACGATGCCGGCGGCGTGATTGGCTACGATGGCCGCTTCCATGGGCGAGGCACCCGCGGCGATGGCCAAAGTGAACGTGGCGATCACCGTATCGCCCGCGCCGGAAACATCGAAAACCTCCTGCGCAACGGTGGGGATATGGAACGGTTTTTGGCCGCGTTGACAGAGCAGCATCCCCAGTTCGCCGAGCGTGATGAGCAGTACGGCCGGACGCAATTCGTTGAGCAGCCGTTCAGCGGCCATCATGAGATTCTTATCTGCGAATGGATTCGTATGGCGGGTCTCATCCGGCAAATCGGCCAGCTCAAAGGTCTCTTTGCGGTTTGGCGTGATGAGGGAGAGGCCGCCCAGGTTCAAATTATGCACCGGCTTGGGATCCAGGCTCAACCACACGCCGCGCTCACGGCAAAGCAATTTGACCTGGTTAAGCAGCGTTTGTGTGATCACGCCCTTGCCATAATCGCCGATGATGACGGCGTCGGCGCCCGGCAATTTCCTTTTGATCGCACCCAACAATTGGCCCGCCAATTTCGGATCCAGGCCATCGCGGGTTTCGCGGTCAATGCGTACCACCTGTTGTTTGTGCGCCACGATGCGCGTCTTCACGCTTGTCAGCCGGGCCGGGTTGGTGATCAGGCCGGAGCAACCGATCTTTTGACCCGCCAAAAGCTTTTTCAAAAGGTGCGCGGCGTCATCATCGCCGATCGCGCCGAAGATTTCCGTTGGCACTTTGAGCGAGACCAGGTTACGCGCCACATTGGCCGCGCCGCCGGGCATGAAACTTTCGCGTTCAAAATCCAGGACCGGCACCGGCGCTTCCGGCGAGATGCGCGCGACGCTGCCCCAAATGAACTGGTCCAGCATCACATCGCCGAGCACGAGAACGCGCGTCTTGGCCGCGGCGGACACGATCTGTCGTGCGCGCGAGGCGGATAATGTTTTTACGTTCATATCAATCCAGAAAGGCAGTGAGTGGGCTCGTCGCACTGGCCGTTTGATTTTCGGCGGCCAATCCGGATTCAAACGCGGCGCGCCCGGCCTCGACAGCCATCTTAAAGGCAACCGCCATCTTGTTCGGGTCGTTGGCCACGGCGATGGCCGTGTTCACGAGCGCGGCGTCCGCACCCATTTCCATGGCTTCGGCGGCATGGCTCGGCGCGCCGAGCCCGGCATCCACCACCACCGGCACCGTCGCCTGCTCGATGATGATGCGGATCTGGTCGCGCGTCTGGATGCCGCGATTGGAGCCGATCGGCGAGCCCAGCGGCATGACGGTGGCCACGCCCACGTCCTGCAAACGCTTCGCCAAAACAGGGTCGGCGTTGATATACGGCAACACGGTGAACCCCTCTTTCACGAGGATCTCCGCGGCGCGAAAAGTTTCGACCGGGTCTGGCAGCAAATAGCGCGGGTCGGGATGGATCTCGAGCTTCACCCATTTCGGCAGCCCGGCGGCGACGGCCAGGCGCGCCAAACGGACGGCCTCCTCGGCATTCATCGCGCCGCTGGTATTGGGAAGCAGGAGAAATTTTTTCGAATCGATGAACTCCAGGATGTTCGCGAAAGGATCGCCTTTGCCGGAAAGGTCGGCGCGGCGGAGGGCCACGGTGACCATTTCCGCGCCGCTCGCCTCGAGCGCATCGCGCATGGCTTCGGGCGATGAGAATTTTCCCGTGCCCAAAATCAGGCGCGACCGGAAAGTTCTGCCCGCGATGACCAAAGACTCATTCATTGATGATTGATGATATACGATTTATGACTGCGATAAAGCCCAGAAAATGGACGCAGATTAGCCGGGAGCGCGGGCAGCCTGCCTCGTCACCCTCACCCGGTCGAACATAATTATTGCCTTTGCATGGTGGTATACGAAACTTTTGCATACTCATGAGTTTGCCAAAAATTTTCATCGGCACTGATAACGGTGGAACGACGTGCAAAACCGCCGCGGTTTTTGAAAATGGCGAAGCCGTCACCACCAGGTTGCTTCAGCGTTCCACAAATTCCGCGAACGGTCGTGATGCCGTCATCGTCAGTTGGATTTCGTCCATCACCGAATTCCTTGCGGAAAACAACCTGTCATGGGCGCAGGTGCAAGGCGTTGGCCTGGCGATTCCCGGGCCGTATGAAAGCTATGGCGTGTTGGGAAAAGCCGCGAACCTGCCCGCAAATTTTGCCGGATGGAACGTCCACGCCGATTACCGGTCGGCGCTCACGCGCGAAGCCGGCCATGAAGTGTCACTGGTCGTCGGCAACGACGGCAAATGCGGTGGCGTCGCCGAAGCCCGGATGGCGCGCGGAGATTCCCGCGCCTCGGTGCTGATGTTGATGCCGGGTTCCGGTCTCGGCTCGGCGTTCATCGGCGTGGATGGATTGCCGCTCGAGGGCGACACGCTGTCCGGAATGGAAACCGCGCACATGCCCGCGCCCCTGCATTTGCTCGGCGTCACCGGCAAACCATTCCCCTGCGGTTGCGGCCGCGACTGGGGCTGCATCGAAGCCTACACGACCATTTCCGGATTATCGCGCTTGCTGGAAGAAAAACTTTTAAAATATCCCGGCCACGAACTGGCGAAGTCAGCCGCTGCGCCCAAAGAAAAAGCATTGTCGCTCCGCACCCGCGCGCAAAAAGGCGACGTGCTGGCGCAGGAAATTTTTGACTTTCAAGCCCGTGCGCTCGGTCTTCATGTCGCCAATCTCACGCTCGCGCTGGACACGAGCATCGTTGTCATCGGCGGCGGCTTGATGGATCCGGAAGTGACCACCCCCGAATTTCGCCAGCGTTATTTGCGCATTGTCCACGAAAGCGCGCTGAAATATTTCTGGCCGTCGCAAAGCGGCATCAAAATTGTCCCGGCGGCTCTCGGCGATTTGTCGCAGGCCATCGGCGCGGCGTTGATGGCCTTGTATTCGCAAAAAGCATCTTTGAATTTGCAGCCGTGATTAATTCATCTCGGCTGCACTCGTAAATCAATCGCTTCCCCTCTTTCCCTCCCGAATGGCTTTAGTTTCCAAAAACACATTCGGCGCAGCCGCTGGATCAAAACCCCGTAGGGATGACAGAGAGTAGCCCGGGGCAAGCGAGTCTGCGAGCGCCGCCCTGGGTATCCATGCTCCATCGACAGCCGCCATTTGCGAAGCCGCGCGAAGCGCGCCTCTTGTCTGCGGCCAAAGTTTTATTGATCCGGTATAGGTCCATCGTGTTTCATTCAGTCCGTAATATCTTAAAGAACCGACGCCAGGGAGTCATTGAAGTTTGGTTCATTATGATTGCTCTACCGACAATTAGCCCTTAAGCAACCCACTTCATCCTTCTGAACCGGGGGACAAATTGAAATACCTATCCACACCACTACGGCAGGACGTCCACGTTATCAAACATTGCGGAGTTGAGCGCGGTGTTGTTGTGGGAACTGACGGCGAGGCCCACATAGATTTTCTTCGCCATCGGCACGGAGATGGCATCGATGCGGTGCCAGGCCACGCCATCCGGTGAAATAAAGCCGGAGAAAGTGTCGCCGTTCCGGATGAGTTTGATCCAGTACGGCAGGTTCATCGTGGGCCCATCGGTGTTGCGCCCGGCGGCATTTTGGTCTGGACGCCATTGGTACGCCGACGCGCCCCCGGCGGTGAGCACCACCGTCGCGTATTTGTCACCGGCGCCAAGTCCTTCCCGGAACATGAGGCCGGCCTTGGCCCAGGGATCGGTATATTGCATCGTGGTCACGCGGGCTACGATCTGGCCATCGCCATCGAGCGGAAGATAGGCATAATGAAACCCGTCGTTAGTCCCCCAGATATCCGAGCCGGAAGCGATGACATTATACCGGCCATCGAGAAAACTGGCGTCGCCCTTCGGCCCCACCTGGCCGATGTCGGCATGAGCCCATTTTTCCGGCAAGGACGATTGGATGGGCGGCAACGAGCGGATCCAGGCGGCGATGATATTGACGGCGTTGGTGTCGATGACATTGCGCGCGAGCGGGGGCATTTGGTCATCGCCAACGATATTAATGCGATGGAGCACGACGGATTTGTACGAGTCGCCGGGAACGATGACTCTGGCGCCGGAAATTCCCAGCGGATTGGCGACCGGACCGTTGATAAGGCCCTGCCGTTCGAGCGGCGTGTCAAAGCGCGCATCGAAGAACGCGCCCACTCCGCCCGGACGATGGCATTGCGCGCAGTTGGAATCCAGATACGAGCGGGCGCGCAACTCGAGCGATACGTCGGCATTGGTGATGGAAACCAATCGGTCCATCGTGGGTATCTGCGCTTCATCGATGGCCGGGTTGAAGACGTGGATATGATTGAGCGTGCGAAGCTGGTTGTCAGTGATGCCGTTGGGATAGGTATAATCGCCGTTCAACTGGCGGGTATTGACGCCGAGGACACCGCCGGATTGCGGTGTGTGGCACGTCAAACAATCCTGTTTGCCCGGGAAGAACCAATTTTGTGTGCGCGTGCCGGTGGCGGTCTTGACCTGGATGGCCTCGGTGATGCCCGCGTTGACGAGGTCGGCGTCGGAAAGATCGGGGCGCCATTTATAACTTGCGCCATAAACGGTGCCGTCGGTGTCACGCACCAGAAGACGGGTCTCGAGGCGCTGGAGGATGCGAGGATCGGTATCGTCCACCGGCAGGGAAAAATTTTTCACAAAAACCGTTCCGGCGGGGAAGTACCATTCACGCTTATCGGAGAATTGGACTTGTGACTCGGCCGGCAACACCATCCAGCGGGATTTCACCGCGCCATCCGACCAGAGCGGGGAGTTGACGGTATAAGGGATCAAAAATTTTGCCGGGGTCATGGTTTTCAGGTCGGAAAACACACCGGTTTGCGAAAGCAATTTGGGCAGGGGATGTTTGGGCGGCGGTGGCCCTCCGCGCTCCAGGGTATAGATATGCCCGCCAATGCTGCTCATCTGGCAGAAATAAATCTCACCATGGGCATCGGTGCCAAAAGAAGAAAGGCCGGTGTAGTCCGAGCCGGAATTCGGCCCGGCGCCCTTGGGCATCACGCACAGGAGGGTCTTGCTGGCGGGTGTGGTGGTTTCGTCCATCGCCCAAACAGTGCGAAACACGTTGTCGCCGAAAATATATTTGCCGCCCAGGTCGTGGGAGAATTTTTTGCCGCGATAGACATAGCCGCCGATGATGGCGCGGCCGTCGGTATGCGGATAATCCAGGACGGGGTCGCGGCTGATGCCGATGTAAGGCGATTTCATCGTGCCCAGTTTTCCTTCGCGGTAGGGCCATTGAAAATTCAGCCCTTTCTCGCCCGGCTCGATGACATCCACTTCCTCACGCGCGCTTTCGCCGACATCGCCGATATAAATCCTGCCGGTTTTGGGGTCGCCGGTCATGCGGTGCGGGCTGCGCAAGCCGATGCAAAAGAATTCCTCGAGCACATGGGTCTCGCCCAGGACGTTGGTCGTTCCGGACGCTCCCACCCACGGGTTATCGTTCGGGATAAAATAATTGGCCGTTTGCCCGTTGAGCGGCTGGCGGGGAATCGGATGGCTGATGTTGCCGCCGCGACAATCGACATCGATCCGCAAGACACCGCCGAAGAGACTCTTGTTGATGATCTGGTCGTTGTCCGGATTGGAATTATTCCCGATGGTCAGGTACAGGAACCCGTTCTTTGGATTAAAAAACATCCCGCCGCCGTGATGCCAGACGGTGGTATCGGTCAGGTCGATGAGAACGGTTTCGGAACCGGGAATGGCCACGCCGTTGGCATCGAGCGTGAACCGGGAAAGCCGGTCATGATAGGTGTTGGGCAGGTACGGATTGGGGCGTGTATTTGGATCACCGGTCACCGTGCCCGGCTTGACCCAGGTATAATAAACGAAAATAAAATGGTTGGTGACGAAGCCTTGCTGGAAGGCGACGCCAAGCAGGCCCGAATCATCCCAGCCCTGGCATTGATCGTGGAGATCGACCGCCAGTGTCCTGGTGGCGGCCCCGGCGGAATTTTTAAAGGTCCAGACCCGGCCTTCACGTTCCCACACACAAAGCCCGTCGGTGCCCGGTATCGAAGTCAAACCGACGGCATTGGTGAAATTGAGATTGGGAAAAGCGTCGATGGCCGACCAATTTCCGGAAATGGCCGGGGCCACCTCAGGCATGACCCCGTTCAGAAATGCGCCGGCTCGCGGACGGGAATCCAAACCATAAGGATCTGCGTTCGCGGAAAATAAAAAACCAACCAGCAGGACCAAAAGGACAGGCCACGGGCTGCGTTTGAATAACCGTTTCACGGACAAGCCTCAAAGATTCTCCTTTCGCCGCGGTTCGTCAAATTTTTAGTGGGGCGAACCGGAATATTTTCCGAAACGTCACCGGCCGCCTTGAAATGATGCTTTCTGCTTTCTGTTTTGTCCTTTAGTTTGGGGCCATGTTCCGTCCCTGTATCGACCTGCATGAAGGCAAAGTGAAGCAAATCGTCGGCGGCTCGCTCGGCGAAGCCGTGTTGCGCACGAATTTTGTCTCCGAGAAATCTGCGGCCTGGTTTGCGGAACTTTATAAAAAAGATGGCCTGTCCGGTGGACACGTGATCCAGCTTGGTCCCGGAAATGAAGCCGAAGCCCGCGCCGCGCTCGCGGCGTACCCGGGCGGAATGCAGATCGGCGGCGGCGTGAATGCCCAAAACGCCAGGGATTGGCTGGAAGCCGGCGCCTCGCATGTCATCGTCACCAGTTGGGTCTTTCGCGAGGGACGCGTGGATTGGGAACGGTTGGAAGAATTGGTCAGGTTGATCGGCAAAGAAAAACTCGTCCTGGACCTGAGCTGCCGGAAACGCGATAAAAAATATATCGTCGTCACGGATCGCTGGCAAAAGTTCACGGAATTGGAAGTGAACGCCGACACCCTGCAAAAACTTTCCCGATACTGCGCGGAATTCCTGGTGCATGCCGTGGATGTCGAAGGCCTCTGCCGCGGTGTCGACCTGGGCTTGGTGATGCTCCTTGGCCATACGTCGCCTCTTCCCACAACGTATGCCGGCGGGGCGCGTTCGTTGTCCGATTTTAAGGAAGTCATTAAACTCGGCGGCGGCAAAGTGGACCTGACGATCGGGTCGGCGCTGGATATTTTCGGAGGCAGCGGAGTGCGCTATACGGACATCGTCGAATTTAACCGGCGCGCGACCTCAAAATGAAGGCAGGGTGAGACTGTAAGGGATATCCGTTAACGCGGCAGCGTCTTGGACTGCGGCAGTCCTCTGCCGCTTTGGTGCAGGTCAGGAAGAACGCATCCCGAACGGCTGCAGTATTTTTTAAAACGCTCTAAGGCTTCACCACGTCGATCTTCGTCGGCGTCAGGACTTCGATGTTATCCTGTACCTTCACCTTGCCGGTCACCGTGACTTTTTCCGAAGAGCCGCCGCAAACCGCGGGATGTGCGGTTTTGCTCACGTCATTCATTTTTAGCAGATAAGTCACCGTGTTCGTTCCGTCCGTGACCTGCACGGCATTTTGACATTCCGTCGTCAGGTGCAATACGCATTTGGCGCACACCATATTCCCGGTGACGGTCACGATTTCGGCTTTGGCCACGCCCGCTGTTCCCGCCAGCAAAACTCCGGCGGTGAGTATCAATATCAGTTTTTTCATATGAGTTTTTCCCGTCCTTTCGCTTTGACGTTAACAATAACGTCCCTCCCCTGGAAATCAAGTCTTGGCCATGGCAAATAATTCGGAGATGACCATCTGGAATTCCGGGAAAAATTGTTCGGTCAGGACTTCGCTGCCCGCCAGGATGCTCTTCAATTGGAGGCCGAATTCCATGCTGTGATAAGTCTCCACGTTGTCATAACGCGGATCGACCATCCACAGCCGCGGCACCCGGATTTTCTCATACATCTCCTTTTTTAAGACCGTATCGGCGTTGTGGTCCCCGCGTGAGATGACCTCTACCGCCAGGAAAAGCTTTTGGTTGGCGGCCATGACGACCGCAAGGTCGGGCCGGATGGCCGTGGAGCGGGAGACCTGGATCCGGGTGCGGGGTGCCAGCAACAGCGCCGTGGAAATATTTGCCACGCTGGCATTGACGGCCGCGTGGAGCCGGTCACAGATGATCTCATGCCGCGGGTCGGGCGCGGAGCGCGGCAGGGTGGCGCCTTCCAGGATCTCCTCGTACGGCTGGCTCATGCAGGCAGTTTCAAGTTGAAGCGCGAAAGTTGCAAGTTTTCAATTTATTTCCTCACCGGCCATAGTTTTGATTTGGCGGTGACTTTTTTGCCTGGGCCACTCCCCGTCCTTCAAACAAAAGCGCCGGGCATTTCTCCCTCTCCCCTCAACGGGGAGAGGGATTGAGGGTGAGGGGTGAGAAAAGAAAAAGGATGATCTTTATGAGATAGCTGCGATTCCCCTGAGGTTCATGGAGAGCCTTCTCTGGATTTTTCGCCTGCCTTGGGGATCACAGACGCGGATTGATGTAGTGCTTCGTCACAATACTGCCCAAACTACTGCGAGGAATTTTAATGTCGCTAACAGAATGTGGACACGTTTAGAGTCGGATGGCGGGTTCACACGAACCAAACCGCCTGTTGACGAATCACTTTTACATTGAAACGCAACATGAGCCATGTTTCATTCAGTGCATGGTCTAAGCGACAGATCCGAGAATTCCCGGCGTGAGCCTCGAGGATGGATTGTGTAAGATGCTGTTCACGCCTGCACCAACGCTACGCAAGGAAAAATAAATTTCAGTTCTTTTCTCGTCTTCAATCCGCTTCAAAGTTGCCTTTGGGAAGTGTACGGTTCCGGATCAATGAATGAACATTGTTGGGATGATTGTAACCAAAATTCATCTCTTAAATGAATCTTATGATAATATGAATTAAAATCTATTCTAAAGCTGTTTATCATTTATTCAATGTGCTTGAAATAAATTTAACGCCAATTATTAAGAAATGGTTATTATTAACAATTATGGCAGCCCGAAATACATGTGGCCTCCAATTACTGATTTGGTATGTAACCTATATATTGGTACTGAAAGCAAGGGCAGATGTTGGCACTGTGACTTTGGACTACGGCATTACCAAGGGATCGGGCACGCCAATGTTGTTCGGTGGATGTAAATTTCCTATGCAACAGCAGGCGGATGATATGTATCCGAAACTGAAAGAAGATGGCATTACTTTTTTGCGGGCTGATTTTTATTTTGAACGCATTATTCCCGCCTCCAAATGTCCCAGCGTAGAGGCATACCGGGAAAATCTCGGCGGAATTCAAGACTCCTCCAAATGGAATTACGATCATCTATTCTGGATTGACAGTGCGAAAAGCAATGGCATGAAGACTTTTGTATCCGCAACATACACTCCTACATGGCTCTCATATAGTGGTACGTATCGAGGCGTTCCAAAAGATTGGGCAGTCTGGGAGGATATTGTCAGGAAAGTTTATACGCGATACAAAACCCGGGTAGATTGGGTTGAACCATGGAACGAAATTGAATATTGGGGGGACTTGACAGGGAGTCCTTATACAAACCGCGAAGATTTTTTGGTTGATTACTATTATCATACCGTTCATGCCATTCGCAGCGCCGGAGGAACAATTCCCACAGGTGGTTTTGCATTTGCCTATGATGAGCCGGAGATGCTTCGAGATATCTTGCGAAAGCTGGTAGCAAAATACGGCTTAAGCTGGACCGATAAAAATTTCGATTTCTATTCAGTACATCATTACGGTTCAGACCCTGGTAATGTGGATACGTCCGCGATCAGAGCCACCTTGCAGGCGGCCGGTCTGAATCCTAACCGGCCTATTTTCGTGGATGAATGGAATTACACAGCCGATTGGGAGGGACACGCCAATGAATTGTATGGGACTAAGGCAATCGGTTATGTCGGCAAGGCCATGACCAAGTTTATCAAAAACGATGTCAATGCTGCTTACTTCTGTCTTTATCCCAGACAAATGCTATTGACCCACACCATTTATGAAGATGGCGGTAGGACAACACTGTCATTTTATACTGCGAGTAATAACATCGGCACCCTTTTGCCTCAGGCATATCCATTTAAAATTCTCTCTCGGTGGCTCGGCTTAGGCAAGGGCGATTTTGTCGTTAAAGATGTGTCCGATCAAACCGTGATTGATGCCTGTGCGGCAGTAAATTCTGATGGGAAAAAGGTCGCCTTCATTGCTAATTATTATGATCATCCCAATCAGGTAAATATAACTATTAAGGGATTGGCGGCTGACCGCGTTGCGATAACCGAATATTGGGCTGCGGCTTGGGATCCAGCGGATGCCGCTCTCAAAACTGCGACGAATGCTGTATCCAATAGCCAGACGACGTACTATATTGACATGCCGGCTAATACTTGTGTCGGTTTATTAATGAATAATGCTGCGTTTTAAAACTGAAAGCCTTGGCCAGTCAATACTTACGAACGCTATATTGTTGATTCAAAAAGGGAATTTTTTAGATATGAAGAAAAGCGCCAATTGTGCTGATGCGGCGTCGTTTGGCTGTAGCGTTCAATCGTTAAGTTACAAAAACCGCTGCCACTGTCATTGGTCCGTTGAGCAAACTTGTTTTAAGCGTCCGACTGATCATCATTTTTCACCCGAAACGCCACAGCCAGTGCCACCGCGTCAAAAATGACCATGTGGCAATCTTCTTTTTCCCAAGGCTTGCGTTTTGGAGGCAAACGCGAAGCGAGTTGATCTGGAAAATCTTTTGCAAGTTTTTCAGCCATTTCATGCTTAGTTCCTTTTACGTCGCTAAGAAGGATCTCTCGCAACTCTTTCTCTGAAACCAACGCCGCCCTGAGGTCGCGTTGCGCGGCCATGGCCATATTACCGGCTTGGTCTTTTCAAAACTCGCCCGCCTGTCCCGCAACCGCCGCGAATTGGAAGATTTCGCCGATTATTTTAACAAGCACCAAGCCGACCTCATTTCCCTCTCGGAAGCGATTGACACCAGCACTGCCGGAGGCCGGATGTTCTTCCATTTGCTTGGCGTCTTCGCCCAATGGGAGCGCGAAGAAGATCACCGAGCGCATCAATGCCTCTGTATTGACCCGCGCCAAGCTTGGGAAGTCCATCAACGGCAGAGCACCTTACGGCTATGAATGGAAGGACCGCAAATTGCTCATCTTACCCGAGGAGGCCACCATTCGCCGGAAAGCCTTCGAGCTTTTTGTGCAACTCCGGCGCAAGGGACAGGTCGCACAGCATTTGAACGCCGCTGGATATCGGACCCGCGAAGGAAACATTTGGCGCGATACCGCAATCGCCCGCATTCTTGAAGAGTCGAGCGCCAAAGGCATCTACCTCGTTTAACTGATTCTCTTTAAACCGGCCATCGGCTTTCAATATCCCAACGGCGGGTGAATGCTTCAAACTCGTCCAACCGAAAAAATCTCCTTATTGATTTGTCAAACCACCAAAGCTTAATGGTCCGTTCCAAATCGAATTTCAAATCGCCAGCCCTAACCTTTACCCGTCTAAAATGAAATTTGTGTTGGGAACAGTCTTTTTTTCCTGAAAATCAAAGCTTGCATAAAATCATGCAAATGATATTTTCCCTGCTCTTTTGATAAAATTATGTCAGTAAAAATTCGCATGAAACGCGTCGGCACTAAAAACCTGCCGGCATTCCGAATCGTTGTCGCCGATAGCCGCAGCCCGCGCGACGGCAAATTCATTGAGGAAATCGGCACGTACCAGCCGTTGAAGCAGGGCGACAATTTCACGCTCAAGCTCGACCGCGCGCAATATTGGCTCAGCAAAGGCGCGCAGCCCAGCGACACCGTCGCCAGTTTCATCAAGAAAGCCGGCAAAGCGGCCCCCGCCGCGGCTTGATTTTAAATGCAAGAGTTCCTCGAATACGTCGTCAAAGGACTCGTGCAAAAACCCGAGGCGGTCACGATCACGCCAGTCGATCGCGCGGGCATGACGGTCTATGAATTGCGGATGGACCCCGCCGACGTGGGGAAGATCATCGGGCGGCAGGGCGTGACGATCAATGCGATCCGCTCCTTGTTGCTGGCCGGCAGCGCGAAAAAGGGCTTGCGTTGCGCCGTGGAGATCGTGGAAGACCGGCCGGCGAGATGATTTGAATTTTGGCACGTATGAAGATCGACGTGCTCACTTTGTTTCCGGCGATGTTCGCCGGGCCGCTGGATGAGAGCATCATCATGCGGGCGCGCAAAAAGGGGCTGTTGGAGCTGAAGCTCCACGACCTGCGCGATTGGACGCATGACCGGCACCGGACAGTCGATGACCGGCCGTTTGGCGGCGGGCCGGGAATGCTGATGAAGCCCGAGCCGATCTTTGAGGCGGTCGAAAGCCTGCGGCGCCAGGACACGAAAGTGATTTTGCTGACGCCCGGCGGTCGAAAGTTCAGCCAGCCGATCGCGGCGGAGCTGGCCGGAGAAAAAGATTTGTTGCTCGTGACCGGCCATTACGAAGGCTTTGACGAGCGGGTGCGCGAGGCGCTGGCGGACGACGAATTGTCCATCGGCGATTATGTTTTGACGAATGGCGCCTTGCCCGCGATGGTGGTGATCGATGCGGTGGCGCGGCTGTTGCCGGGAGTTTTGGGCGACGATGAAAGTTCGCGCGACGAATCGTTCAGCCACGGATTGCTGGAATATCCGCAATACACACGGCCGGCGGAATTTCGGGAAATGAGAGTGCCGGACGTTTTGGTGTCCGGCAACCACGCCGAGATCGAAAAATGGCGGCGGGAGCAGGCCAAGTTGCGGACGGAGAAAAACCGGCCGGATCTGTTGAAATAAAATTTATGAACCAGGTATTACAAAAGAAAATTGAATCGGAACAGTTTCGCAAAGATGACGCCAAATTCGGCGTCGGCGATTCGGTGAAAGTGCACACCAAAGTCGTCGAAGGCGACAAGGAACGCATCCAGATTTTTGCGGGCGTTGTCATCGGCAAGCGCGGCACGGGCCTGAATGAAACGTTCGCCGTCCGCCGCATCAGCTATGGCGAAGGGGTGGAACGCGTCTTCCCTTTGCACTCGCCCCGCGTGGATAAGATCGAGGTTGAGCGCCACGGCCAGGTCCGCCGCGCCAAACTGACCTACCTGCGCAAACGCCTCGGCAAAGGCGCCACCCTCGTGCGCGAGAGGGAAGAAAAAGCGGCCCCGGCTGCTCCCGCTGCAAAGTAATTTTAACTGCTCATTTTCAAGGCGAGACGAAAGTCTCGCCTTTTTTGTTGCCTTCCAAAATATGTTGAAGTATTCCTAATTCTCAAAATACGGATCCTTTATGCGCCAGACCAAGGCAATCCTGCGCAAGCCGGGGGCGTTCACCCTCATCGAACTGCTCGTGGTCATCGCGATCATCGCCATTCTTGCCGCGCTGTTGTTGCCTGTCTTGGGCGAGGCAAAAGAACGTGCCTGGCGGATTCAATGTGCCAACAACCTTCACCAGATTTATGTTGCCACCCAGATGTATGTGGATGACAACAAAGGATGGCTGCCGACCGGCTTTTGGACGCCGCAACATCCCTGGCCCGGTGAAAGTACCTTGACCCTGGCGGATGATTGGTCGCTGGGTTATCCGGTGAACGTCGGGATTTTGATGACGGAGAATTATTTGGTGGTTTCGCCCGGCACCATCTATTGCCCGTCGCGCATGGGAGCATATGGGATTCAAGGGGAGAGTGTCGGCGGCGCCCCACCTGCCCTGGGTTGGGCTGATTGGGGAAAACCCAATCCCTACCATTCACTCTCTTCCTATACCTATCTTGGCCCGCGCAAATGGAATTGGACGAATGTGGATTACTGCGTGGCCGCGGACATCGCGTTTATGGATACCGGCCCGGATGGCGTTTATTTGGGCACATTTTTTGGCGCGCCCAACGGCCACCACAACAACTATTACAACCTGGCATTTTCCGACGGCAGCGTGCATAAATTTATTGATTACAAAGGCTATTTTGTTGATCGGTTCAACCATTATCAGCAGGAACAAATGATGGATACCTTCTCGGTGATGGGCCGATAATGGATTGGTTTTGCGAACAGTTTTGTTAGTTGGACAAAACTACCCTTGCAGCCGCTCGTCAAAAATGGATCATTTTTTGTTGCCGGGCAACATTACGCCTTGCACTTTTCTGTTACCCTTCGCCCATGGGCAAAATGCCGACATATCTTTTTCGGGGCCGGAGGAACGGGGTCCTGGTTTTTCCGGTTCGGGTTTTCTCGCATCTTTGCGGATATTTGCACTCAACCCCCTCCATTTCTCCTGCTAAATCTGCTTCGTTACGCAAAGTTACGCGAAGTTACGCGAAGTTACGCAAAATTACGTTTAACCCCGCGCTGCCGGGCTGCCTGAGGAAACAAGTCTTGCGGAAGCCCCTAATGCCCACTATTTAATCTGCATGGACTCCCGGGAAGCCCTGGTCGCATTGAACCTGATCGAGAACGTTGGGCCGGTTCGCGCTCGCCTGTTGCTCGAACATTTTGGAGAGGCGCCCAAAATCCTCGCCGCTTCCAAATCCCAGTTGCTCCGCGTCCGCAATATCGGCGAGGAGACCGCCACCGCCATCGCCGATTGGGAAAAGACCATCGACCTTGCCGGCGAATTGAAACGGCTCTCTGATTTCGGCTGCCACGTCCTTATTTCGTCCGATGAGAATTATCCCGCCATGCTCCGGGAAATTTACGACCCGCCGTTCGTGCTCTACCTCAAAGGCGAACTGACTGCGAAGGACAAAAATGCCGTGGCCATGGTCGGTTCCCGGCAGACGACCCACTACGGCATCGAAACCGCGCGCAAATTGGCTTATCAACTGGCTTACGTCGGCGTCACCGTGGTCAGCGGCGGGGCGCGCGGGATCGATACTGCCGCGCATCAAGGTGCGCTCACGGCCAAAGGCAGGACCGTTTGCATCCTGGGGACAGGTATCAACATCGTTTTTCCACCGGAGAACAAAGACCTGTTCGATCGCATCGCGGAGAACGGGGCGCTGGTCACGCAGTTCCCGTTCAACTACAAGGCCAACAAGCAATCCTTCGCCATTCGCAATCGGCTGGTGGCTGGAATGACTTTGGGCACGGTCGTGGTGGAGGCGGATTTGCACAGCGGCGCCCTCATCACCTCGAACTTCGCCACCGAGTACGGACGGCAGGTATTTGCCGTGCCCGGACGCATCGATTCCCCGCGCAGCAAGGGTTGCCATGACTTGATAAAAAAAGGCGCGAAACTTTGTGAGGGCGCCGAGGATATACTAAGTGAGTTTGAATATCTGTTTCCGGCGTCGAACCGGCCGCCATCGGCCGGCGAAACGGGAAGGCTGCCCGCACTTGAGCTTTCGGTGAACGAACAAAAGGTATTTGACGCGCTGGATGGCGAGGAGCGGACGATCGACGAAGTGATCCGCAAGAGCAACCTGCCCAGTTCGGCCGTGAGCGTGGCCTTGCTGAGCCTGGAGATGAAACGGGTCGTCCGGCAATTGCCGGGAAAATTATTTGTCAGGAATACGTGACCGAAACAACTTGCACGGCTGGATTGAATGAACTAGAACCAGAGCAAACGCGGGAAAAATTATGAGTTACACCATCATCGGCGGCGACGGCAAGGAATACGGCCTGATTTCGGAGAGCGACATCCGTAAATGGATCGCCGAGAACAGGCTCAATGCCCAAACCATGGCCAAGGCGGAAAGCGACGCCGCTTTTCGTCCGCTCTCGGCCTTCCCGGAATTTGCGGACGCGTTCGCGCCGCCACCGCTCATGCCGGGCGCCCCGCCGGCATTCGGTTCGCCCGATGTTGGCAGCAGTAACGCCAAGGCATTGCAAATGGTGAAAGCTCCGGCCATTGCGCTGATCGTCACGGCCATTCTTAGTCTATTGCTCTCTCTTTGGAGCCTGGTGCGCACAATTTTCTTTCCTCCAAATATGGATCAGTTCAACACCGCATTGCAGCAGATGAATAATCCGCAAATGCAACAGATCTTACAGAAATGGGTGGGTCTATTTACCGGTCCGTTAGGGATTATCGATGTCTTGTTTGGGATAGCCGTCTCAATCCTGATTTGGTTTGCCGCCGCGAGGATGATGGCCCTGCGCACCTACGAATTAGCTGTCGCGGGCGCAGTGCTGGCCATGATCCCATGTTTATCTCCGTGCTGTTGCATCGGTTTGCCGATCGGCATCTGGGCTTTGATTGTCTTGAGAAATAACGAGGTTAAAACTCATTTTCACTGAAATGTTGAGCCTGACCTCGAATCTCCCGTTGACCCGCAAACGGGCCATTACGTGCATCCTGATCAATGTGCTCGCCACGCCCGGCCTCGGTTCGATTTATGCCCGGCGATTCGTTGCCGGAACCCTTCAACTTATTCTCGCCTTGATTGGTTTCTTTTTGACCACCGCCTGGATTCTTAAAATGGTTATGGCCTCAGTCTCCACGGAACTGGATGGAACTTATTCCAATCCCCCAAACTGGCTCTGGCAATGGGGAGCAGTTCTTTTCGGCATCAGTTGGATCTGGTCGCTCTTCACCAGCGTGGATATGTGGCGTGAAGCGTTTGCCAAAGATGGCGGAGGCCAACGAGCGGCCGCCCCGCCACCGTTGAAAGCGGATGCGGCCCGGATCGCCGTCGCGCTTGGCTCGCTTCCCCAATGGCAACAGAACGGCGCGGTGATCTCGCGCACCTTCCAATTCAAGGATTTTCCGGCGGCGATAAAATTTGTGAATGCCGTTGCCGACGCTGCCGAACAGGCCTGGCATCATCCCGACATCGACATCCGCTGGAACAAAGTCACGCTCGCGCTGACCTCGCATGACGCCGGCGGCTTGTCGGAAAAGGATTTTGCCCTCGCTAAAAAGGCAGATGAATTAGCGCGTTGATGGGTTTTTCGGCAATCGCCCGATCCAATAATTTCCCACTGGCCGCGCCCATTCCAACTGCGGAATATTTGGCCGATCGCCGGCGCCACCCTGGATGACGAGCCGGTCTTGCGGTTGCATCTTTTCCAGCCAAGGCTGGTACGCCTTGGCATCGCCGAGATTCAAAACGATGTCCTGGTACGTTTTGAAATTATCAGGGGTCATGAGGGTGGATTCAAAGCCGAGGGCATACCGCCAGTCTCCACCGGGGTTGTAGAAGAACGTCTGAAAGAAGAACTCAGAATCGGCGGTGTAAAAGATTCCGCCTTTCTCCGGCAACCATCCCTGGAGCGCGGCAGTCTGGGCAGGGTCGCTCGTATTGATCGGCCGCCAGGAGAGATTATTCGTCCAGCGATTGGCTATGTCATTGGTAGTGACCGCCCAAGCCGCTGCGCAAAGGGCCACGGCCAATCCTAAACGTCTGAATGAGTCTGCGGGAAACTTCGCTTCAAACAGCAATTGCAGGTCGGTGGCGATTAAAATCATCAACGCCGGCGCACCCCAGTCCTCCCAAAAACGAAAGGTTTGGCAACCCAACAACCACCCCAGCGCCGCGAGCCAAAAGGCGGGATGGCGTGAGAGCGGCGGAGCGGGCAGCCTGGCCAGTTGCCTTATCACCACCAACCCGCCAACGAAAATAATCGGCAGGATTTCCCCGCCCGACGGTTTCAATTCGCCGACCAGTGTGAATTGGTTGCCATGCATCCCCAGGGAATTGAGGGCCAATTCGATCGCCTGCAGGATACTGACGATGGGATGGCCCGTCAGCGCTGAGCCCAGGAATGTTCCCACCACCCAACTGGCTGCCAGCATGAAACACCACTTGAATTCGCGCGCGAAAAAAAATGCGGCGATGGGCAGCGCCCATAGATACCAGACGCCATGCAGAAAGACTGTGCCTGTTAGCAGCCCAGTCATCCAGAGCATGGTGTTCCATTTCGGCGGCGAACCACGCTGGCGCTGCCAGACCAACAAGATGATGCCAAGCGCTGCGATGCTCAGGAGGAAAGGGCGTCCCAATAAAAAACGCGAGGTCATATCCGAAATGAGTGCCACCAGCACAAAGGCCGCCAACCATGCTTCCGGCCGCTTCAGGCATACGGCGATAGACCAATTGGTGATGATGAACAACGCGATGACGGTACAGACCACCAGTGGTTCAGCGTCCAAATTGAATGTCAGGTGGATCTGCCGCAAGAACCAATGCCAGCCCCAGTTCGGGTCAAAATGGAATGCCGGTCCCAGTACGAGAATATCCTGCCATGGCTTGCCGGAAACCGCCTTGGCTGCGTGCCGCAACGCATCATCAGACGGGAGATAGCCATAGCCGGTGATCTTGAAGGGGATGACCAGCAGGACAAAAAGAACGATCGCCCAGGAAAGCAGAGGGACGTAACGTTCAATAGCCTCGAATTTATTTGGAACCGGATTGCCGGTATCGCCGTTCATTGGTGCCGACAGAAAAGGATGAACTCAATCCCATGTCAATGGAAATGACTTAAAAGACGACCGGCACACCCGCTTCCAGCGCCCGGATATTCCTGGTCAAATTTTCCTTGGCCGCCAGTTCCAGGAGCCACCGCAACGGCTCATCCATCTCTTCAAAGGACAACTTGAACGTCCCGTAATGCATCGGCACCAGCCATTTGGCGCCGAGTTCCTTGAAGACTTTGATGGCTTCATCCGGCCCCATGTGGACTTTGCGAAAACTTTCCGGGTGGTACGCGCCGATCGGCAGCAGCGCCAGCGACGGCGCCAATTTTTTGCCGATTTCCGCGAAACCGTCGAAATAGGCGCTGTCCCCCGCGTGGTAGATTCTCCGCCCCTGATGCTCTAAAACGAATCCGCCATAGCCGCGATGCTGGTCGTGCAGCGTCCGGGCGCCCCAATGTTTGCTTGGCACAAAAGTGACTTTCCATTTTGACTTCGCCTGCGAAAAACTTTCCCACCACTCCAATTCGATGATGCGCGAGAAGCCGAGGTTGTGAGCCAGGTCACCAACGCCGCGCGGCATGATGCCAATCTTTGGGTGCGGGAGCTTCTTCAGGGTTGGGCGATGAAAATGGTCAAAATGAGCATGCGTTAACAAGACCAGGTCGATCGGCGGGAGATCGGAAATTTTGAAGCCGCTGCGCCTGATGCGCTTCAACAAAAAAAGCCAATTCGCAAAATTGGGGTCGATCAATACATTCAGATCCGTGAATTGGATCAAAAAGGAGGCGTGGCCGATCCAGGTAATCGCCACTTCACCTTGTTTTAATTTGGGAAAAACGGGCCGTTGGGAAATCCCCGTGCGCGGCGTGAGCAATGCCTTCCACACGAGTTCACGGAAAAAGGTCGCCGGATTGAAATGATTGGCCGGCGTCAATTCCTTGAACGAGCGCGGGAGTTTGCGCCGCGCAGGACGCTGCGGTTTTGTCATGAATACATTTTAGCACGATTAGCAGGTTGGACAAATCGAAACCGAGGCCAGGCGGTTTTACTGTTTAATTTTTTTACAATCTGCGTAATCTGCCGACCATGAAAACGGAAAAGCAACTGGACAAGTACCTGCGCAAGGCCCCGAAGCTCGGCAAAGGTGTCTATATAGCCAAAACCGCGACGGTCATCGGCGATGTGACGCTTGGCGCGCATTCCAGCGTCTGGTACGGGGCGGTGCTGCGCGGTGACATCAACCGAATCGTCGTCGGCCACCATTCAAATGTCCAGGATAACGCCGTGCTGCACCTGGCGGATGAATTTCCGTGCATCCTCGGCAATTGGGTCACGGTCGGCCATGGGGCGATCGTCCATGCCTGCACGGTCGGCGATCAAGTGTTGGTCGGGATGGGCGCGGTGATCCTGGACGGCTCGGTCATTGGCAAGGAGTCGATCATCGGCGCGAAGGCGCTGGTGACCGGCGGAACGAAAATTCCTCCAGGTTCACTTGTGTTGGGCGCACCGGCGAAGGTCGTGCGAAAATTGACAAAAGAAGAACGGGCGGGATTAAAGTGGTGGGCCCAAAAGTATGTGGACAACACCGCCTATTGCCTGAAGCATAAGATCAATCTGCGCTGATCATTTCCGAAACATACCGGGCAAGCCGCCGCCCATTTTGGCCATCATCTTTTGCATCTTGCCCATCTTCTTCATCATCTGCTGCATCTGGAAAAATTTATTCAGCATGGTGTTCAATTCCGTCACGCTCACGCCGCTGCCGGCGGCGATGCGGCGGCGGCGGCTCGCATTGAGAATGACTGGATTTTTTCGTTCCTTTGCGGTCATGGAACAGACCATGCCTTCCATGCGCTTGAATTCCTTCTCCTGCTTGCCGATGTCGACCTGTTTCAACGCCTCCGCGCCGCCGGGCAGCATCTTCATGACGCTCTCCAGCGAGCCCAGCTTTTTCATCGCGCGCAATTGCTCCAGGAAATCTTCGAGCGAGAATTCACCCTTCCGCATCTTTTCTTCCAGCCTTTTGGCATCGGCTTCGCTAACGGCTTCCGCGGCTTTTTCAACGAGGCTGATGACGTCGCCCATGCCTAAGATGCGCGAGGCCATGCGCTCGGGATGAAACGGCTCGAATTCGTCGAGCTTCTCACCGGTGCCGGCAAACTTGATGGGCTTGCCGGTGACCGACTTCAGGCTCAAGGCCGCGCCGCCGCGCGCGTCACCGTCCAATTTGGTGAGGATGGAACCGGTGATCTGCAGCGCCTGGTCAAAGTGCGTGGCCACATTCACGGCTTCCTGGCCAGTGGCGGCATCGAGGACGAGCAGGATTTCCTGAGGTTGGACGAGATCGCGCAAGCGGACCAACTCCTGCACCAGCGGTTCATCGATCTGTAATCGGCCTGCGGTATCGTAGATCAACACATTGCGGCTGTTGGCCCTCGCAAAATCCATGGCCTCGCGCGCGATCTTCAGCACGTCGGTCTCGCCGCGCTTGACGAACACCGGCAACTCGAGTTGTTTGCCGAGTGTGTCCAATTGATCCATGGCCGCGGGGCGATAAACATCCGCCGCCACGAGCAATGGCTGGCGGCCTTGTTTTTGCAGGAGCCGCGCCAGTTTGCCGCTTGAGGTTGTTTTGCCCGAGCCGTGCAAGCCCACCATCATGATCGAACTGGGATTGGCATCGAGTTTCAGGCCGGAATTTTGGGAGCCGAGCAGGTCCACCAGTTCGTCCTGGATGATCTTGATGATCTGCTGGCCGGGCTGGACGCTGGCGATGACTTCGGCGCCGATGGCCTTTTGTTTGACGCGCTCGATGAAATCGCGCGCCACCTTGAAATTCACGTCCGCCTCGAGGAGCGCCATGCGCACTTCGCGCAGGGAATCGGCGACGTTGCCTTCGGAAATCTTTCCGAGGCCGCGCAGGTTGCGGAAGGCGTTCTGTAACTTGCCACTTAACGAGTCGAACATTTGAGTATATTACCGTTGAAATGAAATTGTGAAAGTGGAATCAAGTGAATAAGGCAGTAAAAAGGCCATATTTGGGGGCCGTGCGTTTGGTTAAACGTAACTTCGCGTAATTTCGCGTAACTTCGCGTAACAGGTGAGGAGTGGAAATCCGCATCCCGCAGGGCGGGAGCAGAACAACGCAGATAATTGAGGCAGAATAGCCAATTTACAAAAGCGGATTTGGGTTTGTTTGGCAATTTCGACCACAGATGGACATGGATGAACACAGATAAGAGTGAATAGCCGCTGCTCGCCATGAAATGGCCACGGTCCACGCTGTCAGTCGCGTTTATCATGGGTTAAGTTTGGCACAAAGGTGAGGAAGGGTAATGTTTCCCGGCAACATAATCGTCAACCGCGAATAAGCGCAAATCGACGCCAATAGCCCGATTTTACACCGAAGGGAACGAACCCGCCGTCGTTCCGCTATGGCGCGGCAAGGAAGCGAGAAAACCGGCTGAAAAATCAAAATGGATTCAATCTTGTGTAAATGCGCGGGGACCGCCCCCTTTACGGCCGGGAAAAAAGGCGCTCGAAATTATTTTTATTGGGGAATGGAAAACGCTGCTTTGTGTCCCAGGTTGTTTTCCAGGGTTGCCAATTTCATATTGTGGGCTTCGGCGAGTCCGGCCAGATAGAAGTCTGTTGTTTTTGTTCCTGATGGCGGCGTGAAGGTTTTGAGCGTCTCAATGTCGCAAGGAATAAATTCCGGCTTTTTGGTGTCCTTCCAAACTTTCAACATTTTCCGTGCTTGATCGACCGTTGCCCCAAAGTTTGGTTGCGTGGATATTCTCAAAAAACCAATTTCAGTCAGTGGGCAAACGGCCACCATTTCCCCGGTGTCCAGCCATCGCTCGACGCGCTCGTTGTGATCATGCGAATCCCAAAGCAAAGCGATGAGGGTGTTGACATCTAAAAGGTAACGCGCCTTCATGGAAATTCATCCAAAAGTTTTCTTGTTTCCGCCTGGGTGATTTTTCGCGTCCCGACGGCAACAAGATAGCCGCGCTTTTTTACCAATCGGACGCGTTCCGGCCTGTCAGCAGGCACAAGGCGCGTCAGGACAAATTTGTCCGAGCTTACGACCTGAACATCAAATCGCTCACCCGGTTTCGTGGGCAACGTTACCCGCTTTTTGTTGTCAGCAATCACCGTCATGGTGGGATTATCCTACCAAATTCGAACGCGGTCAAGTTGGTTTTTGGCGCTCAACATTATGCATCGCGGTTGAGACTGCGATCTAAGGGCGGACCCGGAAATCAGCATGCGGGGCGGAAAGCGTAATGTTGCCCGGAAACAAAAGCTGAAAAGCAAACCACCAATGAACGCGAATAAACGCCAATAGGGTCGAATTAAAACAGAAGGGAACGAAGAAAGCGAACCCGCCGTCGTTCGCTATGGCGCGGCAAGGAAGCGAGAAAGACGGCTGAAAAATTAAAATGGATTCAATCTTGTGTAAATACTTGGGAATGAACCATTTGCGGATTTTTGGTGTTAATTTAAGACTGCTCTGCGCTTACTAAAGCGTTTCGCGCCCAGACGATTCACGTCGCTGCGCCTGCAAATGCGCAATTAGTACTGACGCATCGGCTTTGGAAAGCCCCATAGGTGGGTTCTCACCAAGATCGCGTATGTATTGAATCTGCTTTTCAGTCGCGGATTGCTCTGATGGAGGAGTGGAATGCTCCAACAATTTTTCTATAAGCAGAGAGGCTTCCGAAACGTTGAGTCCAGGTAAAGGATCACCCCCTAAGTTGCGAATATATTCGAGCTGGGCTTCAGTTGCCTTCGGTTTCAAAGGTGAATGCAACCAAGCATCTTGTCGTATTTTCCTAAATCCGTCTCGAATAGACGTTGGCAGCACACGTTCTATCGCAAAGTGCATTTCAAATGCTTTCGCTGTTGTTACCTTTCCTGCGCGTAAAATACGATCTGAAATTTGCAAAAGAAATTTAAAAGCCGGAATGTCTGAATCAACTTTCTTGTCCAACCAAGTATTTAATCGCTGGATGCCGTCTTCAGTAACAAGGCCATCAGTATTTAGGCCGTCATTCACGATCTCGCCCAGCAAATTGATTAATTCTCTGCCGGTGGGTGAAGCGCACTGCGTTGAGCTTAATGCTATCCGTGTGCCTTTCGTAAATCTCACGCGCTTGTGCTTATGAAGGGCGGGTGGTTCTTTATCGGAGATTGGAACCGTATTTTGCCATGCCTCCGGTATGGAGATTTGCGTCTGCGGCTTTTTTGGTACGATTGGAGATGGTAATTTTGTAGGAACATTTTCAGTTTGGAGGGTGGGTATGAAAATTTTTGTTTCCAAGCCGCAATGTGGGCATGGCACGATGCTGTTTTCCTCTGCCAGTTCGTTTGCGTCAAATTCGATATTACCGTCGCAATGCCGACAGCGGCAAATTACATAACGTGGTACTGGCGGGCTGACTTGTTCGCTCATATTTTCACCTTTACGCGGTGGAGATATTCAAACGCCCTTTTGCCCATGTCGTCCATCCCAAAAAGAGGGCATCCGAATGCCAAGATGTCCGCCGCTGCGCCATGTTTGATGCAGGGAGCGTTTTTCTAGCTCGTTAGATGGGAGCGACACGGAATCTGCATTTAATTGGTTGCTTTATTCGCACCGTTTTAGACAGGAACGCAAAAGACGGCAAAAGCAAAAGCGACGAATCGTAAAATACATTGAAAAATTTGATTAAATACGGGTTTCACCGTGTATTTTTAAGGTGGTGGTAGGTGATGGATTCGAACCATCGAAGACGTAAGTCAGCAGATTTACAGTCTGCCCCCGTTGGCCACTTGGGTAACCTACCGCAGTACGAGCCGCATAATAAGCCATGCCCGCGACCTAAAAGCAAAACAAAAAGGCATTGTCCTTGTTTGAAGGGTGCATCTTGACACTGTCCTTGGCTTCCTCTCTCCGCCCAAGCGGGCAGGGGGATTTGAGTTGGCAAACAAGCGCCTTCCTCTCCCCACCCCCTCCTCCCTGTGGTCAGGAGAGGGAGCCAGCCAGAACAAAAAACACCCGCAACCAACCGTTGCGGGTGTAGCTACGCACTGTTCCTGGACATGGCTGCTCGCACGGCCAAAAGGTCTGGCGAGGAGGATAACTTTCTGTTGTCTCACCCCTCATCCTTACTCCTTCTCCCCGTTGAGGGGAGAAGGAAATACGAGTCGTAGCCGTGTTTCAAAGAGGACATCGTAGCGCGAGGTTCCTGCTATTTAAGAACAAGGCGCGTTTGTCCGTTTCCATCAGTTCACATTGACTTCAATCTGTTTGGGTTTGGCTTCCTCGCTTTTGGGAAGCGTCACCGTCAGGATGCCGTCTTTGTACTGCGCCTTGACCTTGTCCGCGGCTACGGTGGCCGGCAGGGTTATCGCGCGCTGGAATTTTCCGAAGTGCCGCTCCGCCCGATAAACCTCGGTGCCTTCGTTGCGGGTTTCGGCCTGGCGTTCGCCGGAGATGAGCAGGCTGCCATCATGGAGCGAAACGTTGATTTCTTCCTTTTTCATGCCGGGCAGTTCTGCTTTGACGATGAAGTTGTCTTTCTCTTCATAGACATCAAAGGCCGGTGTCCAGCCCAGGAATTCAGCTGTGCGCGCCACTGGTGCCTCGAAGAGGCGGTCAATCTCATCGCGCAAATCGGTCAGCCGACCCAAAGTCGGCCAGGTTGTTACTCTTGTCAGTTTCATAATATTGTCCTTTGGTTAATAATTTTTAACTACGGGTCTGATTCAGCTTCACGCGTGCCAAAGCTGTTTTTCGCGCAAAAACAAAGGAAATTGAGGGGTTTAAGGGAGGTTGCATCGCTGCTTTGTGCAATTATGTCACTCTGTTTGCGACAAGATTGCGCAAAACAAAAAATCCCGAACCGGAATGGTTCGGGATTTGAGTTAAAGATGATCGCTTAGTCGAACGCGTGACCGGCGCAGCAAAGGACGTCTTTGATCTTGTGACGGACGAGTTCTTTGACTTTCGTACGGGCAGGGCCCAGGAATTTGCGCGGATCAAATTCTTTCGGGTTTTCCGCGAACACTTTGCGGATGGCGGCGGTCATGGCCATGCGCAGATCGGTGTCGATATTCACTTTCGTGCAACCGACCCGGCGCGCGATTTCAATGTCAGCCTCCGGCACACCAGCGGTGTCCAGACCAAGCTTGCCGCCATATTTATTGATCTCTTCGGCCAAATCCTTGGGCACGCTCGAGGCTCCGTGCAGCACGAGCGGATAATCTCCGAGGCCGGCATCCAGAAGCGCTTTCTTGATGAGTTTAAGGCGTTCCAAATCGAGGTGCTGGGTGCCTTTAAATTTGTATGCGCCGTGCGAATTTCCGATCGCCACCGCGAGCGAATCGCATCCGGTATCCCGGACGAATTGCACCGCCTCTGTAGGCTCGGTATAGTGGCCGCTGGTCGAATGTGCGCCGCCTTCTTCGCCCTCGTCAAATTGCGCGCCCACGAGATGGCCGAGTTCGGATTCCACCACGCAATTATGTTTGTGGGCGTATTCGACGACCTTCTTCGTGATTTCCACGTTCTTGTCATACGGCTCATGGCTGGCGTCGATCATCACGCTGGTAAAACCTTCGTCAATGCACTGTTTGCAAAGCTCGAACGTATCGCCATGGTCCAAATGGACCGCGATGGGGATGTTCGAGAGGCTGACGGCGGCTTCGATGAGTTTTTTGAGGTAAACCGGATTGGCGTATTGCCGGGCGCCTTTGGAAATTTGGAGCATCACCGGCGCTTTTTCCTCTTCGCACGCTTCGATGATGGCCTGGAGCAATTCCATGTTGTTCACGTTGAACGCGCCGAGCGCGTATTTTCCCTTCAACGCCTTCGCAAACAAGTCCGTCGTATGTGTCAGTGGCATATTTTTAAAGATTTGAGTCTCTGCAACAGCCAAAAAGGATAAACGATTGGGCCTGAAAGGAAATGATTTTCTTTGTGCCCTGGCGATGCTTTGCGTTAAACATTGACTGTGAACGCGCGATTTCTCCTCGGCCCCGCCGGCAGCGGCAAGACCTTTCGCTGCCTCGCCGAAATCCGCGATCTTCTCAAAAATAATCCCGAAGGCGCGCCGGTCATCTTTCTGGCGCCCAAACAGGCCACTTTCCAACTTGAACGGCAATTGCTCGCGCAGGAATCATTATCAGGCTTTGCGCGATTGCATATCCTTTCCTTTGAGCGGCTGGCGCGTTTCGTTTTCGAAGCGTTGAATTCCCCGCCGGCCCGTCTCTTATCCGAAGAAGGCCGCGTTATGGTTTTGCGCGCGCTGCTGTTGCAGCATGAAGGCGAATTGAAATTATTTCGCCGGAGTGCGCGCCGGCCCGGCTTTGCGGAGGAGCTAAGCCGTTTGTTGCGCGAATTGCAGCAACACCAGGTCACCTCTGTCAAACTTCGAGAGCTCGCGCGCGGTAAAAGTCTGCGGACGGAACTTCGCGAAAAGTTGGAGGACCTGGCGATGATCCAGGAAGGATATTCAGAATGGTTCACCGGGAACGGCTTGCAGGATGGCAATTGCCTCTTGGACCTGGCGACCGACGTTTTACAGAAATCCAACAATCCAGGGTTGAAGATCCAAAATTTATATCTGGATGGATTCGCGGAAATGACTCCGCAGGAATTGGATCTGCTCGCCGCATTTTTACCGTTTTGCGGGGACGCAACCATGGCGTTTTGCCTTGATGAAAAGCCGGCGAAGAAGGATGACAATTCCTGGCTTTCGATCTGGAATACCGTTGACGAGACTTTCCAGGAGTGCCGGCGACGGATTGAAAATCTGCCCGGAGCAAACGTGGCCATCGAAATTCTGCCCCGGAATCCGAAACAAAGCCGTTTCTCAAAAAGTTCGGAACTGGCTCACCTTGAAAAATCCTGGGCGCGCGTCGACATTGCAACTCCGGGCAGGATGCCCGAAGAACCGGCAGGCTGGAAGCCTACCCTACAGGGGCCGGACAAATCCAAAGCTCAATGTTCAAAGATAGAGATTTACTCCTGCCCGGACCCCGAGGCTGAGGCGGTGCTGGCGGCGCGGGAAATTTCGAGGTTCGTGCGCGCGGGAAACCGCTTTCGTGACTGTGCCGTTCTAGTCCGGGACCTGGAAAATTATCACAAACCGCTGGCGCGGACTTTTCGCCGCTACGGGATCCCGTTTTTTCTCGACCGGCGCGAAAGCGTGGCGCATCACCCATTGGCCGAACTCACGCGAGGCGTGTTGCGGATGGCTGCGTACGATTGGCAGCACGACGATTTCTTTTCCGCACTGAAAGCGGGATTTTGCGCCGTGGAAGAAACGGACATCGATCATTTGGAGAATGCCGCGCTTGAGTTCGGCTGGCGCGGCGGAAAATGGCGCGAGCCATTGCCGGACGCATCATTTGAACAGTTACGCAAAAAAATTCTTCCGCCCTTTGAGAAATTTTATGGCCAACTGGTGAAGTTGGAGTTCAAGCCCGTTGGCAAACAAATGGCCGGGATTGTCCGCCGTCTTTGGGAAGATTTGGACGTGGAGAAAGTGATGGAGAAATGGAGTGTGTCCGAAGAAAACGAGTCGTCCATCCATGCGACGGTCCTGGAACAGATGAATGCGCTGGTTGACGATCTTGAGCTTGGCTTTGCGGACAAAGCCCTGCCATTGCGCGATTGGCTGCCGATCATTGAATCGGGCCTGGCCAAATTGACAGTGGGCGTCATTCCGCCGGTCCTGGATGAAGTCTTGATCGGGGCGATCGATCGCGCTCGCAATCCGGACCTGAAACTCACGCTGGTCCTTGGTATGAACGAATCGGTTTTTCCGGCGACACCCGCCGCTCCGGTGATTTTGACGGAGACAGACCGCGCTGAATTGCAAGTTCCTCTCGGGCCGGACTTGCGCGAACAGGTCGCCCGTGAACGTTTCTACGGCTACATCGCCTGCACCCGTTCCAGCGAAAGACTCACCCTGGCCTTTTCACGCAACGCCACGAACGGAACCGTGTTAAACCCATCGCCGTTCATCGCCCAGCTGCAGCAGATTTTTCCCAGCCTGGAAATTGAGGAATTTCAAAACGATATCCGGCTGGAAGATGCGGAAAACCCGGCGGAAATAGCTCCGCTGGTTTTTGAGAATCAAAGGTTAGGCGATCTCCCGGGCCTGGCTGACCTGACGGAAGATATGGATGAACTGCGCGAACCGGACCCGGCGGAAAATCTCTCGCCACCGGTCGCCGCGCGACTTTACGGCCCGACCCTGCGAACGTCGGTCAGCCGGCTGGAAGAATTTGCAGCCTGTCCTTTCCGTTTTTTTGTCCGCAGCGGATTGCGCGCGGAAGAACGAAAGATTTTTG
Source organism: Verrucomicrobiia bacterium (assembly GCA_036490655.1). Classification (GTDB taxonomy): domain Bacteria; phylum Verrucomicrobiota; class Verrucomicrobiia; order Limisphaerales; family UBA11358; genus UBA11358. The sequence continues at coordinate 156,865 of DASXDM010000015.1, read as the reverse complement.
AGTTGGATGCGCGTGAACGCGGCAGTTTCCAGCACGACATTTTAAAAAAATTTCACGAACAGGTCATGGCGGAGAACAAGCGCTGGCGCGATTTGACTCCGCAGCAGGCGCGCGACCGCATCGGCCAGATCGCCATGGAGTTGAGCGGGGATTATCGCAGCGGGCTCTTGAATGAGACCGCGCAATCCCGTTTTGCCGCCCGCGCCATAACCGAATCATTGCAGGATTTTGTGGCGGTGACCATTTCATGGTTGCGCGAGCAAAATGAATTCGACCCGGTGGCCGCGGAATTGGATTTTGGCACCAAAGAAACGCCGCAGACTGCCTGGGAAATCGGCCTGGACCACGGGCGCGCGCTGGCCTTGAAGGGGCGGATCGACCGGGTGGACTTATACCGCGGCCCGGACGGCCGAACGCTGGCAACGGTCGTGGATTATAAATCCAGCCAGAAACAGTTGGACGCGATTTTGGTGGAACACGGCATCCAATTGCAATTGCTCGCCTATTTGAACGTATTACGGCACTGGAAAAATCCTCGCGCGCCTTTTGGCGCCGACAGGCTGGTTCCCACTGGCGTGTTTTACGTCAATCTCCGGGGCCAATTTGAAAACGGCGGCTCACGCGATGATGTTTTGGGTGGCAGCGCAGAATCACAGCGGGCGGCATATCAACATGCGGGCAGGTTTGATGCGGACGCACTGAAAAAATTGGACAGCAAATACGCGCATGACCAGTTTAAGTACCGGTTGACCAAAGATGGCGAGTTGTATGCGAACTCGGTCGAGGCGTTATCGCATACAGATTTTCAGAAATTACTCGACCGCGTTGAAGTCCAGTTGCGCGATTTCGGCAATGCGATTTTTTCCGGCCTCGCAACAGTCGATCCGTATCGCAAAGGGAAACAGACCCCGTGTGAATATTGTGATTACCGGCCCGCATGCCGGATTGATTCGTGGACTCACAAATACCGGATGCTGCGTCCAGAGGAGGAATGACCGGGGTAAATTGGACGAGCGTTATGTCATCGACAACCGGTGAACAATGACCTCGGAAATAACAATCAGGGATCGACAGACTCGCCCCACCGATTGCTCAGTGAAATTCCTGGACAGTTTTGACTGAGTAGCCGGATTTTTTCAGCGCGGCGATCCCTAACGCGGCGGCTTTGGCGCTGCTGAGCGTGGTCATGATGGGTGTACCGGTGTAGACGGCAGTCGTGCGGATCTTGATCTCATCGCTGCGCGGCGCGGCGCCGCTCGGCGTATTGATCACGAGCTGAATCTCCTTGTTTTTGAGCAAGTCGATCACGTTGGGGCGTCCTTCCATCAATTTCAGCGTACGTTGCACTTTTAAGCCGGCCTTTTCCAGCACCGCCGCCGTGCCAGCGGTGGCGACCAACTCAAATCCCAGGTCGGCATATTGTTTCGCCACGGCCGCAGCCTGCTTCTTATGGACATCGCTGACGCTGATAAAAATTTTTCCGGCAAGGGGCAGCGAGGAATTGGCCGCCATCTGGGACTTGGCATAAGCCGTCCCCAGATCGGCATCCAAGCCCATGACCTCGCCGGTTGAGCGCATTTCCGGGGAAAGCAAAATATCCTGCCCATGGAAGCGATTGAACGGGAACACGGATTCTTTGACCGCCCAATATTTCGGCCAGATTTCCTTCGTGAATTTCAATTGTTTCAATGTCTTACCGGCCATCACTTTGGCGGCAAGCTTGGCGAGCGGCACGCCGATCGCCTTCGATACGAATGGCACCGTTCGCGAGGCGCGCGGGTTGACTTCCAGAACGTACACTTTATCGCCCTTGATGGCGTATTGCACGTTCATCAGGCCGATGACTTTCAATTCGCGCGCCATGGCATGGGTGTATTCGCGGATGGTGGCGATGACCTTTTTGGAAAGTGTATGAGGAGGCAACACCATGGCTGCGTCTCCGGAATGCACGCCGGCAAATTCGATGTGTTCCAGCATCCCGCCGATGACGATGGTGCCATCTTTTGGATTTTTGTGCTGGCCCACGTCGGTGATGCAATCGACGTCCACTTCCGTGGCATCTTCCAGAAATTTGTCCACCAATACCGGTCGTTCGGGCGAGGCCTCGACGGCGAACTTCATGTAGTGCGAAAGTTCGGCGTCGGAATAAACGATCTGCATCGCGCGGCCGCCCAGGACGAAACTGGGGCGGACGAGCACCGGATAAGTCAATCGTTTGGCAATCACCAGCGCCTCGGATTCTTTTGTGGCGAGACCGTTCGGCGGCTGGGGAATCTTTAATTTGTCGAGCATGGCCGCGAATAATTTGCGGTCCTCGGCGATCTCGATGCTTTGCGGGGAGGTGCCAATGATATTGACGCCGTTCTTCTGCAGGCCGAGAGCGAGGTTCAGCGGTGTCTGTCCCCCGAATTGCGCGATGGCGCCCCAGCATTTCTCACGCTCATAGATGTGCAGCACATCCTCGAGCGTGAGCGGCTCAAAAAATAATTTGTCGCTGGTGTCGTAATCCGTCGAGACGGTTTCGGGATTGGAATTGACCATGAGGGTCTCGAAGCCATCTTCCTTGAGAGCGAAAGCCGCGTGGACGCAGCAATAATCAAATTCAATCCCCTGCCCGATGCGGTTTGGGCCGCCGCCAAGGATCATGACCTTTTTGGCGATATTATTTTTGACTTCATCATCCCCGCAATCGTAAGTGGAATAATAATACGGCGTATAGGCCTCAAACTCAGCGGCGCAGGTATCCACCAACCGATAGCTGGGAACGATTTTCAGTTTCTTCCGTAAAGCCCGGACCTCATCCTCGGTCTTGCCGGTCAAATGGGCGATCTGACGGTCCGAAAAACCGAGTGATTTGGCTTTTTTTAAAGTATCAGCGTTCAGCGACGGCATTGGCGCGACAGTAAGCCGGAAATCATCTGTCATGTCCAGCGAGGACTATTCACACTTGCTGAAACGCGTGTTGTGGGGTACTTAAAGGCACGTGAAACGACCGGGGAGTCGCCTTTATCTATTGTTGTTGTTCGTGCCGCTGTTTGCGTCAGCGCAAATCGACCCCGTTTCACGCAATCTTATCCAGTTCGGGTACAGCCAGGCATTTGAAGGCCACCAGCCTTTTTCCGGCTACGCCTATTACTACCATAATCAACCGGACTTTTTGCGGACCAACCTGACTTTGCGCCTGACGATTGCCCCTACTTATGTGGATTCGAATCTCGGGTTTGTGGGCGGCTTGGGGCCGAACACCGATTTCGCCATCGGCATGGCCGGAGGCGGTTTCGCCGACAGCTACTATGAGATCCGCGACGGCACTTTTTATCCATCCGAATCATTTGATGGCGACGGCGGTGAGGTTTCTTTCGATCTTTATCACCTATTCGATCCCGGGCGTCTCATTCCATTGAACCTGGTCGTGGAGGGCACCGCTCATTATTCAGTCTTTGCGCGCGATAACACCGCGCCCACGTTTCAACTGCCGAACGATCATGGGGATTTCAGTTTGCGCGCCGGTTTCCGCTGGGGCGGGGTCGAGCCGGTATTATTTCCGGCATTGGCGATGGAATTGTCTATCTGGTACGAAGGGCATTATCGCACCGACTCCGGCGCCTATGGATTTTCCGGTGACCGGGTGTTAAAGGACCAATCTCATTTGTTTTGGACGGAAGCCGCGCTGTCTTACACGTTGACCAACAGCCAGCAAAACATTTATCTGCGGCTCACCACCGGTTCGAGTGTGGATGCCGACCGTTTCAGCGCATATCGATTGGGCGGCTTTCTCCCGCTGGCCGCGGAATATCCATTGTCTTTGCCAGGTTATTTTTACCAGGAAATCAGCGCGCGCCAATTCGCCTTGCTCAATGCCAATTATCTGTTGCCATTGGACACGCGCATGCATTGGAGCCTCGATCTGGACGCGTCCACTGCCGCGGTGAGTTACCTGGGTGGTGAATCCCAGCCGGGCACCTGGCTCTCGGGGGTCGGCGGCGGCATTTTGTATCACTCACCAGGAAACCATTTCAAAGCCTTGTTGGATTACGGCTATGGTGTGAATGCCATCCGGGATGGGCATCGAGGTGCCCACACAGTGGGCTTCCTTATGCAGATCGACCTGGGCCATAGGCCAGGTGAAGGGATCAATACTTCACAGCCCAACCTGAACCGCAGTTTGCAATGGCTTTTTGGCGAGTAACAATGCGTCGCAGCGGTTAATTCAGTCTCCGATAGTTCAGATTCGCCTTGCACCAAATCCAATGGCCTGCTTTATTGTTCGACGCGTGCGGATATGGTGGAATTGGCAGACACGCTACTTTGAGGTGGTAGTGCCGCAAGGCGTGCAGGTTCAAGTCCTGCTATCCGCACCAACTCTCTTCGAAAAATTCAGGCCTCCGGCGCACCACAGGATTGTGTTTAGGGGAGGGTGAAGCTTTTGCAATTATGCCGGGTTTTTCCGAATCTGAAAACGGCTACGAGTGCCCTTGACGCAGCCGGATGAAATGCTAATTTGATTTTATGCCTCCCAGAAAGGCATTCACCCTGATCGAGCTGCTGGTAGTCATTGCCATCATCGCCATCCTGGCGGCGCTGTTGCTGCCGGTGTTGGGCAACGCCAAAGAAACCGCCTGGCGGGCGAATTGCATGAGCAACCTGAGGCAAATCGGTTTTGCGACCCAGGTCTACGCGGATGACAACAATTCGTGGCTGCCGATGGGTTTCTGGACCTTGTCCAATCCGCCGGGCGGCGAGCCGACGATGACGTTCGCCAATATTTTGTATTCCGGATATCCCACTGGCATCGGCATCCTGATGAAACAAAGATTGCTGCCTGAGGCGCCAGGTGTTCCATTTTGCCCATCGCGCAGGGCCAGCCGGTTTTCCATCGTGGGCATCCCGGGACAAAATCTTAATTGGGCGCAGTGGACTGTTCCCCGAGGCGGCGTCGAGGGTTCGTACATTTATCTAGGCCCCCGCAAAATGACCTGGACGAACGCGCCATTTTGCATAGCGGCCGACTTGTTTATCAAGGACACCGGCGAAGACGGTGTATACCTGGGCACGTTTTTTGGCGCGCCCCGGGACCACCATGACAATTATTATAATACGCTCTTCTCTGACGGGAGTATTCGCATCTATATCGACCGGGCCAATTACTTTCCCAATCTGGTCCATTACCAGATGGACCAGGGGTTACTCTATTTATCAGCGCAATTGCGATAAGGGGTTTGAATCGGCCCTGATGCAAAGTCGCGGCATGCGTCATAATTTTTGTCAGGTCAACTCGCAATAGTCTTGATTTTATCCAGGTAATGCGATGTATTGGACGCCCATTTTGAACCAGATCCGATCCATCAAAGTTCTATTATGCACAATGGCGTGCGGTTTGGTTTTTATTACCGGCTGCGCCAGTCATTACGTCCTTGTCCTCACGAACGGCCAGCGCTATACCGCTGCTGAAAAGCCCCATGTGAAGAAGATCAACGGACAATTTGCCTTTGTATTCACAGATCTGAGCGGCCAGAGCAATGCCATTCCCTCCGGGCTGGTCCGCGCAGTGGTGCCCGCCTCGGACCTCAAGCCCGGGCAGTAAATTTTTCGGCATATTTGCCGAGCAGGTCGGCTTCCAGATTCACAGAATCGCCAATTTTTTTCTCCCGCAACCCCGTCACGGCCAGCGTATGTGGGATGATCCAGAGCCGGAAATTATTTTTGCCCGCCTTCGCCACGGTCAGGCTGATGCCGTCCAGCGCGATCGATCCTTTTTCAATGAGATAGCGCATCACTTTCTTCGGCGCGGCGATGTCCAACACGTGGTCCGCGCCTGATTTTTCCCATCGGATGATCTTACCGACGCCGTCGATGTGGCCGGTGACGAAATGCCCCCCGAACTCGCCGCCCGCGCGCAACGGGCGTTCCAGATTCACGAGCGAATGAAGTTTCAAATGCCGGAAGTTCGTGCGTTCCCACGTTTCGTTCAACAGGTCAAACTGGACGAGTTTCAATGTTCCGCTGGAGGAAATTTTGGTGGCCGTCAGGCAACAGCCGTTGACTGCCAGGCTGCCGCCAATTTTCAATCCACGCACTGACTTTCCGGCGCGGATGGTCAGGAGAATGGACTTTTTTCCACGCCCGATCTTCTCGACCGTTCCGGTTTCTTCAACAATGCCTGTGAACATTGGGTCAATTTAACAATTCGTGCGCGTTTCGTCGAGCGTTCGCGATCTCAGTGATCAACGCGGGCTGTCATGAGCAAATCTTCCCCCACTTTTTTCCATTGGACGTCGCGTAATTGAAGCGCGCCGCCCAAATTTTTCACGCCATTGCCGGCCACACCCTTTCGGGCATCGCCGCCAAGGATTTTTGGCGCATAAAAGAACGTGATGCGGTGCGCCAGGCCTTGGAACAAAAACGACGCGTTGGTTTCGCCACCACCCTCCACCAAAAGACTCGTCACATTTTCCGCTCCGAGTTTTTTCAGCAGCGATCGCAGATCAATCCCCGATCTGGTATGCGGCGCGGATATAATATTTACTTTTTTCGCCAGCGCGCGCACACGATTTTTGGGCGCTTGTTTGCTGATGACAATGGTTGTTAGTGGCGCAAATTCATCGCTGGCGACTTTTGCCGTCAATGGTGTTCGCGCCATGGAATCCAGCACGATCCGGCGCAGCATTTTTTGCGGGCGGTTATTGACCGGCCGAAATGTCAGCGAGGGATTATCCGCCAGGATGGTATTTACGCCTACGAGGATGGCGTCCATGCCTTGCCGCCATTTCATCGCGAGCGCGCGGGCTTGTTCGCCGGTGATCCACCGCGATTCACCGGCGGCCGTGGCAATCTTTCCATCCAGAGTCATCCCCGCTTTCACCGTGACTAACGGTGTATGGTGAACAATCCAGTGATTGAACGCCTCGTTGAGTTTTGCGCATTCATCGGCAAGGATTCCATGGATGACCTTGATGCCTGCAGCTCGCAAAATTTTAAACCCTCTTCCTGCATGTTGTGGATTTGGGTCCGTTGCGCCGATGACGACGCGTCTTATTCCCGTCGAGATGATCGCCTTCGTGCAAGGCGGTGTGCGGCCATGCGTGCTGCAAGGTTCCAGCGTTACGTAAAGGGTTGCGCCCCGGGCGTTATGCCCATGCATTACTGCGTCCTGAAGAGCCTCGATTTCCGCATGAGGTTGACCAGCGCGGTGATGCCAGCCGCGCCCGATGATTTTACCGTTCTTAATCAATACTGCGCCGACCATCGGATTGGGCGAGGTCGCGCCAAATCCCTTTTCAGCCAATCGCAAGGCGAGTCGCATGTATGAGGCATCAGACATTGCCTTATCGTAATGCTGCGAGTAGTGCGTCAAAACCAAAAAACACTGCAAAATGCGGTTCTTTAGTGCAATTCACTGCATATTTTGAGAGAAGCATCGGTATTTCCAAACAAAACAGAGTGGCACAATCAACGCTTTAATTGAGTTATGATACTCGCATTAGCAGTCACACCCATGTTTGCGGCGGCAGGTTGGGCTTTGCTTTACCTGCTTTTTGGCGGCGGTCTCGGCGGGGCATTTTTGATTTTTATCGTCCTTAAAATGTTTGGACGGTGAGAGTTTGTCTCAATGTGCCGTTGCTTCCGGCGTGAAATCAATGCCGCGATAGGCAATTTTTGCGCCGGACGCCTGCGCCAACGTTGTGACCATGGCCATGACATTAATATCCACGATCTGCACCACACAGTTGGAATCGACATGACCATTGATAAAAATGGAATTTGCACCATTGGTAGGAATTTGGACCATGAATGACGGCGTGGCATTGTAACTGCCCGGAATGAATTCATCGATGAACAGGGGCGACTGTTTCAGATGCAAACTGACCACGCCATCCCCGGCTTGCAGCACCGCCAGCCGCCTGGAGTGAAACGACGGTTGCGCATAAACTGCCCAGCCGGCGGCCACCATTGCGGCGATCATCAAAAATAATTTTTCATTCGGCTACAGAATTTTAACGTGCGGGTTATCCCGGGTAAACTTACTTGCCTCTAGTGACTTAGACGTTTTGTCATTTAGATTTAACCGTGTGACAAATAAATGGCGGAAATGCGACGATCTGGTGATATTTATTCCATTTTTAGCTTGTAAAATCGGCTGAGAATGGACTAATAGAGTACAAGCACCGTCGGCATTAGAACTGGTTGGAACCGGTTAAGGTTTCAACGTTAAAATTCAGATTCAAAGTAAAACTATGCCCGAATTCAAATTTTCCTGCCCGGGTTGTGGCCAGCATATCCAGTGTGATGTTGGTTACGCCGGCCGGCAGATCAGTTGTCCCACCTGCAAGCAGGCCATCGTTGTTCCGCAAGCTGCTGCAAGTTCTGCACCGCCCTCGATGCCCCCGCCACCGCCTGCGCCCCGGCCCATGCCGTCGCTGCCGCCAAGGCCCGCCGCCCCCGCTCCTCCCGCTGCCCCGCGGTATGCCGGCGCCCAGAGTGCTGCCGCCCAGCCACCTAAAAAATCCCCTGCGCTAAAGGTGGCATTGATTGCGGTAGTATTTTTAGTGTGCTCAGCCCTTGGATATTTTGGCGTTCAATTTGCATTGCACGGTCTCGGCGGTGGGAAGCCAAAGGAAGATCCGGCGGCACATGTCGCCACGCCCACCGCGGACCAGGCGGTCCAGGCCCTGAGTATTTTGAGCAAGGTCCATTCGGCTTATACGAATGTGAATACGCTTAAAGCGGAAGGCACGCTCACATTGTATCTGGATCTATCCAATCTCACCGAAGCAGATGTGAATCCGGGGGGGCATGAGGACCCGAAAATGGCCAAACGCCATCCCCGCGGCATGCCCAGAACGGTCACCAATTCGACGGCCATCTTCATCAAGCAGGCGCCATCGAATTTTTATTATTTTACCGGGGAAGCGATCTCAAAAATTGACCGGATGGCGATCACCAACACGTTCGCCTATTGGTCTTCCGATAAGGGCCGGTTCACGTTTAACGATTCCCACCAGCCGCGAGTGCCTGCGATGTATATGCAGTTGCCGGATGTCAATCCGGGCGACAATGCGGCGCAACAAGTCAAAAATATCCAGCATCTTTTTCAAGACCCCGCCAACCTGGCAAAAATCATCAAGGATTTGGGGCAAACCGAAGATGAACCGGTGAACGGCCAGGATTGTTATACGCTCACCGCAAAAGTGTTTGGACAAAAGGTGAAGATCTGGGTGGACAAATCCACGTACCTGGTTCCCCAATGGCAACTGACCCTTGGCGGCCTTGCCAGCGATGCCGACATTGACGATGCTTTCTCGCTCGCCGCGGCCGGCATCACCAACGCGCCGCCGATGGAATTGGACATGGTAAAAACGCAGTTCAAAAAATACGCGCCAGCGTTCGCAAAAATCAGCGGCACGCTGGCCTTCACAGCCGACAATATGGAAGTCAATCCGACGCTGGCCGGCTCCGATTTTAATTATGCCGTGCCGCCGGGTGTAAGGTTGATAAAAATGCCGAATCCGACAGCGCGGGCCCGGCCAACAAATTGATTTTTCGCGGCTCGCCAGAAACGATTTTCTTGCTATTATTTTCGCATGGGACGCCAATGGCTTCATGCTAAACGATTGGTCGCCGGCCTGAAAAAAGGACGGACGAACAGCAAACTGGTGCGCGAAATCTCCGTCTCCGCCAAAATGGGCGGGGCAGACCCCACCATGAACGCGCGCCTCGCCACCGCAGTCGAAAAGGCGAAAAAGGAAAGCGTGTCTCGCGATGTCATCGAACGCGCCATTAAAAAGGGCGCCGGCACCGGTGACGAAAAGATGGTGATGGAACACATCGCCTTTGAAGGCTACGCGCCGCACAAAGTGCCCGTCATTGTCGAGGTCTATACGGACAATGTGAACCGGACGGCCCCGGAAGTCCGGGTGCTCTTCAAAAAAGGCCAGCTTGGCCAATCCGGCAGCAATAAATTTTTGTTCGACCACGTGGGCCTCGTCGAGGCGCACCATCCGGATGCGAACATTGACCGGGAAACCGCGGCGATCGAGGCGGGCGCGAACGAAGTGGAACCGCTGACGCATGTGGAGAACGACGACATTCCCGAAGGCGTCATGGGCGCGAAGTTCATTTGCGACCGCACGGCGGTTGCCGCGGTCGCAAAATGGCTGTCGCAGAACGGATGGACCGTGGTGACGAGCGAATTTGGATATGTGCCGAAACAATTTCCGGAGCTTACCGACGCGCAGCGGGCCGAGGTTGGGGAATTTCTCCAGTCATTGGATGACCACGACGATGTGCACCGGGTGTGGGCGGCGCTGAAGTGAGCCGGACGCGGAGTGGCCGTTTTCTTCTTCTAAATCACTCCTCAAACAATGCTTTGGTGAAATCTTTAGGGTCGAAGGGTTGCAAATCATCCGGCTGTTCGCCGAGGCCAATGAATTTGATGGGCAATCCCAGTTCTTTTTGAATGGCCACGACCATGCCGCCTTTGCTGGTGCCATCCAATTTGGTCACCACGAGGCCAGTCAGATGGACGGCCTTATGGAATTCACGTGCCTGGTTCAGGGCATTCATGCCGGTGGTGGCGTCGAGCACGAGCAGGACTTCGTGCGGCGCGCCGGGCAATTGTTTGCCGATGACACGGTGCAGCTTTTGGAGTTCCTGCATCAGGTTGTGTTTCGTGTGCAGGCGGCCGGCAGTATCGATGAAAAGGTAATCCGACTTGCGCGCCTGGGCGGCGGTCACGGCGTCGTGTGCCACGGCGGCGGCATCCGCCCCATAAGCCGAGGCGATGACATCGACTTTCAACCTCTGGCCCCACAATTTGATCTGCTCAATGGCGGCTGCGCGGAAGGTGTCGCAAGCGGCGAGCAAGGCGGTCTTCTTTTGTGATTGGACGTGATGAGCGAGCTTGGCGCTGGTGGTCGTTTTTCCGGTGCCATTCACGCCGACGATGGAGACGACGCAGATTCCACCGGGTACTTCCAGCAGTTTAGGGCTGGCCGTGGAAAGGCTTTTTTCGATTTCACCACGTGCGATAGCAAAGACATCCAGACCGGCGCCACCCTGGGATTCATAATCTTTTTTGACGGCATCCATGATTTGGGCAGTCATGGCCATGCCCAAATCCGCGGCGATGAGCGCGGCCTCAAGTTCTTCGATGGCTTCCGCGTCCAGTTTGGGTGAGCGGGTGACGATGCGTTTGATCTCGTGGGCGAGTTTGGCCTGCGTTTTGGCAAGGCCAGCCTTGAATTTTTGGAATAAATTCATCCGTTCAGATTTTCGAAAGGTATTGGGGCAGGTTAACTTTTAACAGTCTCGCCGTTTTTCCGCCTCGCGAGTTTCTCTTTCATTTTCTCCACGTGTGAGTAAGGCAATTTGACCGAGCCGATGAGCGGTTTGTTTTTACTAAAGCCGTGGCAGTCGCTGCCGCCAGTGATGAGCAGATGGTGTTTATCGGCAATTTCCAGGTAACGCTCGGCCATCGCAGTCGAGTGTTTCGTGTGAAAACATTCGATGCCGTCGAGGCCGAACTCGACCAGGGCGGGAATGATTTCATCCGTGCGGTTGAGACCCGGGTGCGCCATGACCGCCAGGCCGCCGGCCTGATGAATGAGTTCGATGGCGTCGAGCGCGGAAATCTTTGATTTTGGGACCCAGGCAGGACGGCCTTTTTTGAGGAACCGATCGAAGGCTTCGTCGAGATTCCTGATCAGGCCCGCTTTGATCATGGCGCGAGCCACATGGGGCCGCCCCGGCGATTTGCAATTGGCCAGCGCGAAGACTGATTCGGCCTGGAGCGGAATTCCCAGCTCGTTGATGCGCGCGACCATCTGGTGGATGCGGTCCTGCCGGCCCCTCTGGAACCGCGCTATTTCGGTCAGCAGTTTTTCATTGTGGATGTCCAGGAAGTAACCGAGCACATGCAACTCAATGTCGTCATGCTCGGCGGTCAATTCGGTGCCGGGGACAAATTCCATGTTCACCGCTGCGGCGGCCGCCGCGGCCCGCGCGCATCCCTCCACGGAATCATGGTCGGTCAGCGCGATGCAGGACAGGCCGGTCTTTTGCGCATGCAAAACCAATTCTTCCGGGGTGAACGTGCCATCGGAGAAATTGGTATGAAGATGCAGGTCCGCAATTTTCATTTTACATCTTTGGCCGGGCGCAGGATTTCATGGCGGATCTTGTCCAGGATGCCGTTGACAAATTTGCCGCTGTCCTGGGTCGAAAACTTTTTGGCGATGTCCACCGCCTCATTGATGCTGACCACCGGGGGGATGTCCTGCCGATAAAGCATCTCGTAAATGGCCAGGCGCATGATGTTGCGATCGACGGCGGCGATGCGATGGAATTCCCAATTTTTCGCGTGGCTCTTGATCTTCTCATCGATGGCGTCCCGGTATTGGAGCGCACCGCGGATCAAGGGGTCGGCAAAAAGGCGGGTTTCGGCTTCTTCAACGGTGGGCGGAGGAAGCTCGACTTGTTGTCCCCAGTGGGCCGCGCCCTTTTCATCGGCGATAGCCGCCGCGCGCTGGCCTGACCAGAATTCATCCAGCGCCCGGCCCAAATCCTCTGGCGGATTCAGATCGTGCTGGAACAAAAATTGCACGGCGCGTTCGCGCGCTTCACGACGTTTTCCCATATCACATCCAATCATGCCGCAGAAAACGGTTTTCGGGAAATGAAAAATTGCGCCGCGCCGTTTCCCCGTTAAAATTCCGGCATGAGGATAGTCAATAAACTGCTGCATACGCGCTATCGCGTGGATGACCTGGACCGCACGGTGAAGTTCTATTGCGACGTTTTGGGCCTAAAAGAGATCAAACGGCATCGATCGCCGCGCGGCTCTGAGCTGGTTTTTCTGGAGGTGCCCGGCAGTGAAGCAAACATTGAGATCACGTGCTTTCCGGGCGGCGGCCCGGTGCAAGTGCAGCCGGACCTGACGCACCTGGCGTTTGAGGTCGAAAGCCTCGAGGAATTCGCGAAGCATCTGGCCGGACTCGGCATGAAATTTTCCGACGGCCCCACCACCAGTTCAGCCGGGACAAGGTTTGCTTTTATCGATGCGCCGGAAGGCTACGAGATCGAGCTGATCCAACGGCGGGGGACTTACTAAGGCACTTTGACCTAAACCATAAAAATTATTCTTTAACACTAATGAGCGTATTAATCGTCGGTTCCACAGCATTGGACTCAATCAAAACCCCGAAGAAGGAGAATCCGCGGTTGCTCGGCGGTTCGGCGAGCCATGCGGCCGTTGCCGCGAGCTTTTTTTCGCCCGTGAAATTAATCGGGGTGGTTGGCGACGATTTTCCAAAAAAATACATCGGACTTTATCGCCGGCATAAGATCGACCTGAGTGGCCTGCAGATCGTTCCCGGGAAGACGTTCCATTGGTCTGGTGAATACGAGTTGAACATGAACAACCGCCGGACCTTGCTGACGGAACTTGGAGTGTTCGAAAAGTTCACGCCGCATCTGCCGGACAGCCATAAGGCGACACAATTTGTCCTGCTGGCCAACATCGCCCCGGCCCTGCAGCTTCATGTTTTGGACCAGATGTCGCGGCCAAAATTTGTCATCGCCGACACGATGGACCTCTGGTTGAACATCGCGCTGGAAGACCTGCTGAAGCTGCTTCCCCGCGTCGATTGTTTTGTGCTGAATGACAGCGAAGCGCACCAGCTTACCAAAGAGGAGAATGTTTTTATCGCGCTCAAAAAAATCCACAAGCTCGGCCCGAAATACGTCATCATCAAGAAAGGATCACACGGCTCAATTTTATCCGGACCGCAAGGCTTTTTCATTTGCCCGGCCTATCCATTGCACGGGGTTTGTGATCCGACTGGCGCCGGGGATTCATTTGTCGGCGGCTTGATCGGGTATCTGGCATCTTCCCGCGGTCCGATCGACCGGAATTTCCGACGCGCAATGATTTACGGCAGCGTGGTAGCATCTTATTGCTGCGAAGGCTTTGGGTTGAGCCGCACCACGAAGATCAAGCGCACGGACATCGAACGGCGCGTGAAAGAATTGGAAAAGTGGACGAAATTCTAATTCACGAATTTTGGATCATAGACCGGGCCGAGATTGTGTTTACGGAGTAATTCACAAAATTTCGCGATGCCGCGTTTTTCGTCGTGGGCCAGGTAGTATTGGATGTGCCATTCGAAATAATCGCGGCGGAAATCTTCATCATATTCCGGACGGGTATCGATCAGATATTCCATCGTTTCCATGCCGAATTTTTTCGCTTCCCGCAATTCGCGCCGCAACTCCGAATTTTCGATCCCGCGCCGCAACGCCCAAACCGCATAGACGAAAGGCAGTTTGGTCAATTCCGTCCAGGCGGCGCCGAGGTCGAAAATCTCATGCGGATGCGGAGCGCGCTGAAAATCGATCGCCTGGTCGCCGATGAGCAGGACAAAATCTTTTTCAATGGCGCTTTCATAGGTTTCCAGCGGTTTAAATTCCGGGAACAGGTTCTTTTCCGCGAGCAAGACTTTCAGGAGATTCACGCTGGTGAGGGAGGCGGTGTCGCAAAAGATTTCCACTGCTTGTTCCAGCGGTTTTTTATGGGCCAGCAGCACACTGTAAACCTCGCCGAGGGACCCGATAGCGATGCCATCCAGGACATCATAACGATCGTTCAGCAAAACTTCGGTGATGCTCACCAGCGCAGCGTCCAGCTCATCGCGGCGCAGCATTTCGGCGAGTTTAGCAGGAGTAGCGAGCACGAGCTCGCTTTCGAGGTCGCGCGTCAGGGGTGCGGCATTGAGATACTTTACCGAACCGATGCGGAATTTTTTTCTTTCATCTGCCATTGTCAGACGAGTTTAACCGCAGTTCTGTGAAATTAAAACAGCGAAAGCTGCACTCCGGAAGGGCGACGGAAGGCGGCGATTGAAAGTTCATAGCGATCGCCCGCAAAACCCGCCTTGCGACAGGCGACATCGAACATCGCGGCAATCTGTTCGGCAAAGATGCCCTCACCACGCATGCGCTTGCCCCATTGGGCGCCGTACAGCTTGCCACCGCGCATCGCCTTGATGCGGTTGAGAACTTTATCTTTCCGATCCGGAAAATGCGTTTCGAGCCATTTCTCGAACAGTGGGGCGTTGGCATGGGGTAATCGCAGCACGGTGAAGCCCGCAGAATGCGCGCCGGCTTGCGCGGCCGCCTTAAGAATTTGCGGCATTTCATGGTCAGTCAGCCCGGGAATGACTGGTGCGACATTCACGCTTACCGGAATTTTGGCCCCGGCGAGCTTGCGAATGGCCTCCAGCCGCGCCTGGGGCGGCGACGTGCGCGGCTCCATCACTTTTCGCAGCGTATTATCCAACGTGGTGATGGACAAACAGACTGATGCGGCGTTGAAGGAGGCCAATTCAGACAGCACATCGATATCGCGCGTGACCAGGGAATTTTTGGTGATGATGGCGATGGGATTGCGAAATTCCGCGAGTACTTCCAGACAACGGCGGGTCAATCTCAACTTTCGCTCGACCGGCTGGTAACAATCGGTGACGCCGCTCATGACGATGGTCTGCGGCTGCCATTTGGAGGAGGACAATTCCGCACGCAAAAGTTCGGGCGCATGGGCTTTGACCATGATCTTGCTTTCGAAATCAAGGCCGGAGGAGAAACCCAAATATTCATGAGTGGGACGTGCATAACAATAGACGCAACCATGCTCGCAACCGCGATAGGGGTTCAGACTGGCATCAAAGCCAATGTCAGGACTGTCATTGTAGGTGATGGCGGTTTTGCCGTGGTCAACGAGGAATTGTGTGCGCGGTAAAACGTCGTCTTCGGGGTTCCATTCCGGGTCGGGCTCCAGATGGAGTTTTTCAAACCGGTTGGCCGGATTTTGGGGCGCGCCTCGATGGCCTGATATCAATTGTTCCGCCTGCACGGAACCAATTTAGCACAGCGCGCAAGAGCGCTTATTTAGCAGGTTTGACGTTGAACTCGACGAACCGGCTTTTGTGCAGGGCAATGGTGACATTCACTGATTGGGTATTACGCGGTACGCTGAATTGATATTCATACATGCCGCTGCCCCAACCAGAACCCTGACTTTGCAGCTCATGGCCCTGATCGTCGGTAATCTTGAGGACATTCATCCGCATTCCGGCAGAATCGGGGTCCGGGTCCGCCTTAAACGCGATCTCAACCACCTTGTTGTTGCGGCCATTATTCATCCCCGGATACGAATTGGAATATTCGATCGGCGGATATGCCTGCACCTGGATGCCGCTAAGGGTATTTTGGGCCAGGGTGACCTTTTTCTCATTGCGATAATTCCAAAATTCGTTCGCTTCCTGCTCGGTTCCCTGTTTGACGGGAAGATTGGTCAAAGTCCACACTTCATCGTCGTTGAATCCCGACGACCGTGAAAATTCAACGCGCAATTTCCAGTCCGGCTCATTTGGCCAAAGACTGGACTGACAAAAATAACCCGACTGGCCATTCTGGTAATTTCGATTGATCCATCCCGTGATTTGATTGCCCGTGGCATCGGACATGATGACTTGCACCGGCTGCCAATTCGTGGCGGGGTGCCCTTTTTGTTCGACATCGAACCCCAATTGGACGGCTTTATTCAAAGGGTCATTTTGCGCCAGGCCATTATATTGGCGGTAAGGCAATTTGGCATCGGAGCTGAAATTCGTCAGCGAGACATCCAAATCGCCGTCTGATTCGGTGTCGGGCAACGGCACCGTTGCCCACATTGGAAATGGGCCATGAGCCGGGTTGGAAACGGTGAACTGGCCTTTGGCAAGACGCTGGCCGTTGTTGCCATAGGCCAAAACGCGCAGGACCATGCTGCTATCCCGGCGGGGAAAAGCGTTTAGGATGTAACCCATGACGCTCACCCCATTCCGCACCTGGTATTGGGTCTGGCTCCAACTGGTCACCGCGCCGGTGCCAGCCTTGTCCGAAATCACCAACTGGAAATTCGGCCAGTTGCTCGGTTTGTATTCAGCCTCGACCCAGACGACGCCGACATCATTGGTCGCATCCCACCTTGCCTGACTGCGGATCCGTTTGCCGGCGATGGTAATTTTGGGCGGGACATGGTGTTTGCCATAGGTCACGCCAAGGAGGGTAAGTTTGGTGCCATTGCTCAAGATGATGATCTGTGGCCGGGAGAACCACCAGAAACCGGCCACGGCGATTGCTGCCACCAAAATCAGGATGAGAGCCCCAAGAACGATTTTTTTCATGATGAGGTCTGGTGATAAACAGCTAATTATCGGAAGGAGCCGCGATGTCCGGTTTGGCAGTGAATTCAACGAACCGGCTTTTATGCAAAGCGATGGTGAGGTTGAGATTGGTCGCGCCGTCGATCTGACGCAATTGGCATTGGTCCAACGTCGATCCCCGCATGAAATTCTGTGTGTTTTCCCAAAAGCTGATATCGTTGGTCTGGTCATCGGTCAACCGGGCGATCGTCAGCCGCATGTTGTTCGGTAATTTTGGCGTCACCTGGATCACCAACCCGCCCTGCGGCTGGCTATTCGGCGGCATATCGGTAAATTGTCTCGCCGCGTAAATTTTGAGGTGGTAACCGTTCAGATCACTTTCGGCAAAGGGGGCATTGGTTTGGGATGAACGCCGGTTGAAGAAATTCCAAAAATCATTCATTTTCCCCGGTTCGATCGGAATGCCCGGCACGTTCCACAATTCTTCAGGCGCAAAATTGGATTGTTGGGAAAATTCAAACCGCATCTTCCACGCTGGTTCATCGGACCATAACCCGAATTGATAGATGACGGCGTCATCATTGCCCTGCCAGGTATTGTTGGCGATCTGGCCATCAACCCGGTTGCCGGTGGCATCGGTCGTTTCCACGGCGACCGGTTGCCAATTGGTCACGGCTTGACCGTTACGTGTCACCTGAAAAGTTGCCTGGATCCCCTTGTTCATCGGATCGTTTGGGTCGTCATTATCGCGCGTATAGGGCATATTTGCGCCGGTCGCCAATTTTGAAAGTGTCACGGACAAATCCTGGTCTTCTTCCGTGTCAGGTAATGTGGCCGGCGCCATCGCGGGATAATTGCCCACGGCATGATGGATGGTGAATCCTTTGTCGGCCATTTCCATTCCGCCATTACCCTGTTCCTGGACCCGCAGAACGAATTGACTTTGTCGCCGGGGAAAAGAATCCAGAACCACACCGATGACCTGATTTACCTTGCCGTTGCTATTGGGAACACCTTCCGCACCGACGCAGGCGGTATTGGCTTTATCATAGGCGTAGAATTGGAAATATCGCCATTCATCGGAGTCGTATTGTTCATGGAGCCAGACGACCAGGGAATTGGTGGTAGTGGTGATAGGGCGCGCATGCTTAACGCCGTTGATGACGGGAGGCGTGTGATGGGTGCCGGATTGCACTGAAATCAATGTCAGTTTGCTGCCGTCATCGAAGGTGACGACCTGCGGTCGCCACAACCAAAACGCGGCGAAGGCAGCGGCTGCAAGCAAAACAACCAGAATGACCCCCAGGACAATTTTTGATTTCATAATGTGTTAGTTTGTCTGATTTAAAACCAGAGCGGAGAAAATGGCTCAAGGATTTTTTAAATCATTTAGCCGGTGTGGGGGGACAGGCAAGCCAAATCGAAGCCTGAGTTGAGACCGGTGAGCCGGTTACAACTTCCCTTTAGTGCTGGGAAGGCGCCCGGCAATGCGCGAGTCACGAGTGCGCGCTGCATCGACGGCACGAGCGAAAGCTTTGAACAGCGCTTCGACGATGTGATGGGGCTCGTCGCCGTAGAGCAATTCCAGATGCAGATTGCACCGCGCTTCATTCGTGAAGGCCTGGAAAAATTCCCTGGCCAGCCCGAAGCGGAAGGCGCTGGAAGCGTCCTGGTTTTTTTCGGTTGCGGATATCTTCTTTTGCGAAAACCGGTCCAGACCGCGCCATGCCAAGTGCGGCCGGCCGCCGAAATCTATGACGCAACGCGCGAGGCATTCATCCATCGGCACATAGGCTTCTCCAGTGAACGGGTTTTTGGGATGAAACCCGAATCCGTAGCGACGGATCCCCTTTTTATCACCCAGAGCGGACACAAAGGCCTGTCCCAGGGCAATGCCACAATCCTCCACGGTATGATGCGCGTCCACTTCCAGATCCCCGTCGCATTTCAGCCGTAGATCCACGATGGCATGTTTGGCAAACAGGACGAGCATATGGTCAAAAAATGGGATGCCGGTCTTGATCGACGATTTACCCTGGCCATCCAAATCCAGGCGGATGGAAATCCTGGTTTCATTCGTCTTTCGCGAAATGTTTGCCCGTCGCGCTTTCATGGCGCCATTGAATCAAAATCGGCGGGAAAAAACAAAAGCAATCGGCGGGCGAATTTCGTGGGAAATTTCAGGGCGCGGTGGTGGAAGGTGAATTGGTCTGCGCGGCTATCTTTTGCTCCAAATCCTTGATGTGCCGGTCCGCATCATCCGGCGTGGGTGACGCCGGGCGGGCCTGTCGCCAGCGACCAATGGCGGCCTGATAATTTCCGGCGGCCTGCTCGAGGTTGGCGAGGGAGACCTGGATTTGCTCATAAATAAAACGGTCGTCAAAATTATCATTGGTCACCTTGAGTCGTTCGGAGAGTGGTGTCTCCGGATCTTCCGCCCGCCAGGTCCGCAGAGCGGCTTCCCAAATGGTCCGTGCACGGGGGATATCGTGGTGACTTTCAAAATAAACCCTGCCCAGTTCGAACAGCAGTTGAGGATTTCCCGGATTATACCGCAATCCCGTGCGCAGGACCTGCTCGGCGGCAACATCCTGATTAAGCCGGGTGCGCAACCAGAAGGCGGTGACGACGAATGTTTTGACATCTTCCGGGTCCAGTTCGGCGGAGAATTTCAGCCAGGGCAAAATTTCGCTGACTTTGGAACTGGAGCTTAAATCCCCGGTTGGTCCGCCTTCATCCAAATGCGTATGGCGGTTGGGGATGAACTGGCGGCCAAAGGCATCGATCCAGTCGCGGGGCGGCCCCATGAAACCCTCCTCATCACCGGAATTGCGGCTCGCCACAGCGCCGGTGTCCTCAGCCATGTGCGGAGTTTCAAATGCCTGATTGTTGTCGAAAATCGTCGGGTAATAGCCGCTGTGATAGTATTCGTCGGCGGTGACATACGCGCTGTTGGCGAACAAAACCCGGCTATCATCCAAAATATTGCCCCAAAAATCATCCTGCAGGGTACTGTTGAACGGCAGACGCTGAAATTGCGGTTGCAGCCACGCTGCAAAACCAAAGGAAAGGATGAACAGCGCGACCAATATCAAGGGCAATGACCGTGGCGAATTCATGTCAGGTCAATTGACGGCTTTTTTGCGAAAGATAAGACAGGCGGCGGCGAGAAACACCCCCATATAAACCGCGGCATAAAGGGTGGCCAGCCCGATGAACCGCCATTCGACCAAGGGCCAGTCATGAACAATGAGTTTTCGCATGTCAAAAAATTCCAGATGAGGAACGCCGAAATAAATGGCCAGGACAATGGAGCGGAACGGTTCCTGTAATGACAACGCGACGACATCCAGATAACGGGCCACGGTCAAAATGCCGACGACGACGACGAAGCAAATCGTTGAATTGGACGACGGGGCGGCGAAGACCAGCGAGCCAAGCAGCGCCATGGCGATGATAATCCCAAGCGCGATCCAGTGCATGAAGGCGGCCTGAAAGTAACTCAATCCCGGCCAGGTATGTTCGTGGGTGCTGGCCAGGATCGCAAAAAAGACATAAAAGCACAGCAAGGCCAGACCGCAGGCGATCCAACAGCCAAGAAATTTTCCGAGAATCAGTTGCGAGCGGCTCAACGGCTTGGCCAGGAGGGGCAGGAGGGTGCGCTGCTCGCGTTCCGCGGGGATTTGCCGGGCGGTAGTCGTTATGGCGATGACCAGGGAGGAGATCCAGATGAGCAACAGGCAAATCGCTTTGACATAGCGGATGATCTCCGGGTTGTTATAAATGTTGACTGCCGCCATGACGATGCAGATGAGGACGGTGACGATGAACAGGACGTAAAAATCCTTGCGCCGATAGAGTTCCTTGATGGCAATACCCGCCACAGCAAATATGTTTCTCATAGGGCGGATTGGGGTTGATACCCGACGATGTCGAGGAAGGCTTTTTCAAGGCTCGCGCGCCCGGCCATGATTTCGTTGACGGGGCCGACCGCCTTGAGTTCGCCTTGATGAATGATGGCCACGCGATCGCAAACCGTTTCGACCTCGCCGAGTTCGTGCGAGGAAAAAAAGACTGTTTTCCCCTCCTGTTTCAAACGCTGGATGATTTCGCGGACTTTCATGCGTCCCAGCGGGTCCAGGCCGCTGGTCGGCTCATCCAGCATCAACAAGTCGGGATTATTGATGAGGGCCTGGGCGAGACCGACGCGTTGTTGCATCCCTTTCGAATAGGTTTTGATGAGCCGTTTACGGGATGATTCTAATTCCACCAGTTTGAGGACATTATCAATGCGACGCTCGGCTTCTGAGCGGGACAACCCGAAAATTTTTGAGTAAAAGCGGAGTAATTCCTCGGCGGTGAGGAATTTATAATAGTAGGTCATTTCCGGCAGGTAGCCGATGCGCTGGCGGGCGATGGGCTGGCTGACATCAATGCCAAACAGGGATGCCTTGCCGCTGGTGGGCTGGATGAAGCCGAGCAAAGCATTGATGGTGGTGGTTTTTCCCGCGCCATTGGGTCCCAGAAAACCGAAAACCTCGCCAGCATTCACCTGCAGGTCGAGGCCGATAAGAGCGACTTTGGAGGCCTGCCGTGTTTCGCGGTTTTTGAATTCAACGCGCAACTTCTCCGTTTTCAAAATGGCGCTCATGAAAGTTTGGACATGGTCGTATCGGACGGTTCAAGTCATAGTGAAAGCCAATCGTCGGGCAAAGCAATAAAAAAAGGCCCGAAGAAAAATCCTCGGGCCTTTTTTTAATAAATACCGATCAGAATACGTGCGGAGTATCCGTCAATGTGGACAACGTGCAGGTGACCTGCGGGGAAGCGCCGACGGTGGTCGTCGAGTAGGTTCCGCCACCCGGACAACCGGGAATCGCGCTGTTGGAATTGAGCTTAATATAAGACGATACAGTATCCACCCCGGGGATGGTGGATCCACTGGCCTGGCCGGTTTCCATGGCCCATTCATTGATCGCCGCGTCAATTTGACGAAGGTTATTAATGCAGGCGTTTTGTTGGGATTTAGCGCGTGCGCGCATGAAGTTGGGGATCGCGATTGCTGCTAATAAGCCAATGATGGCTACGACAATCATGATTTCCACCAACGTGAAGCCCCTGATAAGGGCTTCTCTGGTAGTTTTCATATTTAATGTTTCCTGATAATTGCGGTGTGAACGGCACAGCAGGCGGGTTAATGATTATTACAAAGTTCGTTCACGGATTGCCTACTATGACCGCAATGTACCTTATTTTAGCATAACTGATGGGAAAGTCTACTCTTAAAAGGGGTGTTTTACTGCCATTTGCCAAAAAAACAGGCCCGAAGCAAGCGCTTCGGGCCGTGGTGTTAACAAGGATAGATTAAGGGAACTGATGCGGCATGTCGGTCAAGGTCGACAACGTGCAGGTGACCTGCGGAACGGAGCCAACCGTATAGGTGGCATAGGTGCCACCCGCCGGGCATGAGGGGATCAGGCTGTTTGCGTTCAACTTGAGATAAGCAGATACGGTCGATACGTTGGCGACGGTTGCCCCGCTGGACTGGCCATTTTCCAACGCCCATTCATCAATGGCCCCATCAATTTGACGAAGGTTGTTGATGCATGAGTTTTGCTGTGATTTGGCCCGGGCCCGGACGAAGTTGGGAATCGCGATTGCCGCCAACAGGCCGATAATGGCCACGACAATCATGATTTCCACCAACGTGAAGCCCTTCCCGGGGGCCACTCTGGTAGTTTTCATAGTTAATGTTTCCTGGACTATGTGGCGTGAACGTCACAACAGGCGGGTTAATAATTATGACGGATTTGTTCACGGATTGCCTGATGTGTCCACAACTTCGATTCTTTCAGCATAGCGGATGCCAAAGTCTATCTGTAAATGCGGCAATTTATGGAGGTTATCAAACAAAAAGGCCCGAAGCGGATGCTTCGGGCCTTGCGATAAACCAGTATAAATTACGGGAGCTTATGCGGCGTGTCGGTCAAGGTCGACAACGAGCAGGAGATCTGCGGATTGGCGCCGACGGTGCCGGTCGTATAAGTGCCGCCAGCGGGACAGCCGGGGACGGAGCTGTTGGAGTTCAGCTTGATGTAAGCTGAAACGGTCATCACATTGGCGACAGAGGCGCCAGTGGTTTGGCCGTTTTCCAACGCCCATTCATTGATGGCTGCATCAATTTGGCGGAGGTTGTTAATGCAAGCGTTCTGTTGTGATTTAGAACGAGCACGGATGAAGTTGGGGATCGCGATGGCTGCCAGCAAGCCGATAATGGCCACGACAATCATGATTTCCACCAACGTGAAACCCGCCTTACGGGCTGTTTTGGTTGTTTTCATATTTAGATGTTTCTCACTTTGCGGCGTGAACTGAACAGCAGGCGGGTTAATAATTATTACGGATTCGTTCACTAATTGCCTGCCGTGACCGCGACTGTTGTTACTTTAGCACCCCTGATGCCAAATACAAAGTAAAAAACGGCGTCAATTTTCCGCACTTTTCATCCCCAAAACACCCTTTTTTTGCATAAATCCAAGAAATTCGACATTTTTACGATTAAGAAATGTAATAATTTGAGACACATGTCCCTGTTTGGTACTTGGCCAGATCATATCAAAAGGAACAGGGGGCGAGAACAGCGTCACTCATACCATGCACGATCTTTTTGTCAGCCGGGACGATGGTGGCCAACACGCCGCCCAGTTGAGGGCGCGCGGAATCGCCTTCGCCGCTGACAAAATAGTAGGGGCACAACCGGGCGCGGCCTTTCGTCGAGGCAATGCTGTTCTTTTCGGGGTCAAGCCATTCGGACTCGACCAGCTTCGGTTTTTCAAATCGTTGAAGAACGAATGGTGATTTTTCAAAGCCCGAGACAGCATCATCCACGGCCACGGCCCATTCTGCCTGGGACAAATCGCTTCCCAGGAAAACACCGCGAGCGCCCCAGGCTTTTTCTGAGAAGCCGGAGATTTTTAAGATCAAATCGCGGTCGCGTTGGGACAAACTTTTGAGCTGTTGCCAATCGGTCAACTCCAAGCCAGGAATGGCCGCATGCGCCGGCAACGGGGATGGGTCCACCAGCCAGGTGTAGGGAATGATTTTTTTGAGGCGGCCGAAGAAACCTTCGCCCAATTCCTGACGCCAGAACTGTTGCAGATGCCGATTCCAGAACAAGGCGAACAGCATCTTTTCCTCGAAGATCGGCTTGGGTGGGGGTGTTAATGTAATTTTCTTTTCCGAGGCGAGTTTAAAAATCTTTTTTGAATTCGACACGTTGGCCAGATCGAACAACTCAAAGAAACGATAAACCGCATCGCCATCGCAAAAACCTTCAAATTTGGAATCCTGTACTTTAAACCTGGAACCTTCCATTTGCCGGATGAGCCATTCCATTTCGGGACGGTAAGTCGCCGCCTCTTCGGAAACGACAATGTGGACGTTGTTCGCATTCCCGAAGATGCTTTCGAAACCGCGAATCATCCCATCGGCTCCGCCCAGGACTTTGGCATCCGGCAAAGATGTTTGGGGACTCGAATAAGCCTGGTTCAGCCAGGCGGTCAACCCGATGCCGCCGGGAACCGAATCCAACTCGGTGATGCTGAAGCCGTTTTCCGTCAACAAAATGTCGGGCCGGATAACGCGCGGCATGTCGTTCTTAAAGGCCGGCGAGCGCTGTAATTCGATCAGCTCGGCAGGCTTGCCCAAATCAAGCCAGCGTGAGATCCAATCAGGCTGCTTGCCTTCGACGCTTTTGCGGTAGAGCAGATTGACGGCGCGATAAAATTGGAGCAGCACGCGTCCAAGCGATTCGAATTCTTTGGCCAGGTCTTCCCCAAGGGGAAAGGGCTTGGACGAGGTGCGCCACGCCAGGTTCGCAAAGAGCCCGCTGGCCGGGATTTGGGCGCGAACCCAATTGGCGCGGTCAACGGGTGAAAGAGGATCCACGCTCACAGTTTCAGGTCCGGATTTGTCCACTGCCGATACCGATCCATTTGTAACTGGTCAATTCATCCAGGCCCATGGGGCCGCGCGCGCCGATCTTATCGGTGCTGATACCGATCTCCGCGCCCATGCCGAATTCGCCGCCATCGGTGAAACGCGTGGAGGCATTCCAATAGACGGTTGCCGAATCGACTTCGTCAAGGAACTGTTTTGCGTGCGATTCATTTTTGGTGACGATGCTGTCGGAATGCGCCGAGCCATAATTGTTGATATGGTCGATGGCCTGCTTGACGCCATCCACGACACGGACGTTCAGGATGTAATCGTTATATTCGGTAAAATAATCCTGCTCAGTGACAGCGCGGAGCTTTGCGTCCCGGAGTTTGGGCTCCAGGATTTTACGGCTGGCTTCATCGGCGCGAAGCTCGACATGCTTTGCAGCCAGTTGTTCACCGATGGCGGGTAAAAATTCCCCGGCGATCTGTTTATCCACAAGCAATGTTTCCATCGCATTGCAGACGGCCGGGCGCTGGACTTTGGCATTCATGGCGATCTCCGCGGCCATTTTGAGGTCCGCGCCGGCATCCACAAACACATGGCAGACGCCTTTGTAATGTTTGATGACGGGTACTTTGCTGCACTCGGTGACCGCGCGGATCAATCCCTCGCCGCCCCGGGGCATGCATAGATCGATGTATTGGGTGAGCGAAAGCAGCGCGGGAATCGCCTCGCGATCAGCCACCGGCACGACCTGGATGGCATGCTCGGGAAATTTTGCCAGCATCTTTTTCCCGGCGTCGATCATGATCTGCGCGATGACCCGGTTGGAATTCATCGCTTCTTTGCCCCCGCGCAGGATTGTGGCGTTGCCGGATTTAAAACAAAGGCTCGCGGCGTCGGCGGTCACGTTGGGCCGCGATTCGTAAATGATGACGACTACGCCGATGGGGGTGGAAATCTTTTGTAATTTCAATCCATTGGGACGGACGCGTTCGTCCAGGGTTTTCCCGACAGGATCGGGGAGGGCAGCGACTTCACGCAATCCTTTGGCCATCCCGGCAATCCGTTTATCATCGAGTTTCAGGCGATCGAGCATTGCTGACGAGAGGCCGCTCTTTTCTCCCGCATCCAGGTCCACGGCATTGGCTTCCTTGATTTTGCCGGAATGCGATTCGATGGCATCGGCCATGGCGAGCAAACAATCGTTCTTCTCGCGAGTGGAAAGTTTCGCGAGTTCACGCGACGCGGCCTTGGCCTGGCGGCCGAGTTGCGTCATTTGTTCGGTCAAAGTCATGACGGAAGAAGGTAAGCCAAAATTCCAAACTTAAAAGAGCGAAGTTTTTCAGGGGCCCAGGGCGAATGGACACTTTTTGGGACGGCAATTTTTACAAAGAGAATGGCAACAGGTGGAGAGCAGCTTTAGCGTTTTTTCAGCGGGATTCTTCATCCCCACCTCCTTGGCGACTGTCGCCCGGATCTGTTTTTCTTTCAGGTTAAACTTCCGAAATCCACACCAACGATCCCTCCGGAAGCAGTTCGAACAGTGGGACAACATCAGCATCGGCCAGGTGAATACAGCCACAAGAAGCAGGCTTCCCGATGCCCGATTGATCTGCGGTGCCATGGATGTAGATGTAACGCGCATGCGAATCCACGTTTCCGCCCTGGTTAAAGCCGGGTTCCAGGCCTTCCAGCCAAAATATCCGGGTAGTGATTTTAGCATCGGCAAGGCCCGGTAATGAAGTGAGGCCGATGGCCTGGCGCGACTCGAAGACCGTTCCGACCGGCGCACCGGCGCCGATTTTTTCCGCAATGCGATGCAATCCCAACGGGGTGCGATTCGAACCCGCAAGCTGGCCGGTGCCAAACCGGGAAGTGGAGCAGGAGAATTTTTTCACGAATTTGTTTTGCTCAAAAAGTGAAGCGGTTTGTTCGGCGACGTTGACGGTAAGGACGAATCGCTGCGGCAAAATGCGATGTTTCTCACAGGCGAGCAAACAATGAGGTAAAGAATCCTGCGAAGCATTCATAATTTATTTCGTGGATGAAAAGCGGACCGCGAGAGATTCATCTTCACACCTTCAATTTCTTTACAAGGACCTTGGAATTTCTTCCGCTTTGCTCGTATTTTTCGCGGCGGGCGGGCGGCAAATCGTCAGGGGTCCCTTCGGCAAAACCACCTTTGGATTGAAAGTAGGTGAAGGCTTGCGTCGAGAGGGTGATGAGCTCGCTCAGGCCCATTTCCCGCGCCCTGGCTTCCACAAATTGGATCAACTTTTTGCCGATGCCCCGGTTCTCATGCAACGGGCTGACGTAGAGGCATGCCAGTTCGCCTTTTTTCTGTTCGGAATACACATGGAGCGCCACACAGGCCACGGGGTTTTTGTCGATCTCAAAAATAAGATAATCCGCCAACGACTTTTCGATCGTCGTCCGCGTCCGTTTCACCAATTCATCCGACTCGACGGCTACTTTCGTCAACATCTGGATGGCCCGGATATCTTTCTTCATGGCGCGGCGGATTTGCTGGTAATCGTTCGCGTAGATCAGCGTGCCAATGCCTTCGTTGGAAAACACTTCAGCGAGCAATCCTTCCTCCACACGTCCGTTGATGATATGGACGCGCGGGACGCCGGCCTTGCACGCGGCGACCGCGTGGACCGCCTTGGAGATCTGTTCGGGAGCGATCTCGTTTTTTTGGAGGGCTAGAACCGATTCCAGGTCGGCTACCGGCATTTGCCGGATGAGCCGGTTTTGCACAAGAATGCCATCCTGGGCGGTGATAAAAATCAATTTGATGGCCTTCAAGGCATCGGCTACCGCGACGGCGACGCCGTCGGAATTGACGCGGTACGTCTTGCCATCGCCATCGAACCCGAGCGGGGGGATGACCGGGACGACGTCCTGGGCCAGCAAGGTTTGCAACAGCGCGGTGTCCACGCGTTCAACTTTGCCGGTGAACAGGTGGTCCACGCCCTGGATGATGCCCATGGGATGCGCGATGATGACATTGGTGCTCGCGGCGCGCAGGTCATTGGCCGAAAGCCCTTCGAGGATTTCATGGGTCAACCGGTTCGCCGCCGTAAGGGCGAGCTTGAGCGTGGCGGCGTCGGTCACGCCGGAACCGTCCAGGTTGGAGGGGGTGACATTCTGTTCGCCGGCCAGGGCTTGAATTTGCGCGGACGCGCCATGGACCAGCACCACCCGGATGTTCAGCGAGCGCAACACGGCAACATCGAGCAACAGCGTCGCGAAGTTTTCGTCCGTGACAATGGCGCCGTCCATCGCGAGAACAAAGGTCTTCTCGCGGAATTGCGGAATGTATTGCAGGATGCCCCGCAAGTCGGTCAGTTTCATTTCAGCGCAAAATAAGTAATCGGTTTGGCGCGGGATTCAAATCAAATCTTTAGGGTTGTTGGATAGACGCCATTGATCTGAATGAGTTTAAGTTCATTTTAAAATACTTTAAAGCATGGTTTGGCGCGTGGAAAAGAGGTTTCAGGCGTGAAAATATCAACTTCAATACTGCAAAAAGATGCAAAACCTGGAATTTCAAAACCGCAAAAATAGTCAAGCCTGGGCGGGATGCGTTTGCTAGTTTAGCGGGCAAATGAGCGGCACACGGCCAAAGCACCAGACGACGTGGAATGATTACCAGGAGCGTATTCTGCGGGTGCTGACGCATATCCAGGAGCATCTGGACGAACCCCTGGATTTGGAGGTGATGGCGCAGGTGGCATGTTTTTCGAGTTTTCATTTTCATCGAGTTTTTGCCGCGATGACGGGCGAGACGATTGCGGACCATGTGCGGCGTTTGCGATTGGAGCGGGCGGCGCTGGAATTGAGATCGGGCGCCAGGCAGGTGATCCAACTGGCGCTGGATGCAGGTTACGAGGCGCATGAGGCGTTCACGCGGGCATTCAAGGCAGCTTACGGAGTTTCGCCGGCGGAATTTCGGCGCGCAGCGGGGCCGGTCATTGCGCTGGCCGCACCGTCAGGAGTGCATTATCGCCGGGGAACCCCTTTAACAACCTTCAACACCAACCATATCACAACGAAAATTATGAAAGTCATCACGAAGAAGATCAAACCGATGCGCGTGGCATATTTGCAGCACGTCGGGCCCTACGAAGACACGCGCCAGACGTGGATGGACCTTGCGGCGCGGCTCGCGGCGGAAAAACAGATCCGCAAGAGCTCAGTGTTCATCGGCATCGGGCATGATAACCCGCAGGACACGCCGACGGCGAAGCTTCGTTACGACGCGTGCATAACGGTGGCTGAAAAGTATCAGCCGAAGAAGCCGGTGAGGTTGCAGACCATTCCCGGCGGCGACCATGCGGTGATGAAGAATTGCCCGGTGGGAAAAATCAAGGAGGCGTTTCAATATCTGTTCGGCAAATGGCTGGCGCGGAGTTCGCGCGAATTGCGGCCTGAGCCGAGCTTCATCGTGATGGTCGATGCCCGGAAGGTGATCGCACCGATGAAGCGCCGCGTGAATATTTATGTGCCGTTGCAGCCGAAGCGGCGTTTGAATAAATCGGAGCAAATGAGCATCGCAGTCACGACGCTTGAGCCGCGACGGATCGCGTATATGCGACATGTGGGGCCGTATCGGGAAGCATACCGGACCTGGCACGATTTTCGAACAAGACTGAGCAAGGACGGGCTGCCCGGCAGGGATTCCGTGTACATCGGTGTGCCGCTGGATGATCCGAAAAATACGCCGGCGGAGAAATTGCGTTACGACGCATGCGTGACGGTAGATGAGAAGTATGCGCCCAGGAAGCCCGTGCGCGTGCGAATGATCGCGGGCGGTGATTATGCGGTGGTGAGGAATTGCCCGATCGGGTCGATCGCAAAAGGCTATGAAAAATTGTATCGCTCCTGGCTACCGGGGAGCGGCCGCACGGTGCGGAAGGAGTCCTCGTTTTTGGTGGCGGTAAAGGGCGAGGAACAAACGCCACCAGGATTTGGATATACGGACATTTATGTGCCATTGGAGACTGAGAAATAAAAATCAGTCTGTGACAAAAAACGAAACCGCGTCCAATTTTCAAACCAGAGCGCTGCCCAAAGCCTTTAAACATCGTTCGTTTTCCTGTGGAGTACCGATGGAGATGCGTAGCCATTCCGGCATTTGGTAGCCGCCCATCGGGCGGGTAATGACGCCTTGCTTCTGCATGGCTTCAAACACCTTTTGCCCGTTTCCGACGCGGACGAGGATGAAATTCGCCGAAGAGGGAACAAATTCCAGTTTCAGGTCCCGGAAGGCCCGCTCAAAAAATTCCAGGCCACTAAAGTTATTCACCCGCGTTTTGCGGACGTGTTCGTCGTCGTCCAGCGCGGCGAAGGCGGCGGATTGGGCGATGAGGTTCACATTAAAGGGCTG
This sequence comes from Verrucomicrobiia bacterium, assembly GCA_036490655.1. Lineage (GTDB taxonomy): Bacteria > Verrucomicrobiota > Verrucomicrobiia > Limisphaerales > UBA11358 > UBA11358. The sequence goes on along the minus strand of DASXDM010000015.1, from coordinate 126,328 downwards.
GCGGATCTTTTCGAGCGCGGAAATGAAGCCGGATTCCCCGATGCCATAACCGATGCGCAAGCCGGCCAAACCGTAAATCTTGGAAAATGTCCGCATCAGGAGAAGATTTTTCCGCGCGCCGAGGCGGATGAGCGGAATCAGATCCACAGGGTCATTGAGAAATTCAATATAGGCCTCATCCATCACCAGCAGGACGTTGTCCGGGACGTCGTTCACGAAATGGACCAGGTCCTCGCGCGGCACGAGGGTGCCGGTAGGGTTGTTGGGATTGGCGACGAAGATGATCCTGGTGCGCGGCGTGATGGCGCCCAGCATCGCGGGCAGGTCGTGCCCGTGATTTTTTGCAGGCACGGTGATGACATTGGCGCCGGACATCCTGGCGACGATGGGATAGATGGCGAAGCAAAATTGGGAGACGACGACATCGTCGCCGGGACCGAGCATGGCGTGTGCGACAAATTCGATGATCTCGTTCGAGCCGTTGCCCAGGACCAGGTTTGCCGGTTCAATGCCGAGTTTGGCTGCCAGCTTTTGCTTGAGATAAAACGCATTGCCGTCGGGATAAAGGTTGACCCCGGCAATGGCCTTTTGCATCGCAGCGATGGCGAGCGGAGAAGGGCCGAAAGGATTTTCATTCGAAGCCACCTTAATGATCGTGTCGGCGGCGAGCCCGAGTTCGCGCGCGACTTCTTCAATCGGGCGGCCCGGCTGATAAACCGGCAAATTTTTCAGACCTGGATTGATGGATAACATCAGAGCGAATCGACGATTTTTTTGACATTCACGTTTTTAGCGACGATATCGCGGATGAGAGAAATCTTTTCGGCATCTGCGGGGCGCGTCTTCACGATGAGATTGTGGACTTTGGAGGCGACCTGGTAACTGTCAGCCTGGGCAAGCAGCACGGGCACGGGCATGGCCTGGATGGCTTTGAGGACGGCAGGGGTGGGCCGCAGTCCGCCGGTCAAAACGATGCCGGCCATCTTGTTATCGCTATTGGGATTGGTGGTGGCGCCGGCGGCGAGCACGAGGTCTTCGCGGTCGCCCGGGGTGATGAGGAGGATCCCGCGCTTGAAAAACTGGATGGCATTCTGCGCGCTCATGGCGCCGACGACCACATCATCGATCAACGCATGCAAGGTGGGTGGCTGATTGAGCAATTCCGCGTGCAATTCCTCACGGACCAATTCGACCGATGGATTGCACAAAATTTGTTCGTGCGGCAAAACGCCGAGCAATTCCAGGCCCTTGCGTTTGAGGCCGCGCCGGGCGAAATCCGAGATGTATTCGACTTTTTCGCCGAGCACTTTGTTCAGGATGACGCCGATGATCTCGACGTTTTCCTTTTCGAACAATGCCTGGTTCAGGGAAATCTCATCGATGGGTTTGCCGATACCGCCTTGCGAAACGATGATGACTTTTGCGCCAAGCAGTTTGGCGACGCGCGCGTTCGACAGGTCAAACACCGAGCCGACGCCGGCGTGGCCGCTGCCTTCGCACAGCACAAAATCTTTCTCCCACGAGACCCGGTCGAAAGCGCCCTGGATCTTTTTGACAAGGGTCTCGTTGTTGGCGGCTTGGAGATATTTGCGTGTGAAATCCGGCTCGACGGCGATCGGGCTCATGTCCACCAGCGGACAATTCATGCGATAAACCGCATCCATGAGAACGGTATCTTCGTCGATCTTTTGTTCTTCAATCTCCACGAAGCGCTGGCCGACGGGTTTGATGTAGCCGATGCGCGGGAAAAACTTTTGCAACGCGGCGATCAGGCCGAGCGACGCGGTGGTCTTGCCATCGTTCTGGCGCGTAGCGGCGATGAAGATTCTTGGCGTGGCGGTATTCATTTAAAGGCAACAGCAATCAGTCGCCTGGCAATTGGGCATCGGCGCCGGGATAGAGTTTTTGATAATCCGTGGATTGCACACCAACGATCGCGGCGACGCCGAGGATGTCATGTGCGCTGGAACCGCGGGAGACATCGGCGGCGGGACGGTTAAGGCCAAGCAGGATCTGGCCGTAGGCATTGGCGTGGCCGACGAGCCGGACGAGTTTGCTGGCGATGTTGCCGGAATTGAGGTCGGGGAAAACCAAAACATTTGCGCGACCGGCGACGGGACTGTCATGCAATTTACGCTCGGCGATTTCCGGGACCAGCGCGGCGTCCACTTGCATTTCGCCGTCGAAGTCGGCTTCGAGCGACAATTGTTCGGCCTTGTGCCGGGCCTGGGCGGTGGCGGCCTGGACTTTTCCGACGCTCGGATGCGAGGCGCTGCCCTTGGTGGAGAAGGACAACAGGGCCACGCGGGGTTTGGTGCCGAGCAGGTGCCGCGCGAGGCGTGCGGTGGTGATGGCGATATCGGCAAGCTGGTCCACTGTGGGATCGGGAATGACGCCGCAATCGGCCATGAACAAAACGCCTTGTTCGCCGATGCGGGTGTCTTCGACTTCCATAGCCATGCAACTGGAGGCCGTGTGGATATCCGGGGCGGGCTTGATGATCTGGAACAGGGGACGCAATACACTGCCGGTGATATGGGAGGCACCGGAGATGAGGCCATCGGCCTGGTGCATGGCAAGCATCATCGCCCCGTAATAATTGGGCTGGAGCATGGCCTCACGCGCTTCCGGCGCCTTGACGCCTTTCTCCCGGCGCAACCGGTAGAAGCGATTGGCGAAGTTGTCGAGGTCTTCGCTGGCGATAGGATTGATGATGCGGATGCCATCGAGCGAGAGGTTTAGCTGGGCGGCGATGTCCTTCACCTTGACAGGGTCGCCGAGTAAAATAGGGACGCCGAGGCGGAGCGCAAAGAATTGCCGTGCCGCGGCAAGGACGCGAGGCTCTTCGCCTTCAGGGAAAACAACGCGCTTGGGGTGCCGCTGCATTTTTTCGATAACATTGCCGATGAATCGCATTCAAGCAGTCTCAGGTTTCAGGTGGCGCGTTTCAAGTTCAGAAATGTTGCTCTCGCCGGGAAAAGCAGGTAACTTGGATGTCCCAATGCTGGAGACGATCGAGAAACTTTTGGTCTTGCAAGACCGCGACCGCAAAATTCATCGCGTTCAACAGGAGCTTTCCCACATTTCACCCGAGCGCGAAACCCTTCGCGGCAACGCGTCTTCCACGCAAACGCAATTGGAAGTGGCCAAGACCAGGGTGAAACAAACGGAGTCCGACCGCAAACGGCTCGAACTGGACGTCGAAGCCAAAAAGACGCAGATCGAGAAGTACGCGAACCAGCAATTGCAGACGCGCAAGAACGAGGAATATCGCGCGCTGGCGACGGAGATCGACACCTGCAAGGCGGAGATCATGAAGATCGAAGACAAGGAGATCGAATTGATGGAGCAGGCCGAAGCCGGGCAGCGGGACGTCATCCGCGCGACTGCCGAGGCGAACGCGGCGAAGAAGTTGGTGGAGGAGCAGATCGGAAAACTGGACGAACGCGAAGCGAACCTGAAAAAGGAATTGACCGAACTTCAAGGCGGCCGCGCTGAACTGGCGGCGACGGTGGATGAGACCGCGCGCACCCGCTATGACCGGCTTTTGAAAAGCAAAGGCGACAACGTGGTCGTGGGCATCCAGCACGGGGTTTGCGGCGGTTGCCATATGAAATTGCCCGCGCAGATCATCGTCAGTTGCAAATCGCAGAAGGAACTGGTCGGCTGCATCAATTGCGGACGCATTCTTTATTATACGCGGGATATGGAAATGGCCGTGGTGGATTGAGCCTGACCCTGTCGCGCGTCAGTTATTGGTGATCCGGCTACATTAAGCGCACTACAATTTATGGGAGCATCTGGATGGCATTATTTCGTGCCTTATGAGGCGGATACATCAGTAGCATTGCAGCATTTGCGCGAGGAAGTTTTCGCACGAGGTGCTTATGCGTTTGGGCACGGACTGCCCAAGAAGGATTTTGATGCCAGGTTGAAGCGTTTGCTCCCGGCTTATGAGGCTTCGATGAAGGAAGCGCTTGTACAAGCAGAAGACACCAGCCTGCCAGAGCGTTTGAGAGCCGCGAAGCGAGCAGTAGCAGACCACATGAAAAAGGAGATTGAGAAGTTTGGCAGCGGTGTGCCACAGATAAAACAAAAGCCTAAAACGATAGGTGATTTATTGAAGCAGCAGGGAGAAAATGGGACTCATTCAATTTTAGATACACCAATAATTTCTCTAAAGCCGAAGTTCGGGGCAATTACCCCATTTCCATCTTCCAAGTTTATTGAATGTTTTGGCTCGGATACTCCAAGTCGTTTTCAAATTCAACAGGCATTTGATTCTGGAACTTTAGAACATTTTGTGTTGAAGCGTTGGCGGGGAGTTTATGTGACTGCTTTCCGTAATGGTTCACCTAGCGAGATTTTTTTCGCTGGATGTTCCGGTGATTGAAATATGAATATTTGGTTTAACACCACACCAAAGCCAACGAGGACTTTGATTTTAAACTGAGCCACCTTGACGCCTTCTTGTAACTTGCCGCGCGGCAAATCTCCCCTTATAGTAGAATCGGTCTTGGAAAGGCGGAGAATCGCTCTGGCGCAAGCCAGGGAGGAAAGTCCGGACACCAAAGAGCGCGATGCCGCGTAACTCAAGTCTGTTCGATTGAGATACATGCGGGAGGAATGAAAGTTCCGACGGACAGTGCCACAGAAAATAGACAGCCGCCGGCGCAAGCCAGCGGTGATGGTGAAAAGGTGCGGTAAGAGCGCACCGCGCGAAGCGTAAGCGACGCGGCACGGAAAACCCCATCGGGTGCAAGGCCAAATAGGGAATCCTGGAGCGGCTCGCTCCTGTCCCGCGAAAGCGGGCGGATTCCGGGTACGGCTGCGCAGACAAATGATTCTCTCCGTCGCAAGGCGAAGACAGAATCCGGCTTACAGCCCTCCAAGACCATCATGAAGGCAGAGTGGGAAATCCCCATTCTGCCTTCTCCCTTTTGGATCTAGAGCGTTTTCAAAAATACTCTGGTAGCAAATAAAAAGCGTGGACTGAAATATTCCTCGAGGTTCTTTGAATGCGCGGTCTAAAAGCTGGCGTGCCATTCGGCCAACCCCTACCAGTTTGGCAGGTACAGAATTATTTGAGCCGCCATACGGAATCAATTCACATTGATTATCATTCCCTTGTAGGAGTGGCGTGACGTGGGGACAACGATTTTCCTGAGCACAGCCGGGGCGCTGATATTTCCATAGAGATCCACAGCGCTGATGGCGATGACATTGGGATGTGATTTTGAAAAGGTGCAGCCCCCCTGGTTGGCCGGATAAATCTGGGCCATCCAAACATCATTCGTTCCCACATATTGCAGCAGCCAGATCTTGGGCGTTGCGTCCGCCGTTTGCCAATTAAAAGTCAAAGCGCCGGGAGTGTTGGTGGCGACATAAATCGTCGGTTGCGAGGGCACGCTCGTAGAAAGCCAGGGCATGGCTGGCACGATGGCGGCATTGGTGTTGGCGGCGCGGAGATATGAATACAGGTCCTGATTATTGACGAGGTTGTTCAGGTGGAAAAATATTTCTCCATCCACGCCGGGTGTCCCGCGAAGAACCTGGAGTTGCCGCTCGACATCCGTCGCCGTGAGAGATCCGCCCACATAGGCCGCGCCCAGGCCCGGCCAGAGTCCACGGCCTTTGATATTTTGTTCCTCCCACCAATTCAGCAACACGGGGAAACTTTGCTGCCGCGCTTCAATGGACCAATACAGTTGCGGAGACAAGTAATCCACCCAGCCGTTCGCCAGCCATAACCGCGAATCGCTATACAGTTTGGCGTAGGAGTCGAGCCCCTTGATTTGCGGAGGGTAGCCGGGACGCCAGATGCCAAACGGGCTGACGCCGACTTTTACCCACGGTTTTTGCGCCTTGATCATCGTGTACGCGCCGTAAATGAATTTGTTCACATTGGCGCGGCGCCAATCATCGAGGGAGAGGTGCAACGGCGCGCCGAATTTTTTCCAGGTCTCGTAATCCGGAAAATCCATCGGATGATCGTTCGCATCGGATTGCGGGTAGGGATAGAAATAGTCGTCGAACTGTACGCCGTCCACATCGTAGCGTTTGACGATGTCCATGACGACGGTCAAAACATAATTGCGCACGGCGGGGTTGCCCGGGTCGAGCCATGTTTGCTCGCCGTAGTGACGGATGAATTCGGGATGGGTGCGGGAGATATGGTTCCCTGCGGGCGCCGATTTGGCGGTGGGAAGCATGGCGCGGAATGGATTGATCCACGCGTGTAATTCCAGGCCGCGCTTGTGGGCTTCATCGATGGCAAACGCGAGCGGATCATAGAACGGCTGGGGCGGCCGGCCTTGCGCGCCGGTGAGCAGTTCCGACCACGGTTCGTACGGGGAGGCATAAAGCGCATCGGACGCGGGACGCACCTGGAAGATGACGGCGTTCAAATGCAATTGCACCGCGTGGTCGAGCAGGGAGATCATTTCCGTTTTTTGATCGGCCACGCTCAGGCCCGGTTTGGATGGCCAATCGGCATTGGAGGCGACTTCCGAGATCCAGGCGGCGCGGAATTCGCGCGGTACGGCCGGCGGCTGGATGTTGGCGGCGCGATAGACATCGATGTCTGCAAAAAGGTTTGCAGCTGACAAAAAGCAGAGTGCGACAATCACCGCAGGCGATTTCATGAGTTACGTTCGCAGATTTAGAGGGTTTTTTAAAGTGATTGGCAAAGATTTTTTGCATTTTTTGTTCTGACCTTGCCCACACCTCCATGACAAGGGCGGAAAAGAGGGGTTCTGAACAGCAAGAAACAGAGAGAACGGAGATTTGGTGAGTCAAAATCGCGCTTGCCGTTTTCCGCGCCGTTGCTCAACTTTGGAATGGTAGGCCGAAATACACTACGATGACTTCCCAAAAACTTTGTTCGATTTTGTTTTATGCACTGGCTGGGCTTTTGATCCAGGCTGCGGAGGTCGTTCAAATTGATGTGCGCCCCGTTTTGACGGGCCGGGCAGTCACGACGGTCACCGACGGCAAACTGGTGTCCTGGACTCAAGGAGTCGATGGTGGGGGACGCAAGGACGGTTACATGACCGTGGCTGCCTCCATTGTAAACGGCGATACGAATGCCAATGCGCTGCCGGACGATGGTTGCTTCCAGGCCACCGCGAGCCATCCATTGGTTCAACTCAATTTCAATAATGCCGACAGCAAAGCTCCGCAGACGCGAAGCATCGAAGGGGAAGGCGGGTTCACCTTTTCTGTGCCGGACAAGCGGTATCAAAGGATGATTATTTTTGTGACCAGCGCCGAAGGTCCCGCCCATCTCAGTTTCAAGCTGACATACGCGGATGGCACGTTCGAGCAAACCGAAGTGCTGCTGCCTGATTACTACAACGATCCGTCTGTCGGTGACACCAATCTCTTTTCGCTGGCCGCAAATCTGGCCAAGTGGGATTCCTCCGGGCGAATGAAAGAACGAAGTCACCATCATATCCATGGCCTGGATTTGCATCCGGATGCCAAAAAGGAATTACTCTCCGTTCAGGTTGCCAAAACGGCTCCCGGCTACTTTGTCTTCTGGGGTGCGACAGGAGTGACGGCGAATTAGGGAGACGAGGGAAACATTCAACGCTCAACGTTTAACACCGAAGGGAATTGAGGAATGTGGGAAATTGAACGGGAGGAAACAGCGCTGAACGATATTTTCGCCAAGGTTCGTAATCATCAGGTTAAAGAATTAAACTTCAAATAGTTATACTGCCATTTTTTGTGGGCTTCTTGACAAAAGTTGGGACATATGATTTAGTATGCCCGCAGCAGCCGAAGTCCGGCTTCCTTCCTGAAGACGGACGCGGGAGACCCAAACTCCTCGAAGTGATTTGAGGACGGGGCGAACGAGGCCGGGCAACCGGTTTCAAGGCCACTTTCAAGGCCAAGCCCGACAGCTAATCTCGCAGGTATTTGGAAGGGCGAGCCTCTGAACCGCGAAGTCCGCGGCCATCAAGTTCACCCAATATGAAAATTAGTTGTGGTTGTGTTATGCTCACGCATCATCGCCACGGAGGCTTATTATGTTGGACGCAGCCTATGTCGGTTTAATGTTTGGAGTTTTCATGGCCCTGGGGCTTTATGCCGTGGGGTGTGAAAGGCTTTGACCTGTTATGGAAAATCTCATTCTCGGAATCATTTCCCTGGGCCTGTGCGCCTATCTGATTTTTGCCATGGTGCGACCGGAGAAATTTTAAACGCAAAACATGAACGCTCATCAATGGCTGGAGTTGGCGGTGTACATCGCGGCGCTGGTGCTGGTGACCAAGCCGCTCGGCCTTTATATCAATCGTGTCTTGAACCCGGGCGGTCGCACAGGGATCGATCCGGTGGTTCGCCCGCTGGAAAAATTGACGTACCGTTTGCTGGGGGTTGACCCGGCGAAGGAGCAAACCTGGAAGCAGTACACTTTTGCGTTGCTGATGTTCAGTTTCGTGAGCTGCGTGTTCACGTACGTCATCCTGCGTATCCAACAACATCTCCCGTTGAATCCGCAGCAATTCGGCCCGTTGGCGCCGCACCTGGCTTTTAACACGGCCATCAGCTTTTTGACCAATACCAACTGGCAGAGCTACGGCGGCGAATCGACGATGTCCTATTTCTCGCAGATGGTCGCGCTGGTGATCCACAATTTCACGGCCGCCGCCGCGGGCATCGCAGTGGCGGCCGCGCTGGTGCGCGGCCTGGCGCGGCACACGTCGCAGACGATCGGCAATTTCTGGGTGGATATGACGCGCATCACATATTATCTGCTGCTGCCCGTTTGCATCGTGTTCGCGGTCTTTCTCATTTCGCAGGGCATGATCCAAAATTTCAAGCCGTACACGACGGCGACGCTGATCGAGCCGCAGACGATTTCAGTGGCGAAGACCGATGCGAATGGCAACGCGGTCAAGGACGCCAGTGGCAATCCGGTGATGATCAGCGAAGTGCTCACCAACCAGATGATTGTACAGGGACCGATGGCATCGCAGGTCGCCATCAAGATGCTGGGCACGAACGGCGGCGGTTATGCCAATGCGAACGCCGCGTATCCCTTTGAGAATCCAACGCCGCTCTCGAATTTTTTCCAGATGCTGGGGCTGTTGTGCATCGGCAGCGCGATGACGTATCACCTGGGCCGCGAAACAAAAAACCAGAAGCATGGCTGGGCGGTGTGGTACGCGATGTTCATCATGTTTTTTGCCGGGGTCATGGTGTGCTGGTGGTCGGAGGCGCGCGGGAACCCGATCCACCAAAATCTTGGGGTGGCGGTGGCGGACGGAAACATGGAGGGCAAGGAAGTGCGTTTCGGCATTTTCGATTCGGCCTTGTTCGCGACGGTGACGACCGATGCCTCCTGCGGCGCAGTGAACTCGATGCATGATTCGTTCACACCGCTGGGCGGGCTGGTGCCGATGTTCAACATCCAGACGGGTGAAGTGATTTTCGGCGGCGTCGGCGCGGGACTTTACGGGATGTTGATATTCGTCATCATCGCGGTATTCATCGCCGGGTTGATGGTCGGGCGAACGCCGGAATATCTGGGGAAGAAGTTGGAGGCGTATGATGTGAAAATGGTGCTGCTGGCGTTTGTGATCCTGGCCTTCCTCATCCTGGGATTCACCGCGTGGGCATGCGTCAGCCCGTGGGGACTGGCGGGACTGAACAATCAGGGCCCACATGGCTTTAGCGAAATCCTTTATGCCTATACGTCCGGCGCGGGAAATAACGGCAGCGCGTTCGCAGGTCTCAATGCCAATTCACCCTGGTACGATACCACGCTTGGTTTTGACATGATGCTGGGCCGGTTCGGGATGATCATCCCATTGATGGCATTAGCCGGTTCGCTTGCCCGGAAAAAACTCGTTCCCGCCAGCGCCGGAACATTTCCGGTGAGCGGGATCATGTTTGTCATTCTGCTGGTGGGGACGGTGATCCTGGTCGGGGCGCTGACGTTTTTACCGGCGCTCGCGCTCGGCCCGATCGTCGAACATTTCCTGATGTTGCAAGGCAACCTGTTTTAATTTTATGGCAACCAAATCTGTTTCCATTTTTGACGCCAAAATCCTGTGGCCGGCCGTGGGCGATGCGTTCAACAAATTGAACCCGCGCCTGATGGTAAAGAACCCGGTGATGTTCGTGACGATGGTCGGGGCGGCGATCAGCACGGTGGATGTTTTCCGTTCGCCGGGCCAGACGCTCTTCGTCGCGCAGATCGCGCTCTGGCTTTGGTTCACGGTGTTGTTCGCGAATTTTGCCGAGGCGGTCGCCGAAGGCCGGGGCAAGGCGCAGGCCAAGGCCTTGCGCTCGACCCGCACGCGCACGAGCGCGAACAAGATCGTGAACGGAAAGATGGAGAGCGTGGATGCCGATTCGCTTCGCAAGGGCGACATCGTGCTGGTCCGCGCCAATGAAATCATTCCCGCCGACGGCGAAATCATCTCCGGCGCAGCCACGGTGGATGAATCGGCCATCACAGGCGAATCGGCCCCGGTTATCCGTGAAGCAGGTGGTGACCGCAGCGCGGTCACGGGCGGCACGCGGGTGTTATCCGATGAGATAAAGATTGGAATCACGGCCAATCCTGGCGAGGGATTCCTGGACCGGATGATTTCGCTGGTGGAAGGGGCGAGCCGCCAGAAAACGCCGAATGAAATCGCGCTGACGATCCTGCTTTCGGCGCTGACGGTTGTATTTCTGCTGGCGGTGGTGACCTTGAAGCCATACGGCATCTATGCCGGCACGCATTTTTCGAATTCGGTTTTGATCGCGCTCCTGGTCTGCCTGATCCCGACGACGATCGGCGGTCTGTTAAGTGCCATCGGAATCGCGGGGATGGATCGCTTGCTTCAAAAGAATGTGTTGGCGATGAGCGGACGCGCGGTGGAGGCGGCGGGCGATGTGGATGTATTGCTGCTGGATAAAACCGGCACCATCACGCTCGGCAATCGCCAGGCGGTCTCCTTCATGCCGGCGCCGGGAGTGACGGAACAAGAAGTGGCTGACGCGGCGCAATTGGCATCGCTGGCCGATGAAACGCCCGAAGGCCGCAGCATCGTGATATTGGCGAAACAGTTTGGCATCCGGGCGCGGACGATCCATGAAATGCCTGGCGCGCAGTTTGTTCCTTTTACCGCGCAGACGCGCATGAGCGGAGTGGATTTTGAGGGGAAACAGATCCGCAAAGGCGCGGCCAACGCCATCCGCCAATTTGTCGGCGGCACCCTGCAGCCGGAAGTTGAAAATTTGGTCGAAAACATTTCGATGGCCGGCGGCACGCCGTTGGTGGTGGCTTCGAGCGAACGGGCGCTGGGGGTGGTGCATCTGAAAGACATCGTCAAGGGTGGGCTGGCCGACCGGTTCAAGCGTTTTCGCGCTATGGGCATCCGCACGGTGATGATCACGGGTGATAACAAGCTGACCGCCGCGGCCATCGCGCGCGAGGCGGGCGTGGATGATTTTCTTGCCGAAGCCAAGCCGGAGGACAAGCTGGCATTGATCCGCCAGGAACAACAGGGTGGACGAATGATCGCGATGATCGGCGATGGCACCAACGACGCGCCCGCGCTGGCCCAGGCGGACGTCGGCGTGGCGATGAACACCGGCACGCAGGCCGCCAAAGAGGCCGGCAACATGGTGGATCTGGACAGCAACCCGACGAAGCTGCTGGAGATCATCGAGATCGGAAAGCAATTGCTGATCACGCGCGGTTCGCTGACGACCTTTAGCATCGCCAACGACATCGCAAAATATTTTGCGATCATCCCGGCGATGCTTATGGTGACGTTCCCGGTCATCGCCCCGCTGAACATCATGAAATTGCACAGTCCCAACAGCGCGATCTTGAGCGCGGTGATCTTCAATGCGCTCATCATCATCGCCTTGATCCCGCTGGCGTTGCGCGGCGTGAAGTTTCGCCCGTTGGGCGCGGCGGAGATCCTGCGCCGCAACCTATTGATTTACGGTGTGTGGGGCATCATCCTGCCGTTTATCGGCATCAAACTTATCGACCTTATCGTAGCCGGACTGCATCTCGCATAATCATATGAAAACCATCTTTGCTGAATTCGGCCGCTCGATCGTGGCGACGATCGTCTTTGCGGTGGTTGGCTGCTGCATTTATCCGCTGGTCGTTTATGGCCTGGGACAATTGATGTTCTCACAGCAGGCAAATGGGAGTTTGATGTATGATAAATCAGGCACGGTGCGCGGTTCGTCTTTGCTCTGCCAGAATTTTACCAGTGACAAATATTTCCATCCGCGTCCATCGGCAGCGGGAGCGAATGGCTACGACCCGACAAGTTCCAGCGGGAGTAATCTGGGCCCAACGTCGTCCAACCTGGTCAATAATATCACGGGAAATATCGCGGTTTACCGGGCCGATAACAATCTGGCCACCAATGCATCCGTGCCCGCCGACGCTGTAACTGAATCTGCCAGTGGGTTGGACCCGCATATCAGTGTGGTCAATGCCGAATTGCAGCTCCCACGCGTGGCCAAACAGCGCGGTATGACCATGGACCAGGTGCAAAAGTTGGTCGACGAAAATACCGAAGGCCGCGACCTGGGTATCTTTGGGGTGCCGCGGGTGAATGTGATGACATTGAACTTCGCGCTCGACCAGCTCGCGCAAAAATAGTTTCTTGGCGGGGATGGATGAAGCCGTGCGACCAAAACCGGAAGATTTCCTGCGGCTGATCGAGAAGAGCCGACTGGGAAAGCTCAAGATCTATCTCGGCCATGCGGCGGGTGTCGGCAAGACTTATGCGATGCTGGAAGAGGCGCACCGGCTGAAAAAGGCCGGGGTGGACGTGGTGATCGGTTGGGTGGAAACTCACGGCCGGGTGGAGACCGGGGCGCTGCTCGAAGGATTGGAGATCATTCCCCGAAAGGTTATTCCGCACGGGAATTCCACCGTGGAAGTGCTCGATACGGAGGCCATCTTCAAGCGTTACCCGACAGTTTGCATCATTGATGAATTGCCGACTTCCAATGTCGAAGGTTCGCAATATCCCAAGCGTTACCTGGAGATCCATGATTTGCTGCTGGCGGGCATCAACATCATCACGGCGATGAACATCCAGCATCTGGAGAGCCTGCACGATACGATCCTGCGGGCGACGGGCGTGGATGTGCGGGAGCGGGTGCCGGATAGGTTTGTGCTGGAGGCGGACCAGATCGTGAACGTGGACCTGACGGCCGAGGAGTTGCGCGACCGGCTGCGGCAGGGGAAGATTTATTCCGCCGACCGCGCCCTGGCTGCGCTGGAAAACTTTTTTACGGAGAACAACCTCAACACTCTGCGGGAACTGGCTTTGCGCGAAACGGCCACGGCATTGGACCGCCGACCGCGTTCGGGCGCTGCCCAGAAGCCGGAGGTCAGCGAAAAGATCGCGGTCTTTTTCAGCACGAATCCGGAGACGACGGCGCGGTTGATGCGCTCGGCATCGCGGCTGGCGGGACGATTGAATCGCGAATGGATCGCGGTCTATGTCCGGCGCAAGAAGGAAGACCCCATGCGCATCCCGGCGGATGTGCAGCGAAAATTCATGGCGAATGTCCAACTGGCGACTGAATTGGGCGGCAGCGTCACGGTATTGGAGAGTGAAGATGTCTGCGAAGTATTATTGAAATTTTGCCGGGAGCAGGACATTCATCTGGTGATGATCGGCACCACGGAACGAAAATGGTGGCAGTTCACGCGTCCGAATGTCCTGGAATTCTTTCTGCACCATGCGCCGGGCATCGATATTCATATCGTGGATCCGAATAATTAGATTTTAGTTACGCGCGGGTAAATATTAAGCCTTACCCATCATGTCGTCTGTTCTCTTTTAATGACTTGTTAGTTTGGCGACTTATTCGCCAACTTCATTTGAACTTCGTGCAAAAACTGAGATGTAAGTGCAGATTTGAATGTGATGGTGCTACCAGTCATGCCCATAACCATTCCATCCTGACATATGAGTTCGACTCGTGTGCCTGAGATTTGTTCGTCCTGTATCTGCGGACTAGCGAGATCTCCAAAACAAACGACGTTCACCGAAGGCCCATTCGTAAAGACCAACTTGCCTACTAAATTTGTGGCGGCTAAGGATTCGGCGCTCAGAATTTTCCCACTAGTTTTGTCACTAAGCACGATGATAGCCCGGTTCTGCAGCATGGAGGCGACGTTGGAAGGGGACGCTGACGTGCTACAGACCGTTGCCATGATTAAGCAGGATAGCAAGAACAACAGGGGGGGCAGTCCAAAGCATTTGCAAAAGATAGAGTTCATTTTGATTTTTCAGTTGGCCTTCCTGTTGATTCTGCCGCTCCTGCCGGGGCTTTGTCATGTTAAAACGTCCTACTCATGTCTGACCCTTTTTTGATGAAGGAAGTATGATCGGCGGAATTCGATTTGTTTCTGGATGGTCGTCCAACTAATCTAAATGGACATGATTCAGACCAGACAAGTGATGGTTCGATGCCGCCAGCCATTCCTGGCCCGGCAAATGAATCAATTGTCTTTGGTTTCAATGGTCACCCGGTGCGATGCAGAGGAAATGCCTTCCGGTAAACGCACTGTCCAGGAGCGTTCGCTTTGGTCCACCTCGAGAATTAAACTGGCATCCGCCGGAGGATGGTTGACGGGGGAATCAATCAAGAGAAAATCGCGGCCCATTTGCCTGACTGAAATCGAAAATCCGTTGACGAGCAGGCGCATGGTGACCCGGGCGGAATGTCCACCCTGACTCGACCCGGCTATGGAAGAGGCTTTCATTCAAAACGCCAAGGCTTACGCTTCACAACGGCAACTCCATCTCGCGGAGCGTCTCGGCTTCGGTATTCACGGTATCATTTATGTTGCGGAAGGCAAGTCAGTCGGCGGCAAAACAGCCATCAAGGCTCATCGGGAAGCCGAACCGTTTCGACGGGAACTTTCCATTTATTTGCGTTTGCAGGAGGCGCAGGTCCTTGAGATTTTGGGCTTCAACGTTCCCCAATTGATTCAATTTGACGAAGGATTGCGCGTGATTGAAATGAGCGTTGTCACAAGACCGTTCGTGCTGGATTTTGCCGGAGCTTACCTGGAAATGCCACCGGATTTCCCGGACGAAACATGGGTGGAATGGGAGGCGCAAAAGCGCGATCAATTCGACGCCCGTTGGCCGCAGGTCCAGGCAGTGCTGGCTGCTTTAGAAGAATTAGACATACACATGGTTGACGTGTCGCCAAGCAATATCGCTTTTCTCGATTGAGCCTAAAACAAGAGGGCACTCCGTCCTAAAAATCATGCGTCTCGCCGATGCCAAGCAGATATAACGTCTTTTCGACGGCCTTGAATTTCGCCTTGGCAACGGCATGGTCGATCTTGATCGGCGGAAAGGTGTCATAATGGACACCCAAAACTTCATCGCACCCGACAAAATCAGCGGCCTTGATGGCGTCGTCCGCGCCCATGGTGAAATTGTCCCCGACACATAGCACGGCGAACTTCAACGGCGTTTCGGCGATCAATTTCATATCGAAGGTCAGCGCAGTATCACCGGAAAAATAAAAGTTTCCCTCTGTGCTTTCGATGACGAAGCCGCCGGGGTTTCCTCCAAAGGCACCATCGGGCATGGTGCTGGAATGGATGGCGTTGACGAATTTGACGCGGCCAAAATCAAAATTGAAACCGCCGCCATGGTTCATCGGATGCACCTTTGGCGCGCCCTGCTTGTTCAGCCAGGTGGCCACTTCAAAATTGGCGATGACGAGCGCATGGGTCCGTTTGGCGATGGCCACGGCATCGCCGACATGATCGCGATGGCCGTGGGTGACGAGGATGTAATCTGCCGGCATTTGATTGATATCGATGGCTTTGGCCAGGGGATTTTCCGTGATGAACGGGTCGAACAGAAGGGTGCGGCCTTTGATCTGGACAGAAAAACAGGCATGACCGTAGTAAGTGAGTTTCATAAAAAAAATTACGATTTGCCGGGCCCTCCATGGGCACCGATAAATCGTAAATCAAAAACCGAAAATCGCAAATGCGATCAGGCGGTCGTGGCCATTTCCGGCTCCGGGGTATCCAGGAAGCCCTGCAAATGGCGGACACGGGTCGGATGACGCAGCTTGCGCAAGGCCTTGGCCTCGATCTGGCGGATGCGTTCGCGGGTGACGTTATACATCTTGCCGATCTCTTCGAGGGTGCGTTCGTAGCCATCGAGCAGGCCGAAGCGCATCTCGAGGATCTTGCGTTCACGTTCGGTCAAGGTGGTCAACACGTCGCTCAATTTTTCGCGGAGCAAGCTGTAGCTGGTCACGTCAGACGGATTTTCTGCCGATTTATCCTCGATGAAATCACCGACGCTCACGTCGCCATCATCGCCGACCGGGGCGTGGAGGGAGACGGGCTGTTGCGCCATCTTGAGCAACGCATGGATGCGCGCGACGGGCATGTGCATTTCGTCGGCCAATTCCTCGGGCGTGGGCTCGCGGCCCATTTCCTGGGTGAGCTGCTTCTGGGCGCGCCAAAGTTTGTTCATGATCTCGATCATGTGGACCGGGATGCGGATGGTGCGGGCCTGGTCCGCGATGGAGCGCGTGATGGCCTGGCGGATCCACCAGATGGCATAGGTTGAAAACTTATAGCCGCGGCGATATTCGAATTTCTCGACGCCTTTCATCAAGCCGATGTTGCCTTCCTGGATGAGGTCGAGGAAGGACTGGCCGCGGTTGGTGTATTTCTTGGCCACGGAAACGACGAGGCGCAGGTTGGCCTCGGCCATATGGGTCTTGGCCTTAAGCCCGCGGTCGGCGGCGGATTTCAGTTCCGCAAAAATGGTGTAAAACTCTTCCCGCGGCATGCGGACGAATTGTTCAAGCGTCAGGATCTTGCCGCGCTCGGCATCGAGGGCATGACGGCGTTCAGAGGTGGTCCGCTGGCTTTCCAATTCCTGGATGTGGCGCAGGCTGGCCTGGAACTTTTCAAAAATGTTCCCGGCGACAACGATCATTTCTTCCACCACTTTTTGCTTGTAGTAGAATTTGGGGAACATCTCCTGGATCTTCGCGGCCATCTTCTTCAATTCGCGCGCGATCTTTTCCTTGCGGCCCTTCTGTTGGGCCTTCTGCCAGTTGAAATATTTCTGGTCCACTTTTTGGTCGAGGGCGTGGACTTTTTTGATGAGCTTGCGCAAATCGCGCAAGTGGCCTTCGCGATTGGCGATCTTTTTATCGACGATCACGCGGTCAAAGCGCTCCTTGGGCGGCTCGGACAAAAGTTTTTCCGAGATGGCGATGTGTTCCTTGGCGGTGAAGCCGAGATTGTAGATGATGGTCTTCATCGCTACTTCGGCTTCCTCGATCTTTTTGCAGATCTCGACTTCCTGTTCGCGCGTGAGCAGAGGGACTTTGCCCATCTGGTTCATGTACATGCGGACGGGGTCGTCCAAAATCTCAAGGCGCGCATCGTCATCCGCTTCTTCCTGCGGGCTGTCGGGCTGCTTCGTGCGCTCGGCGCGTTCGGCCTCGGCCTGGTCCATGACGATCTCGACATCGAGGCTGCGCAGTTTCGTGAGCAACGCATCCAGGTCGTCGGGGCTCAGATTATCCGGCAAAATATCATTGATGTCGTCGTAGGTGATATAGCCGTGCTCTTGCGCGAGGTGCAGGAGCGTTTTGATCGTCTCGGTCAGATCGACGGAAGGTTGCGTGGTGGCAGGCGCCGAGCCATTGGCATGACCATTTTGGAGGCGTTTTTCCGCCTCGGCGATGCTGGTGGCCGTGTGCTTGCCCTTTCCGTTAGTTTCCGGATTTTTGGCGGCATTCCGGCGCGCGCTGCTGGTAATGACAAAACGCCGCCTTGCAGCGGGTTTAGCTTCAGCCTTGCGACCGGCACTGCGATGGCTTTTAGGCGACGCGGTGGCCGGAGACGTTTTTTTTCTTCGCAACATAGAATATCAGACCTATACAACAGGCTTTGGTTCAGAATAAATCATGAATCCCCAAAACAGTCGGCTTGAAAATGTTCATTTGCTAACTCGCCTGTGAGTCCTAGAAATCACGAACACCAGAAGCCCGACGCAAATCAATAATAGCCATTTTTCAGGGTAATTCAAGAAAAATCGTTACAGAATCGAAACAATGTTACGCACATTAATATTTGCGTAAATACCTTTAAAAAAGCCACTTAAGAAGTTAAAAACTCACGTATGTTAACAACTTAAACGCCTTGTCTTATCGCAGAAACATCTTTTCTAATTTGAATCTGTAATTCGTCTTTTGAGCCAAAATGGCGCTCATCGCGTAACTTTTCACCAATTTCCAGTTGTAATGTCTCATCGTACAGGTTCCCCTTGAAATCCAATAGATGGGCTTCGACGCGGAGTTCCCGTTTGCCAGTGGCGATGGTGGGACGAACGCCAATATTGAGAGCAACCCGGTAGACCTGCTTTTTTATTTTTGTGCGTGCGGCGTAAACTCCATTTGGCGGAAGGACCAGGCCGGCGGTATCCAGATTGGCCGTGGGGAAGCCGAGGGTCTGGCCGAGTTTGTCGCCGCGCGCGATTATGCCCGAAAGAGTGTAGGGGCGGCCAAGCATCTGGCCCGCAGCATCGAGATCGCCGGAGCGGATCAATTCCCGGATGCGCGTGCTATTGACGACTTCGCCGTCGAGGGAGACGGCGGAGAGTCCGTGGACTTGAAAGTTCAGTTCTGCGCCCAATTTTTTCAACAGGGCGACATTGCCACGGCGCTTATGGCCAAAGACAAAATTCGCCCCGACGCACACGCTGGCAATCTTTCCGAAATCCCGGGCGAGGTGGCGGATGAATTCTTCGCCGGTCAGTTCGCTGAATTTTTTGTCGAAATGGATCAGCAGGATGTTTTCCACGCCCAGCGATCCGATCGTCTGTAATTTTTGCTGGAGCGAAAAGATCAGCGGCGGGATTTTATCCGGCGCCACGATGGCATTGGGATGCTGGTCAAAAGTGATGGCGACGGAAATGGCGTCATGCTGCCGCGCATCGGAAATGGCCTGGCGGAGGATCTGCTGGTGGCCGAGATGGACACCGTCAAAAAAACCGATGGCCAGGCAGACTTTTCCGCCCTTGGCTTTCAGCTCATTTGCGGCGTGAACGATTTTCATCCTCGTGAAATCTACCCGGCCAACTGCAAAAAAGGAATAACGCGCTTTTGCAGTTCAGTGGAGGATAACTTCAAGACGGCATCGAGAGGCAAAGCATCAGCGACGTCGAATTTGCCGGAGGCGGTGCGCCGCAAAGTGGCCAGGTGCGCCCCGCAGCCGATTTTTTGTCCCAGGTCATGGGCAACGCTGCGCACATAAGTGCCTTTGGTGCAGGCGAGCTTGAAGTCACCGAGCGGCTCGGCGTAATTTGTGAAGCGGAAATTGTAGATGTGGACCAGGCGCGGTTCGCGTTCCACCTCGATACCCTTGCGGGCAAGTTTGTAGAGCGGCACGCCGTTTTTTTTGATGGCGGAAACCATCGGGGGCATTTGCATCTGGTCACCGATAAACTGCGCGGCCAATTCATTCAATGGGTCCAACGCCAGCGGCGGGACGGGTCTGGTGTCGGTGATTTCCCCGTCCGCATCATAAGAATCGGTGGTGGCGCCGAATTTGATGGCGCCTTCATAAACCTTGTCGTTGCCCATCAATTTTTCCGAGAGCTTGGTGCCGCGCCCCAGGACAATGATCAAGAGGCCGGTCGCATTGGGGTCGAGCGTACCGCAGTGGCCGACTTTTTTGATGCCGAACCCGCGACGGATGGCGTCCACGACGTCGTGCGAAGTGGGGCCGGCGGGTTTATCAATGAGGACCGCGCCATCAAGCGGTGAAAATTCCAGCATGTTAGTAAATCATTTAGCGCCGTTGAGGGCGCGTTTGATGGCCGTGATGACTTTACGCTGGGTCGAGAGGTGGCTGCCGGGAATCCGTGCGCCAGCGGCTGCCTGGTGGCCGCCGCCGCCAAATTGAGCGGCGATCTCGTTCACGTTCACGTTTGGATTTTTCGAACGCAAGCTGATGCGGGTCAGTTCAGGCTCAATCTCCTCGAAGACGCACGCGACCACGACCGGTTCGATGGCGCGGATATGGTCGATCAAGCCTTCGGTGTCGTTGCTTTCAGCGCCGGTGCGCGCGAAATCTTTTTTCTTCAGCCAGAGATAGGCGATATGGTCGTTCGCGGTGAGGCGGAATTTGGTGTAAACATGCTTGAGCAGGCGCGCGCGAGAGAGAGAATAGGATTCGTAAACCTCGTTGCAAATCTTGGCCAAATCGGCGCCGCAGGTCACCAGTTCCGCGCCGGTATGAAACGTGCCGGGGCGCGTGGTGGGATATTGGAACGAGCCGGTATCGGTGGAAACAGCGGTGAACAGGCAATCGGCGATGGGTTTGGTGATGGGCCAGCGCGCGACCTTAAGGAGGCGGAAAATCAATTCGCCGCACGAAGGCTCGCGGGCGGAGACCCAATTGATATCGCCGTAATGCGGATTACTTTCGTGATGATCGATGTTGATGAGGATTTTGCGATCCAGCGAAAGCTGCCCGGCCCGGCCCAGGCGCTCGAAATTGGCGCAATCGGTGGCGATGACGCAGTCGAACTTTTTTCCCGGCTTCGGTTTTTGAAACATGCCGTGGGTATCGAGAAAGCGATATTTTGCCGGGATGGCATCTTCGTTCCAGCAGGTCACCTTTTTGCCGGCGGCCTGCAATGCGAGCGCCAGGCCCAATTGTGAGCCGACGCAATCGCCGTCAGGGCGGACATGGCCGATGATACAGAAAGTTTTGTGCCGGCGAACGGTCTCGAGGATGCGATCAATGATTTTCGGATGGCTTTTCAATCTTTTTCCTTCTCCGATGCTTCTTTTTCCAATTCTTCCATGATCTGCAGGACGCGATTGCCGCGCACGATGGAATCGTCGAAAACAAATTTGAGCGTCGGGGTATATTTGAGGATAACGGCCTTGGCGACATGGCCCTGGATGCGGATGCGATGCTCGGTGAGCAACTGGAATCCGCGTTTTTGCTGTTCGGGCTTGCCGAAGATGCTGATGAAAACGGTCGCGGATTTCAGGTCGCCGGCGACATCCACATCGTTGACGGAAATCAATCCGGTTTCGTTCACATTGAATTCACGGCGGACGGCTTCGCCGATCTCGCGCTTCAGCAATTCGCGCACGCGTTCATGTCGCAGATTGGGCATGGATCACCTCAGAGTTTGGCGGCAACTTTTTCGATGGAGTAGCATTCGATGGCATCGCCGACCTGGAAATCGCCAAAGCCCTCGATGCGGATGCCGCATTCCATGCCCGCGCGCACTTCGTTGACTTCATCCTGGAAGCGGCGGAGCGATTGGGTGACGCCTTCATAGATGACGTCTTTGCGGCGGCGGACACGGACTTTTCCGCGGACGATGCGGCCGGTGGAAACCATGCAGCCGGCAACCGGCGCGCCCTTGGACAATTCGAACACCTTCCGGACCTCCGCGGAGCCGACGATGATTTCCTTGATGTCCGGCTCGAGGAGACCGGCCAATGAATTTTTCACGTCATCGATCAATTCATAGATGATGGCGTAGAGCTTGACCTGGACGCCTTCGCGCTTGGCCTTTTCAGCGGCGGTGCTGTCCAGGCGCGTATGAAAGCCGAGGATGACGGCGGCGGAAGCGGAGGCCAGGGCGACGTCATTTTCAGTGATGGTGCCGACGTCGCTATGGATGACTTCGAGCGAGACTTTTTCCGATTCGATCTTATTGAGCGCGTCGACGATGGCCTCGACGGAGCCCTGGGTATCGGCTTTGACGACGACTTTAAGGGTCTTGCTTTGGGCGGCTTCGAGGGTGGCAAAAAGATTTTCGAGAGTGACCTTCTTGGCCTCATGGCTTTCCGTCCGGAGTTGCTGGAAGCGTTGCTCGGCCAGTTCGCGGGCGGCTTTTTCATCTTCCACCACGGAGAATTCCAGGCCGGCATCCGGGACGCCGTTCAGCCCGAGGACCTTCACGGCTACGGATGGGGCGGCCTCTTTCAAGCGCTGGCCTTCCTCATTGATGAGCGCGCGGACGCGCCCATAAAATTCGCCGCACAAGATGATATCGCCCAGGCGCAGGGTGCCTTTGCGGACGAGAACGGTAGCGGTGGGACCACCCGGTTCGACGCCGGATTCGATGACATTTCCCTTGGAGCGCCGGTCGGGATTGGCCTTCAACTCAAGCAAATCGGCCTGCAACAAAATCATTTCGAGCAATTTATCGATGCCCTGCTTGGTCAGCGCCGAGACGTCCACAAAAATGGTATCGCCACCCCAATCGTCGGGCACGAGACCCTTGTCCTGCAATTGCTGGCGCACTTTCAACGGGTTCGCGTTCGGATGATCGATCTTGTTGACGGCGACGAGGATGGGAACTTTGGCGGCCTTGGCATGGTTCAACGCCTCGATCGTCTGCGGCATCACGCCGTCATTGGCGGCGACGACAAGGACGACGATGTCCGTGACGTTGGCGCCGCGCGCGCGCATGGAACTGAAAGCGGCATGACCCGGGGTATCCAAAAAAGTGATCTGGGCCAATTCAGTTTTGCGTTCGGGATGCGGGACGGAAATCGTATAGGCGCCGATGTGCTGGGTGATGCCGCCGGCTTCACCTGCAGCGACATTCGCTTTGCGGATGACATCGAGCAAACTGGTTTTGCCATGGTCGACATGGCCCATGATGGTGACGACGGGGGGACGCGTCTTGAGCTGCTCGGGCTTGTCCTCGATGTCCAGCTCAACCTTCTTCTCAATGGCATGGACGGTGCCGCCGCCGCGCTCGCGTTTTTCTACTTCGAACCGGAAGCCGTATTTGGCACAGATCTGCTGGGCGATCTTTTCATCGATGGCCTGGTTGACGGTCGCAAAAACGCCGAGCTTCATCAGGTCGCCGATGATCAGGAACGGTTTTTGTTTCAGCGCATTCGCCAGGTCGCGGACGATGATGGGCGGCTTGATGATGATGAGCTCGCCTGTCTCCGGCGCGACAAATTTCGGCGCTTGCGGAGCGGCCGGTTTGCCGGCATCGCGCTGGGTGGGGCGGCCATCGCGGCCACGGTGAGCATCACGCCCGTCGCGTCCGCGTGGTTCGTCCCGTCGTTGTGACGGGGCGCCCGGACGGGAGGGAGGCAATTTTACCGTGCCGACTTTTTCGCCGAGGCGCGGCGCCTGGGGGCGGCCGGGCAACTGGATAAATCCGACTTTATCCCCAACGCGCGGGCCGGCCGGTTTGGGCGGCAGCAGGGGAACCACCGGCTTGGGTTTTTCAACCACGGGCGGCGGAGGCGCGACTTCGACTTTGACCTCCGGCATGGGTTTTTCAACCACGGGTGGCGGTGGAGGAGGCGCGGAAATGATCTGGATTTTTTCTTCGACCGGCGGCGCTTTGGGTTTTTCCTCGACCGGCGCGGCGGTTTTGGGGGCCAGGTTCGGATAGTCTTTCAGGAGCTCGCCTTCGAGCCATTCGGCAGAAATCTTATCGAGCGAACTGGAGGGGACTTTGGCGGCGGCAATGCCCAGCGCTTTGGCCTTGGAGAGGATTTCCTTGTTCTCCAGGCCATATTTCTTCGCTATGTCGTAAATACGAACGGGCATAATAATTGTTCTTCGGCGACAGGGATGTGCGATTGGCCTTCATGGCTAAATCGCAAAAACGAATTGTCTTCGTGCCTGCGCCATAACATCAACTGTTCACCGGCAAAGTGCGGCTCTCGGCATGGGCGCGCACGGCTTTCAAAACTTCCGCAGCTTTATCGCCGATCTTCTCAATGCTGCTCAGATCGCTTTCATCGGCGGTGAGCACATCCTCCAGCCGATTCAGGCCGGCATTGACGAGGGCATCGGCCTGCTCGCGGGTGATCCCAGGAATGGCGGCGAGGGCCGCGATCGCTTCGGCGACTTTTTCCTCATACCCCTTATGGACGATCTCCTCGGCGTCGATGTCCACTTCCCAGCCGGTCAATTTGGCCGTCAGGCGCGCGTTCTGGCCGCGCTTGCCGATGGCGAGGGACAACTGGTCTTCTGCGACCAGGATATTCAGGCGCTTTTTGGCCTCATCCACTTCGATGCTCTTCAGCTTGGCCGGTTCGAGCGCTTTAGTGACAAAAGCGCGGATATCCGATGACCAGGGGATGACATCGACTTTTTCGTTGTTCAATTCGCGGACGATATTTTTGACGCGCTGGCCGCGCATGCCGACGCAAGCGCCGACAGGATCCACTTTGGAATCGCGCGAATAGACGGCCATCTTGGTCCGAAAGCCCGGCTCGCGGGCAATCCCTTTGATCTCAATGGTGCCATCGTTGATTTCCGAGACTTCCACCTGGAACAACTTGATGATGAAACGGGGATCCGCGCGGGAAAGGATGATTTCCGGGCCATGAGCGCCTTCTTCGACGGCTTTGACATAGCAACGGATGCGTTCACCAACCTGATATTCTTCCGTGGGAACGCGCTCGCGGTTGGGCAACATGGCTTCATATTTGCCCAAATCCAGGATGACGTCCGAACGTTCAAAGCGCCGGACGGTCCCGCTGACGATATCGCCGACGCGGTCTTTAAATTCTGTGAAAATGAGGGATTTTTCCGCCTGGCGGATCTTTTGCATCAACGCCTGCTTGGCATATTGGGAGGCGATGCGGCCGAAACCGGCGGGGGTGACTTCTTTTTCGATCTCGTCGCCGATATTGGCGCCCTCTTTCAGGCGGCGGGCGTCGAAAACGGAGATCTGGTCGTGCTTGGAAATGACCTTTTCAGTGACGACAAGCTTGGCGAATGCCCGGATATCGCCATTTTTTGGGTCGATCTCCACCCGCAATTCACGTGCGGGACCGACCGCTTTTTTAGCGGCGGATAACAAAGCATCCTGGACAGCAGCGACGAGGACATCACGGCTGATGCCTTTTTCGCGCTCCCAAAATTCCAATACTGCCAAAAAATCTGCGTTCATAACTCGGAGGTGGCGTCCACCGCGACCGCACGCGACGAATAAAAAAGCCGGAAGAGTGCATCTCCGACTTTCGCGCGCTGGTCAAACCAGCAGACTTTACCATTCTCAAGTAAAAGAATATGTTTTCGTGACTTTGCCGTCAAGCGCCAAATCCGCGGCCAAATCAACGGGTTTGGCTTTAAAACTGTCAATTATGGCGATTTCAGCTACCTCTGGCCTTCAGGAATGGCATAATGATTGAATATGAAAATTGAACCTAAAAAGTTCCAGGTCCGCGAAAACAAGGCTGTCCGGCTCAAAAAGTGGCCGACCCGGGTGAAGCCCTTCTATAAGTCCGACAAGCAATACGAAAAAATTCTTAAGGAGCATATCCGGGAGCTGAGCCGGCAGCAGGGGATGCTTTACGCGAACAATGGCCATGCCTTGCTGTTGATTTTCCAGGCGATGGATGCCGCCGGCAAAGACGGGGCCATCAGGCATGTCATGTCCGGGATCAATCCGCAGGGGTGCCAGGTCTATAGTTTCAAGCATCCCAGTTCCGAGGAATTGGAGCATGATTTTCTCTGGCGGACCACGCGGTGCCTGCCTGAGCGCGGGCGTATCGGCATCTTCAACCGCTCTTACTACGAGGAAGTATTGATCGTGCGAGTACATCAGGAGATCCTGGGCGCGGAAGCCGTGCCGGAAAAGTCGTCCGGGGATAAAAAATTCTGGGAGCATCGCTTCCAGTCAATCACAGATTTTGAGAAGCATTTGTACCGGAACGGCACGCGGATCATCAAATTTTTCCTGCACCTGTCCAAAGAAGAACAAAAGAAACGATTCCTGTCCCGGATCGATGACCCGGCGAAAAACTGGAAATTCAGCCAGTCTGACCTGGCGGAACGGAAATTTTGGAAAGAATATCAGGCGGCATACGAAGAATGCCTGGCTGCCACGAGCACAGAACATGCGCCGTGGTTCATCGTGCCCGCCGATGACAAGGAAAACGCGCGGCTGATCATCTCCCAGATCGTCCTCGAGACGTTGAAAGACTTGAAAATGAGTTTCCCCATGGTCAGCGAAAAGCGGCGTAAGGAATTGCTGGCTATTCGGAAGGAGTTGAAGTGATTATTTTTCGTGCGCAGGCAGAAATTCAATTTACGATGACGCCGTGGCTGCAACCTACGACGAACTGCTGACGGCGACTATTCAACACCTGGAAGGTTTGAAATCGCAAGGCGTCCGGCATGTGGCCGTTTCCGCCGGAACATTGAAGCAACTTTCGCAACCGGCAAAATCAAATCAGTTTTCCATCCCCAGGCCGCAAATCGATCCGCCTAAGGCGGCCCCTTCCACACCGGTTAGGCCGTCGGCAGATTTGGTTTCGATGCCAGCCGTGATTGCTCCCGTCTCAGCGCCGGCGCTCGACTCAAAGGAAAAAGCGGCTGCGTTTGCTGCGTTGCGCGAGCGGGTCATGACCTGTGTGAAGTGTGCGCATCTGGCGTCATCACGCAAAAACGTGGTCTTTGGCGTAGGGAACATCGATGCCCAATTGATGTTCGTCGGCGAAGCGCCCGGAGCGGACGAAGATGCGCAGGGCGAACCATTCGTGGGGCGCGCCGGGGAACTGCTCACGAAAATTATCCAGGCCATGGGGTTGCAGCGTTCGGATGTGTTTATCGCCAACATCCTGAAATGCCGCCCGGACACCCCGGGCCAGGCCTCGGGCAATCGCAAGCCGACCACGGATGAAATGGCCACCTGCATCCCCTATCTGCATGAACAGATTGATTTGATCCGCCCCAAAGTACTCGTTGCGCTCGGTGCTACGGCGGTGGAAGGATTGCTGGGCAAGACCATGGGCATCATGAAACTGCGCGGCAACTGGCAGACCTATCGCGGCACACCGTTGATGCCAACGTTTCATCCGGCGTATCTCCTGCGCAACCAGGCGATGAGCGAGAAGCGCAAGGTTTGGGAGGACATGTTGGCCGCGATGGAAAAACTGGCAATGCCCATCAGTGACAAGCAAAGGAATTATTTCTTGAAGGGGTAGGCCTCACGCAAAGGCGCGAAGGAGGAGGGGAAGCAAAGCGCCAGAGGGCTGGCGCACTCCAAAAGTCGGCGCAAACGCCATCGCACCTTTGATAAACGCTTGCGTCTTGGACTGCGGCTGTCCTCTGCCGCTTTCTCCTCGCCAAAAGCGGGCGATTTTCGGTTACAAACCACTCCATATTTTATAATTCAGCCGGGAATGAACCCGTGGTAGGGTAGCATTGTTCACCATGAAACTTCGGGCTAAAATCGCAATTGGTATGGCAGCTGCGCTTGTCGCGGCGATCCTGATTTCTGTCCTTCATCACTACCAACTGCGCGCGGAAGTTAATGACTACATCGCGCAACTTAAAGCCAAGGGCGAATTGATGGATTTGGCACAAGTGATTCCGCCGCCGGTGCCGCCAGAACAGAATGACGCACCTTCACTTCTACAAGCAGCTTCAACAATTAAAACAAATTTAGATTTAAATAGTAAAGATTCGGACATTTGGATGATTAATTCGCCGACGGCAATGCGCATGGTCGCGCCGGGTAAGGCAATGATTGGTTGGGAGCAACCGGATATACGAAGTCAGTTTGGGACCAATTCCTGGGAAGATGTCCAGAAGATGCTGGCAAAAGAAAATGACGCCCTAAATGTAGTTCAACAAATAACGAACCGTCCGGAACTTGATTTCAATCTCGATTATGAAGGAGGCTTTGAAAACATTCGAATCACCGATCTCGTTGCTTCAAAACGGGCCGCTCAGGGGTTGTCAACGTCCGCGATCTTTGATTTGCATCTGGGTGATACGGCTTCCGCAGTGCAAGCGACTCATGCCATGTTAGTGTTGGTAAATACCATGGAACATGATCGGGTGGTCATTTCTGAACTTGTGCGCATTGCGATCGCTAGTTATGGATCGGCGGCAACTTGGGAGATTTTGCAATCCACAAACATCTCCGATAGCCAACTGGTGGAATTGCAAGAGGATTGGGCGAAACTTGATTTCATTCGTGGTGAAGAAAACGCGCTATTGATGGAACGGGCCATGCAGCAAATCACTCTGGCTCAATGGCGAAAGATGGGGATGCAAACTTATTTGAACGCGATGGAAAACATGAATGAATCGATGGGATCAAGTGGTGACAATAATGGGTTTTTGAGGAAAGCGAAAACCAAAGTCGATGTTTTCATGTGGCGATATTGGTGGTCATATCCAGATGAACTGCGTTACCTCAAAGGTTTTGACGTTTTAATCAATTCGGTGAGATCTGCCCGGACCCATTACGATTTCTATGATGCGATTGAAATGCAAAATAAACAAATTGTGGCATTAGGGATCTCTTCCACGAATGACGACTCATTCGGACTCATTTCTGACATAAACTTTCACACAATGTTTTCGGATAGCATTTTTACTTTGGGTGCGTACACCCGTAAGGAGATGCGCGCCGAAGCTGCAAAACAGGTGGCGATAACCGCTATTGCACTGAAACGTTATCATCTCAAAAACGGAAATTATCCCACTGACTTAGGCCAGCTTGTTCCAAGATTTTTGCCATCAGTTCCGCTTGATCCGGTTGATGGCAAACCGTTGTGTTATCGATTGCAATCAGATGAAGCTTATCTGCTCTATTCCGTCGGTGAAAACGGCGTGGATGATGGCGGTAATCCTTCATTCGAAAACGGCGTAATACCTCCGAATATCTATTGGGAGAATTATCCGGCGCTGGATTGGGTCTGGCCGCAGGTGGCGACGCCGGAGGAGGTCCAGAATTATTACAAACATTTGGGGAAACAAAATTGAACCAAACCAATTTTGGTCGCGAAGCGACAACGGAAATTAGCCAGCCACAAGGTGGCTGGTTAAATGTCAGAAAATTTCCGTCCCGGAGGGACGGAGGAAAGAGCCGACAAACGAATCGTTCCCGCTGTCCTTTCAGGACGTGTTATTTTTTGGGCGTCCCAGTTCCCGGCACAATGTGCCGGGCTAATTTCCCGCGTCGCTCTGCGACTGAATTTCGATTGGCATTTCCAAATTCATTGCACAAGCTTTGCTATTCATGCCATCGACGCATTTAAGCCTTCATTTCCATATCGTTTTCAGCACAAAAGACCGGCATCCATTTATCGTGGAATCATGGCGTCCAAGATTGCATGAATATCTTGGTGGTTTAATCCGCGCTGGGAACGGAATTCCAGAGGCAATCGGCGGGACTGCAGACCATGTCCATTTGCTCGTTGGCTTACGGGCGATCCATGCTTTGGCGTCATTCGTGCAAGACATCAAACAAACTTCGTCGCATTGGATTCATGAAACCATCAGCGTGAAAAACTTTGCCTGGCAGCCCGGATACGGAGCCTTTTCGGTAAGCGTATCCAATTGCGATGCAGTAAAAGATTACATCATGAATCAACCGGAACACCATCGAATCAAAACGTTTCAAGAGGAATATGTAACCTTTCTCCAAAAACATATGGTGGAATATGATGAAAATTTTTTATGGTAATTTTCCCGCCGTCCTTTCAGGACGAAACAATCACCGCACTTTTACCAGACACTTCGTGTCTGGCTAATTTCCGTCGTCGCTCTGCGACAGGTGGAATGCGAATAAACTGAACCAAATTCCGTTATCGCTCCACGACTGATGGGGTGCGCATAAGGTTCGCAAATTTGTTTCTTTCCA
Source organism: Verrucomicrobiia bacterium (assembly GCA_036490655.1). Lineage (GTDB taxonomy): Bacteria > Verrucomicrobiota > Verrucomicrobiia > Limisphaerales > UBA11358 > UBA11358. The sequence continues at coordinate 96,662 of DASXDM010000015.1, read as the reverse complement.
TTCATCCATAATTCGCGTAATTAGCGGGCGCATTTTTCATCTCAATGAAGCACCTGTTTCAAGTCATCCTGGATTGGTACCAGCACGCGCTCCAAACTCATGGCTTTTGGGTGGTGGGCCTGCTGATGACGGCGGAAAGCTCGGTGCTGCCGCTGCCCAGCGAGAGCATCATCCCGCTCGCGGCCAGTTGGTCGCATACGGGAAAAATCCAGGTGAGCCTGCCGGCCATCGTGATCGCAGGAGCTATCGGGTCATGGCTGGGAGCGACGTTCGTCTATTGGGTGTCGCGACTGGCCGGACGTCCGTTGCTCATCAAATACGGAAGCTTCATCCTGATCACACCGGACAAGATCCGGAAAGCGGAAAATTGGTCGGCGCATTACGGGGCGGCGGGCGTGTTTATCGCACGGCTGTTGCCGGGGGCGCGGCAATTGGTCGGCATCCCCGCGGGCATCGCAAAGTTTGATTATCTGAAATTTTCCATCTTCACGATCATCGGCGCGGGGATCTGGTGCTCGGTGCTTTGCTGGATCGGCGTGACGATCGGCGCAGACGTGAGCAAGGGCGAGATGCACAAGGTGATGGCTTTGGTGGGTGGCATCGCGTTGATTTTAGGTGCGCTTTATTATTTCTTTGTTCATCGCCACATGACCAAAGAGTCCTCGGCTCAGGACCCACAGTCTAAATAAAAACTTATTCGGTTGGAGATTTCCGCGCTCTTGCCAAACCGTATCTTTTACCCGTGTGCCATCAGGGTATTCTTTTGCAGTTGACAGATTCAAATTTTGAGCCATTTTGTCTCCTTAGTTGTTGGATTATCCAATGATTTTGCCGAAATCCAGTTTTCTAGACAAAGTGCTTGGCCGCATCGGGCGGCTGGACACCGAAGGCTTGCAAACAGTTGTCCAGCGGCTGGCGCGGGAGCGCAGTTTTCTGGAGACGCTCTTCAATACGATTGAGGATGGGGTGCTGGTGGTGGATGAAAATGGGCGGGTGATCTATTTCAATCACGCAGTGACACGGCTGATCGGTTTGCAACCGGTCGATACCGAACAGCACATCACCAAAATCCTGCCGGAGATGGATTGGGAAACGATTTCGAAGGCGGACAGTGCCGGAGGCGAAAAAATTTTGCGCCATGAATTTGAGATCCATTATCCGCGCCCGCGATTCATCCGCTTATATGCGGCGCCGCTGGATGGGGAAGCGATCGGCAGTTCGGGCGTGGCACTGATTTTGCATGACGCCACGGAAGCCCGGCAAAAAACATTTGAGGCCATCGAGAGCGAGCGGGTACAGGCGCTGACGCTCTTGGCTGCGAGCGTGGCCCATGAGATCGGCAATCCCCTCAACGCGCTGCACATCCATCTGCAGCTTATGGAACGTGAGTTGAAAAAACTCAAAAACGACAGGCCGGAGAAAGAAGGCCTGCGCCCGATGCAGCAGGCATCGACCCGTGAGATTTCCGGAAAGTTGGAAAACTACCTGGACGTGTGCAAAGGAGAAATCTCGAGGCTGGACTATATCATCACCCAATTTTTGGGCGCCATCCGCCCGGCGCCGGTGCAATTGAAAATCGCCTCGCTTAACGATGTCGTCGACAAAACTGTGCATCTCCTCGAACCGGAATTGGAGAACCGCGGAGTGACCATCGTCAAGAAACTGGCGCGGCAATTGACAGAATCGCCCATTGACGCGTCGCAAATCCAACAAGTATTGGTGAACTTGATCAAGAACGCTTCGCAGGCGATGACGAAGGGCGGCACCTTAACTTTACAGACCGGCGAGAGCGACGACGACGTCTGGGTGAGCGTGGCGGATACTGGACTGGGGATTCCGTCGGAGCAGATCGCGCATATTTTCGAGCCGTTTTATACGACCAAGAAAAAGGGCACGGGCCTGGGACTCATGATTGTGCAGCGCATTGTGCGATTGCACGGGGGAAAGATCGAAGTGGACAGCCGTGTCGGTCATGGAACGACTTTCAAGGTTTGTCTGCCGTTGCATGAGCGTAAACCGCGATTATTGGAGGCAAAAGTGGCATGAACAAAGCGACGTTACTGATCGTGGATGATGAGAAAACGACGCGGGACGGATTGCGCGCGGCGCTCGAGGAGCGTTACGACGTGTATGTCGCGGAAGACGCCATAGCGGCGATGAATCTGCTCGAAACGGAAAATTTCAACGTGATGCTGGCGGACTTTCGGTTGCCGGGTGAAGACGGCTTGAAATTGATCTCGCGGGCAAAATCGCTTTCGAAGCCGCCCATCTGCATCCTGATGACGGCATATGGTTCGGAGGAACTGGCGGTAGAGGCGATGAAACTGGGTGCGGACGATTACATCGTCAAGGGCCGGCTGCAAATCGACGAACTGGAAATGCGGATCGCGCGGGCATTGAAACATCAAACGCTGGAGACGGAGAATGTCTCGCTGCGCCAACAATTGGACAGCAAATTCGGCCTGGAAAGCATCACGGGCGAGTCGCCGGTGATGCGCGAAATCTTTGACATGGTCCAACAAGTGGCGCCGACGCGGGCGACCGTTTTATTGAGCGGGGAGAGCGGCACCGGCAAGGAATTGATCGCGCGCGCGATCCATCAATTAAGTCCGCGCGCCCGGCAACCGTTTGTGACGGTGCATTGCGCGGCGCTCACGCCCACGCTCTTGGAGAGCGAACTGTTCGGGCACGAGAAAGGGGCGTTCACGGGCGCGCATGAGCGCCGGATCGGACGGTTCGAATCGGCGCAGGGAGGCAGCCTGTTCCTCGATGAGATCGGGGAGATTGATGCAACGATCCAGGTGAAACTGCTGAGGTTCCTCGGCGAGCGGACGTTCGAGCGGGTGGGCTCAAACAAGACCCTGACTGCGGACGTGCGATTGATCGCCGCGACAAATAAAAATCTGGAAGAACTGGTCAAAGCGGGGACTTTCAGGGAAGATTTATTCTTTCGGTTGAGGGTCGTGGAGATCACGTTGCCGCCGTTGCGGGAGCGTTCCGGGGACATTCCGTTGCTGGCGCGGCGTTTTTTACAGGAATTTGCGAAAGAAAACGGGAAGGCAGTGAACGATTTCACCGCGGATGCGCTCGAATGGCTCATGAATTATTCGTGGCCGGGCAATGTGCGCGAATTGCGCACGGCGATGGAGCATGCGGTTGTCCTGTGCCGGGGCGAGAAGATTTCGGCGCGGGATTTGCCGCGCCAGCTCTCCCTGGTCTCAAGAAGTGAAACGCAATCGTCACCACAAAATGATTTAACCGTGAAGGAAGCCGAGAAACAATTGATCGTGCGCGCGCTCAAAGAATACGACGGGAACCGGACGCTGGCCGCGAAAAAAATCGGCATGAGCCGGCGGACATTTCATCGCAAGTTACACACGTACCATTTGGAAGGATTTTAATCGTGCCATTGCCACCGACAAGAGAACTGGTCCAACAAGCCATCCATAAAATGGAAATGGGGGGCGGCGCGCGCGCGTTGCGCTACTTCCTCTTGACCCTGGTGGTTTTCTGCCTGGCGGTCCTCTACGACCTGCACGCCTATAAAAACATGTTCACGCCGGAGGGAATGGACTCGGCGCAACTGGCGCGAAACATCGCCACGGGCAAAGGATACACCACGGAATTCATCCGGCCACTCAGCCTGTCCCTGGTGCAGAACCATAACGGAGGACAGGAACCGCTGTCGTTGTCCTCCACAAATTTTGTGGATTCTGCGCGGATCCAGGCGCATCCCGACCTGGCCAATCCCCCGGTTTATCCGGTGATCCTGGCGGGCTTGATGAAGTTTGGAAACTTCCGATATCCGATCGATTTGAAACACTCATTTTGGACCGAAAACGACAAATTTTCACGATATCAGCCGGACTTTTTGATCGCGATCTTTAACCAGATCCTGCTGCTGGTGGCGGTCGTCATGGTATTTTTCCTGGCCCTAAAATTATTCGACGCGCGAGTCGCCTGGACCTCGGCGATTCTGACGTTTGGTTGCGAATTGTTGTGGCGGTTCAGCTCATCAGGGCTCTCCACGCTCCTTTTGATCCTGCTTATTCTCGGACTGGTCTGGTGCGTCATAAAAATCGAAGAGCTGGCGCGGGAACCGCAGCCGGCGTTGAATCAATTGTTGGGCTGGACCATCGCATGCGGCGGTCTGGCGGGAATCGGGGTTTTGACGCGGTACGCTTTCGGCTGGGTGATCATTCCTATCCTCGTGTTTTTGCTTTTATTCAGCGGACAACGGCGAATCCTGCACGCGATGGTTGCGTTTGGGGTATTTGGGGTGATTTTGACCCCGTGGATCATCCGGAATTACATGATCAGCGGCACGCTCTTTGGCACCGCCGGTTTTGCGATCATGGAACAGACGCAATACTATCCACAATTTGTGCTGGAACGATCTCTGCACCCCTCTGCTTATGGGTTCATGTTAAAACCTTACCTGGCAAAGATGGCCGTCAACATCCAAAGTATTCTGTCAAATGATTTGCCGACGCTGGGTGGCAGTTGGGCCAGCATATTTTTTCTCGCCGGGTTGCTGCTGGCGTTTCAAAAAGCTTCGATCCGGCGGATCCGTTATTTCCTGTTGTTGTGCCTCGGCATCTTCATCGTCGTTCAATCCCTGGGCCGGACCGAACTTTCCGTGGAGAACCCCACGGTCAATTCGGAAAATCTTTTGATCCTGATCGCGCCCATGGTCTTTATTTACGGAACTGGTTTCTTTTTCACGCTGCTGGATCAATTGGAGTTGCCGATAAAGGAATTGAGTTATGCCATCATTGGCGGGTTCGTGATTTTATGCTGCCTGCCGATGATTTTTATCCTGCTGCCGCCGAAGACCAACCCGGTGGCCTACCCGCCCTATTACCCGCCGGACATCCAAAATTTTGCGGGCTGGATGAAGCCCGACGAACTGATGATGAGCGATGTGCCCTGGGCCGTGGCCTGGTACGGTGATCGGCAATGTGTCTGGCTTTCGCGCAACCCCGGGGACGATTTTTTTGATATCAATGACAACGTCAAAACGATCAGCGCACTCTATTTGACGCCCAAAACGATGAATGGAAGATTTTTAAGCGATTGGCTTGAGGCCAGCGATAGCTCCTGGGGCAAGTTCATCATCCAGGTGGCCTTGCAGGGCCAGATTCCCCCCAAGTTTCAATTACGTGCGGTTCCCAGCGGCTTTTTGCCGGATCGACTGTTCCTGACTGATTACCCGCGGTGGAAAGTTGCGAAATGAATCATCCGGCAGCGCGCCGCAACCGGTCCGCGATTCCCGACCATTCCGGTGAATCCGGCGGCGCCTCAACGATGATGACTGCAATGCCCGCTTCATCGCACCGATGCAATTCCGCGTAGAGCGCGCGCGCAAACGCCTCGGCATCATGCGGAATCACACTGACGCCGGAGAATTGCCGGTCCGATGGAATTTGGGTGTGGGCAATGACATGAACATGGCCGGCTTGCAACCTCTGCCGATCGATCTGTTGTTGCAAATCCGGGTCATCCCGCCAGGTCAATGTGATCAGCTTCGCCTTTGGAGCATAATGTTTCTTGAACATCCCCGGGCTTTTCAATGGGCCGGCATGCGACCGGCTGCCGCCGATCGGCACTCCGGCGGCAGCGAGTGAATCGGCGTGGATCATTCCCGGGCGCAGGATTTGCGGCGGAGAAACGGACAAGTCCAGGACAGTGGATTCGATCCCCACTTGCGCCTGGCCGCCATCCACGATCAACGGAATCTTCCCGCCAAGTTGTTTGTGGACATGCGCGGCGTTTGTTGGCGAGATGTGTTCGGACAGATTGGCGCTGGGCGCGGCCAGCGGGAATCCGCATTCACGGATGACGGCCTGGATAAAAGGATGGGACGGCCAGCGCACCCCCACGGTCTTGCCGCCGGCCGTGACCATCGCCGGGACCGCATCCGATTTTGGCAAAACCATTGTCAATGGCCCTGGCCAAAATGACTTTGCGCATTTTTCCGCGAGTGAAGGGAAATCAGCTACGCAACGCCTGGCCATTTCGAGGCCGGCCACATGGACGATGATCGGGTTATTCGCGGGACGTCCCTTGGCCTGGAAATTTTTTGCCACGGCTTTTTCATCCAGGGCATTTGCGGCAAGGCCATAAACGGTTTCTGTGGGCAGGGCGACAACCTCACCGGCCCGAAGCAGGATTGAGGCGCTTTGAACTGCTTTTTGAAAAAGTTCCGGCGTATGCGTCGGCAGAATTTCAGTTTTCACTTGTTAAGGCCTGTCAAAGCGAAGGGATTTTAATATCCCATCATTTCAACGGGCTTATTCATACCGCAAAGCTTCGATGGGGTCGAGTTGCGACGCCTTCCATGCCGGATAGAAGCCGGAAAAAATCCCGATCACCCCGCTGCAGATGAACGCGGCGGCGATCCATGCGAACGGCGTGACGACGGGGATGCTGGTGACATGGGAGATGAACCACGAAAAAAGCATGCCGCCGGCGATGCCGATGCCGCCGCCGATGGCGCTCAAGGTGACTGCTTCGATCAGGAATTGGATGAGAATGTCCGCCGCGCGCGCCCCGACGGCCATGCGGATGCCGATTTCACGCGTCCGCTCTGTGACGCTGACGAGCATGATGTTCATGATGCCGATGCCGCCGACCACCAGCGAGACCGCAGCCACGCCGGCCAGGAGATATCCCATCGTCTTCGAAGTGGAAGTGACCGCCTGCATCAATTCCAATTGGTTTCGCACGGTGAAATCCTGTTCCTTGCTCCGATGGCGGGCCAGCAACAATTGGGTGATGCCGTCCTGCACGCTGTCGATGGTTTTATCACTGCTGGCCTGGACCAAAATATCATTCACAAAGGTGCGTGCTGTGATGCGCGCCATATGGCTGGTATAGGGAACGACCACGACGTCATCCTGGTCCTGGCCAAAAAGATTGAAACCTTTGGGGGCGAGGACCCCGACAATTTTGAACGGCAGATCGCGGATGCGGATCGTTTGCCCGAGGGGATCGCTGCCGGGAAACAATTGATCCACGACGGTCTTGCCGATGACGGCGACTTTGCCCAGAGAGCGGACATCCTGGTCGCTGAACATGGCGCCTTCGGCCATGGGCCAATTGCGGATCTGGGCATAATCAGGCGATTCGCCCATGACCTGGGTGTTCCAATTCAAGCCCTCGGCCAAAATCTGTTCGCGGTCGCGCACTTCGGGGCTGACGCCGGCGACATTGGGGACTTCATTTCCGATGGCATTCGCATCGGGAACAGTCAGCGTGGGGGCGCTGCCCCAACCGCCGCGCATGCCGCCCTGCGTAAAATTGCCGGAAAAAACGGTGATGACGCTCTCGCCCAGGCTGCTGACCTGGTTTTCAACCTGTTTGGTGGCGCCCCCGGTGAGGCTGACCGAGCCAATGACCGCGCCCACGCCGATGATGATGCCGAGCATCGTCAGCAACGAGCGCATTTTATTCCGGCGCAGCGCGCGCAAAGCGATCCTGATGGAGGCGATAAATCTCATGCGAGTTTGACCGCCTGCTGGGCCTGGCGGAGTTGTTGTAATTCTTTTTCAGCGACGAATCGGTCGTGCACGAGTTCATCGGTGAGAATCCTGCCATCCCGCAGGATCACCATGCGTTTGGTATAACGGGCGACATCCAATTCGTGCGTGACCATGACGATGGTGATTCCCTGGTCATTCAATTTCTGGAACACGCCCATGATCTCGATGCTCGTCTGGCTGTCGAGGTTCCCGGTCGGTTCATCCGCCAGGAGAAGAGCCGGCCGGTTGACGAGGGCGCGGGCGATGGCGACGCGTTGCTGCTGGCCTCCCGAGAGCTGGTTGGGATGATGATCCGCGCGTTTGCCCAGCCCGACCAATTCCAGCGATTCATTGGCACGCTGCGCCTGTTCTTTCGAATGGATCCGATGGCGGTTATAAAGCATCGGCATTTCCACATTTTCCAATGCGGAGGTACGCGAAAGCAGATTGAAACCCTGGAAGACGAACCCGATCTTTTCGTTTCGGATCTCGGCCAATGCATCGCGATCCAGCGTCGAAATATCGATGCCGTCGAGCAGAAATTGTCCCGAGGACGGCCGGTCCAGGCAGCCGATCATGTTCATCAGCGTCGATTTGCCGGAGCCGCTGGAGCCCATGATCGCCACAAATTCGCCGGGCAGAATATCCAGGGAAACGCCCTGGACAGCATGGACGTCCACCTCGCCCGTGTGATAGACCTTGTGGACTTCAACCAGTTTGATGACGGCGTTGGCGGACACAAAATTCTCCTGGATCTTCGGTTAACGGAATCGCGGCATTCCCGGCCCAAAGGGATTTCCGCCCTGCGCGGTCGCCGATGACGATATCTCGGTGACAATCACATTGTCGCCTTCCTGCAAACCATCCGTGACCTCGGTATCGATACTGTCGGTGATGCCGATATGGACCTGGACCGGTTGCGCCACGGGTTTTCCACCCACATTTTTCAGGACATAGACAGTGCGCAAGGTGTGGTCGCCATGTCCGTGCTGACGCTGTCCGCTTCCCGCGGCGCCTGTCGGCGAATTGCTGGATGACAAGGAAGCGCCTGCCGCGCCTCCGTACGACGCAACTCCAAGAGGATGAAATCGGAGGGCGCTATTGGGGATCACCAGGGCATTGAGACGTTCAGCGACAATGATGGAGACGTTGGCGGTCATCCCCGGTTTCAGCTTGTAATCTGAATTGGTGACGCTGATGACGCAGTCATAGACGACGACATTATTGTCCGTGGTCGGCGCATTGCGCACCTGGGTGACGGTGCCGTGAAAAGTGCGATACGGATATGCATCCACGGTGAATTCCACAACTTGCCCTTCGATCACGCCGCCGACGTCCGCTTCCGCCACGCTGGAATCGATCTGCATTTTCGTCAAATCGTTGGCGATCTGGAACAGGGTCGGCGTATTGAAACTCGAAGCCACGGTTTGTCCCAGGTCGATCGAGCGGGAGATCACGATCCCATCCACTGGCGAGCGGATTTTGCAATAACCGAGGTTGGCATTGGCATCATCCAGCGCGGCTTGCTTGATTTGTACCGTGGCCGCCGCCTCGTCACGAGTCGCTACCTGGGTGTCGTAATCGGACCCGGAAATCAATTTATTGGTGTATAATTCCGCATCGCGCCGCGCCTGGGCTTCCTGCAATTCGAGATTGGCCTTGGCGTTGGCCAGGTCGGCGGTGGCCTGTTCGACCGCCGCTTTGTAGGTGGATGGATCGATCTCGGCGATGATTTCGTTCGACGTGACCAACGAATTATAATCCACATTCAATTTATCAATGATGCCGGAGACCTGGCTGCCGACAGTCACGTTCACCACCGGATTGAGGGTGCCGGTGGCAGTGACCAGGTTGGTGAGGTCGCCGCGGGCGATGGGCACGGTTTGGTATTCGGGCGCGTCAGCCTTGGCGCGCAAAATATGCCACGTGCCGGCGCCGACCACTACGACCACCGCGACCAAAATCATCAACCAAATCAGCCAACCGCCATTTCGATTTCCTGTCATAAATTTTTAAACCGCCTGGATATAACCAGACCGTAAATAGAACGCATAAGTTACGGGATATCCGATTGCTGTTCACGCTTTTTTATTGGCGTCAGCAGGTTGCCGGTCCCCGCCATCGGCGGGCAAAGCCGATTTTTAGCGGCATTTGGCGGTTGCGGCCTTTGCCCGGCCACAAACACCGGCAACGATTCGGCTCGACGGAAATTTTTCGCCCCGTAACATTTCGCGTGCTCCAAAGATGGACTGAACAACTCAAAGCCGGACGCATCCTTGACGAAAACGATGCGCGCCAGGCCGTCGAACACCTGGCCGATGAACACGTGACCGTCGAACTCAAGGCCGATTTCCTGGTCGCCCTGGCGCAAAAGGGCGAAACGCCGGAGGAGATCGCGGCCTTCGCCCGCGCGTTGCGCGAGAAATCCATTCAACCGCCGCTCGATCCCGCCACACGGTCCCGTGAAATCCTCGACGTGGTCGGCACCGGCGGAGACCGCCTGGGCACGTTCAATATCTCCACCGCTGCGGCCATCCTGTGCGCCGCCGCCGGGGTGACCGTGGCCAAGCATGGCAACCGGGCGGTGACCTCCCAGGCCGGCAGCGCCGACGTACTTGAGACACTCGGAGTTCCCGTCCGTTCAACTCCGCCGGACGCGGCCCGCCTCTTGCACGAACGGCAATTCGCCTTTTTTTTCGCGCCGGATTATCACCCGGCCTTCAAGCATATCTCCGCCGCGCGCAAATTGTGCGCCGAACGCGGTCAGCGGACCGTCTTCAACCTCCTGGGCCCGTTGCTGAACCCGGTGCGGCCCTCCGTCATGCTGGTGGGCGTGCCGCGGCCGGAATTTTGCGAGCCTATCGCCCGCGTCCTGCAATCGCTGGGCGTGCGCCGGGCGATGGTGGTGTGCGGAAAAGTTTCCGGCGTGGGTTTTCTGGACGAGCTGTCCCCGCTGGGCGAGAATACCATCGCCGAGTTTTACCAGGAACGGGCGATGACCGTCTCGACGACGCTCCCGGAACAATTTCAACTGCAACCCGCCACGCTCGCCGACCTGCTTGGTGGCGACAAGTTGGCCAATGCAAAAATCATCCGCGACATCTTCTCCGGCGGGGAACGCGGTCCCAAACGGGATGCAGTTTTGCTCAATGCCGCGGCGGCATTATTCGTGGCCGGCAAAACCAAATCGTTGATGGAAGGATGGGATCTGGCGGCCCAAATCATCGATACCGGCAAAGCGAAGGCGAAACTGGACGAGTTGACGGGCTAATTCCACCTTGTATTGCTGTTACTATGGTCATATTTTTGCGTTTGCCGTGTGCGTCATGACCACAGAGTCAACACACCGCATTTTTGGCAGCCGGATGAATTTCAGACTCCTCATTGGCATATTTATTAGTTGGGCGCTTCTGAACACCACAAACGCTCAAATCCCATATGTGCGGATCACGGTCGAACCAAAGGGCACGAATCAAATTGCACTGACCTTAAACCCGGTTGATCCTACGGTTTATTATGAGGTGCTTGCGCGTACCAACGGTCCAGATGGTCATTGGATGATGTTGGCGGGATATATTGGCGGCAGTAACAACACGATTTCAGCCATATATAATCTGGGTGGGATTCCCGGATTGACGTTGAATACGCTCAATAATTGGAAATTCTTCGCCGGTCGCTGGGACGATACGCTGGGAGATGAATTGCCTCCGTTTTATAAGGAATTGGTCTTACGCATTGATCCATACGCATCCGGCGATCCCAACGCCGATCCCATGGGCGACGGGTGGGTTAACATACAAAAATTGCAAAACAATATGGACCCATACCGGGCATATCCACCGCCGGTACCACAACTGAGTGTGAAATTCCTTCCAAACGCGAATGATCGCCGGTACGGAAATGCGGAGCTTAGCTGGCAATTCTTTGGCGGCCCAGTTCCGGATTACGTTCTGATTGAACGGGCAAATCGCACCATGCGTCCAGCGACGAATAATTGGCAATACCCACAACGCCCACCATTTGGATTAAATGGCCGTTTTCCCACCAACCGACCTCCAAATTTCCGTCCCATGAATCGTTTCGGAGGCTGGCAACAGCAAGGAGAAATGGTGACAGGACTATTCGCAGCGATTGCACGTGTCCAAGGTCAATTGCCGAAAAATGGTTACTCTGGCTATCGCTATGTTGATACCAATGTTGATACTCTTTTTCAGCCTGTTTATCGAATATGGCCACACTACAACCCACCTCTCCGCGCCCGCCTTCGTCAGGTAGACGCTGCTGCAATTCGCAAAACGATCATTTCTGTTGCTGGGGAGCAGACGACCGACGGCTACTCCCTGACTGTGCCCCACCCGATTCCTTACGCGTCGTATTTGCTTCTGGTGCGAGACAAAAACGATCCGCAATGGCGCGCTAGCGGGTATTTCGAATCCGGCGCAAACCGGGACCTGGTGTATTTGCACGTAGACAAGAAGGGAATGATGCATGAAGGCCAAAGGCCCATGGCCATGCCAGAGGTAAAATTCCTGCCCGACGTGGTCGAACCGGAATTCGTGGCTGGTTGGGGTGGAGACAGTGACGGGGACGGGCTGCCGGATGTTTACGAAGTTCTCGTCATACACACTGACCCGGACGATGCAGATACCGGCGGTACGGGAATTCTTGATGGCTACAAGGTCATGACCAGCGATGGCTGGGACAATCTGGAAAAATTCAGACGCAGGGTTGATCCACTCCGTCCAGCCCAGCCGCCACCGTTGATCGAGTTACGGCATCCGACCGAACGTGAAATCATGAACGCGGTTGTGCCCAAGACCGATTTAAGCTGTGATCTGCAAATTGAAATCCGAACCAATGACGCGACCGGCTACCAGCCGATTGAACAGGTTCCGTGGATGATTTCCCAAATCATGAATTTTCGCCAGCAAAACGAGCGTAAGGATTTTGATTTGCGGATATTCTGGAAATTCGCAGAACCCGTGCCCAAACAATATGAATACGATCCATTAGGACAGGGCCAACCTTTATTTGAGGCACTTGAAGCGCTAATTCAGAAGATGAGTATTCAGTTGATTGAATCCTTCAAAACTAATTTGGCGACCAATCCACCGCTTTCTCCGACTGAAGTCAGCAACAAAATGGTGGAAATCGACCACGTCTATCGCCAGGGCGGTATGGAGAAGGAATTGGCGATGGAGGAAATGATGATGGTAGATGACAACCAATCCCAAGATTTCTACGGCAAGATCGTTGACCAATATGGCCAGCCTGTTGTTGGGGCGGAGGTAAATGTCGCTGTTCTTCTGTCAATGGGCGGGGGCAGTTCTCAAAAGACCCAAACCGATGCCAACGGACTTTTTCAATTCACGGGGCTCAGAGGTGAATCATTGAGCATAACACCTAAAAAGGAGGGTTACCAAATTGATCAAGCTCATTTGGGCCTGAGAGGCAAAAATGGCCCTGAAACGAATCCCGATCATCGCGCAATTTACTCGATGTGGAAACTTAGAGGACCAGAACCGATGATCCACAACAATCAGCGTTATCAGTTTAAGTCGGATAATCGGATTTATACAATTGATTTGTTGTCGGGGAAAATGGTCGAAGGCACTAATGGCACAGGAGATTTGTTAGTCCAGTTCCAGCGTCCTTCACAAATCAAGCCCCATGAAAATTTTGAGTGGGCCTTTACCATGACTGCAATCGGTGGAGGGGTGATTGAGGTTACGAATGACGGTTATTTGAATGAAGCGCCAGCCAATGGCTATCAACCGCAGTACAAATTCGACCCGGCAATAGTCAATTTAAACGGACATGGGTGGAATGGCGAAGTTACATTCTACCTCAAGAGCAGGAACGGAAAGGTTTACGGGCATTTCCATATCCGGGTGAATCCGGTCTCCCGGGATGGTTCATCTCTGGAAATTGAATCTTACGTCAACCCGTCTGGCTCGCGAAATCTGGAATTCGATCCAGCGAAGTAATCCAACCCAATCACTCCGCCGGTTCTTCCGTTTCAGGCTTGGGGATGAATCCTGTCTCGAGGGTTTGGTAATACAACCCTAGATTGTGTTGCGCAGTTTTGTCGCCCTGCCGGGCGGCGCGGATGAACCATTTGACGGCTTCCTGCTGGCTCTTTTCAACGCCGCGCCCGGTTTGATAACACAAGCCCAGGTTGCACTGCGCGGGAGCCAGTTCCTGGTCCGCTGCCTCGCGATACCATTTGGCCGCTTCCTTGAAATCCTGCAAGACGACCTGGCCCTGTTCGTAAAAAACTCCGAGATTGAATTGCGCCGCGGGATAGCCCCGCTCCGCCGATTCGCGATACCATTTGACGGCCTCGACGTAATTCTGCATGACGCCCTGGCCGGTCTCATAAAGGACGCCCAGGTTGAATTGCGCGGCGGGATCGCCTTGCTCGGCGGCTTCGCGCAGCCATTTGGCGGCCTCGCCGAATTCTTGCGGCACCCCGGCGCCGTTCAGATAGCAAACCCCGAGATAACATTGGGCGACGGGATCACCCTGGTCGGCCGCCTGCCGGAACCATTTGACGGCTTCCTGGTAATCCTGGACTACGCCCTGGCCGTTCTGAAAACACACGCCCATGTAGCATTGGGCCTGGGCATCGCCCTTTTCGGCAGCCTCGCGCATCGCTTCAAACGTTTCCCATGTCCGGCGATTGGTCATTCCTTTCGGCAAAGATAGGTGCATGCCTTGCGAATTCAAGCATTCAATTTTGCGCAATTTCACTTTCGTCCGGCGGGTTTGCCTGTTAAAAAGCCGCATGGCTGCAAAATTAAATGTCGGGTTCCTTGGCGCCGGCAAGATGGCCACGGCGCTGGCCAAAGGTTTTGTCCGCGCTGAGATCGTCGTGCCAAAGGAAATCATGGCCAGCGACCCGCACGATGCGGCGCGAAAAAACTTTGCCGCCGAGCTTGGCTCCAAAGTCACCGCCTCAAACCTGGAAATCGCAAAATTTGCGAATGTCCTCATCCTGGCGACCAAACCCGACCAGGTTGCGGCCGCATTGGCAGAGATCCATGATGTCTTTTCGCAAAACCAGTTGCTTATCTCCATCGCGGCCGGCGTGACGATTGGAAAATTGGAAAGCGCGTTGGCATCGGGTGCGCGTGTCATCCGCGTGATGCCCAATACGCCGGCGCTGGTCGGCGCGGGCGCGTCGGCTTTTGCCCTGGGAAAGAATGCGACGCCCGGGGACGGCGAGGTGGCCCGAAAACTTTTATCCGCTGTCGGCCTGGCCTTTCCGGTCAAGGAAAGCATGCTCGATGCTGTGACCGGTCTGAGCGGAAGCGGCCCGGCCTACGTCTATCAATTCATCGAGGCGATGAGTGACGGCGGCGTGGCGGCAGGATTGCCGCGGGATATCGCCACCCGGCTCGCCGCGCAGACGGTTGCCGGCGCGGCGAAAATGGTCCTGGAAACCGGGCAACATCCCGGCGCGCTCAAAGACCAGGTGACCAGCCCCGGGGGAACGACCATCGAGGGGTTGCACGAACTTGAAAAAGGCAAATTGCGTGCGACGGTGATCAACGCAGTGCGGGCAGCGACGGAAAAATCCAAAAAGCTGGCCCAAAGTTGAATAAAGTCATGGGGGATGGAATTGGTAAAAGATGCTTGATCCGACCAAACGCTTTTCCGGGCGCGTAGAAAACTACGCCCGCTATCGTCCGGGCTATCCCGGGGAAATCATCGGTTTTTTGAGCGGACGTTGCGGGCTGGCCAAACAATCCATCATCGCGGACATCGGCTCGGGAACAGGGAAGCTCTCGGAACTTTTTCTAAAAAACGGGAACCCTCTTTTCGGCGTGGAACCGAACCGGGAAATGCGCGAGGCCGGCGAACGTCTCCTGGGACATTATCCACACTTTACCAGCATCACCGGCACGGCGGAAGCCACGACCCTGGCCGCCGGAGCCGTGGATTTCATCGTAGCCGGCCAGGCATTCCATTGGTTCAATCACGAGCGATGCCGCGCTGAATTTTTGCGCGTTCTCAAGCCCGGCGGATGGGTGGTCATTGTTGCCAACCGGCGGCGCAAAGACGCCAGGCCGTTTGCGGCGGCCTACGAAAAGTTGACCGATGAATTTTCGACCGATGGCGAACAAGCGCCGCGCCGCAGGATTGAACGGGTGGCCATCGAACAGTTTTTCCCGGTCCCGGCCGGTTTCGAGATCTTTTATCATGCCCAGGAATTTGATTTTGAAGGGTTGAAAGGCAGATTATTGTCCTCTTCCTATGCGCCGGATGCCGGCCAGCCCGGACATGAGGAGATGCTTGCCGCATTAAGGCGAATTTTTGAGGCCTGCCAGGAGAATGGCCGGGTCATTTTCGAATATGAGACGCAGGTTTACTATGGGCGGCTGATTTGAGGGAATCTTGACGGGGCGGTCTTGTAATGGCACTGTAAAACTGATGATTATCAAGGCAACCTGCCCAAGGGGAGTCTTCATTTCGGCTTATACCGCAAAAGATGAATCTTAAACCGCCCACCGAAAACCAGTCACGCATCCTTTGGTTTGCGCTGGTGGTGCTGGCGTTCACGGCCCTGACCTGTGTGGGGATAGCGGCCATCTGGGGCATCGGAAAAATCCTTAACTTATTAAGCCCGGTGCTTTGGCCGCTGGCGATCGCCGCCATTCTGGCATATCTGCTCGACCCATCTGTGAATTGGCTGGAGCGCCAAAAGATCCGGCGCCCCTGGGCGATCGTCATCGTTTTCATTTTCATGATCGCGATCGTGGCCGGAGTTTTTGCCAGCATCATTCCCCAGTTGATCGATGAGACGAACACATTGGTGGGAGAAATTCCCGGGCTGACGGCGCGGGCACAGTTAAAATTGGAAGCCTGGGGCGGCAATCCCGATGACATGAACCAGACGACGAATTCGGCCCCGGCCAATCAAGCGCAGAATCCAACCGGGAAATTTATGCAGCCTCATGTCCAGGCGCCGCCGGCGAATGTGCCGGCCGGGACGAATTCCACATCGCCAACGGGCACGAATCTGCCCGTGGCCATCGAGACCAAGCAGATCCACAAACAGATCGTTTCTTCAGCGAAAGGCTGGCTGCAACAGATCATGCCCAAATTGGGGAATTGGATGTTGAACCTGCTCAGCAAGGCAAAATCCCTGGTGGACGTGGCGGTGGCGTTGATCTTGATACCGATCTATACGTTCTATTTCCTGAGGGAAAAGCGCGACATCAAGAAACATTGGATGGATTATCTGCCCATCCAGGATTCACGGGTAAAGGACGAATTGATCTTTATCCTTCTGGCGATCAACCAATATATGATCGCCTTCTTCCGTGGACAGGTGATCGTGTCGCTGATTGGCGGCGTGCTTTATACCATCGGCCTGTTTGCGATCGGCTTGGATTACGCGTTTTTGGTGGGATTTCTCGCGGTGTTCCTGCTGATGATCCCGGTGGTAGGCGCAACCATCCTCTGTTTGCTCGCCATCATTCTAACAGTGGTGCAGTTTGGCGATTGGACCCATCCGGTGGAAGTCCTCTGTTTGTTCGTCCTGGTGCAATCGTTGGAAAGTTTTCTCTACTCTCCGCGTATCATGGGGAACCGGGTCGGGCTTCATCCGTTGATGGTCATCGTGGCCCTGATGGTCGGCATGACCCTGCTGGGTGGCATGCTCGGCGGTATCCTGGCGATTCCGCTGGCCGCCGCGCTCCGCGTGCTCCTCTTCCGCTACGTCTGGAAGAAAAACGGGACAGGAAATTCAAAAACCCAGCTGTGACAACGCATTAAAACCCGAGATAAGCCTCGATCGGGTCCACGCCAAGGGTGCCGGAAAGCTTCTTCAGATAATCGGGTGATTCCACGTCGGCGAGCATTTTGCGCGCGCCGTTCAAGGTATCGGCGATCCCCAACTTATCGGCCACGTCTTCATGGGTCGGTTTGCGCAGAAATTGGTTGAGGTATTCCACATGCCGCCGCCAGAGGGCGCGGTCGACATTCTGCTTGGCGGCCAGCCGGGCGGCGTACCAATCGCTCGCCAGCAGATATTCGCGCGTGAACATTTGCCGGAATTCCGGGCTGTCCATGGATTTCCCCTCCCACACATCCTTCAGCATGATGTTCAGCAGCGCTTGCAACGGCGGACAGGCCTGGGCGATGCTGCCGTCATCAAAGTACATCTTCGCGACGCGCTTTTGGGTGGCAACGATATTGTCCATGCCATCGGCGAAAATCGCCATGTCCTGCAATTCGGGCTTCAGCATCTGCTCGGTGAAAACGGCATGCGGGTGGTTGAACACGCGGCCGAAAAACGAATGGACGAACCGGAGATTGATGCGATAACCCAGGCGGCTGGAGAGAATCTTTTTCCCCTCGTGTTCAAGATCCTCGATCTTCTCCAGAAAATGGTGGGCGATCAAAAATTTCGGATCGCGCTCCGCTGCTGCCATCCGGCAAAAAACTTCCGGGACGATCAAGCTGACATCGTGGTCCACGCGAAATTTCGGCCCGATATAGCCGGCGGCAGTGACGTATCCATGATGCCCCGTCAAAATAAATGCGATCAGGGCGTTGTTCAGGTCGATGATCGGCGGCAGGGCATTGAAGGGGCCTTTGGTCAATGCTCCTTCCGAGCCGGCGCCGGTGGTCGAGGGCGATTTGCCGGTCATGCTGCAGATGAATTCCATGAACAACTCCGGCAATTCCATATAATGGATGGGGTTGTAACAGGCCAATGAGCGGATGCCCTGTTCCGGCGGATTATTGCGGCGGCCGGGCAGCACCACGGCTACCGGCGTGTGGACCGGTTTATCCAGCGGCAAACGGCGAAGGAAACGCGCCGTCACTTCCGCAAGGTAACTTTCGCGGGGTTTGACCAGGTCGGGCCGCTTCTGCAGATAACGCGGATTTTTGCTGGGCTTGCCATCGACCAAACGGGGATGCGCGGACGAAATAAAAAATTCCGGCTTCCCCGCGCTGGCGATATCCGAGATCAATTTCTGCATCGGTTCGGTGAACTCATAAAAGCCGATGGAATCCTCGACCAATTCACGGGCGGTTTTGGGCGTCAGTGGCTCGTAATTCGAGAAAAAATTGTCGGTCTGGATGAAATCCGCTTCGGTTTGCTTGTCGTAACCGCGATGGATGGCGTCGTCCGGCCGTTGAAAAAGCCGTTGCTCACAGTTCTTCACAAATTTGACGGCCAGGTGCGCGCCGGTGTCCGGGATGTCCTCAAGGACGCCGGGAGGCACAACGGTGGAGGCGGTGATGTCGTCCTCGGCCTGGATCTTTATCGAAGGATTAAAATCTTTTCGCAGGCCGAACGTGCGCCAGGCCCCGTCGTTATCGAACCCGACGCGCAGGCGGGTGGTGACCAGCGTGCGATTGTCGCATTTCAATTCATTGCCCGGGATGCCGTTGATGATATCCACGCTGAAATGGTCGCGCCAGTTGTCGCCCCATTCGGGCTTGTAATAGCGTTTGACGACAAAGACCAGTTCCTTGAGGTACTGCGGCACGGAATCGAGCCATGCATTGTATTCCGGGGTGTATTCGCGCGAATCGGGCGTGAGCAGTTTGATGACGGAACCCAGCGAACGTTCCTGCGATAAAATGGGACGGCTCTCACGTTGCTGTTTGTCCGCGAGACGGCCCGCGTAATTCCGATAGATCAGTTCGCTGACGCGGTCGAAATCGCCTTTGATGTCGGCGACAAAAACCGGCCCGGTCAAAATGGCGTCAGTGATGGGTTTGGAGATCTCGGATTTGCCGCCGCCGGAAACGGTGCAGGGCTTATGGCATAATACCCCTTCGGCCACCGTGCCGACGAGACGCCACGAGCGCCGTGCCCCCGGCGGCTTTTCCATGCGCACCTTGTGGCCCGACGGGCGGACATAAACTTTATCCGGTTGTAATTTGATGCTGCGCGCGCCGCCGGCATTTTCCCACGAGATCGACTGGCTATGGAGGTCGAAATGAGCCATTTCGGGAACGTAAATGACATCCGGATACTTTTTGTCCACGGCATAGCCCTCCGGCTTGATGTCCATGATCGCTCCGTAACGTGCGGTCATTTCCGTGAAGGAATAACCCTGGCGCTTCACATGGATGTCCCCGCTGAATTCCTCGCCCATGTCGTAACTGGGGAAAACCAGCGCGCCTCCGGCATGCTCCTCCTCCGCATTGCCGAAAAGGTTCGCGGCAAAACTGATCTGCGTCTTCACCTCTTTTTTGCAATAGCCGTAATAATTGTCCGCGATGAGCGTGACGATGACGCCCGTCTGGTCGCGGCAGGTGAGCTTGAACGCGCCGCCGTTGTTGTAGACCTCATTTTCATTTTTCCAGCACATGCCGTCGCGGCGCTGGCGGGCCGTCGCGTTGTCCCAATGCGGCAGCCCGACGGATTGTTTCGTGGCTTTGATGAGATGCGGCGCGAGGATCACGCAGCCCGTGTGGCCGGTCCAATGTTCCGCGTCCAGCGCGGCATCATTCTCCGGCAGGATGGGATCGCCGCCATTTCCGAAGATGCTCTCGATGAAATCGAGATTGCTCACGAGATTTCCCGGGACGAAGAAACGGACTTCCATCCGCTTCTCGGGAGTGAACCCGGGCACTTCGGGGCAGACCAGCGGACGCAGCAGGAGCGAGACGAAACACTCCGCCGGCTGCGGTTGCGTGGCCGTGAAAGGCAGGCGCATGATCTCATGCGGCGGATTGAGCGCCAGCGCGAGCATCTTGGCGAACGTGAGCTTCGGCACGGCCAGCTTGTCGTCGGGGATAGGCAGGCCGCCCTCGGTGACGTGGAAAATTCCCTGTGTCGTGCGCCGGTCGCTCTTGGGATTGTGCAACACGCCGTTGGCGACACGGTAGGAATTGATGATCTCCGAGCTGAATTCGTCGCGGTCGATCGGCAATGAAAGGACGCGGGCCAGGCCGGCGCGATCAAGCGTGAACGTGCGTGTCGGCAATTTGGCGACGGGCGCCTCCTGCAAATAATCGTACAGGAAAGTCTGGATGCGCTGGTCGACGGGATTGAGGTGGCTGCCCAGGAGCCGGTCTTTCTCGCGGGACTGTTCGGCCATGGCCGAGACGATCTGGGAAAATTCGTCGTTGCCTTCCAACGCCACCGGCGGGCAGCCGATCAGTGCCAGCTTCACGTTGATATGCGCGATGAGATGCGCTGAGAGTCTGTCGCGACCGTCTGTTTGTAAATGTATTGGGATACTCATTGAGTCCTTGTCATAGCTTCCAAAATCTTGCGGTGGTTTGCAACTGTGATGCCATCATTTGATAAAATATTTTAAAGCAAAAATTTCAGGGGAAATCCGGCAAGGCGATTGCTTAATGAACGGATTGACAATTGATAAATCAGGCTTTTTAGCCTTGTTCCTGCGCGGACTGGCAGGAAATCCCATACGGAACGGGCGCTAAAAGCGGAAAAATTTTTCGGGATCGGACTGTTTGAAAACGCCCAGTGCGTTCAAAAAGCGACTGTATCATGCTAAATAAATATAAGATCGAAAGCGGTTTTGATGAGATGCTCGACGGGAAAACCGGCGTGCGGACGCATTACCGCAAGTTGCATAAATTGTTCGGGACGATCAAACCCTCGGAATTCAATGCCAAGCGGCAGGCGGTGGACAAGGCGTTCCTGCGGCAGGGCATCACCTTCAATGTCTATGGCGACGCGGCGGGCGAGGAAAAAATTTTTCCGTTCGACCTGCTCCCGCGCATCATCCCCGCCGGCGAATGGGAACATCTGGAGCGGGGCCTGGCGCAGCGGATCCGGGCGCTGAACCTCTTCCTGCATGATATCTATCACGAGCAGAAAATCCTGAAGGACCGCGTGATCCCGGAATTTTACGTGCTCTCCGGCCGCCATTTCCGGCGCGAGTTCGTCAATTTCAATGTGCCCAAAGGGATTTACATCCATGTCTGCGGTACAGATTTGATCCGCGACAAGGACGGCAATTACCTCGTGCTCGAAGACAACGGCCGGTGTCCTTCCGGCGTGAGTTACGTTTTGGAGAACCGCCGCGCCATGAAGCGCGCGTTCCCCGGAATGTTCGAGGGCATCGGCGTGCGGCCCGTGGAAAATTATCCGCAGGAATTGTTGAAAAGCCTGAAGCATATCGCGCCTGCCGGAGTGGCGGACCCGACCGTGGTTTTGCTCACGCCGGGGGTTTATAACAGCGCGTATTTCGAGCACACCTATCTCGCGCGGCAGATGGGCATCGATATCGTCGAAGGGCGGGACCTCTTCATCCGCGACCAGCGGGTGTTCATGCGCACCACCAAGGGCTTGCGCCCGGTGCATGTCATCTACCGCCGCATCGACGACGACTTCATCGACCCGACCGTTTTCCGCAAAGATTCGATGCTGGGCGTGCCGGGACTGGTGCATTCGTATCGCGCGGGCAATGTTTCGCTCGCCAATTCCATCGGCACTGGCATCGCTGACGACAAGGTGATGTATTATTTCGTGCCGCGGATGATCAAATATTACCTCGATCAGGACCCCATCCTGCCGAATGTCCCGACGTATCTGGCCAGCGAAGAAGCTGATAAGAAATATATCCTCGAAAATTTACCAAAACTGGTCGTGAAAGCCGCCAACGAATCCGGCGGATACGGGATGTTGATGGGACCGAAGGCGACGAAGGATGAGATTGAAAAATTCCGCCAAAAGATCATCGCCGAGCCGCGCAATTACATCGCGCAACCGATGATTTATCTGTCGCAGCACCCGACATTTTGCGACGGCAAATTCGAAGGCCGGCATGTGGATTTGCGGCCGTACATTCTCTCCGGTGAAAAGATCAGCATCATGCCCGGCGGCCTCACGCGGGTGGCGCTGCGCAAAGGCTCGCTCGTGGTGAATTCATCGCAGGGAGGCGGCAGCAAGGACACCTGGGTCTTGTATTAAATGTTATCCCGAGTTGCCAATTCGCTTTTCTGGATGGCGCGTTACATCGAACGCGCGGAAAACATCGCGCGTATCGTGGATGTGAACCTCCAGTTGCTCCTGGACATCCGCAACCTCGATGAAAAACGGCTGATCCAATACTGGCTGCCCATCGTGCAGGCGACCGGCGATGAAAAGGATTTTTTCAAGTTGCATCCGCACGCCACCGGCAAGGCGGTCACGGAATTCCTTGTCTTCCAGCAGGAAAACTCCAATTCCATCGTCCAATCAATTTGCCACGCGCGTGAAAACGCGCGCATGGCCCGTGATCAGATCACGCTGGAACTGTGGGAGGAATTGAATCGTTTGTATCTTTTCGTGCGTTCGCCGGAAGCGCGGCAGGTCTGGCGGCGCAGCCCCAGCGAATTTTTCCAGGAGATCAAATCCAGTTCGCTCCATCTCAACGGCATCATTTCCGCGACCCTTGTGCATGACGAAGGCTGGTGGTTTGTGCAGGTCGGACACTTTTTGGAACGCGCCGACAAGACAACCCGCATCCTGGATGTCCGTTACCAGACGCTGCCGGAAAAGGGCGCGCCGAAGTCCATCACGCCCGACCAGGCCCTGGAATGGTCGGCGGTGCTTCGCTCCTGCAGCGCGTGGGACGCCTATAAGAGTATTTACGGCGCAGACATTCACCCGCGGTTGATCGCGGAATTTTTGTTGTTGAGCGACAATTTCCCCCGGTCCGTCCGTTTTTGTGTTGATGAATTGAACCGGGCCATCCGCCGGATTTCCGGCGTCGCCGAAGGGCATTTCTGCAATGATGCGGAAAAATTGACCGGCCGCTTCCTGGCCGAATTGCAGTTCAGCAGCATTGATGAAATTTTTGAAGTCGGGCTGCATAAATATCTGGACGAAGCGCAACTGAAATTGAACGACATCGGGGTCGCCCTGTTCAGCGCCTACATTTTCCAGCAGTTCGACGACCCGGACGGAGTCCACATGGTCCAGCAGGAAAGACAACAGCAACAATCGCAGATCGAATCATTATGAAACGCATCGGCATCCTGACTGCCGGAGGCGATACGCCGGCATTGAACGCCACGATTCACGGCGCCGTGACGCGCGCCAACGAGTTGAAGATCGAGATCATCGGCCTCATCAAGGGCTTCAACGGCCTGTTCAATCCGCGCGCGCCGCACGTGCATCTCAATCCGCTTTACCAGGAGATCCCCGAACTGGACCCGACCAAAGGCGGCACCCTCATCGGCTCCTCGCGGGATTACGTTGACCCCGGAAAAAAAGACGAGTTGGACCTGATCCTCTCGCGCCTCCACAAATTGCGCGTCGAAGGCCTCATCTGCATCGGGGGCGACGGCACGCTCAACGGCCTCCAACCGATCGCCGAGCGCCTGCCCACGGTGCTCGCGCCCAAAACGATCGATAATGACCTGGGCCTGAATTACGCCAGTGAACCTGACGAATGGGTGCGCGTCAACGAGTCCGCTTCCAAAAATGGCTATCGATACAAACGCGCCGAGTCTCATGCCGTTTTTGACCTCAATCACATCGTCAATTATGTCACGCCCGGTTATGCCACTTCGGTCTTGGTCTCGGCCCAGGGCGTCGAACGCATCCGCACGACGGCGGAAAGCCATCGCCGCATTGCCATCATCGAAGTCATGGGACGCCACTCCGGTTATATTGCGCTGGGCACGGCCTATGGCCAGCCGGACATCATCCTCATTCCTGAGCAACCGCTCGACCTCGAACACCTGGTGGAACGGGTCAAACATATCTATGACCTGCAAAAAAATGTCGTCATTGTCTGCGGTGAAGGGATTGTGGATGAGCAGGGGCGCGAGTTGGGCGCTGAAACCAAATCCACCGATCCCTCCGGCAACATCATTTTGACCGGCGCCGCCGAGGCATTGCGCGCGAAATTGATCCAGATGATCGGCGACCGTTATTTCCAGTTATATCGCCGCGGCGAATCCGCCAAGGAAGCGATCTTCACCCGCAAAGTCGGCCATACGCAACGGGGCGGCCGGCCGATCCTGTTCGATCGTTTTTACGCCGCCCTGCTCGGGGCCAAGACCGTTGAACTGTTGGCAGAGGGGCGGAACAACGCCGTTTCGATTCTACAATACAACACCACGAAAGGGTTTTATGTGGAAGGCTACGATGCCAACCGCTTCCGCGATCGTTGGGGATTGATTCATGCCCGCTACATGCACCCGGAACTTTATGATGCCAAACTGATGAAACCGTCGAAGATGGGCATCGATTATTTGATCCCCATTTTCACCGACGCCATCGGCAACGACGACGTCGAGCACATGCGCCAGACCCTTTTTAATCCCGGAAAACTGATGCAACCGTATCACTCGATCAACACGGACGTTCATAAAAGGATCCGCTACCTTGAAACGGAGGGCGCCTGAGCCCGCTCAACTCGTTCGCCGTTACCCGTCACTGATATGTCCATCCACGTAGCATTGCATCATAAGACGACGTACAAATATGACCGCCTGGTCAATTTGGGTCCGCAAGTCGTCCGCTTGCGCCCCGCGCCGCATTCGCGCACGCGCATCCTCAGCTATTCGCTGCGCATCACGCCCGAAAAACATTTCATCAATTGGATGCAGGACCCGCAGTCGAATTATTCCGCGCGGCTCGTCTTCGAAAATAAAACGCGTGCATTCGGCGTGGAGGTGGACCTCGTGGCCGAGATGGCGGTGCTGAACCCGTTCGATTTTTTTCTGGAACCGGATGCGGAGAAGTTTCCCTTTGAATATGACGCAGCGCTGGACCATGAACTGGAGCCGTTCCAGCGCAAATGCTGGTTGACGCCGAAGTTCATGAAGTATCTCAAGGCGATCCGGGCGGAACTGCCGTGGGGAAAGTCGTCGCATGGCGTGAGGAAAAAACCGGAAGCCAAACCCGATGCCAGGCCGGAGCCGCCCAAACCGCGCACGATTGATTTTCTGGTCGGGGTCAACCAGCGGGTCTGGAAAGACACCAAATACACGATCCGGATGGAGCCCGGTGTGCAAACCCCGGAGGAGACCCTGGAAAAACAGACCGGTTCCTGCCGTGATTCCGCATGGTTGCTGTGCCAGTTGCTTCGCCATTGCGGTTTGGCCACGCGCTTTGTCAGCGGTTACCTGATCCAGCTCAAAGCGGACGTCAAATCGCTCGATGGGCCGAGTGGCGCCGAAAAAGATTTCACCGATCTTCATGCCTGGACGGAAGTATACTTGCCGGGCGGGGGTTGGATCGGGCTGGACCCCACTTCCGGCCTGTTCGCCGGCGAGGGCCATATTCCCCTGGCCTGCACGCCAGATCCATCGAGCGCCGCGCCGATCTCCGGCGCCGTGGATGAATGCAAATGTGAATTCGATGTCGAGATGAGCGTCACGCGCATCTACGAATCCCCGCGCGTCACGCTCCCCTACACCGACGAACAATGGAAAAAAATCGAGTCGCTCGGCCATGCGATCGATGCCGATTTGAAAAAGGGCGATGTGCGCCTGACGATGGGCGGCGAACCCACATTCATCTCCCTCGACGATCCGGACGGCCCGGAATGGAATTTCACCGCCAATTCGGACAAGAAACGCCACCTGGCCGGCGAACTCATCAAACGTCTGCGCCCAAAATTCGCGCCCGGTTCCCTGCTGCACTACGGCCAGGGCAAATGGTATCCCGGCGAACAACTTCCGCGCTGGGCGCTGGCCTGTTACTGGCGCAAGGACGGCGTGCCGATCTGGAAAGACGACGCCCTGATCGCCGACGAATCGAAAGATTACGGTCACGGCGCCAGGGATGCGAAGGCTTTGCTCGAACGCATCGCACGCGTGGTGGGAACAGATCCCAAATACATGGTTCCCGCCTATGAAGACGCTTTTTATTACCTGTGGAAAGAGCGCCGGCTGCCGTCCAACGTCACCCCGGAAAAAACCAATCTCAAGGACAAGCTGGAGCGCGACCGGATCGCCCGCATTTTCCAGAAAGGGATCGGCGACGTGGTGGGATATGCCCTGCCGATCAAGCGCGCAGCGTATGGCAACCAGGCCGGCTGGATGTCGGGCGAATGGTTTTTGCGCGATGACGACACGCTCTGGCTGATCCCCGGCGATTCGGCCATGGGCCTGCGCTTGCCCATCGATTCCATTCCGTGGGTTGCGGAGAAAGAATATCCCTGGACCTTGCAACAGGACCCGTCGAATCCCACGCTGCCCGGGTTGGCGAAGGAATTTCCTTATCGCGTCCGAAAGCCCGAAGAATCCGGCCAGCGCTTTCTGCGACGGCGCGGCGGCGCCCCCTTGCCCATCGGCCAGGGGCCCGGCTTGCGCGCCCAACAGCGCGGCGACCTGGAGGACGAGCGCGTCGAACTCCCGCCCTTGCCGCCCGACTACGATCCCAATAAACGCCCCGTCCAGGGCCAGAGCGCGCCGTGGATCATTCGCACTGCGCTTTGCGTGGAACCGCGCAATGGTCGTCTGCACATCTTCATGCCGCCGGTCGCCACCACCGAGGATTATTTGGACCTCGTCGCCGGCATCGAGACCGCCGTCACTGAACTGGGCACGCCGGTCATCATCGAGGGCGAAACGCCGCCGCGCGATCCGCGCCTGAACAAGCTCGCCGTCACGCCCGACCCCGGCGTCATCGAAGTGAACCTGCACCCGAGCAAATCCTGGGATGAATTGGTCGAACGAACGACGGTGATCTATGAAGAAGCGCGGCAGACGCGGTTGGGCACGGAAAAATTCATGATCGATGGCCGCCATACCGGCACCGGTGGCGGGAACCACATCATCATCGGCGGCGATTCGCCGAAGGATTCGCCGGTGTTGCGCCGGCCGGACCTGCTGCGCTCCTTGATCGGCTATTGGCAGAATCATCCGTCGTTGAGCTGGTTGTTCAGTGGCCTGTTCATCGGCCCCACCAGCCAGGCGCCGCGCATCGACGAAGCGCGGAACGATTCGCTCTACGAACTGGGCATCGCGTTCAAGGAACTCGACCGCAATCTCAACGCCTTTGGTTATACCCCGCCCTGGCTGTGCGACCGGCTCTTCCGCAATCTGCTCACCGACGCCAGCGGCAACACCCATCGCGCGGAATTTTCCATCGATAAGATGTTCGCGCCCGAGAGCAGCGCCGGGCGGCTGGGCCTCGTCGAGATGCGCGCGTTCGAGATGCCGCCGCACGCGCGGATGAGCCTCGCGCAACACCTCCTCCTGCGCGGCCTCATCGCGAAATTCTGGGACCAGCCCTATAAAAATGACCTCGTCCGCTGGGGCACCGACATCCATGACCGCTGGATGCTCCCGCATTTTTGCGAGACCGACTTTCGCGATGTCATCGGCGACCTGCGCGATTCCGGTTACCCGTTCGAATTCGACTGGTTCGCGCCGCACTTTGAATTCCGGTTTCCCTACATCGGCGACGTGGAACAGCGCGATATCCAGTTTGAATTGCGCACCGCGCTCGAGCCCTGGCATGTGCTCGGCGAAGAACCCGGCGGCGGCGGCGCGGTGCGCTATGTGGACAGTTCCGTCGAGCGCCTGCAGGTGAAGGCCCGGGGCCTCGCCGGCGACCGGTTCGCCATCACCGTCAACGGCTCTCGCATTCCGCTGCACCCGACCGGCACCAACGGCGAAGGCGTGGCCGGGGTGCGTTATCGCGCCTGGCAACCGCCCGAATGCCTGCAACCCACCATCGGCGTCCACGCCCCCCTGCGCTTTGATCTTTATGATACCTGGAACAAACGGTCCCTCGGCGGCTGCACCTATCATACCGTCCATCCCGGCGGCAGAAGCTACGACACTTTTCCCGTCAACAGCTATGAGGCCGAATCGCGCCGGCTCGGGCGGTTCTTCCGCCACGGCCATTTGCCCGGGAAAGTGGAATTGATGCCGGCGATCCAAAATTCTGAATTTCCTTTTACCCTCGATTTGCGCAAAGTGTGACCCCGAAATTTCCGAAATGAAATACGATATCTTACATCGCACGCACTACACTTATCTGTCCCCGGCGCGTGAGAGCTTCAATGATATCCGCCTGGAACCGCCTTCCATCCCGGAACAGACCGTGGAATCCTATTCGCTCCGCGTCGAGCCCGAAGCGCGCGTCAACCGTTACACGGATTTTTATTCCACCCTGGTGCATCATTTTGAGATTCCCGGGGAACATAATTCGCTGCTCATCGAAAGCCGGGCGCGGGTGGAGACCCATGCGCCTCAACCGCTTCCCGATGACGCGAAACTGTGCCCGATGGATGACCTGGCCGATGCCGTGCATGCGGAACGTTGCTTTGATTTTCTCCAGAGCAGCCGGTTCGTGGAACTGGACGTCGAACTCTGGAAGATCGGCCTCGATGAGATGGGCGCCCAGCAGGACGTCTGGCAGGCGGCGCTCGCGCTGATGCGGTTCACGCACGGCTACCTCACCTATCTGCCCAATTCGACGCACGTCAACACCCACGTCAGCGACGTCATCCAAAAGCGCTGCGGCGTCTGCCAGGATTACGCGCATTTTTTGATCGGCCTTTGCCGCAGCATGAAGATCCCCGCCCGCTACGTCAGCGGTTACCTGGCCACGGAGATCGCCAGCGCCACCCATGCCTGGACGGAAGTTTATATCCCCCATGTCGGCTGGCGCGCATTGGATCCCACGCACAACTGCCAGGCCGGCGACACCTACGTGAAGATCGGCCACGGGCGCGATTATGCCGATGTGCCGCCCGTCAGCGGCAACTATCACGGCACCCTGGAGCGGACGATGTCCGTGGGTGTGAAGATCACGCAGATCCGCGAACCGGGCCAGGAACCCCCTGCGCCAACGAACGAGACCGAAATGCTGAAGCGAAGAGAAGACGACGCGGCCGGGCAAAAACAAAGCCAAAGCCAGGGCTGACGCGCGTAT
This sequence comes from Verrucomicrobiia bacterium, assembly GCA_036490655.1. Lineage (GTDB taxonomy): Bacteria > Verrucomicrobiota > Verrucomicrobiia > Limisphaerales > UBA11358 > UBA11358. The sequence continues at coordinate 67,307 of DASXDM010000015.1, read as the reverse complement.
TTTGGAACTTCACCGTAGCGCACTTTAGGCAGGCGCAATGAGATTGGTTTGGTGGTAGGGCGCGTCACTCCGTGCGCGCCGCTTCTTATTCCCTACGGTGGGGCGAGCCTCCTTGTCACGTCGTAGCCTTGGCGAAGACGGATGTCGAGCCCTGACTATCCTAAAAAGCCTCGGTAGAGGCGACCGATAATAGCCCGCAGTTTCAACTGCGGGAAAGTGTTCCCGTTAAATTTTCCCTCTCCCCCCTTGCCGCGTCGAAGCATCGCGAAGACGGGTGGGGAGAGGGATCAAGGGTGAGGAGTTGAACCTAGAAAGTCAGCGGCGTTTACGTATTTCAGAGACCCAATTTTCCAAACTCTCAATGTCTGCCTTTAATTCATCTGGAGTAGGCACAGACTCGTTAATCGCGACTGCTTTATCGTGTCCACGAAGATACTTGGAACACTTTGTCATCGCTGCCTCGATGAATTCGACATCTTCAGACTTAATGTCTGAAAGTTTCGTAAGTCGGTTTGTCTCAATGCTTCTGCGAAATCTACGGACGGAATCGTTTAGCAACAATTCTTCAATCGCACGTTCCCACGTTTCTCTTAATCGGCCATACAAATCACATGCGAACGCCTCATAAATTGCTGGGTCAATTTCCTTAAAAAGCTTCTCAGCTTGCTGAAATCTCGATTTGAGCACACCAACACGCGTTTTCACTTGTGCCGCTAGCCACGGCGGACCGACTTGTGTTTCGCCAGTACCTGAAGAAGTTCGCAAAATGTGCGCCTGCGTTGATTGAACATTTGCAGCATCACAGTGTTCAATGAGGAGGAGCAAGAATACTAAATCGTGAGTGAGCACGATTACCTGTCTATCTTTGGCTTCTTCAACCAATCTGGACGCGACGGCTTCTCGCCATACGTGGTCAAGCGAAGAAACTGGATCGTCAAAAACAAGTGCTGATTTTACTGGTGAAGTAGCCAGTTCCGCCAGAAAACCCGCTAAGGCTATACATCGATATTCGCCTTCGCTCACGACTTCTCGTATGCCCACACTTCTCTTAGATTTAAATTCCACGCGATGATACATCACTCCACGCTCGCTCCCTGCCGGCGCAAGCTGAACCTGAAGATGATTTAGTCCTAGCCGGCCAAGCTCAACTTTGAACCTGTCGCAAATAGCCGCTGTCACATAGGCTTCCGTTAATTTTGTGCTTGTTCGACTGATGGAATAAGTGTCTATATCAGCGAAGCACTGGTTCAGCGCGCTCATTTTTTTTAAGCGTGCGATTTCATTTAGCACATCGTTCTTGCGGACGTTTAACTTAGAACGAGCAGTGAGTTCATCCCGTTTTGACTTTAATTCTGCAAGATTTTCCGGGACTTTCGCCCGCTCAAATTCTGCCGCCTTTAACTTCAATTCAGTAACAATGGTATCTATCTGTTGAGTGGGACACTGGCTCACAATTGGGATTGCTTCCCAAGTATTAACGGTTAACGCAGACAGAATGAACATTTTTCTATCAGACGCCTTTGACAAAAAATCACGAACCTTCGTTGCACATTCTTGATTTGTTGAATCGAGTTGAGCGAGCAAGTCGTCTGGAGCGGTCAGGTTCTGAGTGTTTTCAAGAAATGCTTTATTGATGTCATCAAAACGCGTCTTTGCTTTGGCTGCCGCCTGTTGAGTTTCACCTTTGACAAAATCCTCAAAGCGGCTAAATCGCTTTATTGCTTCTGGAGAAAGTGCTTGCTGACAAAGAACGCAGGCCGCATCGCCATCAGTTACAGGAAATAACTTGTCTATAAAAACTTCTGCATCAGAGAATTGGCGTGCCGCTTTCCACAATTCCTGCCATGTCTCGCTCCCAACCCCTTTGAGAGGTTCATCTTTAAACGCGGCGCTAGATGCCAATCTTGAAGCTTCAGTCGTAGAGTTTACAGACGCTGAACTTTCTCGCAGGCCACGAATTGAATCGTCCGATAACGCGGTGTTAATTTGAACCAATTGCATTTTAAGTTGCTCCAGTCGGGTTGCGCGTCCATTTAATTCTTTCGCGCGAACTGTTGGGTCGTCCGCTTCGATTTGAGCGACTTGTTTCTTAAGGCTCTCAAGATTTTTCAATTCTTCCTGTGATAGTGTGGCGAGTTTTTCCACAGCTTCGGTAGAAGTGGACGCGTTTAACATGTTGACGAGTTTTCCAACCGCGGTTTGACCTTGAAGATCAAAGAAATCTTTTGCCGCAATGGTCAGCGTTAATCGTTCCTGCTCAAAGCCTATTTTCAAATGACTACAGGCCGAAGCCAACTTATCCAGTAAATCTAGGCCAAAAGGTCTAAATGCAACATCATTTGCCTCCTCGACGTAATAAAGCGCGCAAGCAGAATCAAAAACACTTACTGATGCCAAAATGGCAGAACCACCTTGCCCTTCCGTCCAATGATAGGAGCCGTCGTCATTGCCCAATTTAAAATCAATTACAGCTTCGGAAATACCGGTAGCGGAAGTTGAAAATATATTCGGCAAAATCCGCTTTGGCTTTGAACGAGCACGACACGCCAGCTTCAAAATGCGTGCATAACCTGATTTTCCAGAAGCGTTATCACCATAAACCACACTCAAGCCAGAATCGCCAAAAGTTAACGGTTGTTTTGATGATATTATGTTTACGTTTTGAATGTTCCGAATTGCCGAGAGAACCACCGGAGAACTTGTTTCAACGTCCGCTGGTAAATGTTCCTCTGCTAAAGGTTTTGCTTCGGGCAAACTGTCTTCAGGCGCTGTCAAAAGGTGGGCAGCTTTACAAAGTTTAGCAAGATCAGCCAAATCTGTAACGGAAAGTTTTTCCACCGACAAAAGCCGTCGCAAAGCATCTCTCTGCCATTTGGGAATAGTCTTCGACCAATTTAAAATGTCTTTGAGCACGGACATTCAGATCAAGCTTTATGGTCGTCTCAAGACGACATTCCAAACAATTCTAAAACCTTTTTTAAGCCTTCTTGGACTTCCTCTGTCAATGCGAGCGTTAGCAATGTGTTTTTGGCCGTTTCAAGCCATCTAGAAATCCGCTTTGGTTCAGGGGGGTCTTGTTCCTTTAATTCCGTTTCAACTTTGCGAATGTTTTCAATTGCCTCGTCAAATTTTTCTCGGTCATGGTCTTCTTTGCCCATTTTTTCACGTGCGCGGTGCAACTCCATCCAAAGGTCTGATAATGCTTCTAACTGCTCAAGTCTCTCATTAAACGAATTCGCGATGTGAATACTTTGATCAACTTGGTTTTTAATCAAACGATTCCCTGTGCCTACCGCTGCCTGCGGCGAGTTAATTGCCTGAAGGGTATGAGCCTGATTCCCGTCACCGATGTAGATGTTTTGAGGGTGCATGATTCCCAACCCATGTACCGAAACTTGTCTCATCAAAGCCTTATAAAAATCTGCCCCCGTTTTCTGTAGCTTAAGATTGTGCTCTAAAAAATTTATGCGATTTTTCAGACATGTCATTACAATGCTATGTTCTTCTGGACTCAACACCATCGGCATATTATCAATGGATTCGCCTTTTTGAACTTTGTTGATATAATTCTTTAAATCCTCCCGCACTTGGCCGCTTGAAATATTAATGCCTTGATTATCAAGTGTGAATTTAAATGCCGTCTTGTTTGGAGATGAATTATCTATGGAAAATGTGATAGCGTAGCCTCGCAGTTTAGCGTAATCCTCAAACCCTTTCAGCAAATCATGAAACATGCTTTTTTTTGCATCAGGCATGTCAAAAATGATGTAACCACCAGAACCCATACCCGTTTCAATATTCACCGACTGGTTTAATTCTGGTTCTTTTTCCACGGCCATTCCCTTCAATAAAAAATGCTCATTTTCAATTTTTTGCTTCCTTTCAAAGATACGTAGTATACGAAAGCCAAAAAAGGCTATAAGCGTCATGAATATTATCCCAAAAGATATTAACATGGCCGATGTGGGGCTAAGATTTGCCGAATCCATAGACGAAGTTTATTCGGGCATCTTGTCGACAACAATAGCAAACATAAAAGGTCAATCCCGAGTATTTACCCAAACTGGCTGAACGTAAAAATTAATCCGTTCTGTACCTCCACTATTCATTTCGTGAATTCTATTAACCTTGTCTTCCCTCGTTTCCAATTCAATACAGCTTCCGGATATCGTGATCAGGATTCGGAAGATGACTGGTAATGGTTTTAGGTTTTTCCACGAAGGCATAGACAATGGCCAGGACGATAAATATCGGCTCGGGAATGGGAAGCAAAACGCATTCCCATTTCTGATCCAAAGATAAAGAGGGCCAACCGGTCTGGATCAATTCGTGAACGAACAAAGCACTGGGAACGAGCCAAAGGAGGGACAGAATGCCAAAAAACCGCATCCTGAGGCGGCCGACCGATTGGCGTTTGATCCAACCGCCGTTCGCAACAAATTGACTCGGTTTCATATGGAGGCATAGACAGTATCATTCTCCTTTTCCATCCTGTCGATGGTTTTATGGCGGCCTGCGATTTACAATTTCCAGGCAGGGACATCGCGCTGCGATGTCCGCGGACGACCCAACGCGCCGATCCAGGTGAGTACGTCCAGTACGCTCGCCCCACCAACTTGTCGCGCCATAGTTTTAGCGAAGGCGGATCCCTCTTCGTTTTCTTTATTACCTTCTGTAAAAACAACTTCCGCTTTTCGGGTTCCAATTGGCGTTAATTCGCGTGCATTCGCGGTTTGCTTTTCTGTTGCCGGGCAACATTACACTTCCCCTTTTTTCTGCCACTCTCAAATCATGTTAAATGTGATTTACATCGTGGGCTTTGGCTATTTTTCGTGTTGCTCGCCGCCAGGGGCGGGCGGTGGCAGGACATGCGATGATTTTTTACCGTTGTTTGCCCTTGTTTACCCATTTATTTTTAATTTTTTTCGCGCCGTCTTTTTTGCCCCCCCCTCCTTCAACCCCATCTCCACTGAAATATGAGCGAAGCTGCTAAATTACGGGGAACAAACAGCCCATTGACATTACTGAAAGAGTTATGGCTCAGCGGATTCTTTGTGGAGTCACGCGACTATTGGCGGGAACAATTTGGTTCCCGGCGCACGCAGTCTGAGATCAGGGAGGAGATTTACCAAAAATACAATGTCCACCTCCAGTATGACAAGCAATTGACCCGTTTCCGCCAGTGGGTGGAGGATCAGGACCAGAGGGATGAAGAGATCGAGGCGATGAACGAAGACCTCCGCCGGACAAATGGGATGTGTACGAACGCTACGGTGGCTGAAATCCGGGACACAGTTTACCAGACCTATCATATGCGGGCCTTGGCGCGCGGTGACGTAAAATTGGGAAAATTCATCCTGCGGATGGATCTTGCGGACCGAAAATTGGCATTACGCCAGAGGAAGGCGCGCTTGGCGGAAGAGGAAGAAGCCTCCAGGGCGCTGGATTTTTGCATAGAGGAGGCGAGGAAATATCCGGAGGTCGAAAAGCTATTCCGCGAAGCTTTTGCCGGCCTGAGAAAAGCCAAGACCGTTAACCGGGAACAGGAAACCCCAAAAACAGAATGAAGAATGAAACGGGAACGAACGGTGGCCCGTGGCAGCTTGCCACCGAAAATTGCCAAACAAACCCAAAGCAAAAAAACCAAATGACCGCGATTTTAAAAGGGATATTGAATATTTTTCAACCAACCATTCTGAAAGCGAACCCATTTTTCAACTGTGGACTGATTGCCGCGTCGAAGCAAAGTGAAGACGGATGGACTGTTCCCCGTAGGCGATTCTGGAAAGGTGTTGCGCGAAGTAACGCGAAGTTGCGTTTAGGCATCCGAAAATTTTGGACTGTGGACCGATCGGCCCTCAAAAATCTGCGCTTCTCTGTGAAATCTGCGGATTTGTTTCGATGAGGTTACTCTTAAATAATCGTTCGCACATCCACGGCATCCATTCCCGCTGCGCGGATGGCTTCCATGCCCAGGTCGGTGTCTTCGTAGCCGCGGCAGGCTTTCGGGTCCACGCCGATGCGCCGCGCGGCTTCCAGGAAAATATCCGGGGCGGGCTTTTGGTTGACCACCATTTCATTGGTGACGATCGCGCCGAACAGATGCCGGATTTTCAGATGGTCCAGGACCATGCAGATGACTTCCTGCGATCCGCCGGAGGCCACGGCCATGGGGATCTTTCCAAAATTTTCCTTCGCGATATCCAGGACGGCATGGACGGGGGTCACTTGCGCGAGGGTCTCCAGGTAGGTCTCCTCTTTCTCATGCGCAACGGCGATGTGGTCGATGGTTTTGTTTTGTTCCTGCGCGAGGATTTTCAGGATGTCGCGCGAGGGAACGCCGCCGTAGGAATAAAACCGGTCGATCGGGAAATACAGGTCGTGCTTTTGGGTGACGATCTGCCAGGCGCGCCAATGCAATGGCATCGTGTCGGCGAGGGTGCCGTCGCAATCGAAAACCAGTCCCTTGATGTGTGCGGGCAATTTCATAATTTTATGTTCGACAACTTTTCCTCCATGTCATGAGTCATCAACGGCTCGATGAGCGGATCGATCTCGCCTTCGATGACGTTGGCGAGATTGTAGAGCGTCAGTTCGATGCGATGATCGGTGACGCGGTTTTGGGGAAAATTGTAGGTGCGGATCTTTTCGTTGCGTTCGCCGGTGCCGACCTGCTGTTTGCGGTGGGCGGCATATTTGGCGTTCTCCTCGGCGATCTTGGCCTCGAGCAGGCGCGAGCGCAAAACTTTCATGGCGCTGATCCGGTTCTTCTGCTGCGAACGTTCATCGGCGCAGCGAACGATCAGGCCGCTGGGCTTGTGCTGGATCTGCACGGCAGAATCGGTGGTGTTCACGCCCTGGCCGCCTTTGCCGGAGGCGCGGCAGACGCTGATCTCGATATCGTCCGGCTTGATCTCCACGTCCACTTCCTCGGCCTCGGGCAACACGGCGACGGTGGAGGTGCTGGTATGGATGCGGCCCTGGGCTTCGGTGGCCGGCACGCGCTGGACGCGGTGCACGCCGCTTTCATATTTCATCCGCTTGAAAACATCGGTGCCGGTGACGCTGAAGACGATCTCCTTGAAACCGCCCAGATCGGAGGGGTTGGAATCGATCGACACGACTTTCCAGCCCTGCGTTTCGGCGTAGCGCGAATACATGCGGTACAGGTCGGCGGCAAAGAGCGCGGATTCCGAGCCGCCGGCGCCGGCGCGGATCTCGATGATGGTATTGCGCGAATCGGTGGGGTTGGGCGGCACGAGGCCGAATTGGATCTGCTGCGACAATTTTTTCTCGTCCGCTTCCAGGCGGGCGACTTCCTCTTTGGCCATCCTTCCCATTTCCGAGTCGGGCAATTCGCTTTTTTGGAGCGCGCGGTTTTCCTCCAGGTCCGCGAGGTTTTTTTTGTACCGGTCGCCGATGGCGATCAGGTCTTTGAGGCGCGCATATTCGCGGGAGAGTTCCTGGGCGCGCTGCGGATTATCAAAAGTTTTCGGGTCGCTCAACACCGATTCGAGTTCGGCGAAGCGCTGGCGAAATTTGTCGATGTGGGGCAGCAGGTTCATTTCAGGACAGCCGGGGTGCGGCGGAAAAAACAAACCGCCCGCAATTCCAATGACGGAACGGCGGGCGGGATAAGTTGGGAAGCTACGCCTTTTTCTTTTTCTTGGTGGCGTGTTCGGCCTGGACGGCTTGCGTCTTGGCCAGGCGCTGTTGGAATTTGTCCACGCGACCGGCGGTATCGACGAACTTTTGCTGTCCGGTATAAAACGGATGGCAGGCGTTGCAGATCCCGACGATGATGGTCGGCTTGGTGGAACGCGTCTTGATGATGTTGCCGCAGGCGCAACGGATCTCGGCGTCCATGTATTTCGGATGAATGTCCGTTCTCATAAAAATGGCCGGATAGAATAACAGTAAATCGGCGGATGACAAGGGCGAATTTAGGGGCGTCAAATGGGCTTCCCACCCGGCATTCAAATAAACAGATTAAGATCAAGGATCAGGATGGGACAAGCAACCTGCCTGTCCCACCCCATTCCACCTCACGCGGCGACCAGATCGCGGCTGTTATTGAAGATGCGCGCCTGGCGCCGGGCCTGGCATTCGGCGAGGGCGGCCTTTTCCTCGAACAAAGCGGGAAAGGCGAGCAACGGGATGACCGTGGCCCAGGCAACCGCAGCCGCTTCATTGGCGGCGCGGCGCAGCGGGGCGCTCAACCCCGGGGTTGCCCGGGCTAATTGTTCGGCGAGGAGCCTGGCTTTGAGTTGCTCAAACTCGTTTTGGAGCACCGCGCGGAATGGCGCGGGCGGATTGGCCGGCAGTTCAAACCGCGTCTCCGCGGCGAATCCGACCGGTAATCGTGTTCTAGTTGTGTTCATATTTCCTTTCGTATGGTTAAAAAAGCGAAAACCCGCGATCGTTTTAGCAATCGCGGGTTTTAAAATTCTTAGTTAAGTGTGTTAAATCAGGAATTCCTACCCACGACGCCAAAGGGACGGGAGTCGCGCTGGTGAATGGCCATCCAGCCATTGACCGGCACGTGCTTCATCAGTTTGATGGACGTGGTTTTCATTTCCTTCTACGGGGATAAGAAACAGCATTTTTATTGGTTTGTCAAATGATTTAGGCTCAGCAAAATGTTGTCGGATTTGGATGGCGTGTTAGATTGAACCAACACATGAGCGATAAACCCTTGCGAATGGTGACCTGCGGCTGGTGTGAAACGAAGGTATTCATCCCCGGCGACCTGGCCCCCCTGGCGACGGTGCCCTGCACCAAGTGCGGCAGCCCGATCATGATGCCGATGATGCTGCGGCAATTTGAATTGCGCAGCGTGATCGCCTCCGGCGGCATGGGCACGGTGTATCGCGCATGGGACACCACGCTGGAACGGATGGTGGCGGTGAAGTTGATGAAGAAGGAATTGTTGGAGGACCAGATGGCGCTGGAAAGTTTTTATCGCGAGGCCCGGGCCTGCGCGAGACTCAACCACACGAACATCGTCCATATCTACACTTTCGACGAATGGCAGGGCCAGCAATACCTGGTGATGGAATTGGCGGACCGCGGCAGCCTGGATGCGCGCATCGAGAAATTGCACGCGTTGCCGGAATTGGACGTGCTGGACATCGGCATCAAGATCGCCTCGGCGCTGGATATGGCGTTGAAGTACGACCTGCTGCACCGGGACATCAAGCCGGGAAATATTTTGTTCAATGCGGACCATGAACCGAAGCTGGTGGATTTTGGGCTGGCGCGAAAAGCGGACGTGGAGCACCAGCCGGAGGATATGATCTGGGGCACGCCTTATTATGTGGCGCCGGAAAAGATCAAGCGCGAGCCGGAGACGTTTTTGTCAGACATGTACAGCCTGGGGGCGACGCTCTATCACGCGGTGGTGGGCCGGGTGCCCTTTGATGCGGCGACGCCGGAGGAGGTCATCATCGCGCAGGTGCAAACGCCGTTGACGCCGCCGAACGTGGTGGAAGGCGTGCAGGTGACGCAGCCGACGAGCGATGCCCTGGTGCGGTCGCTGGCCAAGAATCCCGCCGACCGTTTTTTGAGCTACGATGAATTCATCATGCAATTGGAAGCGGCGCGCAGCCTGCTCTTGCGGACGCAATTGCTATCGCCGCCGTCCGCGCCCAAACCCAAAGGTATGACGAGTTGGTGGAAGAGGGGATAAACTGCGGAGGGCGGAAAGCAGACGGGGAAACATTTAACGCTCAACATTCAACGTCCTGTGAGCCAAGGCGGTGTCAGCCGCTTCCCCCTCATCCTGGTCTTCTCCCCCAAGGGGGAGAAGGGAAACGCCCACGGTTTGTCTTCTCCCTTTTGGGACTTGTCGGTTAAAACAAAAACCCACGGCTGATGCCGTGGGTTGAATTGTCTTCGGCCGCAATTGCGGCTTAAAAACTCGCCTGGTTTAATTACTTGCCGGAGCGGCAGTCGCCGCCATTTTGGCGCCAAAATGGATTGTCGTGGCATTGGTGGCGTCCTCCGTTTTTCGATAAGCGCCGGATACGGGTTGGCCTACGACGCCGTCACCCAACTCGGCCGGCTGGCCGTCTTTGGTGATCTTGGTTTTCGAGGTGACCTGGAACGTCATGCTGCCGACGGTGAGGGTCATCGCGTTTGTGTCCACGGCGGCAAGATTGCCGTGAAACGGGAGGGAAGTATGTTTTTTATGCGGTGCGGTCGCGGATGTTGCCGGCGCGTTGGTGCTGGTGTCCTGGGCGCGGGAAAGTGCGGGCGCAACGAAAATGGCCGCGGCGCATATTCCCATCAGGGTCATTTTAGCGAGATGTTTTTTCATATGAATGGTCAATTTGAGTTTAGGATCGGACAAATTTTCATCCCCGGATCACCAGGGGCCTTCGGTCAGCAGTTCGGTGATGTTGCGGGATAAATCTTCAGCCAGCACGGGCATCGATTGCCGTTCGGCATCCTGCAAGTCCGAGCCGGTCTGGATGAGGGTTTCACCGTTGACATTTTTATCGAGAAGCAACTTGCCGGTGCTCCGTTCGCGCGCGATGACATGGGCCGTGACGATGACATTGTAGCTTTGCGCCGTATTGATATCGGTGGCAAGGAAACTTACGCCCGAGCGCGAATAGTGGGTGATGACGCCGGTGACGACGATGTCGCCGGGCTGGCCGGTGGCGAGCCGATAGGTGCCGTCGGCCTGCAAATGCTCGCGGAGGGCCTGGGTCACGGCGTCGCCCAGGCGCGGTTCCAGGGTCTGGTTATTGAAGGGAACGATTTCGATGGATTGCGCCCCGGCCACGACACCGGAGGTCACCGGGCCGAGATGATAGCCGGCGCAACCGGCGCAGAGCACGGCCAATGCGCAGATCAAAGAGAAAATCTGTCCGCTGGTTTTCAATTCATCGCAGTTTGCAGGCGCGGTTTGAGCACTTCAATGCGCTCGCGCGCCGGGGCCGCGTAAGGCGAATTGGGGTCCAACTGCAACACTTCGTTGTAATAGACGACCGCGCCGGCCCATTGTCTTCCTCGCTCGTAGAATTGCGCGATCTTGAAATTGCCCTCGACCTGCTGGCTCTTGAGTTTGGTGATGGAATCCTGCGCGGCGGCCACGCGGTTATCATCGGGATAGAGGGTGATGAAATCGGTGTAGGTGGCGATGGCTTTGCCGGCGGTGCTTTGGTCGTATTCCGCGGTGGCGGCCTGCTTTTCATAAGCAAAACCTTCGCGATAGAGGGCGTCGGCGGCGATCTGGGGCTGGTCGTGGTAGCGGTCGGCGGCGGATGAATAGGCCGCTACGGCGTCCACATAATCTTTCTGTTTTTCACGGGCGGCGCCGACCTGCATCTGTGCCTTGGGGGCCACGTCACTGAAAGGGCCGTTGGTGACGATCTCCGAAAACATCCTGGCGGTCTGGTCCATGGAGGGATACAGGGGAACAACGCCCCACAGGCGGAACCATTCGCCGCCGAGGAACCGGTTGGCGATCTCGTATTGGCGCCATTGCACTTCCTCGTAATTTTCGCTGGAGGGATATTTTTGGATGATACTTTCGTAGGCGTTGAACGCCTGTTCATCGCGATGTTTCACTTCGAGGCAGCGGCCGATGAAATATTGGGCGCGGGGCGCATAATCCGACAGCGGCCAATTGTGGATGATGCGATGAGCCGCATGCAGGGTGATGTTGTATTGGCCGTTGGTGAAAGTCTGTTCGGCGACCGCCAATTGTTCCCGGGCGTTCGGGCGCTGCCAATCGGCCTTTTCGCCATAGGATTCATAGTACCAACCCTCGCCCGGCGAGTAATAGAGCGGCGCAGGGGAACGGAAGGGCAGCAACATCACAAAAGCGATGAGCAACCAAAGGAAAATGGACCGATAATTCATTCCTGCCCAACGATAGCCAGAGGGATTTGGCAAGTCAAAGCGGAACTATTCACAAGGGCGGGGAGACATAGGGATGGCAGATTTAAACAGAGCTGACGTGAAACCATGGGCGTGGCGCCAGGGGGAAAGTAAAAAACCAAGGCTCGACGGAGTCTCGCGCTACCAGGAACTTATCCGCGATAAATGATGACGAGGCCGTAATCCGTCATCACTTTTTGGGTTTGGACATCGAAATGTTCGAAACTGATGGGATGGGTGCCGAGGAGGTTCGGCTCTCCGATGTCCTGCAAAACTTTGGAGACCATTTCGTCAAATTTATCATGCCCGTTCTCGATGCATTTGTCGTGGCGCATCGTCCGGATGCGGATTTTTTTGTCGGCGCCCTTGGCGATGGCATCGAGGGGCACGGCGGACTTTTGGATGAGGCTGGCGGTGGGCGTGCTGTGCACGGGCACCTTGAGATGCAATTGGACTTTGGCGGCGGCGGAAGAAGCCATGGCGCTGGGCGCGAGCGTGGCTGCCTCTGGGGCCACCGGTTCGGTGGTCGGCGCGGCCTTGGTGGATTCCTCGGGAATGACGATCGTTTCAGCGCACGTGGGGCATTCAATCTCCTGGCCGGCGCCAGTGGCGTCCACGGACAATTCCTGGCCGCAACGAGGGCAATCAAAGATGATTTCCATACGATTTCAATTGGCTAACTGATTTAATGCTACACTACTCCGCCCCCGGTCATATACCAGCAAAAAATTTGGCAGGGGCGGCGTGCCGCGCCGTCCGCGGCCATCGCAACGCGATGGCTCAAAAATTCCAGGGTTTAGCCACCTTCATCACATCTGTTCCACAACGTCGATGCCGAGGACTTCCAGGCCTTGCTTAAGGACGCGGGAAGTCAGGTGGCACAAGGCCAGGCGCGAGGTGCGGGTGGCATCTTCAGCTTTGAGCACGGGACAGTTTTCGTAAAACGACGTGAATTTCCCGGCCAATTCGTACAAATAATTGCAGAGATAATTTGGGCGGTATTCCGCCGCGACCGCCTCCAGGGTAAGTCCGAAATTTAATAGATGTTTTGCCAGGGTAATTTCCTGGGCCTCCACCAGCGTGATGGCGGATGGGGTCCCGGCTTTGGCTTCTGGTGCCTGCGCGGATTTCCGGAAAATGCTTTGGATACGGGCATAGGCATATTGGAGATAGGGCGCCGTGTTGCCAGTGAGCGCGAGCATTTTGTCCCAGCTAAAGGTGTAATCGCTCTGGCGATTGGGCAATAGGTCGGCGTATTTCACCGCGCCGAGGCCGACGACCCGCGCGATCTCGCGTTTCTGCGCCTCGGCCAGGTCCGGATTTTTTTCGGTGACGATCTTGTAGGCGCGTTCTTCAGCTTCATTGAGCAGTTCGCCGAGTTTCACGGTATCGCCGCTGCGCGTCTTGAAGGGCTTGCCGTCTTCGCCCAAAATTTTTCCGAAACCGGCATGGATCATCGCAGTGCGCCTGGCGGCGTCCGGTTGCCAGCGGACGAACGTGGCGAACAGCTTTTTGAAATGGGCGCTCTGGCGGTCGTCCACGACATAGATGATCTCATCCGGCGACCAGGTTTTGAGGCGGTATTCAATCGTGGCCAGGTCGGTGGTCGTGTAATTGAAACCGCCGTCGCTCTTGCGCACGAGCGCGGGGTCGGGAATCCATTCGCCATCGCGCTGGACGAGGAACGGGTCCTCTTTGGGCGGCAACTTGCCATCGCTGAACACGCCCACGGCGCCTTCGCTCTCGCGGGCGATGCCACGTTGGAGGAGGTCGGTGACAACGCCGGCGAGTTGCGGATTGTAAAAACTTTCGCCGAGCGTGACATCAAACTTAACGCCCAGGCGACCGTAGATCTCATCAAATTGTTTTTGCGAGAGGCGGATCATCTCTTTCCAGATGGAAATGTTTTCGGCATCACCGGCCTGGAGCTTCACGAGCTCGGCTTTGGCTTCTTCAAGGCGGGCAGGATTCGCATCGCATTCGGCATTGATGATCTTGTAGAGCCGTTCGAGTTCGGCAATGGCATCGCGCTCAAGGGCCGGGCGGTCAAGGATCTGTTTCCAGCCGACGAGGAGCTTGCCGAATTGGGTGCCCCAATCGCCGATGTGGTTGTCGGTGACGACGCGATGGCCGAGAAGGCGCACGGCGCGTTGCAGGGCGTCGCCGATACCGGTGGAACGGATGTGGCCCACGTGCATAGGCTTGGCGACGTTCGGAGAACTGAAATCGATGACGATGGACTTGGGTGCGGCGGCCTTCGCGAAAAACAGATGTTCCCCGCGCGTGGCGGCGTTAAGGGTTTGCGCCAGCGCGGCATTGCGCAGGCGAAAGTTCAGGAAACCGGCGCCCGCGATCTCCACGCGCTCGCAGATATCGGAGACATCGAGCTTGGCCACGACATTTTCGGCGAGCTGGCGGGGATTCATCTTCCGCGCCTTGGCCAACGACATGATGGCATTGAACTGGTAATCGCCAAATTTCGGATCGGGGCAGGGGCGAACCAAAATGATTGAGGTATCAGCGTCTGGCAAAATTTTACGGACAGCAGTTTGTAAGCGAAGTTCGATCTGCTTCGGTAATTGTTCAGGAGAAGAATTCAAATTTTGGTCCTGTGTCGATTTTAACAAGCGTTCCAATTCTTCCGGTGCCACTTCCAGGGACCGCCTAAAATCGGCTTTGTGTAATAGTTTCGCGATATTCGCGAGTGCGCTGACATGCTTTTGAAATTGTCCTGCTGGCACAAGAAACAAAACAACCAGATGGACAGGCTTATAGTCCAGTGCGCCATAGTTAATCCCGTTTTTAGAGCGACCGATTGCATAAACAACCTCTGAAACTGTATCGGTGGAGGCATGGGGAATGCCGATGCCGAACCCAATACCGGTGCCCATGGAGGTCTCCCGCTTCTTGACTGCGGTTGCTACTGCATCCCGATTTGCGGAAGAAATTTTTCCGGTTGCGACAAGATTATCAATTAGTTCATCAATGGCTTGCCACTGATCACCGGCCTGCAAATCAACAATCATTTTTTGCCGTGTTCGCGGATGATGGCGAGCATGGCGTCGGCATCGGGGGCTTGCTCGAGGGCCTGGCGGAATTCAGCCTTGTGCAACAGCTTTGCGATGTTGGCGAGAGTGTGCAGGTGCTTTTGGAATTGTCCCTGGGGCACGAGGAAAAGCATGACGAGTTTCACCGGCTGATTGTCGAGCGCTTCGAAATTGACGCCTTTGGTCGAGCGGCCGAGCGCGCCGACGACTTCGTAGATGAGATCGGTGGAGGCGTGCGGGATGCCGATGCCAAAACCGATGCCGGTGCTCATGGAGGTCTCACGCTTTTTGACGGCGGCGGTCACGGCGTCGCGGTCGCCGACCTGGATCTTCCCGGTATTGACGAGATTGCCGATCAATTCGTCGATGGCTTCCCAGCGGTTGGTTGCGCGCAAATCAGGGATGATCTGCGCTTTGCTTAAGATGTCGGCCAAATCCATATAGTGCGGCTAAAGTGATGACGGTAAATACGCCAGTTATCAAGGATGAATTGTTCACAATCGGCGACAATGTTCAAAACAATTTTTGCAACGAATGAAAGACCTGGCCGGTGCATTGGAAAAACCATCCGGCGGCGTCGAACAACCCGGCCTTGCCGGTGAGCAGCGGAATGCCAAAGAGCAACACCGCGACGTTGCCGAGAAAAATGACGACGGCCGAGAACAGATAGCCTTGCGACGTGATATCGGTCTGTCGCGTCTGCAGGGTGTGAAAGGTGAGCGTGACGTGGAAGGCATAGGCCGCGCCGAGCAGGAGATCGAAATAGACGAGGAACCGGTGCCAATCCCAAATGCGATGGCCAAGCGCGAACACGAGGATGACGATGACCGCGTACAACGGGAAAAAATAGGGCGCGAGCGTGATGAGAAAATTGGTTTTGCTGATGACGACATGGCCGCCGCCAGAGGTGACTTTCATCTTTTTGACGCGGCCGCCAAACGCCAATGTCCAAAGGGCGTGGGTCAATTCGTGGCCGAAGACGTAGATCCACATGGGGCGCGGCAGGAGGAAGAAAATGACACACCAGCAGGCCGCGCCGCCGAGAAATGGGATCCAGGTGGTGTCCGCGCTGCTGCCCGTGGCGCGGAGGACATGCCAAAGCGCCATCGCCGCCCCGGCACAGACCGGCAGCAGGGCGATGGCGATGAGAAATTTGACCCATTTGGGCACGCGGAAGAATGAAGAAAAAAATGGAAAGGGGGAAGTTGGAAAAAACATCCAACATTTAACATTCAACGCTCAACATCCAAGGACGAAGATTCCCTCCTTATCCTGGCTTTCTTCCCAGGGGGAAAGGACATGTCTTGCAGTACGCACACTTGAGTGAGGGGAAGAAACGGATTAACTTGAAACGCAAAACTTAAAATTCAAAACTAAGACAAATGACACAAGACGAAGTATTGCAGGTTTTCCGGGACAGCGGCGCGTTGCTCGAAGGGCATTTTGTCCTCCGCAGCGGGTTGCACAGCCGCCAATTTTTCCAATGCGCCCTCGCGCTCCAACAGATGCCGGTGGTGGAGAAGCTCGGCGGAGCCCTGGCGAAGAAGGTGGAAAAATTCGAAACGACCACGGTCATCGCGCCGGCGATCGGCGGATTGGTCATCGGCCAGGAAGTCGCCCGGCACCGGCGCGCGCGTTTCATCTTTCCGGAAAAGGAAGAGGGTAAACTGGTTCTGCGGCGCGGCTTCAAGATCGAGCGCGGCGAGAAGCTGCTCGTGGTGGAAGACGTCGTGACCAAGGGCGGGCGGGTGCAGGAGACGATCGATATCGTCCACGCGAACGGCGGTTACGTGGTCGGGGTGGCGGCGATCGTGGACCGGTCGAACGGCGCGGTGAAATTCGGCGTGCCCTTCGTGAGTTTGCTTTCGTTGCAGGTGGAGGCTTTTGAGGCGGATAAATTGCCGCCGGACTTGAAGGGGATTCCAGCGGTCAAGCCGGGGAGTAAGTAAATTTTATCTGCCGGAAATTCCAAGCCAGTTTAACAGCGTGCCTTCCACTTGCTGCAATTGTTCGGAATTCAGTACACCAAGTCGCCGCAGGAAAAATTTTGGCGGGACAGCTTGAATCCCTTGGACCAAAAATGTGCCCTCGTTAAGAAATCCTGCTGGAACAATCACTTCAAATTGCGAACCGCGTTTTGCCGTGGTATGTGGGATGACCCCGATGAGCGCACGGTCAGCATCGGTAAAGGAAACACTGATGACGAGAGCTGGGCGAACTTTTTGAGTGATGCCAAAGTCTACCTGCCAGACCTCGCCGCGTTTAGGCGCGCTGCGCTTCCTCCTCGTCGAGTGCGCGGAACGAAGCCGCAGCCAACGCGCTGAAGTCGTCGTCTGTGAGATCGTCGGACATCGGAATACGCTCAACGATGGCCCGGCGCAACTCACCGCGTTCTGGTCCGGAAAGTTGCTCCACTTCGTCAAGGATACGTGCGACTGCTTGAGTCATGGAAATAAAATACGGGAAAACCCGGTTTGAGCAAGTTTGTAAAACGTAAATCACCCCGGCGGAAATGCGCAGGGCACGGGTTGTCTGCCGTGCCGGCGATAAACTGAAAAATCTTCCCGGTCAACCGTCCAGATTTTGCATTGGGAATTCAGTTCGGTCATCCGCAACAAACAGGCGTCAGCCAGTTCCATCTTCCGATCATGATATTTGTGAAGCAAATCGAGAACAGAGGCCGCTTCGGCAGAAAGATTAAAATCCAATATGAGGTCACCATGCTCCACCAGTTTCATTCCGGGGATGGGGTCATTTAAATGATAGGACAATTCCACCAGCACGGCATCGCAAGTGACAAATGGCGCATGGTCTTGAAATTCTTTCACGCCCCAATCGTGGAAGGGATCAGTTTTGTCCAGCGCGGCAAGCAACAAGCCGGTGTCAGCGATGTTTTTCACTACGCTCTTTCAGACGTTGGGCGATGATGCGCCGCGTATTTTTATTGGTGGCAGGGCCGGTACCCGTGCTGTACGCGCCGATGAGATCATAGGAAGCGAACTTGTGACGGCGCGGCTTCTTTGCCTTCGACAAATCGCGTTCCACCAGGGTCAGGATATATTTGCTGCGGTCCTGGCCGAGTTGGACGGCGCGGGCGTCCATCGCGGAAATCAGCGAAGGCTTGGCGCGGACTGAAAATGGTCTTGTCATACGAATTCGTATTACACTCCCCTGGGATAATATGCAAGATTTTTTTAATCAGAGATCACGAGTCTCGCCCCGCCACCCCACCGATTGGGAGAACTGTGCCACTTGGGCATTGGACTGTGCCAATGCGGCGCTTTGGCGCAGGGGACGGTTTCTCTGGATGGGCTGAAATGTTCGATTTCTCCTTTGTTTTTAACGTTTTAACAAAATTTCCGATGCGGCATTGGCATTGCTATTAACCCTTCCAAACGAGTTAACAATTTAACGAAACGATTTTATGGCAAAAGTATTAGGCATTGATTTAGGCACAACGAACTCCTGCATGGCCGTCATGGAAGGCGGCGAACCGCTGGTCCTGGAAAATTCCGAGGGCAAGCGCACGACGCCCAGTGTGGTGGCATTCACGAAGAGCGGCGAGCGCCTGGTCGGCGAAGCCGCCAAGCGTCAGGCCGTCACCAATTCGCGCAACACCATCTATTCCGTGAAGCGCTTCATGGGCCGCAAATTTGATGAAGTGAGCGAAGAGGTCAAACGCGTCCCTTACAAAGTCGTGAAAGCTTCCAACGGCGACGCCGCCATCGAAGTGGAAGTCGAAGGCAAGCCCAAGCAATTTTCTCCCCCGGAAATCTCCGCGATGATCCTCGCCAAGCTGAAGGCCGACGCGGAAACGCGCCTCGGCGAAAAAGTGGGCCAGGCCGTCATCACCGTGCCCGCTTATTTTAACGATTCCCAACGCCAGGCCACCAAGGATGCCGGACGCATCGCCGGCCTGGAAGTCCTCCGCATCATCAACGAACCGACGGCGGCCTCGCTCGCGTATGGTCTCGATAAGAAAAAGGACGAGAAGATCGCCGTGTACGATCTGGGCGGCGGCACCTTCGATATCTCCGTGCTGGAGATCGGCGACGGCGTTTTTGAAGTCAAAGCCACCAACGGCGACACGCATTTGGGCGGTGACGACTGGGACAACACGTTGATGGATTGGATCCTCGACGAATTCAAAAAGGAATCCGGCATGGACCTGCGCAAGCAGCCCGATGCGCTCCAGCGCATCAAGGAAGAAGCGGAAAAGGCGAAGATCGCCCTTTCCAGCGCACAACAATATGACATCAACCTGCCGTTCATCACGGCGGACGCCAGCGGCCCGAAGCATATCCAGAAGACTTTGACGCGCGCGAAGATGGAACAGCTCACGGACACATTGTTCGAGCGCACCATCAAGCCGGTGAAAGCCTGCTTGAGCGACGCGGGCATCGAAGCGAGCAAGATCGATGAGCTGGTGCTCGTCGGGGGCATGACCCGCATGCCGCGCGTGGTGGAAGTCGCCAAAACTTTGGTCAACAAACAACCGCACCAGGGCGTGAACCCGGATGAAGTCGTCGCCATCGGCGCGGGCATCCAGGGCGGCGTGCTCAAGGGCGAAGTGAAAGACGTGCTGCTCCTCGACGTGACTCCCTTGTCGCTGGGCATTGAAACGCGCGGTGGCGTCATGACAAAATTGATTGAGCGCAACACAACCATCCCCTCGCGCAAATCGGAAATTTTTTCCACCGCAGCCGACAATCAACCGGGTGTGGAAATTCATGTGCTCCAGGGCGAACGTCCCATGGTCACCGGCAATAAAACTATCGGAAAATTCAATTTGGATGGAATTCCGCCTGCCCCCATGGGCACACCGCAGATCGAAGTGACGTTCGACATCGATGTGAACGGCATCCTGCATGTCGGCGCCAAAGACCTCGGCACCGGCAAGGAACAGAAGATCACCATCACGGCCAGCAGCGGTCTCTCGAAGGACGAAGTCGAGAAGATGCGCAAGGACGCCGAAGCGCACGCGGACGAGGACAAGGCGAAGAAGGAAGAGATCGAGACGCGCAATGAAGTGGACGGCATGGTTTATCGCACCGAGAAACTGGTCAAAGACAACGCGGACAAGATTTCCGCGGACGACAAGACCAAGATCGAGGCCGCGGTCAACGCCGCCAAAGAAGCGCTCAAGGGCAGCGACACGGCCGCCATCAAAGCGGCGGGCGAGAAGCTGAACGAAGCGGCACAAGCCGTGGGCGCGGAGATTTATAAAGCCGCCGCCGCCAAGGCGCAGGCCGAGAAGGCCGCCCAGGGCGGACCGGCCGGCGGCCCAACCCAAGGCGAACCTCCCAAGTCCGAAGACCCGAAAAAGGACGAAGGCGTGATCGACGCGGAAGTCGTGGATGAGAAGAAGTAAATAGCCTCGGGCGAGATAAGTTTCTAAATCAAAATGAAATCAGCAGAGGCAAATTTGAGCAAACTCCGTAGGAGTGACCTATTTGTAGAAAATAGCCCTACTCAAGGTTTGAAGCTCCGTAGGAGCGGCCTATTCCGTCGATGTGCAGAAGATGTTGCTCCTACGGAGCTAAAAAATCTTTCGATTGCATTGGCTGCAAAGATATCGCACCTGCGGCGCTTTGAAACGGCGAGGGCAAGAAACTAACCACTTTTCCCGCTCGCGTTGGGCGACGGGTTTTGATTAAAATAACAAACCAAACATAACCAAAGACAACAAACTATGGCACTAAATGTAAAACCGATCGGCGACCGTATCCTGGTTGAGCCCGTCGAAGAAAAAGAAGTGAAAAAGGGCGGCATCATCATTCCTGAAACCGCCAAGGAAAAACCGCAGGAAGGCATCGTCGTGGCGCTCGGAACGGGCAAAACCAATGACGACGGCAAAAAAATTCCGTTTGAAGTCAAAAAAGGCGACCGCGTGTTGGTCTCCAAATACGGCGGCACGGAAATCAAGATCGACGGCAAGGAATACAAGATTTTGTCGTCCGACGACATCCTCGCGATCCTGGACTGATTCAACTTTAACTTAAAAATTCAAAAAAGATAATACTATGGCAGCCAAACAATTGATATTCGACGAACAAGCCCGCCAGGCGATCCTGCGCGGTGTCGCCAAGCTTTCCAAGGCGGTCGTCGCCACGCTCGGGCCCAAGGGCCGCAATGTGGTGATCGACAAAAAATTCGGTTCCCCCACGGTCACCAAAGACGGTGTGACGGTGGCAAAGGAGATCGAATTGGAAGATCCTTATGAAAACATGGGCGCGCAGATGGTCCGCGAAGTCGCCAGCAAGACGAGCGACATCGCCGGCGACGGCACCACGACCGCGACGGTCCTGGCCGAAGCGATTTATCGCGAAGGCCTGAAGTTCGTCACCAGCGGCGCGAACCCCATCGGCATCCAACGCGGCATCAACAAGGCTGTGGAAGCCGCGGTCGGCCAGTTGGACAAAATCGCCAAAAAGGTGAAGGACAAAGAAGAGATCAAGCAGGTCGCCGCCGTTTCGGCGAACTGGGATTATGATATCGCCGACAAGATCGCTGACGCGATGGACAAGGTTGGCAAAGACGGCACCATCACAGTGGAAGAAGCCAAATCCATTGAGACCACCCTCGACGTGGTGGAAGGAATGCAGTTCGACAAAGGTTATTTGTCGCCGTATTTCGTCACCAGCGCCGACACGATGGAAGCGAAGCTCGAGGATTGCTACATTTTGATTTTCGAAAAGAAGATCAGCAGCTTGAAAGACCTGCTCCCGATCCTGGAAAAGACGGCGAAGCTCGGCAAGCCGTTGCTCATCATCTCCGAGGAAGTCGAAGGCGAAGCGCTGGCGACCCTCGTGGTGAACAAATTGCGCGGCACGATCAATGTGTGCGCCGTCAAGGCCCCCGGCTTTGGCGATCGCCGCAAAGAAATGATGGAAGATGTTGCCAAGCTCACCGGCGGCAAATTCATCAGCGAAGACCTCGGCATCAAGCTTGAGAGCGTTGAATTGTCCGACCTCGGCCGCGCCAAAACGGTTGTTGTGGACAAAGAGAACACGACCATCGTCGAAGGCGGTGGCAAATCCAGCGATATCCAGGCGCGCGTGAACCAGATCCGCCGCCAGATCGAGGAGACGACGAGCGATTACGACCGCGAAAAATTGCAGGAACGCCTGGCGAAACTCGCCGGAGGCGTGGCCGTCATCAATGTCGGCGCCGCGACCGAAACTGAAATGAAGGAAAAGAAAATGCGCGTGGAAGACGCATTGCACGCGACCCGCGCAGCCGTGGAAGAAGGCATCGTGGCCGGCGGCGGCGTGGCGTTGATCCGCTGCATCGCGGCGATCGAAGCCACGAAAAGCGCGAATGAGGACGAAGCCATCGGCATCGGCATCATCAAACGCGCCGTGGAAGCGCCGCTCCGTTCACTCGCCGCCAACGCGGGAGTGGAAGGCAGCGTGATCGTGGACGCGGTCAAGAAAGCCAAGGGCAACGAAGGTTACAATGTCGCCACGGGCGAATACGAAGACCTCGTGAAAGCCGGCATCGTGGACCCGAAGAAAGTCACGCGCAGCGCGCTGCAGAACGCCGCGAGCATCGCCGGACTCCTGCTCACGACCGAATGTCTCATCACCGACGCTCCTGAAAAGGACAAACCCGCCCCGATGGGTGGCGGTCACGGCGGTGACATGGGCGGTATGGGCGGCATGGGTGGATATTGATCCGACCGGGTCGGAGGAACTTCACGCGCGGCTGGAAGAAATTCCAGCCGCGTTTTTTGTTTGTAGGAGTCGAGGTAACGGGATTCAAATAAGAAACTACTTATACCAAGCCATTTTTGATCGCCTCCTCTCCCCCTCCCTCTCCTCCAAAAATTGGAGGAGAGGGAGTCAATTGCGGATGCCTCTCTCATTTATTATTCCAAACAACTGCCGACATCCAGCAACAGCCGATCAAATTGGAGATATCTGGTTTTTTCCCTCTCCCTGCGCACTCTGCGCGGGGAGAGGGTTAGGGAGAGGGGCCTTCAACTCTAAAGCCAAACCCAAATGTAGTTTTAGACCAAATTCGATATTAAAGACGCCTGACGTTGTCTCCAGCGTTATTTAGCACGTATTTTTTCATTAAAATAATTGTAAAGGACGCTTGACATATGACAAGGATGCTTTACACTGTGGAAAATATGAAACTAAACACCAAAAAACATATTCTGCGAATGATCATCGCCTTGACAATGTATGCATTGGGGGTATGTGGATTCGTCCATTTTTACACAGCGGAAGGTCCGCATAAATCGCCGTGGCTGGTGCTTCTGCCATTGCTGCCGATCGTTTTTTTGGCCTATTGCTCCATCCGTTACGTCGCGGAGTTGGATGAGATGAAAAGGAAAATTGTCACCGAAGCGATGGCATTTTCCGGATTGGCGACGGGCTACACATGTTTTAGCTATATGTTTCTCCGTGATGTGGGCGCGCCGGAGTTCCACGGGGAATGGGCGATTTACATGATGTTCATCTACTATTGGATCGGGTTGTTCTTTTCCTGGCGGAGGTATCGATGAAAAACAAATTGCGCGAACTGCGCGCCGCCCGGGAATGGTCGCAATCCGATTTGGCGGACAAGCTCGACGTCTCGCGCCAGACCGTCAACGCGATTGAGACGGAGAAATACGATCCGAGCCTGCCGCTGGCGTTCAAGATGGCCAAATTGTTCAAATTGAAAATCGAGGAGATTTTTGAAGTGGATTAAAGGCTTTTCGCGACGTCTCTTACACTATTGCGGCCGTGGCGAGGGAGTTTGCCAATTCAAATGCCAGTTGAGTTGCCAGAGATTTTCAAGTTTCACTGATTCTGCGTGGCCATCGGCCAGCCCCATATCAATGGCGCCAGGCATTTTTTGGCCGGCCGGAACGTTTTGCGGAGCATTGGAAGCAGCGCGTCCGCCATGCCGGGCGATGGTCCAACGGCCCAGGTCTTCGCCCCAATTCCACAGCGAGCGGCCCTGGTAAAGATTGCGCGCGGGCGGATCCGTCTCCATCGGCCAGCCGTCCACCCAATTTTCGTCGGAAAAAACCGGTGTTTGCGATGGCTGTTGAATGGCGCTGGCTTTGGCGAACGCCAAGGGCTTCGGGATTCCCGAGTAAAGCCAGCCGTTGTAGCCGAAACTTCCATAGAACATGGTTTTGTTGTCTGAAGTCCATCGTGCCCAGGCGCGGTCAGCGTAGCCTTGTCCGTTCCCGTGCGAGGTTTTCACAGGTTCATGCAAGGGTGCAGCAGGGCACAAACGCAGATTTGGATTCTTGGAATAATAGCCGGTCAAAGTTCCCGACCAATTTCCGCCGCCGGGGAAGGCGGAATCATTGTAATCGACGTGGGTACCGCTGTTATCGTCGGTGTATATAAAAACCGACAAGGACAACTGGCGGACATTACTCGAACATTGAACCTGTTGCGCCTGTAATCTTGCGGCGATCAAAGCAGGGAACAACAACGCCGCCAAAATGCCGATGATCGCAATGACCACGAGCAATTCAACCAAAGTGAATGCCCGTTGGGAGGTCATGATGAGATTATAAAACTGCCTCGGAAGATTGGTTGCAACTTATTTTCGGGGGGCCATCGCCGCCTATTAAGTACGCCGGCGGGTGAGGACTTCCAAAAAGTTTTCGTAAACCACGTCGCGAACGTCGGCATATTCCAACCGGATAATGCGTCCGGGATGTTGGGAATAAACGATGCGCATGCCCCCGATACGCAGGCGGTTGAATCCTGCCAACTCATTACGCAAGGCTTGAATATCTCCTCTGCCTCTTTGCAAATCACGCAGGGCCTGCCGCACACGCTTCTTCGAGTCCGGTGGCAATCCCACCAGCCATAACTGGACATGATCAGAGGCCGAAATCGTCATCGTTCAGATCCAGTTTGGTATATTTAAGTTTACCGGCTTTCGACGCTCTTAAAATTTTCATCGCTTCGGGGTTTGCCAAAATCTCCATCGTTTCGAGCAACGCATCAAACTCTTCCAACGGCAGGGCGACATACACCGGATCATTCCGCCGCGCGATAACGAATCTTTTTTTAGAATTACAAAGTTTCGGCAGGTTGGCCTGGGCTTCCCGAACGGTGTATATATCTTTCATGACAAAATGTATGTAACATGGATTCGGCGCTTGTCAATCGCATTGTCGTTTACTTCACCTTGACCCTGCGGGGAAAATGGAGGATGATGATATTGCCGAATGATGGGGGCGCACTGGTTTCGACCTGATGAATGCGCCAGAGGCGGCATGCCGGGGAGGATCGTTGGCCCCGTTAAAAATCGATCAAAACATAAGTGCTAACGAAGAATTAGCTCTCGCGGCCTAACTGCTGCGACGTTCGCCGGTGGACACCTGCTACGCTGGACGAACGCTATAGCAGGCATGGCGTGACGCGGAGACCGCGCGTGGCACGCCGAGAAAATCTCATGCGGACTAGGCAGTGCGACTCGAGTCCAGGCGCCATCGCATAGCAGAAAATATTTCCTGGACTAAGCATGTAGTCGCGGCTGGTTTTTTTGTCTGGGACGCGGGTTCAACTCCCGCCGCCTCCACCATCCTTCGCTTTGCGGAGGATGGTGTCCGCCATAGCCTTGGCGAAGGAGGGCTGATACCCCAGGTTCCGGGCTACAGAGGGTACGCCATAAAAAAATTCCATGTACTATGCCTATATTCTTGAAAGCGAGATCAAGCCGGTCTCTCTTTTACCAGCTTCACCTTGACTGTCCGCTAAATCAGGGGAACCTCACTCTGAAACACGGCTCCGACTCGTTTTTCCTTCTCCCCTTAACGGGGAGAAGGATCAAGGATGAGGGGTGAGACAACAGAAAGCCATCCTCCCCGCCACGCCCTTTGGCAGTGCGACCAGGACATCGCTCAACGCCTGGCCTTGCGGGGAAACAACGGGAAAAATAAACTTCTATTTGGTGCGTTGCCGTGCGAAATTGCCGGACAAAATGAATTCAACTTCGTGTAAATCCTCGGACTAATGCTTTTACGCCTTTACCTTTCTAATGAAGAGTAATTTGTCCTTATCTGAACGGGTGCACAAATGGTTCTTTGTAGAAGAAGCGAAGCCTCGGCTCGTCATTGACTTATGTTCGTCAGCTGTTGGCGCAGCGGTCGCCATCAGCTTGGATATCTATCGGAAGGTGGATGAGAATAGTGTTCTAAACGAATTTAATCGGATATTTGTTATTATTTTAATGTTTATAGTAGGTATTAGCGTTACAATTGGGTTAATGTTTTTTTTAAGCGGAATCTACATCTTTCGGAAACGGCATATTGCACAAAACTCGGCAGAGGTTGATAGCACGGAGACCATGCAAAAGAAGACTATTCCCAACTCGGAAAAAACTAATCTGACAGAATAAAGAGGACAGTCCCTGGCATTGACAGAAGCGCGATGTATGCAAAACCATAACCGCATGAGATTTAATTTACGTCTCCTGTTTGTCCTGGCCGCTGCCACCATGGCCATTTTGCCGCTTCGGGCCGTGCCGATGCTCCCGGGCACGCGCGTCGAGGAATTGCGAAAGGAGATCCGCGCCGATCTTTTTGTTCCCGATCCTTTGCCGCCGCTGGATGCCACCGTTTATCGCACGTTTACACCCGCGCCCGGTGTCCGGGCGGAAGCGGTCAGCTATACGTCGCAATTTGGCGTTCGCGTCCCGGCCATCCTTTATCTTCCCGATCCTTTGCCGAAGGGAAAGATCCCCGCCTTTGTCGTCGTCAACGGGCATGGGGGTGACAAATATTCCTGGTACGCATTTTACACGGGCATTTTATTTGCGCGCGGCGGCGCGGCGGTGCTGACGTACGACATGATTGGCGAAGGCGAGCGGAACACCGACCACAAATCCGACACGCGCCAACACGACACCATCGGGGGCGGCCCGCTGATCGCGCGGCGCCTGGCCGGCTTGATGATCACCGACGCTATGCAGGCAGTCTCGTATCTGAGAGCGCGGCCCGAGGTGGACCCCGACCGCATCGTCGTAGGCGGCTATTCACTGGGCTCATTTGTGGTCTCGTTTACTGGCGCATTGGATACGCGGATCCATGCCTGTGTGTTATGCGCCGGCGGAACTCTGGACGGCCCGGGCGGCTATTGGGATTCGTCCACCAAACTGATGTGCCAGGCTTACCCCTACCAATCGCTTAATTTCCTCGGCGACCGGCCGGCAGTGATTTATGCGCTGCAAGCAGCGCGCGGCCCGGCGTTCATTTTCAACGGTCTCGGTGACACTACGGTGCAGATCCCCTCCCACGGCACAAATTTCTTCGCGGACCTGCACGCGCGCACGATCCAATTGCACGGTGGCACCAACGATGTCTTTGAATATGGTTTCGCGCCGACGAATAGCGGCCATCGGCCCTATTGGGTGACGCGGCCGGTCGTGGAATGGCTTGGGAAACAGAATGAATTTCCCAATTGGACCGAGGCGCAAATCCAGTCGATGCCCACCGTCAAGATCGGCGATTGGACCGTGAAATATGGGATCGCCATGGATAAACTGTTTGCGGTGGATTCACGCGAAGCCGGTACGCCTGCCCTGGACGTCAACGTTCCGGGCTTCAGTCGCGATGAACTCGACGCGCTTCCGCCGGACCAATGGGCAGAGCAGAAGACCAATTTTATTCTCGAAGGCTGGGTTGCCGCCGCACAAAAAGACGAAGCGTCAGATGCCCGCAATCCTAAAGCATCCAATTAAATTGAGTTGGGTAAGGTAGGGCGCGTCACTCCGTGCGCGCCGCAGCGAGCTTAAAACGCTTTATTTTGAATCCAATGTGAGTTTAATGCAGAGCCTCCTCTGATTTTTTAGCGCCGAATGGCGCGGCCCGACAATCGCCCGCCGTTTCAACGGCGGGTATCGGCGGCAAAGGGGACCAGGTTCCGGCCTGTCCCGCCGTAGTTTTAACGAAGATGGAAGGGACGGCGAATAGCTTTCTTCAATCATTACAAAAAAGTTCGATTTATCCCAAAGGGATTAAATCACTCAGCCTGGGGTCGCGAGGAACGAGCTACCCCAGGTTGCGTCCCTGCCGGACAATACCCCGCAGGGGTTATATCCTGTTTCCCTTCACTCGACATTCCGCGTCTGCGGAATCGCCCGCCTCAAAACAAAATAAAAATAGAGCTTGACTGAAAACTCCAACTGTCATAGTGTCCTATGTCAGTTACCCATGCTCCTCCAAATCGATTTCAAATCCGGCAAGCCGGTCTATCTCCAACTGGTGGACCAGATCCGTTATGCCGCCGCCTCCGGCGGGTTGCGCGCGGGCGAGTCATTGCCGGGCATCCGGCCACTGGCCGAAGAGCTGCGGGTGAACCGGAACACGATCGCCAAGGCGTATGCCGAGCTGGAGAGCCAGGGTGTGATCGAGACCCTCCCGGGCAAGGGCTGTTTCCTGAAGGAAAATAATTCGCCGTTCAATAAAACCGCGCGGGAAAAGATCCTGCAAAAGGAGATCGATGAAGCCGTCGTCGCCGCGCATCACCTGCAGGTGGGGCGCGAGGCTTTCCTGGCGATGGTTGCCGAACGCCTGGATTTCTTTGAAAACAAATCACGGAATAAAAGGGAGCAATGAATCATGTTAAAACCGCGAAACAGAACGGCACCTTTCGAATCCAAATGCTTTATTGATCCAAAGGGATATCCGCCCACTGTTCCCTCTCCCCTCAACGGGGAGAGGGTTAGGGTGAGGGGTGAGAATGAATGGGCCCTTCATCTTTCCTTGTTCCGTTACACCGCGAAGAAGACACGAAACATATGAAAGGAACTCTATGAGCGAAACTGTCATTGAAATCAACAACCTGCATCGCCGTTACGGCAAACTGGATGCCGTGAACGGCCTGACGTTGAACGTGCGCGCGGGAAAATGCTACGGCTTCTTTGGCCGGAACGGTGCGGGCAAGACCACGACGATCAAATGCCTGCTCAACCTGTTGCGGCCCGGTTCGGGCTCGGTGCGCGTCTTTGGCATGGACCCGCGCCGGGATGAGGTGGCCGTCAAATCGCGCCTGTCCTACGTGCCGGACATGGTGGCGTTTTATCCGTGGATGACCGTGAACGACACGCTGGAATACCTGGCCTCCTTCCGTCCGCACTGGAACCGGGACATCGAAAGCGATTTGCTGGACCGGTTTCGATTGGACCGCAAACAAAAGGCCGGCCATCTCTCCAAAGGCCAGCGCACGCAACTGGCGCTGATCGGCGCGATCTGCCCCGAACCCGAACTGCTGGTGCTGGATGAGCCGACGAGCGGGCTGGACCCCATCGTGCGCCGGGAATTCATCGAAACGGTGATCGGGGCCTACCAATCCGGCGCACCGGAAAAACGGACGGTCTTCGTCTCCACCCACTTGATCTCCGAATTTGAGGGGTTGATCGACGAATTCACTATCATCGAGGAGGGCCGCGAATTGCTGGCCATGGATGCCGATGCCGCGCGCGACCGGTTCCGGAAAATCCGCGCGCGTTTCGCCAAAGAGCCGGGCGCGTTGAACCTGCCGGGCGCCTTGGACGTGCGCAAATCCGGCCGCGAGATTGAAATCTTGGCCAACGGCAATAGCGAGGCATTGGTCGCCGAATTGAAAGCGCACCAGCCTGAAGAATTGAAAACTGAATCGCTCTCGCTGGAGGAGATTTTTGTGGCCTCCGGCAAGCTTAAGAGCACCACATGAACCCGTTCATCAAAAAAGAGATTCGGCTGCTGTTGCCTGCCCTTTTGATCGGCTGCGGGTTGGGGGTGGCTGATGTGTTTTTGGACTGGTATCATTTTATCGGATGGCTTAGCACAGTGCCATTGTTGATTTGCCTGGCGATGGCTGTGATGATTGCACTGAATTCCTTTGGCGCGGAGGTGGGTGCGGGAACGTTTACGTTGTTGTTGGCGCAACCGGTGACGCGACAGAAGATCTGGCAGACCAAAATCACGCTGTTGGCGGTCGCGCTGCTGATTATGGGCTTCGCCTGGCTCGCTCCGGAGTATTTCTGGTTGAAATTTTTAAATCCCAATGGCGATTTAGGACCCCTCTGGGGTGGGTTTGAATGGATGCTGCTCTCTTTCCTGGTCATTTTTTCCGGCGCGCTTTGGACCGTGCTGCTGTTGCGGCAAGTGGCGGCGGCATTTTGGTTCACCGTACTGGTGCCAGGGGTGATTTTTGTGATTTTTTCCGCATTGATGGATGGTGATAATGACTCATTCATCTACGGTTTCATGGTGATCGCGCTGGGCATATACAGCCTGGGGGGAATTTTCTTTGCGCGCTGGCTGTTCATGCGCGCCCAGGATGTGCAGTGGTCGGGAGGCACGATTGTCATGCCGGAAATGCGCGGAACGCCGGCATGGTTGTCCAGCTTGACGGCGTGGCGCCTCACGCATCCGCGTACGGCTCTCTGGCGCAAGGAATTTCAATTGCAACAGTCGCAATTTATCATGGCCTTCGTGCTGGTGATCCTGCATCTGGGCGTAATCGTTATCCGGAAACTGGGGCATTTTCGGACAAACTCGACCACGGAATTTATCCTCGAAAACTTTTGGATGCTCTGGCTGGTGTTGCCCTGCCTCGTCGGTTGCGCGGCCGTCGCGGAAGAGCGAAAGCTGGGAACGCTTGAAAGCCATCTCTGCCTGCCGGTGAAACGGCGCACCCAATTTGCCATCAAATTGTCAGTGGTCGTGATCCTCTCCATTTTATTCGGCGTCGCCATGCCATTATTGTTCGAGGGCAGGCTAATTTTCCCGGATGTTGTTAGTTTTGTGATGGTCTTTTCCATTGGCGTTGGATTGATTGGATTGGTTTCTTTCTTTGTTTCCACCCAGGCGCGCAACACGCTCCAGGCGCTAGCCCCGGCAGTGGCCTACATTTTCCTTTTTGTGTTTTCGATGGCCGACGCGGCCAGACAGGATTTTCACTATCATCCATTGTGGCGCGGCGATTTGATTTATATTGTCGGAATCCCGGTCACTCTTCTGACCTTGTTGCGATTAGCCTATCGGAACTTCCAGCAAGTCGGCATCGGATGGAAAACCTGGTCATCGAATTTGCTGATCGTCACCGCTTCACTGGTTATGGCTGCCACGCTGACGACGGCGGCCTATCATCGTGCCTGGGAAAAGCTGGTACCGTTTGAACCCCGGCACGGACCAGCACGGCTGACCTTATCCAATCCCGCCAGCCTCACCCAACAATTCGACGGAGCTTTCGTGCGCCTGCCTGATGGACAAATCTGGATCGGCTCATGGTTTCAGCCGGACGTCCCCGGCCGGGGCTCGCGTCTTTTTGGCGACTTAAAAATAGAAACTCAACCCGGAATTTTTCTTCCCGGGTCGGGCTGGAAAATGGCAGGGCGAATGCCTTTGGAATTGGTGGGAATCAAAGACGATGGCACACTCTGGGTTTCTGATAAACCATGGCCAATCGGGAGAGCCGATCATCGCAGCCTTGAGGACATTATGAAGACACCGCGCCATTTGGTTCAGTTCGGCAAAGAAACGAACTGGAGTGATTTTCAATCAGTTTTTCCTTCCGCGCTTTTGATAAAAACGGATGGAACTTTATGGCGCTGGGAACCCACTAACTTTGCGGCGTATCATAAACAATGGCGCGGATTAGGGACATTTATACCTTATCGAGTCGGAACCGAATCCAACTGGGCCGGTTTTGTTAATTCTGGCAACGAAGGGTTTCTCCGTAAAACCGACGGGAGTTTTTGGACCGCAAATCAATCTCCAATAGCGAATATTGTTCCAATACGCAACACAGGGACGGTATTGATCGGCGGTCTTATGCAGATGGGAATCCGTACCAATGGAACTTTATGCTGCTGGACAGAGCGACATTATATGCAAATTCGAACGAATTGGGTGGGAACCGTTGCTGAATGGACAGGAAGGGATTTGTCGATCGGTCACGATTCAAACTGGGTAGCGGTCGCAAGTTCGGATTGGAAGCTGGTTACCCTTAAAGATGATGGTACACTTTGGCTGTGGGATTTTACTCCCAATTTCAATCGGTCGTTGGCACTTGATCAAAGGACTTATGAAAGCATGAATCCAGTCCGGCTCGGGACGCACTCGGATTGGATTGCGATTATGAGTGGAGAGGGATATATCGTTAGCCTCGCCGCTGACGGCAGTCTGTGGTACTGGCCAATGGAAGAGGAATGGCCACGCTATTATAGAGAAAATCAACGTTCCGAGCCGTTATTTGATTATTCCCGGAAACCGCAATTGCTTGGCAATGTTTTTGCGGCTTCCGCCACCCTCAAGGCCAACGAATGAATCCACTCATCAAAAAAGAGATCCGACTGATATTGCCGGCATGGCTTGCTGTCCTGGTGCTGGAGAGCTCTTTGCCTTGGCCGCCGATGGCAGTCTGTGGGCTTGGGATGAAGAAAGCGATTATTCGTGGCTCAGGCCATCGCGCCAGCCGGTCTGCATTGGGAACATATATTCTTCGGATTCGATAAGTCATTAAATTGGTACAATCTGCGTCGTTCCATTGGAAGAGATAGGGTGCTTCCCACCGCCTTTCGATTTTGTTTCCCGGCAACATTACGCCTCGTACTTTTCTGCTATCCTTTACCCATGGGCAAAGTGCCGACATATCGTTGGAGGAGCCGGGGCAACCAGGCTTTGATCTTCCGGAGGGCGGAGATCCTCGACGCCCTGTACGCTGATCTTCCCTTTCGGAGGGACGAGTTACACGAGTCCCTGCCTCCGGTTAAATCAGCTTCGTCGCGCAAAATTGCGGATCTTTGCGGATCTTTGCGTTTAGCAACAACTCAGGATTTACGCTTTAACGCTTCCACAAGATATGCTACATGGAGATATGGCAACGGTCACCCAATTGACGAATGAGCTGGTCGCGTCGTATGCGCGCGTCGGCGGCATCAATCATTTGGATGGCAAAAACCTGCCCTCCAAACGCGCCATCACGGCCATCACCCAGGATTTATTGCGGCTCTTGTTCCCGGGATTTTTCGACGAAAAATTGATCCATTCATCGGAAATCAAGGCGGAGACGGCGGCCTTGTTGGACGCGGTTTTCGGAAGGCTGGAAGATGAGATCCGCAAAAGCCTCGAGTACCATCCGCCGGGTGATCTGCCAAAAAAGGACATCACCAATGCGGCGCATGCGTTGACCACGGAATTTCTCGGCAAGTTGCCGTCCGTCCGCGAAATCCTGTGCACGGACGTGGAAGCGGCCTTCAACGGCGACCCGGCGGCATTCAGCAAGGAGGAGATCCTCGTGTCCTATCCCTTTGTCGAAGCGATCGCCGTGCAACGATTGGCGCATCAGTTATATCTGAAGGACGTGGCATTGATCCCGCGCATCATGACGGAGTGGGCGCACTTGCGGTCGGGAATGGATATCCACCCGGGCGCAAAGGTGGGTTCGCATTTTTTTGTGGACCATTGCACCGGCACGGTGGTGGGCGAGACGGCCATCATCGGCAACCACGTGAAGATGTACCACGGCGTGACGTTGGGCGCGCGCAGCACCGCGGGCGGACAGCAATTGCACGGCAAGAAGCGGCATCCCACCATCGAGGACCGCGTCACGATTTATCCGGGCGCGACGATCCTGGGCGGCGAGACGGTGATCGGCGCGGGCAGCACGATCGGCGGCAACGTGTTCATCATGGACAGCGTGGCGCCGAATTCATTGGTGATTTATGACGGGCTGGATATGCGCGTGCTTAGCAAGAATGACAAGCGCACGGTCACGGATTTCCAGATCTAACGGCCAGGTCGTGGCACGACTTGCCATTACTCGCTCCACCAATCTATTTCGCAGTGATTTGGTAAATCGTCCCGTCCTGCATGAGGGCGTAGAGTTCCCCGGCGTTGTCCTCGGCAAAGCTGGTGATGTTGTCATGTTGCTGGAGCATGATCCCCTGGGCGGTGACTTTGTGGGCATCGCGGTCATAACGAAAGCCCCAAATGGTCCCCAGATTATAATCGCCGTAAATATAAATCCCGTTGAGAGAAGGATATTTTGTCCCGCGATAGACATAGCCGCCGATGACGCACAAGCCAATGGTGTGATCAGGGAACAGGGATTTGGACAACAGTCCCGGGATATGGGGATATTCCATGACGGGGTCGATATATTGGGCGCCTTCCGGTCCGGGTTTGAAATGGTGCGCGCCTTCGCGGACGTTCCAGCCGTAGTTGCCGCCTTTGACGATGAGATCGACTTCCTCCCACAAATCCTGGCCGACGTCGCCCACCCACAGATCGCCGGTCTGGCGGTCAAAACTGTAGCGCCAGGGATTGCGCAGGCCGTAAGCGTAAATCTCTTTTTGCGGGCCGATGCCATCCATGTAGAGCTCCTTGACGAACGGATTATCCGGTGGAAATCCGTATTGCAACGTATGCACATGCCGGCCGCCACCGACGGTGGCGCGGGTATTGACATCGAAACGGAGCATCTTGCCGAGATAAGCCGCGCAATTCTGGGCATTTCCAAACGGATCGTCAGCGCGGCCGCCGTCGCCAAGTCCCAGATAAAGATAACCGTCCGGACCAAAAAGCAATTCACCGCCCTTATGATTGGAAAAGGGTTGCAACGTCTCAAAAATGACGCGCTCGGATTTCATGTCCGCCTGATTTGGATCGTTTGAGGAAACATGGAATTCGCTCACGACGCTTCGATAGGGAAAAATTATCGGCAAACCATTGTTCAGCCTCCGGATATCATCGGGTGAATTTTTTTGTGTATAATAGATATAAAACAAGCCATTGGTCTTGAATCCCGGATGAAAGGCGATGCTCAACAATCCATCTTCATTGTCAAACATGGGATGGCGATCCTCGATGTTTAAAAAATCTTTTGCGTCCCCGCCATCCGAATTTGGGCCCATGACGTAAATATGTCCGGTCTGTTCCACGACGAAGAAGCGGCCGGAACCATCTGGCGGCTGGCACATCCAGACGGGGCGGGCGCCATCGGCAAATGTTAAATTGGGGAAAACCTGTTTCAGTTGGATCTGAGGGAGAGGTTGGGCACAACCGGAAATGGCGGCGCATAACAGGAGGCAAAACAAGCCGCCCCAAAATAGTAACGATTTTTTCATGAACAAAAATTAAGCCTTCCAAGACCAAAAAAGTCCAGCCCAACGTTTGTTCAAGGCGATCCGGTGGCCAGCGCGGTCTTAACCGCCGTTCGCACTTCGGTCAGGGTGAACGGTTTGGCCAGGCATTGGCGCTTCTCCTTTTCCAAAAATTCGCGCATGGATTCGTTGATGACGTCGCCGGTGATAAAAATGATCCGCCGGCAAAGTTCGGGGTTCGTGCCCCGGACGCGTTCATAGACCTCGCGGCCGTTCAATCCGGGCATTTTCCAATCGCAAAAGATGGCGTCGTAGTAATTTTTTCCCAATTCCTGCAACGCAGTTTCGCCGTTGGCGACGGTGTGCACGTGATAGCCGGATGAGGTCAAGATCTGGTAGACCATCTGTAAAATCGGCTCTTCGTCGTCAACGACCAGAACTTTTAGGCCGGCGCCTTCGCGGGGATCAGTTTTGGCGGGAGCGGATAGTTTCGAATTCTCCTCCGGAATTTTTGCGTCCTGCGCAATGGGCAATTCGATGACAAAGGTGGCGCCTTCACCGGGCTTGCTCATGGGAGTGATGCTGCCGCCATGTTCCTTGATGATGCCATAGCACAGGCTCAAGCCCAGGCCGGTGCCTTTGCCCACCTCCTTGGTGGTAAAAAAGGGATCAAAGATGCGCCGCAGATTTTCCTCGGAAATGCCGGGGCCGTTGTCCTGAATGGTGATGCGGATATTATGGCCGGCGACTTCGGCGGTGATCTTTATCTGGCCGCCGCGTTGATGGCCCTCGATGGCCTGGCGGGCGTTGTTGATGATATTGAGCAGCACCTGCTGGATCTGGTGGCCGTCCGCGAGTACGGCAGGCAGCCCGGGCTGCAGATGGGTTATGACCTCGACATTGCTGGTACGCAACGGATAGGCGACAATCTCCAGGACCGCCTCGATAAGTTCGTTCGCCGAGACAGGTTTGCGTTCCGACTGGTGCCGCCGCGCAAAGCTCAGGAGCGACTGCACGATTTTCTGACAGCGCTGCGCGGCCTTGAAGATCAGGTCCAATTGCCGGCGATATTTTGCATCGACGTCCGCTTCCCGCAACATTTCGGAAAATCCCATGACGGCAGCGAGGGGATTGTTCAGTTCATGCGCGACACCCGCGACAAATTCTCCCACTGCAGATAGTTTTTCGCTTTGGATCAACTGTTCCTGGGTGCTTTTGAGGGTGGTGACGGTCTGTTCGAGCTGGGCGCGTGATTGCCGGACGTTTTTCGTCATCTGGTTGAATGCCCCGGCCAATTCGCCGATTTCATCGCGGGAACGGACGGGCACCTGATGTGAAAAATCGCCGCGCCCGACGGCTTCGGCGCTGTCGCGCAATTCGCGGAGCGGTTGGGTCACCCGGTTGACGATGAACCAGACCACAGCGGCGCCGAACAAAATCGCGCACAGGCTCGCGAGGAGCAAAGCCTGCTGCGTTTCGTGGGATGCCCGCAGGGAATCTTCGTAAGGGCTTAACAGGACGTAGCCGAGTGATTGGTTATCAGTGGAAGATTCGAACCGGCCGGCAACCCCAAAGTAATGGCTGCCATCGATGCTGACCGGCTTGGGGTCGGCTGAGAAATATTGGTTTTCACCTGGCAGCGTTTGAAACAGAGACAGGCACTGCATATTGGCATTGGCATTGGTCACGGAAAAAGTTGAAGCGACCACCTTGCCATCGGCCAGAAAAGCGATCTCCGCATAACTCAACTGTCTGAATGTCTCCGCGTCGGCTTTCCCGATTTCAGAACCGATCGTCAGGACACCGATGACGCCATTGTCCACAATTACCGGAATGGAAACGATGTCGTAGATGTGTGCGCCGACGCCAATCGTGTCTGCAGATTCTTCGCCCTGCAACGCCTTCGCCACAGTTTGGCCGGCTGTCGTCTGAAAGGCTGCTGCTGAAATGGTGGGATCGCGCTGAGCGGTGGCGATGATATTGGTGGAGCTGGTTGCATAAAAAACGACATCAACACCGGGTTCATTGGTAAAATCTCGAAAGGTTCTTTCCAGGGTCGGCGAATCGTGACCCACCAAAAATAAGGAACGGTAGAGTGGCTCATTGGGGAGATTGCGAAAACGCAATTGAAGCTGGTTTTGGTTAATTTTCTGCGAATTACGGAAGTCAGTATTAGCCGTTTGCAGATTTTTTTGGGCTTCGACGATAAATTGCGAGGTGATGCGCTGGTTGACAACCAGGAATGTGAAGGTGACCAGCAGCGCCATGACCACGATCACGGGCAGGAGAACTTTGGTGCGGAAATTCGCTTTGAACATGGATCAGTATTGCGGCAGGTTTTTGATGCCGAGGGTAAAATCCACTTTGACTTCGCCGTTGGTGGGGACGGTGATTTCTTTTTCATCCGGCGGCAGGCGTTCGTGCCAGGCCTTCAATTTATAGACACCCGGGGGGACATCGGTGATCTTGTAATTCCCGTCATCATCGGTCGAAGAAAAATACGGATTTTCCATGACGAGGATGATGCAGTGCATGTCCTGGTGAATGGAACAGAAGACGTCGACGCGCCCGGGTTTATCGAACGTGACACGCTTTTCCGGCGGACTTCCCTTGTAAAGCCCAAGGTCGAATGATTTGGCGTCAGAAGAGGAAAAGACGTTGTGAAAAATATCATCGTTGTTTGGCCATTCGACCGTGGTGCCGACCAGGATCGGCAAAACATGGGGGGTGAACATGGCGCTATGCTGCACAACCCGCCGGGTGGACACGCTGACGACGTTGGTCGAGGACACGCTGTTGGTGACGATCGGTCCGTCGATATAAACGATGAAATCGTGCATGTCGGCATAATCGACCTTTTGGACAAATTGATATTTGCGGTTCGCATACGCGCCGCCGGCCGCGGCACTGTTGGCGTCGGTTCCAGGTTTTCCCTCGGCGTGGACATTGCCAACGATGGTTCCCGCCGCGAGCGGGAGACACATCATCAGGAAAACGGCCAGAAAAAATGCCATAGTGGATAGGAGTCTGTGAGATGGCAAAAGTTCCATAAATGGCTAAAATTTAAATGCGGCTTCCGTCCCCAAAAAATTTTCGTGGTCGCGGGATTCTCCATCTGTTTCCGATCCTTGTTCCAGGGAATATTCCGCCTTGATGATGAGGTCCTCGTCAAATCGATAGCCCAGGCCGAGACTTAACCGCCATAGTTGGGTGGATATATCCTGGAAAAAGTATTCGTTAAAATTGCCGTAACCGACGAGAGGATATCCCTGGCCCGACATGATTTGGCTGAAGCGCGCAGCCGCGTAAAATTTTTTCGGCAAATTCTGGACGCCCTCCACGGAATAGTAAAAAAGGTTGCGGCTGTTGTCGGATGCCGGGTCATTATCACTGTAACGGGCGAAGCCGCCGAAGGCGCTGACATGGCCGCTGCGCCAGTGAGCGGTCACGTCGCCTTCCGCCAGGTTGGCTTGAAACCGGGTGGTGGCCGGCGAGCCGATGGAACGGAAAAAGCCGCTGCCAAACCAGAGTTGGGAAGTGCCGTCCTGCTGCACATTCAGGTTTCCGGTGCGCATGCCACTCACGCTCAAATGGAGCCAATGGGTGGGGTCAAATCCGATGCGGCCGGCGACAGACTTGTCACCATCGAAGTCCTGGACGCCGTTGCCGCCACCATTTTGCACGGCGAGGACATAACTGAATCTATCAACTGACCCGTAAGCTTCGACACCAGGATCAACTCCCCAAATATCTGTTATTGAACGTGATATGAGTGGGTTATCAATCACGTTGCGTGTCAGATATTCTTCGCCGAAGGGGACATCAATGCGCCCGGCGCGGAAGTTGAGCTGGTTGTCCTGTCCCCAAAGTTGTGAAATATCCTGGGCATCGAGGTACAGTTCGTTGAGCTGGACATTGAGGTTCACGTTCTCTCGCGTCGCGAGGTCCACTTCGCTGTGGAAGTAGACTTCCTTCCAGATGGGCGCATCGAGATAAAGCCGGGCTTCATCCACACGAAAGTCCGATTGTGGCGCAAAACCATCCCGGCCGGTATCAAAGAAAGCGACGCCGCCTTCCCCGCTCAAATTGACTTTGCCCAGGCTAAAACCGCCCTCTTTTGGCGAAGCATTTTCCGGGGCCGCATTTTCATGTTGAGTGTTGGCGGTCTCGAGGTCCTGGACTTTTTTTGACAGCGAATCCAACTGGCTGCTTTGTTGCTGCACCTGTTGTTGGAGCAAGGCGTTCTGCTGGCGCAAAACGGAGATCTGCTGTTCCAGGTTGGTGCTGTCATCCGCCCTCAACGAAAAAGCGGCAAGAAATAAAATGGCCGCCAGGGCGGTAAAGCCCGGTGTCGCGACATGCGATTTTCCCCACGATTTTCGCATAGCAATAGGCGACATCTTAACCTAAATGGGGAAAAAATAAAATTGAAATCGTTCCGGGCGGGGCTTGTGCTATCCTGTTTTGGTAATTGAAAGCGCTCATCAAAACCAGAAACACACGACCGGAACGGGTCTTTCTCGTCGGCGTCGAGTTTAAATCGCGCAATGGCGCGGACGTGCGGGAGTTGCTCGCCGAGCTCGGCGAACTGGCCATGACGGCGGGTGGCGAAATTATCGGAGAAGGCATCCAAAAATTGGATTCCCTGTCGCCCGCTACCTTCATCGGGAAGGGGAAGGCGGAGGAATTTGCGACTTTTTGCAAACGCAACAATGTGGACACGGTCATCTTTGACGATGAACTTTCGCCGGCGCAAAGCCGGAACCTTGAAAAGATGTTCAATTGCAAAATTCTCGACCGCACGGCATTGATCCTGGATATCTTCGCGCAACGCGCCCGCACGCGAGAAGGCAAATTGCAGATCGAGTTGGCGCAGCTCCAACATTTGCTGCCGCGATTGACGCGGTTCTGGGGGCACTTGTCCCGGCAGAGCGGCGGCATCGGCATGCGCGGCGGCGAAGGTGAATCGCAATTGGAAGCGGACCGCCGCAAAGTGCAGGAGCGGATCGACCGGATTTCGCGCGACCTGGACCTGGTGCGCCGGCGCCGGGAAACCCAGCGGGCCGGGCGCCAGCGCAGCTTGTGGCCGCTGGCCTCCATCGTCGGCTATACCAATGCCGGCAAATCCACCTTGCTCAATGCGCTGACCGGCGCGGATGTTTTGGCCAAGGACATTTTATTCGCCACGCTGGACCCCACGACGCGCCGGCTGAAGCTGCCCACCAACCAAAATGTTTTGCTCACGGACACGGTCGGTTTCATCCGCAAATTGCCGCACGGCCTGGTGGAGGCATTCAAGGCCACGCTGGAGGAGGTCGTGCAGGCCGATTTGCTGCTGCACGTGGTGGACGTCAGCCATCCGCAGGCTGAGGAACAGATCGCCGCGGTCAACGCCGTCCTGGCGGAGATCGGGGCGGATGAAAAGTCCACCATCATGGTGCTGAATAAAATGGACCGGGCGGGCGTCAGCGGCTTTGTCGCGCGCTTGAAGGAGAAATATCCGAATGCAGTGGAAGTCTCGGCCAAAACCGGCGAAGGGATTCCGCATCTGCTCGCGGACCTGGGCACACAATTGCGGCCCAAGCGCGAATTTTTGGAGTTAAGGATCCCTCATGAGCGGGCGGAAGTGATCGCGCGTTTGCATAAAGTGGGACAAGTGATCGAACGGCGCTACAACGGGAAAGCGGCGAAGTTCAAAGCGCGCATCCCGCCACATCACCTGGACGAGTTCGCGCCATTTATCGCAAAAGTGGAATAAGCGGGGAAAGGCAAGCAGAGCGCATAAAAATTAATCCGCGGCTTGCCGAGAAACGATTTCACGTTATATTGCGGCTGCACCTGGAATTTATGCCGGACAACCGCCAATCATTGAATACGAGTAAAGTGTTGTGTGTCATCATGGGTGGCGGCCAGGGCTCGCGGCTCTTTCCGCTGACCAAAGATCGCGCCAAACCCGCCGTCCCTCTCGCCGGAAAATATCGCCTGGTGGATATCCCCATCTCCAATTGCATCAACTCCGGTCTGCGGCGGATCTATGTCCTGACCCAATTCAATTCCGCCTCGCTGCACGGGCATATCTCGCGCACGTATAAATTTGACCAGTTCACCAGCGGTTTTGTGGAGATCCTCGCCGCGCAACAAACGCCGACGAATACCTCCTGGTACGAAGGCACCGCAGATGCGGTGCGGAAAAACCTGGTGCATTTCCTGAACCACGATTTCGATTACCTGCTCATCCTCAGCGGCGACCAGTTGTATCGCATGGATTTTCGCAAGATGATGGAGCAGCACATTGAATGCGGGGCGGACATCACCGTGGCCACCATGCCCGTCGGACGCAAAGAGGCGCAATCGTTCGGCATCATGCAAATTTCCGAGGATTACCGGATCACGCGATTCGAGGAAAAGCCCAAGGACCCGGCCGTGCTTGATTCGTTGCATCTCCAGCCTGATTGGCTGCAAAAGATGGGCGTCGAGGATGGCGGCGAAAAGTTCCTGGGCTCGATGGGCATTTATGTGTTCAACCGGAAGCTGATCGAGGGCCTGCTCGACAATTCGCTGTCCGATTTCGGCAAACACATCATTCCGCACGCCATCAACACGCACAATGTCCGCGCCTACATCTTTCAAGGTTATTGGGAGGACATCGGCACCATCCGCTCTTTCTTTGAAGCGAACCTGGACCTGGTTTCGGAATTGCCGCGGTTCAATTTCTTCGACATGAGCGCCCCGATCTTTTCCCGCCCGCGCTATCTGCCCGGCTCCAAGATCAACGGCGCGGAGATCGATCATGCGGTGATTTCCGACGGATGCATCATCACCCGCGCCCGTATCAAAAATTCCATCGTCGGCCTGCGCACCGTCATCGGGGCCGGGGCCGAGCTGAATCGAGTGGTGACGCTGGGCAGCGATTATTACGAAACCGAAGCGGCCGTGAAACAGTGGGCCAGGGAAGGCAAGCCCCGGTTGGGCATCGGCGAGAATTGCAAGATCGAGAACGCCATCATCGATAAAAATGCGCACATCGGGAACGATGTGAGAATTTCCCCGGCCGGCAAGGCCGAGAATGTTGACCACGAATTGTATTACGTCCGCGACGGTATCGTCATCATCCCCAAGAACGCCGTCATCCCGCACGGGACGGTGATTTGAAATCAGTTTTTAGTTGAGAGATGAGCGTTGAGGGTTAGATTGGGATAGTTGGATGCAGATGTAAGTTGTTCAACTATTAAATCCGTTATTTATGTGGGACGAAGATCCCGGAATGTACCGCGGTTTTGGCCGATTTCTTTTCGTAGTGTTAACATTCGGCTTGGTGACATCTTTTTTGACTGCCTGGTTAACTTCTTATTGGCAACCGTTTCTGTATGTCCTTGAATTATTGGGAGCTGCATTGGCAGCGTTGTGCGCTTATATAGTAATCGTCTGGATGATAGCGTATTTGGGGTTAAAGCTTTGGGAGTCGTTGAACAAATTGAGACAAAAACTTAATCAGGGACGGAATCAATAACGCCAGCGGTTTGATCCCTTCGACCGTCATTTACTTTCTGGTGCGGCGCTGCTAAAACTTGCGGGTGCTCAATGACGCTGCCATCTGGAAAAATCTCAACTTGCCGCGCCAGTTGTTTTTGATCGCCGGGCCCTGCGTGATCGAGAATGAAAAGCTTTGCCTGCAAGTGGGAGCAGCGATGGAGAAGACCTGCCGTAATCTCGGCATCTTTTATGTCTTCAAGGCCAGTTTCGATAAAGCGAACCGGACCTCCAGAAAATCGTTTCGCGGCGTCGGCATGGAACGGGGACTGGAAATCCTGGCCAAGGTCCGCTCAAAATTGGGCGTGCCGGTGCTGACCGACATCCATAACGAAACGCATGCCGCTGTTGTGGGTGAGATTGTGGATATTTTGCAGATCCCGGCGTTCCTGTGTCGCCAAACCGATTTGATCGAAGCCGCCGCGGCCACCGGGCAAATCTTGAACATCAAAAAAGGCCAGTTCCTTTCCCCCTGCGAAATGAGGCAGGTGGTGGAAAAGGCGCGGGCGGCCGGGGCGGAAAAAATCCTGCTCACTGAGCGCGGCACGACTTTTGGTTACAACAATCTGGTGGCGGACATGCGCTCGATCCCGATGATGAGATCAATCGGCTGTCCCGTCGTCTTTGACGCCACCCATTCCGTGCAATTGCCGGGCGGCGGCGGTGACAAGTCCAGCGGTCAGCGCGAGTTTGCGCCGGTGCTGGCGCGCGCGGCACTGGCGGCGGGAGCGAACGGCCTGTTCATTGAAACGCATCCGCGGCCGGACAAAGCCTTGAGCGACGGGCCGAACACGATCCCGCTGGCGGAGATGCCCGGACTGCTGAAAAACTTCCTGAAAATTTTCAACGCAACCCGCTGAAAATGCCAAAAGCCATCTCATCTTCGCTCAAAAAAAGGCTGAAGCGCATCAAGTTATTCCTTTGTGACGTTGACGGCGTATTGACGGACGGCTCGATTTTTATTGGCGGCGAGCGGGAATTCAAACGATTCAATATCCGCGATGGACTGGGGCTGGTCCTGGCGCGCCGCGCTGGATTGAAAATAGGATGGGTATCGGCGCGGCCATCGGAGGCGACCCGGCTGCGGGCCGAGGAATTAAAGATCCATTTTCTCGTCCAGCAGGGTGATAAATTGAGCAAATCCGGCGCGATCGAGAATCTTTTGGCTGCGGAAAAATTGAATTGGGAGGACGTTTGCTTTGTCGGAGATGATGTGGTGGATATCGGCCCGTTATCAAGGGCCGGCGTGGGCGTGGCAGTGGCCGATGCCCGTCCGGAGGCCCTGGCGGCGGCAGATTTTGTGACGCAGGCGATTGGTGGCCGGGGGGCCGTCCGGGAAATCATCGAGATGATTTTGCAGGCGCAGAAAAAGTGGGAACCGGCCATCGCGGTTTATCGAGAATGACAATGAAGTGGGCGAAACGAGAACGATTGATGACCAGCTATAATGACTAATGAATTCCTAAAGCCCGGGTTGAAGCGAGGGGGTTTTATCATGCGGGCTTTGTCGTCCTTTAGTTATTTTCCATTGATTGCCGGGCTGTTATTGTTCATGACCAAAGCGATTGCGCAGCAGAATTTATCGGCCAACGCCACGGATTTTACGTCGGTTGAATATTACCCGGCGCCGGACCAGACCCAGGTCAAAATGCGGCTGTCCGGGGCGGAAGCCGCGCCGTTGCCGGGCGGACTGTTGGTCATCAAACAATTCAAGCTCGAATTGTTCAGTTCCAATGGTGTGCCGCAAGTTATCGTCAATGCGCCCGAATGCACCTATGATTCGATCCATGGCCTGGCGAATTCGCCGGGACAATTGTTCGTACAAAATGGCGACGGAAAGATCCAGATCCAGGGCATGGGGTTTTTATGGCGGCAGGCGGACTCTTTTCTCACCATCTCAAACG
This sequence comes from Verrucomicrobiia bacterium, assembly GCA_036490655.1. Lineage (GTDB taxonomy): Bacteria > Verrucomicrobiota > Verrucomicrobiia > Limisphaerales > UBA11358 > UBA11358. The sequence goes on along the minus strand of DASXDM010000015.1, from coordinate 22,882 downwards.
ATGTGAAGACAGTGATTAATAACGATACGGTCGCGCCGAAACCCGGCAAACCCTGACATAAATACTGTGAAAATTTTTTGCGCCATTGCCATTGTGATTTTAATGCCCGCCCTGCTCCTGCGCGGGCAAACCAACAACCTGCCGATCGGCCCGGCAACCATCACTTCGCATACGGGTTTTTTTAGCCTGAATTCGCACACCGCAACCTATCAGGGCAACGTGCAGGTGGACGATCCGCAGATGACATTGCGTTGCGAATGGCTCATGGCATCCATGCCGCCCTCGGGCGGGCGCATCGACCATATCGTTTGCGAAACCAATGTGGTCATCGATTATTTCGATCAAAGGGGCCAGACCAACCACATCACCTCCGACAAGGCCATTTACGATTACAATGTACAGGGCATGGTGACGAATGAGTCCATCACGTTCACCGGAAATCCAAGGATTGAAAATGCCCAGACCATCACCATCGGCGAGCCCATCATCTGGAATCGCGCCGATGGAAATATTGTGGTGATGAATGGAAAAACAACATTCAAACAGGGCATCGGCGGATTATCCGGGCTGACAAACTCGGTTCCAAAGTAAAAACGTGAGCGAAACAAAATCCAACCCGCAAGCCGCCGCCACCGCGCCTGTCATCGCGACGGCGACCGGCAATGGATTGCTGTCCACGGACAAACTGGCGAAAACTTATCGCGGCCGGCGGGTGGTGGATGGCGTTTCCCTGAAGGTGAATGCCGGCGAGATCGTCGGGTTGCTGGGGCCCAACGGAGCCGGCAAGACGACGACCTTCAACATGGTTGTTGGCATCGTCAAGCCGGACGATGGCGCGGTGAATTATCTGGGACATGAAATCTCTGATTTGCCGATGCACAAACGCGCGCGGCTGGGCATCGGCTATCTCACACAGGAGCCATCGGTGTTCCGCAAATTGACGGTGCAGGACAACATCATGGCGATTTTGGAGACATGCAAATTGACGGCCAGCGAACGGTCGGTGCGGTTGAAATATCTGCTGGAAGAACTGGACCTGACGCCGGTCGCCAAAAGCATGGCGTACCAATTGAGCGGCGGCGAGAAACGGCGGTTGGAGATCACCCGTGCATTGGTCACCAGCCCCAAACTGCTTTTGCTGGACGAGCCGTTCGCGGGGATCGACCCCATCGCAAAATTTGAAGTGGGAAAGATTGTCCGCCGGTTAAAGACCCGCGGATTGGGGGTCTTGATCACCGACCATGATGTGCGCGAGATGCTGAAGATCATCGACCGCGGCTATATCATTTACAAAGGCCAGGTGTTGGTGGAAGGCAGCGCAGAATTTTTGGCGAACGATCCCAAAGCGCGGGAGATTTACCTGGGACCGGAGTTTAATCTCTAAAAATACTTTCGTAGGTGTCCAACTGCCGCCGGACGCTTTTTCTCCTTACATTTCGGTTCAATCCTTAATAAAGTCCCGCTATGCAACGCCAATCGGTGACCGTGGAGCAATTTTTCAAAGAACACGGGGAGACGCTCGAAATGCGGGTGATCGCCGGCGAACAGAATTTGAAGCGCATCATCCGCGAGCCAACGGTGAATCGCCCGGGGCTGGCGCTGAGCGGGTTCACCCGTTATTTCGCCTACAAGCGTGTGCAGGCGATGGGCCACGCGGAGGTTTATTATCTGCGGTCACTTTCCCCCAAGGAACGCGAGACGCGGTATGCTTATCTCTTCGCCTATAAAATCCCCTGTATCGTCTTGAGCCGCGGTTTAAAGGCGGACAAGGAATTTTTGCAGGCGGCGGAAACGGCGAACGTTCCCCTCTTCCAATCGCCGATGGTGACGATGAAATTCATCAACCAGGCCACGCTCGCGCTGGAGATGATGTTCGCGCCGCGCGGCACGGAGTTGGGCAGCATGGTGGATATCCTGGGCGTGGGCGTGTTGATTCGCGGCGAGAGCGGCATCGGCAAGAGTGAAGCGGTGCTGGCGCTCATCGAGCGCGGCTACAGCCTCGTGTCCGACGATGTGACGCGCATGACGCTTTTGGACGGGCGCGAAGTCATCGGCACCAGTTCAGAGTTGACGCGCAGCCACATGGAGATCCGCGGCATCGGGATCATCAACGTGGCGGCGATGTTCGGCGTCAAAAGCATCCGCAAAGAAAAGAGCCTGGACCTGGTCGTCTCGCTGAAAGCGTGGGACGATGTCGCCGAAGTGGACCGCGTGGGGATGGAACAGGAGTTTGTCAAAGTGCTCGGCGTGGACGTCCCGCACATCGTTATTCCCGTGCGGCCGGGCCGGGATCTGGCCCGGTTGATCGAGGTGGCGGCGTTCCAGACCAAGCTGAAATTATCCGGTTACAATGCCGCGCAGGAATTGAATGACCGGTTGATCGCGGCGATGAAGCCGGAAAATCCGGAAGCGACGTAGAAAAACGGTGGCTTTTTGATTTTTGAACCGCTACCCTATGAGTAAACCAATGAGCGCAAAGAAATTGCCGGAGGGCGATTTTGTCACCAAAGAGGTGGTCATCGTGAACAAGCTGGGAATCCATGCCCGGCCTGCGGCGCTCTTTGTCAAAACCGCCAATCGGTTCGCTTGCGAGATTTTCGTGGAAAAAGACGGTGAAAAGATCAACGGCAAAAGCATCATGGGCTTGATGATGCTTGCCGCCGGTCCGGGCAGCAAATTGATGTTGCATGTGCGCGGGGCGGATGCCTCGGCGGCGATCGCAGAACTTACAGCGCTCGTGCAGCGAAAATTTGACGAGGATTGAGCCGTTTCCACAGCTTCCCGCTGAAACTTGCAAAATGCATCAAAATGGGTTCTTATTAAGGCGATGCGGCGATGGATTTGGCTACCCCTGGCGATGGTGATAGCGTTGGCTCCGAGAGCTAACGTGCGTGCGGAGTCCGCTGAGGTCGATCTCAACTACGTGGCGCAACGGGCACTCGAACGCGCGCAAAAACCATTTCATTCGCCACGAGCCAACCTTCCCAGGGTATTGGAGCAGGACAATCTCAATTACGATAAGTACCGCGAAATACGTTTTCGCCGGGAAAAAGCTCTTTGGACGGATGAGGACTTGCCGTTCCGTGTCGAATTTTTCCACCCCGGATATGTTTACAATGAGCCGGTGCACGTCAATGAGTTCACCGCTGAGCATGTCCAGCAGATTCGTTTCGTGCAGGATTTTTTTGATTATGGCGACCTGAATATCCAGGATGAGATTCCCGCCAATACGGGTTACGCGGGTTTTCGATTACTATACCCATTGAATAAAACGAATCAGTTGGATGAATTGGGCGCATTTCTGGGCGCGAGTTATTTCCGGCTATTGGGTAAAGCCCAGAGTTATGGTCAATCCGCCCGGGGACTGGCGTTGAATTGCGGGGAGAACGACCGGGGCGAGGAATTTCCGATCTTTACTGACTGGTGGCTGGGCAAACCGGGGAAAGATGCCACGCAACTGACTCTGTATGCGCTGCTGGATAGCGTGAGCTGCACCGGGGCGTATGAGTTCCATATCCGGCCGGGCGAGACAACGGTGGCGGACGTGGATGTCATCATCTATTTGCGCGAGCCCAAGACCATTCGCGAGGCCAGCACCAATGCCAGCGCCATCAAGACCATCGGTATGGCCCCGCTGACCAGCATGTTTTGGTTTGGCAAAAACTCGGAGCGCAAGTTCGACGATTATCGTTCCGAGGTCCACGATTCGGATGGATTGCTCGTCAAGATGAACAATGGCGAGACGCTCTGGAGGCCGCTGGATAATCCGGCCGTGATGCGGCATCAAGTTTTCAACGCCCCGGACATCCGCGGTTTTGGATTACTCCAGCGCGAGCGGAATTTTTCAGCCTATCAGGACAGCTTCACGCCTTTTCAAACCGAGCCGAGCGTCTGGGTCGAGCCGCGGGATTTTTGGGGCGACGGCGACCTGCATCTGGTCGAACTGAGCGCGCCCTGGGAGGGGTTGGACAATATCGTTGCGTTTTGGGACCCGCGAATCAAACCCAGGCCGCTCACGCCCTTTAAGTTCGGTTACACCCTCTATTGGACGCGCGAGACAGACATGAAACTGTCGGAGAACAAAGTCGTGGCCACCCGCATCGGCCTGGATCCGGGGGGCAACAATGCCCGGCAAATTATCATTGATTTTGCGGGGCCCCGTCTGGACGCCATTCCCTTGAATCGCCAGCCGATTGCGGTGGCTAATTGCAGCCCCAACGCGTCGATCACGGCCAACCAGGTCATCCGCAATCCCGATGCGGGCACCTGGCGCGTGGTTCTCAAAATGCAGCCCAAAACCAATGAACCCGTGGATTTGCGCTGCACGCTGCAAGACGGCACGAATGTGGTGAGCGAGACCTGGGTGTATCAATGGAGCCCGCCATGAACCCGGCGATCTTACCCGATGCCACCGGCAAACTCGCGGGACGGCCGCTCGAAGAATGGAATGCCGCCTATGTCAAGGTGGAGAATTATTTCCACGCGCTGCGCATCCGCAACAAGCCGCTGCTGGGGCAATTGGTTTTACGCGTATTGGAACGCGCCCAGCGCCGCGCGCCCAACGAGCCGGACCACTCCACCACGCAACTGGCCGCGGAGGAGATGGACCGCCTGGTCACCGAATGGTTTTCCGAGGTGCTGCAATCCCCGCCGACCAAGGCGGACCAGACGCTATCCACCCGCGGTCGGCTGGCCTTGCTGCTGGCGGACATGCCGGGCAAGTGGCAGGAACAATTTTTGCGGCCCGGCCCCTGGCCGCAGGAGTTCGTCAGCGCCATGCGCGAAAATTTCCTGCTGGCCGGCCCTGATTTCCAGATCTCGAAGATGGTGCCGCGCCCATTTGACCTCGGCCCCATCACCACGCTGACCAACCTGGGAAAAATCCCTTATTTCAGGATGGTATTGATTTGGACCTTGTTTGCCCTGTTGCTGATCATCGTTTTCCACCTGACACATTCGTACTGATGCGGTGAGAATATTCTTTACGCCCGCGATTGTTGCCATAAATTCCTGCCATGCCTGAAATTGCAAAATTTGTGAATAACGGATCGACCGGCATCACGCCGGCCATCGCAGAAAAAGTCCTCCGGCAATTGCCGCAATGGAAATTGGAATTCACCCAGATCAGCGCGCCCCAATTCCCCCATCTCGTGGACCAGCTCGAATTTCTTGCGGATGCGGTGGAGGATGCCGTCGAAGGCGCCTACAAGGAATTGCCGTATACCGCCGTGGCGCAAGCGGTGTTTGCCCTGCTCTATGCGCATAAGAAAATGAGCATCCTGCCCGAAAGCATCATGGACCTGGGCCGGGCGGATGATTCCAGCGTGGTGCGCGCGGTGTTGATCCAAAACGAAAAAGCCTTTGCGGTCTACGCCGGCACGCAGGGCATCAACTGGCAGAAAATCACCAGCCAGCCGTGATCCCATGCAAATCCCGCTGGTGATGACAATCATCGGTCCCGACCGGACGGGCCTGGTCGAATCGGTCGCGCGGTGCGTGGCCGGTCACGGCGGCAATTGGCTGGAGAGTCGCCTGTGCCGCCTGGGCGGCGAATTCGCCGGGATCATCCGGGTTGAGCTTCCGGGCCAAAACAGATCTTCGTTGTTGGACGCCCTGAAAAAAATTCCCGGCCTGACGGTCACCGTCCATGCGAATGAGACAAAAGTTCCCGCTGCGGGCGGACGCCAGACGAGACTGGAGATCGTCGGGCATGACCGTCCGGGAATCGTCCACGAGATCTCTGCGGCCCTGGCCCGCGCGGGCGTGAATGTGGAGGAATTTTCCAGTGAAGTCGCCAGCGCGCCCATGAGCGGGGAAGCGCTTTTCAAAGCCGGGGCGCGCCTGCAATTGCCCGGGAATTGTGACGTGGCCGCGTTAAAAAAAGATTTGGAAAAGATCGCCGCCGATCTGCTCGTCGATGTTTCGTTCAAGGACCTGGCCTGACGGACGACGGGGGCGCCGGGCCGGTTTGAAAATCGTGCCAGCCTTTCGCGGAACCGGCGGAAACAAAAATTCGGTAATTGATTCCAGGTTGCAGCGGTTGGGCGCGGGCGCCATCCACCTCGGGGTTCAATCCGTCGAGGTTTCGGCCATAGAAGAAGTGATTAAGGGGATCGGAGGTTTTTCCAACGAGATGCCATAATGGCAGTGCCAGCTTGTTGGTGTGCCATTCGTCCAGAGGTACGACTTTGATTTCGGTCACGATGTAGCGTTCGCCGAGTGAAAAGATCAGGACCTTCCGGTTATTGCCGCTGATCGGACGGGAAGTGTCGGCAATTACTATTGGTTTTGAGCGGAACCAATCGGTAAAATAGATGACATAGACCGCCGCCAGGACGGCGACGATGCCGATGAGCGCTAAATTTTTTTTATCCATAAAAATAATTGCAACGCGCGCGCGGTGGCGAGCGTCTGTGTATCAGACGTGAAAACGCATTGGACGGTTATGAAAATATCGAAAAAACACGTGGTGGCCAACCAGGAATCGGCGTTCACTTTGATTGAACTGCTCGTGGTCATCGCCATCATCGCCATCCTGGCCGCGATGTTATTGCCGGTTTTGGCGCGCGCCAAGGAAGCCGGCCGCCGCATCGCCTGCCTGAACAACCTGACCCAATTGAGCATGGCCTCGAAGATGTATGTCGATGACAGCCAGGGGGCTTACCCGCCGCGCGATGAAAATGACCGATGGCCGGATCGTTTTTTTAAGTATTACCAAAACATTAATTCCCTGCTTTGTCCCACGGACGTTTCCATCCCGCCGCAACTTCCCGTGTCGACTGGCGCGTCTGATTCCAATAACGTCGCGGATGCCGCGCCCCGCAGTTACCTGATCAACGGCTGGAATGATTATTTTTCCAGCCAATTCGGGGGGCCGGGCTGGGGAACCCTTGAACAGGACATGGTCGTCAACTGCCTCAAGGAAACGGCTATTCCTCACATATCGGACACGATTGTCCTGGGTGAAAAACAGCACAATGCCGGGGATTTTTATATGGACCTGCTCGAAAATGGCGGGAACGATTTTACCGGGATCGCCGAGCAAGGCCGCCATGATAACAGCGGTAATACCAGCACCCAGGCCAACGGCGCCGGCGGCAGCGGCGGCTCCAATTATGCCATGGCCGACGGCAGCGCCCATTTCATCAAGTTTCCGCAGGCGGTTGACCCGCTTAATTTATGGGCAGTCATTGATTCCAATCGCACGGCTTACGCCATCAGCTACTGACCCGCCCGATTGGCCGCAACTTTTTGTTTCCGGGGGCGTTTAAGATTACAGGTAAATCTCATTCCAAAATTATGCGCCCATTCCAATCGATGTTAATGGCCGGTTGTTGCGCGTTTGCTTTTGCCGCGCACGCCCAGGTTTCCACCAATGTGCCGCCGACCGAGATCGAGAATTTCGAACTGCAAACCGACGCCATCATCGTCAAAGGTTTCAGCGAGGTGGGCACCATCAATACCAGTGCGGGCGTGGTGTTTGTGCGCTGCAAGCAATCTTCCAACGCCGTCACGGGCCGGGCGGAATACGGGATTGAGGTCGGGCTGACGAGCAATGATACGCACGGATTTTTGGTGGTGGATTATGATGAGTTGGATGGATTGTTGAACGGTTTGGCTTTTCTTAACCGGATCAACTATAACGTGACGACTTTGCCGTCATTTGATGCCGCCCTCGCGACCAAGTCGGGATTACGGATCTCAGCGCATAGTGAACGGCGGCAGGGCGGCATCCAGACCTACCTGCAATTCGAGAACTCGCCAAAGATTGCGCTGTCGTCCGACCAATTTTCGCAATTTCAAAGCCTCGTTCAGCAGGCAAAAACAACCCTGGATGGATTGAAGGGCAAAACCTCAACGCCTTGACACGTAGTGCCAATCGGTCGGAGGGCGGAGTTCCACGACGCCCTGATTTTTTCCCTTTCCCAAACGAGCAATGAACCTCGTGTTTGCCATCCGGCCTTCAAATGACTATAAAACGCTCTCTGCCTGTTCCCTCTCCCCTCAACGTCTTAAGACGGTATCGCGCTGCGCCCATTCTGGATTCGCGGCGGGAAAATCCAGGTTGTGGTTCAACCCGCGGCTTTCGGGGCGCATCAACGCGCAACGCACGATGAGTTCGGCGACCGTGGCGATGTTCCGGAGCTCCAGCAGATCGTTGGTCACGATAAAGTTCCAGTAATAATCGTGGATCTCCTCCTGCAGGTTGGCGATGCGCTTGGACGCGCGTTCCAACCGCTTGTTGGTGCGGACGATGCCGACGTAATCCCACATCAGCCGCCGGATCTCCTCCCAATTATGCGAAACCACCACGAGTTCATCGGCATTGGTGGCGTTGCCGGATTGCCACGGCGGAATGGAAATGCCGGTGACGGCTGCGGGCCGGGGATGGAGGGCTTTTCCCGCCGCGCGATGGGCGCACACCAGCGCCTCCAATAATGAATTGCTCGCCAGCCGGTTTGCGCCATGCAGCCCGGTGCAGGAAACTTCGCCGACGGCATAAAGGCCGGGTATGTCTGTTTCCCCATCCACATTCGTCACCACGCCGCCGCATTGATAATGCGCCGCCGGCACCACGGGGATCGGCTCCTTCGTGATGTCGATGCCGTAGCCGAGGCAGGTCTGATAAATATTCGGAAACCGGTCGATGATGAACTTCGCCGGTTTATGCGTGATATCCAGGAGCACGTGGTCGGCGCCGGTCTTTTTCATTTCGCTGTCGATCGCCCGGGCCACGATATCGCGCGGGGCCAGCGACTTCATCGGATGCGCGCCATCCATGAATTCCCGGCCCTCCAGATTTTTCAAGATGCCTCCTTCGCCGCGGACGGCTTCCGAGATCAAAAATGATTTTGCCTTGGGATGATAAAGGCATGTTGGATGAAACTGGACAAATTCCATGTCGGCGATGCTTGCGCCCGCGCGATAGGCCATCGCCACGCCGTCGCCGGTGGCGATGTCGGGATTGGTCGTGTAGAGATAGACTTTGCCGCAGCCGCCGGTGGCCAGCAAGGTGACCGGCGCGGAAAACGTCTCGACGCAATTGCTTTTTTTGTCGAAGACATAGGCCCCAAGGCAGCGGTTCTCGCCGACATAACCCAGCTTTTGGCAGGTGACCAAATCGATCGCCAGATGGTTCTCAAAAATGGAGATGTTCGGCTGTTTGGAGATGGCGTTGAGCAGGGCGCTCTCGATTTCCCGGCCGGTCATGTCGCGCGCGTGCAGGATGCGCCGGCGCGAATGGCCGCCCTCGCGTCCCAGGTCCAATTCCGGCGCGCCGCCGGTGTGGTTTTCAGACTCGGAAAATTTCATTCCCAGCTCGATCAACTCCTGGATGCGCGCGGGACCTTCCTCCACGATGGTACGGACTACCTGCTCCTTGCAAAGGCCCGCGCCAGCCTCCAGTGTGTCGCGGACGTGTAATTCGAACGAATCATCTTTTCCCGTCACCGACGCAATGCCGCCCTGCGCATAGTTGGTGTTCGATTCCGCGCGATTCTTTTTTGTGACGATGGCCACCCGGCCATGCGGCGCGGCCTTCAACGCAAACGACAGCCCGGCGATTCCGCTGCCGAGGATGAGAAAATCAAACTGTTTCATGCGTCGATAAATTTACAGGCGCTCATTATCAATCAGCCGCGTCTTGCCAAAAAAGACCGCCAGGGCCATGTGCGTCCCGCGTTTTGCCTGCGCCACGGGCTGCAACGTTTCCGGATCAAAAAACTCGACGTAATCCAGGCGCGCCAGTGGTGCGGCGGTCATGAATTGCTTCAGGTCCGCTTTTAATTTTTTTGCGGAGATCGATTTTCGCTTTACGGCCGCTTTGGCCGCATTCAGCGCGTGAAAAAGGATGACTGCCTGCGCCCGCTGTTCCGGTTCGAGATATTTGTTCCGGGAACTCATCGCCAGGCCATCCCGCTCGCGGTGCGTCGGCGCGACGATGACTTTCACCGGGAAATCCAGGTCCAGGACCATGCGCTTGATGACTGCGGCCTGTTGGAAATCTTTTTGGCCGAAAACTGCGACATCGGGCCGGACGATGTTGAACAGTTTGGCAACGACCGTCGCCACCCCCCGGAAGTGGGTCGGGCGCGACACACCTTCCATGGGCTTGGATATTGTGCCCTCGATGACATACGTGCTGAAATTGACTGGGTAAATCTCTGCATTGCCTGGCACAAAAACAGCATCCACTCCGGCAGCACGGCACAATTTCAGGTCGTGCTTGAGGTCGCGCGGATACTTTGCCAAATCCTCCTTCGGCCCGAATTGGGCCGGGTTCACATAAATGCTGACGATGACCCGGCCATTTTTTCCGGCTTGCCGGCGTGCTTCGCTCACCAGGCTTAGATGGCCGGCATGCAGATAACCCATCGTTGGCACGAAACCGGTCTTGGTTCTGGCGCGTGCCCATCCTTTGGCGAGCTGTTGCATCGCCGCGATGGATTTAACGATTTGCATCAACTCAAAATGCGGCAACCTATTTGCGCTATCAATCTTATTGTCAAAACTGCGGGCATTGTAGCGCTATGAACGCCTTAACCTGTCGTATTCTTTCTGGCCTTCAAATGACGATAAACGTCCTCTTCCTGTTCCCTCTCCCTGGGGAGAGGGTCAGGGTGAAGGAAGGTTGGGGTATACTTAAATTGAAATTACCTCTCTCGATTTTGAGATTCATGTGGAGCAAGTCTCCCACTGAATTTAATCCCCTCTTTCAAATTAAAAAACGCGAAGGCTTTCACCTTCGCGTTCGTGAGTTAAGATTTTTTTATGAGCGGGCGGCAAATTTCAACGGCGCGCTTTGCGGCATTTCATGGGCGCAAGGCTGGTTGATCGGCGCATCGGGCGTGCGGTTGTTTTCCGTCACAACATTGTTCGAGAGCATCCAGGCTTCGACTTCTTCGCCGCTGATGTCGGCGAGCATTTTGCCGTTGATCTCGACGCACGGGCTGAGCATTTGGCCGCTCTTCTCGATCATTTCCTGGCGTTGCAGGGGATCGTTGATGATGTCGCGGTCTTCGAAGGGAAGGTCGTATTTGCGCAACACGGCGCGCACGCCCTGGCTCCAGCCGCAGCTCGGTTTCAAATAAGCGATGATTTTTGGTTTATTCATAATTTCGTAAAAATTGCTTTTCCTGTAGCAATAGTGTGCCACAGATGGTCATGCGGGGCAAATGGTCAATTTGGTGGGAGGGATGAGTCGTTGGCGCGTCCAGTGCGGTAGGGCGAGCGTCCTGCGCGAGCCGTAGCACTCCGACGAAACAGGATAAGTTGGTTCTAAATCCTGTGCATCCTGTTAATCCTGTCATTTCCCTTTCTCCGCGCCTTGGCGTGGGTTTTTATCCGTGTTTATCTGTGTCCATCCGTGGCTAAAATTCATCTCTCTTTGTCCGCCGCTTTGCGCGCGGCCAATACCTTCTGGGACGGCACATAATTCGCGATGAAGTTCACAAATCCCGAAGCTGTCGTTCATATTCATCGTGCGGGCCGATCCAGAACCAATAGAATGTTCCCTCGTGTTCTCTTCCCAAAGCACGATAGCCTGGTCCAATTCGTGCGCACCAGTAGTCGCCCTTCTTTTGAAATTGGAGCGAACCATGCCGGGGATTTTGTTGCCAAAGCTTATAAGCTTTACGCGCTGCAATCCGCACAGCCGGCGGCAACGTGCGGTAATTGCGCCAGAAATCACTCGTCGTTGAGGACTTCATCAAGCGGTTTTACTTTACCTGAAATAATGTCAGATTTGGCCCTTTCCCAAAGCCGGTCGAGTTTGCCGGATTTTGCGTCAGCCTCAATCTGCCTGTCCCACTTTTCATCGAGATATTGTTGAAGCCAACCGGCCACTTTCCGCGCCTCATCAACGGGAAGTGTTTGCAAAGCATTTTCAATCTCAGCTACCGTACTCATGGTGGCAATTTAATTCAATTCCCAGAGGACGGCAACATTATCCAGTTTGGTGGGCGAGCGTCCCCACGAGCCGTAGCAGCCGACGTCAGTCGGCTTTAAATCTTGTGCCCCTGGTAATCGTGTCTTCCCTCCCCTCTTAGCGCCTTTGCGTTAGTCTTTAATCCGTGTTCATCCGTCCCGCTCTGCGGGATCCGTGGCTAAAATTCATCTCTCTTTGTCCGCCGCCTTGCGCGCCGCCAAGACTTTCTGGGACGGCACATAATTGGCGATGAAATCGCGATAAAATTCTCCGAAAGTTCCGGCGGCCAGATGCTTGCGCGCATCCGCCATGACTTGCAGGAAGAGATGCGAATTGTGGACGCTTACCATGCGAAGGCCGAGGATTTCGTCCACGTTCAAGAGATGCCGTAAATACGCGCGCGTGAAATGTTTGCAGGCAAAACAATCGCACGTCTCCTCGATGGGGCGGAAATCTGCTTTATATGCGCCACCTTTGAGACCGAAAGCTCCTTTGCGCGTGATGGCGGTGCCGTTGCGCGCCACGCGCGTGGGCAGCACACAATCGAACATATCCACTCCGCGCGCCACCAGTTCAATCATCTGCGCGGGCGTGCCCAGGCCCATCGCGTAACGCGCCTTGTGCGCGGGTAAAAACGGCTCGGCCAATTCGATCGCCTTCATCATTTCATGCTCCGGCTCGCCCACGCTGACGCCGCCGATGGCGTAGCCGTCAAAATCCATCGCCACCAATGCCTTCGCGCATTCCTCGCGCAATGCTGCATTTGAACCGCCCTGGACGATGCCAAAAACATTTTGCCCGTCGGCGCGCGGTTGTTCGCGGCATTCCTGCGCCCAGCGGATGGTGCGTTCCACGGCCAGTCTTTGTTCGCGTGCCGGCGCATCGTGGGGCGGACATTCGTCAAATACCATGGCGATATCCGAGCCGAGCACACGTTGGATCTCCATCGCTTCCTTTGGGCCGAGGAACAGGAGTGAGCCGTCGAGGTGAGAACGGAATTCGACGCCGTGCGGTTTGATTTTCCGGATCTTGGCCAGGCTGAACACCTGGAACCCGCCGCTGTCGGTCAGGATGGGCCGGGTCCAGTTCATGAATTTGTGCAGGCCGCCGGCGGCGCGGATGATGTCCAGGCCGGGCCGCAGGTTCAGATGGTAGGTATTGCCGAGGATGATCTGCGTGCCCATCTCTAGGAGTTCGCGCGGGTCGAGGGCCTTGACGCTGGCCTGCGTGCCCACCGGCATGAACACCGGCGTGTCCACCACGCCGCGCGCGGTGCGCAATTTGCCCAGGCGCGCTTTGGTCTGCGAGTCGGTCTTGAGAAGTTCAAACATCGCGGTAAGGGTAAATCAAAATGGGGTGGGACAACAATCGCTCTTTCATTTGGCGCAAAATTCTTTTAGGAATACAGTGTGCAAGACCTCATCGCCAAAGCCGACATGCTTCTTGAGGCGCTGCCGTACATCCAGAAATTCTCCGGGGAGACGTTTGTGGTGAAGTACGGCGGCAGCTTCATGGATTCGCCGGATGAAACCGTGCGCACCAGCGTGGCGCGCGACATCGTCTTTCTTGAAGCCGTGGAGATCAATCCCGTCATCGTCCATGGCGGCGGCAAGGCCATCACCCGCGCGATGGAAAAGGCCGGCTTGGTGGCAAATTTCATCCAGGGCCAGCGCGTCACCGACGAAGCCACGGCAAAGATTGCGGATGACGTTCTCTCGCGGGAGATCAACCCGGAGGTCGTCAAGGCCATCAATGCCCTCGGCGGCAATGCCGTGGGCTTTGCCGGGCCTGACATCTTCAAATGCCGGCGGATGCTCCTCGAAGATGCGGTCAACGCCGGCAAAAAAATCGACATCGGATTTGTCGGCGAAGTGATGGACGTCAATGTTGCGCCGATCAAGGAGAGCATTTGGTGCGGCTTCACGCCCGTCATCAGTCCCACCGCGCGCGGAGGCGATGGAAAGGTCTATAATTGCAATGCCGATATCGCCGCCGCGCAACTGGCCATTGCGCTTAAGGCCAAGCGGTTGGTCTTTATGAGCGACGTGCCCGGGCTTTTGAGCGATCCGAGAAATCCCGATTCGGTGATCCCGCAGATCAAGACGTCGGACGTGGCGGCCTTGAAAAAATCCGGCGTCATCGACAAAGGTATGATCCCCAAAGTGGACAGCGCCGTCGCCGCCATCAAAGCCGGCGTGGAAAAAGTTTCCTTTGTGGATGGCCGCGTGCCGCACGCCGTCATGTTGGAGATCTTCACCGACGAAGGAGTGGGGACAGAAATCGTTTTGTGATTTGCGAATTACGAATTACGATTTGAAGATTCGTAAATGAAAGAGATTGTTTCATCGCCGCCGCCAATCGTCCGCAACCAATTCGAGACCATCCGCGAATTGTTTGCGAAGAATGTCGTGCCCAGCTATGGCCGTTTTGACCTCGCCTTGAGTCACGGCACGGGCAGTTATGTCTTTGACGTGGACGGCAAACGCTATCTGGACCTGGGCGGCGGCATCGCCGTCAATTGCCTCGGCCACGCGCATCCGGCCATCACCGAAGCGCTGGTGGAACAATCGCGCAAGCTCGTCCATGTTTCGAACCTCTATTACACCGAACCGCAAGGGCGCCTCGCTGCCGAGATCGTGAAACGCCTCGGTGACGGAAAAGTTTTCTTTGCCAATAGCGGCGCGGAGGCCAATGAAGGGCTTTTCAAGACCGCGCGCAAGTTCGGTCATGACGAAGGCCGGTTTGAAATCCTCACGGCCGTCAATTCTTTCCATGGCCGAACGCTGGCGGGCATCGCCGCCACCGGCCAGGAAAAAGTGAAAAAAGGTTTCGAACCGATGACGCCCGGCTTCCGGCATATTCCATACAATGACCTGGAAGCGGCGGGAAAAGCCATTTCACCGGCCACCGTCGCGATCCTGATCGAGGGAGTCCAGGGCGAGGGCGGGATCACCCCGGCCACGCCGGAATATTTGTTGGGCCTGCGGCAATTATGCGATGAGAAAAAATTGCTGTTGCTGATGGATGCCGTGCAGGATGGACATTTCCGCACCGGAGCCTTCCAAAGCTTCCAGCGGATTTTGGAAAATACTCCCGGCGGTGAAAAATTCCGGCCTGATGGCCTTTCCATGGCCAAATCACTCGGCGGCGGATTCCCCATGGGCGCCTTTTGGCTGCGTGCGCCGTTTGCGGAATTGCTCGGCCCGGGCACTCATGCCACGACCTTCGGAGGCACGCCCCTGGCTTGCGCCGTCGCTTTGAAAATATTTGAAGTCATCGAAAATGAAAAACTGGCCAACCATGCCCGCCAGCTCGGTGATTGGATGCTGAATGAATTGAAGCGGTTGGCCGAAACATATCCTGCGGTTGTGAAAAATGCGCGGGGCCTGGGACTGATGCTCGGCCTGGAGCTGAGAGAAAAAATCCCCGCCCTGGCCCAAAGCGAGAAATCGGTCGCGATCCAATTCACCAATCGGATGCAGGCGGCGGGCGTTCTAGTGATCCCGGCGGGAACCCAAACGATCCGCCTGTTGCCCTCGCTGAACCTGAAACCGCAAGGCGCCGGCGAAGGAATTTCCAAAATTGAGGAAATGGTCAAATCTCTCGCATAATCTTCGTCAGTTATGACTCCCGCAGCACACAGGCATTTGTCATCCAAAGACCCGATCATGCGCCGGCTCATCCGCGAGCACGGCAAGTGCGGGTTGGTCCCGGAGACCCGCCGGGCGCCCTTCCAATCGCTCGTGATGGCGGTCGCCCACCAGCAACTCAATGGAACGGCGGCGAATACCATCCTGGCGCGGTTCAAGAAACTGTTCCCGGAAAAAAAATTTCCGCAACCGGCGGACCTTGCCGGGGTCACGGACGCGCAAATCCGGGCCTGTGGATTTTCCTTCGCCAAGATCAGGGCCATCCGCGACATCGCCGAGAAAACTTTGTCCGGCATCATCCCGAACTCGCGCGAGATCGGAAAATTGCCTGACGAAGAGATCATCACGCGGCTGACGCAAGTCCGTGGGGTCGGACGTTGGACGGTGGAGATGCTCCTGATTTTCCAGCTTGGCCGCCTGGATGTTTTGCCGGTGCACGATTTCGGTGTGCGCACAGGCTTTCGCCACGCCTACAAGAAACGAAAGATGCCTGCGCCGAAGGCCCTCCTGGCCCACGGTGAAATGTGGCGGCCCCATCGCACCACCGCTTCCTGGTACCTGTGGTGCGCCGCCGATGCGTTGAAGAAAAAGAAGTGACGAGCCCTCTGATTTTAGTTACAAACTCTCCTTTGGGTGGATATCCCAGATCGCAAAGATGAAAAATTTATTGTCATTGGAAAAATTACCGGTCGCGGATTTTGAAAAAATCCTGCGGGATGCGGCCATTTTCAAACGCGAGCGGGCGCGGGTCGACCGCAAGCCCCTCGCCGGCCAGACCTGGGCATTGATTTTTTCAAAGTCATCCACCCGGACGCGGGTTTCGTTTGAGACCGGCATCCGCGAGTTGGGCGGTGGCGTGATGTTTTTGAATGCGAACGACATCCAGCTTGGCCGCGGCGAACCCATCAAGGACACCGCCCGGGTCATGGGCCGGATGATCCATGGCGCGGTTATCCGGACCTTTGCCCAAAGCGATGTGGAGGAATTCGCGGATTTTTCGAAGATCCCCACGATCAATGCGCTGACGGATGACGAGCATCCCTGCCAGATCCTCGCGGACATCTTCACCTTCAAGGAACTGCGCGGGGCGATCGCCGGCAAGGTCGTTGCCTTCATCGGGGATGGCGCGTGCAATGTGCCCCAGTCCTGGATCTTTGCGGCGGCAAAAATGAAATTTGAACTGCGGATCGCCGCGCCAAAAAAATTCCAGCCATCGCGCGAAATTTTGGAGCGCGCGGGTGGGAAAATCATCTGTACGGACAATTTGGAAAAAGCGGCCAAAGGCGCTGACCTGCTCTACACCGACGTCTGGGTTTCCATGGGCAAGGAAGCGGAATCCGCCGAGAGGTTGAAGGTTTTGAAAGATTACCAGATCAACCAGAAGCTGGTGAAACTGGCGAAACCCGACGCGCTGGTCATGCATTGCCTGCCGGCGTACCGGGGCAAAGAGATCGACGAGGAAACTTTTGAAAAGAATGCCGAGACGATCTTTGCCCAGGCGGAAAACCGGTTGCACGTGCAAAAAGCGATCCTGAATTGGGCCGTCGCGAAATAGCCGGCAGAAAAGAGACTTTCGACATTCAGTGCCGAACACTCAAGGGCGGAAGAAACAAAAAGAGAGAGAATTGGATTTGAAATGAAGGTTATTTTTTAAGACCCCCTCATCCTGACCTTCTCCCCCAGGAGAAGGAACAGCGAGAGGACGTGTTTTGGTTGTGGAATGGTTTCCTGACAGATTCCGCTTGCCGTATTTCAGACAATAGCGCCGAGCGTTTCTCCCTCTCCTTAGAGGAGAGGGCCGGGGTGAGGAGGTCTTTAAACTAAATTGGTTTTTTAGCTCACTCCGCAGGAACGCCCGGTGAGTTCGAATATTGCCGCAGGTATTTCACGGCTACTTTCAAATCCTTGGGCCACGGCGCCGTGATCTTCAGCATCTCCCCGGTGACCGGGTGCGGCAATTGCAGTTCTTCCGCATGCAAGGCCACCCGGGAAAGAAGCGGGCGCTCCTCGCGTCCCGGCTTCAGGCGATAGTCAGGCTTAAGACGCGAGAGCCAGAACGATTTGCCGCCGTAGAGTTCATCCCCCACGATTTTCAGGCCGACATGGGCCGCATGCACGCGGATCTGGTGCGTGCGTCCGGTCAAAGGTTCGCATCGGAGCAGCGCATAACCGAACCGTGGAAAATTTTCCAGCACTTCAAAATTCGTTTTGGATCTCTTGCCGTTTTTAGGGTCCACGCGCATCAAGCCGATTTTTACCGGATGCGGAGACAATTTGGCGTCCACCTCGAATTTGTCCTGCACGATTTCGCCGCGGACCAGCGCGAGATATTTTTTGGCCGGTTTTTCCGTGCCGAACAGATTGGCGAGCGCGACGAGCGCCGCCTTGTTCTTGGCCAGCAGGATCACGCCGCTGGTTTCGAAATCGAGGCGGTGCGCATTGCTGAGATAATCCAGATGGCGTTCACTGGCCCAGGGTTTGCCGGCGGCGATCGCCGCATGCAGCAGCTTCATCAGGTTGGGCCGTAGCGCATCGTATCGGTCGGGCGAAGTGAGCAGTCCGGACGGCTTGTCCAGGGCCAGAAGATGTTCGTCTTCGAACAAGACCGGGATTTCCCAGAATTCGTGGGTTGCCGGGGAGGAAAGTTTGATGACACTCACCGGGGAATCCTAACGGCAAAGGGAATCGCAATCAAAGGCGGATTTCTTTTTTATAAAACCGCTAATAGCTTATTTAGCGCCTTGCGCAGCCTGCGCGGCTTGCAGTTCCTTGGCCAGTTGCGGAATAGACCGCAATTGACGGCCGGCTTCGCCATTGACCCAATCTTGAAACAATTCGAATGATTGTTCGCGGCGGACTTGCGCGAGATATTGCGGCATCTGGGTTTTCATGGCCGCCTCATCCGGCGGTAATTGTTTTTCGACGTAGAGGATAAAGCCGCCCTCATCGGTCTGTTCAAAGTCGCTGGCGTGGCCCACCAGGGTGCCGAACGCCGCCTGTTTGATCTGGGGAAGGCCGGCGCGGTTCTTGAGTTCAGGCACCTCCGTCGTGCTCAGGGAAAAAGGCGGTAACTCTTCGGAGTCCAGGCCTGCGGCGACGCAAACTGCCGGGAAAGTGCGTCCGGACAGCAGCCTGAGATTCAGTGTGGTGACAAAGTTCGTGCCGGCGCGGCGGGCCAGCGCCAACGCCACTTGCGTTTGATAATCGCGGGCCACCTCGTCATGGATCGCGGTCAACGGGGGGATTTCACTCGGCAGCTGTTTGTCCAAAGCCATGACATAATACGCATATGGCCCCTGGACCGGCCCGGCGAACGCATCGTCTGAGGTCAGCGAAAAAGCCGATTTGGTGAAGGCCTCCGGCGCAATAAATTCCGATGGCCCGTATTGTTGGGAAAAGGGCGCGGGTGTTTTGACAACCAATTCTTTTTTTCTGGCGAGGAGGGCGAGATTGGCGGGGCTGGCGGGCGTCTGTTGAAAGACGGCATTGGCAAAAGTGTTCGCGTCGTTGTTCGCCTCCGTCATGGCCTCTTTACGGATGACAAATTGGCGGATCTCTGCCTTGGCTTCGTCCGGGGTCTTTGCATCAGGGACCCCTTCCATCCCATCTTGCGCGAAGATCGAACTGACCTGGAAATCAAGGTTGGTGGCGCCGATTTTTTTCTCAGCGGCGGTAAGGTAATTGGTGACATTGAACTCGACGTAGCTGATTTGCACCCGGTCCGGCAGTCGGTAATAGGACATGTAATTCGTGTAGAAACCGCCCACGTTCATTTCCGAGACAGGAACCTGCGCGAGATAATTCGTTGCGGAAAAGAAAACGATCTGGGCCTTCCGATCTTCATTTTCGCGCCGCCAGGCGCTGGCAGCCTCTTCCGGCGTGAATAATTGGCCGGCCATGCCAATGCTTTGGACCAGTTGTTGGAGGATGAGATCATTGCGCGCAAAGCGCTCGAGATCATCGGCGGTGAAACCTTTTGGCTGCAAAACGCCTTTGACGAATGAGTCGATCGGGACGGAGCCGCCCCGGACATGAAAAGCCCGCATCAGATCGGGCGATGAAAGGAGGTTGCCTGCGGCTGATTCCGCCGCTTTGTCATCGGCAGTGATCCCCATCATTTGCGCTTTGCGCAAAAGCATGATCCGGAGATAGATCTGCTGGTCGATCTGGAAGTTGGAAAGATTCGGATCCTGGTCCGGCCATTGAAAACCGTTATGGAGCCAGGAAAAGATGAAATAATCGTTCTTCGCCGCGGAATATTCATCCTGGGTGATGTCCTTCCCGTAAATCGAGCCGAAATCACCGCCCCCGCCGCCACCACCGCCCCCTCCGCGTGTCGGGACGCTCGCGCCCCACCAAACAAAAGTAACAATCGTGGCGCCGGCAATGATTATCCAAAGCCAGCTTGAATGTTTGCGAATCGTTCCAATCATCTTAATTTAAAAAAGGGAACGTGCAGTCTAGCTCAATTCAGGGAAGGGGGTCAAACTGAAACTTTGATCAATCGGCATTCACTTAAGCCACTTTGCGACATCCGCTGCGGCATACGTGATCAAGATATCCGCGCCGGCCCGGCGCATGGCCAGCAAGGTCTCCAGCGTCACCGCCCGCTCATCGATCCAGCCGTTGGCGGCGGCGGCTTTGATCATCGCATGTTCCGCGCTGACGCTATATGCCGCCGTGGGATAGCCGAACTCATTTTTCACCCGGTAAATCAGGTCCAGGTAAGCCAGCGCCGGCTTCACCATCACGATGTCGGCGCCCTCCCGGATATCGAGCGCCACTTCGCGCAACGCCTCGTTCGCGTTCGCGGCGTCCATCTGGTAACTGCGGCGGTCGCCGAATTGCGGCGCAGATTCGGCGGCTTCGCGGAACGGTCCGTAATAGGCCGAGGCGAACTTCGCCGCATAACTCATGATGGGCGTATCCGTGAAATCGTTCTTATCCAGGATGGCTCGAATAGCCGCTACGCGCCCGTCCATCATATCGCTCGGCGCCACGATGTCTGCGCCCGCCTCGGCATGGCTCAGGGCCGTTTGCGCGAGGATCTTCAGCGAAGGATCGTTGAGGATTTTTCCATGCGAAACGATGCCGCAATGACCATGCTCCATGTATTCGCACAGGCAAACATCCGTGACGACCAGCAGCGACGGCAATTCCTTCTTCAGCAACCGGACCGCCTGCTGGACGATGCCATTTTTGGCGAAGGCGCCGCTGGCCTTCGTATCTTTTTTATCCGGGATGCCAAAAAGCAGGACGGCGGGGACGCCCAGTTTGTGCGCGCGTTCGGCCTCGTGCAACAATTCGTCGGGAGACAACTGGAAAACGCCGGGCATGGCCGAGATTTCGCGGCGCAATTTTTTGCCGGAGCGGACAAACAACGGAAGCACCAGTTGCTCGACGCTCAGGCGCGTCTCGCAAACGAGTTTGCGCAGCGCCGGCGATTGTCGCAAACGGCGGGGACGGTACGCGGGAAATTGTCCGGCATGTAAATTCACGACCCTATTCTAATTTAAAAGGAAGACGAGCAAAGCGGAAAGTGGATAGCGGGCTACTTTAAAAACTATGGTTCTGGCGCGGTGTTAAGCCTCTTGCCATAGGCATTTGAGAAATTTCTATGAAAAAATTCCTAAAGCAGTCCCAAGAACTAAAACTAAAGCAACCCCCCATCGCGATTTTCGTCCTGTGCAATACAATCCCCATGGCCAAAATGGTGGGAACCATCTCCAAAGCTTGGAACGCGCTCCATCAGCGAACCACATCCAACCCAAAATGAGAGCACAAGCAACTACCGCAAGACAGGTAGTCGTGACCTCCAAACTTTGACGATGGGCAGCGTGTTCAGATTGTGTTAGAAAGGGTAGAATGAATGCAGGAGCCACAACAACCACGACCAGCCAATCCATTATTTTCATCGGTCGAGATATTTGAATCTGCTCATTCATGGGATTCGAGGTCTAATATTCCAAAGCTGCGGGGAGGTGGGAAGAATGGCAAGCGCGATTTGATTCATTAATCTACAATTTTTCCGATATCCAAACATGGTCACCAATGCCGGTTTGCATGGCTGGCGTTACCCGTAAGGTCTAATAGATCATCGGATATTATAGTGCTTGTAAGATACACGCGGGCGAAGTTGTTCAGACTTTAAGCTTTTGAACCGGGCGCTCTAAAACTAGCTTTCCATTGTGACCGTCCTTGAAGCGATCCAGAAAAGCGCCGATTTTCTCGCCAAACGCGGCGTGGAATCGCCGCGCTTGCAAACTGAATTGTTCCTGGCGCATCTCCTGAAGATGCCGCGCATGAATCTGTACCTGAATTTCGAGCGTGCGCTGACCCCGGCGGAAACGGATTCGTTGCGCGAGGCTGTCGTGCGTCGCAGTAAACACGAACCGCTGCAGCATATCATCGGCTCGATGTCGTTTTGCGGATGCGAGATCACCGTCAATCGCCATGCCCTCGTGCCGCGGCCGGAAACGGAATTGCTTGCGGAAGAAGGCTGGAAGTTTCTTGCAACCTTCAAGGCCCAACCTCCAAGGGCTTTGGACTTCGGCACCGGTACGGGTTGTATCGCTATCGCTTTAGCAAAAAAATGTCCCGATGCGAAAATCACTTGCGTCGATATTTCAGCCGAAGCACTCAAGTTGGCCAAAGAGAACGCGGAGCGGAATGATGTCGCCGGGTGCATCAATTTTTTGCAGGTCGATGCCATGCCCTTGAAGTTCTCCTCCATCGGGGGAGAGGGTCGGGGTGAGGGGGCGGCTCATTTTTTTGGGTTGGATTCTCTCAACGAGGTTCAATTCGACCTGATCATCAGCAATCCCCCATATATCGCAACGGCTGAAATCGCCACCCTGCAGCCCGAGGTCCGCGATTTTGATCCGCGTATGGCGCTGGATGGCGGCGCGGATGGCCTGGATTTTTACCGGATGCTTGCGGCCTGCGCGAAAGCATACCTGAAATCGTCCGGCAGGATTATGTTGGAATTTGGGGACGGCCAGGCCGAAGCCATCCGCCAAATTTTCGAAAACGAAAAGTGGATTGTTGAAGCGGTGAAGGAGGATTACAGTCAACGCGCGAGAATTTTGATCGCGAAAATTTGAAAATCCCTGAACCTGCCGCATGCCATCTGACTTTCAAATCATTGTAAATGTCCTCTCCCTGTTCCCTCTCCCCTCAACGGGGAGAGGGATTGAGGGGGTATGAACCGGGGAGAGTGGTAACAGATAGACCGGGAGGATAGGTAACACATACTGAGGCGACTATGCCTTGGAAGAAAGTGTTACCAATGGAAGAGAAGATGGCT